>NZ_JACJKA010000009.1 GCF_016900355.1 Bacteroides mediterraneensis | reverse complement strand
ACTTCATTGCCAATTCTCTATCTGCCATAGCAGCATACTGTTTCTTTGAAAAGAAGCCCGCCATTGACCTGTGTTTTGTCAAAGACGGGCAACTTACTATGTTTTGAATTATATCGAACTCACGTTATTTAATACTTTAAGCTTTTTGGCAAAATATTTTTTTGCAAACATAAGGTTTGCGGTATACAATGTTTCTGGGTATTTGTCTGCTGTAGATGATTCTTGTTCTAATATTTTTGTCTTAAAGTACTCATCGCTTGGATTGTCCTTTTCATATCCAAATACAAATGATTTATATATCGAATTATAGGAACGATACAAAAAACGATCAATCCATTCACTCTTTTGCCCGTAATTAATACCTTCATCATCACTGAATGTACGCAAAATTTCATGCAGTAGGATAATTAATGTAGTTAATCGCTGCTGACCATCAATTACATAGTAAGCAGACAATCCTTTTTTAAAGAGCCATAAATCATCTTTCCATTTTTCAATATTTAATATATCGCTTTCTTTTATTGGCTCGACTGTTAGTAAACCGATATAGTGAATTTTGTTAGGGCTAAGATTTTGAATATCTTCCCAAAAATCTTCTAATTGACGTTCTTCCCAAGAATATCCACGTTGAAAATCAGGAATTCGAAATATTTTATTATTGAATATTTCAGATAATGATAAAAGTTTCGTGTCGCTCATAAAATAGTATACTAATTATTGTGGGGTTTTCATAAATTCTAAAATATCATCAATTGTAGCTTTGAAAAAACGTCCGAAGTCATTTGACGTATTTATAGGTTCCCAAATCTTGAAACATTTTTGTCCTAAAGTCCGGCTAAAAGACAGTTGGTAATTTTTCCCACATGCGGAGAAATCAAATACTTCACCTTTTTCACCTTCTTCAAGGGCGTCTGATAAATCTTGTAAATTTTTAATCATTTCATCTTTATTCCCAAGAAAGAAAACTATTGGTTGATGATATTTTGAGTTATTGGGTAAAGTTACAGAATATACTTCGACACCATCTAAGGACGTTTTATTTAAGGTAACAGAACCAGCTGTGAAAGATTTTACCTTTTCAATTTTTGCCGTTTTCTTAAGTTGGGCAAATACGCAAACAGTACTTGAAAGAAAAAAGACTGAAATAAAAATGCATTTTAAACAAGTGGAGAGTGTTTTTGAGAATTTCATAATTGAATGTATGTATTTAAAGATTTAAAAATAAGCGTGAACCGCATGCCACACTCTTACTTGAAGGTCGTAGGAAACCCTGAATACAGATGCAACAATAGCAGCCCACGCTATATGCGTGAGAACCACTATGCTATCCTTGTATTCAGATTGAAAATTTCCTACGTTTTCAAGTACAAGATAAGCATAACGCTTCTTCTAATTCTAATATGTCTTGGAAAGAGTTTCCTCAATCCATTGGCAAAGATACACAATTTAATTGATTATCGGGAATATAGAGCCTCAAACAATCAAGTTATATTTTAAATCCTTTGCCTTTCCTTTCTTCTTGTTGCGGCACTCTTGTTCCATATCTAAGCTTGTGCCATTGTTCCCTGAACCACTCGGCAATCGGTTTCCTGTTTATTGTCAGGTTCAGCCTGCTTTCATCGTCAGGGTCGTTTTCTATCATTAAAATGTCATCCTTGACATCAAAGTTCCGTCTGTGTTGCTCGGAATAGATTTTACCGCTGCATTTCAGGGCTTCTTTTTTGACTATAAGACTTTCAGTCATTTCTTTAGTGAACCCCAGCGTGGCACAGAACTTTTCCATGCGGAGCATTTCCCTGAACATCGGGAACCACCTGAAAGCCTTGTCTATGATTCTGGCGAGCCGTGACAGTTCCTTTTCCTTTATGTCAAGTTCCTGTCTGTGCATTTCCCTGAGATTGTGGATTTGCGTATCATGCTGTTTCTGCATCTGCTGTATCTGGCTCTGCAATTTTTCAATATTGGTGTCCCGTTTTGAAACCTCGTCTTGCAGTTTTTCGTTCGCATGTTCCAGTTCTTTCAGTTTTCAGCTTCCGAAAAGAGAAGCAACACCGCTTGTTATGGCTGTCGCTGCCGTGGTGGCTGTCTTCTTTAGCTTGTCAGTGCGTATTTCTGATTTTACCTGTTTCAGTTCCTGTTCGGCAAGATTTATCTGTTCTTCTTTGTGCCGTTTTGCAGCGTCCATGCGTTGCAGCTCGGCTTTCTGTTTCTCGATGATAAAGTCGTTACGTTCCAGATGTTCCTTGCTTGTAACAGCCTTTGACTGCCCACGCTCCATCAGCAGGATATCGGATGCAAGGGTCTGCATCTGCATCATGTCCTCGTCATTGAGCTTCCGGCTCTTTCCGGTTTCGTGGTTCATCCAGTCGAAAACGATGTGGGCATGATAGTTCGGCTTGAACCATCTGCCGCCTACTTTGAAACTTTCCTTATCCTCTGCTTCCGGCTGACCGTTCAACCAATGCCCTTCGTCCTTGTGCAGGAAGATTTGAAGAGGTGTGATACCCCAGCGTCTTTGGCATTCCTCTCCGAATCTGCGCACGTCCGCCAGTGTGGTGTCCGACCTGACAAGCAACACCCCTTCACGTATGGGCGAGCAACCTGCCACTTTGATGATTTTACCGTTTTTGCCTTTGCGCTCCCGTTCCTTTTCCTGCATGGCACGTCCTGTCTTCTCCTTTACCATCTGCCTGATGTTGTCATAATGCGTCCGCAAATCCGGACTGCCGAAGTCGGGATTTATCCACTGTTCGTTATCGGCGGAGAGTTCGGGAACCACATAGATTCTGGACTCTCCGATGTGGCTCATGTATTCGGCAGTCCTCCTGTTGTGAGCCTCGCTCGATGCGATATTGCAGGGCTTGATATGTATGCTTGATTTTGTTGCCATAGATACTTGTTTTTGAGTTTGTACTTTATTATTTGCTTTTCCGCTGTCCGTAAACGCATGGGGTTCTTAGGGGTGCAACTCATAAGCGGAGATTGCAAAGAGAGGGTCACTCTTTGCTCTGGGTTCTCAGGGGAGAAACGCCCTGAGTGGGTTATTAGGGTAAAACCCTAATCCCCTCGGGAGAGCCCACAACTACGTAAGCGAAGCGTGTAGTTATAGTGGGCTATAACCGAAAGCCTCCCGGTTTATTGGGCGGTGTCTTCACTTTGATGGATTGAGCCTGTTTCTTTGTCTCTGCCCGTTTTTGCAGGTATTCGTTTAAATCCTTGCATCCGCTGTAAATGTGTGAAGCGTCACGTATATATCTGGCATTGTCATATTCCTTTTTGATTTGCTGCAGGGCTTCCATTCCTGCACGGTCATTGTCAAGGAAACAGTGGATGCGCTCATAGCTGCCCAGTGGATAGAGTGCCTTGGAAACATTGGCAACAGAGTTCAGAACCATGTAGTCCTGTCTGTCGAAATCGGGGAATTGCGGACAGCTTTCAAGCCTTAGTGTCAGAAAGGAAAGGTAGTCCATGAACCCCTCAAAAACGTAACATGCTTTTCTCGGCTCTCCCGATTGTCTGATATGTGAAATTTCCTTCGGTGCGATGCAGCCCTTGAAATATCGGTTGCGGATTTCATATCCACCCGATATGTTCGGAAAGGCAATGGCGAAATACCGTTTGCCGTTGTTGGTGAAGTGTGCCTCACGGCATTCTCTTTTCGCCAGTGCCGTATTTATTCCCCTTTCCTGCAGGTAAGAGAGCAGGGCAGGGGAAGACAGCTGCACGATGTCAAGCTGCTGGAAACTCGGCTCGGTGGCAGACTGCCTGTGAAAAGAGAAAGACACGGGACGGACATGCGGTGTCTGTTCCTCTATGCGTTTCAGGATATGCGGAACACTCTCCGTTGCGTAGAGGTGTGCCGCCAGTGCGATGATGTTGCCGCCCTTTCCCAGACCGAAGTCGAACCATTGTTCACGTTCGGTGTTTACCTTGAACGAGGGCTCGTTCTCTTCCCTGAACGGGGATTTGTACCAGAGGTTTACCCCCTGCTGCTTTACTGGGGAATACCCCAGACAGTGCAGATAGTCTGCGATTCTTATCTTTTTTGCTTCTTCTGTTGTCATTTTCGTACGGTTTTGTGATGAGTGAAAAAACGATGATTTGATGAATTTTACCTGTAATAAGCTATTATACAGAATGGTAACACTTCATCATTTTTTCATCAGACTGCTTGCCAAAAAAGAAATGATGATTTCTCTTTTCATCAGCATTATATTCCGATGAATAAATGATGAGCTTGTATTATATTGTAATACAACGTGTTATATACTGTATTCATCATTTCATCAAAATAATCATATAGCGGTCAGCTGTTTCTTGGTTATCGTGTAGAACCTTCCTGTCTTCCTTTTCGTTTCGTAGTGGCAGTCACGGTGGGGAGCAATCTCATAGGCGGTGTAGGAAAGCGAGTTCGGTGCGGAAGTCAGCTTCCATACTTCCTGAACCACTTTCCGCACCTGATATTTCTCTGCCTTTACCTGCGAATAGATAAGCAGTGTCATGAGGTCGTTCAGGCAGAATGATACGCTTTCTACATTCATGTTTGACATGATGTCAAGGAACAGTTCAGCCATTTCTATCTCCAGACGGTTGCGGTTGCTCCGGATGATTTTCTGCAGGGCTGCCGTATGTGTCAGCTTCGGATTGAACCACATACGGCTTTCCTTTTCCGTTGAAAGCTCCCTTTGTGTCAGAAAGAACAGGAAGGCTGGTATTTCCTCTTTCAGCTTTTGCAGGAAATTCGTATCATCGTTCTGCAGCGGATTTATCTTCCTTACCCAGTATCGTGTTTCCCCTGCGTCTATGATTACAGGCAGATACTCATTGTTTGAACACAATACGAACTTGGCGAAGAAGGCTATTTCCGTGCGGTCTTTTCCATCGGCTTTTGAGTTTAATAGTTATACGTAATTCAAACAGACTATTTTTTTAGACAAGCCTTGACCATCGTCAAGGTTTATATGATATTTTTCACGAAAAAAGAAAAGTGAAATCTTATTGTTAAGATTTTATTTTATATTTGCGCCGCTTGAAAGGAAAACAAATATATGTAGAACAAAAAACTACTTTTTATGGCAAACCTATCAAAAGAAGGCAATATTCAACATAAACTTGGATTTGCCGGGTTACTCATCACATTGGGTATTGTTTTTGGTGACATTGGAACATCGCCACTCTATGTTATGAAAGCCATCATTCATACTGGAGAAGCTCTTGATGAAAATTATGTTTTAGGCGCATTGTCTTGTATCATATGGACGCTTACTCTTCAGACTACGGTGAAATATGTGCTGGTGGCTCTCCGTGCCGACAATAACGGGGAGGGTGGCATACTTGCGCTTTATGCCCTTTTACGCCGCCACAGAAGAAGGTGGATTTACATCATTGCCATTATCGGTGCGAGCACTTTGCTTGCTGATGGTATTATCACTCCAGCCATTACGGTCACAACTGCCATAGAAGGACTTGAAAGTATCAGTCCGCATCTGCCTGTGATTCCTATTACACTGACCATTATTACCATTATATTTTTCGTTCAGCGTTTTGGTACAGAAAATATAGGACGGTCATTTGGCATATTTATGCTACTTTGGTTCCTGCTTCTTGGAATCGCCGGAGCTATCAGTCTGACTTCCTATCCTCAAGTATTCAAGGCATTCAATCCTTACTATGCCATACGGTTATTAGTGGAATCCCCCCACTGGTTTCTGATATTGGGTGCCGTTTTCTTGTGTACCACTGGTGCAGAAGCCTTATACTCTGATTTAGGGCACTGTGGCAGACGAAATATTACGGTCAGTTGGATATTTGTAAAGGT
The DNA here is from genome assembly GCF_016900355.1 of Bacteroides mediterraneensis. Classification (GTDB taxonomy): domain Bacteria; phylum Bacteroidota; class Bacteroidia; order Bacteroidales; family Bacteroidaceae; genus Phocaeicola. The sequence goes on along the minus strand of NZ_JACJKA010000009.1, from coordinate 99,485 downwards.
GATGCTTATTCTAAATTATTTGGGGCAAGGAGCGTGGGTATTGCATCATCCGGAAAGTGCAGAAGGTACAGTGAACCCATTTTATTCAATCATGCCACAAGAAATACTGTTGTTTTCCATAGCAATGGCTACCGGGGCAGCTATTGTTGCGAGCCAAGCTCTAATAAGCGGTTCATTTTCCATATTGAGTGAAGCTATGAACTTGAATTTCTGGCCTCGTATGCGTATTAAGCACCCTACCAACGTAAAAGGTCAGTCATTTATTCCAATGGTAAACCTTGTAATGTATATTGGAGTAATATTTACTATATTGTTGTTTCGAGATTCCACCCACATGGAAGCCGCTTATGGACTTGCCATAACTATTACAATGTTGATGACAACATTGTTGTTGGGATTCTATTTGCATATGCATAACATTCCACGCATTCTATCAATACTGTTTGTCGGCGGATATTGTGTTATTGAAGGTATTTTCCTTGCTGCAAACCTGTCCAAATTTATGGTCGGAGGTTGGTTTACGCTGTTAATAGGTGGATTATTATGTTTTATCATGTTTGTATGGGTAAGTGCCAACAAAATTCGTCGAAAACATATGTCTTCCAAACGGTTGAGTGAATACTACAACATTATTTCTGATATTAAGGCGGACGAAAGCATATCCAAATATGCTTCTAATCTTGTCTATGTGAATCATGCAGACAAAGAAGGTTGTGTGGACGATAAATTGTTGTATTCCATAATTAATAAGCAGCCTAAACGGGCAGATCATTATTGGCTTATTAACCTTGAATTTGTGGATACACCAGACACACTTGAATATAATTGTTCCACATTAATAAAAGGGACATTGTTTAGTATAACCATGCGTATAGGTTTTCGTATAGAACCGCGCGTGAGCCTTTATTTACGACAAGTAGTTGATGACCTTGTTGCGGATGGTGAAGTAGAACTAACAAGCTCTTATCCTTCATTGCATAAGAATGGCATACCGGGTGATTTTCGCTTTATTATTATCCACCGGATATATTATCCTGAAGATTCCCGTAACCGCCGACAAAATTTGCTGATGAGCCTTTATGCCTTAATTAGAAAGATAGGCATTGGAGAACCGAGGGCGTTGGGGCTTGACACATCGGTTGTTGTTGTCGAGCGTGTACCGTTAATTATAGCTAATAGGGCAAAACATATTCGTCGTATAGAGCGGATTAAGCCTGAAAAATGCGATAATGATGCTAATATAGTCTTGGAAGAACAGAATGTATCATAAGTGACTTGCTATAATTATCGTCTGCATTTACGGTTTAGTTCTGTCTTTTGTATATACATCCAAACTAACCTAAACCTATTCTTGTTGGCAGTAATAAACGTGCTGGCGAAAAGAGAAAGAATGGCTTTCCTTCTTTTCGCCAGTAGTGTTTTTTATTGCTAATAGTTTGCAGTTGAAATGAACTTCTTAATTTCCTCTTCAGTGGGAAGTTCTATCATATACTTTTGCACGAAGATGTTCGGGTCTAATCCGGCAGTGGCGTATTTTACCAACGTGTCGCCCTTCTCGGTGCAAAGCAGGATGCCCACAGGCGGATTGTCGTCGGGTTGCATCACTTCCGCCTTGAAGTAGTTAAGATATAGGTTCAGTTGCGAAGCGTATTCGTGGCGGAACTTGTCTATCTTCAATTCCACGATGACATGGCATTTCAAAATGCGGTGGTAAAACACGAGGTCGGCAAAGAAATAATCCCCGTCTATCAGGATTCTCTTTTGGCGTGCTTCGAAGCAGAACCCATGCCCCATTTCCAACAGGAAGTGTTGCAGGTTGTCGAGAATGGATTGCTCCAAGTCGCTTTCCGTTACCAAAGCACGGTCGTTCAATCCCAAGAACTCCAACGTAACAGGCGTGTTAATAATGTCTTTGGGCTGCAGCGGCATGGCTTGCCGTTGCAGCCCAAAGCAGATAAGGCTTCTTTGTTTTTCGACAATCCGCTGCGCTCGTAATAGAGGGAATTGATTTGCCGCTCCAGTTCTCTTGCTGACCAACAACCCCTTATTGCTTCCATTTCATAGAAAGCACGTTTGACCGGATTTTCTATTTTAGAAATAAACTTTAAATGAGAATACGGTAATCTTTCAAATAATCTATCAGCTTGTGTATTCCATTCACTTGGTTGATTATTAACGGATTGTAATTCGGCACTCACCGTGTGCCGAATTGGGTCTGTGAATTCGGCGGACAGTGTGTGCCGAATTTCGCTTCCTGCCAATATGTATTGTGCGATAGGCTCTTTCAGTTGCGGATAAACAAGGTATAGCCGCCGGAACTCACGAAACCTGCGCTCGTTCAGTCCTTTGACATTCAACCGCTGTTCCAGTTTCTTCAACAGTTGTTCGCCGTATGCGGCACGGTCTTCACCGTTTTGCTCAAACTCCACGATATAGCAGCCCATGAGCCAATTGCGGGCAGTCAGGGCGAGGTTTACAGCGTGTGCGGCTTGCGCCTGCAACGTGCTTTGTATCGTGCTGATATGTTTTACTAATGCTTCAAAGTCCATAGTTGCAAAGGTAAGTCTTTTATGGTTAAAACTTTAATTCCGGCAGGCTGTTTATCGCCTCCTCTTTCAATTTATCCACCGCACGGGTGTATTTCTCCGTATGTTTCAGTCCGCTATGCCCGAGCAGGCTGGCAACCGTCTTGATGTTCGCCCCATTGTTGAGGATATTTACGGCGAATGAGTGACGGGCGCAATGCCAGCTTATGTGCTTATCTATCCCGGCTCTTTTCACCCAACGCTTGACGGATTTGCAGCAACTTTCATACGAAGGCAGGTTGAAGATGAGAGCGTCTTTGTTACCGTCTGCCGGCGGTTCTCCCACAAGCGAAAGAAGACCGTCATTGAGCGGAATGACCACACCGCTACTGGCGGAATGACCTTTGGTCTTGTTCTGCTCAAATTTTAGCAGCTTATTAGCGTAGTCGATATTCTTATAGGTAAGGTCTTTCACATCACAGAAGCGCAAGCCACAATACAGGCAAAAGATAAACGCACGCCTTACGTTGGGGTTCTCGTTGTCATAATGGCACGCAATCAACCGCTGGATTTCTTCCGGCGAAAGCACGTCCTTGCGTAGTATCTGGCTATCCGCCTTGCAGGTAACGCCTTTGCAGGGGTCTTTCAGCATCACATCGTGGTCAATCGCATAGTGGATAACCTTCTTGAAACGTTGGAAGATGCTTTTAGCCCCTTCGCCCACGCTCCGGGATTGCAGATAAGCTACGAACTGTTCCATCATGTCCTTCGTGATAAGTTCCGGCTTGATGCCGAACTCGTGCATCGGGTAATGTTCCTTCAAAAAGTCCTTGAAACGGCTTAGGGCGATTTGCACCATCCGAATGTCTTTCTTGGTATAGTCATTGATATAGGCTTGAAAATAATCCAAGAAATTCACGTTCCGGTCTTTTTTCAGGCGATAGCCCAACATACTTTCCTTAAACTCCTGTTCACGTTCGGCACGTATTTTTACAGCAAGCTCCAGTGTTTCCTTGTTCTGCTGGCGTTCCGCAGGGGTACGTGGCTTCTCTATCAGATACAGGCTGAGGTTCTCTTTTCGCCTGTGATGCTTGATAGCGAACTTCGGCTTTCCCCACATCTTACCGCTTTCATAATACACCTGATTACCGTTTTCATCCAATACAGGCTTTTCCTCTCTACCCAAATAATACTCCAGATACAAACTAATTCTGCCGTCCGACAGCCTGTTTTGCTCCAATTTAGGGTTTTCTTTCGTTTTATTTTCTAACTTTGCCATTGTTTAGAGGTTTTATCCCGATTTAGGTACCATAACCGGGTGATTACGCTAAATAATTGATTTTCTTTTGTTTTCCGATATTGCAAAGGTACAAAAGAAAATGGAATTTCAAAGTGTACTAAAAGTGTACTTAATGACGAAAAATGGGCAAAATATGGCAAAAATAGAGAAAATAAGAAAGATGCAAATAATTGATAATAAGGAAGATAAATTCTTTTATTTTCCTATGATTTCTATGCCTTGTACCGGGTCTGGGTACCACAGGAAGCTAAGCAACTGAGAAATCAATGCTTAGCTTTTTTTCTTTTACTGAAATTTTCCTCATATTTTTTCCAAAAGTATAAAAAATAGAGTAGTAAGTCATTATTTTCTTTGGCTACGCAATGCAAATACACTACCTTTGAAAAGATAAATCCTATTAAATAAGAGTCCATGGAACAAGGTGTTTGGCAGGAGATAGAACAGTTATACCAAAAGTTTCGTCAACTTGGTATCAGTGAAGCGGTGGACTATGAGAAGTACTACCTCTATTCTCTTATTGCCCATTCTACAGCGATTGAGGGTTCCACACTCACCGAAGTGGAGGCACAAATGCTTTTTGATGAGGGGCTGACTGCCAAAGGAAAGCCGCTGGTATATCACTTGATGAATGAGGACTTAAAGAAGGCATACGAGCTTGCTAAAGAGGAAGCCAAGCGTAAAGAGTCAATCACCTCGCCATTTTTGCAAAGATTGAATGCAACGCTGATGCGTACTACAGGCAGCATACACCATGTAATGGGTGGCTCCTTTGATTCTTCCAAAGGAGAATTTCGTTTGTGCGGCGTTACGGCAGGTGTGGGTGGTCGTTCTTATATGAGTTATCAGAAAGTTCCTGCTAAGGTAGATGAATTGTGTATAGTTCTTCAAGAAAAGCAAAGAGCGGCGACAACTTTTCGTGAACGCTACGAGTTGAGTTTTAATGCCCATCTTAATTTAGTAACCATTCATCCGTGGGTAGATGGCAACGGAAGAACCGCCCGCCTGCTGATGAATTACATTCAGTTCTGCTACAACCTATTTCCGACTAAGATATTCAAAGAAGACAGGGAAGAGTATATTTCTGCTTTACAGCAATCACAGGAAGAAGAAACAAATCAGCCTTTCTTGGGCTTTATGGCTGGCCAGTTAAAGAAATCGCTCTCTTTAGAGATTGAACGGTTCAAGAGTTCTCAAAAAAAATTTCTTAGCTTGATGTTTTAGTTATATTCATGTACGAGCTACATGAATATAACTACACTTTAATGTTGACTGGAGTTCTTTTAAGTAATGGGGGAAACAAACGAAGCTTAATTATTGATTATTAGAAAAGATTCTATACATTCGCAGAAATGGGCAGCGTGAAATCTGTTTCTTGGTCATTTGATTATACATATATACCCTGACCATTTACATCAATAAAAGGAAATACAATCATTTCCTTCTGGAAAACTTTGATTAACCATAAATTCCGAATCGTATGAAAAACAATCTGTTTGTAATGTGTGGTGTGATAGCACTTTCTGTCCTTTCAGTCGGTTGTAGCCCACGTCATGCCCCGAAAGAAACTTCCTCCGTTATAGGGGTGATAGGAGGGAGTGACGGACCTACTTCTATTTATGTACAAGAGGATACTTCTGATTTCCTTTTGCAGCGGGGACTGGAGGTGATAGAGAAAATGTGTATCTTGGCTAAGGATAGCACCTATATTCACTATTGTACGCAGAACGCAGACATTATCTCTCGGGTGAAACACCTCGCTTCTTGCCATTATCATTCAGGTTATAAGTTTTTTGAGATTGTCTTTTCGCCAGCTTTTTTGAAAAAAAAAATGACTGGGAGAAACAAGGAAACCTCTGATAAGTTGTTTTTTGAACGGTTTTGTCAGAGTATTCCTATGTGGATAAACGCTTATGCAGGTTCTGCGAACGTGGCCGCCATTTCTATGCTCGCTTGTGAGGAGGTGTTTCATTGCCACACGCTTGCACATCCTTGCTTTTATCTGTACCGTTTTGAGCAAGGAATTGATTGTATGGTATGGTTTGTTCCTCGAAAGGAGAGCATTGTGCAGTCGTATGCCACTTTTTTGGTTCATGAACGGCTGGCAGACCTAAAGACTGCAAATGAGCTGAAGGCTTTCTTTTCTGAAATGATAGGTGTTGCAGAAATAGAGGTGAAAGAGATTAACTAATAGGCACATCTTGTAGTTCTCTCTTTTTTGCAGATAAGCAAAATTCCTCCTACCTTTGACTATGGTAATTTTATAAACTGAAATCCTATGAAAACAGAATACGAAAAAATGCGCAGTCAGGAGCTCTATGATTTTTCCGAACCGGAAATACAGGCCAGCCTGATACACGCCAAGAAAGTGTGCGCCCGGTTGCAGACGATGACCATTTACGACGACGATTACCGTCAGGTGATGGAAGACCTGATTCCCGGTTTCCCGAAGACCGCTACCATTTGTCCCCCGTTCCATTGTGACCACGGCAACGGCATTATCCTGGGAGAGAATGTGTTCATGAATTATGATTGTATCATACTCGACGGCGGTTATGTCCGTATCGGGAAAAACACGCTGGTCGGTCCTCATTGCCAGTTCTACACGCCCCAACACCCCATGGACTATGTGGCACGTCGGGAAGAAAAAGAAACGGCCTATCCCATTACAGTCGGTGAGGACTGCTGGTTGGGGGGCAATGTGGTGGTCTGTCCGGGGGTGACCATCGGTAACCGCTGCATCATTGCGGCAGGTAGTGTAGTGACCCGTGATATTCCCGATGATTCCCTTGCGGCAGGTGTGCCGGCAGTGGTGAAAAGAAGTCTGAAGAAATAATTTGCTTTCTACGGTGTATAAATCAAAAACGCCCTGAAGCATACTCTTTTTTGTCCTGATAAATTCTCTGTTTCACAGTGCGAGATTTGTATTCCACACTGTGAAATATATATCCCACACTGTGGTTTTTGTATCCCACACTGTGGGACAGAGAAAATGCAAGTAGTGAGAGGCTTTTTTCATCAAGGTGTTTCCCTTTTTATGGGAGAGAATTTAGTGCTTTTTAGGATAAGGTTAAGTGAAAAAACTTAACTTTGCGCGAAACAAACCTTTAGACTATGAATGCAAGACTCTTCTTGATGGTGGGCTGTGTGGCTGGAATGTGTGCTGCCTGTACCCATAAAGGAACTGGATTTCAGTCAGGTAATCAGACTGTTGTGCATACGCTTATCTTGGAGGCAGACAGTCTGATGCGGAGTGATTCTTTGTTCTGGAATGTGCCGGTCGACAGAGCACATCCGCGGGTCTGTATTTATGATTCATTGATTCGGGAAAAACTGGACAGCGCCATTGCGTTGTGTCCCAATAAGCAGACTTACCTTTTGAAATATACTTATTTGCTCCGCAGCTGGCGCCTGCCGGAAGTGTTGGCGTTGCTCCGCGAGATGGATACTTGCATGCGTGATTTCATGTCACCCGAATTGTGGAATATGAAAGCGATGCTGGAGGACTATCAGGGAGATTCGGTGGTAGCAAGGAAGGATTTTCTACGGGCGGATTCAGCCTATGGAGTCAAAGTGCAGGAAGTGACACAAGATTCTTTAATGTACGGGTTTATCCGCTTGGAGAAGGCTTTTAACCTTGCATTGATGAAAAATGATTTCCACCCGTTACAAGAAGAAATTGCGTTTTATGAACGGGTACATGGTTCGGCCATCAGCGGAATGGAGCAGTGGAAGAATCTGACAGATAAAGGTGAATATTATCGGCAGGTGTTTGGTCAGCCGGAATAAGCAGGATAAGCAATGGAACTTACGGAACGGATTATCATAGAGCAACTGAAGCGGGGTAATGAGGAGGCTTACAGGCATCTTTATCGTCATCATTATGCGCTGTTGTGTCACGTGGCCCGTGAGTATGTAGGCGATGATTTTCTGGCCGAGACTTTGGTGGGCGATGTCATTTTCCATTTATGGGAAGTGCGTACAACACTTGATATTCAGGTTTCTTTGCGGAGTTATCTGGTACGTGCTGTGCGCAATCACTGCATGGATTATCTGGCCTCCAAGAAAGAACGGACGGAAGTGGCTCTTTCTGCCATGCCGGAGGAAGGAGAAACACGTTATTTGCAGTCTGATGATTATCCGTTGGGGAGCCTGCTGGAGCATGAGTTGGAGGAGAAAATTTATCAGGCCATCCGTCATTTGCCAGAGGTTTGTAGGACAGTGTTTGTGAAAAGTCGTTTCGAGGGGAAAAAATATGAAGAGATTGCCACGGAACTGAATATCTCTGTCAATACGGTGAAGTACCACATAAAGAGTGCATTAGCCTCCCTTCATGCAGAGCTGGGGAAATATTTGCTGGCTCTTCTGCTGTTTTTTTTCACCTTCAAATAAAAAAATAATGTGTTTCGCCTACCCATGTAAGCGGAATTTTCGTCTCACTTATAGAAACCCTGAAAATGGAAGAAAGAAATTCACATATCGACGAACTGATTGCGGCGTTTCTGAGCAACGGATTGGACAAGGAAGCGCGTGAGGAGCTGGAGGCATGGATTTCTGCTTCCGAAGACAACCGCCGTTACTTCATGCAACAGCAGGAAATTTGGTTTTCTGCTGTGCAGGAAGAAGAATGCACGCATTACGATGCTGACCGGGCTTTCGAGGTTTTCCGTCAACGGGTGGCCGAACATCGGACCTCGAAACAGCCGAAGAGGACTATCGGCTGGAAGTCTGTGTTCAAATATGCGGCGGCCGTACTGGTGGTAGGGCTTGTTTCTTTCTTCTCTTATCAGAAGGGTGAACGTAACTTGAAAGAGGCTCTGACCCAGGTGGAAGTGGAAGCACCTTTGGGAGCACAGACCCGTCTTCGTTTGCCCGATGGTACGCTGGTGGTGTTGAATGCCGGTTCCCGTCTGGTCTATCCGCAGGATTTCGGAGTGGACAATCGGGAAGTGGAGCTGAGCGGAGAAGGCTATTTTGAGGTAGCCCGCAACGAAAATCTTCCTTTTCATGTGCAAACTCCTTCCTTATCGGTTCGAGTGTTGGGTACCAAGTTTAATTTTCGGGACTATCCGAATGATGAGGATGCTGTGGTTTCTTTGTTGGAGGGAAAAGTAGCGTTGGGAAACCGTATTCGGGAAGAAGCCGAGATTATTCTGCTTCCGGATGAGCAGGTGACACTAGATAAGGAAGAGGGGTATATGAAGAAGAAATCTACAAAGGTGAAGAATAGCTTAGAATGGACTTCTGGTAGATTATTTTTTGATGAGATGCCTTTGCCCGAAGTGGCTAAGATTCTGGAACGTAGTTATGATGTGCATATCACCTTTGCCATGGATTCATTGCGCAAGTACCGTTTTTACGGGCGATTCAACCGTAGTGAGCAGAGTGTGCGAGATATTTTGGAGGTGTTGAAGAAGACAGGAAAAATTCGCTACATACAGAAAGAAAAAAACATAACCTTATATTGACCGATTGTTAAACACACTAAAACCTTATGTCGTATGAAAGTAGATACTTGATTTTTGGTTTGTGGAGAAATAAAAAACCGGAAGAAAGGGAAGTTCCTCCGGTCATAGCCTTAGTTTCTCCTAACTTGCTTGTTTTAAGATGTTTCTAAGGAATTTGACAAAAATAGTAAAGATTCCTTGTAAAACACCTTTTATCAGAAGTTTTTAATCTTAAAATCTTAAATTTATGAATTACAGGAAAAAAGCCATGTTAATGGCCGGGGCTTTGCTATGCCTTAATTTGAGCATTTATTCGCAAAGTATATCATTGAAAATGAACAATGTATCGGTAGGAAAGGCAATGACGGAACTGCAAACGAAGAGCGGATATTCGTTTGTGTATATTGCCGGTGATGTGGATACGAATCGTATAGTTTCCATAAATGCCAGCCAGTTGAAAGATGCGGTTGCTCAGATTTTGAATGGACAGAATGTGTCGTATGAGATTCAGGGGAAAAATATTGTCGTTAAAAAAGGAACTCAACGGCGGACTACGACTGTGAGACAGAAAATCTCAGGTTCTGTAAAGGATGTGAATGGTGAACCGATTATTGGAGCTACTGTGATGGAAGGAGGTACCACGAATGGTACAATTACGGATTTTGACGGTAATTTTGTGCTGGAAGTAGCAGATGGTGCAGAACTGGATATTTCTTATATTGGCTATCAGACGCAAAAACTGAAGGCTCAGCCTGGAAAGCTTTTGGCGGTGACACTGAAAGAGGATGCTGAGATTTTGGATGAGGTGGTAGTTGTAGGTTATGGTACTCAGAAGAAAGTCTCCGTCACAGGAGCAATGGCAAGTACCAAAGGTAGTGATTTGTCAAAAGTTCCTACGACCAATATCACGAATACTTTGGCAGGGCGTTTGCCTGGATTGATTTCTTATAACCGGAGTGGAGAGCCTGGATATGATGATGCAGGTTTGCTGATTCGTGGAGCAAGTACTACGGGAGATTCTTCTCCATTGATTGTTGTAGATGGAGTGGCAGACCGTGCCGGAAGTTTGGGACGCCTAGATCCTAATGACATCGAAAGCATTACTATCTTGAAGGATGCGTCTGCAGCAATTTATGGTTCTCGTGCGGCAAATGGAGTTATTTTGGTTACCACGAAACGGGCAAAGTCTGAAAAATTCACGGTAAGTTATAATGGAAATGTAGGTATTAGTTCTCCCACCATATTACCAGACATGTGCGATTCGTGGCAGTATGCTGAATTGATTAATGAAATTACGCCAGGAACTTATTCTGATGAGGCTATCCAGAAATTTAAGGATGGAAGTGATCCGGTCAATTATCCCAATGTGAATGCTTTCGATATTCTGTTGAAACAGGCTGTACAGACGCAGCATAACATTTCGGCTTCCGCAGGAGGGAAATATGTCAGTTTTTATGCTTCTTTAGGATATAAGTATCAGGATAACTATTACAAAAACAGTGCAAGTAACTATAGCCAGTATAATTTCCGTACGAACATAGACTTTACTCCTCACAAGGATGTGAAGATAGGATTGAATGTGGCATTTCGTCAAGAAGACCGAAATTCTCCTATCACAGGCTCTGAAGACATTTGGCGTTATTTGATTAAGTATAATCCGATGGTAAATATCTGGTTCCCGGGTACAAATTACGGAAATGTGTCTTCTAAACAAGATAATTTTTCTCCAGCCACAGGACTGGACGGGACAACAGGCTATCAGCGTGACAGACAATCGTATTTAAATGCAGACTTGACTTTACATTGGGACTTGCCCTGGATTACAGAAGGACTGTCTATTGATGCTGGTTTGTATGTGGACCGTGCCGATGTGTTCTATAAGAAGTTCGAGAAAAAATATTATATGTATGAACAAAGTGGAGATGAGTACATTGCTAAAGAACAAGGTTCCAATATTCTGGACCAGAATATGAACCAAACTTTGGGAGTGACAATGAATGCTCGTTTGAACTATAAGCGTACATTTAATGACGTTCATAATCTGAATGTGTTTGTGGCGTATGAACAGTACCAGAGTCGTTACGATTATATGCAGGCCAGACGTCAGGATTTCATTTCTACGGCAATTGATGAAATTTTTGCGGGAGATATAAACAGTGCCACTAACGACGGAAAAGCATCAGAAACAGCTCGAATGAATTATTTCGGTCGTTTGGACTATGATTATGAAGGGAAATATCTGTTCCAGTTTAACTGGAGATATGACGGATCAGAAAATTTCCCAGCCGGAAAACGATTTGGCTTCTTCCCGGGCGTTTCAGTCGGTTGGAGAGTTTCTGAAGAAAAATTCTGGAAAGAGAATGTTTCTTGGATGGATTACTTGAAGGTGCGTGCTTCTTGGGGACAGATGGGTAATGACAAGGTGGATGCTTTTCAGTATTTGACAGCTTATACATTTGATAATCCAGCTATTTTAGGTGGTGGTATTGAAAGTGGACTTTGGTTGTTGAGAACAGCCAATCCTAATATAACTTGGGAGGTTGCGAATACTTATAATGTAGGTATTGAAACAAGATTTCTGAAGTATTTTAATTTTGAAGCCGATTTCTTTAAGACAAAACGAAATAATATTCTGGCCACTCGTAATGCAGCTATTCCTGAATATGCGGGTTTGACTTTGCCAGATGAAAATATTGGCGTTTGTTCAAATATAGGTACAGAATTGACTTTAGGATTTAGCAAGCAGTTGAATAAGGATTGGACAATCATGGCAAGTGGAAACTTTACCTATAATCATAGTACAATCGATTTCATAGATGAACCTGAAAGTACTTTACCTTGGCAGAAAAGAACCGGTCTTTCTATTGGTACCGATGGAGATATGTATTTGATGTATGAAGCGGATGGAATTTTCCGTACACAGGAAGAACTGGATTCTTATCCTCATTTGGCAGAAGCCAGAGTAGGAGATGTGAGATTCAAGGATATCAATGGCGATAAAGTCATAGATGGTAATGATAAAGTTCGTCAAGACAAGCCTGCGATACCTCGTATTATGTATGGGGTTAACTTGGGCGTAAATTATCGGAACTGGAGCTTGAGCATGTTGTTCCAGGGCGCAGCACAGGTTTGGCAATATACGTTTATGGAAGCTGGAACCATTGGAAACTTTACGAAGGATTTCTATGAGAATCGTTGGACTGAGGATAATATCAATGCAGAATATCCTCGTACCTACAATCGAGATGCAACCGTGACAGGAGGAGGAAACTATAGAAACACATTCTGGTTGAATAATGCTTCTTATTTGCGTTTGAAGAGTATAGAACTTGCTTATGATCTGCCTAAAAGCTGGTTGAAGAATACTCCTATATCTGCTGTTCGTCTTTCTTTGAGCGGATATAACTTGTTTACGATAACGGGTATTCGTAACATCGATCCGGAAACACAAGAGAATAGTCAAGGATGGGCTGCTTGGAATACTCCTCAGTCTAAGGTCTATAATTTTGGTATTAATGTCACATTTTAAATGAGTGCTGTATGAAAAGGTATGTAAAATATATATTGATGGGGCTATTAAGTGTTCCAGTATTTTCTTCATGTTCTGATATTCTGGATAAAGCCCCTTTGACAGAGATTGGAGAAGACCAGTTATGGAAGGATCCTGCGTTGGTGCAGGCATTTGTGAATTCGCGCTATAATCAAGTGGGGCATGGGTGGACAGAATCTATGCAAAGTTCTATAGTGGATGAAACTGAGCTGACTTGGTTGCGTGGTTGCGAAGTACATAATTTTGCACGTGTCAATCCAAGTGACTTGGGCCGAATGAATGGAGGCTGGTATGGATGGGACAATCGTTCCTGGAGCACCAAATGGAATAATATTGCTAATTGTAATATTTTCTTTGAACGGATAGATGAAGTTCCCTTTACAGATGAGGATTTGAAAACTCGTTTGAAAGGAGAAGTTCGTTTTCTGCGTGTTTTTGAATATAATGACCTGATAACCCGCTGGGGAGGAGTTCCCTTGATTACAGAAAGTTTTACGATTGATGATTTGGATAAAATCAAACAGCAGGTTCGTGCTTCCTATAAGGATTGTGTGGATTTTATGGTCAGCGAACTTGACCAGGCTGTGAAGGAATTGCCGGCCAGTTATTCAGGTGATGATTATGGCCGTGCCACAAGTGTGGCAGCAAAAGCCTTGAAATCTCGTATCTTGTTGTATGCAGCGAGTGATTTGATGAACGTGAATGTACAGATGCCGGAGGTAGGGTATACGACCCCCGATCCTCAGCGTTGGGAGAAAGCTGCCACTGCGGCTGAAGAGGCCCTGACAGAGGCTTTAAACAATGGCTATGGATTATTGAGAACTTCTTCTACAGCAACGGAAGATTTGTCTGCCAATTATCAGAATATATTCTTGGATAATACATCTGCCAATACGGAGGTTATTTTTGCCCGAATGGGAACAGCCAGTAATTTGGGCGAAGGACTCTCCTCGTTGGAACAATGGAATTTTCCGAACGGTTGGAACGGATGGGGAGGAAACTGTCCTTTGCAAGAATTAGTAGATGATTATGAGATTGTAAAAAATGGGGTGGCTTCTCGTTTTAACTGGAATAATCCGGAAGAGGCAGCCAGTCCTTATGAGAATAGAGACCCACGTTTTTATGCTAGTATCTTGTATGATGGAGCTTCTTGGAAAGAACGTACGTTGGAAACGTATTTCGATGTAGACGCATCTGGAAATGAAATTGGAGGAGGACGAGATACGAAATATGGTGTGGATAATTGGAATACTTCTCCTACAGGATATAATCTGAAGAAATTCTTGGATGAAGATTATGTAGGTAATTCATACAATTTTAAAGCTAAAAATTGGATCTGGATTAGAATGGCTGAACTGTACCTGAATAAGGCTGAGGCGTTATATCATATAGGTGATGAAGAGGGTGCACGTGATGCAGTCAATGAAGTACGTAATCGAGCAGGTATGCCGGACATTACTTCTACGGGGTCCCAACTTCTGGAAGACATCAAGCATGAACGCCGTATAGAGTTGGTATTTGAAGAGCACCGTTATTTCGATGTACGCCGCTGGATGGAAGCCGATAAGTATTTAGGAAGAACCATGCATGCCATTACAGTAAAGAAATATCCGGATGGACATAAAACGTATGAAGTATCTGCTTTACGGAGTGATGTGGGAGGCGATCGTATTTGGGATGACAAGATGTATTGGCTGCCTATCATGAAATCGGAACGTGACAAAAATCCGAATTTGGTACAGAATCCTTATTATACAGATTAAAAGTAGACAACTTGTAAACTTATTGGATATGAGAAAGAAATTAGCATTGGGCTTGCTTGCCTTGACTCTTCTGTGTGCTTGTACAGAGAAGAAAGAGCCAGAACGAAAAGTCTTTGCCGAAAATGAGTTTAAAGAATGGGCTCAGACTCCTCCTATGGGATGGAATAGCTGGGATTGTTACGGCCCTACTGTAGAAGAACATGAGGTGAAGGCAAATGCAGATTACATGGCTGAACATCTTTTAAAATACGGCTGGGAATATGTGGTTGTCGATATTCGCTGGTTTGTAGAAAATGATAAGGCTGGAGGATATAATCAGACTGACCCACGTTATGTTTTGGATGAGTATGGACGTTATCAACCTGCCGTAAACCGTTTCCCTTCGTCAAAAGATGGTAAAGGTTTTAAGGAGTTGGCTGACTATGTACATCAGAAAGGTTTGAAATTTGGAATACATATCATGCGTGGAATTCCGAAAGAAGCCGTAGCCCGTAAAATGCCGGTAAAGGGAACGGATGGCATTACTGCCGACCAGATTTATTCTAAAGAAAATTTGTGTAAATGGTTGTCAGACAATTATACGGTGGATACGTCCAAGTCGGGAGCACAGGAATATTATAATTCCATCATTAATATGTATGCGGATTGGGGAGTAGACTTCATTAAAGTGGATGACTTGTCAGCTCCATATTATCACAAGGATGAAATCGATATGATACGCTATGCGATTGATCATTGCGGGCGACCTATTGTTTTCAGCACTTCCCCTGGAGAAACGCCTATAGAGGAAGTGGAACATGTGCGTAGCCATGCAAACATGTGGCGTATGGTGAACGATGTATGGGATGTGTGGGGAGATATAGATCATTTGCTTTCTGTGTGTCAGAAATGGTATCCTTATATTGCTCCGGGCACTTGGCCTGATTGTGATATGATTCCTTTGGGACGTATCTCTATTCGTGGAGAGAGAGGAGAGGACCGAATGACTCGTCTCACCAAAGATGAGCAGTACACTTTGATGACATTGTTTACTATTTTCCGTTCTCCGTTGATGTTTGGAGGTGATTTACCCAGTTGCGATGATTTTACGTTATCTCTATTGACAAATGAAGAGGTACTGAAGATGCACAAGGAGTCTGTGGATACGCGTATGTTGTATCGGAAGGCAGATAAAGTGGCTATTACTTCTCGTCATCCACAGACGGGGGCAATCTATCTGGCATTGTTTAATACTTCCAATAACAAAGAAATTCCTGTTAGCGTGGATTTAAAGGATTTAGGAATAGAGGGTACTGTGGAACTCACCAATCTTTGGACAGGACAGAGTATGGGTAAAGCTTCAGGTAAAGTAGAGCAGAGACTGAAGCCTCATGCTTCTATCTTGTGTAAAATAACTCAATGATGGGTTGACGTAATTTGAAAGAAAGAATGGTTCTGGTGTGTATGCATCAGGACCATTTTTTATATTGTATCGATTTCCTCCTATAATTCCACATTTTCATCCTATCTTGGTTCAAGGTTTTCTATCTACATTTGTTTTTGTAAATCGAATAACGGGATTATCCGTAAAAAAGCAAATCGTAAATTCTTAGAAAACGAAAAATAGGCATGAATCAATTTGTAATGTTAGGTTGCTTGTGGCTGGGAGCCTGTGCAACGGCTTTTTCTCAGCAGATTAGTGGGGTGAATTATCAACTGGAACCTATGCCGTCAGTGCATAAACCGCTGCCGGAAAATTCTGTTCCGATGGGGGACAGCCTGACTTTTGAGGAAGTGAAACTGGATTTACCAATTACTGCCGGACCGTATAAGCCCACGTGGGCATCGATAGAGTCCAATTATCCGGGTACGCCCGAATGGTTGCGGGATTCCAAGTTCGGGATATGGATTCATTTCGGGCCTCAGTCGGCTGGAGAGAGCGGCGACTGGTATGCCCGTAAAATGTATGTGGAAGGGACCCCGGCTTACGAGAATCACCTGAAGAATTACGGACATCCTTCGGAAGTGGGCTACAAGGAGGTGTTGCGCGACTGGAATCCGAAGAAGTTCAATCCCAAAGAATTAGTGGATATTTACAAGGAGGCCGGCGCACGGTTTCTGATTATTCAGGGGGTACACCATGATCAGTTCGACTTATGGAACTCCAAGTATCAGGCTTGGAATGCTACCCGCCTGGGACCGAAACGGGATTTGATTGGCGAGTGGGAGAAAGCGGCAAGAGAAGCGGGTATTCGTTTCGGACTTACTTTCCATCATGAATACTCCTGGTGGTGGTGGCAGACGGCTTTTCAGTGTGACACGAAGGGCGACAAGAAGGGAGTACCGTATGACGGACACCTGACATTAGCCGATGGAAAAGGAAAATGGTGGGAAGGACTGGACCCCAGATACCTTTACGGCATTAATCTGAGGGAATACGAAACAGTGGCTGAGGCAGCCAACTCACCTTGGTCACCTCCCAAGGCAGGCATTTTTAGCGGGCATCTGGCATATGCGGAATGGTATGCGAAATGGTGGGCCTTGCGCATGATGGATGCCGTGGATAAATATAACCCGGATTTCATTTATACGGATGGTACGGACCAGCAGCCTTTCAGCGGTTCCGGTACGGGTACTGGATATAAGTGTGATGCCATGCAGCGGGTGATTGCGGATTTCTATAACAAGACACTGGCCCGTCGTGGAAAGGTGGATGTGTTCAGCATTGTGAAGTTCCGCAAGCAGACGAACGGTACGGTGAATACGTGTGAATCGGGAATTCCTGAGAATATCAAGACCGACCAAGCTTGGATTGCAGAAACCCCGGTAGGCGACTGGTTCTATGGCCCGAATTTCGTATACAGTTCAGATGCGATGATACGTTATCTGCTGGAGATTGTGGCGCGTGATGGTTCGGTGGGTGTTTCTATTCCGCTGCGTCCCGATGGTTCATTGGATGAAGGTTGCGTGAAGATGTTGAAAGAGGTCGGCCAATGGATGCGGGTGAACGGACAAGGCATTTACGGCAGTTCAGCCTGGCGTGTATTGGGTGAAGGTAAGGACGGCAAGCTGAATGTGTTGCCGGGTGGATTCATCGGAGGCAGTCAGGCTAATCATATCTTCTATTCTACGGACTTCCGTTTTACGGTAGGAAAAGATAAAGCTTTGTATGCCTGGTGCATGACGGTGCCGAATCCGGGGGAAACCTTGAAGATTGTGTCTTTGGGTACGAACTCCACAGTGGAAAAGAAGAAGGTGACTTCAGTAGAATTGTTGGGTGTAGAAGGTAATAAATTAGAGTGGAAACAGGAGGCAGACGGATTGCGTATTGTGTATCCAAAATCTGCTTCTTTGAAGACGGCTGTAGGGTTTAGAATTGTATGTGAATGAGGAAAGCCGTCTGTAGGGTTTGAAATGAAAAATGCGGGATGTGAGCGTCCCGCATTTTTTTGTAGTATAGTTTGATAAGTTTACAATTTATACCCCCACTGCTCCAAGGCGAATGACCAGTTCTTTTCAACCAGTTCAACGGTCTCGGGCTTGTATTGGTATTTGTTTTTCTTGTACCCTTTCTTTTTGTTGACGTACGCTTCGATGTCGGCACGGGCTTCGTCAAAGCCGGGGATTTGCAGCTTCTGGTAAATCTCCTGCGTCATATCGAAGGCGTTCTTCTCGTAATCCTCAAAACGGACTTCCACCAAGTTACCTTCCGGAATGAACTTCTTGTCAGCTTCGTACTTGTGGTACAGCTTGGCGTAGACAGAAAGGATATTGGCCTGCAGTTCTTCGTTGCTGATGTCCTGCAATTTCAACGGCTGGATGGTGTTGGTGAAGAAGCTGCGGGTCGATTCAAATACCGTGTATGGATTACGCATCAGGTAGATGAACTTGGCGTTCGGGAACATCTTCACCAGTTCTTTCACACGTCCGGTGTGCGGCGGGTTCTTGCTAAGGAACTGCGTGCCGTGGGTGTTCCACAAGGAAATCTTGATCAGTTTGGTGAAGGTTTCCTCAAACACTTTCAGTTCGGCGTCGCTGATGTCATCAAACAACAGGTACTTGTCGGCGTATTCCTGCATGTATTTCGGCAGGAACCAGAAGTTGTAGTACGTGTAAGGCATCATGTTGGCCAGGGCAAACTCTTCTTCCTGTGGAAGGTCGACGGCCAGCTCCATGTTATCGGTCGGACGTTTGTCCGGCATTAGCCAGCTCATGTTCTTCTTGAAGAAGGGCTGTCCCCACATCATCAGGTGCGGAAACACCGTCTGATAGGTGGTGTTGTAGCCAAAATGCTTGTCGCAGGAGAACACGTTGTGCATGAAGGTGGTTCCGCTGCGCCAGTGTCCGAGAATGAATACAGGGTCGTGTTCCAGGGGCTTGTCGGCCAGCAACTTTTCATACCGTTTGTTCTGCAAGGGAACCAGAGTGGACAACAGACGGCATACGGCCTTGGTCAGGCGGTATTTGCCTTTGTACGCCGGGTCGATGGTACGTCCGGCAGTAATCTGGTTGAAGGTCTTCCAGTCGGCTCCTACCAGGGTATTGATGGGGAGTTTATTAAATTCAAGTAGTCCCATAATCTGTTTTGAGGGTTAATGGATTATTTTTTGATTTCCACGGCAATGCCCTGACGTTCCAGGTCTTTTACGGCACGTTCAATGGCTTCGTAATGTTCCGGACCGATTCCCAGTTTCGGCAGGTTGAGGACAGGCAGTTCCATCTGGTTGTGCATGTCTTTGTCGGCCACCTGGTTGATGATCATTCCCACGGCACTGGTGTTGTTGGTAATCGGGTCAATCAGGATGAAGGCACCCGTCGCTTTGTTCTTGGTATAAGGGTCGAAGAACAGTTCCTTGGAAGAAGTCAGTACCACATGGGCAATCTGGTTGAGCTGCATGGGCACATCTTCCTTGGCCAGGCGTCCGTTTTCCACAGACAGGTGTTCCATGGTGTTGATATCTACCTTGTACTTGATGCTGTCAATGCGGGTACGGCTGGTGTTGGTGGTCTGTTTCAGGAAGAAGGATTTTTCCATGTCCATCTTTTCTTCGTCCATCCATACCAGCATGGCTTCGAAGTTACGTCCAATCATCGGCATGTTGTCGGGGTGTACCAGCATTTCACCACGGGATACGTCGATTTCGTCTTCCAGAGTCAGGGTGACAGACATCGGCGGGAAAGCATAGTCGAGTTCTCCGTCGTAGGTTACGATGCTCTTGATGTGTGAACGCTTGCCGGAAGGAAGGGCTACTACTTCATCGCCTTTGTGTACCACGCCGGAAGCCACCTTTCCGCAGAAACCACGGAAGTCGAGGTTCGGACGAAGTACGTACTGTACCGGATAGCGGAAGTCTTTCAGGTTATGGTCATTGCCGATGTGTACGGTTTCCAGGAAGTCCAGCAGAGCCGGTCCTTCGTACCATGGGGTACGGTCGGATTTTTCTACCACGTTGTCACCTTCCAGGGCTGACAGCGGGATGCACTGCACGTCGGGGATACCCAGCGGGGTGATGAAGGCCATGTAGTCGGCTACAATCTTGTCGAACACTTCCTTCGAGTAGTCTACCAGGTCCATCTTGTTGACGGCCAGTACCACGTGCTTGATACCCAACAAGGATACCAGATAGGTATGACGGCGGGTCTGGGTGATGACGCCGGTACGGGCATCTACCAGGATGACGGCCAGGTTGGCGGTTGAACCGCCGGTAATCATGTTGCGGGTATATTGTTCGTGTCCCGGAGTGTCGGCGATGATGAACTTACGGTTATTGGTAGAGAAATAACGGTAAGCTACGTCGATGGTGATACCTTGTTCACGTTCGGCTTTCAGTCCGTCGAGCAGCAGGGCATAGTCGATGTGTTCGCCGGCGTTACCCATACGCTTGCTATCGCGTTCCAGGGCATCGAGCTGGTCTTCATACAATTTCTTACTGTCGAACAGCAGGCGTCCGATCAGGGTGGACTTTCCGTCGTCGACTGAACCTGCGGTCAGGAAACGGAGCAGGTCCTTTTGTTCATCTTTTTTCAGGAATTCCTCGATAGACATCTTGCCTCTGGCTTCTCCTTCCATCGGGTTTCCTGATTTGCTTTTATCTAAATGTTCCATGTCGTTGCGTAATTAAAAATATCCTTCACGTTTCTTTTGTTCCATACTGGCTTCCTGGTCGAAGTCGATGACACGGGTAGTACGTTCACTCTTGGTGGTGGTCATCATTTCCTCCACAATCTTTTCGATGGTGTCGGCTTCGCTTTCAATGGCACCTGTCAGCGGCCAGCATCCTAAGGTGCGGAAACGGATTTTCTTCATTTCAATCTTGTCGCGGTATTTTTCCGGAAGACGGTCGTCATCGGGCATAATCAACTGTCCGTCGATGTTGACCACCGGACGTACCTTCGCGAAATACAACGGTACGATGGGGATATTTTCCAGACGGATGTACTGCCAGATGTCCAGTTCGGTCCAGTTGCTCAGCGGGAACACACGGATGCTTTCTCCTTTGCGGATACGTGCATTATAGATGTCCCAAAGTTCCGGACGCTGGTTCTTGGGGTCCCACTGGTGGAACTCGTTACGGAAAGAGAAGATACGTTCCTTGGCACGTGATTTCTCCTCGTCACGGCGTGCGCCTCCGAAGGCCGCATCGAATTTGTATTTGTCGAGGGCGTGCAGCAGGGCCTGGGTTTTCATCAGGTCGGTGTGTACCTTACTTCCGTGAGTGAAGGGGCCTACGCCTGCGCGGAAGGCTTCCATGTTGCTTTCCACAATCAGGTTCCAGCCGTATTTTTTAGCGTATTCGTCGCGGAACTGAATCATTTCCTTGAATTTCCATTTGGAATCGATGTGCATCAGTGGAAAAGGTACTTTTCCCGGAGCGAAGGCTTTTTCTGCCAGACGGACCATGACGGATGAGTCTTTTCCGATGCTGTAGAGCATCACCGGATTCTCAAATTCGGCAGCCACCTCACGGATGATGTGAATGGACTCGGCTTCGAGTTCTTTTAAGTGGCTCAATTTGTATTCTTCTTGCATGGCTATATAATGTTTATTTTTTAGTGACTTTGGGAAGAATCAGGTCGAGCAACTGGTCGACGGATTCTTTGAGTGACAGCTTGGAGGTGTCGAGCGAAAGGGCCGGATGGACGGGGGCTTCGAACGGAGCCGAGATACCGGTGAAGTTCTTGATTTCTCCCCGGCGGGCCTTGGCGTACAAGCCTTTCACATCGCGGCGTTCACATTCTTCCAGCGGGGTGCTGACGTAGATTTCCAGAAAATCGTCTTTCCCGATGATCCGGGCGGCCATTTCGCGGATTTCGTTATTGGGACTGATGAAAGCCGCCAGGGTAATGATACCGGTATCGACAAACAGCTTGCCCACTTCGGCAATGCGTCGGATATTCTCTACCCGATCTTCGGCTGAGAAGCCCAGGTTGTTGTTGATGCCGCTGCGGATGTTGTCTCCGTCGAGGATACGGCACAACAATCCACGCTGCTGCAGTTCGCGTTCCAGGGCGATGGCGATGGTACTTTTTCCCGAACCGCTTAATCCGGTGAACCAGATCATAAGTCCGTGCTGGTGAAGGAGCTCTTCCTTGTCTGCACGCCCCAGCATGCGGTCGAATATCGGATAGATATGAGTTGCTTTTGAATCGTTCATATTGTAAGGTTGTCTGTTTAAATCTGTTTTAAAACGGCCATATCAGCGGGATGAGAAAGACCGATATTAGGAATGTGATGATGTTTAGCGGCAGTCCGATGCGGACAAAGTCGGTGAACTTGTAGTTTCCGATACCTTGTACAATCAGGTTGGTCTGATAGCCGATAGGGGTGGAGAAACTGGCCGAGGCTGCCATGCAGATGACCACGAAGAACGGCATGGGATTGATGCCCAGCTGGGTGGACAATGACAAGGCAATGGGGAAAGACAGTGCTGCCGCTGCATTGTTGGTAATCAGCTCCGTAAAGATGTTTGTAATGATGAACAGCACGGCCAGCAATACGTAGGGACTGTAATTATGTCCCAGGTTGATGATGTATCCGGCCAGCAAATCGGCCACCCCGGAATTTTCCATGGCCTTGCTGATGGCAAAAGCGCAGGCAATGGTAATCAGAATATCCCATGAAATATATTTGGTGTATTTCTGCGGAGGGAATATTTTGCTCCATGCCATGATGACCGTAGTGATGGAAACGAAAAAGAACATATCCAGCTTGATGCCTTCTGGAAGGTATTTTTCAATACCCGGCAGTTCGCCCACGGTGGCCCCTACAATCATGAACAGGAGCAGGAAAAGGGTAAACCAGCGCTTCTTTTTGCCGGCAGGTTCGTATTCTTTTCCGTTGGCCAGCATCAGGAAGACGGATGATTCTCCCCATGTCTGGATGAAACTGTCATCGGTCAGCACCACCAGTGTGTCACCCTCCCGGAAACTGACCTCGCTCAGATTCTTATAGGTGCGTCCGCTGCGGCGAAGTTCTTTCACCTCCGCTCCATAATGGCGTTTGAAATCAAATTCGCTGACCGTCTTGTTGATTCCCGGGAACCGGGGGCCGATTACGGCTTCTACCAGGTGCAATGAAGAATCGCCATCTTCTTCGCTGGTGGTTTCCGGACGGTCGGAAGGCAAGAGCTTTTTAGAGAACAGAAGCAGGTAGATGATGCCGGCCAGGGCGATAAAGACTCCCACTTTTCCGAGTTCGAACATGCTGAACCCTTTCAGTCCTGCGTCAAGAATCATGCTGTGGACTACCAGGTTGGTAGAAGTGCCAATCAGGGTGCAGATGCCTCCGAGAATGGTCACATACGAAAGGGGAATCAGGAAATAAGTGGCCGGAAGTTTGACGTAGCCGGCCCACCGTTTGATGATAGGGGCAAAAATGACTACTATCGGGGTATTGTTCAGGAAAGCGGAAATGAAGGCAATGCTGGGCAGCATGCGTATTTGTGCCCGGAAGACCGAAGTGGTCTGCTGTGGCAGCAGTTTTTTGATAAGCTGTGACAAGGCATTGCTCTGACGGACGCCCTCGCTTATCAGAAACAGCATGGCTACGGTAATCATGCCTTTGTTGCTGAAGCCTTCCAGCATTTCTTTAGGGGTAAGGATACCCGTGCAAAGAAAAATCACCACCACCGAGAACAAAATCATTCCCGGTCGCATCTTGTCCATAATCAGTGCGGCCAGCATGGCCACGAGTGAAAGAAGTACGATGATAATCTCAGTAGACATAAATTGGGGGTTATTCTGCAATGAACCAGGGGTTCAGCAGGTCTGTTTTATTATATTGTAGCGGTTCTGTTTTTCCAGCCTGATAGACTTCCTTTCCGGCAGCACGGATAATGGCATGGCCGGCTGCGGTGTCCCATTCCATGGTCGGGGCAAAACGAGGATATACATCGGCGTTGCCTTCTGCGATGAGGCACAGTTTCAGGGAACTTCCTTTGGAGATGGTTTCTACCTGTGCATGCTTCTGCTGCATTTCGTGGATATAGGCTTCCGTTTCAGGAGTCAGGTGTGAACGGGAAGCGACGATGATGAAGCTTTGGTTGATTCGGTTCGCATATGGCAAACGGTGCGCATGAGCTATCAGCGCATCCAAGGAAGTATATTCACCAGTTTCCGTGATGTGGTCTATCTTGTAGGCTCCTAAGGTGGTGTCGGCAAAATAGAGTTCCTGTTTAACAGGGATATAGATGACTCCCGCTTCGGGGCGGCCGTCTTTTACATACGCAATGTTGACCGTAAATTCACCGTTTCGTTTAATGAATTCCTTGGTGCCGTCCAATGGGTCGACAATCCAGAGTTCTTTCCATTGCTGTCGTTCCTCAGGCGCTATTTTGGCCCCTTCTTCACTCAGCAAGGGGTAGGGAGTGGAAGCCAATGCTTTGGCTATGACAGCATGCGATTTGCGGTCGGCAATGGTTAGCGGAGAATTGTCTGCTTTTCTCTCTATTTCAAAATCTGCGTTCGGGTCTGTATACACCGACATAATTTCTGCTCCGGCGGTAAGTGCGGCCTGGATGGCAGTATATAATATATTTTTATCCATGATAGTATAAATCGCTGTAAAATAACAGCTTTTTTAAATATCGTTTATGGTTGATTACTCGTTTTTTTTGTTCCTGCCCTATTTTTATAACTTCTTTTAAGAAACTGCCTCTTTATCAAGTGAATGAGACTTGTCGTGAGGATGTTTCCAAATTCGCCACATGTAGTAAGCGCAATGGGTGAAGGCAAAGACAAAAGAAATAATCAGCAGGGTTTTGTCTTCGTCCCATCCCACGGTTTGCTGGTGCCACAATCCGGTTACTACACTCAGTACTGACAAAATCAATCCCGTAAGGTTTAATACCATATCTCCTTTCCGGTGTTTTTGTCCAGGTTCCAGTTTGCTGTGGTGGATACCATAAGACGCATATACATCCAAACCAATGAGCATCCACAGCACCAGTCGTATCCACGTATCGGCCGGAAGAAAGCTCATCATGCACAGACAGGTGAGGATGCCCATGATGGGTACGAAGGGGACGAACGGGGTTTTGAAAGCCCGGTGTACGTGGGGCATGGTCTTTCGTACAATCAATATGGCGGCACAGACCAGTGTGAAGGCCAGTAAGGTACCGATACTGGTCATTTCGCCGGCAACTTGGGCTGGAATGAAACCGGCCAGCAGGCTGACAACGACCATGAACAAAGCATTGCTGTGGACCGGTGTACGGAAACGGGGGTTGATTTTGGAAAAAAACGGAGGTAACAGTCCGTCGCGGCTCATACTCAGGAAAACGCGGCTTTGTCCGAGCAGGGTAACCATGATGACCGAACAGTAACCAAATAGGATAGCCAGGATGATGGCCTTGTTCAACCATGGATAAACCGGTTGGATGATGCCTTGGGCATCAGGATATCCCATTTTCTCAATGGCTACGGCCACCGGGGCAATACCCACTTGTCCACTGAAATCGGTGTAGTGGGCTACTCCCGTCATGACATGGGCAAAGAGGATATATAAAATGGTACATATTAACAGGGATACCAAAATACCGATAGGCATGTCCCGTTTCGGGTTCTTGGTTTCCTGGGCTGCGGTACTCACCGCATCAAATCCTAAAAAGGCAAAGAAGACGATGGCAGCTCCTCGGAAAATACCCGAAATACCAAATTCTCCCAATTTACCGGTGTTGGCAGGTATGTAAGGTACGTAATTGTCACTTTGGATGAAACGCCAGCCCAGTACCACGAATATTAGAATCACCGCAATCTTCAGGAAGACAATCAGTCCGTTGAAGAACGAACTTCCGGCCGTACCTCGCATTAGAATCAGGCTCATGAGTACCACAATGACCATGGCAGGGATATTGACAATCCCTCCGTCCCACGGACAGGCTGTGAATGCTTGAGGCAGATCAATGCCTATTCCTTGCAGGAAAACGGTCATGTAACGGCTCCAACTGATACTGACCGTGGTGGCAGCTACAGTATATTCCAACACCAAATCCCATCCGATAATCCACGCAATGAGTTCTCCCATGGTAGCGTATGAATACGTGTAGGCACTTCCCGATACAGGAATCATCGACGCAAATTCCGCGTAACAGAGTCCGGCAAAGCAGCAACCAATGGCAGCAATAATGAATGAAAGCGTGATGGCAGGGCCTGTATAAGAAGCGGCTACGGTACCCGTGATGGAAAACAGACCGGCTCCAATAATGACTCCCACTCCGAGAGCCACCAGGCTGACAGGACCTAACACACGTTTCAGTGTGCTGCTTCCCGTTTCTTTGGCTTCTGCTTGCAAAGCCTCAATACTTTTTCGAATAAAAAGCCCCATTTTTGCTGTATTTGTAAATTGTGGGGCAAAGATACAAAAAAATATGAAATATTTATTTCAGGTATTGTGTCACCTTTCCACTAAGTTGCAGCAAAGAGATTTCACACATCTTTGTATCGTATTGAGCAGAGAGAATGCGTTCTTCTGCATCAAGAAGACTTTTTTGGGCTTCACGCATTTCGATTCCGGATAAATCTCCCAGCAGGTAGCGTTCTTTGGCTATCTCGTGGTTCTCTTTGGCCGAAATCAGGTTCTGCCGTTCCAGGTTCAGCAGTCGGATGTTGTTGCGGTAGGCTTGCCACAGGTTGCTCAGGTCGGCCCGGAGTCCTTGCTCCAGCTCGTCGCGGGCCAGCTGGGCGTTGCGGATGGCGAGGCTGGCATTTCGTTTTTCCCGTCGCCGGTTACCGTCAAAAATGTTGAATCCCACGGTGATGCCACCGCTGAATCTCCAGTTGCTTCGCTGGCGAGTGGCATTCACATCGTATTTATTTAAGGTATAGCCGTAGCCTGCATTCAACCGTACATATGGATAGTTGCGTGACAATACTTTTTTATAATCCAATTGGGCCAGCACGGTATTCTGGTCAGCCTGCAGCAAACTGGAGTTGGCTTGAAGAGTGCCGTTCCATAACTCCGTGAAATCCAGGTTTTCGTTGACGTCAATCACCGAGTCTTTTACGCTGATGGGGCGGTCCATATCTTTGGCGGCCATCAGCTCGTTCAGGTTGATGCGCGAGGTATGTACCAGTTCCCTTTGCTTGATATATTGTGCCCGGTCGGCATTGAAGTCCACCGTAGCCTGCTGGTAGTCCAGTCGGGAGAAGTTACCGATGTGGTAGCGTTCTTCCACGATGCGCAGACGTTCCCGTGACAGCGACACGGCATAGCGGAAGTTCTTCAATCGGATTTCCTGTTGGATGTAGTTGTAGTATTCTGCCGTGAGGGTGGCAATGAAATCTTCGATGGCAATCCGGGTGTTGGTGGCTCCTTGTCGTTCGAGTTCTTTCAGCTGCTTGTAAGTGGTGCTGATGTTGAATCCGTCGAAAATCGTCCAGTTCAGGTCGATACCCGCATCCAGAGTCTGGTCGTATACGCCACGGAGCTTGGTAGTTTCTCCTGTCTCACGCGACTGGCTGTTGCTGTTGTCCGCATTGCCGGTATAGCCGGCAGTCAAATCCACCGTAGGCAGGTAGCCCGCATTCCCTAAGGTAGCGTTGTTCTTACTTACCTGCTCTTCGTTGCGGGTGATGCGGAGCGAATAGTTGTTGGCCAATCCTTCTTCCAAGCATTGTTTTAGGGTATAGGTATATTGGGCCTGTGCCGGAAGCCCCAGGCCGAGCCACAAAATTGCAAGATAAAAAGCCCGTATTCTCATTTCTTTTCTTTTTTAGCACGGTTAGTTGATATGTAAGAGTAGATGGCCGGTACGATGTACATGGTCAGGAAGGTAGAAACCAGCATACCGCCCACTACGGCCACTCCCATGGCGATGCGCTGGTTGGCCCCTTCGCCCGAAGCGAAGGCCAGCGGCAGCAAGCCGAGGATGGTAGAGGCACTGGTCATCAGGATAGGACGCAGACGCTGGAGAGCCGCATCGCGAATGGCTAACATCTTGTCTTCGCCTGCCTCCTGTTTCTGATTGGCAAATTCCACAATCAGGATACCGTTCTTGGCCACCAGTCCAATCAGCATGATGATACCAATCTGACTGAAGATATTCATCGTGATGTCGCCGAAGTACATGAATACCAGGGCACCGGCAATGGCCAGTGGCACGGTGAGCATGATGATGAGCGGGTCTTTGAAACTTTCAAACTGGGCCGAAAGAATCAGGTAAATCAAAATTAGAGCTAGGATGAAGGCGAACATTAGGCTGGAGGAACTTTCGCGGTATTCCTTGGAGTCGCCCGACAAGGCGGTGCGGAACGTGTCGTCCAATACCTTGTCGGCAATCTTGTCCATCTCGTCCAGACCGTCGCCGATAGTTTTCCCCTCTGCCAGTCCTGCGGAGATAGTGGCCGAGATGAAACGGTTGTAGTGGTACAGTTTAGGTGGTGCCACGGCTTCTACAAATTCTACCAGGTTGTCCAGCTGGATCATTTCTCCTTTGTCGCTCCGGATATAGATGGATTTGATATTGGCGGGTTGGTTACGTTGCTGACGGTTGATTTGGCCGAGAATCTCGTACTGTTTGCCATTCATGTAAAAATAGCCCATACGTTGTCCGCTCAAGCCATATTGCAAGGTTTCTCCGATGTCGCGCACACTTACTCCCATGGTGCCGGCTTTGTCGCGGTTGATATTGACACGCATTTCCGGACTGCTGAACTTCAGGTCCACATCGGCCATCTGGAAGGTGGGGTTATCGTACACCTGAGCCAGGAATTCCGGCAATACCTCCTGCAACTTCTCAATACTGACCGCCTGAAGCACATATTGTACCGGCATGCTGGCTCTTCGCCCGCCGAAAGAAGACTGCTGCTGCACGAAAGAACGGGCTTTGGTGTGTGTACGGATGGCTTGGGAGATTTTTTCGGCAACTTCCATCTGGGTATAATCACGTTCCTTGATGTCTTTCAAGGTGACCTGGATGTTTCCGCTTCCGCTCGATACACGGGCGGTGACAAAAGCCGCATCCGGTACAATGGAATCCACCAGTGTATTGATTTCTTCCGTATAGTCACGGATGTATTCATAGCTGGCTCCTTCGGCGGCACGGGTTCGGATATTGATTTGCGAGCGGTCTTCCAGCGGTGCCATTTCTGCCGGAATGTGACTCCACAGGTAGCCGATGAGGGCCAGGGTAATCAGAATGAACGGAATGGCGATGATGCGCTTGCGCAGAAAGGCCTGGAGTGAACGGGAGTACAGACGGTTCATGCCTTCAAAAAAAGGTTCTGTTTTCCGGTAAAACCAGTTCTGCTTTTCCCGGCGTTTTAGCAGTTTGGTGGCCAGCATCGGAGTGAAGGTCAAGGCCGAGAATGCTGAAATGAGGACGGAACCGGCCACCACGAAACTGAATTCGCGGAAGAGTCGTCCGCTGGTACCTTCCATAAAGACAATCGGAATGAACACGGCGGCCAGGGTGATGGTGGTGGAGATCACGGCAAAGAAAATTTCCTTAGCCCCTTCGATACCTGCCTCAAACGGTTTCATGCCTCGTTCGATACGGATGTAGATGTTTTCAGTCATCACGATGGCGTCGTCGACCACCAATCCCACTGACAGGACAACAGCCAGCATAGTGAGTACGTTGATGGAGAATCCGGCGATGTACATCACGAAGAAGGCACCGATAAGGGAGACCGGAATCACGATGCACGGAATCAAGGTGACGCGCCAGTCGCGCAGGAAAAGGAAGATGATGATGATAACCAGTACAAAAGCCTCGTACACGGTACTTTCCACTTCTGCAATGGAGGCACGAATGAAGCGGGTGTTGTCGAAGCCATAGGTGTATTGCACGTCGTCGGGCAAATCCTTCTTCATCTGTTCCATGCGTTCATATACGGCATCAGCAATGTCAATGTGGTTGGCGCCCGGCTGTGGGATGACGACGACACCCACCATGGGAACCCCGTTCATCTTCATGTAACTCTTCAGGTCGGCCGGTCCCAGTTCTGCGTAACCAATGTCACTGAAGCGTACCACCTGTCCGTTTTGTTCTTTCAGGATGATGTTATTGAATTCCTTGGCTGTATGCATCTGTCCCATGGTGCGCAGGGTCAATTCCACGGTGTTTCCTTCAATGCTACCGGAAGGCAGTTCCAGGTTTTGGTCGTTGATGGCGTTCTTGACATCCACGGGCGTAATGCCGTAGCCGGCCATCTTGACGGGGTCGAGCCACAGACGCATGGAGTAACGTTTTTCTCCCCAGATGGAGACGCTGCTCACGTCGGGAATGGTTTGCAACTGTTCCTTCACCGTCAGGTCGGCAATTTCACTCAGCTCCAGCAAGGAGCGGGTGTTGCTTTGTATGGCCACCATGAGGATGGGGCTGGCATCGGCGTCGGCTTTGGACACCGTAGGAGGGTCACAGTCGCGAGGTAGGTAGCGTTGGGCACGCGACACCTTGTCGCGCACGTCGTTGGCGGCCGTTTCCAAGTCGACCGACAGCTCAAATTCCACGGTGATGCGGCATTGTCCCTGCTGGCTGGTACTCGACAAGGAGCGGATGCCCGGAATCCCGTTGATGTTCTGTTCCAACGGTTCCGTAATCTGGTTCTCAATCACTTCTGCGTTCGCTCCTGGGTAACTGCAGGTCACGGAAATGATGGGATTGTCCACTGACGGGTATTCGCGTACCCCCAAGGTGGTGTAGCCAATCATTCCGAAAAGCAGGATGATGATGGTGAGCACAGTGGCCAATACAGGCCTTCGTATACTAAGTTCGGAGATGTTCATAAGGCAGAAAGTTAATCGATTTGATCAAGAATTACCGGCATACCAGTGCGCAACTGCAAGGTTCCGGAGGTTAGGATGGTATCTCCGGCCGACAGTCCTTTCAGTATCTGTACTTCTGCTTCTGTGCGGATGCCGATTTCCACATCCACGGGTTCGGCCACTCCCGAACGGTACAGGAATACCTTGTTCTTTCCCATTTCAGGAACGATGGCTTCCGAAGGGATGGCGATGGCATTGTGAATTTCTTTCTGCTTCAGTTCGATGTCCGCATAGCGTCCGGGCAACAGCTCTCCGTTCCGGTTCGGATAGAGGGCGCGGACGGTCAGCGTATGGGTTTCTTCGTTGATGCGTGATTCCGTGGCATAGACCTGAGAATTGAAGGATTCCAGTCGTCCTTCAATCTTGAAGGTCAGGTTCGTACCTTTCTTGATTTCACGGGCATAACGCTCCGGTACGGCAAATTCCACTTTGAGTGGCGTGATTTTCGTCAGCTTGGCAATGACCGTTGTGGGGGAGGCGTAGGCTCCCAGGCTGACCTGCCGCAGTCCGATGATGCCGTCGAACGGGGCCCGGAGTTCCGTCATGGCAATGTTTGCTTTCACATTCTCGATATCTGCATTCAGGGTTGCCAGTTCCGTTTTCACCTGCTCATAAGCTTCCTTGCTGACCGCATCACGCTGCAGCAAGGCATTCTGGCGGAACACACGGTCTTCGGCCAACGGCATTTGGGCTTCCAGTCGTTTCAGCTGGGCCTGCAACTGGCTGTCATTCACTTTGGCCAGTAGTTGTCCTTTGGACACGAAAGAACCTTCCGTAAAATCAATGTTCGTGATTTTGCCGGAAGTTTCAAATGACAAGTCTACTTCCTCATCCGGTATCAGCCTGCCGCTGACAAACAGCTGGTCAGTGAGCAAGTGTGGTTTCAGTATTTTGGCATTTACGTTGAGTGCTTTCGACTTGTCAGTGGGCACTTGCTTTTCAGCGGCTTCCAGTTCTTCATTCTTTCCAGGAGTAAACGTATGAATGGCCAGGGCAACGATGCCTGCTCCTATCAGTACGATAATTCCCCATTTAATTCGTTTGTCCATGTGTGTTTTTCGTAAGGTTTGAGGTTAAATAAGTTAATAAGCCGATCGGTATTTCCCTTCTTCTTTATCTTTCAGTATGTTCAGGTAGGAAGCGTACCGTGACTCGCTGATATAGTGGTTTTCTACCGCTTCGCGTACGGCGCAGCCCGGTTCATGCCGGTGGGTGCAGTTTCCGTATTTGCAGTGTGCGGAGAATTCGAATATTTCCTTGAAGTAGTGTCCCACTTCCTCGTCTTTCATGTCAAAGGTACCGAATCCCTTGATACCCGGGGTGTCGATGATGTATCCGTCGCCTTCCACGGGAAACATTTCGGAAAAAGTGGTGGTGTGCATGCCTTTGTTGTGTGCCGTGGATATTTCGCCCGTCTTGACATTCTGTTCGGGGAGGATGGCATTGATGAGGGTGGATTTTCCTACACCGGAATGTCCGGAGAACAAAGTAACTTTTCCTTGCAGGGCTTGTTTGATTTCCTCTATGCCGGTACCTTCCAGCGCAGAAATCCGGTAGCAAGGGTATCCGATATGGGTGTACAGGTGAATCAGTCCCTCCAGGTAATGCAATTCCTCTTCCGTATACCGATCTACTTTGTTGAAAACCAGGCAGACCGGCACGCGATAGGCTTCAGCGGAGGCCAGGAAACGGTCGATGAAGATGGTGGAAGTTTCCGGATAGTTCACTGTGACCACCAGCATGCACTGGTCCAGATTGGCCGCAATGATGTGCGATTGTTTGGAAAGATTCGAAGAACGGCGGATGATGTAGTTTTTCCGGTCTTCTATTTCGGTAATGAATGCGGTACCTTCCGCATTGGCATTGATTTGTACCCGGTCGCCTACGGCGATAGGGTTTGTGCTGCGTATTCCTTTCAGGCGGAAATTTCCTTTTATCTTACATTCAATCAGCTTTCCCTCGTCGGTTTTGACCAGATACCAGCTTCCTGTATTTTTAATGACCAGACCTTTTTCCAATAGATGTAAATTTAAAAAAAGAGGAGGGAAGAAATCCTGACGGTTCCCTCTCTCCTCTTATGGGGGTGAATAAAATTTATACTGTCATGATTTCTTTATCCTTGGCAGCCAGCATGTCGTCAATCTGCTTGATGTACTTGTCGTGTACTTTCTGCAACTTGGCTTCCGAGTTCTTCTGCTCATCTTCCGGCATACCGTCTTTTACGGCTTTCTTCAAGGCATCGATGGCGTCGCGGCGTGCGTTGCGGATGCTTACCTTGGCCGTTTCTCCTTCGCCTTTGCACTGCTTGCTCAGTTGTTTACGGCGTTCCTCGGTCAACGGCGGGATGCCCAGGCGGATGATTTCACCGTTGTTTTCTGGCATGATACCCAGTTCAGAGTCGATAATCGCCTTTTCAATGATGCGGAACATGCTCTTGTCCCACGGTTTGATGGCAATGCTGCGTGCGTCGGGAGTAGTCACTGCGGCTACGTTATTGATGGGCACCATGCTTCCGTAAGAGTCTACGCGGATACCGTCCAGTAGACGTACGTCGGCTTTTCCGGCACGGATGTGAGCCAGCGCGTCTTCCAAGTACATGATTGCCATATCCATTTTCTCTTCAGCTTCGCTGATAATAGTTTTAGAATCTGCCATATATTTCTTGCATTTATAGGTTTTATATTCTCTGATAAGTATTTATGTGAACAAAAATAAGCTATTTTTTATTCTCTTGCAATACTTCGGAACATAACTTTGTGCCTGTCTGGCTCGAAACTTGTCGGAAACTTCTTATCTTTGTTTGTCAACTTAAAAATCAGTACGGTTTATGATTACACTTTATTTGGCCCGTCACGGACAGACGGTGGAAAATTTGAGTCGGATTTTTCAGGGGCATTTACCAGGTACCTTGACGGAAGAAGGCAAGCGGCAGGCGGTGGAATTAGGACAGGCTCTGCGCGAGATTCCGCTGGATGCGGTGGTGAGCAGTGACTTGCAGCGGGTGGTGGATACAGTACAGCTGGCTGTGGGCGACCGACATCTGCCGTGGCAGCGGACTGCTTTGTTGCGGGAAATTGACTGGGGGCCTTGGACCGGACTGACGGTGGGCAGCGTGGATTTGAGTCATCCGCCTGCCGGAGTGGAGACTCCTCAAATGTTGTATGACCGTGCTGGAACTTTTTTGGAGTATCTGTGGCAGCATTATGACGGAAAGCGGGTATTGGTCGTGGCGCACGGGCAAATCAACCGCAGCCTGGAAGCTCGGATAAAAGGGGTGGCATTGGCCGATCTTCGTACGGTTCCCTTGATGAAAAATGCCGAATTCCACCGATATGAACTGACACGTGAATAAATAAAAACGGCAAGGAACAGTGGTTCGCTATTCCTTGCCGTTTGTTTATTTAAAAGGATTGGATAATCAATTGTGTACCAATGTACCGATGTTTTCGCCCGACATCACTTTCTTCAGGTTACCTACGGTATCCATGTCGAATACAATAATCGGCAGGTTGTTTTCCTTGCACATGCAGGTAGCGGTCAGGTCCATAACCTTCAGTCCACGTGACAATACTTCATCGTATGTAATGTCGTCGAACTTCGTAGCCGTCGGGTCTTTTTCCGGGTCGGCGGTATAGATACCGTCCACGCGGGTGCCTTTCAGCATGACATCGGCTTCAATTTCAATACCTCGCAGTGAAGAACCGGTGTCGGTGGTAAAGAACGGATTGCCTGTACCGGCCGACATGATGACTACTTCTCCGTTTTCCATGGCTTCAATGGCTTTCCATTTGGTATAGAATTCACCGATAGGTTCCATGCGGATGGCGGTCAGTACGCGTGCCTTCACGCCGGCAGCCACTAAGGCAGAGCTCAGCCCCAAGCTGTTGATAACCGTAGCCAGCATACCCATCTGGTCGCCTTTCACACGGTCGAAGCCTTTTCCGGCTCCCGATAATCCGCGGAAAATGTTACCTCCACCAATGACGATGCCAATCTGTACCCCCATGTCATGGATTTCCTTAATCTGCTGTGCATATTCGCCCAGGCGCTTTTCGTCAATACCGTATTTTTTTTCTCCCATCAAGCTTTCGCCGCTGAGTTTTAACAGGATGCGTTTGAATTTTGCCATAATCGTAGTTGTTTTATTAGTTGGTAGCAAAGTTAGTAATAATTTCGGATATCCCCGCCTTGTGATGAAAACTATGACAGAGGATGTAAGCCTGTAAGCTGTTTTCGATAAAGGATGATTCCTTGCACGATACCCCGCAGCGCCAGGTACACGATGAAAGCCATCCAAAGAGCATGGTTTCCCAGCGTGTGGTGCAGGCCGTAGTAAAGGAGGAAGAAACTGGCAGAGGCAACCAGCATGGCAATCAGCATGAGGCGGGTAGCTGTGGATCCAATGCAGACTCCGTCAAGCAAAAAGGCGGAGAACCCGGCCAGTGGGATGGCCAGCACCCAGTAAATGTATTCTTCAGACGCAGCTATGACAGAGGCATCATCCGTCAACAGGCCGAGAAATCCTTTTCCTCCCAGTCCGTAGAGCAGGGTAAACAGCAGGGAAAGGGAAATACCCCATTTGAAAAGATGTTTTACGGTTTGTGTCAGGGCCTTGTGGTTCCGGGCTCCGATGTATTTTCCGGTGAGTGCTTCTCCTGCGTAGGCAAATCCGTCCATGAAGTAGGAAAAGAGGGTGAACAGTTGCATGAGCAAGGCGTTCACTGCCAATACTACGTCACCGTATGCGGCTCCTGTAGAGGTGAAAAAGACGGTCACGGCAATCAGGCAGAGGGTCCGGAAGAAGATATCCCGGTTCACCTGGAAGAATCGTTTCATTTCGGTTCGGTCGAACAAGCCTTTCTGGTGCAAGTATTTCCGTAGCGGGCGATAGTAGACAAGCCAGAGCAGACAGGCCATGCCCAGTCCCGCATATTGTGCCACGAGGGTACCGAGGGCCACACCTTCCACTTTCATGCCGAGGGAGAAGACGAAAAACAAGCTGGCGGCAATGTTGACAATGTTTTGGATAATGGCGATGAACATCGGAAAGCGGGAGTTCTGCATGCCGATGTACCAGCCGTTGAACCCGTAGAGTCCTAAGGTGGCCGGAGCTCCCCAGATGCAGATATGGAAGTACAGTGTGGCCAGCTTCTGCACCTCTTCACTCGTATCGATGAAGGTAAAAGCTAAGCTGCGGATGGGAAATTGCAAGATTAGCAGGGCAAGGGCCAGCAGCAGACTGATGCTCAGCGAGCGGAGCAGGATGCGGGTAGATTCCTGTAAGTCGTGCCGGCCGTAGGCTTGGGCGGTGAGTCCTCCTGTGCCCATACGGAGAAAACCGAAGAGCCAGTAAATCATATTGAACAGCATACCTCCCACGGCGATGGCCCCGATGTAGGAAGCCGCTCCCAAATGGCCTACAATGGTGACGTCAATCAGTCCCAGCAGCGGGACGGTGATGTTCGACACGATGGAGGGCAGGGCGATGTGCAGAATTTGTCTGTCGGTCGTCTTCATAAGATGTACTCCACTTCCTTGAATAAATAGCCTCTTATGTTTCCCTGTGCATCCTCCAGTATCAGGCGTCCGCTGGGTTCGATGTCCACGATACGGGCCTGGAACTGTCCGTCTTTGTCCTGGAACGGGTGCAAGCCTCCTTTGCGATAGAGGGCTTCCTTGTAACGCGTTTCCAGCATGTCAGTCTGTCCTTCCTTCAGCCGTTGGTAATAGTCGGCGACCTTGTCCATGATTTGCTCTAAAATCTCACGGACATCGTACCGGTTGCCCGTAATCTGACACAGGGAGACCGGATTGGGGGCATCGCTGTAAAAACGTTCCTGATTCAGGTTGACCCCGGTTCCAGAGATGGAACGGCTGATGTGGATACCGGTCAGGTCGTTTTCAATCAGGGTGCCGCAAATCTTTTTGTCTTTCCAGTAGATGTCGTTGGGCCATTTGATGGAGATACCTTCCGTATAGCTCGACAGTACGTCGTACAAGGCCAGTGCTGTGACCTGTGACAGATAGAACTGGCGGTGTGCCTCCAGAAAGTCCGGATACAGCACAAAGCTGAAAAGCAGGTTCTTGCCTGCTTCCGATTCCCAGCTGTTGCCCCGCTGTCCGCGGCCGGCCGACTGAAAAGAAGAATATACACTGGTGAGTTCCGGACACGTCTGCGCGTTGCAAAGGTCCGACAAATAAGAGTTGGTAGAAGTGGTTTCTGCCAATACAATAGGTTCAGGGTATTTCATGATTTTCTATGCATTAATTAATTCCACACAGGCGGAAAGAAAGCATCCTCGATGTGTTCTATCCGGAAAGGAGGCTGTATCCCCACTACGGTAATGAGGTCGAAGCGGACTGGAAGGTCAATGGCGAATTTCCGGACATACGCATCGGTAGAAGCCACAATGTTCCGTATTTTCCGGTTGTCCACCGCTTCTTCCGGCTGTCCGAAGCGGTCGTCCCTTCTGGTTTTCACTTCCACGATGACCAGGGTACTGTCTTTTTGCGCCACGATGTCCAGATCGCGGTGCCCGGAGTGCCAATTTCGGTGCCTGATTTCATACCCTTTTTGGGTCAGGTAGTCTACCGCAGCGTCTTCACCTTCTTTTCCCAGGTCATTATGTAGTGCCATTTTCTGCTTTTTTGCAAAAATACGCATTTTTATGCTTCAATTTTAACGGAATACGCTAATTTTGCAGTACAATATGGTAAATACCGGAAAAAAAAGGAAGAAAGTACCAGTCAGCAATCCTCCCCGCCGTCAGCGGATGGTTTGCCTGATGAGCGAAGAAGAGGTGCGGATTGTGGACCGTTATCTGGAAAAGTATCAGATAACCAACAAGGCACGCTGGCTTCGCGAGACGGTTTTGTCTTTTATCCATCAGAACATGGAAGACGATTATCCCACGCTTTTCAAGGAACATGATATGCGCAGATAACCATGGCAGACGATTCTTTTTACATGAAACAAGCGCTGGCTGAGGCTGCACGGGCCGCAGACCGAGGCGAGGTACCCGTGGGGGCCGTAGTGGTCTGCCGGGACCGCATCATTGCGCGTGCGCATAACCTGACCGAGACGTTGCACGATGTGACGGCGCATGCGGAGATGCAGGCGGTGACGGCGGCGGCTAATGCATTGGGGGCGAAATACTTGAACGACTGTACCCTGTATGTGACGGTGGAACCCTGTGTGATGTGCGCTGGGGCGATTGCCTGGGCGCAGGTAGGGCGTCTCGTATTCGGGGCAGAAGACGAGAAAAGAGGGTATCAGCGGTATGCGCCGCAAGCCTTGCACCCTAAGACGGTGGTCGTAAAAGGGCTGTTGTCTGACGAGTGCGCCGGATTGATGAAAGACTTCTTCCGAAAGAGAAGATGAAAAGTGTTATTTGATTTCTTCAAAATCCACGTATTCCCCTTCTTCTTTGTCGAAAATCTTTTTCCGTCGGCGTACGGAGGTGTTTCCTTCGTTGGAGGAAGAGTCGAAGCTATCTTCCTGTGGCTGACTGGAACCGGAGGAATAAGTGGTCCGTTGGGCAGAGCCGTTGCGTTGCATACGGCGTTTGAATCCGAATATCATGCCGACGACCTTCGAGAGAATAGCCAGTCCAATGAGCAGGATGACCAGAATAATGAGAAATAAAATACCTAAAATATGGAACATTGTCTTTTGTTTTTAGTTTGAAATGAACAAAAAATGTGCCACACCGTTTCCCCTCTTATTTCTTATATGTCAGTAAGGACAAAATAATATACCATACGATGACTGCCGCAAATCCGCTCAACTGGAAGATAATCAGCAGCGGGATACTGACAATCAGGAAGATATAGCTTATCTTGTTGTGCCCCCATGACAAATCCTTAAATTTCAGGGAGAACATGGGCAGTTCGGCTACCAGCAGCAATGACATGACAAGGACCAGAATAAACAGGTATAGGGCATTGAAGCTGTCAGAAACCAGAAAGTCGTGTGCTCCTACAGTGAGTGAGCCCCAGAACAAGGCATTGGCCGGAGTCGGCATGCCGATGAATGAGCTGGTCTGGCGTTCGTCCAGGTTGAACTTGGCCAGTCGCAGGGCAGAGAAGACGGAAATCAGAAAAGCCGTATAGGGCATGATGTCCGATAAGGGAAGGAGAAAATCCGGATAATGTACTTCCTTGAACAGGGAGAAGGCAATGGCTGCCGGGGCCAGTCCAAAAGTCACATCGTCGGCCAGCGAGTCCAGTTCTTTCCCAATGGGGGACGACACATGCAGCAGACGGGCTGTCATTCCGTCGAAGAAATCGAACACCGCTCCCAGCACGATGAAAAGCAGTGCCCATTCATATTTGCTATGGAAAGCCATGTAGCAGGCTATACACCCACAGAACAGATTACAGCTGGTAATCGTATTGGGAATATTCCGGATAATCGCGTGAGCCATGATATTATATATAAATAAGGTATAAAGATGTCGTTTTTCAGGGTTAAGGCAGACGGGCAATCACTGTTTCGTTGCCGGTTGTTTTCTGTCCCATCGTGACACATACCTCTGTGCCCAGTGGCAGATACACATCCACCCGCGACCCGAACTTGATGAATCCCATGTGTTCGTCAATGTAACAGTCTTCTCCCGGCACTGCATAAGTGACAATGCGTCGGGCTACGGCTCCTGCAATCTGACGGGCCATCACCGTATGGCCTTCCGGTGTGTCAATGACAACCATAGAACGCTCGTTTTCTGTGCTGGCTTTCGGCAACCAGGCTTTCATGAAGCGTCCGTTATGGTGGTCTACATGTTTCACCACCCCGTCTACCGGATACCAGTTGGCATGTACGTTTGTAATCCCCATAAAGATAGAAATCATCAGTCGACGGTCATGGAAATATTCATGTTCGTCCACTTCTTCAATGACTACCACATGTCCGTCGGCCGGTGCCACGACTGTTTTTTCTGTATCCCCTTTAAACAAGCGTATCGGGCAGCGGAAAAAGTTGACCATCAGTCCGTAGACGATGATGCTTACAAGTGCTACCAGATAGAATGGGATTTTGCATTCTATTCCCCAGTATAAGGCAATATTTATAAGGAGTAACAGGATTGCACCGGTAATCAGTATGTGGGTACCTTCGTGATGAAGTCGGATTTTTTTTAGTTTCTTTATCTTGTTCATTCGGGTCATAACAAAGTTACATGTATTTATCGTGCGAAGATAGGGCTATTTTAAGAACTCTGCAAATAATGGCAACAGAAAAACGGCTTAGAACGAAGATTTCCTCTATGTAAGGTGGAAAAACTGGCAATTTTTGTAGCTTTTTGCTACTTTGTGAAAATGAGGAAAGTCCCACATCAAATATTCTCTCCATACGGTTCCTTAAATTTGTTTTTCCCTTGCATCTTCTTCTGAATCTTCTTTCATATTCTCTGTTTCACAGTGCGGGATTTGTGTCCCACAGTGTGAAATATATATCCCACACTGTGGTTTTTGTATTCCACAGTGTGGTACAGAGAATTCTTTTTGGTGTTTGAAGGAAAATGCCCTGAGTAAGAAAGGTTTGCGAGGGAACGCCGGAACAAATCCTCTTTATGTGGGAAATGCGGGTATTCGTGTAAAGACTTCGTCTTGTCCACAGCTTGGTATGCTACTTTACGGTTATAAGAGGATTGGGCCACAAAAAAATCCCGTTCTCCGGTATTGCACACAGAGAACGGGATTCCTAATCTTTATAAATTCTGATAGAATCAGTCCTTGTCAATTTTTACGATTCCACCCGTAGTGGGGTTGAAAATGACACGGGTATTGACTTTCTTGTCAAACAGGCCGTCTACCAGCACTTCGGTATAGCCGAATTGGGTAAACGACATCTCGTCATCGAAAAGCTTCTTGCCCTGATAGGTGACGGTGACTTTTCCTTTGCCCGGTACGTTGTAGATGATACCGTCTTTTTTCTTCTTCTTGCCGTCTTCCGATACGGGCAGGTTTGAGGTGTTGCGTACGGACACGTAAATCGGGTCTCCGGCGAGGTTATTGGTGGGGAGCACTCCCAATTGGGTGGAGAAGCGTGCGGCGATTTGTTCCTTCACGTTATCTCCTGGTTCTACCAGAATGGTGAAAACCTTGTCTGTACGGTCGGTAATGCCGGT
The DNA here is from genome assembly GCF_016900355.1 of Bacteroides mediterraneensis. Lineage (GTDB taxonomy): Bacteria > Bacteroidota > Bacteroidia > Bacteroidales > Bacteroidaceae > Phocaeicola. The sequence continues at coordinate 58,530 of NZ_JACJKA010000009.1, read as the reverse complement.
AAAGGCTTGCATCAGTGCTTTCTCTTGCTTGTTAAGCTGGTCGATGACCAATTGCAGGGAAGCCCCGTCTTTAGGCATGGTGTCCGCTTGTCCGCGCAGGATAAGATTCTTGCTGTCGCGGATGTTATAGATTTCCCGAGCGGTCAGTTCGGCCATTTTGGCACTGGAACCCGCCATGAGAATGTCTTCGGTCATATATTTGCTGGCATTTTCGTGGGGCTGGGGCGTTTCCAGTTTGTAGTCGGGAAGCGATTCTTGCTCCGTGGAGGTCGTGTTGATGGCTTTCACGATTCCGTTGTCTGTCAGCTGTATGTTAGAAGCCACGCTTTTGTCTTTCAGCTTCATGATGTAAGCCTTGGTGGAGTCGGGTACTCCTGCCAGTCGTACGTGGATGTCTTTGATTTCCCAGTGGGTTTCAGGTTTCGTACTGATATCATTCAGCCGCAGATACCGGCTGGCATAGAGGTAAAAGTCACCCGGTTGATAATCCACCTTGGTGGCGACGATGTCGATGGCTACTTTGGTCTTCGGCAGGAAGTAGACAATGCCTTCACCTTCCTGTGGCACGTAGCTTTCCTGGGAATAGGCGCTCAGAGAGGCCAGCAATCCCAATGCGATGATTCCTCTTTTCATATGGTTTGTCATTTGGTTTCCGTTAATTGTTTCCAGGCTTCGGGCAAGGCTTCAATGATGTCGCCGGAAGTCATGCTGATCACTCCTTTTTGCTGGCAGGCGATGTCACCGGCCAAGCCGTGTACGTAGACTCCTAAGCGGCAAGCCTCCTCTTGCGTGTATCCTTGTGAAAGAAGAGACAGGATGATGCCTGTCAGCACGTCTCCGCTGCCGGCAGTGGCCATGCCCGGATTGCCTGTCGGATTGAAGTAAGTCTCTCCGTCGGGCGTGATGACAGCGGTCCAGGCTCCTTTCAATACGATGTAGCATTGCAGGTAGGCAGCCAGTTCCTTTGCTTTGGACAGTCTTTCAAAACCGTTGCTGCAACGGCCGATGATACGCTCCAGTTCCTTGACGTGGGGAGTAAGGATGCTGTGGCGGGGAATACGGGTCAGGTAATTGCGGTAGTTGCTGAAAATATTCAAGGCATCCGCATCGAGTACCAAAGGAATGTAGCAGTTGCTGATCTGGTCGAAAAGGGCCTGCACGGTTACTTCATCCTGTCCCAGTCCCGGACCGATGGCTACGGCTTGGAAATTGTCGAGGTCGGCCGCTTCGGCAAAGTAACGGTCGTGAACGTCGTCTTGTACAATGGCTTCGGGCACATAGGCTTGAACCAGGTCATGATTGCATATAGGCGTATGTACGGTGAGCAGGCCGATGCCCGAGCGAAGGCAGGCCTTTGAGGCCAGCAAGGCGGCTCCTCCCATACCGTAGGAACCGGCTACCAGCAGTCCGTGACCGAACATGCCTTTGTGGGCGAACTTCTTTCGGGGTTTGATCAGGTCATGCATTTCCTTTGCTTCGGTGATGAAGTACGGAGTCTTGGCCTTCTCTATGAATTCACGGCTGATGCCGATGTCGAGCAGTTGCCATTCGCCTACAATGTCGGCATTCTCCGCAAACAGGAAAGAAAGTTTCGGCAGCTGGATGCTCAGGGTCAGGTCGGCCTTGATGATATTCTGACGGATGTTGTGCGTATTGTCTTCACCCATCAGTCCGGAGGGGATATCAATGGATACCACCTGGGAGGGGGAAGCGTTGATGTATTGTACTACAGCAGCAAAGCCTCCACTCAGCGGCTTGTTGAGGCCGGACCCGAACAGTCCGTCTACTACGACGTCGTGGGTGCCTAATTGTGGAGGGTCAAATTGGCTGCTGACTTCTGTATAATTGGCAAATCCGCTTTCTTTCAACCGCTGTACGTTGGTGAGGCATTCTTCGGAAAGAGTGCCTTTTACGTTGAACAGGTAGACTTCTACCGGATAATGTTTCAGGAAAAGGATGCGAGCTACAGCCAGCGCATCGCCTCCGTTGTTGCCTGGACCGGCAAAGACGATGATGCGGTGTGACTTATCCCAGCGGTCGCTGATGGCTTGTGCCAGCAGACCGGCTGCTTTTTCCATGAGGTTAATAGACAATATGGATTCGTGGGCGATGGTATATGCATCGGCTTCTTTTTGTTGTGTACAACTTAAAATCTTCATTGTATATATAAAAAGCTATTTTGTCGGTAAAAGTACGAAAAAAGCCCTGAATGGTGTATATGTTCTATTGAAAATATCTTTAAATACTCAAAGGGATGTGTGGCGGTTTTAGGGAAAATCCGTAAATTTGCGCAATTTCTAAAAACTACATCATAACATGGAAACGATTCAGATAAAAGACAAACGTTTTAAGACGTTTATCCCGGAAGCGAATATTTTGAAGGAAGTAGCGCGTGTAGCTAATGAAATTAACCGTGATTTGGAGGGTGAGAAACCGCTGTTTTTGAGTGTGTTGAACGGCTCGTTCATGTTCACGGCCGATTTGATGAAACATCTGACGATTCCGTGTGAGATTTCATTCGTGAAACTGGCTTCGTACGAAGGAACGGCTTCTACGGGCAAGGTAAAGGAACTGGTAGGGTTGAATGAAGACATTACCGGGCGTACGGTCGTGATTGTGGAAGATATTGTGGATACGGGACTGACCATGCAGCGTCTGCTGGAAACCTTGAAGGCACGTCATCCGAAGGAAATCCGCATTGCCACCCTGCTGGTAAAACCGGATAAACTGAAGGTGGATTTGGATATCCATTACGTGGCCATGCGCATCCCGAACGACTTTATTGTGGGATACGGACTGGACTATGACGGGCTGGGCCGGAACTATCGCGACATTTATACGGTGATTGAATAATTTTTTTATAAATCATATCTAAAACAACATGTTGAATATTGTAATTTTTGGTGCTCCGGGTTCAGGTAAAGGAACTCAGAGTGCTCGTATTGTGGAAAAATATGGTTTGAACCATATTTCTACGGGAGATGTATTGCGTGCAGAAATCAAAAACGGTACAGAACTGGGCAAAACAGCCAAAGGTTATATCGACAATGGTCAGCTGATTCCTGATGCATTGATGATTGACATTCTGGCTAGCGTGTTCGACAGCTTCAAAGACAGCAAAGGTGTAATCTTCGACGGATTTCCTCGTACCATCGCTCAGGCTGAGGCTTTGAAAAAGATGTTGAAGGAACGTGGTCAGGAAGTGTCTATCATGCTCGACCTGGAAGTACCGGAAGATGAACTGATGACTCGTCTGATCAAACGTGGACAGGAATCAGGTCGTGCCGACGATAATGAAGAAACCATCAAGAAACGTCTGGTTGTATATCATTCTCAGACTGCTCCGTTGATTGACTGGTACAAGAACGACGGTAAATATTGCCACATCCAGGGTCTGGGTACCATGGAAGGTATCTTCGCTGACATTTGCGCAGCTATCGATAAACTTTAAATAATGGATAAACTGGCGGGCTGGTGACAGTCTGCCAGTTCTTAAACTTTAAATTATGGCTGAATCGAATTTTGTTGATTACGTAAAAATCTATTGCCGCTCCGGAAAAGGAGGCCGCGGTTCGGTGCACATGCGCCGTGAGAAGTATATGCCCAACGGAGGTCCAGACGGTGGCGACGGTGGTAGAGGAGGTCATGTGATTTTGCGGGGAAACCGCAATTATTGGACGTTGCTGCACCTGAAGTATGACCGTCACGTGTTTGCGGAACATGGTGGAAACGGTTCGAAGAACAAGAGCTTCGGAAAAGACGGGGCAGACAAGGTCATCGAGGTTCCATGCGGAACCGTAGTTTATAATGCCGAAACCGGCGAATATGTGTGCGACGTAACGGAGCACGGACAAGAAGTCATCTTGCTGAAAGGCGGACGTGGCGGACTGGGAAACTGGCATTTCCGTACAGCGACCCGTCAGGCACCTCGTTTTGCACAACCGGGGGAACCCATGCAGGAGATGACGGTGATTTTGGAATTGAAATTATTGGCAGATGTGGGTCTGGTAGGTTTCCCGAATGCGGGAAAATCGACTTTGCTGGCGGCCGTTTCTGCGGCACGCCCGAAGATAGCCAACTATCCTTTTACCACGCTGGAGCCGAATCTGGGCATCGTGTCCTATCGCGATGGCAAGTCGTTCGTGATGGCGGACATCCCGGGTATCATTGAAGGAGCCAGTGAAGGAAAGGGACTGGGATTGCGTTTCTTGCGTCATATCGAACGTAACTCGTTGCTGCTGTTCATGGTGCCGGGCGATACGGACGACATCCGGAAGGAGTATGAGATTCTGCTCCATGAGCTGGCTACCTTCAATCCGGAGATGCTGGACAAGCAGCGGGTACTGGCTATCACGAAGTGTGATATGCTGGACGAGGAGTTGATGCAGATGCTGGAGCCTACATTGCCTGAAGATATACCTCATGTCTTTATTTCTTCCGTGTCCGGGATGGGTATCCAACAGTTGAAAGACCTGTTGTGGACCGAATTGAATAAAGACAGTAACCAGTTGGAAGCCGTACGTCGGGAAGCCATCGTACATCGTCCGAAAGACCTGAAGAAACTCCAGAAAGAGCTGGAAGATATGGGTGAGGACGAGGACTTCGAGTATGAATACGAGGAGGATACAGACGAAGATGACTTTGATTACGAGTACGAAGAAGAAGATTGGGACGACGAAACACAGAAGTAATGAATAACCTGACAGAGGATAAAAGGATGTGGGTGTACGGGCTGACGAATTCGTGCGCCGACATCTTTTGTTTTTCTACTACCCGTCATGGGGGGTACAGTGAAGGAAATTATGCCTCGTTCAACTGTAACCATTATTGTGGGGATGATCCTGAAAAAGTAGAACAGAACCGGAAGCTGTTGTGCTCACTGATGCCGGTCCGACCGGAAATGCTGGTAATCCCTCATCAGACGCATGGTACGGAGGTGAGAGAGATAGATGAGACGTTTGTCGGACTTGCTTCAGAAAAGCAAAAAGAACTCCTGGAAGGGGTGGATGCCTTGGTGAGTGATTGCCCGGGAGTCTGCCTGTGTATCTCTACAGCCGACTGCATTCCGGTGCTTTGTTACGATACGAAGCACAAGGCAATGGCCGCCATTCATGCCGGATGGAGGGGTACGGTAGCCCGGATTGTGGAGAAAACCCTTGACCGGATGAGTGAACTTTACGGCACGAAGGGAGAAGATGTGCGGGCTTGCATTGGTCCCGGTATTTCGCTCGAGGCATTCGAGGTGGGCGAGGAAGTGTACGAAGCCTTTAAAACTGCCGGATTTGATATGGCTAAGATAGCCCGACGGTATGCGAAGTGGCACATCGATTTATGGGAGGCCAACCGTATTCAGTTGCTTTCTAAAGGAGTAAAGGCGTCCAATGTGGAATTGGCAGGTATCTGTACCTATCAGCATGCTACGGACTTTTTCTCGGCACGCAGGTTGGGAATTCACTCCGGACGTATTCTGTCGGGAATTATGCGAATGGAAAAATAGGAAGGAGAGTTTTGCGGAATGGATTTGAAAATTGAAGTATCAGAAGAATTGCGGCAGGCTTGGCCGCAGTTTCGCGGAGCAGCCGTTTTTGCAACCGTGAAAAATTCACCGTATAGTGAAGCTTTGTGGAAAAAGATTGATGAGTTTACGGAACTTTATCGCCAGAAATATACGGTAGATTCCATCAAGGAGATGCCGGCTATTCAGGCCACTCGTCAAGCCTATAAAAAATGTGGAAAGGATCCCAGCCGTTATCGGCCTTCTTCGGAAGCCTTGTGCCGCAGGTTGTTGAGAGGACTTTCTTTGTATCAGATAGATACGCTGGTCGATTTGATTAATTTGGCGTCTATCTACAGCGGTCACTCCATCGGTGGTTTTGACCGTGACAAGATTCAGGGCGACAAACTGGTGTTAGGAATCGGAAAGGCGGGTGAGCCTTACGAGGGTATTGGCCGTGGAGAATTGAACATTGAAGGCATGCCGGTGTACCGGGATGCCGTGGGAGGTATCGGTACGCCGACCAGTGACAATGAACGGACGAAAATCTCGGAAAACACCACTCATCTGTTGGCGATTATGAACGGATATAGTGGCAGTGAGGGACTGGAAGAGTCTGTGAACTATATGGTGAACTTGCTGAAAGAATTTGCGGATGCCCAAGATGTAGAACTTTATTATTTTAAGTAAGATGAAACAGATTGTATGGATGATGCTGCTGTGGTGTTTCTGGGTAGGAAGCATTCAGGCCGGTGAACCGGTATCCTCCGGGTTCACGTCTATGGAACGCAATCATATCAGGGTGCAGACTCCAGGATTGTTTGCCAAAGGGAATCGTTTTGAAATTCATCTGGAATGTCTGGCCGATTCGCAATTCTGCTTTCCGCTTCGCAATGGGAAAGTGATTTCGGCCTACGGAAGCCGGGGTGGACATTCCGGGTCAGACATTAAAACGAAAGCCAATGATTCCATAGTGTGTGTGTTCGATGGCGTAGTGCGCATGGCCAAGCATTATGGTGGATATGGAAAAGTGATTGTAGTGCGTCATGCCAATGGATTGGAAACCGTGTACAGCCATAACTCTAAGAATTTGGTGCAATCAGGTGATACGGTGAAAGCTGGACAGGTCATTGCGCTGACTGGGCGGTCTGGACGGGCTACTACGGAACATCTTCATTTTGAACTGCGGGTGAACGGACAGCATTTCAGTCCCGGACTCTTGTTTAATATGCAGACGCGCCAGCCTCTGAAACGTACCTTGATTTGTACAAAGTCGGGTAAGCATGTAAGATTACAACCTAAAAAATAAGCAGATTATGGATATTGAAAAGATATTGACCGAAGGGATTGTCTTTAAGGGAAGCAAATCTTCGGATGGAAAGAAGAAAGAAGAAAAGGTAAAGACGAAAGCCAAGAAGAAAACGTACATCACGGGACTTCATGGTTCGGGCTCTGCCAAGATGAAGGCGGAGTATCGTCGCCGGAGAGCCAACCGACATAAACAGGGTTGAGCATCCGGAATCTTGGAATGAAAAGAGAAAAGTGTATCAAAATAAATTGTAGAACAAAAAAGACGATTATGAAAAAATTATTTTTACTTGTGGTGATTGTCATGGCGGCAATCTCAGCCAGTGCACAGGAAGGTGTATATCTGGGAGGTGGCATCAGCTTGTGGAGAAACAATGATGTGGATAAGGCTTCATTCTCCATTACCCCGGATGTAGGTTATAATTTGAGTGAGAAATGGGCAGTAGGTGTGGAACTGGCTTATGCATATAAAGGATATGACGGAGAGCATGAAATAGATACCAATGCCTTTGCTTTTGCTCCGTATGCCCGTTATTCATTCTACGAAAATAAAATCGTACGTTTGTTCCTGGATATGGGATTCGGCTTTTCTACCTATAAGGCAAAACATGCGGATGCTGTGAACGGTTTTGAAATTGGTGTAAAGCCGGGTCTGGCCTTGAAATTGAACGACCATTTCAGCTTCATTACAAAGGTGGGCTTTGCCGGTTATCGCGACGATTATTATCGTGATATGGAAGGAAACGGATTTGGTGTCGGTTTGGATATGGAAAACATTTCCATTGGTATCGATTACGAATTCTAAGAAATAACGTTTAAGACCTTGTGAGAAGGGAGCAAAAAGAGGGAAAAACTTCTTTTTTGCTCCCTTTTTATTTGCAGCTTCGCTTTATCTTCTTATTTTTGTGTAAATCATCTATTGTAAATTTATGAAAAGAATTGCATGTATAGTGGCCTGTTTGTTCACCGTGTTGACAATGGCCGCACAGACGAAAGTGACCTGGAGTATGAAGGTAGGGCTGGGTATGAGTACCTGGATGGGGAAAGATGCCGGAGATTCTTCTCCTCTGTTTAATCAGAAGGTGGGAGTAGGCATTGATGTGCCCTTGAGCGGACTGGTTTCTTTCCAGACCGGATTAAACTGGGTATCCAAAGGGGCCGGTATGGACATGGACTTTGCAGGGCTCAATACGAAGAATAAGGTGAGCGTGCATGTAAATCAGAATTACTTTGAAATGCCTTTGCTGGCAGCCTTTCATGTAGGAACTGCATCCAACTTTGATATGGTTTTTACCGCAGGTCCGTATCTGGCTTACGGTGTGAGCGGTAAACGGGATGCCGATATAGATGATCTTACCGTTTCTTATAATACATTTGGCGATTCGAAGGTGGAAGAAGAAGTTATTTCGGGTCTGCGTCGTTTCGATGCCGGTCTGATGGGAGGAGTCGCGCTGGACTTTCCACGTTGGACGGTAGGGCTCGACGGAGAATTTGGTCTCTGTAAGCTGGCCAGTTATTCCAAGACCCGTAACCTTGCCTTCTTCTTTACCGCTGCTTATAAGTTCTAATGTTTGGCAGGACGATGAATGCTGGACAGTTTGTATCTCTTCTTGACGGGCAGACTGTGCAGCATTTTTAATGCAGATACGTGACGGTCACGCCATATTCGGTAGGTGACGACAATGGCCAGGAAAACAGTACCGATAATGCAGACCCATCCGAAGAGCTCTTTTAAACTGGTCAGCATGGTTTGAGTATTTACCTCATTGTAAAGTTGCATGAGGGAAGCATTATTGGGCATCCATTCGGTCAGGTCGTCCATGTTTCGACTCAGCAAGGCCCAGTTGTCCAGCTGGAGGTGTTTCATCCAACGGTTCAGAATGGCGCTTCCCAGTGGGGTAGCAATACTGGTACGGATGAAGCTGAGCACGCACAATGATTGGAAGAAGTGCTTGAAGGGAATATTTTTGGCCACATAGATGGTTAATGCAATGTACAAAATTCCATGTCCGATTCCTTTTAAAAAGTTAGGTAGATACAGGCTTTCAATATTCAGGTCTGGGTAAATGAGAAAATACATGTAATACTGGTACACGACAATCAGTGTAAATCCGATTGAAATCAGCAGCTTATATCCTTTCTTCCAGACTGCTTGGCGTAGAAAGACAATTCCTGCTCCAGCCAGAATACCTACAAATACACACCAGTTTAAGGAGATGGCGTTCAGAGTATCGTATTTCAAAATAGACATCATGAAGGCATTTTGAAGGACGGAAGACGTAGTGAGAAACAGGCAGAGCATGAGGAACAGAAACAATATGACAGGGAATTTCTTGTACTTGAATACCTGTGGGTCGATGTAAGGATGGCGGATGGAGTTCATCCGATTGATGTTGAGTAGCAAGGCCACTACGGCAATGACGATGCTGGCACGGATTTGCACGCTGTCCAGCCAGTCATAATAGTCTCCATAGATGCAGATGAAAACAATGGCAAACAGCATGGTAGTCCACAAGGCAAGTCCTTTCCAGTCGATGCCATACAGGGGCATTTTCTTCATCAGGCGGACAGAACGGGTAAGGCACATCACGCAAACCCATACAATCATCAGCATACCGATGACGAACCAGTGCATATATTGCCAGTTGGCCCAGTCATTGAGGTGCATCGTTACTAGTCCAGACAACTGGATGCTTTCGAGTACGATGATGTAGATGACAGGATAGAACACGGAGAAGTTGCCTGAAGGCGTAATGCTCAGACGGATATTGGAGAAACATTCAAACGTACCCCACATGCGGAAGAATCCCGACACGAAGCATACACAAATCATTAGAAAAATATTTTCTGTGTGCATGGTAATCAGGTTGCAGGCAATCAGTACCGGACATACCGTCATGAAAATGGAACGTGTCGTAAACCGAGCTTTCAGACGGAACAGAATCGGAAAGATGATGGTCATACCGATGAACGAGGCATATCCGGCCATGTTCACATCTTCTTGGATGCAGCCCAGGGCACTCGACATCTGGGTTGCTGCCGGCAGGAATACTCCTCCATTGAACTGAAACACCATGGCAAAAAACATGGACAAGCCAATACACACGGAGGTGGGCAGAAAATCTTTAAAATATAGGATACGGGGACGTTGTTCAGCCATTTCTCTACTGGTTCAGTTTATTGTTTTACGTAACATTCTACATTCATTCCGGCTCTCAGGCGCTGCAGGTCTTCCGGACGGTTGTTTTTGGTAAATTCAATACGGACAGGAATACGCTGTTCCACTTTCACGAAGTTTCCGGCAGAGTTGTTTTGCGGAATCAGTGAATAAGAAGCTCCTGTGGCATCTGAGATGGAAGCGATACGTCCTTCAAATTTTACGCCCGGAATGGCATCTACTTTCACTTCTACCAACTGATTTCTTTTCATGTCAGTGGTTTGTGTTTCCTTGTAGTTGGCAATCACCCATTTTTCCGTACCATCCACCAGTGTCACCAAGGCTTGTCCTGGCTGTACCAGTTCCCCTTCGTGGATTTCCTTTCGTCCGGTCACACCGTCAGTGGTAGCCAGAATAACTGTATAAGAAAGATTCAGTTTGGCCAGGTTAAGCGCAGCTTCTGCCAGTTTGATGGCTGATTCATTCTGATCCAGTCGCTGGGTTTGTTCCTGTTTCTGGAGTAAAGTAGACTGTTTCTGGCGCAGCAATTGTTCGTAACGTGCCTGAGTGGCTTCGTAGTCTGTTTTGACCCGGTCGAATTGTTGCGGAGTGACGGCTTCTTCTTTCAGCAGTTCCTGGTAACGTTTGTAATCGGTTTCAGCATTCTTCAGGCGGACCCGTTGTTCATCGATGGCTGCATCCGTGACAAGAATGTTGTTCTGTGTGGTATTGATGGTGGTGTACATGGCACTCTTTCCGGCCAGGGCATTGCGGTAGTCTGCTTCAGCCTGTGCCACTTTCAACCGGTATTCCGTGTCTTCGATGATGGCAAGTGTATCTCCTTTTTTCACGGTCTGGTATTCTTCAAAACAAATTTTCTTGATGAATCCCTGTACGCGTGTGCTGACGGGAGTCAGATGTTGTTTCACCTGTGCGTTGTCAGTGTATTCCACGTTACCCAGATGGATAAATTTGCCGCATACCCAGCTGATACCCGCTGCGAGCACCAGAAGTATAAAGAAATTAGAAATAGCTCTTTTTTTGTTTCGTATCATATCTAGATTTTTTGTGTGAATATAAATGAAGTTAAAGGGTTCCTGTAATCTTTTTCAGCAGATAGTATTGATACAATATACCTATCTGATAGTTGGCCAGCTGAAGTTCCATGTCCAGCTGCATGTTACTGGCATCCAGCATGTCGGTAATCAGTGACAATCCATTCAAGTAACGTTGGCGGACAATCCGGAAGTTTTCGTGGGCCAGCTGTACACTCTTTTGCTGTGTATGGAGCCGTACGTAGGCTTCGTTCAGGTTCACGTACGCTTCGTGTACGTTGTTCTCGATTTCTTCCTTGGCCAGTTCGTAGTTCTTTTCGGCTTTGGAAGTGGCAATTCGTGCCTGCCGCAGTTTCTTCTTCGTTTTGAATAGGGCATCCAGGTTGTATGAGATGCCTACTCCGGCAAACCAGTAGGTGAAATTGTTGTTCAATGGCGGCACTTCCACCAGAATTGGGCCAGTGAAGTCGTTCGTAGCTGTCAGGCTGATGTGCGGTCTGCGTTCGGAACGAACCAGCTCCTGCTGGTTATGGCTCAGCTTGATGGCGGTTTGTGCCTGTTGGAGAGTAGGAGATTCTTGCGAGTCTTCCATCCAGGAAATTTCCTGTCGCTTGTCCACATTGATTTGGAACAGAGCGGTAGAATCTGGTACGATGTGTACGGTAGGTTCCAGCCCGATCGTCGTAGTCAGTTTGTGGTTCAGCACGTTGAGCTTGTTCACCGTAGAGGTGAGTCCTAACTGGAGATTCTGGAGCTGGAGTTCATAACGGGTAATGTCACTTTTCAGTGCCGTGCCTTGTTCGTAGGCTGCCCGCATATCTTTTACCAGCAGGCGGGTCTGTTCAATGTTCTTTTCATATACCGTCTGTTGGTTTCTCAGCTGGAACAAGTCGAGGTAATATCCCAACAGCATGAAACGCAAATCCTGCTGGTTGTTGTAGTAAGTCTGTTGCGACAGTTGGTGTTGGAGTTTTGCTTTTTGGATGTTGGCATTGATGCTTCCTCCGGCATAGATGACTTGTGAAGCCTTGAGCACGAAAGTGTTCCCGAAATGAGGCATATCGGCATGTACCCCATTGCTGAAGTTTCGGTCGGTCATGCAACCGTCCCCAATGTAGTTAAGTTCCAGTTGGGCATTGATAGACGGCAGTTTGGCATCCTTGGCAACCTTTACGGCTTGTGCGCTCTCGTTGATGGCCAGTTCATGCAGCTGAATACTTTTACTGTTCTGGTCTGCCAGCTGAAACAGCTCGTCGATGGAAAGCACTCGTTCCTGAGCTGCGGTGTACATAAAAAAAGAAAGAATTCCGATGCTTGCAATTAGTCTTTTATTCATTTTTCTGTGTGATATTGAAAAACAGTTTGAAACCAGTTGACCACTTTCTCGATAACCGGTTGCTGGAACCAGTATAAGTCACCGTGTCCGGCACCTTCTACTGTGATATAGGTAGCTTGGTTTCCTTTCTCGGTCAATGCCTTATACAGTTGTTCGCTTTGTACAGGGGATACCAGCTTGTCGTTGCTTCCGTGCATAATCAGGAAGGGAGGCATATGCTCTTTTACGTGTCCCAGTGGACTGGCTTTCATGGCCTTTTCCGGGTCTGACAAGATGCTGGCGCCTGCGAAATCTGCAAAGGCTGTACCATGTACGAGTAAAGCTTCTGTCACGGCTGGTGAAGCATGTACCTGTTGTACGTGTGCTGAATATCCTTCGCCGATGTTCAGCAGATTGCTGATACCGTAAATGGTGACGGCTGCTTGTACATCAGACGACTGGTCCAGATAATCCCCTTGGTCGAATTCCTTTTCCCCGTTGGTCGTCCCCACCATTTGTGACAAATATCCTCCGGCAGAATCTCCCATACTCCGATGCGGGTCGGGTCGATATGGAACTGTGCGGCATGGGCTCTCAGGAAGCGTACAGCCGCTTTACCATCGACTACCAGTGCGGGGAATTTGTCGGGAACTGTACGGTACTCTGCCGCAGCCACCACGAATCCGGCTTTGGCCAATGCCATGCGCATTTCAATAAATTTCTCATAATCTGCCGATGTGAATCCTCCTCCGGGGAAATATACAATTGCAGGTTTGGGCGTACGGGTCCGTGGTACCAGGACGGTCATCCGCAACGCACGGTTGCTTCGGGTGGAGATGACTTGTGAGTAGATAAGGCCGCTTATCACGTCAATTTGTCCTTCAGTGATTTCTACTTTCATGCTTTCCTGCTTGTTTTCAGAAATCTTCTCGGGCGCAGCCGATGCGCTGAAGGTGGTTCCTGCGAGCAAAACTGCAATTGCAAAAATACATTTCATCATAATTTCATCGATAATTTATAGTCTCTTCTATTGCTGGTGCAAAATTAAACCTTTATTTTTATGCGGAATTTGCAGTTTATGCAAAAAGATTACCATTTTAAGCCATTGGGAAAAGATGAATCAAGAACAGAAGAGCTATATTTCATTGATTAACCATACGCGTAAGGAAACCATCCGTATCAAGAAAACGGGTTGGGAGGAAATCAATCTTCCGGGACATACCCACGAAAGGTGTCAGATTATCTATACGCTTTCGGGGACGTTGCATGTGCAGATTGGGGCTACGAATTATTTTGTGCCGGAGAAACACATCGCCTGGATACCCAGCTATATGGGGCATGAACTGAGCAGTAACAACCGGAGGACTTCATTGGTGATATTCTATTTGTCGTTGGATGCCTGTGAAGACGGTACACCGCTGAACGAGTTTTCCATTTACCATGCCGATTCGTTCATTGCAGAGAATCTGAAGTTCATCGCTTCCAAAGGGCGGGGGATAAACCGGGAAGATGCTCCGGACTTGTATGCGTTTGCCCTTGGCTTTTTCCGGTTGCTTCCTACTATCTGCCAGAACATGGAATTTCTGCTCAAGACGTTGGCCATTCCTAACGATGCCCGTTTGCACCCCATTCTGGCTTATTTGCAGGAGCATTTGCAAGAAAACCCGAAAATGCCGCAGTTGGCTGAGCATTTCGGTTTTTCAGTGCGTAACCTGAGTCGTTTGTTCAATGAATCGGGCATACGTTTCAGCTATTATGTAAATAATCTTCGAATTATGCGGGCCATTGAATTGTTTGCCGACGGGGGAAAGACCATGCAGCAGATTGCTTACGAAGTGGGATTCAGTACCCCGAATAATTTCAACCGGGTATTTCGGCAGATTACGGGCATGTCGCCTCACAACTTCGTGAAAAATGACTGAGCCCTTTTTCTCGGTCTGCTTGTGAAGAGAGAAAAAAGGCTCAGCGATTTTAAAAAAGTAAAGTATCATACATACGTTTCGAGGAAAGAAACCTCACCTTCCGGCACTACTTCTAAGTTTTGAGTAGTAGCAGGGAACAGCACCGACTCACCAGCTCGCAACGGAATACTGTGGCCTTCATTGTCGGTCACGGTGCAGCTTCCTTTCATGCAGATGTAGATAACAAAAGAGTCCAGTTCGCTGTAGTCCATCGTCATGGGTTCTGTCAGGTTGTAGACAGAAGTGGTGAAATACGGACAGCTGACCAGTTCCACCGGTTCGTCCTTACGCGGAGTGTAGTGGGTACGGTAATCGTTTTCCACTGTATAGTCGATGGCATCCTTTGAAAGTTCGGTATGCAGTTCACGCAGATTGCCGTTCTTGTCTCTTCGGTTGAAGTCGTAGATACGGTAGGTGATGTTGGAAGTCTGCTGGATTTCAGCCAGGAAGCAACCTGCTCCGATGCTGTGAATACGTCCGGCAGGCAAAAAGAATACATCGCCCGGCTGCACGTCATATCGGGCCAGTGCGTCACAGATGGTGTTGTCTTCAATCATCTGGGCATATTCTTCCGGGGTAATCTTTTTCTTCAGTCCGGAATACAGATGAGCCTTTCCACCTGTGTTGTCGATGATGTACCACATCTCTGTTTTTCCCATGGACTGGTGGCGCTTCATGGCCAGTTCGTCGTTCGGGTGTACTTGAATGGACAAGTCTTGTTTGGCATCGATAAATTTGATGAGCAAGGGAAACTTACCCTGGAAGCGCTGGTAGTTTTCTTTTCCCACCAGTTTTTCCTTATATTCTTGCATCAGTTGAGTCAGATTCTTTCCGGCATCTGCTCCGTCGGCTACGACCGATTCATCGCCCGGTACGTCGGATATTTCCCAGCTTTCTCCCACCTGTTCCTGCTGGCAGTCCAGTTGTTTGAAAGGGATAATACGTTCACCGCCCCAAAGGGTGGATTTTAAGATAGGTTTAAATTTAAAAGGATACATCATATGATTTTAATTTAGGTCTGGACAAAAATAAGAAAAACCCTTCATAAAATCAGGAAATAGAGGAAAAAAGAATCTCCGGTTCCCATACGCGGCAGGTGCGTTGCATGAAAACCGGAGAAGGAAAAAGAAGAAAAGCAATCTTGTGTGTAGGGCTTATTTAAAATTGATAGCCTGTCCAACTGAAGGCTGACTGGTCGGCTCCTGTGTTGCCGTTCACCACTTTGACATTTTCATAAGAAGCGTCTCCTTCATTCAGTTCTTTGCCGGTGAGTGTAGAACTGATATTGTTGGTGGCACTGATGCTGGTTGCTGTAGCGGCGTTTCCTTTGGAGTCGGTCACATCGATGAAGTCTTTCATTTGTCCGTTTCCGGTTACGAGTGCGTTTTCAATGTGGGCGGTAGCTCCTCTGCGCACTTTGATAGCATCGTCCATCACTTGTCCGGTGGCATAGGTGGCAATGGTCATGTTCTTGATGGTGAAATCAGACTGTCCCTGGTGGTCGGGTCCGTTTCCGTCCAGGTTACCGTCGGCTTCCACTCCGCGCGGATCTTCTTCCGTGCTGGTGAATCCACTTTCCCAGATTCCGTAGCAGTTGCTCAATGTACCTTTGTAACCTTGAGTGAAATCGAACATGTCATCGTCACAGTTTACAGCCAGTATGTTTTCTACGTTGACTGTACCGCCAAAAAATTCGATGGCATCGTCCGCACCGTCTACGACATACAGGTTCTTGATGGTAGTTCCTCTTCCCACACCGTTCAGTGTCAGTCCGTTGTGTTCGATATCCGCACTGGAACGTGCACCGGTATAGCGTAATTCCACGTATTCCAACGTACCGCTGTTGTCGTTTTCATCCGTACCTCCGTATTTCTGGTTGTTGTCTACTTCCGTAGAACCCAGTTCACCGCTGGTAGCTCCTGAGATTGGTGCCTTTCCGTTGAGAATCAAACCTCCCCAGTAGCCTGCTGTGGCATTGGCTTCATCGTCGGCGGTAAAGATGATAGGTTTGTCGGCCGTACCCTTGGCATTGATTTTACCTCCCTGTGCCACGAGGATATAGTTTCCGAATCCTTTCGCTGCCTTGATGGTGGTACCAGCCGGGATTTCCAGAGTAGCTCCGTCGGGTACGGTCAGTGTGCCGTTCAAAATGTATTCATTGTTGGCATCCAAGGTCAGGGTGCCTTCTACGATTCCGTTCAGTTCAATCTTTTCACCTCTTGTGCCAGTTTCTTCCGGAGTATCTTCGTTGGAACAAGCTGTCAAACTTACGCTACTTACTATGGCAGCAAAGGCCATTGCAGTTAAAAATACCTTTTTCATAATGATAATTGATTAAGAAAATTGATTGTCTTTATTTTTAGTTCATGTAAAGTTGCTGGGTTAGAAATTGCAGGTCACTCCGATGCTGAAGTCTATGCCTTTCTTGTATTTGCTCAGTACCACTTCCTTCCCATCCGCATTGCCTTTCCGGGTCAGCTGATGGGTAGAATTCAACAAGTTTTTCGCTTTCAGGCTGAGGGTCACGTATTTGTTCAGCTGGGCGGAAGAGACAAAGTCGAGTGTCGGAATCCCGTTTTCCACGATGTCCTGATATCCCTCCGTACCGATGGTATGGATACGGTCGCTGAAGTAGTTCACCACCAGTGTATTGGTAAAACTTTTCTGTCCTTTTTGGAACAGGTGGCTTAGGTCTGCATTGAAAATCCAGGGCGCAGCTCCTTCCAGTTGTGAACCGGTGGGGGCGGTGGCCAGGGGAACTTTGGCATAGGTGTATGTATAGGCTCCGTTGACTCCTAAACTGAGTTTGCTGACTCCGTTGCCTTGCAGCTTGCGGTTGAACAAGTCCTTTCGGAACTCCATCTCCACTCCGGCTACGGTGGCATGGCTCGCAATGTTCTCATAGGAAAGAAAACCTCCGGCACTGGCAATCTCGATGCGTGAAATAGGGTTCTGGATGTATTTGTAGAATCCGGTGATGGAGAACAGCTCGCTTGCGGAGATATAGAAATCCCATTTCAAGTCCACGTTGTAATTGTCGGAAGGCTTCAAGTTCGGGTTACCCTGGCTGTTGAAGCTGACACCGGTATAACGGAACGGGGAAATTTCTTTGGCCTGTGGCAAAGTATATGTCTTGCTGGCAGCCAGTCGGAGTGCATGTTGGTCGCTGAAATTATAACGCAGGTTGAGGCTGGGCAGGAAATAAGATTTGTCGATGGTATTTTCTCCCTTGGTCCCTCCACGATTCACGTTGTAGTCTACGCGGATGTTGACATCGTCGTATTTCAGTCCGATATTGGCGATGAAGTGCGAGGTGAGCTGATAAGTGGCTTCCGCATAGGCCGAATGGATATTCTTCCGGACACCGTATTCATCCACGTTGCGGTCCAGCTGGAACATGCCGTTGTCCAGATTCTCCTGGTTGTAGAAATCCCCGAAAGAGATGTGTTCCAAATCGAAAGCCGACTGTTTAATCACAGACATATCGTATTCTGTCGCTGTGAAGTTGTCATCTACTATCCGGCCCATGTAGCCCAGTTGAATGTTCGACAGGTCACCATACCCGTCGTGGAGCTTATAGGTCAGTCCGGCCCGGAGGTTCAGGTCGTTTTCCTGTAATTCAGAGAAATAACGCTGTTGCACGCCCGTACCTTTCATCGGCACATAACCCTTGTCGGTTTTCACCAGGTTGTTGATTCTTCTGTCGGGTTCGTTTCCTTGAATCGTGTTGTAAGAAAGTCCGGCGTCCAGCTGGAAATTCTTGCCCAAGTCCCATTGCGTGTGAAGCTGGTTCACAAACAGCAGGTTGTCGTTGGTCTGCTGTCGGCGCATGAATCCTTCGTAGGTGTCCGATGACTGATAATCGGCATCCATGCCGAGGTAATCACCCACAGAGGAATTGGAAGCATGCACCATCATGAAGTTGTAGGATAGGTGGTGCTTCTGATTGTGGGTATAGCTCAGGTTGGCCATGGCCAGCTGACTGGTTTCGATGCGGGAGATTTCGCCGTTCATATCTTGAGACAAATCGCCGCTGGTGAGGGTATTTCGCACTTCCTCGTCGTAGTAGGAGAAGCTTTTGTGGTGGCTGGCCACGATGAAGAAAGAGAGTGGGTTGTTGTGAATATAGAATTGTTTACCACCCGACAGGCTGTAATCTTGGTTGACAGGGGCATTCTTCTGGGAAGGGTCGATGGCATTTTTAAAGCGGTAGCTCTTCAAATCTGCTCCCGGTTGGGTAGTATTGGCAAATCCGAACAGGTTGCTTCCGCTGGCCTGCTGCAGGTCGCCCGACAGCGCTTGGGTATTGATTCCGCCCGACAGGCTGAAATCCAGTGTGGCATCTCCGGTCAGTTCCTTCGACGTGATATTGATGTTGGCTCCCGACGCATCGGCAGAGGTGTTGCCGTAAAAAGCCTTGTTCACTTCTACCGACTGGATGACGTCGGTGGAGAAAAAGTCGAGGGCAATGTTTTTGTATTCAGGATCTTCCGAAGGAATGGGATAGCGGTTGAGGGTGGTGAGGTTGTAACGGTCGCCCAATCCGCGGACAAAGACATTTTTCACTCCTTCTTGTTTGGAGATACCCGAGATTTTGGTCACGGCAGCCTGTGCATCGCTGACGCCTTTTCGGGCCAGCTCTTTGGCACCGACTGCCTGAACGGCCACTACCGACCGTTTTTGTTCCAGCAGGGTCACGCTTTCAGATTCGCGGTTGGCCTTGGCTACCACTACTACATCCGACAACAGGTGGTCGTCAGTCACCATTTCGAAGTCGAGTGTCGTGATTTTATTGTTCTCAATCTTGACCTGCCTTTTGATGGCAGTCTTGTAGCCTACATATTTAATCTCGATGTCGTAGATGCCATCTTCCACTCCTGAAAGCTGGAAATTTCCGTCCATGTCGGTCACGGCTCCGATGCTGCTCCCTACAATCTGTACCGTGGCGCCAATCAGCGGCTCTTTTGATTTTTGGTCTGTGATGCAGCCCTTGATATTGACATTTACCTCTACGGCAAACACGTGGGCCGTAATGAGTGAGGTAAAAAGGGCGGCACTAATCCATCTTCTTGTTCTGTTCATGTATCGTTTGCTTTTTCTGCTGCAAAGTTGCAGTTTTCCTGTTACAGGGTGAAAGCAATCCGATGAAGTTGCATTTACGAAGATGTGTCGTCAGGGTTTCCGGCTTTTCATTTCTATTTCAGTAGGAAGCGGAGTGTCTGTGCATCGCTGGAGGCCGCATCGTAGGAAAAGCCTTCCCATTCAAAGGCTTTCAGCTGTTCCGGTTGTTCAATCCGGTTTTTCAGGATGAAGCGGGTCATTTCGCCGCGGCACATCTTGGCATAGACGACCACGGTGGTGGGTTTCCCGTTCTTCAGGGTATAAAATTCGGGTGTGATGACCTGGACTTCCCGGCATACCTTGTCCCAGTGGAACAGGTCTTTCATCTCGCCACTGGCCAGATTAATCAGAATACCCCCTTGCTGGCGGACAGCTTCGATGAAATAGTCGGTCAGAATCGGTTTCCAATAATCGAACTGTGTTTGGTGCTGGTGTTCCGGCAAGCGGACATTTCCCTCCATCCGGTAGTTCTTGATGGCATCCAGCGGACGCAACAACCCATATAAGAAAGAGGTAATGAGCAGATGTTGCTGAGCGAATTGAAAATCTTCTGGGGTAAAGTCGGCCGGATGGATGCGTTTGAACACCATGCCCGTGTAGGCCAGCAGTGCCGGGAGAGACGGGGTGTCGGGTGAAAGGAAGTCTTGGTAGCGCAGTCGGTTCTCTGCCGCCAGTTTGGCATTCACTTTCAGTATCTGGCCCAGTTCTTCGGCAGTGAACTGGTTCATGTACAAGGCATTTTCCCGGGCTTCCTCCTGAAAATGAGGTATTGTGGTTTCGGGGTATTTTATCTTGGTGCGTGCCGTCATGGTTTTGGCACACGAAATGAAGGTCATCATCTTGTGGGTTTATTTTTTCGTTAAAACTCTTTACAAAGATAGGTTCCCCGGCGGATTTTCCATCGGTTTACGGTATCTTTGTCAGGATTTAACATTTACAGAAAGGAAAAACAATGAAAAGCGTACGAATCTGGAGTCTTCTGTGCCTGATTTGGATGGGGGTGCTGGCAGCCTCTGCACAGGATACGGGAAAAGAAAAATTGAAAGTGGGGGATGCGATGCCAGCCATTACTCTCAATTCTGAAGTGTATGGGAAGGTGACCCCGGCCGACTTGAAAGGAAAAGTGGTACTGGTGAGTTTGTTTGCCACCTGGTGCGGTCCTTGCCAGCTGGAACTGGCAGAGGTGCAGAAAACCTTGTGGCCGAAATATAAGGATTGCAAGGATTTCAAACTGCTGGTCATCGGACGGGAACATACCGATGCCGAGTTGAAGAAATACAATGAACGGAAGAAATTTACCTTCCCTCTTTATCCGGACCCGAAACGGGAAGTGTTCTCTCTGTTTGCCGACCAGACGATTCCCCGTGCCTATCTGTTCGGAAAGGACGGCAAGCTGATTCATGCTTCCATAGGGTATACAAAAGCTGAATTTGAAGAGCTGATGAAGACCATTGAGACAGCCTTGAAATAAGTAAAAAAAGGTCCTGAAAAAACGCCTTTGCGTTTGAAGGAAAACGTAAGTACGTTTTACCTGAAACGCAAAGGCGTTTTACTTTAAACGTAAGTGCGTTTTAGTCCAAACGCACTTGCGTTTTTTTAGGGCCTCAAAAACCTGCTGAGAAAGCCTCTGCAGGCTCCTGATTTACCTTTCTTATTTGTATTCCTGCCAACTCTTGATTTGGATTTCTTCCTGCGTCATGTGGCAGAAAGCTTCAATGAAGGCTTTGGCCAGACGGGCATTCGTAATCAGCGGAATGTTGTGGTCGATGGCACCACGGCGGATGCGGTATCCATTGGTGAGTTCCCGTTTGGTATGATTTTTCGGGATGTTCACAATCAGTTCAAACTTGTGTTCCGCAATCATCTTCATCACGTTGTTTTCGGCGTGCGGGCGTTCATCGGGCCAGAAGACCGGTGTGGTCGGAATGCCGTGGGAGTTCAAGAAGGCAGCCGTGCCGGCCGTCGCATAAAGTTCGTATCCTTTCTGGTGCAGCAGGTGGCTGGCATCCAGCAAGTCCACTTTCGACTTGGTGGCACCGGAAGAGAACAGTACCGATTTTTTCGGAATCTTGTAGCCCGTAGCAATCAGGGCGTTCAACAAGGCTTCGTTAAAGTCGTCACCTAAGCAGCCTACTTCTCCCGTAGACGACATGTCGACACCCAGTACCGGGTCGGCATTTTGCAGACGGGCAAACGAGAACTGCGAGGCCTTGACCCCAATCCAGTCGATGTCGAACGCCAGTTTGTCGGGACGCACGTAGGGGGCATCGAGCATGATGCGGGTGGCTGTTTCGATGAAGTTACGTTTCAATACCTTCGATACGAACGGGAAGCTGCGGGAAGCACGCAGGTTACATTCAATCACTTTCACGTCGTTGTTCTTGGCCAGGTACTGGATGTTGAACGGACCTGAAATGTTGAGTTCCTTGGCAATCTTGCGACTGATTTTCTTAATCTGACGGGCCGTCGCAAAATAAATGTGCTGTGCGGGGAATACCAGAGTGGCGTCACCGGAGTGGACTCCCGCATATTCGATGTGTTCCGAAATGGCGTATTCCACAATCTCTCCGTTCTGTGCCACGGCATCGAATTCGATTTCCTTGGTTTCCTGCATGAACTGCGATACGACCACCGGATATTCCTTGGATACTTCGCTGGCCATTTGCAGGAAGCGTTCCAGTTCTTCCTGGTCATAGCATACGTTCATGGCCGCTCCGGAGAGCACGTACGACGGACGCACCAATACCGGATAGCCCACTTTCTTCACAAACTCTTTCACGTCGTCCAAGCTGGTCAGTTCCTGCCAGGCCGGTTGGTCGATGCCGAGCTGGTCGAGCATGGCCGAGAACTTGTTGCGGTTTTCCGCCCGGTCGATGGAAATCGGAGAGGTTCCGAGTACCGGCACCGACTGGCGATACAGTTTCATGGCCAGGTTGTTCGGAATCTGTCCGCCCACGGAAACGATAACACCGCGAGGCTGTTCCAAGTCGATGACATCGAGTACCCGTTCGAAGGAAAGTTCATCGAAGTACAGACGGTCGCACATGTCGTAGTCGGTAGATACCGTTTCCGGGTTGTAGTTGATCATGATGGATTTGTAGCCTAACTTACGGGCGGTCTGGATGGCATTCACCGAGCACCAGTCAAATTCCACGGACGAGCCGATGCGGTAGGCACCCGAACCGAGGACGATGACCGATTTCTCATTCTTATAATAATTGACATCGTAACCTTCCACGGCATACGTCATATACAGGTAGTTGGTCAGTTCCGGATGTTCGGAAGCCACCGTGTTGATGCGTTTCACTGCCGGCAGGATACCCAGCTTTTTGCGGTAGGCACGTACTTGCAGGTTTTCTTTCTCCATGTTTCCCTGCGTGGGCTTCAGTACGAAGCGGGCAATCTGGAAATCGGAGAAGCCCATCACTTTGGCTTGGCGAAGTACGTCGGCCGGAAGTTCTTCAAGCGAGTTGTATTCTGACAGCTTATGTTTGTAGTCGACAATGTTTTTCAGTTTCCCGATGAACCACGGGTCAATCTTGGTCAGTTCGTAGATGCGTTCGATGGAATAACCTTCTTCCAGCGCCTGTGCGATGGCGAAGATACGCAGGTCGGTCGGGTTGGCCAGTTCGTCGTCCAGGTTTGTGAAGCGGGTATGGTCATTGCCCACGAAGCCGTGCATGCCCTGACCAATCATACGCAGGCCTTTCTGGATAATTTCTTCAAACGTCCGTCCGATGGACATGATTTCGCCCACCGACTTCATGCTGGAGCCGATGCGGTGAGAAACTCTGGCAAACTTGTTGAGGTCCCAGCGCGGAATCTTGCAAATCAGGTAATCCAGTTGTGGAGCCACGTAGGCCGAGTTGGAAGTCCCCATTTCGCCGATTTCATCCAAGGTATAGCCCAAGGCAATCTTGGCGGCTACGAAAGCTAATGGGTAACCGGTGGCTTTGGAAGCTAGGGCAGAAGAACGGCTCAGGCGGGCATTTACCTCAATGATGCGGTAGTCGTTGGTCTCGGCGTGGAAGGCATATTGGATGTTGCATTCTCCCACAATGTTCAAATGGCGGATACATTGTTTCGACAAATCTTGCAGCATGCTGACTTGTTCTTCGGTCAGTGAGCAGGTAGGAGCCACCACGATGGATTCTCCGGTATGGATGCCCAGCGGGTCGAAGTTTTCCATGCTGGCCACGGTGAAGCAATGGTCGTTGGCATCGCGGATTACTTCGAACTCGATTTCTTTCCAGCCTTTTAGGGATTCTTCCACCAGAATCTGCGGAGAGAAGGTGAAGGCACTTTCTGCCAGTTCGATGAATTTTTCTTCATCGGGGCAGATGCCGCTTCCCAAGCCACCCAAGGCATAAGCTGAACGGATCATGACCGGATAGCCGATGGTGCGTGCCGCTTCGAGGGCATCCCGCATGTTTTCCACTGCCCGGCTGACAGGAGTTTTAAGAGGTACTTCATCCAGCTTTTTGACAAACAGGTCGCGGTCTTCGGTGTACATGATGGCTTCCACTGAGGTGCCCAGCACTTCCACGCCATATTCTTTCAGAATGCCTTTCTGGTAAAGTTCCGTACCGCAGTTCAGGGCTGTCTGTCCGCCGAAAGCTAACAGAATACCGTCCGGACGTTCCTTCTTGATGATTTCGGTTACGAAATACGGAGTGACAGGCAGGAAGTAAACTTGGTCGGCAATGCCTTCCGAAGTCTGGATGGTCGCAATGTTAGGGTTGATGAGTACGGAGCGGATACCTTCTTCACGTAAGGCTTTCAAAGCTTGCGAACCTGAATAGTCGAACTCTCCGGCTTGTCCGATTTTCAGTGCGCCTGATCCGAGAACCAGGACTTTCTTTAATTCTTTTTTCATGGATATAGATAAATTTGGGGTTTCTCAAAGGTTGTCTGCGTCCGGCGGCAGTTTTTGTCGTGGAGGACTACTTGCAAAGAAACGATTTATTTTGAAGAAAACAAAGGATTTATATATCTTTGCTGCAATTTAAAAAGTAGATACAATAGCTTATATTATGAAGAAAGAAAAGATTATTTTGACCGGTGACCGCCCTACCGGTAAATTACATATCGGCCACTATGTGGGTTCATTGCGCCGACGTGTGGAGTTGCAGAATTCAGGACTTTACGATAAAATATTTGTGTTCGAGGCCGACGGACAGGCGTTGACCGACAACATTGACAATCCGGAAAAGGTGCGTCAGAACGTAATTGAAGTGGCATTGGACTATTTGTCTGTGGGACTTGACCCGGCAAAGTCTACCATCTTTATCCAGTCGCAGATTCCGGAACTGTGTGAATTGACATTCTATTACATGGACCTGGTTACTGTTTCCCGTTTGCAGCGTAACCCGACGGTGAAGACCGAAATCCAGATGCGTAACTTTGAAACGAGCATTCCGGTGGGCTTCTTTACTTATCCCATCAGTCAAGCTGCCGATATTACCGCTTTCAAGGCGACTACCGTACCGGTGGGAGAAGACCAGGAACCGATGATTGAACAGACCCGTGAAATTGTGCGTCGTTTCAATCATATCTATGGCGAGACATTGATAGAACCAGAAATCTTGTTGCCGGATAATGCGGCTTGCTTACGTTTACCGGGTACAGACGGAAAGGCTAAAATGAGTAAGTCATTGGGCAACTGCATTTACTTGTCGGATTCAGCAGACGAAGTGGCAAAGAAGGTGAAGAGCATGTATACTGACCCGACTCACATCAAGGTGAGCGACCCGGGTAAACTGGAAGGCAACTGCGTGTTCACCTATTTGGATGCATTCTGCCGTCCGGAGCATTTTGACCGTTATTTGCCGGAATATGCCAGCTTGGATGAATTGAAAGCGCATTACACACGTGGCGGACTGGGTGATATGAAGGTGAAGAAGTTCCTTGCAGCCGTCATGCAGGAAGAACTGGAACCGATTCGTGAACGTCGTAAGGTATTTGAAAAAGACATCCCGGCTGTCTACGACATGCTGAAGAAAGGTTGCGAAGTAGCCCGTGAGGCAGCAGCCCAGACGCTGGATGAGGTACGCCGTGCCATGAAAATCAACTATTTTGACGATGCCGCACTGATTGAAGAGCAGGCAAAACGCTTCGCAGAGCAATAAGAATATGGAAATAGAGGAACTATACAGCCGTTTTACGGAATGTAACGGACTGACGACGGACAGCCGCCATTGTCCGGAGGGTTCTATGTTTCTGGCCCTGAAAGGAGAAACATTCAATGGGAATGCTTTTGCGGCCCAGTCGTTGGCACAGGGCTGCCGCTATGCGGTGGTCGATGAACCGCAATATGCTTCCCCCGAGAATCCGCGGATTATTTTAGTGGATAATTGTTTGGAGACCTTGCAGAAGTTGGCCAACTATCACCGTCGCCGGTTAGGAACCCGCATGATCGGGGTGACCGGTACGAATGGAAAGACCACTACGAAAGAATTGATTGCAACCGTGCTGGGCGAGAAGTTCAAGGTACTTTATACGCAAGGGAACTTTAACAACCACATCGGAGTGCCGTTGACCTTGTTGCGTCTGAAGCCGGAGCATGAGATGGCAGTCATCGAAATGGGGGCCAACCATCCGGGAGAAATCAAGACTTTGGTACATATCGCCGAGCCAGATTACGGTATCATTACCAATGTGGGAAAGGCGCATCTGCAGGGATTCGGTTCCTTTGAAGGGGTTATCCGTACCAAAGGAGAATTGTATGATTTCCTGCGGGAAAAGGGAAATTCTACCATTTTCATTCAAAATGAGAATCCTTACCTGAACAAGATTGCCACAGGATTGACGTGCGTCCGCTACGGACAGACTCCGGGACTGGATGTGACAGGTAAAGTGGTATCCTGTTCTCCATTCCTGCGTTTCAGCTGGACGGCCGAAGGTACTTCTCATGAAGTACAGACGCATTTGATAGGTTCCTACAACTTGGACAATGCCTTGGCTGCGGTAACCATCGGTCGTTATTTCGGGGTAGAGGATGCAAAAATCTGTCATGCATTGTCTTCGTATGTACCGCAGAACAACCGTTCACAGTTGGTACACACCGCTTCCAATACCTTGATTGTGGATGCCTACAATGCCAATCCCACCAGTATGATGGCGGCATTGGAAAACTTCCGTCAGATGGAGGCGGCGCACAAGGTGGCTATCTTGGGCGATATGAAGGAACTCGGAGAAGGAAGTCACGAGGAACACCAGAAGGTGGTCGACTTTTTGAAAGAATGCGGATTTGAACGGGTGATGCTGGTCGGTCCGGAATTTGGAGGTACTGCCTCTTCCTTCGAGCATTATAAAGATGTGAAAGAAGTAGAGGCCCTGTTGGCAGCTCATCCTTTGCAAGGGTGCTGCGTGCTGGTAAAAGGTTCCAACAGCATGAAGCTGAGCGAACTTCCGGCCAGTCTATAACATAAGAAATCGCTTTTAAGCGCAGAGTCCATATTCGAGAGAAAGTCTCTTGGATATGGACTTTTTTTGTAGGCTAGGAGGCGAAATGTATGGCAGAATGTGATAATCTTAGCAAAAAAGGAATCAAATTGTAGGTTTAGCGTACATTTGCTCGTTTTTTTCTCCTTCCTTGACGGGATTTTTATCCCTTCCTTTTGTTGAAAATCTTATTTTTGCAGAAAGAACTTAAACACATAGGCTATGAAGCACATCTTTTTTTTATTTCTAATGGGATTCCTTGTCTGGGAAGGACTGTCGGCACAACGGCTGGTAGAGGTGGCCGAGGGTTATAGCTCCACCTCTGTGAATACGGCCATTTTCCGGAACAGTTCGTTGGTGACCGACAAGGGAATACAGTATGTATCGTATTATGATGCGGACGGTTACCTGGTAGTGGGTAAGCGTGACTTGGGAACGGAGCAATGGACCTTGCACCGCAGTCAGTATAAAGGTAATGTGGCAGACGCGCACAATGTTATCAGTATGATGGTGGACGGTGACGGGTATCTGCATGTAGCTTTTGACCATCACGGCAACGAGTTGAATTATTGCCGGAGTACGGCTCCCGGCGCATTGACCTTGGGAGAAAAGGAACAGATGACAGGGAAGGATGAGTCGGATGTGACATATCCGGAGTTTTATCGGATGCCCAACGGCGATTTGTTGTTTGCTTATCGTTCGGGGGCTTCCGGGCGGGGAAACTTAGTGTTGAACCGTTATGAATTGAAAAGTCGCAAATGGATACGGGTACAGGATGTCCTGATTGACGGAGAAAATCAGCGGAACGCTTATTGGCAATTGTATATGGATGCAGATGGCCGGCTTCATCTGTCGTGGGTGTGGCGTGAGACTTGGATGGTAGAGACCAATCATGACCTTTGTTATGCCTATTCTCCCGATGATGGACGCACATGGTATAAGACGAATGGTGAAAAGTATACGCTGCCTATTCGGAAGGACAATGCGGAGTATGCTTGTTACATTCCGCAAAACAGTGAACTGATTAACCAAACCAGTATGTGTACCGATGCGGAGGGACATCCGTATATTGTCACTTACTGGCGAAATGCGGAAAATGAAGTGCCTCAATATCGATTGGTGTGGCACGATGGAATCTCCTGGCAACACCGCCAGATAGTCAACCGTTCGCAGGACTTTACGCTGAAAGGCGACGGGACGAAGATGATTCCGATTTCCCGGCCACGTCTTGCGGTAGATGAGGGAAAAGCTTATTTTATGTTCCGTGATGCAGAACGTGGAAGTAAGGTTTCAATGGCCTACACCGATGATGTGAAGTCGGGAGAATGGCAGGTGAAAGACTTGACCGATTTCTCGGTGGATGCCTGGGAGCCCAGTTATGACACGGAGTTATGGAAAGCCCAGAAAAAGTTGCATGTGTTTGTGCAGGAAACGCGTCAAGGCGACGGAGAAAGAGTAAAGACTTCCGCAGCGACTCCCATTTATGTATTGGAAATTGATTAATCTCAAAATAAAACTATGAAACAAACAGGTAAATTTTTATTGGCTTGTGCGATGGGACTGTGCGCCGTGTCGGCAGGAGCCAAGGATTCTGAGGCTGTTCAAGTCCGGAAGATGATTGAGAAAGTAAATCAGCATTGGCAGGTGGAGCATTCGCCGGAGGTACGTGCGTTTTGGGACAATGCCGTATATCATACTGGAAATATGGAAGCGTATTTCCTGACGGGTAATGAAACGTATCGCACTTATTCGGAGACATGGGCCAACTATAACCAATGGAAAGGGGCCAAGAGTGACAATCGGGCAGAGTGGAAATATTCCTACGGAGAGTCGGATGAATACGTACTCTTCGGCGATTATCAGATTTGTTTCCAGACGTATGTCGATTTGTACAACTTGGCTCCGGAAGATCGGAAAATCCGTCGGGCCCGTGAAGTGATGGAATATCAGATGAGTACCTCACAGAATGATTACTGGTGGTGGAGCGATGCGCTCTATATGGTCATGCCCGTGATGACTAAATTATATAAGGTAACGCATAACACACTGTATTTGGATAAGTTGTATGAGTATCTACAATATTCCGACAGCATCATGTTCGACAAGGATGAGAATTTGTATTACCGGGATGCGAAATATGTCTATCCCAAGCATGCCACAGCCAATGGAAAGAAGGATTTCTGGGCCAGAGGAGATGCTTGGGTACTGGCCGGACTGGCTAAGGTGCTGAAAGATATGCCGGAAAATTATGTGCATCATTCGTTTTTTGTGAATAAGTTTCAGCACATGGCCCAGGCCGTAGCGGCCATTCAGCAGCCGGAAGGATACTGGACGCGCAGCATGATGGATCCGGATTTTGCTCCGGGGCCGGAAACCAGCGGAACGGCTCTGTTTACCTACGGTTTTTTGGGGGGTATCAACAATGGGTATTTAGCAGAAGCTACTTACCAGCCGGTGGTAAAGAAAGCATGGAACTATTTGTCGAAGAAAGCGTTTCAGAAAGATGGTACGGTGGGGTATGTACAGCCGATTGGAGAGAAGGCGATTCCCGGACAAGTACTCGATGTCAATTCTACGGCGAATTTCGGAGTCGGGGCCTTCTTGCTGGCAGCCTGTGAATATGTACGTTATCTGGAAGCTCCGCAGACTGCCGACCGTACTTACTGGTGCGACTTGGCGTATCGGATGGCGGCTCCCGTATTGAGCAACATGGCCAAGGAAGAATTGCAGAAGAACATGCAGCTGGAGGTCAGCCCTACTTGGGACGGACGCAATAAGAAAGTGGCTTATATGGAAACCTTCGGACGGCTGATGGCTGGCATTGCTCCTTGGCTCTCCTTGCCGGATGATGACACGGAAGAAGGGAAAATGCGTAAGGAATTGCGTGAGTGGGTCTTGAAAAGCTATACCAATGCAGTTGATCCCCAGAGTCCGGACTACCTGTTGTGGCGTCAGGAAGGACAGACATTGGTCGACGGTGCCTATGTGGCTGAAAGTTTCCTTCGGGCGTACGACCAGCTTTGGATGCCGTTGGATGAAATCACCAAGAAGCGTTACATCGAAGAGTTTCAGCAGCTGCGCCGAATTGATCCGCCTTATACAAACTGGTTGCTGTTTTCGTCTACTATTGAAAGTTTTTTGGCTAAAGTGGGAGTGAAGTTTGATGAATACCGGGTGAATTCCGCCATTCGTAAGGTGGAAGAATGGTACACCGGCGACGGATGGTACTCAGACGGCCCATCTTTTGCATTTGATTATTACAGCAGTTACGTGTTCCATCCCATGTACTTGGAGACGCTCCAGGCCATGAAGGATGCCAAGGTGCGCAGCCGGATTGACTACGGAAAATATTATGACCGCGCGTTGAAGCGTGCCCAGAAATACAGTCTGATATTGGAACGTTTCATTTCACCGGAGGGAACTTTCCCCGTATTCGGTCGTTCCATCCCGTACCGTATGGCCACTATGCAGCCTTTGGCTTTGATGGCTTGGTATGAGAAATTGCCGGCAGGGGTGACAAGTTCACAGGTGCGTTGTGCACTGACAGCTGTGATGAAGCGCATGTTTGCTACCGGTCATAATTTTAATGAAGGCGGTTTCCTGACCATCGGTTTTACCGGTCGTCAGCCGAATGTAGCCGACTGGTACACCAACAACGGAAGCCTGTATATGACTTCCTTGGCTTTCTTGCCATTGGGACTTCCGGCATCGCATCCTTTCTGGACCGATGCGCCCCAGGAATGGACCAGCGTGAAGGCATGGGGAGAGAAACCTTTCCCGAAGGATCATCAATGGAAAGATGAAATTCATACCTGGGATTTATTTTAAAGGAAGAACAGCTTGTCGGTCAAATTCTTTGATAAGACATCATTCTCCGGAAAGGAGGAAATGAAAAAGGCCATTGTCTCCGTCGGTTGAACCGATACGAGGCAATGGCCTTCTTTATCGTGTAATCAGAGGGAGGAAGACCTCTTATCCGATGTTCTTTACTTTAATCAGGTATTCTGCAATCTGTACGGCGTTCAGTGCGGCACCTTTCTTGATTTGGTCACCTACAATCCAGAAGGTCAGACCGTTCTCGTTTGACAAGTCTTTACGGATACGTCCTACGTATACAGGGTCTTTTCCAGCCAGGAACAACGGCATCGGATATTCTTTCTTTTCCGGGTTGTCCATCAGTACCAGGCCTTCTCCGTGAGCAAAGGCTTCACGGGCTTCTTCTACAGAAACCGGACGTTCAGTTTCAATCCAGATGCTTTCTGAGTGAGAACGAAGAGCCGGCACACGTACGCAAGTGGCACTGACTTTCACGTCAGAATGCATGATTTTGCGTGTCTCGTTGTACATCTTCATCTCTTCTTTGGTATATCCGTTGTCGGTGAATACGTCAATCTGAGGAATCAGGTTGAAGGCCAATTGGTAAGCGAACTTTTCTACTTTCACTGGTTCGCCGGCCAATACCTGACGGTATTGTTCGTACAGTTCGTCCATGGCAGCTGCTCCAGCC
The DNA here is from genome assembly GCF_016900355.1 of Bacteroides mediterraneensis. GTDB lineage: Bacteria > Bacteroidota > Bacteroidia > Bacteroidales > Bacteroidaceae > Phocaeicola. The sequence goes on along the minus strand of NZ_JACJKA010000009.1, from coordinate 27,169 downwards.
CCACTGGCAGCCTGGTATGTAGCTACGTGTACACGTTTGATGTGTGTCAGGTTCTCGATGGCTTTCAGGGCTACGACCATCTGGATAGTCGTACAGTTCGGGTTCGCAATGATTCCGCGCGGACGGTTCAGGGCGTCGGCTGCATTGACTTCGGGCACTACCAAAGGAATGTCATTGTCCATGCGGAAAGCACTGGAGTTGTCAATCATCACGGCACCATATTTGGTGATAGTATCGGCAAATTCTTTTGAGGTGCCTGCACCGGCTGAAGTGAATGCGATGTCAACTCCTTTGAAATCATCGTTGTGCTGCAGAAGTTTGACTTCAATTTCTTTTCCCCGAAAAGTGTATTTTCGTCCGGCGCTTCTGGTTGAGCCGAACAACAGCAGTTCATCTACCGGGAAATTTCTTTCATCAAGCACGCGCAGAAACTCTTGTCCTACGGCTCCGCTTGCACCAACAATTGCTACTTTCATTTTTTATGTTTATTATTTAAGTTAATAGATTTTGTCCTTGCATAGCCTTCTGTGTTTCAGCAAGATTTTTTTAATTCTTCTTACAGCTATTGAAACGCAAAATTAAAACATTTTGGAATACGAAACGGGAAATGCAGAACTTTTTTCTTATTTTTGTCCATAAATTTAAAACTGCCCGCTCATTTATATGGAAGAATTGTTAGATTTGTTTCATTTCGATATAGATTTTCCCATTACTGACCCGACCTGGATTTTTTTTCTGGTATTGGTAATCATTTTGTTTGCGCCGATTGTGTTGGAACGTTTGCGCATTCCGCACATCATCGGGATGATTCTGGCGGGTATTGTGGTCGGTGAACACGGGTTCAACATCCTGGCCCGTGACAGCAGTTTTGAACTTTTTGGCAAGGTAGGATTATACTACATCATGTTTCTGGCCGGTCTGGAAATGAACATGGAGGACTTCAAGAGTATCCGTGTGAAGGCAACCGTATTGGGATTGCTGGCGTTCATTTTCCCGTTGGGCATTGGAGTATGGACCAATTTGAATCTCTTGGGATACGGGCTGATTACGTCGGTCTTGCTGGCCAGTATGTATGCCTCGCACACCTTGATAGCCTATCCGATTGTGATTCGTTATGGCATCAACCGGCAGCGGGCGGTAAGTATCGCTGTGGGAGGTACGGCGGTGACCGATACGTTGACGTTGCTGGTGCTGGCCGTGATTTCCGGTATGTACAAGGGAGAAACGTCGGATATGTTCTGGATTTGGCTGGTGCTGAAGGTGGTGGTGCTGAGTGCCGTCATCATGGTCACTTTCCCTCGTATCGGTCGCTGGTTTTTCCGTCGTTACAGTGATCAGGTAGTACAATATATTTTTGTGATGGCCATGGTCTTCTTAGGAGCGGGCCTGATGGAGTGGGTCGGTATGGAAGGCATTTTGGGCGCTTTTCTGGCCGGACTGGTGTTGAACCGCTTGATTCCGCATGTGTCTCCGCTGATGAGTCACCTGGAGTTTGTAGGAAATGCTTTGTTTATTCCTTACTTTTTGATTGGGGTGGGTATGTTGATTAACGTCAATGTACTTTTCGGACATATTGATTCCATTAAGGTGGCTTCGATAATGATTGTGGTGGCGTTACTGGGCAAGTGGATTGCTTCCTGGCTGACACAGAAGATTTATCGCATGAAGCCGGTGGAACGAGAACTGATGTTCGGACTAAGTAACGCACAGGCGGCGGCTACGTTGGCAGCGGTACTGGTAGGCTACAATATTATACTTCCTTCAGGCGAGCGTTTGCTCAATGAAGATGTGCTGAACGGTACCATCCTGTTGATTTTGGTAACTTGTGTGGTCAGCTCCTTCATTACCGAACATGCCGCCAAGCGGATTGCCATGGATGATGCGGAACTGGATGAAGAAAAGGAACAGAAAAAGGAGCGGATTCTGATTCCTGTAGCCAATCCGGATACTTTGGAACGGTTGATGCAGCTGGCACTGGTGGTGCGCGATGAGAAACGTACGGACAATCTGGTGGCGTTGAATGTGATTAACGACAATAATGATTCAGTGCGATTGGAAATGCGGGGCAAGCGTAGCCTGGAAAGAGCGGCACAGATTGCGGCTTCGGCCAATGTGCCTTTGAAAACAGTGACTCGTTTTGATTTGAACATTGCCACGGGAATCTTGCATACAGCCAAGGAAACGGAATCGACCACGATTGTCATCGGTTTGCATAACAAATCCAATCTGGTAGATTCGTTCTTCGGAAATCTGACAGAGGATTTGTTGAAAAATACTTATCAGCAGGTGATGATTGCGCGTTTTCAGATGCCGGTCAATACGCTGCGGCGTATTATTGTGGCTGTACCTCCCAAGTCGGAATTTGAGCATGGATTTGTGAAATGGATTACGCACCTGTGCCGGATGAGCAGTCAGTTAGGATGCCGTTTGCATTTCTTTGCCCATCCGCAGACCTTGGGTTACATCAAGGGATATATCCAAAAAAAGCATAAGGATGTGATGACGGAGTTTCAGGAATTGGACAACTGGGACGATTTGCTGATTATTACCGGACAGGTGAATTTCGATCATTTGCTGGTGATTGTAAGTTCACGAAGAGGGTCTATTTCGTATGATTCTTCGTTTGAGCGTTTGCCGATGCAGGTTTCCAAGTATTTCAATAACAACAGCATCATGCTGTTGTATCCGGACCAGAAAGGTGACCCGAATGAAACACTGAGCTTTGCCGATCCGCGCGGATGGGCCGAGACCCAGTATTATGACAAGGTGGGCAACTGGTTTTATAAATGGTTTAAGAAAGATTCATGAACGAAAATAACAGTATGGAATGGCAGCAGCGTACGGAACTGCTGTTAGGTAAAGAAAAAATGGACCGCTTGCGACATGCACATGTGCTGGTTGTCGGCTTGGGCGGTGTAGGTGCCTATGCGGCAGAGATGATTTGCCGTGCTGGAGTAGGGCGGATGACGATTGTAGATGCGGATACGGTGCAGCCGAGTAACATCAACCGTCAGTTGCCAGCTACTCATTCCGTGATTGGCCGACCGAAGGCAGAAGTGTTGGCGGCACGTTTCCGGGATATTAATCCGGACTTGGACTTGACTGTATTGCCGGTTTATTTGAAGGATGAGGCGATTCCGCAGTTGCTGGACAGTGCTTCGTTCGATTTCATCGTAGATGCCATCGATACGGTGGCACCCAAATGTTACCTGATTTACCATGCACTCCAACGGGGCTTGAAGATTGTCAGCAGCATGGGAGCAGGGGCTAAGAAGGATATTACGCAGGTACGTTTTGCTGATTTGTGGGAAACGTACCATTGTGGGTTGAGCAAGGCGGTGAGGAAGCGTTTGCAGAAGATGGGCATGAAGCGGAAACTGCCGGTAGTCTTCAGTACGGAACAGGCCGACCCGCAGGCAGTGATATTGGTAGACAACGAACAGAACAAGAAGTCGACAGCGGGTACGGTGAGCTACATGCCGGCGGTGTTTGGCTGTTATCTGGCAGAATATGTGATTCGTAAATTGTAAAGGAATGATTCAGTTAGAAGGAATAACTAAGAGCTTTGGCACGCTTCAGGTGTTGAAAGGAATCGACCTGGAGATTGCCAAAGGGGAAGTGGTGAGCATTGTAGGTCCCAGTGGCGCGGGAAAGACGACGTTGCTGCAGATTATGGGTACGCTGGACAAGCCGGATAGCGGACGCATCGTCTTGAACGGAACGGAGGTGAACCGCTTGAAAGAAAAGGAACTCTCTGCTTTCCGGAACCGGGAAATCGGTTTTGTGTTTCAGTTCCACCAGTTGCTTCCGGAATTTACGGCGGTGGAGAACGTGATGATGCCGGCCTTGATTCAGGGGCAGCCGATGGGTACGGCCCGGAAAGAGGCGTTGGATATTTTGGCGTTTCTGGGATTGTCGGAACGTGCTTCCCATAAGCCGGCGGAGCTGTCGGGAGGAGAGAAACAGCGGGTGGCCGTGGCCCGGGCTTTGATCAATCATCCGTCGGTTATCCTGGCTGATGAACCTTCGGGCAGCCTGGACACACAGAACAAGGGCGAGCTTCATCAGCTGTTCTTTGATTTGCGTGACAAACTGGGACAGACGTTCGTCATCGTGACCCACGATGACGAACTGGCTGCACAGACCGACCGCACGATTCACATGATAGATGGTAAAATAAAAATGGAAGAATTATGAGTCATATCAAATTAGGAAAATATAATCAGCTGGAAGTAGTGAAGGAAGTCGATTTCGGAGTCTATCTCAATGGAGATGAGGACGGCGAAATCCTGCTTCCGAAACGGTATGTGCCCGAAGGAACAAAACCGGGCGATATCTTGAACGTGTTCATTTACTTGGACATGGAGGAAAGACTGGTGGCCACCACCTTGCAACCGTATGTGCAGGTGGGCGAGTTTGCCTGCTTGGAAGTGGCATGGGTCAATCAGTTCGGGGCCTTCCTGAATTGGGGATTGATGAAGGACTTGTTCGTGCCTTTCCGTGAGCAGAAAATGAAGATGCAGAAGGGAAAACGCTACGTGGTGTATGTGCACCTGGACGAGGAAAGCTACCGTATTGTGGCTTCAGCCAAGATAGAACATTTCTTGTCGACCGAGAAACCGGATTACCAGCCGGGGCAAGAGGTCGAGGTGCTGGTATGGCAGCGCACGGAGCTGGGATATAAGGTGATTGTGGAAAATAAGTTCAGCGGTATGCTGTACCACAATGAGATTTTCCAGCCTTTGGAAGTCGGCATGCGGCTGACGGCGTTTATCAAGCAGGTACGTCCGGACGGAAAGATTGATTTGGTTTTGCAGAAAGCAGGTGCCCGGAAGGTGGATGATTTTTCGGAGGTGCTGTGGCAATATATCAAGGACAACGACGGATTCACTCCGTTGAACGACAAGACGGATGCGGAGGTGATTTACCACACCTTTGGGGTAAGCAAGAAGACTTTCAAGAAGGCCGTCGGCGATTTGTATAAGAAACGTCGCATCGTATTGAAAGGAGACGGCATACATTTGGCTTGAGGTCATCAACCTCAAACTCAAAGTGCTGAAGTTTCTCGGAAAATTCCGGTAGGCTTCAGCACTTTGAGTTTATAGACGCTTAGAGAGAGATTTTCGGTCGTTGGACACTTCTTTTCTTTGATTTTGCCGGGAACGGCTTTGTGCGGATTTTACCGTGGTACCTTTGTTCGGCCTTGCCTGTGGGCGAGTGGCCGGTCGTCTTTGTGGGGCAGTTTCAGGTCTTCGCTGTGTTTGGCTTTCAGGCCTTTTTTGCGGACGGGCTTCCGGACGAGCCTGAGGCCGGTTGTTCGGCTTTTGTACAGATCGGTATTCTGGTCTGCCGTTTGCCACGGGTTGGTGTCCCGGGCGGGGAGCCGATGTCCAGTGATTGACTTTAGGCGGGCGGTTTCCCGGCTTCGGTCTGGCAAAATCTTTAGGACGCAGCTGCGGACTGATGCGGCACGGACGGCTGTACACCGGATGATGGTAACGTAGCGGATAGTTCCTCCGATAGAAGCTGGCACCTCCGAAGTGAGCCCGGCAGTGTCCTCCCCGATAAGTCAGGTAGTGACGGGGCGGGCCGAAATAAAAATAATTCCGGTTGGGATATACTTGATAAATACGGAGGTAGCACACGCTGTTCACCGCATAGATGGGGCGGAAGAAATATTCGATGCCCATGAAGCGTACATATTCCGCATTGGAAAGTACCCAGCGGAGGTCATCGTTTCGTTCGTCCAGGTAACGGTAGTACGCATCCAAGGCGCGGCTGTCAGCAATGGCAATGCCTGAAAGGTAAGGATCGACATTGTTCAGAAAGTCGTAGTTGATTTCGTACAGGTCATTGTACTGGTCGGTACTCAAGTGCAATTCAAATGCCATACGGTCGGTCAGGAAACGGGCGTTGAGGCGGAAGTCTCCCCATCCGGAGGCATAGCTGGAAACTGTGGTCAGGCAGAAGGCCAGCAGACAGAGGAAAAATGTACGGGTTCTCATAACTTGTAGTCTTTATCAGCCGAAGGAGGTAACTCTTTCAGCTTTTGTTCATGGTACAAAGTTAGGAGGAGAAAAAACGCCCGTCAAGATGAAAACGCCCATTCTTTGATAGGGTTTTCCCTATCTTGTATAGGAGTTTCGTCACTTTGCTTACCGGATAATCTTGAGAAATTTCTCGATGTCCTTTCGGATCATTTGATAGAGCGGGGAATTGGTGTAGAAGTTGTTCCGGTGGATGACGATTTCCACGCCCACCTGGCTGCGTTGGTAGCTGGTCAGCTCGTTGTGCAGCTGCATGTCGTGGAGTGCCAGGTCATGAATCTGCTGTTCCCGTTCTCGGCGCAGCACGGTGCATACGGGAATTAGCAGGCGCAGCACCACGTTGTCCATGATGTGATGGCCCTGGATAAACATATAAGTATTGTCGGGATGCACGCCGAGCCGGGCAAATTCTTTCTTCATGTCTTCAATCTCTCCCAAGGCATCCGGGTGGCGGTGTTCCAGGTCGTGCAGCTTCCGGTTGACTTTCTTCGCCATGTTTTCCAGGCTCCGTTCCGGATGATACGTGCTGACCTGTTCCAGCTTGACGTACGAACAGAAATCCAGCAGGGAGAATTCCGAGAGAATGTGCCGGCGGTAGAACCACACCGACCAGATGAACAAAGGATAGGCAATCTGGGAATACATTTTCATGAACTCCACAAAGTTGATGAGCTTGTGGTCGTTCAGGGTAGCCATGACACAGACCTCGTGCAGCCCTTCTGCATAGCAGTGGTAGTTCTCAATGGCGTAGGCATAGGTTTGCATCACGTAGGGGCTCTCGATGATGTATTGGGAAGTATGGGTACGTCCTTGCAGGAGGTAATCGTAATCGCTGTCCACGCAGGCAATCATGTTTTCGCCCAACTGCTTGCCGAGCTGGTTCATCAGTACGGTTTTCTTGCCTTTGGCCAATGAGGTCTGCGAGGGCAACATCACTTCGAAGTAGCGGGTGTTGTCTTCGTATTCCGAGAGGATGGTCCTCCAGAAAGAAATATCGTCGTAGCTTTCCACGTAAGCCACGATTTTTCTTCTCGCACGTTTGGGCTTGAGGCGGTTGGCCGCTCCAATGTACAGGGAAGAAAGGTTCTCAGTCAGTCTTTTTCCCATACAGCTACTTGGTTTTAACGGGTGGTAATGTCACTTACTTCGGTCACGGCATCCATCCAGCCGTTCATGATGAGGGCGGGGGAATGGGTGGTCAGGATGATTTGTACGTTCGGATTCAGGCTCCGGATGAGGGAGATGAGGCGTTGCTGCCATTCCACGTGAAGGGAGATTTCCGGCTCGTCCATGAACAGGGTACACGACTGGTTGTCTTGTACCAGTACGGTGAGCAGAATGACCAGCATCTGCTTTTCACCGGAAGACAGTTGGTAAGGCGTCAGGATGTCGCCGTCCTGTTCAAACTGGATTTCGTTGTTCTGGCGGAGAATTTTCTTGCCGGTCTCGCTGAACAGGTCGTCCATCAGGTCCTGGAAATGCGTCTTCGGCTGTGAGATTTCAGCCGCTTTCGCCTGGTTTTCCGGCTTTCCGCTTGTCAGCAAGGCAATTATCCGGTTGCCGATGTTCACCTGATAGTCCAAATAGCGCCGCTGGAGCAGATAAAGCTGCCAGTCGAGTTCCGTCTTCACGTTCTGGTTCCCGATTTTATCCAGTAGTCCGGCGCTGAGCAGCGGACGGTCGAAACTGCGTATCACATCGAAATGGATGTAGGTGGCATCTTCGGGATAGAAAGTAAATGATACCCCCTCATGCACCCCGTTGCTGAGAGCCCCTCCTTCCAGGTCGCTCAGACGGCGTACGGAATTGTTCAGGATCGTGCTTTTCCCGATGCCGTTCACTCCGCTCAGGATGTTGACGTCCGGGCGTAAATCCCAGGCAATGTTTTTCCGGCCCCATAAGCCTTTAATCTCAATGCGCTTGATGTATTCAGCTTGCTTTTTCATGACTGTTTTTGTTTACGCGTCAAACAAAAATAGCAAATTGCTTGGAATAAATCAACGGGTAGCCGGTTCTTTTTTCAAAAACCTCGTAACTTTGCAAAAATTAGGAAATAGTAGGCCGTGAGCAGGGCAACCGGGAGCCCCGATGGACTTGTGTCTGGCGGCTATCCTTCAATCCGGAAAGAGAAGAATATGAAAAAAGAAGATACAGTCATCCAATCGCCGATATTGTACTTGCAGCATCATTATGAGCTGTTGAAGCTGGAATATGAATACGAGAAAGCGCAGTTCAAGCAGCAGACCGAACTGATGGGCATCGGCCGGAAAATCAAGCGGGGCATGTGCTGGTATCCCTTGTCGCTGGGAAGAAGTTATTACAACGCCTTGAACCAGTTGGTCATCGAGGTAGAACGGAAGGAGGACAAGGAGATTGAGCACTTGTTCGAGTATGGGCGTCCGGTGTGTTTCTTTACACAGGACCTGTCGGGCAAGCTGACCTACCTGAACTTCGTGGCCACGGTGAACTATGTGGAGGAAGACCGCATGGTGGTGATTCTGCCGGATGCCAATGCGTTGCTGGCTTTGCAGAGCAAGGAAGTGCTGGGCGTGCAGCTGTATTTCGACGAGACCAGCTACCGGCTGATGTTTGAGGCCGTCAAGCAGGTCCTCAGTGCGAAGAACAACCGTCTGGCGGAGTTGAGGGATATTTTCCACGGCACACAGCCCGTATCCACCTTCTCGTTTCAGCCGGTACGTTTCCCTTGGTTGAACGCCACACAGGAAGAGGCGGTCAACAAGGTGTTGCATGCCAAAGACGTGGCCATCGTACACGGCCCTCCCGGAACGGGAAAGACGACCACGCTGGTAGAAGCCATTTATGAAACTCTCCATCGGGAAAATCAGGTGCTGGTCTGCGCACAGAGCAACATGGCCGTCGACTGGATCAGTGAGAAGCTGGTCGACCGGGGCGTGAGTGTGTTGCGCATCGGGAATCCCAGTCGGGTCAATGACAAGATGCTGTCGTTTACCTACGAACGGCGTTTCGAGGCCCATCCGGACTATCCTCAGCTGTGGAGTATCCGCAAGGCCGTGCGTGAATTGTATGCACGGAGCCGGAAAGGAGCCGACCGGGAGAGTATCCGGCAGAAAATCAATTCATTGAAAGACCGGGCCACGGAACTGGAAATCCGCATTAACGAAGCCCTGTTCAGTGAAGCGAGAGTGATTGCCTGCACGCTGGTGGGAAGCGCCAACCGTCTGCTGATGGGACAGAAATTCGGAACGGTATTCATTGATGAGGCGGCCCAAGCGTTGGAAGCGGCCTGCTGGATTCCGTTGCGGAAAGCCGACCGGGTGATTCTGGCCGGCGACCATTGTCAGTTGCCGCCTACGGTGAAATGTCCGGAGGCCCTGCGTGCTGGACTGGGGCATACGCTGATGCAATGCATTGTGAAGAACAAGCCGGAGGTGGTGTCACTGTTGAAGGTGCAGTACCGCATGAACGACGAAATCATGCGCTTTTCGTCCGACTGGTTCTACGGGGGCATGCTTCGTTCGGCGCCCGAAGTGAAATACCGCAGCATTCTGGATTTTGATACCCCGATTGAATGGGTCAATACCGAAGGAATGGATTGCAACGAGGAGTTTGTGGGCGAAAACTACGGGCGCATCAACAAGCCGGAGGCGGAACTGTCCATCGGGCAGTTGAAAGAATACATCACGAAAATCGGCCGCGAACGTTTCCTGGAAGAACGCATCGACGTGGGACTGATTTCGCCGTACAAGGCGCAGGTGCAGTACCTCCGCCAGCTGGTCAAGAAAGACGCGTTTTTCAAGCCTTACCGCTCTTTGATTACCATCAATACGGTGGACGGTTTCCAGGGGCAGGAGCGCGACGTCATTCTCATCAGTCTGGTACGCGCCAACGAAGACGGACAGATTGGTTTCTTGAACGATTTGCGCCGTATGAACGTGGCCATTACGCGGGGCCGCATGAAGCTCATCATTTTAGGAGATGCTTCCACTTTGACCAAACATGCCTTTTACAAGAAGCTCTACGAATATATTGTCAGTTTGCAGGAGTGAATTCAGGGGTCGGGATAAGGATATTCACAAAATTTGTCTATCTTTATCCCGATTTTATTTACACTATTCTAATTTTTTATGTTGACAGACTTACTGCAAACTTCGTATTTTGCAATTTTCTTGATTGTAGCCTTGGGCTTTATGCTCGGACGTATCAAAGTGATGGGCCTATCGCTCGATGTGTCTGCCGTGATTTTTATCGCCCTTGCTTTCGGGCATTGGGGCGTGTCTATTCCAAAGGAACTGGGAACCTTCGGACTGGTGTTGTTCATTTTCACCATCGGCATTCAGGCCGGTCCGGGTTTCTTCCACTCTTTCCGAAGCAAAGGAAAGACCTTGATTCTGATTACCTTGCTGATTGTGGCTTCTGCCTGTCTGACGGGGGTGGCCATGAAGTATCTTTTCGATATTGATACCCCCAGTGTGGTAGGACTGATTGCAGGTGCGCTGACCAGTACGCCGGGATTGGCAGTGGCCATCGACAGTACGCAGTCGCCACTGGCTTCCATTGCCTACGGTATTGCCTATCCGTTCGGGGTGATTGGGGTGATTTTATTTGTAAAGCTGCTTCCCAAGCTGATGCGTGTCGACTTGGACGAAGAGGCCCGGCGCTTGGAAAAGGAACGGCGCAGCCAGTTCCCAGAGCTGGGTACCTGCCTGTTTCGGGTAACCAATCCTACCGTTTTCAACCGTACCCTGATTCAGTTGAATATCCGGGCCATGACGGGGGCCGTGATTTCGCGCTTGAAACGGGGCGACGAGATTCTGATTCCGAAAGCCCACACGGTGTTGCAGGAAGGCGACCACATCCAGGCGGTAGGCAGTGAGGATTCCTTGAAGAATCTGGCCGTGATGTTGGGCGAGCGGGAAGAAGGAGAACTTCCGCTGAGCCATACGCAAAGCATTGAATCGTTGTTGCTGACCAAGAAAGACATGATTAACAAGCAGCTGGGTGAACTCAACTTGCAGAAGAACTTCGGTTGTACGGTCACCCGCGTGCGCCGAAGCGGTATCGACCTGTCTCCTTCGCCGGAACTGGCCCTGAAGTTTGGCGACAAACTGATGGTGGTGGGCGAAAAGGAAGGTATACAGGGAGTGGCCCGGTTGTTAGGTAACGACGTGAAACGCCTCTCGGATACCGATTTCTTTCCCATTGCCATGGGTATTGTGCTGGGCGTACTGTTCGGTAAACTGTATATCTCTTTCGGAGGAGGAATGACCTTCTCTCCGGGACTGACCGGTGGCGTGCTGATGATGGCGTTGTTCCTGAGTGCCATTGGCAAGACAGGGCCGATTATCTGGTCCATGTCGGGACCGGCTAATCAGCTGTTGCGTCAGTTGGGCTTGCTGCTGTTCCTGGCCGAAGTGGGTACCTCAGCCGGAAAGACCTTGGTGGCAACCTTCCAGGAGAGCGGTTTTCTGCTTTTCGGGGTAGGTGCTTTGATTACTTTGGTACCGATGCTGCTGGCGGCTGTCGTAGGACGGCTGGTGTTTAAGGTCAGTCTGCTCGATTTGTTGGGCACCATTACCGGCGGTATGACCAGTACCCCGGGACTTGCGGCTGCCGACTCCATGACCGACAGCAACATTCCGGGAGTGGCCTACGCTACAGTATATCCCATTGCCATGGTGTTCCTGATTCTGTTTATTCAGTTGATTGCACTGGCAGTAATATAGTATTTGAGAAGGCTTGCTTTGCCTTCGGTGAGGAAATCCTGAAAGTCTGCATCTGCAAAGAGGGGCGGCTTTCAGGATTTTTTTGTAGCATCCGGCGGATACTTTCAGCATCCCCTGAGATAAAGTTCAGCGGCCTTGTCGCATACTTCTTTTTGTCCCAAAGAATTCTCTGTTTCACACTGCGGGATTTGTATCCCACACTGTGAAATACATATCCCACACTGTGGTTTTTGTATCCCACAGTGTGGGACAGAGAATTTTTCCCGAAGTTTGGGGGAATATGTAAGGGGAAACGGAAGTTTTTACTGCAGTAAATATTAGTTGTCACCGGGGAAGATGAGTTCTGAGTTTGGAACAAATTAGGATAAATCCAGATAAAATAGACAGAATATGCGAAAGAATATGGGGCAGATGCCCGTAAACTGTATCAGATAGGAGCGGTATTTTCTTCGGAAACGGGAACAATAGAGGAGTGGATAGTCAGATGACAGACTGATCCACTTCGACTCTTTGGGTTATAGTTTGCTCAAAAAACGTTCCCGGTCCACAATATATCGGATGTGAACGCCTTCTCCTACCAGTCCTTTGCGGTCGGAGGCACTTACCTTGAAGGTCAGTTTTCGCCCTTCTATTCCGGTGAGTTCTGCGGTGGCGGTGACTTCCTCTCCCAGACCGGAAGGCTTGAGGTGCGAGGTTTGTATCATGGCCCCTACGGTGGTAGAGCCTTCCGGAAGAGCCGGTTGGACGGCACGCATGGCCGCATTTTCCATTAAAGCCACCAAGGCGGGAGTGGCAAATACTTCCATGTCACCCGAGCCGAGGGCCAAGGCGGTGTTGGTGGAATTTACCTGTACGGTACTGCTGTATGTAAGTCCTGTTTCCATTGTTCTTTTATTTTGAAGTTATAAATTTATTTTTCTCATTGGGTTGAAAATCGGTTCCGGCAGGGCGTTGGAAGATGTGCAACCCGAATTCCGGTACCATGGCAATCAGATGGTCAAAGAGTTCGCCTTGCAGGGTTTCGTAGGGAATCCAGTCGGGCGTGTTCGAGAAGCAATAGACTTCCACAGGGATACCTTCGGTGGTAGGTTGCAACTGGCGGACCATCTGCATCAGGTTGTGGTTCACGTCGGGATGGCTGCTGATATATTTGAGGGCATATTCTCGGAATACGTGCAGGTTGACCGGTGGTTCACTGCCTTCTGTGGGGGCAGTCATCCAACCTTTTTCCGTGAAACGGGTCACTTCTTCTGGGGTACAGAAATGTACGGTGGTCATGTCAATGTATAGCGACCGCTTGATGCGTCGTCCGCCGCTTTCACGCATGCCCCGCCAGTTTTGGAAGGAGTCACTCACCAAGGCGTAGGGAGGGATGGTGGTGATGGTCTTGTCGAAGTTCTGTACCTTGACCGTAGTCAGTGAGACTTCCAGCACATAGCCGTCGGCCCCGTATTTGGTCATGGTAATCCAGTCGCCCGGACGCAGCATGTCGTTGGCCGAAAGCTGTACCCCGGCTACCAGTCCCAGGATACTGTCTTTGAAGATCAACATCAGTACGGCGGCTGAGGCACCGAGTCCGGTCAGGATGGCCGTAGCGTTTTGGTCAATCAGCACGCTGATAATCAGGATGACGCCAATGCCGATGGCCACCAGGTTAATCATCTGGTAGATACCTTTGAGCGGACGGTTTTTCAAGGCTTCGTGTTCGCTGGAAATCTCATACAGTGAGTCCAGAAAACATTTAATCAGCATGAGGGCGGTGATGATGAGGCAAATCAGACTGATCTTCAGTAAAATTTGAAGCAGGTAGGCTGATTGATCGTTGAAGGCGAAGGGGAGCAGGATGTACCAGATAATAGGGGGAATCATCCGGCAGAAAGAGGTCATCATCTTGTGGTTAAACAGATAGTCGTCCCACGTAGCCTTGGTACGGGCCGTGATTTTCCGTACGGCCGGCATAATCAGGTGTCGGAACACCAAAGTGGTGAGATAGGATATCAGTAAAATGGCTAAAATAAGCACCACTTGGGTAGTCCAGCTGAGGTCGTTCTTTTCGATGCCGGTCTGCTGGAGAAGTTGTGCGATTTCTTGGTTCAGTGTATTCATATTTGCAGTGTCTTTTTATCTTTTCCGGACCCAAAGATAAACAAGTTCTGAGAGTTTGCAAAACTTGTGTTTCTTGTTTATCTTTACCGTATGAAGTGGAATCGGAATTTTTTAGGGGTTCTTTTCGGATGCCTTTGTTTTTCGTGTATCCGGGATGAGGTGCCGGCTGGCGAGGATATCGTGAAGCCGGGAGATAGGTTGCCCGATTTTTCGGTCGTATTGAACGACGGTTCGGTGGTGAGCCGGAAGTCGCTGGAGGGAAAAGTGGCTGTGCTGGTCTTTTTTCATACAGGTTGTCCGGATTGTCAGAAAGAACTGCCGGTTATCCAGCAATTATATGAGGAATATGCTTCTTCGTCCGATGTCTGTATTTGTGCTATCAGTCGGGAAGAAGGGGAGGAAGAAGTGGCTTCCTATTGGCAGATTCATGCGCTGACTATCCCTTACTCGGCACAGGAAGACCGGAGTGTCTATGCGCTTTTTTCTACGAGTGGGGTGCCTAAAGTTTATGTCTGCGGGCCGGACGGAAGGGTAGTTTCTATCTATTCCGATAATCCCATCGCCACCTATTCTGAGTTGAAGGAAGATGTGGAGAATGCACGTATTTTTTCTTCATATCTTTTTGCGGAACAAATGGTTTCACTAAATTTGCCGACAAGAAATTACTAATACCAAAATAAGAATCTAATGAGTTTGAAAATTGTAGTATTGGCAAAACAAGTTCCCGATACACGCTGTGTGGGAAAAGATGCCATGAATGCCGACGGTACAATTAATCGTGCGGCACTTCCGGCGATTTTTAATCCGGAAGACTTGAATGCCTTGGAACAGGCACTCAGACTGAAAGACACACATCCCGGTTCTACTGTGACAATTCTGACAATGGGACCAGGCCGTGCCGCTGAAATCATTCGTGAAGGATTATACAGAGGAGCCGACAACGGTTATCTGCTGACAGACCGTGCTTTTGCCGGTGCCGATACGCTGGCCACTTCGTATGCGTTGGCAACTGCCATCCGCAAGATTGGTGCATACGACATCATCGTGGGCGGACGTCAGGCTATCGATGGAGATACGGCACAGGTAGGTCCGCAGGTGGCAGAAAAATTAGGATTGCCGCAGGTAACCTACGTAGAAGAGATTGAAGAGGTAAAAGACGGACGCATCCGCGTGAAACGTCATATCGATGGAGGTGTGGAAACCGTAGAAGCTCCGCTGCCGATTGTATTGACGGTGAACGGCAGTGCCGCTCCTTGCCGTCCGCGTAATGCGAAACTGGTGCAGAAATACAAACGTGCGCTGGGTGGTCAGGAAAAGGCAGCTCTTACGAAAGACGGCAGCGCATTGCCTTATGCCGATTTGTATGAGAGCCGTCCTTATCTGAATATCACGGAATGGAGCGTAGCCGATGTAAACGGTGATACGAAACAATGCGGTCTGTCGGGTTCTCCGACCAAGGTGAAGAAGATTGAAAACATCATCTTCCAGGCTAAGGAAAGCAAGACACTTACTGGCAGCGATGCAGACGTAGAGAATTTGATTGTTGAACTGTTGGCTAACCATACTATCGGATAAAGACTATGAATAACGTATTTGTATATTGTGAGATGGAAGGTGCCCATGTGGCCGATGTCAGTCTCGAACTTTTAACCAAAGGTCGTAAGTTGGCCAATCAGCTGGGATGCCAGTTGGAAACGATTTGTGCCGGCAGTGGCCTTGCAGATGTAGAAAAACAAGTTTTGCCATACGGAGTAGACCGCGTGCATGTGTTCGATGCTCCGGGCTTGTTCCCTTATACTTCACTTCCTCATACTTCTATTCTTGTCAACTTGTTCAAGGAGGAAAAACCTCAAGTTTGCCTGATGGGTGCGACGGTGATTGGTCGTGACCTGGGTCCGCGTGTGTCTTCAGCCTTGACGAGTGGTCTGACTGCCGACTGTACGCAGTTGGAAATCGGTAACCACGAAGACAAGAAAAACGGTATCACTTACGAAAACCTGTTGTATCAGATTCGTCCGGCTTTCGGAGGTAACATTGTGGCTACCATCGTCAATCCGGAACATCGTCCGCAGATGGCTACCGTACGTGAGGGTGTGATGAAGAAAGAAATCGTAGATGCCAACTATCAGGGTGAAGTGATTCGTCACGACGTAGCGAAGTACGTGCCTGAAACGGATTATGTGGTGAAGGTTATCGACCGTCACGTGGAAAAAGCGAAACATAATCTGAAAGGAGCGCCTATCGTGGTAGCCGGTGGTTACGGAATGGGCAGCAAGGAAGGTTTTGATATGCTGTTCGAACTGGCCAAGGAACTTCATGCAGAAGTGGGAGCCAGCCGTGCGGCGGTAGATGCCGGTTTCTGTGAACATGACCGTCAGATTGGTCAGACAGGGGTAACGGTACATCCGAAATTGTATATCGCTTGCGGTATTTCCGGACAGATTCAGCACATCGCCGGTATGCAGGATGCAGGTATCATCATCTCTGTGAACAGCGATCCGAATGCACCGATTAACACCATCGCCGACTATGTCATCAACGGTACGGTGGAAGAAGTAATCCCGAAAATGATTAAGTATTACAAAAAGAACAGTAAATAATGGCAAACTTTTATACAGAACATCCGGAACTCAAGTTTCACTTGAACAATCCGATGATGGAGCGTATCTGTCAGTTGAAAGAACGCGATTACAGAGATAAAGACGAGTTCGACTATGCGCCGCAGGATTATGCGGATGCCATCGACTCTTACGATAAAGTGTTGGAAATTACTGGTGAAATCACGGGCGAAGTGATTGCAGCCAATGCCGAAGGGGTAGACTTGGAAGGTCCGCATCATGCCAATGGCCGTGTGGAATATGCTTCCGGTACAAAGGTCAATCTGGAAACCATGGTAAAGGCCGGATTGAACGGAATGACCATGCCGCGCCGTTTCGGTGGCTTGAACTTCCCGATTACGCCGTACACCATGTGTGCAGAAATCGTGGCGCAGGCCGATGCCGGTTTTGGTAACATCTGGTCTTTGCAGGACTGTATCGAAACCCTGTATGAGTTTGGTAACGAAGACCAGCACAGCCGTTTTATTCCGCGTATCTGTGCGGGCGAAACCATGTCTATGGACTTGACTGAACCGGATGCAGGTTCCGACTTGCAGAGCGTGATGCTGAAGGCTACCTACGATGAGGCCAACAACTGCTGGCGTCTGAACGGAGTGAAACGTTTCATTACGAACGGTGATGCTAATATTCACCTGGTACTGGCTCGTTCGGAAGAAGGTACTCACGACGGTCGTGGTTTGTCTATGTTCATCTACGACAAGAACGATGGCGGAGTTGACGTACGTCGTATTGAAAACAAGTTGGGTATCCATGGTTCTCCGACTTGTGAACTGGTGTACAAGAATGCGAAGGCTGAACTTTGCGGCGACCGCAAGCTCGGTTTGATTAAATACGTGATGGCATTGATGAACGGTGCCCGTCTGGGTATTGCGGCTCAGTCAGTAGGTTTGAGCCAGGCTGCCTACGATGAGGCGTTGGCATACGCAAAAGACCGTAAGCAGTTCGGTAAGGCGATTATCGAATTCCCGGCTGTGTACGACATGCTGGCTACTATCAAGGCGAAACTGGATGCCGGTCGTGCATTGTTGTACCAGACTTCCCGCTATGTGGATATTTACAAGGCCTTGGACGACATTGCTCGCGAACGTAAACTGACTCCGGAAGAACGTCAGGAACAGAAACGCTATGCAAAACTGGCCGACAGCTTTACTCCGTTGGCAAAAGGTATGAACTCTGAATATGCCAACCAGAATGCTTACGACTGTATTCAAGTACATGGCGGTTCCGGTTTCATGATGGAATATGCGTGCCAGCGTATCTACCGTGATGCCCGTATCACCAGCATCTACGAAGGAACGACTCAGTTGCAGACGGTAGCTGCCATCCGTTATGTGACCAACGGTTCGTATGCCGCTACTTTGCATGAATTTGAAACGGTACCTTGTGCGCCGGAATATGAAGGTTACATGGATCGTATCAAGGACATGACTCGTAAGCTGGAAGCCTGCACCAATGCGGTGAAAGAAGCACAGAACCAGGAACTCTTGGATTTGATGGCTCGTCGTTTGTATGAAATGGCAGCTGTCTGTGTGATGAGCCACTTGCTGTTGCAGGATGCCACCAAGGCTCCTGACATGTTCGGCAAGTCACTGAATGTGTATGTGAACTATGCAGAGGCAGAAGTGGAAAAACATTTCAACTTCATCCGCAAGTTCCAGGCTGAAGAACTGGCCAGCTACCGGCAATAAGATTCCGGCTGGTTCTTGAAATAAGAACAGGCCGACTGAATAAGTGATTATAAAAGAATCCTCCTGTGTGTAGTCTTCATCACGTGAAAGACGGGCACAGGAGGATTCTTTTTTTGCGTGTGAGTGAATACGATTTTCTGTTTGGAAACTCGCTTTTGAACAGCTTCTTTAAGTGTGTGAGATGAGTTTTCTCCGCAGCCATCGGTTGAACAGGAAGAGCAGGAAGAGGGCGCAGAGAATAGGCAGATAAAACAAACAGGTCTGCAGGGAAGGACTACCTTCTTGCAAGGTGTGTAGCAGGGAAAGTAGCTTATTCCCGTATTGCCAGCACAAAAATCCCAGGCAACCTCCGACCGCCAGAAAGGTCGTGACGAGCATAAGGATGAACAATCTTTTCTCTTGCCGTTTTTCGCGTAGCAAGGTTTCCTGATGAATCTTCTGTATCATCCGGTAACTGAAATTGCTGGGCAGCCGATAGTCAGGCTGCTGGCTGAGAGCCTTTTTAAGTCCTTTATCGTTGGTATTCATAAGTCAATCCTCCTCTTTTATTAAGGTACATAATTTTTTGCGGACGCGGTGTAGCTTCACTTTCACATTATTTTCGGTCAGGTGAAGGATATAGGCTATTTCCGTCACCGGTTTTTCTTCTTCATAGAAGAGTGTCACCAGGGCCTTCTCGTCCGAAGTCAGACGGGTGAGGGCTCGTTGCAGCTTTTCTATCTGTACTTCATTTTCCGTATTGAGTGCTTCATCTACTTCCGTATCCGACAGGCTGTTCCACATCCGGTCGTCGAACGAAAGGAGCTCATGCTCTTTTTTTCGCAGGGCAGACGTGGCCGTGTTGTAGGCGATGCGGTAAATCCAGGTGGAGAAACTGCTGTTCTCCTGAAACGAGGAAAGGTGGGTGAAGGCTTTCATAAAACAGTCTTGCGTCAGTTCTTCTGCATCTTCTGGTGAACCCACCATGCGGACAATTAGGTGAAACACCTGTGGTCCGTAGGTATCCAAAAAGTAGGAGAACTGTTCGGTTCTCCCGCTTAGGATGGATGCGATGATATGTGATTCCTCGTTTTGCATGATGCCTTTTAGACGCGATGCCTTGTGAAAGGTTACATTCTACGGAAAAATTTTTTTCATGCTCATGAAGTGTAACCTTTTCCGTGGAGATGCGTCTAAAGGGGCAAAGTAACAAATTAAAAACGAAACGACGATGGAAGAATTAATGATTGTTGCCAATGTGGCCATTGTATTTGGAGTGATTTACAAACTGTTTGAATTGTTTGCCGGAAGAAGAGAACGGATGATGCTGATTGAGAAACTGGGAGATAAGCTGACGCCGGAAACCTTTAAGAAAGGTATTGTGTATCGGCCCAGTTTGTTCTCTTTTGGTGGACTACGGATAGGATGCCTGCTGTTAGGGATAGGTGTGGGACTGTTGATTGGATATGGTTTGGTGTATGCCACTCAGCCGGAATATTTTATGGAAGATCCGAGCCGGGCAGTAGAGTATACGGTTTCCGTCATTTACGGATCCAGTGTGTTGCTGGGAGGCGGTTTAGGTCTGGTCATCTCTTATTTGATTGAAAAGAAGCAGCTGGACAAGGAAAAATAAAAATTCATTTTACTTTCAGACAAAGCGGTTTGATGCAGGATTGAGGTATCAAATCGCTTTTTTTATGGCGTGATTTACCTTAAAGATGTGCATTTATTCTTTATTTATCCAAACAGATGTAACATATAAAGGTATTCGTCGTAACTTTACAGAGAGGTTAAAATGGAGGTTTTGGGTTATGAAATGGAGTTACATAACAGGTGTGGTATGTGCTTTCATGCTGTTTGCGGGTCAGGTACATGCACAAGTGGAAGGAACGGATTCGCTTCGGATGGTGATGTACCATGACGGTGAGAATGAGTTAAAGGAGATGATAATCTGTCCGCCCGTATTTTGTTCCTTGCCCGACGGAAAACGCTTGAAAATGAAAATCTGTAACGACGGAGAAGAAACGGTGCGGAAAGTCTCTTTTTGTCTGTTCTATAAGAAGAAAAGGGTTTGTAGGGTTCGTCTGCCGCACATGCAGAAAGGCGAAACCTATGAGTTTGCGGTGAATATCCACGAAAGACTCTCGCGGAAAGACCGGGAGAATCTGGAGTTTGAGTTGAAAAAAGGCCGATGCTACCGGATGTACAAGTTTCCGTCTTATTAGAGGGAAGAGGGGCCTGCACTTCTTTAGCTTTGTTTCTTTACTTGTTAAGAGATTTAATCAAAGAATAGGAGGTTGTTAATGTATGTTGTAAAACATTCTTTTTTAGCTTCAGGCTTTGTCGTTCCAAATAAAATAAATACTTTTGCACTGTGTTTTTCATAGTATTAGATTTAAGGTTAACAAAAGGTTGGAGTTCAGCGGAACTCCTTTTTTTATGTCCGTACGTCTGGGCCTGAAAAAAGGCCATTTCCACGGGCGGTGGAAACAGCCTTTTTAAAGTAATTCACTATTGTTTTTCTGATTGATTTTATTCCGATTTCAGGCAGTCTACCGGATTGCTGGTAGCCGTCCGGTAATTCTGTATCGTAATGGTAACCAATGTAATGGCGCTGATAAGCAGGCAGGTACCAAGGAAAACCCAAGGCGAGATGGCAATCCGTTCATTGAACTGCTTCAGCCATTCTGATACGGCATACCAGGCGATAGGGCTGGCGATGAGGGAACATACCACTGAGAGTATCAAGTAGGAACGTCCGAACATCCAGAGAATTTGCCGGATGGAGGCTCCGTAGACCTTGCGCACGCCGATTTCTTTCTGCCGGTGTTCAGCCTCAAATATAATCAGGCCGAATACGCCTACCAAGGAAATGAGAATGGCCAGCAGACTGAACCAGGTTATGATTTTTTGTTGGTCGGTTTCCTTCTGATACAGTTGTCCGTAGATCTGGTCATAGAACTTCACTTCGGTGGGATAACCGGTGAAGCAGTCGCTAATGGTCTCGCGGATGTGTTTCAGGGCGGTATCCATGTCGCTCCCGGCTTTTACGCGGATATAGGCAAACGGCAAGACTTGGTTGCTGTAGGCACCGTTGGGGCAGAATACGTAAGGCACGGGATTCATCTTTAATGAAGTAAACTGCACGTTGTTCACATATCCTTTGAGAAGGGCCTTCATTCCCCACGGGAAAAAGTCGAGTGTCTCTCCTGCCGGGATACCGCTTTCTTGCTGTAAGTCCTGTGTGGCGATGAAGTTCAGCTGGGAGGTGTAGATGGAATCGCTGGGCAGAAAGTCACTTCCCGACAGGATGTGCATGCCCATGACGCGGCAGAAATTGGGAGTGACGTCAATATACTGATGCCCATATTGAGTTCCTTTGTAGGTGAAAGCATATTGCGTGTATCCTTCGCTGGCCCCCAGTTCCCATTTGGCATAGGCGATGTCGTCGATTTCCGCAAAACTCTTCAGTTGGCTGTCGAACTTACGGTACGGACTGCTGTGGAAAGGCTGTTGGGGGAGGGAAGCTACCAGTATCTGGTCTTTGTCGATGCCCAGGTCATGGTTGCGCATGAAGCGGTTCTGCAGGAAGATGAAAGCGGCAGTAGTAATCAGGGCAAACGAAACGATGTACTGGAAGCCGATGAGTATCGTACGCAACCGTTGTCCTTTTCCGCTCAGGGCGTAGTTGCCTTTCAGCACGAGGGCAGGCGGGAAGGAGGTCATGTACCACGCCGGATACAGTCCTGCCACGATGCCGGTAAGCAGGGCTATCAGTCCGGTGTAGACTACATATTTCCAGTAGACAAGCAGGGAGGGTGTGAAGCCCATGAAGGATAGCACGTTCAAGTGAATCAGGGCGGCCACGATGCACAATGACAGCAACCAGCTGACCAGTACGATGACGACCGATTCGAGGGTCAAGGCACGGCGCAGTTCTCCGTTGGTACTTCCCAGCACTTTCTGGGTGTTGATGCTGCGCATGCGCATCGGAGCCAGTGCCGTACTGAAATTGATGAGGTTGATGCATGCAATGAGGATGATCAGGAAGCCGATGCTTACCAGCAAGGTCATGGTGTTGCGGCTGCCCGTCTTGAAGTAGTAGGGGGAATACATGTCATAATACAGTTTCTGTATCGGGAAGACATAGAGTTTCTGTGTGCCTGGCTCTCCTGTGAACAATCGTGCGTCGACCCCTGTAGCCGTAATCTGTTGGTTGACTTCTTCTACGCTGACGCCCGGTTTCAGCAGGAAGAACGCATAGAAGTTCTGGCTGCCCCAGTCGTTCTCCTGCAGCTTTCCCATCGGAACGAAAAGGTCGTTCTTGAACTGGCAGTTTTCGGGGAGGTCTTCAAAGATACCGCATATCCGGAACTTCGTGGCTTCCGGACTTCGCCAGTCTGGGGTGTCTGCATACAGATAGGAGCCCAAGGCATTTCCTTTGGGGAACAGTTTGCGGGCATAGCTTTCGGAGATAATGACACTTTCCGGCTGGTTCATCTCCTGGTCGCTGCCTTCCACGAACTTCAGTCCGATGATTTTGCCGAAATCCGGATATACGGCCCACGGTTCCTCGTAGAAATATTGCGGATTCTTGGGGTCGGTGTAGAAAGCCTGCTTGGACCAGGCAGGGGAATAGATGGTACCGTATTCGATGCCGGGCACTTGCTGGATGAGGTAGTCGATAGGACCTCGGGGAAGGATACTGACATGATTGCTTCCTTTGGCTTCTGACAGGTTCAGCATGACCAAGCGGTCGGCATGGGGATAGCAGGTATCGAAATTGCGCTCGTAGCTCACCTTCATCATGAGTAGGACAAAGGCGGCAAAGGCGGCCGAAAGTCCCAGGAGGTTCAGCACGGAGGCGGTCCGGAAGCGCTTCAGGGTGTAAAATAGATTTCGTAAAATGGTTTTCATATCGTTGTTATTTTATGTTTTGGGTTTGATAGAGATTATTCGGTCTTCAGGTTGCATACCGGATTTTCCCGTACGGCTTTTCGGCTGATAAGCCAGACGGAGGCCAGGGAGATGAGGCTCACAATCAGGAAGGCGGCAATCGGTACCCACCAGGGGAAACTGCTCTCGTAGGTTACAATCTTGTCTATCTGGCGGATTCCCACATACATCAGCGGGAGCGCAATCAGCAGACTGATAACGAGCGAGACGGAAGAGAATCTCATCAGTTGCAGCATCTCGTGGCGGCTGTCGGAACCGAAGACCTTGCGGATGGCAATGTCGCGTTTCCGCTGGGCGATGAAATAGATGCTCATGGCAGTCAGTCCCAACAGAGAGATAACCAGTGCCGCGCAGGTGAAGATGCGGATCAGCTGGCTCATGCGGGTAATATTCTCATAGATGTCTTGCATCAGGGTGTCATACCATTCCGATTCAAACGGGTATCCGTCTATGATCTTGGAATAGAGCTGGTCAAGTTGCTTCTTATATACATCAGGTTGGTCGTCACGTACTTCCACCAGAATGTTCCAAGGGCTGATGCTGTCGGCAGGAGCAATCTGCATGCGCAGCGGATGAGGCTCTTTTTCCAGCAGGGAGCGGACTTGAAAATCCTTGAACTCGCCGGTGATGTTCCAGGAATAGTTTCCGTCACTGCTGTGGACATGGTCGGTAAATCCCAGTTGTTTCAGCTTTTTCATGGCCGATTGGCTCACCAGATAATTGTGCGTATCAAATCCGGCATGACGGTCGTCCGTGATTTGGATGTGAAACATGTCGATAAAGGCAGAGTCAACGATAAAACTCTGGAAGCTCAGTACTTCTGTACTGTCGGCAGAATTAAAGTTCATCGTGTCGTTGTTGCCTCCGTCCAAGGGGGTACCCTTTGAAAAACTGACGCGCTTCACAAAAGGAAGTTTCTGGGCTTCGTGGCGGAAGAGTTGCAGCTTCTGGTCGCTGGCCATAGGAGGGTAGTAAATGACGTGTCCGTATTCATATCCTAAGGGGGCGTGCAGGATGCGGTAAATTTGTACAGTCAGATAGAGGGCACATCCCAACATGGCGATGGTCAGTCCGTTTTGCACGATGTTCAGCAAGCGGAGATATAACGTCTTGGTTTTCCGGCGGAAGGTACCTTTCACGATGTCCAGCGGATGGTAGTGCGACAGCATCGTGGCGGGCACGAAACCGGAGAGCAGGGAAAGTACGACAATCAGCAGCAGATAGCAGGATATGGTGACAGAATTTAACCCTCCCACGATGTCGAGCCGTGTGTGGAGCAGGTTCATGGCGGTCGGTTCTGCGGCTTTGGCGAGCAATAATCCCACCAGGAAAGCGAAGGTGGTCATCAGGAACGACTCGGCAATCATGCGCCAGAAAATATTCTTCTTGGAAGAACCTAACAGGCGGCGGGTAGCCATTTCCTTTGCCCGGTAGCTGGTCTGGGCCACGCTCATACTGATGTAGTTAAAAGTAGCCATGCACAGAATCAAGATACTGATGGTCAGGAAAATGAGTACCAGTTTCCGGCTGTACTGGTTAAGGGTTGCTCCGGCAGCATAAATATCGGAGAAATAAAAATCATGTACAGGTATAAAGCGTACTTCTTTGACAATGTCGTATTGGTAAATCCAGAAGAATTCCTTGAAGAAGCGGGCAATGTCACCGGCCTTGTCGTTGGGGTTGACACCCGGATGGAAACGCAGGAAGAAGATGCAGCTGGCGGCATTGCCCAACTCGGTATTTTCTTCGCTGGCACTCCAATGTACATACCGTACATTCTTATGAGGACTGAATGCTTCAATGTGGGAAGGAAAGATGGAGTTGTCAATGTCTTCGATGATACCGCTTACTGTACATTTCTGGTTGTCGAATGCCTGTTCTGTGAGGGTTTTACCCAGCGCATGCTCCGTACCGAACAGCTTGATGGCGCAGGAACGTGTCAGTACGATGTTATTTTCATTGCTCAGCAAGGTTTCAGGGTTTCCTTCCAGCAAATGAAAATTGAAGAACCGGAAGAAGTTGTCGCGGACAAACATCATTTGTATATTCACGGGTTTGTCGTTTGTCTTGACAAACTGTTCGTAGGAACCGCTCACGGCGCACCAGTCTTCTATTTCCGGATAACGGCTTTGTAGTTTGTCGCCCAGCAGGATATGACCTCCTGCCCATATTTCGCTGGCCAGTACGTAAGTCCGGTCCGCATCTTTCATGTCTTTATCAACAGTGAGTTGTCGGGTCACCATGTGGCTGATCAGCAAGAAGAACATCAGGGAGATGCTCAAGCCAATGACGTTGACAAAGGTGAAGAGTTTGTTGCGTTGTAAGAATGTAAAGTAAGTTTTCATATTCTGTGGTTATGTTTTTTTGTTTGTCGTGATTCTTAATACAATTTCCGTGCCATTATCGCAAGTGTCTGATTGATAGAATTATGCTGATTTTTCGATAGAGAAGGAGTGTCTAATTTTTTGACAATGAGTGTATGATTTTTAGACAATTGGAAACGCCTTCTCAAGAGGGAGGAATCATATCCTATTGTGGAATTCTGCACTTTTTTAGTTTTAAACCTTTATCTGTTAAGGGATTTAATTGAAATATGGTAGATGGTTAATATGTGTTGTAAAACATGATTTTCCGGCTATATTCTTTGTGGTTTTCCCGGGAATGCTTACTTTTGCACTGTGTTTTTCATAGTATTAGATTTAAGGTTAACAAAGGTTGGAGTTCAGCGGAACTCCTTTTTTTATGTCCGTAGGTGAGGCTTCCTTTTTTTTTCTGTTTGCTGAGCCGTTCTTTTATTTGTTCGTTTTTCTGTAAGTTTTCCTTCAAGTTGTTCCTTTTGTTTTTCTTTGTAAGCGGCTGCTTGTTCTTTCTTGTAAGCGTCCCGTTTGTTTTTCAAACTCTCCGTTTTTTCCATTCAAATGTTCCGTATTGAAGAAATGCCGGTGAGATAATTCTCCGTTGCCTCTATGTTTTCTATGTTTCCGGCATGAGAAACATATGTTTCCCTGCCGAGAAACGTACGTTTTCCAAGGCGGAAACATACGTTTCCCGAGAGGAAAACATAAAAAATGCCGGGAGTTTCTGGAAAAAATGTGCTGGCGGTGCGAGTATATATGTGCGCACGTACGCGCCCGCGCGAAATACATAATGTAGGACCTTTCCCGTCCGCTTTTAGCAGCGTCAAAAAATATTCACCTATAACCTTCTTGTTCCCAGTAATTTACGAAATTTCTTCAAAAAATCCGCAAAAAAGTATTGCGTAAAAGTTGCAGAACCGGAAAAAGTGCGTACCTTTGCAACCGCTTTCGAGAGGGAGAGCCACTGAAGATGACAGACTGGTAAAGAGAGGCAGACACTTGAAGGCGCTGCCCCCGAGTATCTTACCTTGCAAGACGGCAAGGGAGCGAGAAAAGGATAAGCCCCGAGAAGTCACCCTGAAAAAACTTTTTCGAAAAAAACTTTCGGAAAAATTTGGAGGGAAAGAAAAAACGCCTTACCTTTGCAAACGCTTTCCCGCTGAAACGGGAGCTCAAGAAAAGATAGTTCTTTGAAAGACTTTAGATAAACAAACGAAGATGTAGTACAAGAAGTAGTCTTATATATAATGTATATATGGGATGAAACAAGAACCGTCAATAACCTGAATAAGGATATAGAAAATCGGTTTCCTGAAACAGAATCAACAATACCCGCAAGGGTAAAGAAAATATTTTACAATGAAGAGTTTGATCCTGGCTCAGGATGAACGCTAGCTACAGGCTTAACACATGCAAGTCGAGGGGCAGCATGGACTTAGCTTGCTAAGTTCGATGGCGACCGGCGCACGGGTGAGTAACGCGTATCCAACCTCCCGCTTACTCGGGAATAGCCTTTCGAAAGAAAGATTAATACCCGATGGTATCTTAAGCGCACATGCAAATAAGATTAAAGATTTATCGGTAAGCGATGGGGATGCGTTCCATTAGATAGTAGGCGGGGTAACGGCCCACCTAGTCGACGATGGATAGGGGTTCTGAGAGGAAGGTCCCCCACATTGGAACTGAGACACGGTCCAAACTCCTACGGGAGGC
>NZ_JACJKA010000096.1 GCF_016900355.1 Bacteroides mediterraneensis | reverse complement strand
TTCGTGGAGAATAACGGATTCGAACCGTTGACCCCCTGCGTGCAAAGCAGGTGCTCTAGCCAGCTGAGCTAATCCCCCGTTTTTTTTGCGGCTGCAAAGGTAAGCATTTACTTTTGTTCCCGCAAAATTTTAAGGAAGTTTTTTTTCGCTTCCTTCTTTTCGAGGTAGTCCCAGGCAGAGTTGAACTGCCGACCTCTACATTATCAGTGTAGCGCTCTAACCAACTGAGCTATAGGACTAGCTTGTGAGTTATCATCGTGCCGATGATTTATGTCTCCCCGCTCGGCATAACCCAAGCGAGCTTGGTTCTGCTCTCACTCGTTCGACATTTCAACCTCGTCCGTTCCGACTCGGCTTCATCTTTCTCTCTT
>NZ_JACJKA010000095.1 GCF_016900355.1 Bacteroides mediterraneensis | reverse complement strand
TTATAGCCAACTCTTTGTCGGCTATAGCAGCATATTGCTTTTTTGAAAAGAAGCCCGCCATTGATGTAAACTTTGTCAATGACGGACAACTGTCTATTTTCTAATTTTATATCGAACTCACGTTAATTATGACTTTTTAATGCGGAAAGCCTCTAATTCCGTTCAAAGTACATGTTTTCAACGACTTAAACAAACAAAAGTATAGAAAAACCGAGGAAGAAGGATGCAAAAAAAGCCCCGAAGTATTTCTACTTCGAGGCTCCATCTAAAACGGCGACTACCTACTCTCCCACTTGTACGCAGTACCATCGGCGTGGCGAAGCTTAACTTCTCTGTTCGGAATGGGAAGAGGTGGAACCTTCGCGCCATAGTCACCTTAATATCATTATG
>NZ_JACJKA010000094.1 GCF_016900355.1 Bacteroides mediterraneensis | reverse complement strand
AAGAGAGAAAGATGAAGCCGAGTCGGAACGGACGAGGTTGAAATGTCGAACGAGTGAGAGCAGAACCAAGCTCGCTTGGGTTATGCCGAGCGGGGAGACATAAATCATCGGCACGATGATAACTCACAAGCTAGTCCTATAGCTCAGTTGGTTAGAGCGCTACACTGATAATGTAGAGGTCGGCAGTTCAACTCTGCCTGGGACTACCTCGAAAGGAAGGAAGCGAAAAAAAACTTCCTTAAAATTTTGCAGGAACAAAAGTAAATGCTTACCTTTGCAGCCGCAAAAAAAACGGGGGATTAGCTCAGCTGGCTAGAGCACCTGCTTTGCACGCAGGGGGTCAACGGTTCGAATCCGTTATTCTCCACGAAGTGAGAAATTGAGGATGGGCGAGCGCAAGCGAAGCCAGTCCTGACAAGT
>NZ_JACJKA010000093.1 GCF_016900355.1 Bacteroides mediterraneensis | reverse complement strand
CCCAGAATCTCTCCGGTATCGCCGGCCACTATGACCTTAAACAGGCCGTCGGTGTCCCCTTCCACCAGGCTTTTCCCGTTCGCCATCATGCTGAAGCGTCCAATTTTCAGGTTGTCGCCATAGTTCTCCCGGGCCTGGGGCTCCGTGAGGCCGATGCAGGCAATCTCGGGTTCCAGATAGATACAGGATGGGATGCGGTCATAATGCATCTCCTCATGGCGGCCGCAGATATTTGCCACTGCCACCATGCCCTCGTGAGAGGCTGTGTGGGCCAGCATGGCCTTGCCGTTGACATCGCCGATGGCGTAGATATTGGGCACGTTGGTACGCAGGCAGAGGTCGGTCTTGATGGCATTCCGGTCAAATTCCAAGCCAATGCCTTGTGCGTTCAGTCCCTCGGTATTGGGGGTGCGGCCCACCGCCATAAGC
>NZ_JACJKA010000092.1 GCF_016900355.1 Bacteroides mediterraneensis | reverse complement strand
ACAACGTGCTCGACCGGCGCCTCATGCGCAGGCGCACCAAGCTGGCGGGCGCGGGCGCCCCGGCGGACGGCGAGAAGGACGGCGCTGCCGCAGCGGCCGTCGACTCCTCCGCGCCCGCCGCGACCACGAAGGACGGTGAGTAGCCATGGCGGAGTTCATCCAGTTCTTCCAGAGCGCCGACGTGACGCTCTCCGATAAGCTGCTCGAGGTCGTCTACATCCTGATCGGCGTGGTGGCCATCTACGCGGGCCTGCGCAACCTGACGGACAAGACCAACGAGAAGCGCGTCGGCTCGGCCGTCTTCTGGTGCGTGCTCGGCCTGCTCTTCGTGGTGGGCCGCTGGATCCCGTCCACGTGGGTGGGCGTGCTCGTGGTGGTCATGGTCATCCCGGCGATCTTCCGTCAGGTCGGCCGCGGCACGGGCGGCGAGC
>NZ_JACJKA010000091.1 GCF_016900355.1 Bacteroides mediterraneensis | reverse complement strand
TCACACCCCAGCTCGGCGGCGTCGGCGGCCACCACGCCTCCGGGATCGGCGTCCATGACGACGGCCTCCGCGCTGGACAGCGTGCCAAACCACAGCAGGCCCGGCGCGCCCACCTTGCTCTGGTCCATCAGCACGAAGGTCCGACCCGCGCAGGACAGAAACGCGCGCTTGAGCTCGGCCATGTCCTGGTTGTTGGTCATGAGGCCGCGCCCGGGCACGTAGGAGGTGGGCGTCACGAACGCCTTGTCGGGGTGGAGCATCTCCAGCGTGCGCAGTGCGAGCGGCCCGGCCGTGTAGCGGTGGCCCTTGCGCAGGCCGCCGCCGAGCATGATGACGTCGAGCGAGGGCGCGGAGCGGTCAACGTAGTCCGCGATCGTGAAGTCGTCCGTGACCACGGTGACGCCCGACCGGCCCGAGATGGCGCGCACGAGCTCGAG
>NZ_JACJKA010000090.1 GCF_016900355.1 Bacteroides mediterraneensis | reverse complement strand
CAATAAGGTTTACTATCAGGACACCTACTACGTGCAGACCGAAAACGGCGGCTATGAGCAGCGTACGACGTCCGTTGCCGTCAACCGCGACGGCTCCGAGTTCAGCCACATCGCCTTCGTTCAGTCGGGCAGCGGGTACGGCAACGCCTACATGCCGGCGCACACCCAGCGCACCGACCGTCCTGCCACGCTCAACACCGACAAGTTTGAGAATAAAACCGACACCGCCGAAACCGCTCTCGTTCCTTCCTGGAGTGGCGTCAACGAGGTTTCCCAGGCGCTCGGCAATAACGGCAAGATCAGCTACCCGATGCCCGGCTCCCTCGAGATCAAGAAGACGGTCGACTGGACCAACGGCTCCGACCAGACCCAGCAGGACAAGAACTCCTTCATCTTCGACATCTCGCTCACGGATGCGAACGACAAGCCCATCAGCG
>NZ_JACJKA010000089.1 GCF_016900355.1 Bacteroides mediterraneensis | reverse complement strand
CTGCCATCCAACTAACTTTATCGCCTTATCCTTTACCCAAGACTTAGATGAACGCAAGCTCAGTCGGCTCTTATGGCAAATACAGGCCGAATCCTTGGTGGTCTTTCCAGAAGGGGTTGGTATCATCCCCTACATGACCCCTGGCACCAACGAGATTGGCGCAAAGACCGCGGCCAAAATGGCAGCTTACCGGGTGGTCATGTGGCCCCACCACGGCATCTTTGCGGTCGGAGCTGACCTAGACGAAACCTTTGGTTTAATCGAAACCGTTGAAAAGGCCGCCTTAATCTACAGCCAAATTATGGCGCAAGGCGGGCAAATCAAGCAAAAAATTACGGATGACCAGCTAAAAGAATTGGCCCGCGCCTTCGGGGTTGAAGCTAACCCTAAATTTTTAGCCTAAAAAGATTAAATTAACACCATCCCCCTGCTTATTAATAAAG
>NZ_JACJKA010000088.1 GCF_016900355.1 Bacteroides mediterraneensis | reverse complement strand
GTCTGTTGCTTCACTGGACGATAAACTTGCCCATGACGAACTGCATTACTCCAGTCGGTTATTTCTGGAATATCAGATAGGTCTAATTGATCATCAGGCACAGTTCCCTTAGCAAGCAAGCGTTTAATTTCAGCATCTTGCTTGTCACTGAAGTTTTCATTCAGCTCTTTGCGTGTATATCTAACCATGCTCATATTGATTTCGCTCCGCTTTAGTGACTTGTCTTGCACTAATAATTCGTATGATTTCACAGTCATCTTCATCAAAGATGGTGTGAGCAACTAACAGCATTAGTACGCCTTTTACCCTACCAATGGTTTGCCAACGTTCTTCGCCATTGGTATGTCTGTCTTGGATTGAGATCCGCAGAGGATCTTCAAATACAAGGCTTGCAGTTTCAAAAGAGATATCATGCTTTTTCTGTTTCTTTCGATTCTTAGCCT
>NZ_JACJKA010000008.1 GCF_016900355.1 Bacteroides mediterraneensis | reverse complement strand
CTTTATAGCCAACTCTTTGTCGGCTATAGCAGCATATTGCTTTTTTGAAAAGAAGCCCGCCATTGATGTAAACTTTGTCAATGACGGACAACTGTCTATTTTCTAATTTTATATCGAACTCACGTTAACTTAATATGAATTCCATGAGACATCGATGGCATAAATACCTTTTGCTCTTTTTTCTTGTATGTTTGTTAATGGCTTGCAATAGAGGAAGGTCTAAATATATTATTGGAGTTTCACAGTGCAGCAATGATGAGTGGCGTGTGCAGATGAATAAGGAGATTCTGCGTGAGGCTTTGTTTTATCCTGGAGTAAAGGTAAAGATTCGTCAGGCGCAGGATGATAATGCACGGCAGATCAATGATATCAAAGAATTTATTCGTCAAAGAGTAAATCTGATTATTGTGGCACCCAATGAGGCGGGAGCAATCGCTCCTGTGCTTGAAGAAGCGTATGAAGCAGGTATTCCGGTAGTATTGGTAGACCGGAGAATTCACTCCGATAAATACACTGCATACGTAGGAGCCGATAATTATGAAGTGGGAAAGAAGGTGGGCGAATATATTGTCAATGCCTTGCATGGAAAAGGAAAAGTGGTGGAAATCACGGGACTGAAAGCTTCTACTCCCGCTATTGAACGTCATCGTGGCATGATGGATGCTCTGAAAAAAACGTCTGATATAAAGATTGTGGCTTCTGCAGATGCTGGTTGGTTTCAGGATAAGGCAAGGATGGTAGTCGATACGATTCTAAGAAATCATGATCAGATTGACCTGATTGTAGCGCAAAATGACCGAATGGCAATGGGGGCTTATCAGGAGGCGCGACGCCAGAAGCGTGAAAAAGAAATTCTGTTTATTGGAATCGATGCAGTGGCAGGGAAAGGGTATGGAGTGGAAAGTGTAGCTAAAGGGGAATTGACTGCAACCTTTATTTATCCTACAGGTGGAGATAAGGTGATGCAAGTGGCGATGGCTATCTTGAAAGGACAGAAGTATGAACGGGAAAATTATTTGTCAACGGCCGCTGTGGATAAGGGTAATGCCCGGATTATGCAATTGCAGACGGAACATATTTTTGCTTTAGACCATAAGATAGAATTGCTTCATAACCGGTTGGATGATTATTTCCTTCGTTATTCCGCACAAAAAATGTTTCTGTATGCTTGTGTGGTAATCTTGGTGTTGGTGGGATTTCTGATGTTTTTCTTGGTACGTGCTTTTTGGGTGAAGAATCGGATGAACACAGAATTGTCCACGCAGAAGAAACAGCTGGAACAGCAGCGTGACCAGCTACAGGAACAGCGTGACCAGTTGATTGAATTGTCTCGGCAACTGGAAGATGCCACCCATGCCAAATTGGCTTTTTTTACCAGTGTGTCGCATGATTTCCGTACGCCGTTGACCTTGATTGCCGATCCGGTAAATCAGCTGTTAGAGGAAAAACAATTGGGAGACCGAGAACGGAAAATGCTGGAGATTGTGCAGCGAAACGTATCGATTCTGTTGAGACTGATTACGCAGATTCTGGATTTCCAGAAGTATGAACATGGAAAGTTGCATTTGCGTCTTTCAGAATTTAATATACTTGCAGGAGTTAGAGAGTGGACTGAGGCTTTCCATGTATTGGCATCCAGAAAGCATATCCATTTTACGGTGTCCGCAGAAGGAGATGCCGCAGATTATGTGATGATAGCCGATGTGGAGAAGATGGAACGTATCATTTATAATTTGTTGTCGAATGCGTTTAAATTCACTCCTGAAAAGGGAGAAATAAAGGTAGAACTGTCTCAAATAGAAAAGAAGCAGTTGCGCTTTTTGCGTTTGAAAGTAAGTGATACGGGTATTGGTATGTCGGAAGATCATGCCCGTCATGTGTTTGAACGTTTCTATCAGATTGACATGCAGCATACGGGGTCAGGTTTGGGACTGGCTCTGGTAGAGGCTTTTGTGCATTTGCATCATGGAAATGTGATAGTGGACAGTACGGAGGGAAAAGGTACCTGCTTTTTTGTGGAACTTCCAATGAAACAGGAAGGAGAAGTGGAAGAGATTATTGAAAAAAACGAATCGTTGAAGAATCTGCAGGAAGGGGCCGTTTTGGATGCTGGACTGGAAACTTTGCACCAATTGCCGAAAACGATTGAGACGGATGGAACAGCAGAGAAAGAAATCGTCCTGGTAATTGATGACAACCAGGATGTGCGAGAGTATACAGAGATGCTGTTACGGGATCGTTATACGGTCATAGAGGCCGTCAATGGACAAGACGGTATCCGTCAAGCGATGAAATATGTACCCGATGTCATAATTTGTGATATTATGATGCCTGTAATGGATGGTATTGAATGCTGTCGCCGATTGAAAAATGAGATTCAGACTTCCCATATACCAATATTGATGCTGACGGCTTATACCATGGATGAGCAACGTATTCAAGGGTATGATTCTGGAGCTGATGCTTACCTTACCAAGCCGTTTAATGCCAAGGTCTTGTTGACCCGTATCCGGAATCTGATAGATAACCGTAAACGGTTGAAATCCTTGGGAGATTCGATTGCTACAATCCAGAAGCAGTCTTTAAGCGATATGGATAAAGGATTTGTGGAAAAATTGAAAGGGTTGATTGATGAAAAAATGGGAGATTCCAATCTCAGCGTAGAATTCTTAGGCACAGAGTTGGGGTTAGGACGCGTACAGTTATATCGTAAGGCCAAAGCTTTGACCGGTTATTCACCTAATGAGTTATTGCGTATAGCTCGGTTGAAGAAGGCTGTATCGTTGCTGGCTTCTACAGAAAAGACTGTGGCTGAAATTACGTACGAGGTGGGGTTCAGTTCTCCTTCCTATTTCACTCGGTGCTACAAGGAGTATTTTGGGGAAAGTCCGACTGATTTCTTGAAACGACGGAATGGAAAGGGATAAGAGAAAACGGATTCCTTGTATGCACTAAAGAAAATAATTGTATATTTGGGCACTTTTTGAAGAAGTAGGTTATGAAACGTCTTTTAATTATATGGTTTATATTGGGAATATGCGGAGGCATATGTGCCCAGGATTTGAAAACATTGTTTGTGGCAATGCCTGATTCTTTGTCTCCGTTCCTGACAGAAGTAAACAGGGCCGATTTTGGCGATTTTCTGGAAAGTGGTATGAAGGCAGAGGTGAAAAATCGTTTTGGAAACACTTCGGAAATGACAAAACTGACGTCGGATTATTTGTTTTTGAAAAGTAGTTCGGCCAGTACGCTGGAACTGAAACTGCTGCCGTTGAATGATTCTGTCAAGGTGATTTGTGCTGTATCTACTTATTTCGCTCCTGCTGGAGACAGTCGGATTGCATTTTATGATACCAACTGGAAAGAGTTGCCGCTGAGTGATTTTATTCAGCTTCCAGAAGAAGACGAGTTTTATGTCAAGCCGCAGTCTGATGTGCAGACTGATTCGTTGAGAAACCTCCGGACTTATGCCGACATGTATTTGTGGACTGCTTCCTTGTCGGCTGACCAGCCCGTTCTCTCAATTACTTATTCTACTCCCGATTATTTGGACAAGAAGACAGCAGACGAGTTGAAACGTTATATTGTATCTACTCCTTTACGTTATGAGTGGGAGGACGGTAAATTCGTTATGCAAAACAAGCTGAATGCTTTGTCTAAGTAATCTTGTTTAATCTTTTGTGTGGTTGGCTCTTATGTTTTACAACATCAATTCGTGTCGGGGCGTATGAAAATACATAAAAAATAGTTAACCAGGCAACCGGGTATGACGAAAAAATTTTATCTTTGGAACGTTGTTTTTAAAACGAAAGGCATATTTCGGAAATATGCATTCTGATTTTGAATTGTTTTTAACCAGTAGTGGTATTCTATTTGGAGGTCGGACTGGAATATTTTATATCACGAAAACCAACCGACGGATACTAGCTGAAAAATATAGATGGAATGATATTAAAATGCATTAGAACAGTAGCGATGGCCGCTTTGGCAATGGTGAGTATCAGTGTCTCGGGACAAGATCTTCTCGCTCGTCAGGCGCCTATCGACAGAAAATTGAAAGCAGTTGATTCACTGGCCTTGATTCGTCAGATTAAAGCTGAACAGGCAGTATATCCTGCTTATAGTCTTTATCCCAACTGGAACAATGATCGCGTTCATGCGTACGGTGGTACTCAGGTTCCAGATAGTTTCCGAATTGATCTTACCGGTTTCTGTATGCCGACAACTCATACAATCATTACTTCTAAATGCGGTCCTCGCTGGCGGCGTATGCACAACGGATTGGACATTAAAGTCTATATCGGCGATACAATCCGTGCTGCATTCGACGGACGTGTTCGTATGGTAAAATATGAACGTAGAGGATACGGAAAGTATGTAGTGATTCGTCATGACAACGGTTTGGAAACCATTTATGGTCACTTGTCGAAACAAATTGTGGCAGAAGACCAGTATGTAAAGGCAGGAGATCCTATCGGCTTGGGTGGAAATACCGGTCGTTCTACGGGTTCACACCTTCATTTTGAGACTCGTTTCTTGGGTGAAGTCATCAATCCGGAATTTATGTTTGATTTCCCCAATCAGGATATTGTGGCAGACAGCTATTTGTTTGTACGTGGTGCCAACCGTTATGCCTATCAGCGTACGCGGGCATTGGCTGCTGTGAAATCAGGAAAGTCTGGAGCTGCAGAAGCAGAAAAATCAGCTATCCGTTATCACAAGATTCGTAAAGGAGATACGTTGGGACGCATTTCCCGTTTGTATCATGTGTCTATCGACCGTTTGTGCCAGATTAACGGTATCAAGCGTACCACTACCTTGCGTATCGGACAAGTCTTGAGATGCTCTTGATAAGTAGAATACATTTGTAATAGAAATAGCCATTTCATACAGCTGGAAGGTCTGTATGAAATGGCATTTTTTATGTCTCTTATTATTGTGTGCTCTGTGAAAAAACAGTAACTTTGCCACACATTCTCACATAAAAGATGGAAGAAACCAAAAAACAATTTGAACATGTAATCGCTGTCTGCCGCGACTTGTTTGCCAAGAAGTTGCATGATTACGGGGCTGCGTGGCGCATCATGCGTCCATCCTCTGTGACAGACCAGATTTTTATCAAGGCCAATCGTATTCGCAGTATAGAGGTAAAAGGCGTTTCTTTGGTGAACGAAGGTATCCGTCCGGAGTTTATCGCTATTGTCAATTATGGCATCATTGGGCTGATTCAATTGGAACTGGGATATGCCGAGAAGGAAGACATTACGGAAGAACGTGCTTTGGAGTTGTATGACATCTATGCCAAGAAGGCATTGGAACTGATGCTCGCGAAGAATCATGATTATGATGAGGCCTGGCGCAGCATGCGTATCACTTCGTATACTGATTTGATTCTGATGAAGATTTACCGGACCAAGCAGATTGAATCTTTAAAAGGAGAGACATTGGTATCGGAAGGTGTGGATGCCAATTACATGGATATGATTAATTATGCCGTATTTGGGTTGATAAAGTTAGAATTTGGAGAATAAGTATTTACATAGAGTCATTGTAGTCTGGAGTAACTTCTGCCGCTTTCTGCTGGCCGTCGTCTTTTTGTTTTCCGGATTTGTAAAAGCAAATGATCCTTTAGGCACTGTTTACAAGGTGCAGGATTATCTGGAAGCATGGGGCTTTTTAGGCTTGAGCAAAGGGAATGTGCCGTATGCGGTGGCAATGTTGTTTGCTCTACTGGAATTTATCATAGGTATTTACTTGTTTTTTGGTATCCGGCGTCGGGTGGCTCCTTTGTTGGTGTTGCTGGTTATGTCTTTCATGACTCCGCTGACGTTGTGGCTTGCCATAGCCAATCCGATATCCGACTGCGGATGTTTTGGAGATGTAGTGGTTCTGACGAACTGGGAAACCTTCTTCAAGAACATTGTTTTGCTGGTAGCAGCCATTTCGGTGTTTCGATGGAAACGGTATATATTCAAACTGGTGACAACAAAAGTAGACTGGTTGATTTCGCTGTACAGCATTGTGTTTATTATCTTCTTTACCTTGTTCAATCTTCGTTATTTGCCAGTCTTCGATTTTCGGCCTTATCACGTAGGTGCTGATATCCAGAAAGGTATGAGCATTCCCGAAGGGGAAAAGCCCACGGTATATGAAACCATTTTCATTTATTCCAAGAACGGAAAAGAGCAGGAATTCACCATTGATAATTTCCCTACTGATTCTACATGGACTTTCGTGGATTCAAAAACCCGAGTAAAGGAGAAAGGTTATGAACCTCCGATTCATGATTTCTCTATTACGTCGTTGGAAACTGGAGAAGATCTGACGGAAGATATTTTGCAGAGTGACCAATATACATTTCTGCTTGTCGCTCCTTGGTTGAAGCAGGCTGACGACAGCGGGATGGATTTGATTAATCAAGTCTACGACTACAGCGTGGAGCACGGTTACCGTTTTCTTTGCCTGACAGCCTCTTCGGAACAGGATATTATGGAATGGCAGGAAAATACAGGAGCTGAATATCCTTTTGCCTTGATGGATGAAATCACGCTGAAGACCATGATTCGTTCGAATCCGGGATTGATGTTGTTGAAAAAAGGGGTAGTGTTGCGTAAATGGAGTGTCTCTAATTTACCCGACGAATACCAGTTAAATGCCCCGTTGGAGCGTCTCCCTTTCAGTACGTGGAGTCCTGAGACAAATGTACATAAGATTGTAGAGGTGGCACTTTGGTTCTTGGGACCGTTGTTGTTGTTTACCATCATCGATTTGATCTGGTTGCGTATCAAGGCCCGCCGAGAGAAAGAAAAGGAAAAAGAAACATTATAACTAACCCTTTAAAATTAAAACAAAATGAGAAAAAACATTGTAGCAGGTAACTGGAAAATGAATAAGAACCTGCAGGAAGGTATTGCTTTGGCAAAAGAATTGAACGAAGTGTTGACTGCAGACAAACCTAACTGCGACGTAATCATCTGTACTCCGTTTATTCACTTGGCTTCTGTTACTCCTTTGGTAGACAGCTCTATCATTGGTGTAGGTGCTGAAAACTGCGCAGACAAAGCTTCTGGTGCTTACACTGGTGAAGTTTCTGCTGAAATGGTTGCATCTACAGGTGCTCAGTATGTAATCTTGGGTCACTCAGAACGTCGTGCTTACTACCATGAAACAGTAGAAATCCTGGCTGAAAAAGTTAAATTGGCTTTGGCTAACAACCTGAAGCCGATTTTCTGTATCGGTGAAGTATTGGAAGAACGTGAAGCTAACAAGCAGAATGAAGTAGTAGAAGCTCAGCTGGCTTCTGTATTCTCTTTGTCTGCTGAAGACTTCAGCAAGATCATCTTGGCTTACGAACCGGTTTGGGCTATCGGTACTGGTAAGACTGCTACTCCGCAGCAGGCTCAGGAAATCCACGCTCACATCCGTTCTTTGGTAGCTGCTAAATATGGTAAAGAAGTAGCTGAAAACACTTCTATCCTGTACGGTGGTAGCTGCAAGCCGACAAATGCAAAAGAATTGTTTGCAAATCCGGATGTAGATGGTGGTTTGATTGGTGGTGCTGCTTTGAAGGCTGCTGACTTCAAAGGTATCATCGATGCTTTTAAATAATTTCCAATCTCTGAATTAATCAGGAATTGCTTGAGCACAGAGAGATGAGGACGTGCAGTGTCATTCCTTCCCTCTGTGCTCAATTGACTTTTGTTTTCTATGTCTATTTAAAAATCCGGTTATGCTGAAATATTTTTTATTCATTGTTTCTTTATTATGTGTCAGTGGGAGTTATGCCCAACGAAACATTATTGAAAGTTTGCAAACCCGTCGGGCGGGTGAAGGAGTGGTCACTGTACACCAGGATGCACAGATTACTTCTCTGATAGGGAAACGCTATGTACGGTCTACAAGCTCAGAACCGGTGAAGACATTGAAGGCCCGCGGTTTTCGTGTACAGGTGTATGCCGGAAATAATTCCCGTCAGGCACGCAGTGAGGCGAACAATGTAGCGGCAAAAGTAAAAGAGGAATTTCCGGACTTGCCGGTTTATACTTATTTCCAGCCTCCACGTTGGTTGTGCAGGGTGGGAGACTTCAAGAGTATTGAAGAAGCACATGTTACCATGCGTAAATTGAAGGCGACAGGAGTTTTCAAGGAAGTATCTATTGTGCGCGAACAGATTAATATACCTATAGAATAATGATGACAGATACCAATTCGATAAACTGGCCACAGGAAAAGGTGGAAAAGCTGATGGGCCATTACAAAGAGATTCTTTCTTTGCTGGGAGAAGACCCGGAGCGCGAAGGGTTGTTGAAAACTCCAGAACGTGTGGCCAAGGCCATGCTGACACTGACTCGCGGATATGAAATGGATCCGAGAGAGGTGCTGAATGCGGCGAAGTTCAAGGAGCCTTACAGCCAGATGGTGATTGTGAAGGACATTGATTTCTTTTCCATGTGCGAGCATCACATGTTGCCGTTTTATGGAAAGGCACATGTGGCTTACATTCCGAACGGATATATCACGGGGTTGAGTAAGATTGCCCGTGTGGTCGATATTTTTTCCCATCGCTTGCAAGTGCAGGAACGCATGACACTTCAGATTAAGGAGTGCATTCAAGAAACATTAAATCCATTAGGTGTAATGGTGGTGGTAGAAGCCAAACACATGTGCATGCAGATGAGAGGGGTGGAAAAACAGAATTCAGTGACCACTACTTCCGATTTTACCGGTGCGTTCAATCAGGCAAAGACGCGTGAAGAGTTTATGAACCTGATTCGGGCCAAATATTAATTGATGTGCTATTTCCCCTTCTGCGTATGAAAAAGGGGAAATAGTTTTTTTATAGGCTGGGAGGTAATACGACACGGTCTCCCGCTTTCTGAAGCATCGGAATCTGTATCTTCTGCAAGTCTTGGTAATGCTTCATGATTTCCTGGCACTTTTGCGGGTCGTTGTAGATGTCTGGATTGTTCAAGGCCTGCAGTGTGTGCTTCATTTCTTCTTCCACAATTGAAATCTTGAAATCAATCAGCAGACGGGGAACCAGTTCATACAACCGTTCTTCATCGGTAATGATTTTCTGTCCTTTGGAATGGTATTTGCTCAGTTGATAGCGGTCGCTGACCATTTCGGCTGCCAGTTTGCTGATATCCGCGTCGGGATGACTCAGAAAGTAGCGTTCAGCCACAAATCCCGGTTCTTGCAAGTGTGTTTCCGCTTCTTTGAGGATACGGCGGTCCAATGCACTATGAAACTGTAATTCGTCTTCCTTTAAGCTCGAAGAAATACACTCTATCACCGTGAGCGGCTGTTCTTCTCCGTTTTCATTTTCCAAATAACACATGACTTTCTCGCCATAGCGGATCAGCATGCGTATCAGTGCCTGTTCCCGCTGGTAGAACACTTTCTGTTCGTTTCCTTCCAGTGGAATGTAAGAGAGGTATTCATCCGCTGAGGCAGTGGCTGTCGTTGCAGGAGCCTCCGGTTGCGCATCTGTCGAAGTTGTCGGTGAAGTCATCGGATTTTCCTGCGGAACAGGTGATTCCTGTTTTTCAGTGGGACTGGCCGGAATGGCAGGCGATTCTGTTTTCTCTTGAGACACCTGCTGTTCCCTGAGGGCTTGCTGTTGTTTGCGCTGGTTTTCCTTGAACTTGTTTTCCTGCGCCTGTTCCATGAGTTTGGCTACAGCTTCTATCAGCACCTTCTCTTCCATTTGCAGGAGCTGGCTGCACTCACGTGTGTAAACAGAACGGACAATGGCATCCGGAATCACCGAGATGCTTTTGACGATGCTGGAAATCAGGCTGGCCCGTTTGATGGGGTCTTTGCCCGCTTCTTCCATCAGCAGGTTGGTCTTGAACCGGATGAAATCGACTTCGTGCTCGTTGATATAAGCCTGGTAGTCGGTGGCATTGTGCTTGCGGGCAAAACTGTCCGGGTCATCTCCGTCTGGCAACAGGCAGACCTTGACGTTCATTCCTTCTTCCAACAGCATGTCGATACCTCGTATGCTGGCCTTGATGCCGGCTCCGTCACCGTCATACAACACGGTGATGTTGTTGGTGAAACGGTGTATCAGCCGTATCTGGTCGGGAGTCAGAGCTGTACCTGAGGAAGCTACTACATTTTCGATGCCACTTTGGTGCATGGAAATGACGTCGGTATAACCTTCTACCAGGAAACAGCGGTCCTGGCGGACAATTTCCTGCTTGGCAAAGTAGATGCCGTAGAGTTCCCGGCTTTTATGATAGATTTCCGATTCCGGAGAATTAACATACTTCATCTGCACGTTCTTGGTGGCCGCGCTCAACACACGTCCGCCGAAGGCTACCACTTTGCCCGATAAGGTATGTACGGGGAAAATGACACGTCCCCAAAAACGGTCGTGCAAGGAACCGTCGTCTTTGCGGTAACAGAGCCCGGTCTTGACAAGAAACTCTTCCTTGTAGCCTTTTTGCAAGGCTGTGCGGGCCAGTGCGTCCCGGTTGTCCAAGCTATATCCCAACTGGAATTTCTTGATGATGTCGTCGCGGAAACCACGGCTGCGCAGGTACGTCATACCGATGCGCTGCCCGTCGATGTGATTGTAGAGGATGTCTTGGAAATATTCGGCAGCAAACTGATTGACCACGAACAAGCTTTCACGCAGACTGTGTGCCTGCTTTTCTTCTTCGGTGAGCTCGCGTTCCTTAATTTCGATGTTGTATTTTCTGGCCAGCCATTTCAGCGCCTCGTAGTAGGAGAGCTGTTCGTGTTCCATAATGAAATGCACCACGTTGCCTCCTTTTCCGCAGCTGAAGCATTTGCACAATCCCTTGCTGGGCGAGACACTGAACGAAGGGGTCTTTTCGTTGTGAAACGGGCATAGGCCGATGTAGTTCACCCCTCTTCGGCGAAGTGTGACAAATTCGGATACCACATCTACTATTTGTGCCGCATCCAGTATT
The DNA here is from genome assembly GCF_016900355.1 of Bacteroides mediterraneensis. Lineage (GTDB taxonomy): Bacteria > Bacteroidota > Bacteroidia > Bacteroidales > Bacteroidaceae > Phocaeicola. Next base: position 102,984 of record NZ_JACJKA010000008.1, on the reverse strand, counting down.
CGGTCTATGGTAGCTTGGTCAATCATTTCGAAGGGCGAAAATAATAAAAATAAGTAGAATGTGCAATTGACCGTAGTAAATCGTGGAACGACAACGATGGTACGGTCAATTACATGGCATTTTTTTTGATGAATAATTGAGTATTTGTAAAATGTTTATATTCAGTTATTTGTATGATTATTTTGGATAATAGAGTTCAAATTATGGACAATAGAATTTCTCTTGTGGACATTTGCAGCTGTAGTTTGGATATTTCGTTTCATGTTCATGGGAGGCTTATTGTACTTTTGCTATCAGAGTTAACAAATAAAAAGAACTAATATGAGAAAGACTTTATTCTTTTTGTTGCTGGCATCCAGTGCTGCAATGTTTGCGGAGAACTATACAGTGAAATCTCCGGATGAACGCATCCTTGTGAATGTAGAAACAGGAGCTACTACTACGTATTCTGTAACTTTCAATGGTAAAACTATTTTGAATCCTTCTCCTTTATCTATGACTTTTGATAATGGGGTGGTGATTGGCCGCAATATGAAGGTAAAAGATGTTCAGCATCGCACGGAAGACCAGATGTTGACACCTGTTGTCCGTCAAAAAAGTGATAAAATTAGAGATCACTACAATGAAATGGTATTAAATGCTGATCAGTATAAACTGTATTTTCGTGTATATAATGACGGATTAGCTTATCGCTTCCATACAGATTTTGCTGACTCGCTGAAGGTAATCAGTGAAGAGGTGGACTATTGTTTCCCGGAAGATTATAATACACTTTTCCCAGAAGAAAGAACTATATTGTCTGCACAGCAGCCTTTGTTTAAACCGATGAAATTGTCAGAAATTGGAACTGACCGTTTTTGCAGTACTCCTGTACTGATTAAGGTAGATGATCAGGCACGTATCTTTATCAGTGAATCTGATTTGGAAAGTTATCCGGGGATGTTCTTGAAGAAACAGGGAAAATATGAACTGGCTGGAAAATTTGCTGCTTATTCTTTGGAAGAAGAAAAAACAGACGATCGTCAGATTTTCCCTACTAAGCGGGCTGATTATATAGCAAGAGTAAATGGAACCCGTAATTATCCTTGGCGGGCCATGATTGTTGCAGAAAATGATGCTAATCTTGTAACAAATCAGTTGATATATAAATTGGCTCCAGAGTCACAGGGAGATTTTTCTTGGGTTAAACCGGGAAAGATTGCATGGGACTGGTATAATGCATTGATCTTGACAGGTGTTGACTTCAAATGTGGAGTAAATAATGACACTTATAAATATTATATAGATTTTGCTTCTAAATACGGTATTGAATATGTGGTGCTTGATGACGGTTGGTCAGAAGCATGGGATGTGACGAAAACAGTTCCGGAGATTGATATGGAAGAATTGGTTGCATACGGGAAAAAGAAGAATGTAGGTTTGATTTTATGGGTTTCATGGGCTCCATTTCGTGAGAAACTGGACGAGGCCTTCGCCTTGTTTAGTAAATGGGGAATCAAAGGTATTAAAATGGACTTCATGAATCGTGATGATCAAGCGATGGTTGATTTTTATTATACGGTAGCGCGAAAGGCTGCAGCCCACAGAATGTTGGTTGATTTTCATGGAGCTTATAAGCCAACTGGTTGGTTGAGAACATTCCCGAATGTATTGAGTTCGGAAGGTGTGGCAGGTTTGGAAAATCATAAATGGGGAAGCTTTGTTACTCCGGAACACAATGTGACATTACCTTTTACTCGTATGGTAGCAGGTCCGATGGATTATACACCGGGAGCCATGATTAATTTCCATGAGAAAGACCATAAGGTTTGGTTTAATTTACCAGCTTCTATTGGGACACGTTGTCATCAATTGGGTATGTATGTCGTTTATGAGAGTCCACTTCAGATGTTGGCCGATTCTCCGTCAAATTATTACCGTGAAGAAAAATGTATGGAATTCTTGAGTCAGGTTCCGGTAGTTTGGGATGAGACACGCGTTTTGAAAGCATCTGTAGGCGAGTATATTGTGGTGGCACGTCGCTCTGGTAATACTTGGTTTATTGGAGGTATGGTTGGAAAGAAAGGGCAGAAGTTTGATATCACTCTTGATTTTATTAAAGGAAACAAGACACTGACTTGTTGGGAAGATGGTGTGAATGTAGACCTGCAAGCACAGGACTTTGCTTGTCGTACAAAGAAAGTGAAACAAGGAGATACCATCACAATCAGCATGTATGATGGAGGTGGCTATGTAGCTATTATTAAATAATATATTAACCTGTTTTAATTACCTAATCTAATGAAAACATTTCAATCAACTTCAAAATGCAGGCATATTCTGATGGCAGGTATGCTGGCATGGGGAGTTCTGCCGGGCTTGGCAGTTCCCGAAACGAATGATGCGGCTGTATCTTTAGCGGTTACTCAGCAAAATGTGACACTGAAAGGTACGGTAGTAGACAAAAAGACAGGAGAGCCGATTATTGGAGCGAATGTCATTGTGAAGGGTACGACTAATGGAGTCATCACTGATTTGGATGGAAATTATACCTTGCAGGCACCTGCTGGGTCTTTACTGGAAATTTCGTATATCGGCTATCAGTCTGTTGAAATAAAAGCCACGGCTCAACCTCAGAAAATCCAGTTGGGAGAAGATACAGAAGTGTTGGAGGAAGTGGTGGTTGTAGGTTATGGTGTGCAGAAAAAAGCCACAGTGACCGGTTCTGTCGCAACTGTCAAAGGGAGCGATTTGAAGACAACAGGTAATGCCAATATTACGAATACATTCGCAGGTAAAATACCGGGTGTTGTCGCAACCAACCGTTCGGGTGAGCCGGGTAACGATGCCTCCAAGATTTATATTCGTGGTATGGGTACTTTGGGTGATACGAATCCATTGGTTGTAATTGATGGAGTAGCTGATCCTAATAATGGCCTTAGCAATTTGGAGCGTATAAACCCGAATGACATAGAATCGATTAATGTATTGAAAGATGCTTCAGCTGCTATTTATGGTTCTCAAGCGGCAAATGGTGTGATTTTGGTTACTACAAAGCGTGGATCATCAGGCAATGATAAACCAATGGTAAATTATAGTGGTTCTGTGTCGTTGACACAAAATACCCGTGTCCCTGATTTAATGAATGCCTATGAATATATGACTTATTCAGATGAGGTTCGTAAATATAAAGGAGAAGCTCCACTTTATGAGAATATAAAAGAAGGCTATCTGGATGGAACTATTGATAGACTTCAGTATGGAGATACTGATTGGATGAAAGCTGTATTTCGTAATGTTGCTCCTCAGACCCGTCATTCTCTTTCTATCAATGGAGGAACGGATAAGATAAAATATTATGTTTCAGGAGACTATTCTTATCAGGAGCCGATGTATAGAAATACAGTATTTAATTATAATACTTATCAGGTACGTTCAAATATAGACGCACAAGTAAGTAAAAATTTGAAGATTGGGGTGGATTTAGACGGACGTAAAGAACGTCGTAATATGGGTATTTTTGATTCCGATGAAATTTTTTGGGAAACTACCAATGCTTATCCTTACTTGTACGATTATTATCCGAACGGTTTACCGGGTCCAGGTATTAATCAGGGTAATAACCCTGCTTTATTGGTTTCAGGAAAAGATACGGGTTATGATAAGGTAGATGATTATTTTGTGAATTCTAAGTTTACTTTTGATTTGAAACTGCCTTGGATTACTGAAGGCTTGTCTTTGTCTGGATATGGTGCCTTTAATTTCCATTTCCGTAATGAGAAATATTTAATAGACGTATGGGATACTTATCATTATGATCCTACTACTCAGGATTATATCAAGCAGACAACCAATCCGAAAGGAGGTACTATCAAGTTGACACAATCACATGAAAATAGCCTTTCGCGTACGCTGCACTTGAAACTGAATTATGATCGCACTTTTGGTGACCATCATATCAGTGCCTTTGTAGCTTATGAACAGAATAAATATGACGGAGAGGTATTTGAAGCATTTCGAAATTACTTCCTGAACAGTAAACTGGATTACTTAAGTTTTGGCGGTGATAAGGAAAAGACAAACTCTGGCAGCGGTTATGTTTCTGTCAGACAGAATTTCTTCGGGCGTTTGAATTACACCCTGAAAGACCGTTATATGTTTGAATTCTCTATTCGTCGTGATGGTTCTATGAATTTTGCACCCGGCCATCGTTGGGGTACTTTCCCAGGATTGTCTGTTGGGTGGCGTTTGAGTGAAGAACGTTTTATAAAAGAAAAGGCACCGTTTATCAATGACTTGAAGTTACGTGCTTCATGGGGTAAATTAGGTAATGACCGGATTGATCCATTCCAATATATTAATCCGTATGTGATGGAGGATGGAGCTATTCTTGGAAAAACTCCTTCCATAGGCAAGGCAATTTATCCGGGCGTACTTGCTAATCCTAATGTAACCTGGGAAAAAGTTGATTCTAAGAATGTGGCTGTTGATGGTAATTTCTGGAATGGTATGTTAGGATTTACTGTGGAATATTTCTTCCAGAACCGTAAAGATATTCTGACTGCAAGACAGGCTTCTATACCTTCATACACAGGATTGGGAAATACATTGCCTGATGAAAATCTGGGAGAAGTAAATAATCAGGGTATTGAAATTATGCTGAATCATCGTAATAAAATCGGAGAAGTAAATTATTACATTGGAGGTAACTTTACTTTTGCCCGTAACAAGATTAAGTTCTTTGATGAAGCGGCTAATATTCCTGAATGGCAAAGACAAACCGGGGGACCGCTTAATACATGGTTGATGTATAAGACTGATGGAATTTATCAGAATTGGGATGAAGTAAACAGCAGTGTGCACATGCCGGGAGCACAGCCGGGTGATATCAAATATGTAGATGTGGACAATAATGGAGTAATCAGTGAAAATGACAAGGTTCGCAGCGAAACGGGAAATGTACCTGAAATTGTGTATGGTATCAATTATGGTATTGAATGGAAAGGTCTGGAAGTAAGCATGATGTGGACCGGACAAGGCAGAGCTTCACAGATGATTGTTCCTTATTCTTACAACCAGGATAAAGACTTGTATTATAATCGCTGGATTTCGGAAGAGGAAACTCCTAATTCTAAATATCCTCGTGCTTTTGATAAAGACGATGTGATTAATACACCTTGGAGTGATTTTTGGTTGTATGATGCTTCATTCATTCGCTTGAAGAATGTAGAAATTGCCTATACCTTACCGCAGAAGTGGGTAGAAAAAATGAAATTGCAGAATGTACGTTTCTCATTGTCAGGAACAAACTTGTTGACTTTCGATAAGATTAAACTGCAAGATCCGGAATCGGATGCAACAGGTCTTGGTCAGGCTTATCCGTTGGCAAGAACTTACTCATTTGGCATCAATGTGACTTTCTAACCTTTTAAGAAAACTAAGAATATGAAGACAACATTTATAAAAACAATATGCTTCGGAACATTGCTGGCTTCTATGGCGGCATGCGATATTCTGGATGTGGATCCATTGGATACTTACACTGAAGAAGATGTGTTCTCAGATGTAAGTCTGCTGAAATCATACGTACACCGGAATTATAACCTTCCGCAAACTGGATGGGATCATACAGCTTTACGGTATTCGTGTGATGAGTCAATCAATAACTTCAACTGGAACAATTCTTATCAAGTACTGGAAGGATCGGTCACTCCTGACCAGTTGGGTAACCTTGATATTTGGGAAGCCTATTATGAGAATATCAAGAACTGTAATATCTTCTTTGAGCACATGGAGTATGTGAACAAGGTAGACCAGCCGGAGCAGAACTACTTGATTGGAGAAACAACCTTCTTCCGTGCGCTTTACTATATGGAACTGGTAAACCGTTATGGAGGAGTACCGATGATAACAAAATCTTATCAATTGGATGACACGGCTGAGGCTTTGAATGTCAAGCGTGCGAGCTATGAAGAATGTGTGGATTCTATTGTTACTTGGTTTGACCGCGCTGCTAATTATCTTCCAGAAGAATATGCGAGCGATGCAGATTTTGGTCGTGTGACAAAAGTGGCTGCTTTGGCCATGAAGAGTCGTATGCTACTTTATGCTGCCAGTCCATGGTGGGGAGTAAGAACTTATGAAGAAGCTGCCGATGCTGCAGAAGAAGTTATCGAACTTTGTGGAGGCTTGGGAGTTAATAATCTGGATCCGGATTATCAAGGGTTATTCTTAAATCCTGAAAGTCCTGAGATTATTTTCCAGCGTCTTTATAATCAAGAATATGGACATTACTTTGATGCTGAAAATAGTCCGAATGGCTGGCATGGGTATTCTGCTACTTGTGTAACTCAGGAAATGGTTGACAGTTATGAAAAGAGAGGTGGAGTAATGCCTGATACACAGTGGTATGATGATAAGACTACTACAACTGCTAATCCTTGGGAAGATCGTGATCCGCGTTTCTATGCTTCTATCGTATGCGATGGACAGTCATTCCGTGATGGAGAAGCTGAGTTCTATGTCAATGAAGATGGTACAACAGGTGGAAAGGATAGTGAGTACGGAACAGATAACTGGAATTATTCTGAAACTCATTACACCATCCGTAAATTTATGGATGAGGCTCTTATTAACTTGTGGTCCGAAAAAGCATATCATCCCTGGATTTATTGTCGTTTGGCTGAAATTTATTTGAACTATGCGGAAGCGAAATATTTCTGCGGGGATGAGGTAACAGCTCGTCAGTATGTAAACTTTGTACGTGAAAGAGCCCGTAACATGGCTGAAGATCCTACAAACATGTTGCCGGATGTAACAGAAAGTGGAGATGCTTTGTTGAAGAAAATTCAGCAGGAACGCAAGGTGGAACTGGCCTTTGAGGAACATCGTTATTTTGATGTACGCCGTTGGAAAATTGCGGAAGATACGCAAGTGGGACAATTCCATGGCATTAAGATTACTAAAAAAGCCGATGGAACTAAAACATATACTATATCGAATGTAGGTAATCCTCGTAAGTTTATTTCTCCTAATCACTATTTGGCTCCTATTCCGAATTATGAGCGTCGTAAGAATAGTGCATTAGAGCAAAATCCGGGATATTCTGATTTGTAAAAGAATAGTAGAGGAAATCTGTTCCTGAATGAAAAATAAAACTTAATTTAGGAACAGATTTCTGATGTTTGTACATACTTAATTTTTAAATCTGTAATTGATGAATTTACTTAGAACAATTTTGATTGGTGGAATTGGATTTACTGCATTAGGAGTAAATGCAGTCGAGACAACTCGTTGGCACATAGCTCCAGATAATCAGATTATCTGGTCGGTGAACGAAAATATTCCGCATGAGGATCATATAGAGATGAGTGGAAAAACTGTTTCTGTAGTTCTCCGTTATGGAGTTGACAGTGAAGGAACTTTTCGCTTGAACAAGAGCATGGTATGGCCGCGTCTGCGAACCATTCCTAATAATACACATGCCAGCCTGATGCGTCGGTATGACTGGAATCCGCTTGCTGGAGTTACAGTGAACGGACGGAGTCTGCAACGTGGAGAAAAAGTAAAAGAACTTGGCATAAAAGGGAAGTTGCAGGTAAAGAGTGTGGTAAACCAGGGGTATTATGGGGAATGGGAGATTGTACGTGAATATTTTCCGTCTACAGAGCTTCCAGCCTTGGTAGAGCTGTATCAGGTGATAAATAAAGGTAAAAATTCATTGGCAGTGGAAATACCTAAGGATGGTTTTGTGGCTCGGACCGATCCGTCTAAAGGAGTAAAGGGAACTTATTTTATTGAAGGAAAACTGCTTCAGAATGGATATTTTACTTTACAGCCTGGGGACACTTTGCGTTTCTCAGCATCCATTTCTGCGCATGATTCAGAAGCCAGCAGCCTTGTGCTCGATGCCTGTGCAGAGAAGGTAAAAAGAGAATCGTTAGTAGCTTCCTGGATGGATAATCTGGTACTGGAAACCCCAGACCCTGTGATAAACCAGATGTTTGCATTTTCAAAGATACGCGCTTGCGAAAGTATCTATGAAACTCAGGGAGGACCTATGCATGGTCCGGGAGGAGAGTCGTATTATGCAGCCATTTGGGCTAACGACCAGGCTGAATATATCAATCCTTATTTCCCTTATACAGGCTATGAATACGGAAATGTTTCAGCTTTAAATAGTTTCAAGCATTTTGCTCGTTTTATAAATGATGATTGGAAACCAATTCCGAGTTCAATTGTAGCTGAGGGGCTGGATATCTGGGCTGGAGTAGGCGACCGTGGAGATGCTGCCATGATTGCTTATGGAGCTTCTCGTTACGCTTTGACTCGTGCAAGCCGTGAAGAAGCCGAAGAGCTGTGGCCGCTGATTTCCTGGTGTCTGGAATATTGTCACCGGAAATTGAATGAAGGAGGAGTGGTAGCTTCGGATACGGATGAGCTGGAAAATCGTTTCCCTTCAGGAGATGCCAATCTTTGTACATCTTCCCTTTATTATGATGCCTTGATTTCGGCTGCATATTTGGCTAAGGAATTAGGAAAGGGAAATAATGTGGCAAATACTTATAGAAAGCAAGCTTCTACATTACGCAAGAATATTGAAACATATTTTGGAAGTACAGTAGAAGGTTATTCTACTTATGCCTATTATAAAGGAAATGATGTGCTTCGTTCCTGGATTTGTATTCCTCTGACAGTGGGTATCGATGAACGAAAGGATGGTACTATTCAAGCATTGTTTTCACCTCGATTGTGGACTGAGAACGGATTGCTTACACAAGCAGGAAGCGAGACTTTTTGGGATCGTTCCACACTTTATGCTTTGCGGGGAGTATACGCGGCTGGCGAAACAGAAAAAGCCACTGAATATTTACAGCGCTACTCTAAAACCCGATTGCTGGGTGAACATGTTCCTTATGCCATTGAGGCATGGCCTGAAGGAGAACAACGGCATCTTTCAGCAGAAAGCGGTTTGTATGGTCGTATCATCACCGAGGGCTTGTTTGGTATCCGTCCCATTGGATTTAAGTCGTTTACTTTGACTCCTCGCCTTCCGCAAAAATGGAATCAGATGGCACTGCATCACGTACGTGCTTTTGGGGCAGACTTTGATATAGAAGTGAAACGTTTATCTTCAGGAAAATTGCAGGTTATGGTTTCGGAGGGTGCGACAAAGAAAAAAGTATATAGTGTGAATAAAGATGGGTTTGTAACAGTTAATTTGAAATAGTGGTATGAAGAATATGTTTTTGATTGGAACCTCGGCTTTGCTGCTTTCTGCTTGTGTTGGTTCTTCAACAAAAAAATCTATTGAAAAATTGCCGTTAGAGCAGACTTCTGTTTTTGCTTCAACGGATAAAAATTTAGAGAATGCATATAATTGGGCAAAAAAGATGGCACTATCCTATGTACATGACGGGAGTGACCCTGTTGGTTATTGGTATGAAGCAGCTTTGCCTCAGCGTGAAGCTTTTTGTATGCGTGATGTATCTCATCAGTCAGTCGGTGCACAAATCTTGGGGCTGGCAGAACATAATAAGAATATGTTTGGAAAGTTTGCGAAAAATATCAGTGAGAGTAAGGACTGGTGTACGTATTGGGAAATTAACCGTTATGACAAGCCGGCTCCTGCTGATTATGCCAATGATAAGGAATTTTGGTATAATTTGAATGCTAATTTTGATGTGATTCAGGCTTGTTGGAAAATGTATGAATGGACTGGTGACAAGGATTATCTGACGGATTCCTGTTTTGTCAATTTCTATGATAAATCTTTGAATGAGTATGTAAAGCACTGGAGGCTGGAACCTGAAAATATCATGGACAGGCCTCGGTATATGCACCAACCTGATAATTTTGATTTGAACAATAATTTCCATACTTGCAGGGGACTGGCTTCCTATGTTGAAAATTTCCGTGGATTGACATTGGGGGTTGACTTGCTGGCTTCAATGTATGCAGGTTATAAGGCTCATGCGCAAATGGCAGCAATATGCGGTGATAGTGTGACGGCGCGGAATGATTTGAAAAAGGCTGATGCTTACCAGAATATTATAGAAGATAAATGGTGGGATGAGGAACATCAGTATTACCAGACATTCTGGACCGAGGATAAAACTTTTCATCGTGGAGAGGGAGTTCCTGTCTTATTGTGGTTTAATGCAATAAAAGATGATTTTCGCTTAAAGGCTTCAATAAATGATATATTGTCAAAAGAGTGGAATGTGGAAAACTTGTCCCATTTTCCGGAAATGCTTTACCGTTTTGGGTATGATGAAGAAGCATATAAATATTTAGTAACTTTACCGTTGGTGAATCGTTGTGAATATCCTGAAGTTTCGTATGGAGTGATTGAAGGGTGTATAGGTGGTTTGATGGGTATCAATCCTTCTTCTTCTAACAACACGATTACCACATGTTCTCATCTGACGGACAATGGAGTGGAAGTCGAAGTGAAAAATGTTCCGGTTTTTAATGGGTATATTACTGTTAAACATATAGGAAATAAAATTACAGTATTTGAGAATAATACAGGAAGAGACATTGTCTGGAATGCTTCATTCATTGGAAACTGCCAAAGCATCAATGCAGGTGGTAAAGTATATAAAACTACGGTTAAAAAGTTGAATGATAACCATGTGTCCTCGGCTTGTATAAATTTGAAGAATGGTGAATCTCTTACAGCAGGGGTGTAGCAGCAATGTTTTCCTGACGCAGGCTTATGAATATTTAATGTGAACTGACAGGTATGAAAAAGATATTACTATTTGTATGCATTTTATGGGCATTGACAGTACAAGCTCATAAGGAGTTTGAACTGTTCTCTCCTGATGGAAAGTTGCAAACTGAGATTAAGGTCGGAGAGTATATTTCCTATAGTATCTCTCGTGAGGGATATAGAATCTTGAACGATTCTCCTTTATCGATGACTCTGACAAATGGAATTGTCTGGGGGGAAAATCCCCGTCTGGTAAGTACAAAGCGGAATTCGGTGAATGCTATGGTTGCTTCTCCTTTTTATAGAAGAAGTGAAATACGTGATAACTATAATTCTTTGATTCTGAACTTTAAGAATGGATGGGGTTTGGAGTTTCGTGCTTATGATACAGGAATCGTTTATCGTTTTGTCCATAGGGAGAACAAGGTACTTGATATAGTTTCGGAGAATGTAAGTTATTGCTTTTCTTCAGACTTTGAAGCAAATGTACCTTATGTAGTACCTCGTGTGCAGAGACATAATCTTGATTGTCAGTTTTATAACTCTTTTGAGAATACTTATACAACGGACAGGCTTTCTCATTTGGATAAAGAAAGGCTGATGTTCCTTCCTCTGGTTGTGGAAGCAGAAAATGGCATTAAGGTGTGTTTGACGGAATCTGATTTGGAAGATTTTCCGGGACTTTATCTTTCGGCTGTAGAAGGTGAAGAATATACATTGAAGGGAGTCCATGCTCCATATCCTAAAAACAGTATTCAGGGAGGGCATAAAATGTTGCAGATGTTGGTACAAGAGCGTGAGTCATATATTGCACGGGTAAAAGGGAAAAGAACTTTTCCGTGGCGTATGGCAATCGTAACGGCACGGGACGAGCAGCTGGCTGATAATGACTTGACATATCTTCTGGCATCTCCTTCGCGGTTGGATGATATTTCGTGGATTAAGCCTGGTAAAGTAGCATGGGAATGGTGGAGTGACAGGAACATTGATGGAGTGAACTATGTGACAGGGGTAAACAATGAAACCTATAAGGAGTATATTGATTTTGCAGCTAAATACGGTATGGAGTATGTCATTTTAGACGAAGGATGGGCTGTGAATTTGAAAGCCGACTTGATGCAAGTAGTAGATAGCATTGATTTGAAGGAGTTGGTAGATTATGCTTCTGATAAAAATGTGGGTATTATTTTATGGGCTGGCTATTATGCTTTCGAGCGTGATATGGAGAACATTTGTCGGTTTTACTCGGATTTGGGAGTGAAAGGATTTAAGGTTGACTTTATGGATCGGGATGATCAGGAAATGGTAGAATTCAATTATCGGGCTGCTGCCATGTGTGCAAAATATCATTTAGTACTTGATTTACATGGAATGTATAAGCCTTCAGGAATGAATCGAACCTATCCGAATATCTTGAATTTTGAAGGAGTGCATGGTTTGGAGAATATGAAATGGAGTCCTGACAGTGTGGATCAGGTGAAGTATGATGTCATGGTTCCTTTTATTCGTCAAGTGGCTGGTCCTCTGGATTATACGCAAGGAGCAATGCGTAACGCTGCAAAAGGTTGTTATTTCCCTTGCTATTCAGAACCTATGAGTCAAGGTACTCGTTGCCGGCAACTTGCGTTGTATGTAGTATTTGAGTCTCCTTTAAATATGCTTTGCGATACGCCTAGTAATTATGTCCGTGAAAAAGAGTCGGTAGATTTTATTTCAGGTATCCCTACTGTTTGGGATGAAACACGTGTTCTGGATGCCAAGATGGGAGAATATATTGTAACCGCGCGTCGTAAAGGAGATACTTGGTATATTGGAGGAATTACAGACTGGCAAGAAAGGGATATTGAATTGGATTTTTCTTTTTTAAAAGGAAAGATATGTCAAGGTCTTTTATATGAAGATGGCATAAATGCTCATCGTATAGGACGTGACTTTCATCTAAAACTAATTCATGTTGATAAAAATACACGTTTGACGGTGCATTTGGCTCCAGGAGGAGGGTTTGCCATCCGGATGAGGTGAGAATCTTCTATTTTGCGATTAATTTTGTAATCTATGCTTAGTAGCTGGAACGTACTTGTGTTTTCTTGTAAATGCAAGTACGTTTTAGTTTGAATACCGAAGTGTTTTGAGGAAGTTTTTCCAGTTTCCAGTAAGATTTGTATTGGAATTTTGTATTTTTACTCGTATGAACGTTCCTTAAATATAAATTAACGTGAGTTCGATATAATTCAAAACATAGTAAGTTGCCCGTCTTTGACAAAACACAGGTCAATGGCGGGCTTCTTTTCAAAGAAACAGTATGCTGCTATGGCAGATAGAGAATTGGCAATGAAGTTATTGAAGGATACTGTTCCAAAAAGTGTGTCTGAAATAGGATAATAAAAAAGTCTACAGATTTTTTAGATTTGTAGCAGCAAACCAATAAACCTAAAAAAAGAGTAGACTTTATGGATTTCACAAAGGAACAACTTTCCGAGCTGATATGCAAGCATTCGGAAAAAGAAAATGGCTTACATGATTTGATGGAAATAATGCTTGAAAGCCTGATGATATCAGAGCGCAGGGAATATCTTCATGAAGAGAGTGTTGCAGGCAACAAGTGCAATGGCTACCGTCCTGGTCGTACATATGGGCATGGACGTACATTGACTTTCCGTATTCCACGTGACAGGTACGGTAACTTTCATCCCCGTATATTGGCCATACTCCGTGATTAGGAAGAAGAGTGTGAACGACTTGCCGGGACCCTGTACACCAAAGGTCTGACTCAGGAACAGGTTGGTGAAGTCTTCAACGACATCTATGGCGAGCACTACAGCAAAGCCAGTATATCGCGGATGCTTGACTACCTGCGCAAGGATGTCACAGACTGGCTGGAACGTTCTCTGGAAAGCTATTATCCTGTGGTGTTCATTGACTGCGTACACATAAAGGTACACCGCAAGCGTAGCGTTGATGCGGAAGCCTTCTATGTCGTTCTGGCCGTGAAGGAGGACAAGACCAGGGAGGTACTCGGTATCTTCAACAAACCGACAGAAAGTGCTTTGGGCTGGGGTGAGATGCTGCATGACCTGTACGAGAGAGGTGTCGGTAAAATCGGTCTTATATGCGCGGACGGTCTTAAAGGACTTGAAGATGTCATCAGTGAAGTGTTCCCTGAAACTAAACTTCAGAGATGCACTACCCACCTAAAGCGCAATATCTTGAGCGATGTCCGTAACGGGGATAAAGGAGATGTGGCAGAAGATTTGAGGCATATTTTCCGGACAGGGGACAGAAACTATACAGTAGAACAGGCCTGGAGTGAATGGCAGCAATTCTGTGCCCAATGGGGCCGGTATTACAGGAGTATCAGGAAACGTGGTGAGGATGCTTCCTACAAGGCGTATTTCACTTACCTGAACTATGACCACCGCATCCAATCTATGATATATACTACGAACTGGATAGAACGCCTGCAGAAGGACTTCCGGCGAGTTACGAGGATGCGTGGCGCAATGCCCAACGAGGAGTCTGTCATCCTGCTTATGGGAAAGACTGCCATGGACAAGAAGTCTTACCTGAGACAGGTTCCAAGAATTGATCTTGACAAGAATCTGTTTCCGGACGAATAAAAATAATTATCGGCAGGCATGCCTGCTGATAATGTATCAAATAAAGTGATATATTTGCAAAACTAAAAGATCTGAAGACTCATTTCAGACACACTGAATGAAACACTACCAATGAACATGCTTTAATCTAAACTAATAGGGTATGAAATTCGCGAAACTGCTTTTTTCGATTATATTTTTAGGCTATTTCCTTTTGTGTGGAGGAGCATCCCGTAATGTGACTCATTACACCATCAGTGACGGACTTTCGAATAATGCGGTATATAGCATTACGCAGGATACGAAAGGGCGTATGTGGTTTGGAACGATTGACGGTTTGCACAGTTTTGACGGGAATCATATTCGTGTGTGGAGAGATAGTCGGGTAGAATCCTTGGGCGCTTGCATTTATACCATATTGGAAGATAGCATGCAACTTTATGTAGGAAGTGAGCGAGGACTGGCAATCTTCAATTTATTGACCGAGAGCTTTTCTGACTTTCAGGCCCGTTCCGAGTTTGGTGAGAGCATACATTCTTCCGTATCTCATGTGATGCGTGACAGTCGGCATAATATCTGGATAACTACTGCAGGACAAGGAGTGTTTCGTTACAATCTTCCCAATAAGACACTTCATCAGTATATGGCTATTGGAAAGGTAAACTGTGATTTTGTGTATTATATAATGGAGGATTCTTCCGGTACGATATGGCTTGCTACCCGTGAAGGAGGAATCAGTCGTTATGTAGCTTCGCAGGATATGTTTCAACCGGTAGCTTTACAGGATGTGAAAGATGCCCGTGTGCTGTTTGAGGATTCTTCTCATCGCCTTTGGGTAGGAACGGGGAGAGATGGACTTTATTTATTAGATAAGGAGCATGGGCGACTGATTCAGAAAATTCCTCCTCTACAGTTTAATCATCCTTTTCAAGTAAGAAAAATTGTTGAATGGCAGCCCGGTCATCTGTTGTTGGCTTCGGATGAAGGGTTGACGAAGTATGATGTGACTACGGAAAAAGTCGATGTGATAAAAGCAGATAGCAGACATCCGGAAGGACTGAACGATAATTACCTGCATGAATTGTTTCTTGACCGGGAGAATGCGCTTTGGATAGGTACTTACTTTGGTGGGGTAAACTATGTTTCTTCCGTGCAAGATAATTTCCGACATTATCATAAGGACAATTCTCAATTGGATGCACGTATTATCAGTGTGTTTGCCCATGCCGATAAGGATAATTTATGGATTGGAACAGATGATGCCGGCTTCTTTTATTGGGACAGACAAAAACAGACATTTCAGGGGTATCGCCCTCAAAAAGGAAAGCCGGGACCTGCCTATCATAACATACATGCCTTGTTACAAGATGGAGACAAATTGTTTGTGGGTATGTTTATGGGTGGCCTGGATATTCTGGATTTGCGGACAGGTAAGTTTAAAAATTATAAGGCAGATACTTCTCCACGTTCATTGTATTCTTCTGAAATATATGCACTTTATAAAGATTCCAGACAGAAAGTATGGATTGGTACTACTGCCGGATTAAATTGTTACAATTCGCAAACAGATGACTTTAAACGAATATATGAGCTGCATGGAGCCAATATTTCATATATTTTTGAAGAAAAAGGTAAGAAGTTGTGGGTATGTTCGCTTAACAGTGGAGTATATTGTCTGGATTATCAGACCGGGAAATGGATGCATTATTTTCATCAGTTGAAAGATGAAGAAGGCACTCTGCCGACGAATCAAATCATTACCGGCTGTTTGGATATGCAGGGAAGGCTTTGGCTCGGTACGGATGGCGATGGCTTGCTTCGGTATGATCGGAAAAAGGAGGTGTTCGTACGTGAAGGGCTGCCGGAGCACATACGTGTGATTTATAAGATATTACCAGATAAAGATAAATTGTGGTTTACCACCAATAATGGCATGTATTGTTATCAGCCTCTTACTTCTTCTTTGAAGTTTTATAATAAGAAAGATGGTTTACAAGAAAATTTGTTTCTTCCCAATTCCGGAATCCAGTTGTCTGACGGAACAATAATGGTGGGCGGAGTAAATGGATTCAATGAATTTCGTCCTGATAAGATACAAGTTGATACACAGATTCCTACCGTCATTCTGACTGATTTTCAACTATTCAATAAACCGGTGATTATTGGAAATGAAGATTCTCCATTAAAAGTTTCCATCACTTATGCAGACCGTCTGGTGTTGGACTATTCTCATTCTATGTTTAGTTTTTCGGTAGCTGCCTTGAGTTATATTAATACCTCAAAGAACAAGTATCGCTATCGTTTGGAGGGGTTTGAAAAAGATTGGACGGAAACGAATGATGCTCCTCATGTGACGTACACAAATTTACCTGCCGGGGATTATGTATTTCAGGTGAGTGCGTCTAATTCTGATGGGATGTGGAATGAAAATGCCATAGCCTTTCCTATTAAAGTGCTGCCTCCTTGGTGGGCTTCTTCATATATGATTGCTGGATATATATTGTTAGGGATAGCAGGTCTGGTTTATGCTTATTATCGGATGAATAAAATACATCGTCGGCGCATGACCTTATTGACAATTAAAAAAGACCGTGAGATTTATCAGAGTAAGATTGAGTTCTTCACGGGCATCATGCATGAAATACGTACTCCGTTGACATTGATTTTGGCACCACTGGAAAATGTGATGAAGAGTTCTGGAACAGTGAAGGATGTACTTCCTCAATTACAGGTAATAGAACGAAACGGGAAACGTTTGCTTACGTTGGTGAATCAGTTGATGGATTTTCGGAAGGCTGAATCGGGAGGAATGAATGTGATATTGGCTGAAACTAATATCAAAACTTTATTGATGAATGTATATGAGCGTTTTCAACTTTCAGCAGATATAAAGCATATAAAAATTAGTCTGACTATGCCGGAAGAATCTTGTTATGCCCGTGTCGATCAGGAGGCCTTTACGAAGGTGGTCAGCAATTTATTATCAAATGCATTGAAGTTTACAGACACTTGCATTTGGATTGATTTGTTGATAGTTGGTGATAAAAAACTGGAGGTACGGGTGAGAGATAACGGGCGGGGCATCGATGTAAAGGAGCAGGAAAAGATTTTTTCACCTTTCTATCAGGTCCCGGATAAGGCATCTTCCGGACGTATTGGAACTGGAGTCGGACTTTCGTTGGTCAAGAAACTGGTTGATTTGATGCATGGCGGTTTGAACTTGGAAAGTGAACTGGGGGTTGGTTCTACATTCATTGTCAGCTTTGATAGAGTTGAACATAAAGAAGGGCAGGTGGTTGAACAGGCACCCTCTCAAGATATACAGGCTGAGGATAAGGCCGACATCCCTGAAGGACAATATCGTATTCTGATAGTAGATGATAACCAAGATTTGAGAGAGTATTTACACCAACTGCTGTCAGTCCGCTATCAAGTGTCGTGTGCAGAAAACGGTAAAGAAGCCTGGGATAGAATCTTACAGAATATGCCAGACCTGGTAGTCAGTGATGTGATGATGCCTGTGATGGATGGTATACAGCTTTGTCGGAATATTAAACAGAATCTTTCTACCAGCCATATTCCAGTAATCTTGCTTACGGCAAAGGCTGCTTCCGAAGACTACGTGGAGGGACTTGAAAGTGGTGCTGATGTATACTTGGAAAAACCATTTTCGGGTGATGTGATAAATGCACAGATTGCAAGTATTTTCAGAAATAGAGAAGGCATGAAGAAAGATTTCAAGACTAAACCGATGGTCTCTTCTGTTTCTATTTCTAAGTTGGATACACTTTTGATGGATAAAATTTCAAAAATTATAGAAAAACGAATGACAGACTCTGATTTTACAGTGGATGTGTTGGCTCAAGAAGTCGGGATTTCAAGGTCGGGACTATTCGCGAAAATCAAGGCTATATCGGGAATGACTCCTAATGATTATATCCGTCTGATTCGTTTAAAAAAGGCTGCATATTTGTTGGCGGAGGAAGAAGTGTCCAGTAGTGAAGCTTGTTTCAGGGTCGGCTTCTCTTCTCCTTCTTATTTTGCGAAATGTTTCCAGGCACAGTTCGGCATTGCTCCGGCAGAATTCAGACGGAAAGGTGGTAAAGATTGAGGGTACTTAGCCGTTAGAACATGAACGCGATGGAAGTTCCGAAAGTAAAATTATGCATAGGCGTTCTTTTACTATACGAACGGACTTCGCGGTTACCCTCTTCGTCTGCCCAGGAGTTCTTCAGGTCGTATGTCAGTCGGGGGGAGGCAAAGTCATAGTCGCAATAGAGACGCAGGGCCGCATTTTCCTTGTAGCGGTAGGCGAGAGAAAGGCCGGTTCCTAATTTGAATGTAGAACTTTTACGAATGTGAAGAAATTCCTCATCAATGAAAGTACTCTGTAGCATTTCCTGAACGCTGAGACCTTCCTGCTGGATATAGTAATCTACGTCGGCTTTATAGAATTGGTCGTAAGCTTCCTGGCTCACTTTCTGGCGGTCGAAAATGGCTGGATTAATCCGTGAAATAGAGTTTAAGGTAAAGTTTGCATTAGTGCGTCGTCCAGCTAACAGCTTGCTTCCTATCAGGAAGCGGCTGCTGAGCGGATAAGAAAAGTAAAGTCCTAAATCGATGTCACACATGCCTAAATGGTCAGATTCCAGTCCGTCCAGCAGGTACATGTTGACAGGGGCTCCTTCCTTTAGGTCATTGTCCAGGTCAAAATGCTTTTTGTTCTCTTCGGGAATGTCGGCAATAACAGGAACGGTAGCTACTCTCAGTCGCCCTCCCAAGCCGATATACGCATTGAAAAAGTAAGCTCCTTCTGCGCTGACAACGGTCGATGTACCCGTATGCAGGCGCATGCCCAAAGGAGTTCCTTCTTCTGTGTCATAGAGGTCGGCGGTGCGTAAAGTGGAAGGTCCTGTGGCAAATCCCATGTTGAGGCTCAGAAATGAAGGTGCATCGTAGCGGTTGAAATGGTGTGTTGACCGCGTTCCGGTAGCATTCTTGTGAAAAATCAGGTCAGAAAAGAAATAGCCTAAGTCCGTTGAAATCATGCCGATTCCAGCTCCTACCAGCACATCGCCAATCCAGTGACGGTTGTTCAGCTGGCGTGTTATACCGGTTATTCCCGCTAAGGTATATCCTCCGATGCTGTACCACGGGCTGAGCATGCCGTATTCTTTATGCAGGATTGTGGCACACATAAAAGCCGTGGCCGTATGTCCGGAAGGAAATGAGTTGTTTGATGAATTGTCCGGACGCATTTCTTTGGTTGTATATTTCAGGGTGTTGACAAAGCCGGCCATCAAGGCTGCTGAGAAAATATTGCTGACTGTGAGTTCCTTCCATGAACTGCGGCTTTCTACTCCAGCTAATTTCATGCCCCATGTGGCAACTAACGGGACATATTGTGTATAATTGTCATATTCGTGGTGAAAAGTCGGTTGGAAGCGATTGCGCAGTGTACGGAAATCCTGGTTTTGTTTTTTGACGATTAATCCGGAAACGATAAAAGGAATTCCCATGTACGAAAAGTTTTGCTGGAAAAGTTCCTTTGTTTTCTTTGGCTTCGCAGGAAGAGCCGATGAGGTGAGAGAAGACGTAGAGTCTTGTGTCAGGAAGTAATGTCCCATCGGATTATGTGCACATAGCGGGTGACAGGTCAGTGCTGAAATAAAGAAAAATAATAAAGTGCATATTCTCATTGCTGCCCGTAGTTTTAGAAATACATGGTAAAGAGAGCGGCAAAGATAGTGCTTTTAATAAAGAGACTGAAAGTTTTCAGATGTACATTGGGAAAATGTAAATGTATGAAGATGAGATTTTTATGATTTTATATGATGTACAAGTACGTTGGAATTGGGCATAAAAAAAGGAGACCGATGATTCAGTCTCCTTTTATATTAATGGAAAATCCGATTATTTAATGTTCGGGTTCAGTTTGTTCCATTCAGAGATAGCAGGAAGAACGCCCATAGCGATTACTTCGTCACGCAGGTCGCACAAGTGAGCGTAGCTCTTGTCCAAAGCAGCCTGTTCTTCCGGAGTACCCTTCAGTTCAGCGCAGTGGCAACCGTCAGCTGTGATTGAAGTTTCCCAAGCCATCATGATGTGATCGTACTTATCATTTGAGATATAAGTACCAGCCGGCCAACGGAAAGCTTTACCGCCCATAGCAGCACCGATCATTTCGATAGAAACGTATGCCGGGCTCTGGAATGAAGAACGGCCACGCAAGTTGATGATGTTGGCACCACCTTTTGTTACTTTCTGCTGGATTTCAGCCCACTGTTCTTTAGTCAAAGCGTCAGTACCGATCATGTCGATCAACGGTTTGCCGTTTACTTTTGCAGTTGAAGCAAATACAGCCATCTGTTCGCCGTGGCCACCGTAAGTACGGCAGTTTTCAACAGCGTCCATAGATACGCCAAAGTGTTTTGCCAATTCGCTGCGCAGACGAGTAGAGTCAAGAGCAGCCAAAGTAGTAACCTGGCTCGGTTTCAAACCAGAGTACAGCAAAGTGATCAAACCAGTGATATCAGCCGGGTTGAAGATGATAACGATGTGTTTTACATCCGGGCAGTACTGTTTAACGTTCTTACCGAATTCTTCAGCGATGGCAGCGTTACCTTTCAACAGGTCTTCACGAGTCATACCAGCTTTACGAGCTGCACCACCTGAGTTAACGATATATTTAGCACCAGTCAGCGCTTCTTTGATATCTGAAGTGAAAGTGACATTCACACCTTCGAAACCACAGTGGAACAATTCTTCAGCAACACCTTCCAAACCTGGAGCGTACGGGTCGTACAAACAGATGTTAGGAGTTAAGCCCATCATGATGGCAGTCTGAGCCATGTTAGAACCGATCATACCGGCAGCACCAACAATGGTAAGTTTTTCGTTTGTTACAAATTCCATAATTCTTATGTATTTAAGTTATGTATAAAAGTGTATAAGTCTTTGTTCTTTTTGTTCGATGCAAAGATAGGAAAGTTATCATTGAAAAACGAATCTTTGTTCCGGGAAAAATAGGGGTAAAAGAGAGGATTTCCAGCAATTACGGAAAAATTTCACTATTTTTAGATGTCAACCCCTGATTTTGTAAAGAGTAGGTTACATTTTTCTCTGTCGATGTCAGCATGGTTTCTTTTCTATGTGTTTCCCGGAAGATTTTTTTCTGTTTCTTCTATGTTTTGTATGAAACTTTCTGGTGAATTCTCTGTCCCACACTGTGGGATACAAAAACCACAGTGTGGGATACATATTTCACACTGTGGGATATAAAAACCACACTGTGGAACAGAGAATATGAAAGTATGAAAAAAGGAATGGATAAGGCGATTTGGCAGAATAGCTGGTCATTCTTTCAATTCTATATGGGAAGTTATTGTGATTTCTGAAATATTCCATATTTTTGTCCGATAACCAATTTGAGGATGAAAGTAAGATTCTATATATTGTTCGTGTGGATGCTGGCTGTATGCGGCCTTTCTTCAGCACAGGGGAAGGATGCGGAATGCGTTGTCCCTCAGGAGGAAACGGATACGGCGGAAGTATATCTTCCTTCCGACTCCTTGTTTGCCCGTTTTTTGGAGAGCAAGCATATTCCAATTACTTCTTGTAACCGGATGACGCTGCTGAAAAGTGGACGTAGCAAGTTTGAACATCTGTTTGAGGATATCAAGAAGGCCGAAAAGTACATCCACCTGGAATATTTCAATTTCCGGAGTGACTCCATTGCCAAGGAATTGTTTACCCTGCTGGCGGAAAAAGCGAAGGAAGGAGTGGTCATCAAGGCCCTTTTTGATGATTTCGGTAACCTGTCGAACAGCCGTCCGTTGCGGAAGGAACATTTGAAAATGCTGGCCGACCGAGGCATTGAAATGGCGCGTTTCAGCCCCATCCGTTTCCCGTACGTCAATCATGTGCTTTGCCGGGACCATCAGAAAATTGTGGTCATTGACGGGAAAGTGGGTTATACGGGTGGAATGAACATTGCCGACTACTATATTAATGGCTTGCCGGAAATCGGGGCGTGGCGTGACATGCACATCCGCATAGAAGGTCCGGCAGTGAAATACCTGGAAGAAGCGTTTTTAGGGGTGTGGAACAAGGAAACCCATGAAGGTCTGGAAGAAAGTGCGGTAGTGCCCGACAGTTTCTGCGTGGGCTCCGGACGAAGAGTGGCCATTGTGCAGCGCATCCCGAAAGTATGTCCGGCCATCATGCGGGAGGCTTACATTGCCGCTTTGGATGCGGCGGAACATAAGGTGCAGATTATCAATCCGTATTTCACTCCTACCCGGAAGGTGCGGAATGCCATCAAGCGGGCGGCCCAACGGGGAGTGAGAGTGGAAATCATGATACCCGGAAAGTCGGATATTTCATTTACGCCCGATGCGGGGTTTTATATAGCCAACAAATTGCGTAAGGCCGGCGCGCATATCTATGTGTTCAACGGGGGATTTCATCATTCCAAGATTATGATGGTGGATGAGCGCTTCTGTACGGTGGGCAGTACGAACTTGAACAGCCGCAGCCTGCGTTATGATTATGAGATCAATGCATTTGTACTGGATTTGCCGACAACGGCCGAGTTAGGCGAAGTGTTCCGTCAGGATAAGCTTAACAGTACAATCATGACGCACGACGAGTATAAAAAGCGGAGCGTATGGCGGCGTTTTGTCGGCTGGTTCGCACATTTGTTTACCCCGGTTATATAATAATAAGGGAGAATATACCCCGAAACTACGATTTTTTTCTTATTTTTGTCCGATTATATGGAAGTAATTCCAGAAGAAAGAACCTGATTTTTTTGAACCGGAACCGCATGGCGTTTTTTAAGGATGTAATCGGACAAGATGATGTGAAGCAGCTGCTTATCCACAACGTACGGAGTGGAAAGATGCCTCATGCTTTGTTGCTTACAGGACCTTCCGGCAGTGGGAAGCTGCCTATGGCACTGGCACTTTCACGCTATTTGCTTTGCCATCATCCGGGAGAGGAAGATGCCTGCGGGCAGTGCAACTCCTGCAAGATGATGGACCATCTGGCGCATCCCGACATGCATTTTGTATTTCCGGTGGTGAAAAAAAAGGCGGGGCGTGACGTGGTGTGCGATGAATTCCTTCCTCAATGGCGCGAAATGCTGGAGCGTAATCCGTATGCCGACCTTCAGGAATGGATGCGGATGATAGATGCCGGCAATCAGCAGCCGCAGATTTATGTGCGCGAGAGTGACGAGATTCAGCGTAAATTGTCGTTGAAAGCCAGTCAGGGAGGATATAAGGTGATGCTGGTTTGGCTGCCGGAAAAGATGAATGTGGAGTGTGCCAACAAGCTTTTGAAGCTGTTGGAAGAGCCTCCTTTGAAAACCGTATTCCTGCTGGTCAGTGAAGAGCCCGACTTGTTGCTGCCTACGATTGTGAGCCGTACGCAGCGGGTGCATCTGAAGCCTTTGCTGGAGGCAGATATTGAGCGTTACCTGGAAAACCGGTATATGCTGCCGCAGGAAGATGCCCGTGACATTGCGCATCGTTCGGCGGGAAGCCTGTTGAGGGCGGTAGAAAACGTACACTTGGGTGAAGAACACAAACTTTGTTTCGAACTTTTTGTGAATCTGATGCGTACAGCCTATAAACGTGACATCCGTAGTCTGAAAGCCTGGAGTGAACAGGTGGCAGGCATGGGGCGCGAACGGCAGAAGAATCTGCTGGAATATTGCCAGCGGATGGTGCGCGAAAACTTTATCTGCAATTTCCGCCAGCCGGATATGATTTACTTGAGTCCGGAGGAGATGCAGTTTGCCACCCGTTTTGCACCTTATATTAACGAGCGGAATATCTTTTCGGTGACCGGACTGCTGGAAGAGGCGCAGGTGCACATTGAACAGAACGTCAATCCGAAAATGGTTTTTTTTGACATGGCACTGAGAATGATTGTAGAAATGAAACAACAGTAACAATATATGGATGATTTTAAGCTAAAAAACGGAAGCGGCCGACTCTGCTGTGGAGGCTGTGGACGACAGAATAATAAACTGAATACCTACGACTGGCTGGCCGATATCCCGGGTAATGCAGAAGAACAGGATATGGTGGAAGTACAGTTCAAGAATACCCGGAAAGGCTATTACAAGAACAGTAACGGTCTGCACCTGGTAAAGGGCGACATCGTGGCGGTAGAAGCCAGTCCGGGACATGACATCGGTACGGTGACACTGACCGGGCGGCTGGTACCCTTGCAGATGCGGAAAGCCAACCTGAAACCGGATGCGGAAATACGTCGCATTTACCGGAAGGCGAAACCGGTGGACCTGGAAAAATACGATGAGGCCAAGTCGCGTGAACATGACACGATGATCCGTTCGCGCAAGATTGCGGAGAATCTGGGACTTCAGATGAAAATCGGTGACGTGGAATATCAGGGTGATGGTAACAAAGCCATCTTCTATTACATCGCCGACGAACGGGTGGACTTCCGTCAGTTGATTAAGGTGCTGGCCGAAACATTCCGGGTGCGTATCGAGATGAAGCAGATTGGTGCCCGTCAGGAAGCCGGACGTATTGGAGGAATCGGTCCTTGTGGACGTGAGCTTTGTTGCGCTACCTGGATGACGAATTTTGTGTCTGTATCTACCAGTGCCGCACGTTTTCAGGATATTTCACTGAATCCGCAGAAACTGGCCGGACAGTGTGCCAAGCTGAAATGCTGTCTGAACTATGAAGTCGATGCCTATGTGGAATGCCAGAAGCGACTGCCCAGCAAGGAGATTACACTTGAAACCTTGGACAATGTCTATTATTATTTCAAGGCCGATATTCTGAAAGGAACCATTACTTATAGTACGGACAAGAGTTTCCTGGCCAATGAGGTGACGATCTCTGCCCGCCGTGCTTTTGAAGTGCTGAATATGAACAAGCGGGGTGAAAAACCAGAAAAGTTGGATGAAGAAACATCTCCTCACGATTCGCAGCGTTCAAAAGATTTGCTGGAACAGGAGAGTCTGACGCGTTTCGACAAGGCGAAGGCAGCAAGAAATCGGAAAAAGAAATCAAAGGCAGCTCCCCAGCCGGGTAATCAGCCTGCAGCTTCGGCAGAGGTCCGTGGGAATGGTACTGCCCCCGAAGGAGGAAAAGAACGGGAAAACAGAGGACCTCAGGCCCGGAATAACCGTCCGCCTCGTTCCAAGGTCAACAATCAGGCTCCTCAGGCTGCTCCAGGAAATACGCCGCAGGGAGAAGCCAATGCGAATCAGGAACCTCGTCCAAGTCGGAACGGAAGACGGAATTTCCGCCGGAACAATAATAATGAAGGGAATAAACGTCCGGAACGTAATTCGAATTCAGATGTACAAGCATAAAAAATGGACAATGGGCATACCGGGATTCCCGTGTATGCCTCTCTTTTTTCAAAAGGTAAAAGCTGGACTGCTTCTGTGGGGGCTGTGTCTGTGGCTGTCTGCCTGCCATACGGACACGAAGTATCATGTGTATCAGTCGGTACCTGGAGAGGGGAGCTGGCAGAAAACGGATTCTTTGGTGTTTAATCTCCCTCCGGATGTGCCTGCGGGAACCTGTCGGATGGAAGTGGGCATCCGGCATACCGGGACCTATCCTTATCGGGATATCTGGCTCTCGGTGACTCAAATCGACGGAGATTCTCTTCCTCCGCATACAGATACCTTGCATATTTACCTGGCCGATGAGAAAGGACAATGGAGTCATGAAGGAGCTATCGGCGGATTGTATCAGGCTGCTTACGTGTATGACAAGCCGGTGGTACTGACAGACGATTCCATCGGACGCCAGTTCCGGGTGACCCATTTGATGCGGCAGAATCCGCTGCCAGGTGTTTCGGATGTCGGCATCCGCTTATTTTTCCCGGGCGGCGTCAATGCGGAGGAACACAAATAGCAGAATGGTGAATCCCCATAAGGAAGACCCTCCGTAACTGAAGAAGGGAAGAGGGATTCCGATGACAGGGGTCAGTCCGAGTACCATTCCCACATTGATGAAGAGGTGGAAGAAGAAGATACCTAACACACAGTAGCCATATACCCTTCCAAAACGGGTTTCCTGCCGTTCGGAAAGTACGATGAGGCGGAGAATAAGTGCCATGAAGAGGGAAATGACAACGGCCGATCCCACAAATCCCTGTTCTTCGCCGATGGTACAGAAAATAAAGTCGGTGTCTTGTTCGGGTACATACTTCAGTTTGGTCTGTGTACCGTTGAGAAATCCTTTTCCGAACAATCCTCCGGAACCGATGGCAATCTTGCTTTGGTTGACGTTGTATCCGGCTCCTGCCGGGTCGTCTTTCATTCCTAACAGAACCTCGATTCGGATTTTCTGATGAGGCTCCAGCACGTGGTTGAATACATAGTCGGTCGAAAAGAAGAATATTCCTGACCCGATGACAAACAAAATGATATAGAGATATTCCCTTATTTGTTCCTTGAGGTAGAAGTAAAGAAGTGCAATCACGATGGCTCCGCAAATGATCAGTTGCAAATGGCAGACATTAAACGGAATTACGTAGTTGGAAAACAGGGTGCCCAACAGAGTTCCTCCTCCTCCAATGCCAAAGATGTAGATTGGCAACTGGGGAACTTGCCGACAGAATCTTCCCACCAGAAAGGCCGACAGCAGGATGATCAGTGTCAGTACGGAAAATTCTCCCCAGGAGGTCATGTCGTCGGGCATAATCTCAGCTCCAAACCGGAGTCCGACAATAAAGAAGATAACGGCGCAGATGCCGGAGAACAATACGGCACCTGTCATACCTTCTCGATACAGCATGAGAAAGAAAGAAAGGTATACCAGGGCGGAACCGGTTTCTTTCTGGAGAATAATCAATATCATCGGCAGCAGGATGATGCCTAATACTGCGATCAGGTTGCGGGTGCGCTGCATTTGGAAGGTGTATTCGTTCATGTATTTTCCTAATGCCAGAGCCGTGGCAAACTTGGCAAACTCGGCCGGCTGCAGGCTGACAGGTCCGAGTACGATCCACGAACGTGAACCTTTGATTTCGTGCGGGTTGAAGATAGTACCGAAAAGGAGCAGGAGCAGGACGCCGTAAATCAGGTAGGCGTATGTGTCGTAAATACGGTCTTCGAGCATGAGGATGACGAATCCCAGTCCCAGCGAACAGCCTATCCACATGAGCTGCTTGCCGGCACGTGTCGTGATGTCGAAGAAATTGGGCTCTCCGTAATCATAGCTTGCTCCGCATACGCTGAACCAGCCACAGATGACCAGCACCAGATAAAGTGCAATGGTCCACCAGTCCACATTCTTCCATACGCTACCTCTCGTGAATCCCATAATCAATCCTCCTGTTTTGAATTTCTGTTGCCAATGTCTCGTCTTCTTCCGAAAGCTTTCCTTTCAGATACTTTTCAATCATGAGCCGTCCGATGGGCACTCCGTAGACCGCACCGAACCCTCCGTTCTCTACATATACGGCAATGGCAATTTTCGGGTCTTTCATGGGGGCAAATCCCATGAAAGCGGAGTGGTCTTTTCCTCGGTTTTGGGCTGTACCGGTCTTTCCGCAGACTTCAATGTCGGGCAGGTTGGCTCCCCGGCAGGTTCCGCCCAGTACGGCTGCGCGCATGCCTTGTACCACTTCTTCGTAGTGAGAACGGTCTACCATGGTGTACCGTTTCTTGGAGTAGAGTGTATCGAGTGGTTCACCTTCTACTTCTTTCACCACATGGGGCGTGATGAAATAGCCTCTGTTGGCAATGGTAGCTCCTAAGTTGGCTATTTGCAGCGGAGTCAGTGTCACCTCTCCCTGTCCGATGGAAATACTGATGATGGTCAGTCCGTTCCAAGAGCCATGATAGGCTTTGTCATATACGCTGGCATTGGGGATATACCCTCTTTTTTCACCGGGGAGGTCTATTCCCAAAGGATAGCCGAATCCCATGGATACCATGTAGTCTCTCCAGGTATTGAGGGCTTTCTGTACGGAACCGTATTTCTGTCTGGCTCCAATCATGTGGTAAAGTCCCCAGCAGAAGTAACCGTTGCACGAGGTCGCTATGGCCGGAATCAGCTGAAGTGGCGAGGGGTGCGAGTGACAGCCTACATGGAGTCCTCTGAAATTGAATCCCCCGTTGCAGGGATAACTGGTGCCGGTGGTAATGATCCCTTCCTGCAAGTAGGTCAGAGCCTGTGAGGTCTTGAAGGTAGAGCCGGGAGGATAAGTACCCATAATGGCACGGTTCAGCAAGGGTTTCCACGGGTCACGGGCCAGTATCAGGTGATTCTTTCCTCGGTTTCTGCCCACCATCTGGCGCGGGTCGTAGGAAGGCGAAGAAACCAGGCAGAGCACTTCACCGGTAGAAGGCTCTATGGCTACAATACTTCCGATTTTTCCTTCGAGCAACCGCTCGCCCAATTGCTGAAGTTCGATATCCAGGCTGAGCCGCAGGTTCTTGCCGGCTACCGGTACCTTGTCGAACTTACCGTCCATATAGTTTCCCTGAATACGTCCGCGGGCATCGCGCAGCAATATCTCAATACCTTTTTCACCTCGCAGCTGTTTCTCGTACGAGCGTTCTACCCCCAGTTTTCCGATGAAGTCGCCGGGGATGTAGTAATCGTCCTTTTCCATGTCTGATTTGGATACCTCGGCAATATCACCTAAAATATGAGCACCGGCGTTATAAGTGTATTGCCGGATGGTACGACGCTGGATATAGAAGCCAGGGAACTTGAACAGTTTCTCCTGAAATACGCCACAGTCTTCTGCCGACAGCTGGGTCAGGAATACCTGATTGGTATAAGGAGAATATCCCGGATTGAGACGACGGTCTTTGATGTCATGAAATTTTTTCCGCAGGAACTCCGGCGTGATTTTCAGTGTCTGGCATAAGTCGGTTGTATCCAGTTCGGTAATTTCCTTCATGATGACTGTAATGTCATAGGCAGCCTGGTTGTAGACCAGCAGCTTGTCATTACGGTCGTAGATGACTCCGCGGCTGGGGTATTGTATCCGTTTGAGAAAAGCGTTGCTGTCGGCATTTTTCTTATAGTCTTCACTCATAATCTGCAAGGTAAGGAGGCGTATAAGAAAAATCAGTACAATCACCACGACTGCACCGGCAATGACGTATTTCCGCTTTTCAAGATCGTAATTTCTTTCCACTATTTTTTCCTCCTGACAGAATCAATACATAAGATGAGAATGAGCGTGATGACTGCATCGCTGGCTATTTTCAGCAACAATATTTGTGGCTTGGCAAAAGAAAACATGTCCAGCAGGTTTAAGATGACGGCATGCAACAATACAAGGGTCAGGGTGTATCGGAAGAATGGAGTGAAGCCCATCTGGTAGATGCCTGGCTCAAAATTCTCCGTTGTGTCACGCAAGGAGAACAGACGCAGAATCCAGGGGCGGCAGAAAGCTGTCAGTACAGAAGCTGCCGCATTCAGGCCAGGGGTATTGCTGAACACATCGATGCAGAGTCCCAGGAAAAAAGCCCATAGGAGAAGTCCTTTCCGGCTGTTTCCTGAATTGATTTTCAATAAGAAATAAATATATAATAAGGGCGTTGCATATTGTTCAAAATGGATGTGATTCAGCACCAGTGCCTGAAGCAAGACCAGGATTATAAACCATTTAAGGCGTATGATGTATTGCATAATTTCCCAAACTTTTGTGTTGTTAATCTTTATGGTTGCACGGAACGGATACTGTCCTCTAACTGTGCCTGTTCGGTTCCGTTGAAGGAACCCAATACCCTGACATCGTTCAGGCGGGCGAAATCGGTGAAGAGTTTCACTTTGAGCAAATAAGACAAGCCGTCGTGGCTGTCGGTCATATCATCCACCGTACCTACCGGTATTCCTGCAGGGAAAACGGCACTGTATCCACTTGTCACGATGGTATCGCCCAAAGTAAACTCCGAGTGTCTGGGCATATCTTTCACGTAAGCATATTGTGAGGAACCCCCATCCCATTTGAGAAAGCCGAAATAAGACGTCCGCTTGATTTTACAGCTGATGCTGCTCTTGGAGTTAAGTATAGGCAGTACAATGGAGTGGTGCTGACCGGTCAAATAGATGATACCTACCACCCCGTTACCGCATACGACTCCCATTTCCGGGCGGATGCCGTCGGCCGATCCTTTGTCGATGGTTATGAAATTATTGGGGTGGGTAATACTGTTGTTCACCACTCTGGCATCGTAGAGCACATAATCTTTCAGTGCGTTTTCGCGGAGAGTGGCTATACCGGTAGTATCCTGTGTGTATTGTTCCAGAGCTTGTGAAAGGCGTTCCACTTCAATTTCCAGCTCTACGTTTCGTGCAGTAAGGTCTTTGTTGACTTCCGTAAGCCCGAAATAACGTGTGACTTGGTTGGAGGCTTCGTACACCAGTCCAGCCACATAGTTGGCCGAAGTGAAGAAAGCACTTCCCTGATAATTGTTGAAACGGAACAGCAGGACGAGGGAAATGATTTCCAAAAGAACGAAAACAAACCAATGATTATATTTCAGCAGGAAATTGATAAGATTTCTCATGGAAGAGAGTCTGAATGGTGTATAAACAAAAAATGAAAATTGAAAATGAAGGAACCTTGCGACCCCTTCATTTTCAATTTTATGAGATTATCTCATCAGGAATGAGAACCGATCTACATTTTTCAAGGCGATACCGGTTCCTTTGGCTACGCTCAGCAAGGGATCTTCGGCCACGTGGAAAGGAATGTTGATCTTGTCGGTGAGACGTTTGTCCAGACCGCGCAGCAGTGCTCCGCCTCCAGCCAGGTAGATACCGTTGTTTACGATATCGGCATACAATTCAGGAGGTGTATTTTCCAATGCACTCAAGATGGCTGTCTCTATTTTGGCAATGCTTTTCTCCATGCAGTGTGCGATTTCCTGATAGCATACTGGCACTTCCATCGGAAGGGCTGTGATGCGGTTAGGTCCTCGTACGATGTAATCTTCAGGTGCATTGTCACCCAAGTCAGTAATAGCTGCTCCTACGTGAATCTTGATACGTTCAGCCATTCGTTCACTGACTTTGACGTTGTGCTGACGGCTCATGTATTCCTGAATGTCGGCTGTCAAATCATCACCCGCCACGCGGATAGAGTTGTTAGACACAATGCCTCCTAAAGAAATCACGGCGATTTCGGTAGAACCTCCACCTATATCTACCACCATGTTTCCTTCCGGAGCTTCCACGTCAAGTCCGATACCAATGGCAGCGGCCATTGGCTCAAAAATCAGGTAAACGTCACGTCCACCTGCATGTTCCGCACTGTCGCGTACGGCACGCAGCTCCACTTCTGTAGAGCCTGAGGGTACACCAATTACCATACGCAGGGAAGGAGTGAAAAGATGGCGTCCGGTATTTACCTTTTTGATTAATCCGCGCATCATTTGTTCGCAGGCATTGAAGTCTGCAATCACTCCGTCGCGCAAGGGACGTACAGTACGGATGTTCGGGTTTTCTTTTTCGTACATCAGCTTGGCACGTTCACCCACGGCAATCATTTTGTCCGTGCGGCGATCCAATGCAACGACAGAGGGTTCGTCTACTACGATCTTGTCGTTGCAGGTAATGATGGTATTGGCTGTGCCAAGGTCCATCGCTATGTTTTGTGTAAAGGAGAATAATCCCATTCCTTATAATAAGTCTAGAATTTTGAATTAATAATCCGTATAAGAAAGGTAAAGTAACTGGCTTCCCTTTTTATTTCTTGAAATAGTCGCGGATAGCAGTATCGTAGTGTGAAGATACGGTAAAGGCTTCACCGGCAAACCAGCGACGTTGTTCGCGTGTAGTTACGGCACCTTGTTTGTTCAAAATGTCCAGCAACGGCTGATACTGGTGTTTGCTGGCTACGATGACTACATCGTTGAAATTCTTGGCTCCGGCACGAATCAATGAGATACCACCTATATCAATCTTTTCGATGATATCCTGTTCAGCTGCACCGCTGGCAACGGTATCTTCAAACGGATACAGGTCTACAATGACCAGGTCGATTTCTGGAATTTCATATTGAGCGACTTGTTTCTGGTCGCTTTCCAATTCTCTGCGGCAAAGGATACCTCCGAAAATTTTAGGGTGCAAAGTTTTTACACGTCCTCCTAAAATTGACGGATAAGTGGTGATGTCTTCCACTGCCTTGCAGGGATATCCCAGTGATTCAATGAACTGACGTGTTCCCCCTGTTGACAGGAACTCAACTCCTTCGGCATGGAGTTTTGCTAAAATAGCATCCAAGCCGTCTTTATGGTAAACAGACACCAATGCGGTTTTGATTTTCTTTGATTCTGACATAATTTTGAGATTTTGAATTCAGCCGCAAAATTACGAATTTTCAGGTGATAAATATAGGATAGCAGGAATAAAATATCTTTTTTTTACATTCACATTGAAAGTTTTACCGTAGACCTTCTTGTAAATATCCCCCTTATTGGGTTCCTTTCTGAAATTTTGTAACACGATTGTAACATCTATGACATTTGTTTATAACAAGTATGAAATACTTTTGCACTCGGAAAAAACTTAGCAAAACAAGTTATGGAAACTATTTATTTAGGAATTGTCATATTCCTGTTTATGCTGGCAGTCTTCGATTTGCTGGTAGGTGTCAGTAACGACGCGGTGAACTTTATGAATTCGGCTGTGGGTGCAAAGGTCGCAAAGTTTAAAACTATTATTATTGTGGCTGCTATCGGAGTCTTTGCCGGAGCTGTGTTAAGCAACGGGATGATGGATATTGCCCGTCATGGTATTTTCCAGCCTGTAAATTTCAGCTTCTATGAAATTATGTGTATTCTGTTGGCGGTAATGGTGACAGACGTGGTGTTGCTGGATGTCTTCAATACGTTGGGCTTGCCTACTTCCACGACCGTGTCTATGGTGTTTGAGCTGTTGGGAGGTACGTTTATCCTGGCTATTTTGAAGATTATCGGCGATGAAACCGGTATGTTGAGCTTGGGCGATATGATGAATACAGAAAAGGCCCTTTCGGTGATTATGGGTATCTTCCTTTCTGTAGCGGTGGCTTTCATTGCAGGTACCATTGTACAGTATGTATCCCGACTTATTTTCAGTTTCAATTATAAGAAACATCTTTCATGGACCATCGGTGTGTTCGGCGGAATTGCCGTGACAGCCTTGGGTTACTTCATTATTATACAAGGTTTGAAGACGGCCACCTTCATGACGCCTGAAAAACAACAGTGGATTCAAGATAATACGCCGATGCTGGTGGGTGGATGTTTTGTGGTGTTTACCGTCATCATGCAAATTCTGCACTGGTGCAAGGTGAATGTGTTTAAGATTATAGTATTGTTGGGAACCTTCTCATTGGCATTGGCTTTTGCCGGAAATGACTTGGTGAACTTCATCGGAGTACCTTTGGCAGGTTTCTCTGCTTATACGGATTATGTAGCCAACTCAAACGGAGCAGGTATCCACGATTTCATGATGTCTTCTCTGATGTCTTCTGCCAAGACACCGGCTATCTTCCTGATTGCTTCAGGTATCATTATGGTGTATGCGCTGGCCACTTCTAAAAAGGCAAAAAATGTGATTAAGACTTCGGTCGACTTGGCTCGCCAGGAAGAGGGGGATGAAATGTTCGGCTCTTCTGCACTGGCTCGTGTCATTGTACGTCGTGCTACCAATATCAATGATTTTCTGGTGCGTGTGATTCCGGTGGGTATGCGTCGCTGGATTGACAGTCGTTTCAACAAGGATGAAGTGATTCTGGCCGATGGAGCAGCCTTCGATATGGTGCGTGCTTCAGTGAATCTGGTTTTGTCTGGCTTGCTGATCATCATCGGTACGACCATGAAGTTGCCGTTGTCTACCACTTATGTGACCTTTATTGTGGCAATGGGTAGTTCGCTGGCCGACCGTGCCTGGAGTCGTGAGAGTGCAGTCTATCGTATCACAGGTATGCTGTCTGTCATCGGTGGTTGGTTTATTACTGCTTTCGTAGCCTTTACGATTTGTGCGCTCGTCACGATTATCATGTTCTATACCAGCTTTGTCGGTATGTTTATCTTCATCGTGGTAGCTGTAGTGCTTCTGGTACGCAGCAACATCCAGTATAAGAAGAAAGAAGAAAAGGTGGAAGGCCAGGACGATGTGTTCAAGCGGATGATGAGCAGCAAGGACAAGAGCGAAACATTGGCATTGCTTCGTCAGCATGTGCAGGAAACCTTGGCCAGCTATGTGGATTTCAGTGAGAAGACTTACGTACGGGTAACGGACGGATTTATCCATGAAGACTTGCGTAGTCTGCGAAAGGCCATGAGTGCTACAGACGATCAGAAAAAGATGCTCAAGAAACGTCGCCGGAAAGAAATTTTGGGATTACGCCGTTTGCCTATGACAGTCGCTATCGAGAAAAATACATGGTTCCATTTGGGAAGCAACAGCTGTGAACAAATGCTTTACTGCTTGAAGCGAATCTGTGAACCGTGTAAAGAGCATGTGGACAATAACTTCAACCCGATTTCACCGGATTGCGTGAAAGAATTCCTCCCGATACGTGAACAGCTTTGCAACCTGATGGAGCGTACCAAGCAGGTTATCAGTACTGGAAATTATGCGGATACAGATGATATTCTGAAGAAAGGGGATGAGCTGAAAAACAATATCTCTGCTTTGCGTAAACAACAGATGAACCGGATGCAGGAGTCTGACAATACAAGCTTGAAGGCTGCTATGGTCTATTTGAATATCCTTCAGGAATCTCAGGAGTTGGTAAGTATTTGGCGCCATCTGTTGCGTGCCAGCCGTTTCTTCCAAGGAGATTACGTGCCGAAGGAGGTTGCTATATTGACTTTGGCAGAAGAACGTTGATTCTGATTTGCTTTTTGAATTAATAAAAAGGCCGGCAAGATTTTTTTCTTGTCGGCCTCTTTTTTATTTGGATTCATCTTCCTTTATTTCGGTGAGGTTGCCTGTGGTAGAATCCATGATGAATCCTCTTACCCGGATGTCCTGTGGTACCAACGGATGATGGCGTACGATGTGTACGCTTTTCTGTACGGCTTCTTCCGTATCGTTGAAGCCGCTGAGCCAGGAATTCAGGTCAATGCCACAATATTGCATCATTTCGATGTGGTCTTGCGAAATTCCTCTTTCACGCATGTGGCGTAGCATCACCTGACTGTCCATGTGCTGCACACCGCAATCAGTGTGTCCGATAATCATGACTTCTTCCACACCTAATTCATAGATGGCCACCAGCAAGCTTCGCATGGCACTTCCAAAAGGGTGGGTGATGGTACCTCCGGCATTCTTGATGATTTTGACATCTCCGTTTTTGATGCCCAGGGCGGCAGGCAACAGTTCTGTCAAACGGGTATCCATGCAAGTGACAATGGCAATTTTTTTGTCAGGATATTTGTTGGTGATGTACTTTTCATATCCCTTGCTCTCTACAAATGTTTTGTTGAAGTGTAATAATTCGTCTATCATAGTTCTTTCTCTTTTGTGTAGAATACGGACAAAAATACAGATTTATTTTGTGATTTTCCCGACGCTTTTCGGTAGAATCTCCAAAATCATGTACTTATCGTGAAATGCACGTCTGATTTTTTCGTACTTTTGTAGCAAATTCAACCAAACTCTTAAAATATGGCTAAAGAACTCGAACTCAAGTACGGCTGCAACCCTAACCAGAAGCCGGCCCGCATTTTCATGCAGGAGGGAGAACTGCCTATTGAAGTATTGAACGGACGTCCCGGTTATATCAACTTCCTGGATGCGTTCAACGGATGGCAGTTGGTGAAAGAACTGAAAGAAGCTACCGGCATGCCGGCTGCTACTTCGTTCAAGCACGTGAGTCCTGCCGGAGCCGCAATCGGTCTGGAACTGGATGAAACCATGAAGAAAATCTATTTTGTGGATAATTTGCCTTTGTCTCCGCTGGCAAATGCGTATGTGCGTGCCCGTGGAGCTGACCGCATGTCGTCTTATGGTGATTTTATTGCCTTGAGCGATGTATGCGACGAAGAAACAGCCCGTTTCATCAGTCGTGAGGTTTCCGATGGGGTGATTGCTCCGGGATATACAGAGGTGGCATTGGAAATCTTGAAGAAAAAACGTAAAGGTACTTACAACATCATCAAGATTGATCCGAACTATCGTCCAGCTCCGATTGAACACAAGGATGTGTTTGGCATTACGTTTGAACAGGGAAGAAATGAAGTGAAGTTGAACGGTCCGGAATTGTTTGCCAACATTCCGACTCAGAACAAGAACTTCCCGGAAGCTGCCAAGCGTGATTTGATGATTGCCTTGATTACATTGAAATATACCCAGTCAAATTCTGTATGCTATGTGAAGGACGGACAGGCTATCGGTATTGGTGCCGGACAGCAGAGCCGTATCCATTGTACACGTCTGGCTGGTAACAAGGCCGATATCTGGTACCTGCGCCAGCATCCGAAAGTATTGAACTTGCCTTGGGTAGAAAAGATTCACCGTGCAGACCGTGACAATACCATTGATATTTATATCAGCGAAGACCATGACGATGTCTTGGCAGATGGCGTATGGCAGCAGTTCTTTACGGAAAAACCGGAAGTGCTGACCCGCGAGGAAAAACGTGCATGGCTGGATACGTTGAAAGGAGTATCTTTGGGCTCTGATGCATTCTTCCCGTTTGGTGACAACATTGAACGTGCGCACAAGAGTGGAGTAGAATATATCGCTCAGGCTGGTGGTTCTGTACGTGATGACAATGTGATTGAAACATGCGATAAATATGGCATTGCCATGGCATTCACAGGCATCCGTCTATTCCATCATTAATTCTGAAGGAAAGAGATAAAAAAAGGAGAGGTGCAAATTTGCACCTCTTTTTTTGTAAATAGGTGAAGATTTGCTATCTTTGCTCACACTTTAATACGCAATCTTGGGGTTGTTTGGTTTTGACAGCGAGAGATGTGGTATGTAAGCATGCAGTGCGTCAGTGATTTGCACTATAAT
The DNA here is from genome assembly GCF_016900355.1 of Bacteroides mediterraneensis. Classification (GTDB taxonomy): domain Bacteria; phylum Bacteroidota; class Bacteroidia; order Bacteroidales; family Bacteroidaceae; genus Phocaeicola. The sequence goes on along the minus strand of NZ_JACJKA010000008.1, from coordinate 65,707 downwards.
CTCAGTTACTGAACAATTATCTGGCAACGAAAATTATGCTCTCGCTGCTTAATCGAAGTATAGTAGATTAGCTTTATTTCTGTCACAGTGATGGAAACGAGACATCGCTCAAAAGCTCTTGTTCCGAAGCGTTTGGTTTAGCGGTGCAGCAAATTCGGAAATAGTTTCAGTCTTGTTCCGCGGCTGGAATGAAATTTTAGGGACTAAGGCATAAGTGGGTGGCTCTGGTCTTGCTTGTGCACGAAAACCGAAGGCAGAGATAAGCATGTAGAAAGCATATGGCTTCCTTGTTTGGACGAGGGTTCGACTCCCTCCAGCTCCACGAAGATCCTTGAGAACCGCTGATTTTCAGCGGTTCTTTCTTTTTTATATCATCTTTTGTTTTCTCTTGATTAGTTCCCTTTTCTTGGCTCTATTGACTTATTGGTAGATAGAAGAATAAAAAACGGCATATATTCTTTGGGTTTGGAGAATATATGCCGGTTAAGAAGTTATTGGAGTTCGGTTAATCTGCAATGGCATCGTCAAAGTTCTCGATTCGAGTTACCTTCTTGATGCTGTCCAACTTTTTCAGGTTCTCACAGATGGTGTTTACATCGTCCACATCATGTACAAAGAGTTGGATTCGTCCTTCGAAAATTCCATCATTTGACTCAATGTTTAATTTGTGGATATTGACGTTGAGTTGTTGAGAGATAATCTGCGTTACTTGGTTCAGTACACCAATGCCATCAATGCCTTTCATGTAGACATTCACTGGGAAATTGAGGGCTTTCCCGATTTCCCACTGCACAGCTAACAATCGGTTGCCGAAGCTCGTCTTTAGCTGGGCTGCAATCGGACATTGCCGTTTGTGGATGATGATGCGGTTGTTGTCGTCGATGTATCCTAACACGTCATCGCCAGGAATGGGTTTACAGCAATCTGCAATGATATAGTGTTTCTGAATCTCCTCAGGAGTCAGTCGGACTACTTTTTTCTTGTCGATATTGAGCTGAGGAGCACTTTCTTTGGGAGGTACACTGTCTTGTGTTTTCGACTTGTTTCCTCCACCGAAAGCAAATGCAATGTATTTTTTCCAGTTAGTAGGGGTTGGCTTTTCTTTGAGTTCATTTTTGTCAGCTTCTCCCAATGTAAAGACTTTTTGCCCTATCTGATACATGAGTTCCTCAGGCGATTTCAGTTTATGGAGGGTACAAAGTTTCTGAATGTTGGTATCATTGGCTTCAATGCCCTCTTTGGTGAAGAAATCGTGTAACATGTCTTCTCCCGTCTGTTGAGTTTCTTTGCGTTCCCTCTTCAGAATAGACAGAATTTTGGCTTTGGCTTTGGCAGTAGTGGCAAAGTTTATCCATGAAGGTTGTACCTTCTGGGCTTTAGAAGTCAGAATTTCTACCTGGTCTCCGCTTTGCAGCTTGTGGCTAAGAGGCACCAGTTTGTGGTTGACTTTGGCTCCGATGCAGTGACTTCCTAAGAAAGTATGAATAGAGAAGGCAAAATCCAATGCCGTTGCATTCTGTGGCATGGTCTTGATTTCCCCTTTGGGAGTAAATACGAAAATTTCAGAGGCAAACAGGTTCAGTTTAATGGTGTCCAGGAAGTCAATGGCATCCGGTTGAGGGTCATCCAAGATTTCTTTAATGGTTTTCAGCCATTTGCTGAGTTCACCTTCATCCTCACTACCTCCTCCTTCTTTGTATTTCCAGTGTGCAGCAAAACCCTGTTCAGCTACGTCGTTCATCCGCTCACTTCTAATCTGCACTTCAATCCATTGTCCTTTGTTACTCATCAGAGTCACATGGAGAGCCTGATAGCCGTTGGCTTTCGGATGGCTGACCCAGTCGCGCAAGCGGTCGGGATGTGGCTTATATATGCGGGAAATGGCTACATAGATGTTGAAGCAGTCATTCAACTCTTCTTCTTCGTTTTTGGGAGTGAATATGATACGTACAGCCAGAATATCATAGATTTCTTCGAAGGTGATGTGCTTGTTCTGCATTTTATTCCAAATGGAATAAGGCGACTTGATTCGTGCCAGTATCCGATAGGGAAGTCCCATCTTGTCGAGTTGGGCACGAATAGGAGCTGTGAATTCTTCGAACAAACTTTCTCGTTCGGTTTGTGTGGCTTTCAGTTTGTCTTCTATCTGCTGATAGGCTTCTGGATGTTCATACTTGAAGCTCAGATCCTCTAACTCAGTCTTGATACGGTTTAGGCCTAAGCGGTTGGCCAGTGGCGCATAAATATAAAGGGTTTCTCCCGCAATTTTATATTGTTTGCTGGGCAGCATGGAACCGAGTGTACGCATGTTGTGCAGGCGGTCCGCTATTTTGATGAGGATGACACGGATGTCATCGTTCATCGTAAGAAGTAGTTTCTTGAAATTTTCAGCTTGGGCAGAAGCTCTGTCTCCGAAGATTCCTCCAGAAATCTTTGTCAGCCCGTCCACAATCTGGGCTATTTTAGGCCCGAACAGATTTTCGATGTCCTCCACAGTATAGTCTGTATCCTCCACTACATCGTGAAGTAGTGCAGAACAGATAGAAGTAGACCCTAATCCGATTTCCACGCATGCAATACGTGCTACGGCTATGGGATGCAATATATAAGGTTCGCCCGAACGTCTGCGTACTCCTTTGTGAGCTTGTCGGGCGAAGTTGAAGGCTTTTGTAATAATCTCTACCTTTTTCCGGTGTTTACTTTCAAGGTATCGGTCCAATAACTCCTGAAAGGCGTTGTCTATCAGTTGCTCATCTGCTTGTTCCTGCGTAAGTTTCTCCTCAGTCATATTCTCTCCCTTCTTTGAATCGATAATGCAAAAATAGAGAAAAATACGAATCAAACAAGCAAATGGTCGCTTTTCTTATCGGATGCGCAGTGATTTGCCTGCTCGGATATTACTACCTTTAATCCCATTCAATCGTCGGAGTTGGTTTACACTTACGCCATATTTGGCTGCAATGCTTCCTAATGTCTCTCCATTACGGATGCGATGGTATACCGCTTTTCCTTTACTTTTGCTGGTGTTACTGTTGCTGACTGTAACAGTACTGCGGCGGGTTTGGTAGATTTCCAGTTTGTAGTTGTAGATGCTATCTTCATGGTCGATGAAGCAGCTCATCATCTGGGTCGGCAATCTTAAGGCATAGGGCTTTTCATTGCCCGGAATGATATCTTTCTTGAATTCGGGGTTCAGGGCACGTAGCTGGTCGATATCCATCTTGCATACTTCAGCTATCTGGTTCAGATTTAGTGGACGGTTGATGTGAACCGTATCTGTACTTTCGGGCATATTCATTTCCATGGGACTGATATAATGCTCGCAATAATAAGTCATGATGTAATTAGCTGCTACAAATGCAGGTACATAACCTCTGGTTTCCTTGGGCAGGTAATTGTAAATCTTCCAGAAATCCTTTTCACCTCCTGCCCGGCGGATGGCTTTGTTGATGGTACCCGGTCCGCAGTTATAGGCTGCTAACACGAGGTTCCAGTCGTGGTAGATATCAAATAAATCTTTCAAGTAGCGGGCTGCGGCGCGTGTAGATTTAATCGGATCTCTCCGTTCATCTACCAGTGAATTGACTTTCAGACCATATACCTGACCGGTACGAAGCATGAACTGCCATAGGCCTACGGCTCCTTGTGCGGAAGTGGCTGTCGGATTCAATGCCGATTCAATGACAGGCAAGTATTTAAGTTCCAGTGGAAGGTCATATAAATCGAGAGCTTCTTCAAAAATAGGCATGTATAGATTGTTCGCGCTCAACATGAAAGATACTTTCTGTCGCAGGCGAGTGGCATACATGTCGATGAATTTCCGTATGATATCATTGTAAGGCATCTCGATGATGGCCGGAATCCGTTGCAGACGATCCATATAGATTGAATCGCTGACTTCCGGGTTCTGGGTAGTCATCGTACAGTTCTCTGCCGGGTTGATATAGTGTTTGGATATCCAGTCCAGATAAAGGCTGTCGGTGGTGGATATCATACCTTCCGGTAAGTCTATTACGTCTTCTTGTCCGTTTGCAGATTGTACAGTAATGGTTTTCTCCGTTTGCTGTGCAAAAAGGGAGGACGCACTGCAGATTGTGGCAGTCAGTAAACTGAAAAGTAGCTTTCTCATTGTTTAAAATTTAATACAGCATTGCAAGCCGACTCCTTGGGGACGGTTGCGGAATGCATCGTTAAAGATGGTGGGTTCCCATTTCATGCTGAGGTCTTTGCTGATGTCAAAATCAGAAAGTTCGGCATCCACATAGGCATCAATCACCGATAATAAATATACACCAATAAATGCAAATATACTTAGGTCACGTTGGCGACGATATTGGTCTTTACGTGAACGAAACTGTTCTTGCCAATATTCAAGCCGGTCATTTACATTGGTTCCAGGAGAAAGGAAGTTTTCGTAGCTTTTGTTGTTCGGATTGTTGCTCATGATGTCCTGATAGGCCTGCGAATAGTCCTTGTACATCTGGCTGTTCCAGGTAAGGGCGTAGGCACAGCCCACAAAACCTCCATAAATGATGGGTAACTTCCAGTATTTCCGGTTATAGATTTGTCCGGCCCCTGGGATGACCAGTCCCAGCCATACTGTACGGCTGGAATTGGGGATCCAGCGTTTTTTCTCTATGGGCTGAGGTTGGGCATGCTGTAAAGAATCATTTTGTTGTGCCAATGCCGCCGTATCTACGGGAGCTTCCAGATTTTTCAGGTTCAGCTGTCGTTGCAAATCCGTGGTATCGGCCAGTGCCAGGCTGTCCGCTTGATGCTTCAAGCGGATGGAGTCGGTGGTCAGTATACCTTCCCGGTGTTTCTTGGCACGTTGGGCATGTACCTCCATGCCCCCCCAGTAAGGGGTGCAGAGTAACAAGATAAACGATAGTATATATGTAAATGTATGTGCTCTCAAATGAAGTGGTCGTTTATTCTGTTTTTTTCAAAGAGTCTAAAATCTCCATAATTCTTTCCAGGTCTGCTTCACTGTTAAAAGGAATGCTGATTTTTCCTTTTCCTTTGTTGCTGCAAGATAGCTGTACCTTTGTGCCGAAGAAACTGCACAAATGGTTTTGCAGCATAGAGTATTCTTCTGACAATTGTGTTCCTTTGGGAGTGATGGTTTTTCCTCCGCTTTTCACACTTTCGCCACTGGCTAGTGCCTTCACGATTTCTTCTACCTTTCTGACAGAATATCCCTGACTTACGATTTCATTGAAAATACGTATCTGTGTTTTAGGGTCATCTAAAGTCAGTAATGCGCGTGCATGTCCCATGTCGATTTCTTTGTTTTTCAGAGCCATCTGAATGGGAGCCGGCAGTTTCAATAACCGCAGGTAATTCGCGATAGTTGTACGTTTCTTGCCTATTCGTTCGCTGAGTCGTTCTTGTGTCAGTTCATACTGCTCAATCAGGTGCTGGTAAGCCAGTGCGATTTCCAGTGAATTCAGGTCTTCACGTTGTATATTTTCAATCAATGCCATTTCCATGACATTCTCGTCGTCTGCCGTGCGGATATAAGCCGGTATGGTTTTCAGTCCCGCTAATATGGAGGCTCTGTAACGTCTTTCTCCTGCAATGATCTGATAAGAATCCTCGCTGATTTGACGTAGGGTAATAGGCTGTATGATACCAATTTCAGCAATGGAGTCAGCCAGTTCCTGCAAAGCGATCGGATCAAATTCCCGGCGAGGTTGGTTGGGATTGACTGATATCTTGCTCAATTCTATTTCGTTGATAGAGGATGAGCCGGAGGTCTTTACCTCTTCATGAGATATTAAGGCATCCAGTCCTCGTCCTAATGCAAATTTTTTCTGTACTGCCATATACTTTTATTTGCCGTTTTTGGTTATAATTTCGTTGGCCAGGGCCAAATGGTTCTTTGCTCCGGTGGATTCTGCATCATAAAGGATGGCCGGAATACCGTGGCTGGGAGCTTCACTCAGTTTGACATTACGCTGGATGATGGTTTTGAATACCAGCTCCTGGAAATGTCGTTTCACTTCGTCGTAAATCTGGTTAGCCAGGCGCAGACGTGAGTCAAACATGGTCAACAAAAATCCTTCAATTTCCAGTGAAGGATTCAGTTTCGTTTTGATAATCTTGATGGTATTCAGCAGTTTGCTAATTCCTTCCAGTGCAAAGTATTCGCATTGTACAGGGATGATTACCGAATCGGCAGCAGTCAGTGCATTGATGGTAATCAAGCCGAGCGAAGGCGAGCAGTCTATCAGTATATAGTCATATTCGTCTTTCATCGGTTCCAGTGCGTGTCGCATGATTTTCTCACGATTCTCCAGGTTCAACATTTCAATTTCAGCACCTACCAGGTCGATGTGAGAAGGTATGATGTCTAATCCGTCAATATCGGTGGTGTAAATAGCTTCCCGGATGTCTGCCTGATTGATTAAACATTCGTAGATTGAACAATCAATGTCTTTCAAGTCCACGCCTAGACCAGATGAGGCATTTGCCTGAGGGTCAGCGTCAATCACTAGTACTTTCTTCTCGAGAGTAGCTAAAGATGCAGCCAAGTTAATCGTCGTTGTAGTTTTGCCTACTCCTCCTTTTTGATTGGCCAAAGCAATAATTTTTCCCATATTAATCAGTTTATTCTGATTGCGAAGTAACTAATAATTGGTGACAGTGTCAATTAAAATTCCATGACTTTTGGGAAAGTGTTGAAAAGTCACCTCATCTGTTAATAACTTCACGCGGGCAAAGATATATATTTTTGCTTAATTGTGTGACCCGGTTTGGTAAGATTAAGATTTGTTGTAACTTTACACTCATAAAAAGATTGAATGATAATATGATGAAAGAGAAACCGTTTCTGCTGTTGTCGAACGACGACGGCTATGCTGCAAAAGGAATTCAGGAATTGATAAAAGTGTTGCGACCTATGGCTAATTTGATGGTAGTAGCTCCTTCCGGTCCCCGTTCGGGAGCTTCAGGTTCCATTACGTCAGAGCATCCTTTGCGTTGCAAACAATTGGCTTCAGAATCTGGCTTTGTTTTATATAGTTGTACAGGAACACCGGTAGACTGTGTGAAGCTGGCCTTGCACGAACTGGTTCCTCGGGTGCCCGATATGGTGATTGGCGGAATCAACCACGGAGATAATTCTTCGGTCAATGTACATTATTCCGGTACGATGGGAGTGGTGATTGAAGGATGTTTGAAAGGTATCCCGTCGGTGGGCTTTTCTCTTTGCAATCATGATGCGGAAGCGGATTTTACTCCTACATTCCCGTATATACAGCGTATTGTAGAGGAGGTGCTGGAACATGGTTTGCCTTTAGGTACTTGCCTGAATGTGAACTTTCCCAACGTAAAGGAATTGAAAGGTGTACGTGTCTGCCGACAGACAAATGGCGTGTGGACCAATGAATTTGTGAAGGCAGAGCATCCGAGAGGAGGTTACTATTATTGGTTGACAGGCTCTTACAAGAATAATGAACAGGATGCGGAAGATACGGACCATTGGGCGCTTGATCATGGTTATGTGGCTATTACCCCCACACAGATTGATGTGACGGCTTATGCTTTGAAGGAAGAGATGACTCACTGGAATTTTCAGGTATGAAATACTATTTGATTGTAGGAGAGGCTTCGGGTGATTTGCATGCTTCCAATTTGATGAAAGCCTTGCAAAAGAATGATTCAGCTGCTGAATTTCGCTTTTTCGGAGGCGATTTGATGGCGGCCGTGGGAGGCACCTTGGTCAAGCATTACAAGGATATGGCCTACATGGGATTCATTCCGGTTTTATTGCATTTGCGTACGATTTTCCGGAACATGGACTTTTGCAAGCAAGATATTGTCGGTTGGCAGCCGGATGTATTGATTTTGGTTGACTATCCGGGGTTCAACCTGAAAATTGCCGAATATATTAAGGCGCATACTTGCATCCCGATTTTTTATTATATCTCGCCCAAAATATGGGCGTGGAAAGAATATCGCATCAAGAACATCAAGCGCGATGTGGATGAGCTGTTTTCCATCCTTCCGTTTGAAGTGGATTTCTTCGAGAAACATTCCTATCCTATTCATTATGTGGGCAATCCGTGTGTGGATGCCGTCGATGGTTTCCAACAGGCATACTCGGAAGATTTTGCTCAGTTTGTGACACGTAACAAACTGGGCAGCAAACCTATCGTAGCATTACTGGCTGGTAGCCGGAAGCAGGAAATAAAAGACAATCTTTCGCGTATGATAGAAGCTTCCCGGGCGTTTCCAGAATATCAGTTCGTTATCGCAGGGGCGCCGAGCATTGCACCGGAGTTTTATCGGGCCTATATGGGAGAGAATGCCGAGATTGTGTTCGGGCAGACCTATGATTTGCTTTCCCACGCCACGGCTGCTTTGGTGACGAGCGGTACGGCTACCCTGGAAACGGCATTATTCCGCGTTCCTCAGGTGGTATGTTACTATACGGCAGCCGGCAAGCTCGTGTCGTTTTTGCGGCGGCATATATTAAAGGTAAAATATATCTCGCTGGTCAATCTGATTGCCGGGCGTGAAGTGGTGGCCGAACTGGTGGCTGATGGAATGACGGTGGAAAATGTGAAGGCGCAGCTGGCCCGGATTCTTCCAGGCGCTGAGGGCCGGGAACAGATGTTGCAGGGATATAAGAGCTTGATTAATCTGCTCGGTGAGGGCGGAGCTTCCGACAGGGCTGCTTCTCAAATGATAGAATGCCTACAACAGAAAAAGAATAAGTCCTCACATTCCAAATGAATGGAGGACTTGTATTTGTTGGATATAGAAAGAATAGACTTTTAAAAGCAAGATATTATATATAGGTATACTACTGCTGCTGGAACCGCCATCAGCGTGCTGTCAAACCGGTCGAGCATACCTCCGTGTCCCGGGAGAATATTTCCCGAATCTTTTATTCCCAAAGTACGCTTCAGTAGCGATTCTGTCAGGTCGCCCAGCGTACCGAAAACCACTACCGTCAGAGCGAGTCCGATCCATACTCCCAATGACATGAATGGAAAGAAATGAGCCATTACTACGGCCGCAATCACACTGAATATACCTCCTCCAATCGAACCTTCCCATGATTTCTTGGGTGAGATTCTCTCGAACAAGCGATGTTTCCCAAACAACATTCCTGTACAGTAGGCTCCCGTATCATTTATCCAGGTAAAGATGAAGATGGATAAAGGCAGTATCGGATTATACTGTACATTATAAGGAGAAGAACCGCCCGTAGAATGATAGGCCAGTACGTTCAGCATGGCGAACGAAAGCGCAATATACACTTGGCTCATCATGGCATACGCCCAGTTGTTCAGCGGATTCTTCTTTTTCAGATAGAGTTCGCTGACCAGCAGGTAGAGGATCAGAAATAAATACGGTATCAATACCTCGGTTTGTCTTGGCATGACACCCAGATAAGCGAAGCCAAAGAACAGGAATATGCCGGCCAGCATGCAGATGGGTTTGTTGATTTCTACATCCGGTTGCTTGCTGACAATGGTTCCGAATTCATGTATGGTCAACGCGCTGATGAGTGCGAACAACAGGGTAAAAGAAATAGGGTCCCATAGGATGCATCCTACCAGGACGCCTACAAAAATTACTCCTGTGATAGCACGTTGGATAAAGTTGTTTTTCACGTTGTTTTATGTTAGCAAATAGTTTTCTTTCATTTATCTTCTGCAGTGGACTGAGGTTCGTCAGTAGCAGGTTGGTCTTCCGGCTTTTCCTCGGTCTTTTCTGCAGGTGCAGATTCAGCGGTCTGTGTCTTGTTCTCCAAACGTTTGGCTTCTTCAGCCTGTTCGTTGGCAGCCATGATTTCTTCCGAACGTGAAGTCCACGGACGTTTGCCGAAGATGTGTTCCACGTCCTCTGCAAAAATCACTTCCCGTTCTATCAGCATCTGAGCCAGTTGGTTATGTCCTTCACTGTGTTCCTTCAGCAATTCTTTTGCTCTGCTGTATTGTTCATTGATCATGTTCTGTACTTCCTGGTCAATGAGTTCGGCAGTATGTTCACTGTACGGCTTGGTAAAGCTGTAGTCTTCGTTGCTGTTGTAATAACATAGGTTTGGCAGTTTGTCGCTCATACCTGCATAGGCGATCATACCGTATGCCTGTTTGGTCACCCGTTCCAAGTCGTTCATGGCCCCTGTAGAGATGTGTCCGATAAAGAGTTCTTCGGCCGCACGTCCTCCCAAGGTAGCACACATTTCGTCCAGCATCTGTTCTTTGGTGGTAATTTGGCGTTCTTCAGGCAGATACCAGGCTGCCCCCAAGGCACGTCCTCTCGGTACGATGGTTACCTTGATCAGCGGATTGGCATGTTCCAAGAACCAGGAAATCGTGGCATGACCTGCTTCGTGCAGGGCGATGGCCCGCTTTTCGGCTGCGGTCATCACTTTCGTCTTCTTTTCCAGTCCACCTACGATACGGTCTATCGCAGCCAGGAAATCATCTTTGCCTACGCTCTTCTTTTGGTGACGGGCGGCAATCAGGGCTGCTTCGTTACATACATTGGCTATATCTGCTCCGCTGAATCCCGGAGTCTGGCGGGCCAGCAGGTCTACGTCTACAGTGTCGTCCAGTTTCAGAGGTCTCAAATGTACGCCAAATACTTCCTTCCGTTCGTTCAAGTCCGGCAGGTCTACATAAATCTGACGGTCAAAACGACCGGCACGCAGCAAGGCCTTATCCAGGATATCTACTCGGTTGGTAGCAGCCAGGATGATGACTCCACTGTTGGAACCGAATCCGTCCATTTCTGTCAGCAACTGGTTCAAGGTGTTTTCACGCTCGTCGTTTCCTCCCATGCTTGGGTTCTTTCCACGGGCACGTCCTACAGCATCAATTTCATCGATGAAAATGATGCATGGAGCTTTTTCTTTGGCCTGACGGAACAAATCGCGTACGCGGGATGCACCCACACCCACAAACATTTCTACGAAGTCAGAACCGGAAATGGAGAAGAACGGTACATCAGCTTCTCCAGCTACAGCCTTGGCCAGCAGGGTCTTTCCAGTTCCCGGAGGGCCTACCAGCAAGGCACCTTTAGGTATTTTACCTCCCAGTTCCGTGTATTTTTGCGGTTGTTTCAAGAAGTCTACGATTTCCTGTACCTCCTGTTTGGCAGCTGCTTGTCCGGCTACGTCCTTGAAGGTGATGCGGTTGGTTCCTTTTTCAAAAAGCTGTGCTTTGCTTCTGCCCACGTTGAATACGTTCGATGCGCCACCGGCACCTCCGCCACCTCCCATGCGTCGCATGGCAAACATCCAGATGGCAATGAGTACGACAAAAGGTAATACATTCCAAAGAATCAGGCTGAAATAGTCACTTTTCTTTTCGTATTGGATGGAGCCTGTGAAATTTCCAGCCTTCGTCTGTTCGTCCAGAAATTTATCCAATGCTTCCATGGAACCAATCTGTACGTTGACAGCCGGACTTCTTCCCACTTTGGTCGCATCTTTTTTGAATACGTCCACAATGTGCTCCGGCTTGATATACATTTCTATAGTATTATTGTCGTAAGCCACGATTTTGTCTGCATATCCTTTGGTGACCATATCCTGGAATTCCGTATAGTTCACTTCTTTTGAGGCGCTTCCTTCATCTCCCGAGAAGTAAAGGAAGGCAAAAATCATGGCTATAATGATGTAAAGCCACGTCAAGCTGAAACGTGGCACATTGAGTTTAGGTTTATTATTTGTATTATTGCTCATAATTTTCTTGTTTTATTAGTCTAAATCTGGTACACGCGTTAATTTGGCATCTGCCCACAAGTGTTCCAGATTATAAAAATTCCGTACTTCCGGTAGGAATACATGTACAATGACATCACTGTAATCCATTGCTACCCATTGGGCATTTCGCTGTCCGTCTATGCCATATGCTTTGATTCCGGTTTCTTTTCTCACATGCTCTTTGATAGAGTCTACGATAGACAAAACCTGGCTTGGTGAATTTCCTTGACAAATGACAAAATATTTACAGATGGTATCTTCTATTTCAGTTAAATTGACAATGACAATCTGTTTTCCTTTTTTTTCTTGAATCCCTTCAGTGATTTTTTCTATTAAATTTGTTGTTTCGTTCATTCTTTTGAATCTTCCTATATTTACAAATAAAGTTCTTTATATAATAAGTAGGGCAAATATACTTGCTTTTCCGTATATCAGAAAATTTTTGCCTGAAAGAAGCTGAAAAAAGAAGAAAAATATGTTTTTGAGAAGAAAAAAATGCCCGAATGCTTTGTATGTTCCAAAAATGTTGTACCTTTGCACCGTCAAACAAAAAGGATGACAATCGTTCTTTCGATTTTGGGCTATGGTGTAATGGTAACACAACAGATTCTGGTCCTGTTTTTCTTGGTTCGAATCCGAGTAGCCCAACTTCTTTTTTGCCGCGTTTCCACGGAGGAGACAAAGCACTATTGGGCTATGGTGTAATGGTAACACAACAGATTCTGGTCCTGTTTTTCTTGGTTCGAATCCGAGTAGCCCAACAAAAAGGTGTTCTGAGTTATCAGGACACCTTTTTTGTTTTTTACTTTTTTATATTTGTAGAGGGGAATATATGGTAACCTTTTATTGAGGTACTCTTTAAATGTTAATAATATTTATTTCGCAAACAATTGAAAGTACATTCTAGTTATTAAAACATCGAGATTGAAAAATGTGATTAATTAAAGTTTGAATGAAAAAATGAAAAAGGTAACAATTTTAGTAGCTGCAGCTTTGGCTGTAACGGGCCTTTCTGCAAATGCACAAAAGGCGTACGAGGGAACTCGTTTTCTTGACAATTGGTATGTGGGCGTGAAAGGTGGAGTCACAACTCCTGCTGCTCATTCCGCTTTCTGGCGTAACATGCGTGCGGAAACAGGTATTGAACTGGGTAAGCAGATTACTCCGGTTCTGGCTGTATCTTTTGAAGGATTGACGGGTATCAATACCTCAATGAGTAGAACGGCTTTCGATGATTTGAATTTGGGAGCATTGGGTAAAATCAACTTGAATAATCTGTTCTTCGGATATAACGGTGAGCCGAGATTGTTTGAAGTGGAAGGTATTGCCGGATTTGGCTGGGGACATGACTTCATGAACTCGGGTTATGGATATGACCGTTCTTATATGGTAAGCCGTTTCGGTGCAAGCTTGAACTTCAATTTGGGTGAGCAAAAGGCATGGACTGTAAATGTTCGTCCGGCTATTGTTTATAGAATGGATGGTAACCGTGCACAATTGCTGAATGTCAACAAGTCGAAGATTGAAATCTTGGCAGGTGTGACTTACCATTTTGCTAGCAGCAACGGCAAGCATTACATGACTATCCAGAAACCTTATAATCAGGCAGAAGTTGATGCGTTGAATGAATCTATCAATGCGTTGCGTGCGGAAAATGCCCGTAAGGAGGAAGCTTTGAATGCGAAAGAAGCTGAGAATGCCCGTCTGGCAAAAGAACTGACCGATTTGAAGAATGCACCTAAGCAGGTTGAAACAATCGTTCAGAACACCCATTCCAAGTCATTGGAATCAGTGATTACTTTCCGTCAGGGAAAGACTGCCATCAGCGCAGACCAGATTCCGAATGTAGAACGTATTGCTACTTATATGAAGAACAACCCGAAGAGCACCGTATCTATCAAGGGATATGCTTCTCCGGAAGGTAGTGCAGAAGTCAATGCCCGTGTGGCTCAGCAGCGTGCAGATGCAGTGAAGAACATGCTGATCAGTAAGTACAAAATCAGTGCTTCACGTATCACTGCTGAAGGTCAGGGAGTAGGTGATATGTTCTCTGAACCGGACTGGAACCGTGTAAGTATTGCGACATTGAATGAAGCGGAATAATTCTTTTTAAATTGAAATAATGTAGTCTGAAGGCTGTTGCAGGTAAAGCTGTGACAGCCTTTTTTGCGTTTTATCCGTGGTAGGGAGGTTTTTGTATTTCTTGTATTTATGAATTGTGGGAAAAGTGGCTGAAAAGCATTATCTTTGTCCCCGAATTTGTAAAATCATGGAAGAACGTACACGATACAATGATTTTGCCAAGTTTCTGGCGCTTCATTTCCCATTCAAGGTGCAGAAGATTTCCCTGAATGTGGGATTTACCTGTCCGAACAGGGATGGAGTAAAAGGATATGGAGGATGTACCTATTGCAATAATCAGACGTTTAATCCTGCCTATTGCCGGACGGACAAGTCGGTAACGGAGCAGCTGGAAGAAGGAAAGGCCTTTTTTGCACGGAAGTATCCGGAGATGAGATACCTTGCTTATTTTCAGGCTTATACCAATACCTATGCGGAACTGGAGAAATTGCGTCAGATATACGAGGATGCCCTTCGGGTGGAAGGAGTTGTAGGACTGGTAATCGGTACGCGTCCCGACTGCATGCCCGAGGAACTGTTGGATTATTTGGAGGAGTTGAACCGACGGACTTTCCTGCTGGTAGAGTATGGCATTGAGAGTACGGACAATCATACCTTGCAACGGATTAACCGTGGGCATACGTTTGAATGTACGGCAGATGCCGTGAAGCGTACGGCAGAAAGAGGAATACGTGTGGGAGGTCATGTCATTTTAGGACTACCGGGAGAAGACCATGAGGCCATTATCCGGCAGGCTGCTCAAGTGTCGGACTTGCCTCTGACCACGTTGAAGATGCATCAGTTGCAGTTGGTTCGCGGTACGCGTATGGCTCGTGAGTACGAACAGCATCCCGAGGACTTCCATTTGTACGAAGTGGATGAGTATATTGACCTGGTGATTGATTATCTGGAACGTGTACGTCCTGATCTGGTGCTGGAACGTTTCGTGTCACAGTCGCCCAAAGAGTTGTTGATAGCCCCCGACTGGGGAATCAAGAACTACGAGTTTGCGGTCCGTATGAAGCGTCGTCTGCAAGAAAGAGATACCTGGCAGGGTAAGTTTTATAATAAGGAAAAAGAATAAACAATATAGTATTTTTAATTAATAGGATATCAATGGAAATTAAAGGTAAAGTGCATTATGTCGGTGTGAACGACCGCACAAAAGCATTGTTTGAGAATTTGTGGCCACTTCCTTATGGCGTATCTTATAACTCTTATCTGATTGCAGATGACGATATGGTGGCACTGGTGGATACGGTGGATGTCGCTTTTTTCGAAGTGTATATCAAGAAAATCCGCAGTGTTATCGGCAACCGTAAGATTGATTATTTGATTATCAACCACATGGAACCAGACCACTCAGGCTCTATTGCATTGATTAAGAAATATTATCCTGAAATTGTGCTGGTAGGAAACAAGAAGACTTTCGACATGGTAGAAGGATACTATGGCGTGACAGGTGAGCGTTACGTAGTAGGCGAGGGAGATTTCCTGAAACTCGGACATCACAACCTGCGTTTCTATCTGGTGCCGATGGTTCACTGGCCGGAAACCATGGTGACATTCGATGAAACGGATGGAATCTTGTTCTCAGGTGACGCGTTCGGATGCTTCGGAGCCTTGAACGGAGGTTGCATCGACCGTAACATCAATACTGATATCTATTGGAACGAAATGCGCCGTTACTATGCCAACATTGTTGGTAAATTTGGTAATCCGGTACAGAAAGCTTTGCAGAAATGCGGTGGTCTGCCTATCAAGATGATTTGCCCGACTCACGGACCGGTATGGGAAGAATACATTCCGAAGGTAGTGGACATGTACGACAAGATGAGCCGCTATGAAGGTGAAGAAGGCGTGGTGATTGCTTATGGTACGATGTATGGCAACACAGAAGAATTGGCGGAAGCCATTGCGGAAGAACTGAGTGCACAGGGCATCAAGAATATTGTGCTGCACAATGTATCTCATACGCCTCATTCTTATATCCTGGCTGATATCTTTAAATACAAAGCTCTGATTGCAGGTTGCACGACTTACAACATGCAGTTGTATCCTGAAATGGAGTCCTTGCTGAATAAGGTGGCTGCCCGTGAAATGAAGAACCGTCTGTTCGGTTACTTCGGTTCATTCACTTGGGCCAGTGCAGCGGTGAAGAAACTGGGGGAATTCACTGAGAAACTGAAATTCGAAGTGGTAGGTAATCCGATTGAAATGAAGCAGAGCATGAAGGCGGACAACTATGCACAGGCTAAGGAACTGGCTAAAGCTATGGCCGACCGTCTGAAAGCTGACCGCAAATAAGAAAAACAAATTTCCTTTTAGAAATAGGATATAAAAAATCTTCCACTGAGGTGATGCCTTCGGTGGAAGATTTTTTTATGCAGTGAGATTTGTTCTGAAATCAGTCTTTTGCTTGGTGTACCGTCAGCTGCGGGAACGGGAATCCGATGCCTTCCTTGTTGAAGGTGTCGTACACGATTTTGTTCATGTCAAAATACACATCCCAATAGTTTTCGGTCTTGGTCCATACACGTACTTTGATATCCACGCTGCTGGCCGACAAGGCGCCCAGTCCGATGAAGGGAGCAGGAGTGGTCAGGATACGGGTATCTGCTGCAATGATGCGTTCCAATACGGCTTTCACTTTTTCAAAGTCTTCTCCATATTCTACGCCGAACACCCATTCCGCACGGCGCATCTCCTGTTTGCTGTAGTTGGTGATGGCATTGCTGCTCAATGAGCCGTTAGGCACATAAATGATGCGGTTGTCTACGGTGGCTAGGATGGTATGGAAAATCTGGATTTCCTTGACTGTTCCGCTGGCATTCTGTCCGTCAATGTAGTCGCCCACTTTGAACGGTTTGAATACCAAGATAATCAGTCCCCCCGCAAAGTTGGACAGATTTCCTGACAGGGCCATACCGATTGCCACACCGGCAGAGGCCAGGATGGCGGCGAAGCTCGTGGTTTCTACTCCCAGTTTGCTCACGATGGCGAATGCCAGAATCAAATTCAGTAAGATGTTGAGCAAGCTTTTCAGGAAGGTCTGCACACTGATTTCCAGTTTTCTCTTTTCCAAAATTTTGCTGACCAGCCGTCCGATTTGCTTGATGATGAAGCGGCCTACGATGTAGATGATGATAGCCGCCAAAATGTCTTTTCCTACTTCAATCCCCCAGTTGAGCAGTCTGTCCAGAATTTGTTCCACATTGATTTTGGAGACTGCTTTTTCTGCCTGTGCAGTTGCTTGTAATAATGTAAGTAACATGTTTTGATGATTAGTTAAATAATACAGTTATTTATTCCTTTAATATACCTTTTCCCTCTCTGACAATTTCAGGTACATCTTCACAACAATTTATCACGGTAGAAGGTTCAATACCGCCTGTACCTCCGTCAATAATCAGGTCGGTCACACTGCCGAATTTTTCGTCAATCAGTTCCGGGTCGGTGATGTATTCGATGTCTTCTCCCTTCTCCAGCGGGAGGGTAGTGGTCAGAATCGGGGCGTCGAGCAGACGGCAGATTTCCCGAATGATAGGATGGTCGGGCACACGGATACCCACTTCCTTTCGGTTGCGGAAAATCTTGGGCAGCCGGCTGTTGGCATTCAGAATAAAGGTGAACGGACCGGGCAAGTTACGTTTCATCAGCTTGAAAGTAGCATTGCTCACCTGTGCATATTCGCTGATGTTGCTCAGGTCGTAGCAGATGATGGACAGGTTGTGCTTGCGCGGGTCGATATTTTTCAGCTTGCAGATACGTTCGATAGGCCGTTCTTTCAGGGCGTGACACCCCATGGCATACACTGTATCGGTAGGGTAGATAAGAATACCGCCGTCGTT
Organism: Bacteroides mediterraneensis; assembly: GCF_016900355.1. Taxonomy (GTDB): domain Bacteria; phylum Bacteroidota; class Bacteroidia; order Bacteroidales; family Bacteroidaceae; genus Phocaeicola. The sequence goes on along the minus strand of NZ_JACJKA010000008.1, from coordinate 48,007 downwards.
CAGCAGATCGACTACGCGTTGCAAGTCTTCCGGTCGGTTGTTTTTGGGATATAATTTCAGTATCATGACGTTTATTCACGAATGATGAGACCTCGTGAATCGCAAAAATAAGAAAATTATTTCTTTTTCTTCCGTAGTTCTTGTGCAATTCGATAATGGATGGCCGCTTCTATTTCCTTTCCGCTTTTTTCGAGTGCCTCCGCAAAATATTCATGCGCTCCCGCATGCTCAGGTTTCAAGCTGGTCGCCTTATCCAGGTCGGTCAGGGCTTCTTCCGTTTTTCCGGTCAGCAGCCGGAGCTTGCCCCGATTGTACACCGCCTTGAAGTCCTGTGGACGAAGCTGTACGGCCCGGTTCAGGCATTCTTCCGCTTCTTCCATCCGGTTCTCGTCGAAGAAGGTCACTCCCTTGCGTACCCAGGCATCCACATATTCCGGATATAGTTCCAGTGCTTTGTCGTAGTTGGCCTGTGCCGCCCGTGGGTCGTGCGCCTTGGTGATACATTCGTTGCCCATCAGGTAGTATTCGCGGGCATATTTCTGTAAGTTCTGCCGTTGTTGCTGCATTTGCTCCTTGAGCAGCCGGTTTTCCTCCTTGAGACGGTTGATAAGCCCCAGTTTCCGGCGGATAAACCGTTGTATCAACGGTTTTTCAATGTCATACCGGCTGTGGATAGCCTTGAAGAAGGCTTCCAGAAACTCATCAAAATGACCTTGGTCGAAGGCTTTTACGGCTGCCACGTACTGGATGTCGGCCTGTGCCTGTTTCATGGCCCGTTCAAACGTCCGGTTGTCGTTAAAACGCTGGGCAAAGCTGACAATCTCCGGACGGACAAACACATCGGCAAGTGAGATGCGTCGCTTCAGCTGGATACCTTCGAGCGAGGTGCAGCGGCTTAGGGCTACATACGCCTGTCCACCGGCAAATACCCCTCCTGTAAAGTCGATGATGACCCGGTTAAAGGTGAGGCCTTGGCTCTTGTGTACAGTGATGGCCCACGCCAGCCGGATGGGATACTGTGTGAAAGTACCCAGTTCTTCTTCTTCTATCTTTTTCTCTGTTTCATTGTAGCGGTAGCGGATGTTGCTCCAGCTCTCCTTATGTACGTCGAACTCACTGCCGTCTTCCGTTACCACATAGATGGTGCCGTCGGCTGAGAGGCCCGAGATGGTGCCGATGGTACCGTTCACCCAGCGTTTTTCCTGATCGTTTTTGATGAAAATGACCTGTGCGCCCGGTTTGATGACCAGTTCCATGAGGGTGGGGAGGCTGCTTTCAGGAAATTCCCCGTGTATTTCTCCTTGGAGTGTAACCGGTTCACCTGGCAGTTCCTCCAGTTTCTTTTCGTTGATGTAGTCTACGTTATCCCGTCGCGTGGCCAGGGTGATGTAGAGGTCGTTTTCTTCCGGACAGGGAGGTGTAGGGAGGTAACGGGTGTTCAGCAGCTGCAGGTCGGTCGCTCCGGCGGTATTGGTTCGGATATGGTCGAGTACACTCACAAATACTTTGTCGGTCTGCCGGTACACCTTGGTCAGTTCGATGGATACCAGTTCCATTTCCTGAAACACCTTGGCCGAGAAGAAATACGGGTTCGGGTAAAAACGGTTCAGAATCTCCCGTTCGTCACTTTTCACTACCGGTTCCAGCTGGAACACGTCGCCCACGAGCAGCAGCTGTTTCCCACCAAAAGGTTCGCGCAGGTTGTGCGAGTAGGTACGCAGCACCTTGTCGATGAAGTCGATGATGTCGGCCCGTACCATGGAAATCTCGTCGATGATGATGAGTTCGATGTTTTGAATCAGTTTCCGGTGGTCGGCAGAATATTTCAGGAAATCTTTCAGCTTCCGTCCCTGAAACTTCGGGTCGTCCGGCAGAAGCGGATGAAACGGGAGTTTGAAGAAGCTGTGCAGGGTGCTTCCGCCCGCATTGATCGCCGCAATACCCGTAGGAGCCAGCACCACATATTTCTTTTTGGTATGCTGGCAGACGTATTTCAGGAAAGTAGACTTACCCGTACCCGCTTTTCCAGTCAGGAAGACTGACTGGCGGGTGTACTGGATGAGCTTCAGGGCATTCTGAAATTCGGGGTTGTCGGTATCTATCAGGGTCGGAGTCATGTGACGTTGTTTTTAGAGGCAAAGATATAGACAAAAGGGCAATAAAAAAAGCGGTTGGAAACCCAACCGCTTTTTCGTCAGAATATTTACGAGAAGCCTTTCGGCATTTATCAGATTCATTCTTCAAATGCTGAACTTGTCAGCGGCGCCTGTTTATTTGCGTCTTTCGTCATTCAGCATTACATACCCCCAGATCATTGGATCTGCATTGGCAATCTTGTGGAAAATGTTTTTTACCTTTTTCATAATTGTTACCCTTTCTTTTTTTAGTTAGTTTAATTAAATCTTCTGGCGGACTTCCCAGCCGGCCTTGTTGTACTTGTTACCTAATTTATAATTACCTATGAAAACTTTTTTCTGGGCTTCTTTCTTATTGCCCTTATCTTTTTACACCACAAAGATACGGCTTTCTTTCTTATGAAATATGTTTTATAGCATATTTTTCAAGTAAAGGCCCGATTTGTTGATGTAAATCAAATCCGGGGGTGGAAGGATTGCTTTTAGGTTACATTCTTCTCCTTCTCTCCCGAAAAACTTGTAACTTTGCTTCCGTTTTTGGAAGATTTATGACAGTAAGAACCAACAATCAATACGAAGAACGCCTGGGGACGGAACGGATGCTTCCCCTTATTTTCAAGATGGCGTTGCCGGCAGTGGCCGCACAGTTTGTCAATCTCCTATATAATATAGTAGACCGTATTTACATCGGACACATCCCCGAAATCGGGACGAATGCGCTGGCGGGAGTGGGAGTGACCACTTCTCTTGTCATCCTGATTTCCTCTTTCTCGGCCATTGTGGGAGCCGGAGGAGCCCCGTTGGCCGCCATGGCGTTGGGACAGGGCGACCGGGTGCGTGCGGGAAAGATTTTGGGCAACGGTTTCATGTTGCTAATTCTGTTTACCGTCCTCACTTCGCTGGTGTCTTATCTGTGTATGGAACCCATCCTGAAGTTTGCAGGGGCTTCTGCTGTCACATTGCCTTACGCGGAAGATTATCTTTCGGTGTATTTGCTGGGTACGCTGTTTGTGGAAGTCTCCACCGGACTCAATACCTTCATCAATTCACAGGGACGCCCCAGCATCGCCATGTATTCCGTGCTGATTGGCGCCTTGCTGAACATCGTGCTCGACCCGATTTTTATCTTCTGGTTCGACATGGGCGTGAAGGGAGCGGCACTGGCCACCATCCTCTCGCAGGCCTGCAGTGCCTGCTGGGTTTTGGGTTTCCTGTGTTCCGACCGGGCTTCCCTGCGTCTGGAAAAGCGCTATTTGAAGTTCGACCGTCGCATTGTGGGCGGTATGCTGGCCTTGGGCGTGTCTCCTTTCATCATGGCCAGTACGGAAAGTCTGGTAGGGTTTGTACTGAACGGCAGTTTGGAGAAATTTGGCGATATCTATGTGGGGGCTTTGGCTATCCTGCAAAGTGCCATGCAACTGGTCAGTGTGCCGCTCACCGGTTTTGCCCAAGGTTTTGTGCCGGTGGCCAGTTATAACTACGGGCATGGCGACCGACAGCGGGTGAAAGACTGTTTCCGGATTGTGCTGACAGTGATGTTCTCCTTCAATTTCGTTCTGATGCTGCTGATGATTTGTTTCCCGTCGGTGGTGGCTTCTGCTTTTACGAGCGATCAGGAACTGATTGCCACCGTGGAGCACGTGTTGCCGATTTTTCTTGCCGGAATGACCATTTTCGGTCTGCAGCGTGCCTGTCAGAACATGTTCGTGGCCCTTGGTCAGGCCCGGATTTCCATTTTTATCGCCTTGCTCCGTAAGGTCATTTTGCTCGTACCCCTTGCCTTGGTGTTGCCCCGTTTCTTCGGTGTGGAAGGCGTGTTTCTGGCTGAGGCCGTTTCGGATGCTACAGCCGCCATCTGCTGCACGTTGCTTTTCTTCTGGCAGTTCCCGAAGATACTTCGCAAAGCCCCGATTCCTGTGAAAAAATAGATTTTGTGGAATGAAAGGGTAAATTCATTGAAATACAAGTAGATAAGGTGTAAAACCTTTAGGCGATTTCTCTGTACCACAGTGTGGGATACAAAAACCACAGTGTGGGATACATATTTCACACTGTGAAATACAAATCCCGCAGTGTGAAACAGAGAATAAACAGGAGCATTTACGGTTATTCTTGCGGGTGTTTGTAATTAACGACGGTTGCTGCACAATTTTTTGGCAGAAATTACCCTTCATACCATAAATCTCCGTAATTTTAACCTCCGGGAATCTGGTTGGGATTTTCTTGTATTGTATTTGTATGCGGGGGTAAGATTGATTGATGAAAAATATTATTGAGAGTATCAGAAAGCAATGTCCTGTATCCGACTCTACCATCGAGGAGTTGGAGTCTTATTTGACACCTTGTACTTTTCCTAAAAAGTACCAGCTGATTAAAGAAGGGATTTATTGCAAATATGCCTATTTCATAGAAAAAGGTATCATAAGAGCCTATTGGGTGGTGGATGGGGAGGAATATACCACTTCATTTGGCACAGAAGGCGGTATTGTGTTCAGTATGGATGAACTTTATTACAACCGGAAAAGTGAAGAATATGTAGAAACCTTGGAAGAAGTGCAAGCCTACAGAATCAGTATAACCGACCTCCAACATCTGTTTGAAACGAATCTGGAGCTATGCAACTGGGGGAGAATCATCCATCAGAATGAATACAGAAGGCTCCACCGAAGTCATAAAGAGCGGCTGTCGCTTCCGGCTAAGGAACGTTATGAGGAATTCCAAAAACAGTTTCCTGAAATATGCAGGAAGGTGAACTTGAAATACATTGCTTCTTATCTGGGGATTACCCTTTCTACGCTCAGCAGACTGCGAAGCAAAAAGCCATAATTTGATGTAGGACAAATTTTAATTGGGGGTGATTTCCTATCTTTGTAGAGTCACATTCAATTTATTCCAATATGAATCATTCAATTTCTTCCTCGGCCTTTGCCGATACAAAGCCCCATTATGAACTGCTCGACGGACTGAGAGGAGTGGCCGCACTGCTGGTGGTGTTTTATCACATTTTTGAAGGATTTTCCTTTGCCGAAGGGGGCACCCTCATCACAGTCATCAACCACGGTTATCTGGCAGTCGACTTTTTCTTTATACTTTCGGGCTTTGTCATCGGCTATGCTTACGACGACCGCTGGAAGAAGAATCTGACCTTGAAGGGCTTCTTCAAGCGAAGACTGATCCGCCTCCATCCGATGATTATCATGGGAGCGGTCATCGGCTGCATTACCTTCTTTATCCAGGGAGGAGTGAAGTGGGACGGTACACAGGTGGCTACTTCTGCAGTGATGCTGGCCCTCTTGCTGGCGATGTTTTTCATACCAGCCTATCCAGGAGCAGGTTATGACGTACGTGGAAACGGGGAGATGTTTTCGCTGAACGGTCCCAGTTGGTCGCTGTTTTTTGAATACATTGGGAATATCCTTTATGCTCTTTTTATCCATCGGCTGAGCAATAAGGCCCTGGCCGTCTTGGTGATACTGCTTGGATTAGGACTCTCCTGGTTTGCCTTGTTCGACGTGGTGGGCTACGGCATGATTGGCGTGGGCTGGACGCTCGACGGACTAAACTTCTGGGGAGGAATGCTGCGAATGCTCTTTCCTTTCACGCTGGGCATGTTGATATCACGGAATTTCCGTCCGTTCAAGGTTCGGGGGGCATTCTGGATTTGCAGCGTCATTCTGCTGGTGCTTTTCTGTGTGCCTTATATTGGGGGCCATTCGCCCGTGTGTCTGAACGGGGTGTTCGAGATGGTCTGCATAGTCGTCATATTCCCTTTGTTGGTTTGTCTCGGGGCTTCCGGACAGACCACCGACAAGCGGTCGACCCGTATCTGCAAGTTTTTAGGCGATATATCCTATCCGTTGTATGCCATTCACTATCCTTTGATGTACCTGTTCTATGCGTGGCTGATTGAAAACAAACTGTACACGCTGGGAGAAACCTGGCCGATGGCGGCACTGGTTTATTTCGGAAGTATCGTCTTGGCCTATCTGTGTCTGAAACTCTATGATGAGCCTGTAAGGAAGTGGTTGGGCAGGAAGTTTGTAATTACACTTTAAAAGGCTTGCGGAACTTGCATCCGTTTTTCCACTGCGAACAGCCGTAGGCCGTCTTTCCCTTGATGATGATTCCCGTGCCGCATACGGGGCAGGCTTTGCCCAAAATACTGTCGTCGGCAGGAAGGGTATCCTCTTTAGGAGTATCCGGCGCGGCAGCTTTCTTGCTGGCCCTTGGCTTGCGGGTAGCAGCTTTCTTCTTTGGCTCACCGTCGTTGCTCTTGGGGGAAGCAGCTTTTTTCAATGGGATTTTCGGACTGTCGTCGGTAGTGACGGTGACACGGCGGTTGCTGTTGTCGCGCAACACACTGTACACAATGTCGGTGACCATCTGTTTCAGTTCAGCCAGAAAGGTACCTGCATCGTAGCTTTTCCGCTCGATTTCCCGCAGTTTCTTTTCCCAGATACCGGTCAGTTCGGCAGATTTCAGCAGTTCCTCGTGAATTAGCTGAATTAGTTCCACGCCCGTAGGAGTGGCAATCAGGTTTTTGCGTTCCTTGCGGATGTAATGCCGCTTGAACAAAGTCTCAATGATGGCGGCACGGGTAGACGGGCGGCCGATGCCGTTCTCCTTCAAGGCATCCCGCAGTTCGTCGTTATCCACCAATTTTCCGGCGGTTTCCATGGCACGCAGTAGGGTAGCCTCGGTATAGGGTCGGGGCGGCTGTGTCCATTTCTCGTTGAGCATCGGACTGTGCGGACCGCTTTCTCCCTTGGTGAAGGCGGGCAACACGCTTTCTTCTTCATTTTCCTTGTTTTCTTCCGACACGTCCTTGGCAAAGATGATTCGCCAGCCGGGTTCCAGAATCTGCTTTCCGGTTACCTTGAACTCTATTTGGTCGGCTTCCCCGATGACGGTGGTCGTAGAGAATTTGCAGTCAGGGTAGAACACCGCAATGAAGCGCCGGGCTATCAGGTCGAATACCCGTTTCTCCATGTCGCTGAGGCCCTGCGGCTGTACACCCGTAGGGATGATGGCATGGTGGTCGGTCACCTTGCTGTTGTCGAATACCTTTTTCGACTTGAGGAGCGGTTTCCCGGCCAGTGCGGCTGTGTAGGTAGTATAGTCTTTCAGTCCCTCTAAGATCTTCGGACACTTGGGATAGATGTCATCGCTCAGGAAAGTGGTATCCACACGCGGATAGGTGGCCACCTTCTTTTCATATAATGACTGGATGAGCTGCAAGGTCATGTCGGCCGAGTAGCTGAATTTCTTGTTGCATTCCACCTGCAAAGAGGTCAGGTCGAACAGGCGGGGAGGCGCTTCCGTACCTTTCTTGGAACTGACTTCGGTCACGGTGAAATCTACGTTCCGGATGCGTTCCAGCAAATTTTTTCCCGTCTGTTCGTCGGTAATCTGCGGAATGCCTCGGTTGGCATCAGCCTGTGTTTTTTTCTTGGCCGAAGGATTCTCTTTTTCCTTCTCGGCTTCTTCCGCCAGTTCTTCGTCACTTTTGCGTACGATGGCCGAGAAGACCGTATCGCGGTAGACCGTCTTCAGTTCCCAGTATTGTTTGGGCACGAAATGTTCGATTTCCTGCTGTCGTTTTACAATCAGGGCCAGGGTAGGCGTTTGTACCCGCCCGATGGAAAGCACTTGTTTGTTCTGTCCGTATTTCAGAGTATAGAGTCGGGTGGCATTCATGCCCAAGGTCCAGTCGCCGATGGCCCGGCTCAGTCCGGCTTCGTAGAGCGGCTGGAACTCCGACTGGTCTTTCAAGTGTGCAAAACCGTCGCGAATGGCCTCTTCCGTCAGTGAAGAAATCCACAGTCGTTTGACCGGACACTTGGCTCCGGCCTTCTGCATCACCCACCGCTGGATGAGTTCTCCCTCCTGGCCGGCATCCCCGCAGTTGATAATCATTTCGGCTTCATGCATCAGCTTTTCGATGATGTGGAACTGCTTCTCAATCCCGCTGTCGTTGATTAACTTGATGCCGAAGCGAGGTGGAATCATGGGCAGGTTACTCAGGCTCCACGTTTTCCATGAAGGAGTATATTCATGCGGTTCTTTCAGGGTACACAAATGACCGAACGTCCAGGTCACCTGGTATCCGTTTCCTTCAATGTATCCTTCTTTACGGTTCTTGGCTCCCAGCACGTCGGCGATGTCGCGTGCCACGCTGGGCTTTTCGGCGATGCAAACTATCATGGTCTTTCTTTCAATATGGGGCAAAATTACGCAAAGTTGCCTGAATAGAAAAATAAAATCTTTATCTTTGAGCGGAAACGACTGACAGCCTTTCTTTTGGCAAGGTTTTTGTAAAATAGAATGTATAACGATTAAATGAAGAAATTATGTTTATTTGGATTGTATTTATAGGTATTGCGATTCTCAGTTACATGGTGCAGGCCAGTCTGAAGAGTAAGTTTGAGAAATATTCCCAGATTCCGCTGACCAATGGGATGACGGGAAGGGAAGTCGCCGAAAAAATGTTGCGTGATAACGGTATCTACGACGTGACGGTGACCAGTACGTCGGGTATGCTGACCGACCATTATAACCCGATGAACAAGACGGTGAACCTGAGTGAAGGGGTTTATGGTAGTGCGAGTGTGGCTGCGGCGGCAGTAGCTGCCCATGAGTGTGGACATGCGGTGCAGCATGCCCGGGGATATGCGCCTTTACGGATGCGTTCAGCATTGGTGCCAGTGGTACAGTTTTCTTCTTCCATCGTATCGTGGGTATTGTTAGCGGGCATCATCATGGTAAACTCTTTTCCGCAGTTGCTGTTGATTGGTATCTGTCTGTTTGCCATGACCACTTTGTTCAGTATCATCACACTTCCGGTAGAGATTGACGCCAGCCGTCGGGCGTTGGCTTGGTTGAGCCGGGCAGGTATCACCAATGCCTTTAACCACCAGCAGGCCACGGATGCGTTGAAGTCGGCTGCTTATACCTATGTAGTAGCGGCACTGGGTTCCTTGGCTACGTTGATTTACTACGTGACAATTTATATGAATCGTCGCGAGTAAGCGTGAAATCCTTTCGTTTTGTATGCGGAAGGTAGAAATTTTATTCGTAATTTTGCCGCGTTAATTTAAAGATTGATTCATTATGGCAACAAAACCAAGTATACCGAAAGGAACAAGAGACTTTTCGCCGGTGGAAATGGCGAAACGTAACTATATATTCAACACGATTCGCGAAGTGTTCTATCTTTATGGATTTCAGCAGATTGAGACTCCTTCCATGGAAAACCTGTCTACCTTGATGGGTAAGTACGGGGAGGAAGGCGACAAACTGCTTTTCAAAATCCAGAATTCGGGGGATTATTTCTCTGGGCTGACGGATGAAGAGCTGTTGAGCCGGAACGCGGCCAAGTTGGCCAGCAAGTTCTGTGAGAAGGGCTTGCGCTATGACCTGACGGTTCCTTTCGCACGTTACGTGGTGATGCACCGTGATGAAATTACTTTCCCGTTCAAGCGTTTCCAGATTCAGCCGGTATGGCGTGCCGACCGTCCGCAGAAGGGACGTTATCGCGAGTTCTACCAGTGTGATGCCGACGTAGTGGGCAGCAATTCGCTGCTGAACGAGGTGGAACTGGTACAGATGATTGATACGGTGTTCCAGAAATTCGGTATCCGGGTTTCCATCAAGATTAACAACCGCAAGATTCTGACCGGTATTGCAGAAATCATCGGAGAAGCAGACAAGATTGTCGACATTACGGTAGCCATCGACAAGTTGGACAAAATCGGTTTGGACAATGTGAATGCGGAATTGGCTTTAAAGGGTATTCCGCAGGAAGCGATTGACAAGTTGCAGCCGATTATCCTGTTGAGCGGTTCGAACGAAGAGAAGTTAGCTACGTTGAAGAATGTGCTGGCTGCCAGTGAAACCGGTATGAAAGGTGTGGAGGAAAGCGAATTTATCCTGAAGACGATTGACGGACTGAATATCAAGTCGGAAGTGGAACTGGATTTGACGTTGGCTCGCGGATTGAACTATTATACAGGAGCCATCTTTGAAGTGAAGGCTTTGGATGTACAGATTGGAAGTATCAGCGGAGGAGGTCGTTACGACAACTTGACAGGAGTGTTCGGTATGGACGGTATGTCAGGCGTAGGTATCTCATTCGGTGCCGACCGTATTTACGACGTGCTGAACCAGTTGGATTTGTATCCGAAGGAAGCGGTGAACGGTACACAGCTGTTGTTCGTCAACTTTGGAGAAGCAGAAGCGGCTGCTGTACTCCCGATTTTGGCCAAGGTTCGTGCGGCAGGTATCCGTGCGGAAATCTATCCGGACACTGCCAAGATGAAAAAGCAGATGAGCTATGCCAATGCGAAGATGGTGCCGTTTGTAGCCATTGTAGGTGAAAACGAAATGAAAGAAGGAAAAGTAACACTGAAGAATATGACAAGCGGTGAGCAGTCGCTGGTCACTCCGGATGAATTGGTCGCTGCCATTCACGGATAAGTGTGATGCATTTATAGAATAAGAACACAGGTTTCACGGAAGAAGACGGAAGAGGCAAAGGCTTCGGGCTTCGGTTTCGTGGAACCTGTGTTTTTTATCGGTTTACTTTAATAATAATTGCAGAAGATATGGAGATAGTATATTTAGTGATTGGTGTGATAGTGGGAGGTTTGCTGGGGTATTTGTTCGCAGCCCGGAAATCAGTGGCCTTGCGTTCACAGTTGCAATGGAGCGAGGCACATGCTCAGGATTTGCTTCGAGCAGAAAAAGAACGTACGGCGGCTTTGACCGACCAATATAAGAAAGAAACGGAGAGACTGCGTAGCCAGTTGGATGAACTTTCCGGGAAGTGGAGTGAGACCGGTCGAGCATTGGCCGCTTCACAGGCGGAACGGCGGAATTTGGAAGAGCGACTGGCGCATCAGAAGGAAGAAATGGAGCAGTTACGGAAGCAGTTGAACATGGAATTTGAGAACATGGCCAACCGGATTTTCCAGCAGAAGACAGAGGCGTTCAATCGGCTCAGTTCGGAAACATTGGGTAATCTGTTGAAACCTTTCGGAGAAAACTTGAAAGAGTTCAAGCATCAGGTGGAAGAAGTGTACGACAAGGAATCCAAGCAACGTTTTTCATTGGAGGACCGCATCAAGGAACTGATGCAGTTGAACAAGCAGATTAGTGACGATGCCAACAACTTGACCCGGGCTTTGAAAGGAGATTCCAAGGTACAGGGAAACTGGGGTGAAATGATTCTGGAAACCATTCTGGAGAATTCCGGTTTGCGGGAAGGGGAGGAATATTTCCGTCAGGAGTTTCTGAAAGATGAGCATGGCGAGTCGCTCAAGAATGAGCTGGGACAGCGGATGCAGCCTGATGTGCTGGTGGTGTATCCGGACAATCGACAGGTAATTATCGACTCGAAGGTATCGCTTACGGCCTATGCCAACTATGTGGGATGTGAGGATGCCGGACAGCGGGAACTGTACCTGAAAGCGCATCTGGCTTCGGTGAAGGCGCACATTGACGAGCTGAGCCGGAAGGATTATTCCAGTTACAATGTGTCTGCACTGGACTTCGTGATGATGTTCGTGCCCAACGAGCCGGCGTACCTGCTGGCATTGCAGGCCGATCCGGATTTGTGGAACTATGCTTATCAGAAGAAAGTGGTGCTGATGAGTCCTACGAACCTGATTGCGGCGCTGAGGCTGGCGCTGGATTTGTGGAAACGGGAGTATCAGGTGAAAAACATTCAGAACATCATCAAGCGAGGTACCGTGCTGTATGAGAAACTGGTGGGATTTACCGAGACTTTCGAGAAAATCGGTGATACGCTGCAGGCAGCTTCTACGGCCTACAAGAATGCCTTGGGACAGCTTTCGCAGGGGAAAGGTAACCTGATTCGCCAGGCGGACATGCTGACCGAACTGGGGATTACGTCGAAAAAGAAATTCTCCCCTCGTCTCCGTCAAGAGGCTGACAAGGATGCGGCACTGGCTACACCTGCCAAAGATCTGTTTTCGGACGCAGCCGAAAAATAAATCAGAAAAACGCTGATGTGTGAAGAGAGACCTCTGTGAAAGGGGTGGTTTGGGAAGAAAAGCGTGTGTCGGATAGTAAACGATGTCAGGCAGGCAACGCACTTTGTCAGAATTTTCATGTCAGAATGTCAGCTTTTTGCGTTTGGCATACTTTTCGTAAGGAGTTTGGTGCTTTCATGCGGCAATGCATGGAACTATTATTTAGTATAAACGTAAAAAAATATAGAATTATGAACATTAAACCATTAGCAGACAGAGTCCTGATTCTTCCGGCTCCTGCAGAAGAAAAAACAATCGGTGGTATTATTATTCCTGACACAGCAAAAGAAAAACCGTTGCAGGGTGAAGTAGTAGCCGTAGGCCATGGTACAAAAGACGAAGAAATGGTCTTGAAAGTAGGCGATACAGTCTTGTACGGTAAATATTCTGGTACAGAAATCGAATACGAAGGCGTGAAGTATTTGATGATGCGTCAGAGCGACGTGTTGGCTGTTCTGGGATAATTCATTTATTCATTGTTTATTTAATTAAGAAGATTAGAAAGGAAATTTCAATATGGCAAAAGATATTCTCTTCAACATTGACGCTCGCGATCAGTTGAAAAAAGGTGTAGATGAATTGGCTAATGCAGTGAAAGTGACACTGGGCCCGAAAGGACGTAATGTAATCATCGAAAAGAAATTCGGTGCTCCTCACATCACAAAGGATGGTGTGACAGTAGCGAAGGAAGTGGAACTGAGCGACCCTTTCCAGAACACTGGTGCACAGCTGGTGAAATCAGTAGCCTCAAAGACTGGAGACGATGCCGGAGACGGTACTACTACCGCAACCGTATTGGCTCAGGCAATCGTAGGCGTAGGTTTGAAGAACGTTACAGCCGGTGCTAACCCGATGGATTTGAAACGTGGTATTGACAAGGCCGTTGCAAAAGTAGTTGAATCTATCAAGTCACAGGCTGAAACAGTGGGTGACAACTACGACAAGATTGAACAGGTCGCTACTATTTCTGCCAACAACGATCCGGTAATCGGTAAATTGATTGCAGACGCTATGCGTAAGGTTTCTAAAGATGGTGTCATCACCATTGAAGAGGCTAAAGGTACGGATACAACTATCGGTGTAGTAGAAGGTATGCAGTTCGACCGTGGTTACTTGTCAGCTTACTTTGTAACCGATACGGAAAAGATGGAATGCGTGATGGAACATCCGTATATCCTGATTTACGATAAGAAGATTTCTAACTTGAAAGATTTCTTGCCTATCTTGGAACCGGCTGTACAGAGCGGACGTCCGTTGCTGGTCATCGCAGAAGATGTAGACAGCGAAGCTTTGACTACTTTGGTTGTAAACCGTCTGCGTAGCCAGTTGAAGATTTGTGCAGTGAAAGCTCCGGGCTTCGGCGACCGTCGTAAAGCCATGCTGGAAGATATCGCCGTATTGACCGGTGGTGTCGTTATCAGCGAAGAAAAGGGCTTGAAACTGGAACAGGCTACTTTGGAAATGCTGGGTACTTGCGACAAGGTAACTGTGACAAAAGAAAATACCACTATCGTAAACGGTGCCGGTCAGAAAGAATTGATTCAGGAACGTGTCAACCAGATCAAGGCTGAAATCAAGAACTCTACTTCTGACTACGACAAAGAAAAACTGCAGGAACGTCTGGCTAAGTTGTCAGGTGGTGTAGCCGTTCTTTACGTAGGTGCTGCCAGCGAAGTGGAAATGAAGGAAAAGAAAGACCGTGTAGATGATGCCTTGTGTGCTACTCGTGCCGCTATCGAAGAAGGTATCGTACCGGGTGGTGGTGTCACTTACATCCGTGCCATCGACGCATTGGAAGGCATGAAGGGTGACAATGCCGATGAAACAACCGGTATTGAAATCATCAAACGTGCCATCGAAGAGCCGCTTCGTCAGATTGTAGCAAACGCTGGTAAGGAAGGTGCCGTAGTGGTTCAGAAAGTACGTGAAGGCAAGGGTGACTTCGGTTACAATGCCCGTACAGATGTATACGAACACTTGCACGCTGCGGGTGTCGTTGATCCTGCCAAAGTAACTCGTGTAGCTTTGGAAAATGCCGCTTCAATTGCTGGTATGTTCCTGACTACAGAATGTGTCATCGTAGAAAAGAAAGAAGAAAAAGCTGAAATGCCGATGGGCGCTCCAGGAATGGGCGGCATGGGAGGCATGATGTAATTCTCTCCTTTTAAGACATAAAAGTAAAATCCCAACCGGATGATTCCGGCTGGGATTTTTTTTGGGGGCCTGAACGCAGGGATTTTCCTTTATTCCGAAAGTTCGTTTTTATATGAAAGGGATTAAATCTTGTGCTTCGATAAATGAGTAGCTCTTGGAAAGAGATTTTTCTCAGGAGATAAGTGGAGAAAAGTAGGAAGAAAAAATTTGGATTATTCTAAGTTTTTCTCTATTTTCCGCAGATAGAAACTTGGACTTAAAACTAAATCGTATGACAAAAGAAGAATTGATGCGAAAAGCAATAGACCTGTCTGTAAAGAATGTGGCAGAAGGAGGAGGACCTTTCGGGGCCGTGATTGCCCGGAATGGGGAGATTGTGGCCACGGGAGTCAACCGTGTGACTCCGGATTGTGACCCGACGGCTCATGCGGAGGTGAGTGCCATTCGGGCAGCAGCCAAGAAGTTAGGTACGTTCGATTTGAGTGGATGTGAAATCTATACTTCGTGTGAACCTTGTCCCATGTGCTTGGGGGCTATCTATTGGGCACATCTGGACCGGATGTATTATGGAAATAACAAGCATGATGCGGCAGCCATTGGTTTCGACGATGCCTTTATTTATGAGGAACTGGAGCTGAAACCGGCAGACAGACGTTTGCCTTCAGAGGTATTGCTGCCCGAAGAAGCTATTAAGGCCTTTCAGGACTGGGCTACCAAAACGGATAAGGTGGAATATTGAGATGATGCGGCAATGAGGCAGTAGTGTCTTGTCGTTTTTTAGGTTTCCCTTGGCGGAAACGTACGTTTTCCTTCGCAGAAACATACGTTTCCGCCGGGGAAAACGTATGTTTTACGGTAGGGAAACTTAGTCGGGACAAACGTGTTTTTCCGAAAAGCAAGCAGTGTTTTCAGATTCGTTTTACTGACCGTTATTTTGGCTGGAGTACGGTCGTGAATTCCCGTTCAAAGTTGGGTGTAAACACATCTTTTCCTAAGTTCTGGCGGATTTCTTCGATGGACCAGAAACGTCCTCCATCCAGCTCTTCGCTGGGAGAGATAGGTCCGTCGTACACGGTCTTGTGGGAAAATACCAGTTCTTTTTCCCGAGCGGATTCAAATACATAGTGAGCCAGTAGTTGGGGTGTGAAGTCGGTAATGCCGAGCTCTTCGCGGACTTCCCGCTTCAAGGCCATCTCTACGCTTTCTCCCAAGTCGATATGTCCTCCCACGGAAGTATCCCATTTGCCGGGCTGGATGTCTTTCCAGTCCGGTCGTTTCTGCAGATAGAGTTCCCCTTTGCTGTTGAATACATGCAGGTGGACCACCGGGTGGAGGAGCTTGCTGCCGTTGTGACATTCTCCTCGGGTGGCTGCTCCTATGAGGTTGCCTTCCTCGTCTACGAGAGGAAACATTTCTTCGCTATTATCTTTCATCGGTTGAAGCTTTTAAAATCAGGGAATCAGTAAGGATGAATCACCGTAGCTCAGGAAACGGAAATCGTGAGCCAGGGCATAATCATAAATCGGTCGCCAGTTGCCTTTCACAAAGGCTGAAACCAACAACAGCAGGGTGCTCTGCGGCTGATGGAAATTGGTCACCATTTTCTTGACAATGTGATATTCGTAACCCGGAGCGATGATAATCTGGGTACTGGTGTGCAGGGCTTCCAGTCCGTGACGGTCCATGTAGTCGAGGAGGTGTTGCAGGGCCTCCATCGTGCTCAGTGTCGGATGAGTGTCGTAGGGTTGCCATTGCTGTACGTGCAGCTCTTCCTGGCTGGCATCCAGATGCTGTGATACTGTTACGCCGATGTAGTAAAGACTTTCGAGGGTACGGACAGAAGTGGTGCCTACCGCTACCGCCTCGCCTCCGTGTGCCAGCAGTTTCTCGATGGTACTCCGGTTTACGGAGATGTATTCCGTATGCATTTCGTGTCCTTCAATCTCTTCACTCTTTACCGGCTTGAACGTACCGGCTCCCACGTGGAGGGTCACTTCTTCCAGGTCGACTCCTTTTTCTTTCAGGGCGTTCAATACGCGCTCGGTGAAGTGCAGGCCGGCGGTCGGGGCCGCTACGGAACCTTTTATCTTGGAATAAACCGTCTGATAAGTTACCTTGTCACTTTCCTGCGTCTCTCTGTTCAAGTAGGGAGGAATGGGCAATTCGCCGAAGAATTCCAAGATGTCGGCAAAGGTCACTTCGGGGTTGTCCCAGGTGAAATCAATCCAGTGGCTGGTGCCGTGGCAGGCGCCACGGGTGGCCGTCAAGGTCAGGGTTTTGCCTTTGACTGTCATTTCCTTATGCAGCGGGCCTTCCTTCCATTTCTTCAGGTTGCCAATCATGCAGAGCCAGGCGGAGTGTTGGGTTTGCTGGAAGTTGAGGGCATAATCGTTGGGCTCGATGGGCTCCAGACAGAATATTTCAATCAGCGCACCGGTTTCCTTGCGGAAATGCAGACGGGCCTGAATCACTTTCGTATTGTTGAAAATCATGAGGGTGCCGGGTTCCAGGTAATCCGGAAGGGAAGTGAAATGGGTTTCACTGATTTGTCCGTGCTGATATACCAGCAGCTTGGATTGGTCGCGGACTGGCAGCGGGAATTTCGCGATGCGGTCATCCGGTAGCGGATAGTTGTAATCGCTGATTTTTATATGCTTGGTATCTTCCATGTCGTTTATTTTTTTGCAAAAGTACAATAATTAGCAGAATCCTCCTAACAGAATAATTTTTTCATGGACTTCGTTTCATGGCTCTTTGAATAATTTCCATATTCCGATGAAAGTCGCTACATTTGTCAGAGTTATAAAATCAGAGAAAGATATGAAAATAGGAGATAAAGTACGTTTCCTGAGCGAAGTGGGTGGAGGAATTGTCCGCGGCTTTCAGGGAAAAGATGTGGCATTGGTAGAAGGAGAAGACGGGTTTGAAATTCCTATGCTGATTAAGGAATGTGTGGTGATTCAGACTGATGATTATAATATTCCGTTGAAGTCGACTAAAAAGCCTTCGGCTCCTGAGGTGGAAGAGGAAGAAGAGGTGGAAGAAGAAAAACCGATTACGTATCGGGCACCTGAGATTCGCGGGAACGATGTACTGAACGTGTTCCTGGCCTATGTGCCGCAGGATGTGAAGGCTATCTCTTCTACAGCCTTTGATGCTTACCTGGTGAACGACAGCAATTATTTCGTGGATTACCTGTACCTTTCGGCAGAAGGCAACAGTTGGACATTGCGCAGCCGGGGTACAGTGAAACCAAACATGAAGCTGCATCTGGAAGAATTTGAAAAGAGTGACCTGAACGAAATGGAGCGCGTGGCGGTACAGTTGATGGTGTATAAAGACGATCGTTCGTTTTTGTTGAAGCCGGCAGTCACACAGGAGTTGCGCATCGATACGGTGAAGTTCTATAAGCTGCATACGTTCCAGCCGTCGGCTTTCTTTGAAGAACCGGCCTTGATTTATGAGATTGTGAAGGACGATGAAGCGGTGAAGCAGGTTTATGTGTCAGCCGATGACATCAAGAATGCGCTGTTGCAGAAGAACGTGCAGGACGTACCGGCCAAGGTACAGAAAAAGCAGCATGTGGTGAAAAATGAGATTGTGGAGGTGGACTTGCACATCCATGAATTATTGGACGATACTACCGGCATGGGTAATGCAGAAATGTTGAACTATCAGTTGGATGTGTTCCGCAAGACGCTGGAAGAGTATAAGCAGAAGAAAGGCCAGCGGATTGTGTTTATTCATGGCAAGGGAGACGGTGTGCTGCGCCGGGCCATCCTGGATGAACTGAAGCGGAAGTACAAGACTTACCAATGGCAGGATGCTTCTTTCCGGGAATACGGATTTGGGGCTACGATGGTGACAATACGTTAAGAGATATGAGAACTTTGAAAGAATTGCTGTCAGCCGACCGTTTTGCGGCGGAGGCAGGAGTGGAATTGTTGGAAATCAGTCCGGGATATGCCAAGGCGCGGATGAAAGTGACTGAGACGCATTTGAATGCCGGAGGGGTTTGCCAGGGAGGTGCGTTGTTCACGCTGGCTGACCTGACTTTTGCGGCTGTAGCAAATAGTCGGGAAAAGTTGACCTTGTCGTTGAATGCGAACATCACGTTTTTGCGTGCGGTCAGCGAAGGTTATGTATATGCAGAGGCAAACGAGGTCTATAATCATTTCCGTGTGCCTTTTGTAGAAGTTCGTTTGATGGATGAACAACAACAGTTGATTGCTGTGATGACCAGTTCTGGGTATCGGAAGAATGAAGAATTGAACGTGGAAGGGCTGGAATAAAACACAAAGGAACTTTCAGGAGCATTCCGATTCCTGAATCAACAAACAATCCCCCTTGCTTCTAAATTTTGAAGTGCACCTGAAAGTTAGATACCACATTTTGGGGTGCATTTCATTTTAAAAGCAAGGGGGATTTTTTACTCGTTTGTCAGATTTGTGCAAAAGCCTGCGTCAAGTCAGCAATCAAATCATCGATATGTTCGGTACCTATTGATAAACGGATGGTGGCTTGTGAGATGCCTTGTGCGGCCAGTTCTTCGTCATTGAGCTGGGAGTGAGTGGTGCTGGCCGGGTGGATGACCAGTGATTTCACATCGGCTACGTTGGCCAGTAAGGAGAAAATCTTCAGGTGGTCGATGAAGCGGTGCGCTTCGGTGCGTCCTCCTTTGATTTCAAAGGTAAAGATGGATCCGGCTCCTTTCGGGAAATACTTCTGGTAGAGTGCCGGAGAAGTGTGTGACGCCAGCGACGGATGGTTGACTTTCGTCACCTTGGGGTGATGCTGCAGGAAGTCCACTACCTTCAAGGCGTTTTCCACATGGCGTTCCACTCTCAGTGAAAGCGTTTCCAGTCCCTGCAAGAGCAGGAAAGCATTGAACGGACTGAGGGCGGCTCCGGTATCACGAAGCAGGATGGCCCGGATGCGGGTCACGTAGGCAGCAGCTCCGGCTACTTCGGTGAAGCAGAGGCCGTGGTAACATGGGTCTGGGTCGGTCAACTGGGGGAACTTTCCGGAAGCCTTCCAGTCGAACTTACCGGAATCCACGATGATACCTCCCAGCGAGGTGCCATGCCCGCCGATGAATTTGGTAGCCGAATGAATCACGATGTCGGCTCCGTACTCAATGGGACGCAACAAATAGGGGGTGGCAAAGGTGTTGTCTATCAAGAGGGGAATCTGATGCCGGTGGGCAATTTCCGCAATACGTTCAATGTCCACCAATGTACTGTTGGGATTTCCTAAACTTTCAATGAATAACGCTTTGGTGTTCGGCTGGATGGCCCGTTCGAAGTTCTCCGGGTCTTCCGGGTCTACGAAGGTAGTATGTACGCCCCGGGTGGGGAAAGTATGTGCCAGCAGGTTGTAAGTGCCTCCATAAATGGTGCAGGCAGATACGATATGGTCACCTTGTTGGGTGATATTTTCAAACGCGTAACTGATGGCGGCGGCTCCTGAGGCAACGGCCAGCGCGGCCACTCCGCCTTCCAATGCGGCCACCCGCTGTTCCAGTACACTTTGTGTGGGATTGGTCAGGCGTCCGTAAATGTTTCCACCCTCTTCCAAGCTGAAACGGGCGGCTGCATGAGCCGAATCCTGAAATACATACGAAGTAGTCTGATAAATAGGTACAGCCCGTGCATCGGTAGCCGGATCTGGTGTTTCTTGTCCTACGTGTAGTTGAAGTGTTTCGAAGTGTAGCTTAGTCTTTTCCATTGCTGTGAGTTTTTAGAGGTTTTAAATACAATGCAAAAGTAGTTCTGATGGACATATCCTCCAATATGTACGGAAAATATGGAAAATTCATCTATCAAGTGATGTTGTAAAAGAAAAAACGATTAGTTTTGTATGTATAAAATGAACTTTGATAGAATAAAATTCTTATGACCGAAAGATTGGATAAAGTAGATTTGCAGATTCTCCGCACGTTGCAGGAGAATGCCCGGTTGACTACCAAGGAACTGGCAGCACAAGTCAGTTTGTCGTCTACCCCCGTATTTGAGCGGTTGAAAAGGTTGGAGCGGGAAGGATACATCAAGAAATACATTGCCGTGCTCGATGCCGACAAGTTGAATCAGGGGTTTGTGGTGTTCTGCAACGTGAAGTTGCGTCGGATGAACAAGGACATTGCCATGGAGTTTACTCGCATCATCCAGCAGATACCGGAGGTGACGGAGTGTTACAACATTTCAGGAAGCTATGATTACCTGTTGAAAATCCATGCCCCAAACATGAAGTACTACCAGGAATTTATCATTAATGTATTAGGAACGGTCGACAGTCTGGGTTCGTTGGAAAGCATGTTTGTGATGGATGAAGTGAAGCACGACTACGGACTTCATATTTAAGCTTCTGTATGGTTTACTACTCTTTTATTCTATAGTCGAAGCTCTGAATAGAATATTATTCTGTTTTGATAGGTGTTTTGTGGGTTAAACAATTCCTTTTTTCTAAATATTCTTTGAATGTTGGTGGATAAATCAATTGCTTGTATCTTTGTCGCAATCAATTAACAAATGCACGATGAAAGTAATAGATTTAATCAAGAATAGTAAGGAACCGATATTTTCCTTTGAGATTTTGCCACCTTTGAAAGGAAACAGCATACAAAAAGTATATCACGTCATCGACAAGTTGCGTGAGTTCGACCCCAAGTACATCAACATCACGGCTCACCACAGCGAGATTGTGTATCTGCCGCAACCCGACGGTAATCTGAAGAAGACCACGGTCCGGAAACGTCCGGGTACAGTGGCCATTGCGGCAGCCATTCAGAACAAGTACGGTATTCAGGCGGTGCCTCATATTATCTGCAAGGGATTTACCAAGGAAGAAACGGAATACGCCTTGCTCGACTTGAACTTTTTAGGCATTACCAATTTGCTGTTGCTGAGAGGCGACTCCAAACCGTTGGACATTGCAGCGAAGGACTTGTATCTCTATAACGAACACGCTACCGACTTGCAGCAGCAGGTGAACCGCTTCAATCAGGGCATTTCGCTGGACGGTTCGAAAATTGAAGGCATTGAGACTCCTTTCTCTTATGGCATGGCCTGCTATCCGGAGAAGCATGAAGAAGCGCCCAACATGGAATCAGACTTGTTTTACTTGAAAGAGAAAGTACGTAACGGAGCGGATTACGTGGTGACACAGATGTTCTTTGACAACGAGAAATACTATGCTTTTGTCGACCGTTGCCGGCAGGAAGGTATTGAGGTGCCTATCATTCCAGGTATCAAGCCGGTAGTCTTCAAGAATCAGTTGAATGTGTTGCCTAAAGTGTTCCGCACGGATATACCGGAAGCCTTTGCTTCAGAACTCCGCAAGTGTGCGAATGATGAGGAGGTGAAGGCGGTAGGAGTAGAATGGTGCAAGGCCCAGTGCAAAGACTTGCTGGCACATGGGGTTCCCGGCCTGCATTTCTATACCTTTATGGCTTCCGACAGTGTATATAAAGTGGCCAAAGAGATTTATTGATCTTTTTGACCTTTGTTGAGGGCAATCCTTCTTAACCGGATGCGCAGATTGGATAATTCTGCATCAGTATGCGGGGAAGAAGGATTGTGTGGTTTTAATACAAGGCTATGATCTTTTCCGTTCAAGGCATCTGGAAGCACCACATCCTGACGGTAGACCTTTTGCTCTTCGGCTGGGCGTAACAGGTAGGTTGCCTGAGTTTCGAATCGGTTGTAAGAGCGAAGAATGACCATATTCTTTCCCTTTTCAAGTGGAAGAAGTACTTTTTCAGTACGGAACTTCGTACGGTATGGATTCAAGTGTTTGGCAATCAATTTTCCGTTTACGTAGATTTCCATACCGTTTCCAGCTCCTACTTCTGCCAGCACATATTGTGAACGGGGTGCTTCGATTTCTCGCAGAATATAGTAGCTCGCAAACTGAGGACAATCGAGTGTACCTTCTTCTTTTGTTTGTTTCCAGGCTTTACCGGTAAGGGGAGAGTGCTGCAGATTGGCAGATAAGGAGTCTTTGGCATGGAAAATTCCGTTCCCAGGTCCGCATACATAGGTTTCTCCCCATGTGGGGCTTGAGAGTGAATTTATTTTTTGTTCTTTACCTTTGTTTAAAGTGACGTGATAAGTCTTTCCGTCAAGGGTCAAATCAATTTCACGTCCTGCTTCCTGGGAGGTATAAACCACTTCCAGCTGCTTTAAAAGCAGTTGTTCAAAGTTCCAGCTGTAACCAATGACACTACGGTAGTTGGTATAATAGTCAAAGCAGGAATAGCTGTATTGTGGAGTCGCATTCTGTGCAGTTAATACTATGCTTCTGACCGTATTTCCGGGTAACGGTTCAATTTTTTTGTCAAAATCAAGTGTCAGTACATGAATCTGTTTGTCCTTATAGGCTGAGGCTGGTATGGTGAGCACCACTTCATCTCCATATTGCAGGTAGGTAGCCATTTTCCCGTCTCCTTTTTGCAAGATATAGCCTGGCATCTGGAAGGTAATTTTTCCTTCTTTCGGATAGTTGCCTGAAAGGAACAGATATAAGTGGTTGTCTTTGCGGGTCACTGCTCCCCACTCAAATTCTTGCTGGAATGGAGAAGCTTCTGTTTGATATACAGCGTAACCATAACGAGAAAGCCAGTTGCCCATTTGTTCCAGTACTTCTTTTTCAAAGTCGACCACTTCGCCGTTTCCTTTAGGGCCAATGTTGAGCAAATAGTTTCCTCCTCTGGAAACGACATTGATCAAGCTGAGAATTTTCTCCCGTACTTTGTCTTCCACCTTGCCGCGTTCCTGCCAGGAGCGGTAGCCCCAAGTTTCATTGAACATGGAAGCGGCACTTTGCCAAGGAGCATGCAGTGTTTTTTCCGGATAGTCATTGTCGGCCATCACACAGAAATTGTATTGGTCATTTCCCAGTCGTCCACTGACCATGCAGTCGGGTTGGTACTGGTGAACCATTTCGTAAAGTTCTTTACTCTGTGCAGGAGTGTTGGAACCCATGTCGAACCAAAGCTCTGAGATAGTTCCGTAGCGAGTCAGCAATTCCTTCAACTGTTGCTTGGTATAATTGTGATGAGCTTCCGTAATGAAATCCGCATTATGCGGTGACATGGGCGAAGCATACGGATAGTGCCAGTCGATGAGTGAAAAGTATAGTCCGAACCGTAATCCTTGTCGGTGGGCTGCTTCTGCCAATTCTTTGACGAAATCCCGTTTGCAAGGGCTGGCATCGTAGGAATTGAATGGAGTGGTGGCGGTTTTGAACAGGCAGAATCCATCGTGGTGCTTGCTGGTAAAGATAATGGAATGCATACCCGCCTTCTTAGCCAGCAAGGCGATGGAGTCTGCATTGAACGCAGTGGGATTAAACTCACTGGCTAATTTTTCGTATTCCTCTTGAGGTATTTGTGCAAAAGCCCGAATCTGTTCACTGTATCCATCTTGAATTTGTTGATGGTTCCAAACTCCTCCCAGTTGTGAATAAAGTCCAAAATGGATGAACATGGAAAACTTGTCTCCGTGCCATTGCTGGAAGGCTTGTGGAGAAACTTGGCCTTTCACTCCCAGACCGATTACACACACTAATAAGGTGATAAATAGCTTTTTCATGGGCTTTGCTGAATTCGTTTAAGCAAAGATAAGGAGTTCTTTGTTTTTATAGTGCTTTTTTATGTAATTTTGCAGCCGATTTAAAAACCATTAAAAACAAGTTAAATTCAAATGAAAAAATTATTTCTTTTCGTTCTTCTCCTGTCTGCCTTTGTGGGAGGAGCCGTGGCGCAAAACATTCAGTTACACTACGACTTGGGACGTGCCTTGTACAAATCACTCGACGAACGTCCTTGGGTAACCACTACGGTCGAAATGTTCAAGGCCGACAATTGGGGAAGCACGTATTTCTTTGTCGATATGGATTACACGGATAAGGGAGTGGCTTCAGCCTATTGGGAAATCAGCCGGGAACTGAAATTCTGGAAAGCTCCTTTTTCTGCACACGTAGAATATAATGGTGGTTTGAATTATATCAACAATGCATTCTTGGGAGGTGCTACCTATTCTTGGAACAACAGTGACTTCTCAAAGACTTTTGGTATTCAGGTATTGTATAAATACATCCAGAAGAATGCGAAGCCTCACAACTTCCAGTTAACGGGTACGTGGACCCTGAATTTCTGGCAGGGAAAGTTTACAATGAGTGGATTTGCCGATTTCTGGCGTGAAAAACATACTGACGAAAAGGGGCAGAACTATAACTTTATTTTCATCAGTGAACCGCAGTTCTGGATTAATCTGAACAAGTTCAAGCACGTGAACGATAATTTGAACCTGAGTGTGGGTTCGGAATGGGAGTTGAGTACCAATTTTGCTACTCGCGACGGTTTCTATTTCATTCCGACACTGGCCATGAAATGGAGTTTCTGATAAGGAAATAGACTTAAAGCAATTATAAAATGAAAATGCTGGAAAAATTATTTGGCTTTAATCCTCGGGAAACCCGTGTACGCACGGAAATCCTGGCAGGTATTACTACTTTTTTGACCATGGCCTATATTCTGGCGGTCAATCCGAATATCCTGTCGGCTACGGGGATGGACAAAGGAGCCTTGTTTACGACGACGGTCGTGGCTTCTGCTTTTGCCACCTTGTTGATGGCCTTGTATGCGAAACTTCCTTTCGGACTGGCTCCGGGGATGGGCTTGAACGCGTTTTTTGCCTATACGGTATGTCTGACGCTGGGATATACCTGGCAGTTTGCCCTGACGGCTGTGCTGCTGGAAGGTATTATCTTTATTCTGTTGACGATTACAAATCTGCGTGAAAAGATTGTGGATGCACTTCCGCTCACGCTTCGAAATGCCATTGGGGCAGGTATCGGTCTGTTTATCGCTTTCATAGGTTTGCAGAATGCCGGTATTATTGTAAACAACGATGCGACTTTGCTTTCACTGGGAGATATCACTTCAGGCTCTGCCTTACTGGGAATTATCGGTCTGCTGGTCACTTCCATCCTGCTGATTAAAAGAGTACGCGGTGCCTTGCTGATTGGTATCCTGCTGACTACCGTGATTGGCATTCCGATGGGGCAGACTCATCTGGATGGCGTATTCAGTACACCTCCTTCCATAGCTCCGATTTTCTGTCAGTTCCAGTGGGAACATATCTTCACCAAGGAAATGGTCATTGTCGTTTTCACTTTCCTGTTTGTGGATATGTTTGATACCATCGGTACCTTGGTGGGCGTAACCACAAAGGCGGGTATGGTGACAAAAGACGGAAAGATTCCTCATTTGAAGCAGGCTTTTTTGGTAGATGCGGTAGGTACGACAGCTGGAGCCGTATTGGGAACCAGTACCATTACGACCTTTGTGGAGAGTGCTTCCGGAGTGGGAGAAGGCGGACGTAGCGGACTGACCTCGTTTGTGACGGCTGTTTGCTTCCTGTTATCTTTGTTTTTGGCTCCTTTCTTCCTGGCTGTTCCGGGAGCTGCTACGGCTCCGGTACTGATTCTGGTGGGACTGATGATGATGTCTTCTGTCAAGAAGGTAGATTTTCTGGATTATTCTGAGGCCATTCCGGCTTTCATCTGCATTATCTTCATGCCGTTGGCTTATAGTATCTCCGATGGTATTGTGCTGGGAATGATCAGTTATGTCTTGATTAACTTGTTGTGTGGGCATACCAAGAAACTGACGCCGGCCATGTACATCTTGTCGGTCATCTTTGTCTTTAAGTTCTTTTTGTAATTTTAATCTATCCTGATAGATAACGGAAATACCGATGTAACAAGTATCGGTATTTCCGTTTTTTTATGTACAAAATGTAATCAAATGTTGGTCATAAAAGGGATTTTTCTACCTTTGTTGAATGTGAAATGTATTTTATAATTAAACTTTTAAAATCTAAGACATGAATGAATCTTTTTTAGAAGCACGACAAGTCACTAAACGTTATGCCAACCATACGGCATTGGAGGAAGTAAGCATTCAGGTTCCTAAGGGGCAAGTCTTTGGTTTGCTGGGACCCAACGGGGCCGGAAAAACTACGCTGATTCGTATTATTAACCGTATTACGGCGCCCGATGCGGGGGAAGTATGGTTCAATGGGCATCTTTCACAACCGCAGGATATTTATTCCATCGGTTATCTTCCGGAAGAACGAGGACTTTACAAGAAAATGAAAGTAGGGGAACAGGCCATTTATTTAGCTCAGTTGAAAGGCTTGAGCCGTCAGGAAGCAAAAAAACGTCTGACCGACTGGTTCGATCGGTTTGATATTATGCCTTGGTGGAACAAGAAGCTGGAAGAACTTTCCAAAGGGATGCAGCAGAAAGTACAGTTTGTCATCACGGTACTCCACCGTCCTCCTTTGTTGATTTTCGATGAACCTTTTTCCGGTTTTGACCCAGTGAATGCGGAACTGTTGAAACGAGAAATCCTGAAGCTGAAAGAAGAAGGGCATACCATTATCTTCTCTACGCACAACATGGCATCCGTAGAAGAAATCTGCGACCACATTGCGTTGATCAATCATTCCCAGGTGGTGTTGCAGGGAGCTGTGCAAGACATACGTTCTCAGTATAAGAGCAATCAGTATGAACTGACGGTACGATTGGACAATCCTTTGCCGGAATCGGATGCTTTTGAGGTGGTTGACAGTCAAGTCGTCGATGCGCAAACGGTCAGTTACAAATTGCGTAAGCTGACTTCCATCTCCAATTCGGAAATGTTGTCACTGATTGGTGCCCAAACCGAAATCATTCAGTTCTCAGAATGTATTCCTTCCATGAACGATATTTTTATCCGTACGGTAGAAGGTAAAATTTAATTAAATCTATTTTGCTATGAACAAGACTTGGATTATTATTCAACGTGAATTTATAAATCGAGTGAGCAAGAAATCATTCATTTTGCTCACCATCCTGATGCCGTTTGTGTTTGCGGCACTTATTTTTGTTCCTTTATGGTTGTCTACCGTTAAGGGAGGTGACCAGAAACAGGTGGCTGTCATTGATGCCACCATGAAATACCTGCCTCAGTTCAAGGACGATGAATCCTGGCATTTTGTCGGTGTGCCTCAAATGGAGGCTTCTTTTCGGACAGATTCCAGTGCGTTTGAGGCTGTGGTGGAAATCAAGGCCGACCTGG
Source organism: Bacteroides mediterraneensis (assembly GCF_016900355.1). GTDB lineage: Bacteria > Bacteroidota > Bacteroidia > Bacteroidales > Bacteroidaceae > Phocaeicola. The sequence goes on along the minus strand of NZ_JACJKA010000008.1, from coordinate 20,540 downwards.
CGGCTCATCCGGAAGCCGTGACCATTTATTCACGGAAAGAAGTGCCGAACAGCCTTTCTCGACTGGTAGGCGAGACACTTGATGAACAGGTACGTCAGGACAAACTGCTTCACTATGACATTCCCCAGTTACCTTCCATCATGCAAGATATGAACCGGAAACTGAATATCCGAACAGTAAAATGGAGTGACGACGGCACGGAAAGTGAGTCGAATGCGGGAGCAGCCATGGCCGCCGGCATGGTATTGACTTTCCTTATTTATATGTTTGTAATGTCATACGGAGGTATGGTGATGCAAAGTGTGATGGAGGAAAAGACTAACCGTATTGTGGAAGTCATTGTGTCTTCTGTACGTCCTTTTCAGCTGATGATTGGAAAGATTGTGGGTATCGGGCTGGTAGGTGTGGCCCAGCTGGCCATTTGGATTCTGTTGATTGTGGTGTTGTTGGGCATTGCGGGTAGCTTATCCGGCAGTTCTCCGGAGTTGATGGGAGAGGCTTCCGGGTTACTGGCTACACTTCACGGATTGAATTTAGCCAAAATGGGAGGCTTCTTTGTCTTGAACTTCATCGGAGGCTATCTGGTATATGCATCTATCTTTGCGGCCATCGGGGCGGCCATCAACGGGCAGGAAGATTCCCAACAGTTTATGACTCCGATTATTCTGTTACTGATTTTTGCGCTGTATGCGGGTATCTATAGTTCCGATAATCCTGACGGACCGCTGGCTATCTGGTGTTCCATGATTCCGTTTACTTCTCCCATTGTCATGATGGTGCGTTTGCCTTTCGATGTACCGGTCTGGGAAACCGTGCTGTCGGTGGTGATTTTGTATGCCGCTGCTTTCGGTATGATTTGGATAGCGGGAAAGATTTACCGGGTAGGTATTCTGATGTACGGAAAGAAACCTTCTTTCAAGGAAATGATTCGTTGGATTACTTATAAGTAAAAAACAGATACATAAAAAAACGAGTCCCGAACTTACGCTTGGGACTCGTTTTTTATGGGGATACTTTTGTTAATCTTCAACACTTTCCAGCAGCAGTTCCATTACCTGGCAGGCCGATTTGGCTACGGAAGTACCCGGACCAAAGATGGCCATTACGCCGGCTTTATACAGGAAGTCATAATCCTGTGCCGGGATGACACCTCCGGCGAATACAAGGATGTCTTCACGTCCCAGACGCTTCAATTCGGCAATGATTTGCGGAATCAAGGTCTTGTGTCCGGCAGCCAGTGACGATACACCTACTGCATGTACGTCGTTTTCCACGGCTTCGCGGGCTGCTTCTTCCGGGGTCTGGAACAACGGTCCCATATCCACGTCAAAGCCGCAGTCGGCAAATCCGGTTGCTACTACTTTGGCACCACGGTCGTGTCCGTCCTGTCCCATCTTGGCAATCATGACACGTGGACGGCGGCCTTCTTTCTTGGCAAATTCTTCGGTCAGTTCGCAAGCCCGTGCGAAATCTGCATCCTTTTTACTTTCTGATGAATACACGCCTGATATTGTTCTGATAATTGCTTTATAACGTCCTACGACTTTTTCGCAGGCATCGGATATTTCTCCCAGTGTGGCCCGTACACGCGCAGCTTCTACAGCCAGTTCCAGCAGATTACCCTTGCCGGTGCGTACACATTCGGTGATGGCCTCCAAGGCCTTGTCTACTTCGGCCTGGTTACGTCCTTCCTTCAGGCGGCGCAGATTCTCAATCTGTTCCTGACGTACGGCGGTGTTGTCCACTTCCAGAATGTCAATCGGGTCTTCTTTTTCCAAACGGTATTTGTTGGTTCCCACAATGGTCTGCTCGCCGGAGTCGATACGAGCCTGTGTGCGGGCAGCCGCTTCTTCGATACGCATCTTCGGAATACCTGTTTCGATGGCCTTGGCCATACCACCCAGTTTCTCGATTTCCTGAATGTGTTCCCATGCCTTGTGAGCCAGTTCGTTGGTCAGAGATTCCACATAGTAAGAACCGCCCCACGGGTCTACGTTCTTGCAAATCTGTGTCTCTTCCTGAATGTAAATCTGTGTGTTTCGGGCGATACGGGCCGAGAAGTCCGTCGGCAAGGCGATGGCTTCATCCAGCGCGTTGGTATGCAGTGACTGCGTGTGTCCCAGTGCGGCAGCCATGGCTTCGATACAAGTACGTCCCACGTTGTTGAACGGATCCTGTTCGGTCAGTGACCATCCGGAAGTCTGAGAGTGTGTACGCAGAGCCAGTGATTTCGGGTTCTTCGGGTGAAACTGTTTTACAATCTTGGCCCACAGCATACGTGCGGCACGCATCTTGGCAATTTCCATGAAGTGGTTCATACCGATGGCCCAGAAGAACGACAGACGAGGAGCAAAGGCATCGATGTCAATACCGGCAGCCACTCCCGCACGAAGGTATTCCAAACCGTCGGCCAGGGTATAAGCCAGCTCGATGTCGGCTGTGGCACCTGCTTCCTGCATGTGGTATCCTGAGATAGAGATGGAGTTGAATTTCGGCATCTTCTGAGAAGTGTATTCAAAGATGTCGGAAATAATCTTCATGGAGAAGGCAGGCGGATAGATATAAGTGTTACGCACCATGAATTCCTTCAGAATATCGTTTTGGATGGTTCCAGCCATTTCTTCCAGTTTGGCACCCTGTTCCAGTCCTGCATTGATGTAGAACGCCATGATGGGAAGTACTGCCCCGTTCATGGTCATGGATACAGACATCTTGTTCAAGGGAATGCCGTCGAAAAGCACCTTCATGTTTTCCAGTGAGCAGATAGACACGCCGGCCTTACCCACATCGCCCACTACGCGCGGATGGTCTGGGTCGTAGCCACGGTGAGTCGGAAGGTCGAAGGCCACAGACAGACCTTTCTGTCCAGAAGCCAAGTTACGACGGTAAAAGGCGTTGGATTCTTCTGCGGTGGAGAATCCGGCATACTGACGGATGGTCCACGGACGGAAGGTGTACATCATGGAGTACGGGCCGCGAAGATAAGGAGGAATACCGGCTGCATAGTTCAGGTGTTCCATACCCTCCAGGTCTTCCTTGGTATATACGGGTTTCACCTGAATCTGTTCAGGTGTTTTCCAGTTGGCAGTGATGCCATTCTCTTTCTGCCATTCCATGCCGTTCTGCGGATGGAAACCGGCAAATATATCGATTTGTTTAAAATTCTGTCTCATAGTGTGCAATTCAAGATAAGAGTTTACGGTTGTATTCGCGTAAAGTTTCCAGCACGTTGCAACGTACATGGATGAAGTTCTCAATGCCTGCAGCTTTCAGTTCTTCCATGCAAGCCGGGGCACCTGCCACAATAAACATGGCACGTCCGTTGAGGGCCTTGAAGGCCGGAATAGCATATTCCGCATATTCATCGTCACTGGAGCAGAGCACCACGATGTCGGCTTGTGCTTTCATGGCCGCTTCGATACCTTCTTCCACGCTGGCAAATCCCAAGTTGTCGATGACCTGATAACCGGCGCAAGCTAAGAAGTTGCAAGAGAACTGGGCACGAGCCTGACGCATGGCCAGGTTGCCGATGGTCAGCATGAAGGCCTTCGGGCGTTTGCCAGAAGCTTCCGTTTCCAGGCGGAGGGCTTCAAACTCGCTGGCTGCACGTGCCATCTGCAGTTTGGGGATGCTGGTTGCTTCTTCATGACCGCCGCATCCGCATTTCGTACATCCGTCCAACGGGCGTTTGTCGCCAGCCAGTTCGTTGAAGTTCGGATACTGGTTGGTACCTAACAGAATCTCTTTCCGTTTGGATACCGCTTCGTGACGAGCCTTGTTGCTCTGGTTCACGGCTTCCTGTACGCTACCGGATTTGACGGCTGCCAACATACCTCCCGCGTCTTCTACGGCCAGGAAAAGTTTCCAAGCCTCTTTCGCGATGGAGACGGTCAGGTTTTCAATGTAATAAGAACCGGCAGCCGGGTCGACGATGCGGTTCAGGTGCGATTCTTCCTTCAACAGCAGTTGCTGGTTGCGGGCGATACGTTCAGAGAAATCGTTCGGCGTTTCGTAGGTCTTGTCAAACGGCGAAACGGTGATGGAGTTCACACCGGCAATGGCTGCACTCATGGCTTCCGTCTGTGTACGGAGCAGGTTGACGTGTGCATCAAACAGAGTGAGGTTAAAATTGGATGTTTCTGCATGGGCTACCATCTTGCAGGCGCAGTAGCAGGTACCGTCGGCTCCTGTATTCTTGCAGTCCGTGCGCGGACATTTCGGTTGGTATTGTTTCACGATGTCGGCCCACAGCATGCGTGCCGCACGGAATTTGGCTATTTCCATGAAGTAGTTGGAGGTGATGCCGAAATTGAATTTGATTTTCTTGGCAGCCAGTGCAGCGGGCACTCCGGCTTCTACCAACTGGTTGAGGTACTCATTTCCCCAGGCCAGGGCATATCCTAATTCCTGGTAGATATACGCTCCGGCATTGTTCAGCTGTACCGAGTTGACGGCGATGCAACGGAAATGCGGGTATCCGGCCAGTGTTTCCACCAGTTCCTTTCCAGTGGCGATGACCGCACTTACATCTTTTCCTTTCTGCATCATTTTACTGATGGGGTCGAAATTCAGCGAGCCTCTCAGTTTTTCAGGCGCATAGCCTTTTTTCTGGAAATACGCTACCAGCAGTTGTGCCAGTTGCAGGGTATGGCGTTGGCAGGTAGAGAAGTTCAGTTCGATGCATTCGCAACAAATATCCTTCAGCAGGGTGTCGAGGTACTCGGCACTGAGTTCTTTGGCTTTAATCTGGAATCCGAGCGAATCGACTCCTTTATTTAATATGTCAAGGGCTTTTGCATTGGCTTCGGCGGCATCTTCCACCACAATGTCCTGACGGATAAACCATGTATTGTCGTCTTTCTTTATACCTCTTATATATGGGTATTGTCCGGGAAGTCCTTCAGTGGTTTTCAATCCTTCCAAATCTTCTTGACGGTAGAACGGCTTCACTTTGAAACCTTCGTTGGTTTTCCACACCAACTTCTTCTCAAAATCGGCTCCCTTCAGGTCGACCATAATTTTGTCCATCCATTCTTGGGTAGACACGGGCGGAAAATCTGAAAAGAGTTTTTCTTTACTATCTGCCATAGTGAATTAGTGTTTTTGTTGATATTCAGATTTAAAATTATAGTGTAGGCGAGTAACCTGCATGGGCAAATATACAAATTTTCCGGTTGTTTATCTTACATTCTTTCTTTTTTTACAGTCTTGAAAGCCTAAAAACGTGAAACTATCGGCATGCTGGTTCTGGTACATGTCAAAGAAAAAAGTGTACATAAGATACTTATTCGGATTCTCTGTCAGGAAAAAAGAAAGAAAAGTTTGCCCTATTGTTTTTAATTGGTTACATTTGCCTTCCGAATAAAAAATTTAATAACTATGAATTGGCTACAAGATTTGTTTACAAATCCCAACTCTATAGCGCACATCGTGGCACTTTATGCTTTTGTGATTGCGGCGGGGGTATTGTTGGGAAAAATTAAATTCTTCGGCATTTCGCTGGGAGTTACATTCGTCTTGTTTGTCGGAATCTTGGCAGGACACTTCGGCTTTACCGGAAATCCGGCCATACTTTCTTTCGTACAAGACTTCGGACTGATTCTCTTTGTCTTCTGTATCGGACTTCAGGTCGGCCCTTCTTTCTTTTCTTCGTTCAAACGAGGGGGTATTACGCTCAACTTGTTGGCAGTAGGAATTGTGGTACTGAATATTGCCGTGGCATTGATTCTGTATTTCGCCCTGCAAGGCAGAATTGATATTCCGATGATGGTGGGTATTCTTTGTGGAGCGGTAACCAATACACCGGGACTTGGTGCGGCCAACGAGGCGTTGCAGCAGCTCCATTATCAGGGACCGGAAATCGCCATGGGATATGCTTGTGCCTATCCGCTGGGCGTGATGGGTATCATTCTTTCCATGATTCTTATCCGTTATATCTGCCGGGTGGATGTAAAGCGGGATAGCGATGAAATCCAGAAAGAGGAAGAAGCCAATCCGCACATGAAGCCTTATACCATATCGCTGAAGGTGCAGAATGAGGCATTGAGTGGCAAGACCTTGTCGCAGGTGCAGAACTTTTTGGCACGTGACTTTGTGTGTACCCGTATCATTCAGGATGAACACATGGTGACTCCGAATGCCAATACGGTATTGCGGTTGGGCGACCGTATGTTTCTGGTGTGTGCCGAGGATGACTCGGAAGCCATTATGGCTTTTATCGGTCCGAAGATTGACCAGGACTGGGATGCGACTGGTCAGCAGGACAAACCGATGGTTTCCCGCCGTATTTTGGTGACGCAGCCGAACATCAACGGAAAGACTTTGGGAGAGCTTCACTTCAGCAGCATGTATGGGGTGAACGTGACGCGTGTCAACCGTTCAGGTATGGACTTGTTTGCGGCCCGTCAGCTTCGTTTGCAGGTGGGCGACCGTGTGATGGTGGTCGGTCCGCAGGATGCCATTGAACGGGTAGCTAACTTGCTGGGTAACCAGTTGCGCCGTCTGGACCATCCGAACATCGTGACTATCTTTGTGGGTATCCTCTGTGGTATCTTGTTCGGTAGTCTGCCGATTGCCATTCCGGGCATGCCGACTCCGGTGAAACTGGGTCTGGCCGGTGGTCCGCTGATTATTTCCATCTTGATTGGCCGTTTCGGTCATAAGGTAAAACTGGTTACCTATACCACGATGAGTGCCAATCTGATGTTGCGTGAGGTCGGTCTGGTACTTTTCCTTGCCAGTGTAGGAATCAAGGCCGGCGAGAATTTCGTACAGATGGTGGTAGAAGGAGATGGTATACTTTATGTAGGAGTCGGTTTCCTGATTACCTTTATTCCATTGATTATTACGGGTATTGTGGCTCGCTGGCATCATCGGGTGAACTATTTCACGCTAATGGGTTTGATTGCCGGTAGTAATACTGACCCTCCAGCCTTGGCTTATGCCAATCAGATTGCGGGAAACGATGCACCGGCCGTAGGTTATTCTACAGTATATCCGTTGGCCATGTTCTTGCGTATTCTGACTGCACAGCTGCTTGTCTTGCTGATGGCGGGATAAATATAGTAGAATTAAAATAAGAAGAACGCCCTGAATCTGAAAAGGTTCGGGGCGTTCTTTTTGTAAATGACAATACATAAAGCGTCATTCTCCGTTTTGTTTTCTATGTTTCCCTATGGGAAAACGTACGTTTCCCACGGCGGAAACCTACGTTTCGCAGAAGGAAAACATACGTTCCCGCTACGGAAAACATAAAAAAGAGTAAAGCGTTTGCAAAATAACTCTTTGTAAATAGAGACTTTACCTCGAATACTTATCGAGTGGGCAGTGGCTTGTTGACAAAGTGTGGCCGGGCAAACGGACGGTGGCTTTGTGTGGAAGTCCGTCTGAGGCTTTGTGTCTGCGTGCTTTGTGACTGATCGAATGTGACGAACTCCTCATAGGTAGGAGTGCGGTTTTCTCCTCTTTTCATTACCATGTCGTAAATCGCTTTTCGTGACGGAGCGTTGAAGCCGCAGGTGTTGCTGTTCATCATGCTGTCTTCGGTGGGGCGATATACTCCATACATATACGTGCAGGCTCCTTCGTAGATACCTATGTTTTCATCGTCGTAGCGGCTGTCAGTAAGGAAGGAAGCCCATAGCACCGTATTTTCGTCTTGGGTGAAATCCACATTCTGTGCCCATCCGTAACTTTGCAGTGTTTGCACTTGCTGGATTTCGGTAGAAGAAATCCGTCCGTCGTAGCTGTATTCGTCTTCCAGTTTGGCAAATCCGTGTCCTACCGCTTCGTGCACAAGTACTTCCCGGAACATTTCGTTTTCCAGGTCCTCGATGATGGGGCAATAAGCAATGGCGAGTTCGCTCATCTGGGTGGTGGTGCCATATCCGAAATAGGTGGTTCCTGCATAGGCGGATGAATTGAGTACCACTACCGCCAGCATTTCGGAAGGATCGAGTCCTTCCACACATTTTGCATATTCCATGACGGTTTCATCGTTGCCGAATACGAGGGTGCTTGTACCACCTTCCATCTGGCATCCGAAAGTAGTGCTGAGGCCATCAAACTTTGTGCTGCTGGAAACGGCTGTGACGGAATAGATATTGAAATAGTTGCGCAGGGATTTCAAGGGTTCTTCGGTGAACAGGTTTTCCATGGCCTTGTTCATGACCTTGTCGTAGGTGCCGTCAGCTATTTCCGTATCCAAGAAACCGTCTCCCATGAGTACGATGGGGAGCCCTTTTCCTTCGCTGGCCTGTTGGAAAATATGCACGGTTTTGTCGGCCGAATAGTCGGTGGAGGTAACCGGTTTAGTGCCTTCTTGTATTACGGTTATGCTGTTCAAAAGACCGTTTTGTGGAAGGATTGAACTGCTTTTGTAAAATTGAATATAGGCTGTTCGTGGATTTTCATCAGGGTTGGGCTGAACTGTCAGGGGAAGTACGTATCCTTTCTCCGACCGGCTCTCCTCCGTTTGTGTAATCCAGGAACTTGTGCCGTAAATAAATAGTTCGTCAGTACTCAGGTTGGAGGTAAAATTGATTTCCAGTGCTCCTCCTTCTGCGTTTATATAATAGGTCGTCTGTTCCAGCGTGACATAGTCGGCAGCCGATTGGGTAACGGTGAGCGACTGGGTTAATCCGTCGGAGACAAGCTGAAGAACTGCGCTTCTGGATGTTTTTTCTTGGTTTGTACTATAGGCGGTCAGGGTTACTTCACAAGTACCAGCTTCTCCAGACGCGGGAGTCACACCCAGCCATTGGCTGTTTGTGGAAGCTTGCCACTCGCGGGTGCTGGTAAAACGGATTACAGTTTGAGAGTTTGCTGTGGCAGCTAAGGTAATCTCGTCCGTATCCGACTGGAATGAAAAATCGGGTTCTATTTCTTGTTCGGTGCAGCTGATGGCCAGAATGATGAAAATGAAAGATAATAGATACTGTTTCATGTCATATTGATATTTAAAGGGACGAAACAAATTTATTTTATTAGGTGAGAAGAAACAAATAAAATCTACCAATGTATTCAAAAAATCTACGAATGTGGAGGAATGGGGTGAGAAGTTTTGCAGATTCAGGATTTTCTTAATACCTTGCAGAGAAAATAAAAGAAATTCCGGAGGTGAAATGAAGAGACGGACACTGTGTCAAATAATCGTAGGAGTGGTTGTCATATGCGGAGGATGGATGCTGCCGGTACGGACGTATGCTGTGGCGTCTGGAGAGTTTGCCGCATGGACAGGCGTCCGGGTGAATTGGCAGGTGGACAAGCGTCTTAAATTCAGGGGAACCTTTCAGGCAAGAACCCAACATGGGTTGAAAGAAATGGAGCGGGAAAGGCTGAATATAGGCTTGAATTACCGGGTACTTCCGTTGATGCAGCTGAAAGGCTATTATGAGCTGCAATACCGTGACCGTGGAAAGGCCGGATGGAAAATCGGGCATCGTTATCAGGCAGGTTTTGTCGTATCCAGTCCTGTGAGAGACTTCAAGCTGGGCTGGAGGGAACTGTTCCAGCATACGTTTATCGGAGGAGGTAAAGAGGCTCAGCTTCGTTCCCGGTTGCAGGCTGTGTATGAGCCGACGGACTGGCGCTTGCATCCTTATTTTTCGATAGAATCCTTTCAGCCGGTAGGCGGGGAGGCGTTCTTTTCGTTGCCTCGCGTGCGTTATCGCCCTGGGGTGCGGTGGAATTTGTCGCAGCGGACAATGCTGGACGTGTATTACTGCCGTCAGTATGATGTGAAACGATGTCTGAATGTGTTAGGTATCAATTTGGAAATCACGTTATAAAGAAAGTATAAGATGAATTTTTTAGAATTAGTCAAGCAGCGTCATTCCGTGCGGAACTATGAATCGCGTGCGGTAGAGAAAGAAAAACTGGAATATGTGATGGAGTGTGTGCGTATGGCTCCTTCAGCCGTGAACTTCCAGCCGTGGAAGTTTGCAGTGGTGACGGACGAACCTCGTTTGTCACAGTTGAAAAAAGCCTATCCGAGAGAATGGATGGCCAATGTGCCTTGCCTTATTGTGGCCTGTGTGAATCATGAAAAATCATGGCACCGGAAGTCGGACGGGAAAGACCATGCCGACATTGATATTGCTATCGCCGTGGAACATCTTTGCCTGGCTGCTACGGAGCAAGGTTTGGGTACCTGCTGGGTATGTAATTTTGACGTCTCTCTTTGCCGGGAAGCACTTCAGTTACCCGCCCATATAGAGCCTGCGGTACTGATTCCGGTAGGATATGCCGCAGAGCAAGAAGTGTCAGCTAAAAAACGCAAATCGCTGGATGAAATTTTATTTTGATAGTGATTTAGTGAATTTGTAAACAAATTATCAAATATTTAACGAGTTTTAGTTACAATATTTGTTTGAAATTTCTACTTTTGGGACGCTCTTTGGGAGGTATTTCCTGGAGAGCGCCTTTTTATATACATTCAAATTAATTAAAAGATGGAAAACTTTGAACTGGGATTATTGCTGATGGTGGTTGGAATGGTCACTGTCTTTGTGATTCTGCTCATCGTGATCTGGTTAAGCCAACTTCTGATTTCCGTCGTCAACAAGGTAGCTCCAGAGGAGGCTCCCAAAAAGAAAAACACTTCATCGGGAGCATCTACTGATGCAGGCGCCATGGATGCCATCAAGGCAGCCGTCGACATTCTGACAGCCGGAAAAGGCCAGGTAATAAAGGTAGAAAAATTGCAGTAGTCCATTAGAAAAACACGCATGTAAAATCATGGAACAGAAAGAAGTCAAATTTAGTTTGGTTTTCCGCGATATGTGGCAGAGTGCCGGAAAGTACGTACCGCGTGTAGACCAGTTGGTAAAGGTAGCCCCAGCCATTATTGAAATGGGGTGTTTTGCCCGTGTAGAGACAAACGGGGGAGGTTTTGAACAAGTAAACCTGTTATTCGGGGAGAATCCGAACAAGGCGGTCCGTGAGTGGACAAAGCCTTTTCACGAAGCCGGTATTCAGACGCACATGCTCGACCGTGCGTTGAACGGTTTGCGAATGAGTCCGGTACCCGCCGATGTACGAAAATTGTTCTATAAGGTCAAGAAAGCACAAGGTACAGATATTACCCGTACATTCTGCGGACTGAATGATGTGCGCAACATTATTCCTTCTATCGGTTATGCACACGATGCCGGCATGATTTCTCAGTGCTGTCTTTGCATCACTTATTCTCCGATTCATACTGTAGAATATTACTTGGATATGGCCAAGAAGCTGATTGATGCAGGATGCGATGAAATCTGTATCAAGGATATGGCGGGTATCGGCCGTCCGGTATTCTTGGGCAAGCTGGTAGCCGGTATCAAGAAGATTAAAGATATCACGATTCAGTATCACTCACATGCGGGACCTGGTTTCAACATGGCTTCTATTCTGGAAGTCTGCAAGGCGGGTTGTGATTACGTGGACGTAGGTATGGATCCGTTGTCTTGGGGTACAGGACATGCGGATGTTATCAGTGTACAGGCTATGTTGAAAGATGCGGGCTTCAAAGTGCCTGAAATCAACATGCAGGCTTACATGAAGGTTCGTTCATTGATTCAGGAATTCATGGACGACTTCCTGGGCTTGTACATCAGTCCGAGAAACCGTCTGATGAACTCTCTGTTGATCGGACCGGGACTGCCGGGTGGTATGATGGGTAGCTTGATGGCTGACCTGGATTCTAACCTGGAATCTATCAACAAATACAAGGCAAAACGGAATCTGCCGTTCATGACTCAGGATGAGCTGCTGATCAAGCTGTTCGACGAAGTTGCTTACGTATGGCCGCGTGTCGGTTATCCGTGTCTGGTTACTCCGTTCAGCCAGTATGTAAAGAACCTGGCCATGATGAACGTCATCCAGATGGAAAAAGGCAAGGAACGCTGGGGTATGATTGCCGACGATATCTGGGACATGATTCTGGGCAAGGCCGGACAATTACCGGGCAAGCTGGCTCCTGAAATCGTAGAAAAGGCAGAACGTGAAGGACGTAAGTTCTTTACAGGTAACCCGCAGGACAACTATCCTGACCAGCTGGAGAAATATCGCCAGATGATGTGGGAAAAGAAATGGGATACCGGACAGGACGACGAAGAACTCTTCGAATATGCCATGCATCCAGCTCAGTATGAAGCCTACAAGAGTGGAAAGGCTAAGGCTGACTTCCTGGAAGACGTGAAGAAACGTCGTGAAGCCAAGGAAGAAGTTCACATGGCCAACGACCAGACCAAGGTATTGACGGTAGACGTTAACGGACAGGCTTATCGGGTAACCGTTGCCTTCGGTGATGTCAATCCGGCGAAACTGGCAGGTCAGGCAGGTGCAGCAGCCGCTCCGGCAGCTCAGGTGCCGGCTGGTGAAGGAAAAGAAGTTCTTTCTCCGCTGGAAGGTAAATTCTTCCTGACCAAAGGTGCCCAGGAAACTCCGCTGAAAGTGGGTGACAAGGTGAACAAGGGAGATGTGATTTGCTACGTGGAGGCAATGAAGACTTACAATGCCATCCGAGCAGAATTTAGTGGAACGATTACCGCTATTTGTGTAAATTCCGGTGATTCCGTATCAGAAGATGACGTATTAATGAAGATTTTGTGATGGAAGATATATTAGAAAGATTATATGATATGACCGCTTTCAGCAACATTGCTGCTGACCCGCGGTTTCTCATCATGTATGCCATCGCTTTCGTCCTGCTCTATCTGGGTATCAAGAAACAGTATGAACCGCTGTTGCTGGTGCCTATCGCTTTCGGTGTGTTGCTGGCCAACTTCCCGGGAGGCGACATGGGAGTTGTGCAGGCCGACGAGAACGGAATGGTCATGGTGAACGGTGTGATGAAGAACATCTGGGAAATGCCGCTGCATGAAATTGCACACGACCTGGGACTGATGAACTTCATTTATTATATGTTGATTAAGACAGGATTCCTGCCGCCGATTATTTTCATGGGTGTAGGTGCGCTGACCGACTTTGGTCCGATGTTGCGTAATCTTCGTCTTTCTATCTTCGGCGCGGCTGCCCAGCTGGGTATTTTTGCCGTATTGCTGGTTTCTATCCTGATGGGCTTCACTCCGAAAGAAGCTGCTTCTCTGGGTATCATTGGTGGTGCCGACGGTCCGACAGCCATCTTTACCACTATTAAGCTGGCTCCTCATTTGCTGGGTCCGATTGCCATTGCAGCTTATTCTTACATGGCTTTGGTTCCGGTTATCGTGCCGCTGGTGGTACGTATCTGGTGTACGAAGAAGGAACTGTCCATCAATATGAAGGAACAGGAAAAGAAATATCCTTCAAAGACAGAAATCAAGAACCTGCGTGTACTGAAAATCATTTTCCCGATTGCATGTACTACGATTGTGGCCTTGTTCGTGCCGAGTGCAGTGCCTTTGATTGGTATGCTGATGTTCGGTAACTTGGTAAAGGAAATCGGTAGCAACACTTCCCGTTTGTTCGATGCCGCTTCCAACAGCATCATGAATGCGGCTACTATCTTCCTGGGCATTTCTGTAGGAGCAACCATGACAACCGATGCCTTCCTGAACTGGACAACCATCGGTATCGTAATTGGCGGTTTCTTGGCATTCGCTTTGTCTATTTCTGGTGGTATCTTGTTTGTGAAGGTGGTCAACCTCTTCACCAAGAAGAAGATCAATCCGCTGATTGGTGCTACCGGATTGAGTGCCGTGCCGATGGCCAGCCGTGTAGCCAACGAAATTGCCTTGAAATATGACCCGAAGAACCACGTGCTGCAATATTGTATGGCAAGTAATATTTCCGGTGTAATCGGTTCTGCCGTAGCAGCCGGTGTACTGATTTCCTTCCTCGGATAACCGGGTGGAACTTCAGTAAAATAAAAAAGGATTGCAAAGTGAAAGAGTCGCTTTGCAATCCTTTTTTGTTGTGGATATCTGGGAGAGGATGGTTCAATCTGCTTTTTTCTGCAAATGGTTGTGGATGACGGTGAGGAAGTCTTTGCCGTATCTTTCTTTCTTGAACTCACCGATGCCGCTGATTTCACCGAACTCTTCTATGCTTTGGGGTTTCTTGAACGCCAGCAGATGCAAGGTTTTGTCTGATAAGACGATGTAGGCCGGGATAGCCAGTTGGTCGGCCAGGTCTTTCCGGAGCAAACGGAGCTTTTCAAACAGTTCGGCATCTTCTTCTTCAAAGACGGTAGAGGAGAACATGGGTACGGGAGCCGCCGCTTTGTGACCTTTTGCCGCAGTTTTCTTGCCATGCGATTCCTCCCGTTTGATGACCACCAGTGGGGCCCGTTCTTTCCCGAAGAGGACCTTTTTCCCAGAGGGGGTAATTTTCAGGTGATTGTTTTCGTTGTAGGCAATTTCAAAATATCCGAGGTTCAGCATCTGGAGCAGGTAATCTTGCCAGTCTTTTCCAGGTACATCACGACCTACGCCATACGTCTTCAGCTTGTCGTAGCCTTTTTCAAGGACTTCGGAAGAGGCGTAACCTTTCAGAATGTCAATAAGCGTACGGGTACCGATTTGTTGGTCGGTACGGGCTATGGCACTCAGGGCCTTTTGCACGATGATGGTACCGTCAAAGCGTTCCGGCGGGTTTTTGCACACATCGCAGTTGCCGCAATCGTGATCCATGGTCTCTCCAAAGTAGTTCAGCAGGATTCTGCGGCGGCAGATGTCAGACTCCGCATACTGCTGCATGCGGTTCAGTTTTTCCAGGTTGATGCTCTGCTGATGGCTTTCGGCGGCAAAGCGCGACAAGAGGATGATGTCGCTGAAGGAATAGAACAGCAAGGTCTCGCTGGGAAGTCCGTCGCGTCCTGCCCGTCCGATTTCCTGGTAAAAGTTCTCAATGCTTTTGGGAAGGTTGTAATGGATGACCCATCTGACATTCGACTTGTCAATTCCCATGCCGAAAGCAATGGTGGCGCAGATAATCTGTATGCGGTCGTTGATGAAATCATCCTGCATCATTTCCCGCTGCTCGTTCGATAATCCTGCATGGTAGACTCCTACGTCGAATCCTTCTTCTTCGAGCAGACCGGCCACCTTTTCTGTCCCGTTGCGGCTCATGCAATAGATGATGCCGCTTTCGTTCCGGTGGCGTCGCAGGAATTTGACGATGGTTTTTATTTTTTCTTTCTGCGGATAGCCTCGTTTCACCTCTAGACTCAGGTTCGGGCGGTCGAAGGAAGAAATGAAGATTTCCGGGTTGCGCATTTCCAATTGTTGTATGATGTCTTCACGGGTAATCTTATCGGCTGTGGCGGTCAAGGCCATTACCGGCACGTGGGGGAAGAAACGTCGGATGTTCTTCAGTTGGGTATATTCCGGTCGGAAGTCATGTCCCCAGTGAGAGATACAATGCGCCTCGTCGATGGCGAACAGGGAGATGTTGATGTCGCGCAGCAGATAGTTCATTTCAGACATCAGTCTTTCGGGCGATATATAAAGCAGTTTGACCCTTCCTTGTACGCATTCAAAGTAAAGCTGGGCGTTGGTCGCGTCGTCGTTGGTACTGTTTAACGCACGGGCTACGATACCGTTGGCTTGCAAGGATTCCACCTGGTCTTTCATGAGAGATATCAGTGGAGAAACCACGATGGCGGTTCCTTCCATCAGGAGTGCCGGCAGTTGGTAACACATCGATTTTCCTCCTCCGGTAGGCATAAGTACCAGTGTGTCTTTCTTTTGCAGTATGGTGGAAATGATTTGTTCTTGAAGCGGACGGAAAGAAGTATACCCAAAATAAGATTTGAGCGTTTTCAGCATTTTTTCTCTCATGATTCTAAATTTAGATACAAAGATAGGTAAAAATTTAAAGACTTGCCGCTTTCTCTTATTTTTGTCGGGAGGTGAAGTTTTTTGGTAAACTTTTCGGGGGGATTGTTGTGAGATTGAAAAACTTCTGCGATTTTTGTATAATTATGTACGAACGTAAAATAAATCAGGAATGAGTACAAAAGAAAATTTCTATTATATCGTAGAACAATTTGCCGATTTGCAATTGTTGCGCTATTGTGTGGCCGGTTTTGAGCATCTGTCCTTAAAGCAGAAAGAACTGGTGTATTATTTGTCACAAGCTGCATTGGAAGGAAGAGATATACTGTTTGATCAGAATGGAAAGTATAATCTGCAAATCCGGAAATTGCTGGAAGTGGTTTATACCACTTATTCGGGTGATAAGAATGATAAGGAATTCCAAGGGCTGGAAGTCTATTTGAAACGGGTTTGGTTTTCCAGCGGCATATACCATCATTATGGCTGCGATAAGTTTGTGCCGGGTTTCTCGCCGGAATTCTTACGGAAGTGGATTGACAAAGTGGATGTGTCACAGCTTCCGTTGAAGGCTGGACAATCGGTGGAGGACATGTGCCAGGAGTTGTTCCCGGTGATATTTGATCCGAAAGTCATGCCTAAACGGGTGAATCAGGCGGATGGGGAAGACCTGGTGGTGACTTCAGCGGCCAACTATTATGAAGGGGTGACGCAGCAGGAAGCTGAACAGTTTTATGCACAGCAGAAGTCGCAGGGAGATCCGCATCCGGTGATGTATGGAATGAACAGCCGTCTGGTGAAGAAAGAGGGTGTCTTGCAGGAAGAAGTATGGAAACTGGACGGAATGTATGGAGAAGCCATCGAAAAGATTGTTGCCTGGTTGGAAAAAGCGGAAAAGGTAGCAGAGAACGATTCACAGCGTGAGGTGATTCGGCTGTTGGTGGATTTCTATCGTACCGGCGACTTGAAAGTGTTTGATGCGTATTCAATTGCTTGGCTGAAAGATACGGATTCGAAAGTGGATTTCGTTAACGGATTTATCGAGAGCTACGGCGATCCGCTGGGCATGAAGGCCAGCTGGGAGTCTATCGTCAATTTCAAGGATGAGGAGGCTACCCGGCGTACAGAAATCATCAGCCAGCATGCTCAATGGTTTGAAGATCATTCTCCGGTGTCTCCTTCTTTCAAGAAAGAGGTCGTAAAGGGAGTTTCAGCTAAGGTGATTACGGCTGCAATGCTGGGCGGTGATTTGTATCCGAGTTCGGCCATTGGCATCAATCTGCCTAATTCCAACTGGATTCGTAGTGTGCATGGCTCCAAGTCGGTAACGATTGGAAACCTTACAGATGCTTATAACAAGGCTGCCAAAGGCAATGGTTTCCGCGATGAGTTTGTGTATAGTCAAGTGGAAAAGGACTTGCTCGAGAAATATGCCGACATCACCGGTGACCTTCATACCGACCTGCATGAATGTGTAGGGCATGGCTCCGGCAAATTGCTGCCGGGAGTGGATCCGGATGCCTTGAAAGCGTATGGTTCTACCATTGAAGAAGCCCGTGCCGATTTGTTCGGTTTGTATTATCTCCCTGACAAAAAGCTGGTGGAACTGGGCTTGACTCCTGATGAAGAAGCGTATAAGGCTGAATATTATGCGTATATGATGAACGGATTGCTAACCCAAATGGTGCGTATTGAGCCGGGATGCGATTTGGAAGAGGCACATATGCGTAATCGTCAGTTGATTGCCCGTTGGGCTCTTGAAAACGGCAAACCGATGAATGTGGTGGAACTGGTGAAAAAAGAAGGAAAGACGTATGTAAAAATCAATGATTATCCTCAGTTGCGCAACTTGTTCGGCAGGTTGCTGAGTGAGATTCAGCGTATCAAGAGTGAAGGCGATTACGAAGCAGCTCGTACGTTGATAGAAAAATATGCCGTGAAACTGGATGCGTCGCTTCACGAAGAAGTGCTGGCTCGTTACCGTGCCTTGCATCTGGCTCCTTACAAGGGATTTGTCAATCCGGTATATCGTCCGGAATACGATGTGGAAGGCCGGATTGTGGACGTGAAAGTAGATTATACAGAAGGCTATAAGGAGCAGATGTTTCGTTATGGCCGGGATTATTCTAATTTGAAAATTTGATGATGACAGAAGCAGAAATACATGAAACGATAAGAGAAATCAAGTCAAAGTTCCGTTTGTTTATGAATGGAATGATTTCCCAAAGTATGCGGGAAAAAGGATTTGATTATAAGTTGAATTTTGGTATTGAATATCCTCGCATTAAAGAAATTGCGGCGGAGTATGAGCCCAATCATGAACTGGCTCAGGCTTTGTGGAAAGAGAACATCCGTGAATGCAAGATTATGGCAGGGCTTTTGCAGCCTGTAGAAACCTTCTATCGGGAGATTGCCGAAATATGGATAGAAGACATGCACTACCCGGAACTGGCAGAATATACGGTGATGAATCTTTTCCAGCGTCTGCCGTATGCTTCGGAAGTGGTGTTTCCCTGGATGGCCGATGAGCGCGAATATTTCCAGCTGTGCGGCTATTTGCTGATGACCCGTCTGCTGATGAAAGGATGGGCACTGAACGAAAGAGCGGAAGCTGAATTCCTAGACCAGGCCTTTACTGTCTTGGAAGGAAATTCGGACATGCGTGGGGTGGCGGCCAAGGCAATTTGCAAGTTTGCCATACAGTCGAGAACGAACTCCCGTACGGTACTCCGTCAGTTGGGAAATCTGCAGAAATCTTCTAAACCGGAAATCCGTACAATTGCCACAGAATTAAAAAATGAGATAGAATATAGCCTGTAATCTTTCTAAATTACTCAAAATAATATAACTTTGACCGCTGAACGATTATTGGGATGGAAGAGAATATAAAAGAGACAGTCAAACAAATCCTTACAGAGTATTTGCAGAAGAACGGACACCGGAAAACGCCTGAACGTTATGCCATACTTGAAACGATTTATTCCATCAAAGGACATTTTGATGTGGATGAATTGTACAGCTATATGGCGGAAAAGGAAAAGTTCCGGGTGAGTCGGGCCACCTTGTACAATACTATCATCCTGCTCATCGATGCAGGATTGGTCATCAAGCACCAGTTTGGCAATACTTCTCAATATGAACGTTCGTACAACAACGAAACTCATCATCACATGATTTGCACCTGCTGTGGAAGAGTTTCAGAGTTTGAAGACGACCATCTGAAACAGGCCATCGCGCTGACAAAATTGAAAGGATTTTATGCATCGCATTATTCGCTGTATATCTATGGCCTGTGCAGCAAGTGTATGGCTGCTAAACGGAAAAAGAAATAATATTTAAAGAATATATAAAACATAAAGAATCATGAAAGTAGATGTTTTGTTAGGTTTACAATGGGGCGACGAAGGAAAGGGTAAAGTGGTCGATGTATTGACTCCCCGTTACGATGTGGTTGCTCGTTTTCAGGGTGGCCCGAACGCCGGACATACTCTTGAATTTGAAGGTCAGAAATATGTGCTCCGTTCTATTCCTTCTGGAATCTTTCAAGGTGATAAAGTAAATATCATCGGTAATGGAGTGGTGCTTGACCCGGCTTTGTTCAAGGCTGAGGCTGAAGCATTGGAAGCAAGCGGTCACCCGTTGAAGGAACGTTTGCACATTTCTAAGAAAGCCCATCTGATTCTGCCTACTCACCGTATTTTGGATGCAGCATACGAAGCGGCAAAAGGTGCTTCTAAAGTGGGAACTACCGGAAAGGGTATTGGCCCGACTTATACAGATAAGGTGAGTCGTAACGGACTGCGTGTGGGAGATATCCTGCATAACTTCGAGGCTAAATATGCAGCTGCCAAAGCACGCCATGAAGCAATCCTGAAGAGCCTGAATTATGAATATGATATTACGGAACTGGAAAAACAATGGATGGAAGGTATTGAATATCTCCGTCAGTTCCCGTTGGTAGACAGCGAGCATGAAGTGAACCGTCTGCTGAATGAAGGTAAGTCTGTACTTTGTGAAGGTGCTCAGGGTACCATGTTGGATGTAGACTTTGGTTCTTATCCGTTTGTCACTTCTTCCAATACCATCTGTGCAGGTGCTTGTACGGGTTTGGGATTAGGTCCTAATAAAATCGGTGAAGTGTATGGTATCATGAAAGCTTATTGTACACGTGTAGGTTCAGGTCCGTTCCCTACTGAACTTTTTGATGAAACCGGAAAGAAAATTCGTGATTTGGGACATGAATATGGAGCTGTAACGGGTCGTGAACGTCGTTGCGGATGGGTTGACTTGGTGGCATTGCGTTATGCTATTATGATTAATGGGGTTACTCAGTTGATTTTGATGAAGAGCGATGTCTTGGACGATTTCGATACCATCAAGGCTTGTGTGGCATACAAAGTCAATGGAGAGGAAATTGATTACTTCCCGTTCGACATTACAGAAGGAGTTGAACCTGTATATGCAGAACTTCCGGGCTGGAAGACGGATATGACCAAGATGACCAGTGAAGATGAATTCCCCGAAGAATTCAATGCGTATATCACTTTCTTGGAAGAACAGTTGGGTACTCCGATAAAGATTGTATCTGTAGGTCCTGACCGTGAACAGACAATTGAACGTTACGTGGATTGATTTATTTATCTGAATAAATTGGGAAGAGGGTGTGTCAAAATGCATACCCTCTTTTTTTATGACAACGCCCCGACTTTCCCAAGCCGAGGCGTTGTTATTACCTAAAGATTTTGTATCTTTAGGCATAAGCAAAGTAATATGGCAAAGATA
>NZ_JACJKA010000087.1 GCF_016900355.1 Bacteroides mediterraneensis | reverse complement strand
CAACAATTTCCTTTGCTTTCCAAACATTGACATCCACATCTCCGACAATATTTTTAATTCCCTTCAACTCCATTTTATGAGATCCTGTCTTGTCTTCTATTTTGATAATCAAACCAGGTAAACCTCGGAATTTATATGGTCCATCTTGAATAGGAATTTCTGTAGAAAACCAAGCAATCCAATGTCTGCCTGCAAAATCCGCTTCTGCTTTTTGAACGTTCCACTCTCCTATTTTCTCTTTTTCTGATGATATTTTCCAGTTGATTTTTCTGTCGTCGGAAATATTGTAAGAATCCATTCCCAATCTGCGATGCAGGTTAATTTTATAATCAGGATAAGTTTTTGTCACCGAATATCTTACATTCCCCTTTCGCAGATCTGATTTTACATTGATAGAACCTGTTGCCGCTAATTGTTTCTCCAAATCCACCTTCATAATAGAAT
>NZ_JACJKA010000086.1 GCF_016900355.1 Bacteroides mediterraneensis | reverse complement strand
GGTTTCGACACTAGTGACGCTTTGGTTCTGCGAAAAGACGGTATAGTTTGCGGCGAAGAATAGATCGTAAAAGACTTCGAGCAGACTGGGTTCTTCATACTACAAGAGAGTTAGACAACCACTAGTTTGTCCGTTGAGTTGTAGGAAAGAAGACTTACTCGACGCAATTGAGGAAATGCTGTCTGGTCTAGTGATTGAGCTCCATCTTTGAAAGTCGGCAGTCTGCTAGAGGGATCCGTGGCATCTGCATTGTGAACATGGTTATCGGGATCGGAACAAACGGGGCTCACGAAGGCCTGCAGTTTGTGACGAGTGTGAATGTCGGCGCCTTCGTGATCGAGAATCGAAGCTGGCATTTTGGCGTGTTCGTTCAGCGTCAGATTGGCCCGTATTGTCTCTGTTGTAGCGATTGACTACGCGCAAAGGCGGGTATGAAACCAGCAG
>NZ_JACJKA010000085.1 GCF_016900355.1 Bacteroides mediterraneensis | reverse complement strand
TGCGCCCTTTCCTACTTTCCTTATCACGTGCACACTCCGTCTTTCGACGGGTGCGGGATGATATATACTTTTAGCTTTCGTACTAAAATTACTTTTTGCTTGTTACATCATGTCATAGACCTATTTTCTAGTGGAGAACTTGTCAGGACTGGCTTCGCTTGCGCTCGCCCATCCTCTATTTCTCACTTCGTGGAGAATAACGGATTCGAACCGTTGACCCCCTGCGTGCAAAGCAGGTGCTCTAGCCAGCTGAGCTAATCCCCCAAGATTTCATGCTTCATTTTTTCAAAGCGGCTGCAAAGGTAGGTATTTCCTTTCAAACCGGCAAATAAAAAGCGAAGTTTTTTCTGAGGTAGTCCCAGGCAGAGTTGAACTGCCGACCTCTACATTATCAGTGTAGCGCTCTAACCAACTGAGCTATAGGACTAGCTTGTGAGTTATCATCGT
>NZ_JACJKA010000084.1 GCF_016900355.1 Bacteroides mediterraneensis | reverse complement strand
GGGCTGCAGTACCGTTCGGACCGGCAAGGCCATCGATCGCGAAGGTGAACTCGTCGGTGTCGCGCCAATCGCGGCCGGTCAGGTTCTTCTTAACCTGCAGCTTGGCGTTGGTGCTCAGGTTCACGTCCTCGGCGTGGTACTGGTTGACAAAGGAGAGAGACGCCTGCGAACCGGCGGGGATGGTGCCGGTCACGATGCCGTCGGTGGTGTTGGTGTTCTCAACGTCGGTCTGCGAGGTGGTGTCAGACGTGACGGTGAAGCCGTTCTGACCCACGCCCTGCTCGGTCACCGTGAACTTGGCGCCCGAGGCCAGACCGTCGATGCGCACCGTGGTGCCGCCGTTGACCTGGATGCTCGCCTTGCCGTCGTCGGTGAAGGTCACCTGGCCGGATGCGGTCTCGGCGTTATCCACGTAGTAGTTGTACG
>NZ_JACJKA010000083.1 GCF_016900355.1 Bacteroides mediterraneensis | reverse complement strand
AAGCCAAACTGAATTACATTAAAAAAAATTTTGAGAAAAACCTCGCTAAATACGAAGCTCAGGAAGCTATTTTAGCAGAGCGGAATTCCTACAGCAAGACCGATGAAGATGCTACTTTCATGAGAATGAAGGACGATCACATGATGAATGGACAGCTCAAACCGGCTTATAATGCACAGATTTCCACAGAGAATCAAATCATCGTCAATTATACCATCCATCAGCAAACCAATGATATCAATACTTTGGAGCGTCATTTGGAAAATTTTGAGAAATTGTTTGGTAAAAAAAGAATGGAAGAGTTGGAAGAACTCACTGCTGATGCGGGGTACGGAAGCGAGCAGAACTACGAATTATTGGAACAGAACAATATTACACCATTTGTAAAATACAGTACTTTCGACAAAGAGCAGAATGCCCGTTATCAGGCGAAACACAAGATTTTCAG
>NZ_JACJKA010000082.1 GCF_016900355.1 Bacteroides mediterraneensis | reverse complement strand
GCGCGATCGCAAGGTCGCAGGCAACGGTGATGAGCGTGAGCCGCCAGTCGAGCACAAAGAGCAGCGTGAGCGTGCCCACGATCTGCACCGCCGCCTGGACGAGGTTGGCGAAGCTGTTGTTGAGCGCCTCGGAGACCGTGTCCACGTCGTTGGTGAAGTAGCTCATCACGTCGCCGTGGCGCGTGCGGTCAAAGAAGGAGAGCGGCAGCCGCTCGATGTGCGCGAAGAGGTCGCGCCGGATGTCAAAGACCACCTTCTGCGCCGCGCACACCATGGTCTGCGTGTAGCCCGCCGCGCTGGCCACGCCCACCACGTAGATCACCGCGGTCAGGGCAACTCCGCGCACGAGGGCGTCCGCGTCCCCGGCGCCCACGGCGTTGACCACGGGCTTGATCATGTAGGTGCCCATCAGGTTGG
>NZ_JACJKA010000081.1 GCF_016900355.1 Bacteroides mediterraneensis | reverse complement strand
GCCATCCACGCCAGCAGCCGCTGGGCAAAGTCGATGCCCGGTTCCTTGCCCTTCAGCGGGCGGCCCAGGATTTTCGCGGAGTAGACCACCCCCACGCCGTCGGCCAGCACCAGATCGGCCCCCAGCAGGGCCTGCCGGAAGGCCGGATTGTGCTTGGCGGCCAGCAGAAACTCCGGGTTGGGGGTGACCGCGTAGTGGAAGCCCCCGGCATCCACCAGGGCTGCGCCGGCCGCCGCAGCCTCCTCCAGCGTCAGGTCGTCGAAGCCGACGCCCAAAACATCAGTCCTCAAAATACATTGCCTCCGATTGGAATTCTGTCCATAATTTCATGCCATTTTACCATAGATAGCGAAAAAAGTCCATGCGGAAACCGGGAAATCGGGGGCGGGAAAGATGAAGTTTCTGTGAAGAATCACCAAGTTCCCCGTTGACAAACCGGGCGGATGTGCTATAAT
>NZ_JACJKA010000080.1 GCF_016900355.1 Bacteroides mediterraneensis | reverse complement strand
GTATCAAGGAAAGTACCGGTTCCTACAACTTGATTGTGTGGTAGACCAGTATAACGAACACGGAGAGTAGCGATAACATCACAAGGGTTAGTGACGTTGACAATCACGCCGTTAAAGCCACTTTCTTTAATTTTTTGCCCAACCTCTTTAACTTGAGCAACATTATGGTCGAATTCGCCAAAACGGTTACCACCATCAGAAAGAGCACGAATGTTACCAAAGGTGGTGATGATGACATCTGCATCCTTAAGACTAGCATAGTCTTGAATCTTAATCTTAGTGCTGGTATCGATACGAGCGAGCATATCGAGTAGGTCGTATTGTTCTGCGACCACCTTATCTTCATTCTTGTCGATTAAGACGAGCTCATCAACTAAGCCCTTAGTAACTAATGTGTAGGCTACGGTAGCACCGACGTGTCCGAGCCCGATAACAGCGAGTTTGCGCATATAAAA
>NZ_JACJKA010000079.1 GCF_016900355.1 Bacteroides mediterraneensis | reverse complement strand
CCTGCTGGGGCTCGTGTGTGACCCGGTGGGCGGCCTCGTGGAGGTGCCCTGCCAGGCGAGAAACGCCATCGGCGTGGCGGCCGCCTTCTCCGCGGCCCAGCTCGCCCTCTCCGGTGTGAGGTCGCTCGTGCCGTTTGACGAGGTGGTCCGCGCGATGGCCGAGGTGGGCCGCGCGCTGCCGGCCACGCTGCGCGAGACGGCGGCCGGCGGGCTTGCCGCCACGCCGAGCGCGCGGGCGGCCTGCACGCGCTGCGCCGGGTGCGCGTAGGTTCGGCGCGGGCGCGGCGGGCCTGAGGTTCTTCTCGCCGGGCGGGCCGTGTCGAGCTGCGACGTTTCACATCGGGCACGTCGTCCCACGTCGGGCACCGTCGGGCACCGTTTTCGGACGGTCTGTTGACTAGTTTCGTCCGGAAACAGTGCGCGGTCCGGAGGCCGCACTGTTGTTGGACGGTCTGGAGC
>NZ_JACJKA010000078.1 GCF_016900355.1 Bacteroides mediterraneensis | reverse complement strand
GCAAAGGCCGTCGAGTCCTGCCGGCCGCACGGGATGCGCGCCCAGACGAACATCGAGCCGTGCGCGTTGGGGTGCTCCCAGCCGATGGCCTCCAGGCCGTCGCAGAGGGCGTCGCGGCGCTCCTGGTAGAGCAGGCGCTGACGCTCCACGGAGTCGCGCGGGCCGGTGAGCGCGGCGATGGCGGCGTCCTGCTCGGGGTGGAACATGCCGAAGTCGATCTGGCCGCGAAGCTTCCTCGCGGCGGCCACCACGTCCGGGCGGCCCACCAGGAAGGACAGGCGCGCGCCCGTGACGTTGAAGGACTTGGAGAGCGAGAGGAACTCGACGCCCACCTCGAGCGCGCCGGGATATGACAGGAAGCTGCCGCCAGCCGGCCCGTCGAAGACGATGTCGGAGTAGGCGTTGTCGTGGATCACGATGAGGTCGTGCTCGAGCGCGAAGGCGATGACCTCCTCGTAGAC
>NZ_JACJKA010000007.1 GCF_016900355.1 Bacteroides mediterraneensis | reverse complement strand
TCTTTGCCATATTACTTTGCTTATGCCTAAAGATACAAAATCTTTAGGTAATAACAACGCCTCGGCTTGGGAAAGTCGGGGCGTTGTCATAAAAAAAGAGGGTATGCATTTTGACACACCCTCTTTTAGTCTATTTGATTATATAATAAATTATTTTATAATATCTTTCAGTTTAATACTTTGGAACGTCATGTGAGCCACGCTGCTCTCATATAATATACCGATGGTTTCTTTATCAATCATGGTCAGGCAGGAATAGCCCCAGTTGTATCCTTCATCCAATAGTAACTGATGTTCCGGGCTCCAGGTATTTCCACCGTCCAGACTGATTTTGATGGTCATGTCCTTGCGGGCACTGGTAGAATTCGGGTTAGAGAAAATCAGCAGGTCTTTTCCTAACACGTTGTCTTTGGCTTTCACGCTGATCAGGCTGGCCATACATACAGGTTCTATCAGAGCTGTGCGTGAGGATTCATGTTCTTTCCACGTTTTGCCTAAATCCTGTGTGGTATATACCGCCCGGCTTCCTCCCCGGTTGTCACGCATGTTCAGCATGAGGGTACCAGGTTCAACCTCGGCCACCTGTGCTTCTGTGGTATTGGTGCGTGCATGGTGATGGATGGTCCAGGTCTTTCCGTGGTCTTTACTGTACATGATGCCTGCATTGGGAATACGGGTCTTGTCGATAAATTGGATAGGGAATACCAAGGTACCATCCTCCATAGTAATGCCTCGTCCCGGTCCTTGAAGCAGAAAATACCATTCCGGAAGCTTCACTTGCTCGGTGATGTTGATGGGCTCAGACCAGGTCTTTCCGTCATCCGTACTTTTGGCAAGTACCAGCTGAGCGGTATGGTTCATGTCCATGCCCGGGTGGGAACTCCACCAGGCTCGTTGGTTACCCATTCCGTGTGTCCAGGCTGCCACAATCCATACCGTATTGGTTTGGGTGTCTACCAAAATAGAAGGGTCGCCGACTCCGTTTTGTGCGGCAGGCAGTCCTCCATATTCTTTAAAGGCCAGTGGCAGACGCATCTTTTCCCATGTCTTTCCACCGTCGGTACTGCGGCTGAGACCGATATCGATGTGTTCCTGCAGGTCTACACTGCTGTTGTAGCGTACATCGTATACACCTAAAAGAGTACCTTTGTTCGTAGTAACCAGACCCGGAATACGGAAAGCGGCAGAACCATCGTCACCTGCATGACGTACACCAACTCCCATTCTTTGAACCACTTTCTGTTGTGCTACGTTTTTGGTAGGCAGAATTTTTCCGTCTGCTTTCACTTGTGTGATTTCTGCACTGATTTTGGTTTGCAGTGAGGCCGTGGGCTGCATTTCAATACTGACCCAGAAGAAATTGTATCCGGGGAACAGGTTCTGCTTGCCCTCCAGTGTGAGGGTATGCTTCTTGGGAGCCGTTTCCGATTTCTTGATGGAATAAGAAGGATTTGCCGATAATGTCTGGCCGGGAGTCTGGCTGGAGATATATTCTACTGGGGCAAACCGTTTTTTCCCTCTGTCTTGGGAAGCATCCGTACCACTATAATAGAGTTTGACTGCTTTTATCTGTGAAAGAGGTACATCTTTGTCAAAGGTCAGTGTGACATTTTCCAGTGTCTGAGTCTCTTTGGCGTCAAGACGTAGGTAAGCCAGCACATTGTCGTGTCGTTCTATCAGGATGGGCACCTGTGGGGTTTTCACGAATACCGTGTCTGCAGCCTGCAGTCCGATAGCAATCATTCCGATACATAGGGAAAGTAATTTTCTCATAATTGGTCGGTGGTTAGGTTAGATTTTTACTTTAGCGATTAGTTTTCTAATGTTTCCTTCTCCGATGATGGGAGCATGAGGGTCTTCCGGATAGACAATCATGAACTGTCCCGGAAGCAAGTCTACGAAGGAGGTTGGGGTGTCTGCATAGAGGGCACAATCTCCTTCTTTTTGGTAGGCTTGTTTCAATTGACTGACATCTTCAAGGGCTTTCCAGCCGATACGTTCTTTTCCCTCCAGCAGGATGTGTACATCAATGTAGTCACGGTGTACTTCGAGTACCTGCTCAGACGCTTTTATACAAGTCGGATTCACATTGTTGATGAACAGGTTGCTGCCGTCCAGTTCGATTCTTCCACATGGAGTATGCAGCAGGTCGTGATTTTTTACATAGTCAAACAATTGTTTGAATAAAGGGTGAAGTGCTTCGATTCGGGCACTGTTTTGCAGGTTGGATACAATCATATCTTCAAATTTTATTATTCCATATTGTCTGTCTTGGGTCGCAGGAAGTATAATTGCACGAAGAGTGCAACAGCCACTACGATGGCGAGCATGGCGAAACCAATTCCTAAATTACCGTTGTCGCCCCATCGGCCTAACAGATGCGTAATAAAGGCGCCGGCAGCAACTCCTATCATGTTCATCACCCCGTAGGCAGTAGCTCTTTGTTTGCGTGACACAAACTGGCAGAGAATAGGCATGTTGTTGGTGTCGAAGATGCCATAGCCGATACCGAACAATAATCCGGCGGCTACTACGGCAATCAAGTTATGTCCGAATCCCAATAAGAGTAAGGAAGGGATAGTCAGTCCCAGACCGATTGCTCCCGTATATATGCGTCCGCGTAGATTTTTCTGTACCCATCTGTCGGATAAGGGGCCTCCGATGATGACACCGATGAAGGAAGACACGGCAATGGTAATGGTAGAAATAGGGCCTGCCTGTGACATCGGTAAATTGAGGTTCTCGGCAAACAAGGTTGGGAGCCAGTTCTTTGTAGCCCATCCAGGAAGGCTGGGAGCTGCAAAGTAAAGCAGAATAACCCAGAAGGCTACGTTGGTCAGCAAGGATTTCAGGCTGATGAACACTCCTTCTTTATGAGGGTTGGTTTGAAGTTTTTCGGTAGGAATTGTTTCTATCTTCTTGTCATGCAGGAATAACATCAAAATCACGGCATATGCTATTCCGATGATTCCGAACCAATGGAAAGTGGTGTGCCAGGAGAAGGCAGCAGCGACAGTGGCTCCAAATCCACCGATGGCTTGTCCCATATAAAGTCCTGTCATGTGGATACCCACAGCCAGAGAACGTGATTTTCCCGTGTGGTAGTCTGCAATGAGGGAAAGTCCGGCGGGGATGTAGAGTGCTTCACTCACTCCCATTAAGGCACGCAGCCAAACAATCTGGTTGAAGGAGTCGGCAATTCCCATCAGGTAGGTTACGGAAGACCATACGAACAGACTTCCAACAATCAGCCATTTACGGCTCAAACGATCGGCGATGATACCAGAAACCGGACTCATGAGGGCATAAATCCAGAGGAAGATTGCCATCAGATATCCAAAATTAGTGGCTGATTGTAGTTCCGTGATATCCACTTGCATGGCTTCCTTCATGGTGCTGAGCATTTGCCGGTCCATATAGTTGAGCAATGCCACGCCCCAGAGCAGTCCTACTACAACCCAAGGATAAATCTTAGAGTTTTTCATAATATTATTATGGTTATTCAGATTAGTGATGAAACTTGCCGGATTATTCTCCGGCAAGTATTTCTTTACATAAAGTGTATCCCTTGACCATCATTCTTGGAATATGGAAAGGACCTTTGAACAAGTTACCTTTTGCGGGTTGGGCTACTGTACCGTCGCGGTGCAGGTATCCATACCATTCGCCAAACTCGTTATCCGGGAAATGGGCATACGTCCATTCGCTGATTTGTTTGTGGCGTTTCAGGTATTTCTCATCCTTGGTCAGCTTATAGGCATACAGGTTGGCGATGATGGCTTCGGTTTGCGGCCACCAGAACTTCATGTCCTGTGAGTAATCCTGTGGAGGCAGGTTCTTGCAGTCTTTGAAGTTGATGATACCGCCATACTGCTCGTCCCATCCCCAGTCCCATGACCAGTCGAGAATAGTCAGCGCCATGTCAATGAGTTCTTTGTTGCCACCCATGTTACGGGCTACGTCGAACAGGAACCAGGATGTCTCAATACAATGTCCCGGGTTGATGGTACGTCCGTTCATGGTGTCGATGAATTCTCCCTTAGGGCCAACCATTTCTAACAGCGCCTTGAATTCCGGATGCATGAAATAGTGTTTCAGGGCATAGATGGATTCTTCTATCTGGGCATCCAGTTCCGGGTCGGAAATCACTTTCTTGATGCAGGAAGCCACGTTGACCATAATCATGGTGATGGAATGTCCTTGCGCCTGAAGGGTTGGGAGGTATTTCGGCTCCAAAATGCCGGGAGTATTCAGGAAATGACGCATCCGCTTGAACAAATCAAGTGCTTTCTTTGCATATTCCTGGTTGCCGGTAGCCAGTGCATATTCCGACATGGCAATGGCGGCAAAGCTTTCAGAAAAGACATATCTTCTTTTCCGGAGCGGAGTGCCGTCGGCCATGACTTCGAAATACATTCTTCCATCCGTATCGAAGCAGTGGTTTTCAATGAAATCCAGTGTCAGTTTGGCTGCTTCCAACCATTCCGGATTCTTTTCCACATGGTTGTAAGCAAAAGAGCAGATGAAGGCAAAACGTCCTTGGAACCACACTGATTTGGTGGTGTCGAACAGCTGTCCGTCGCGGGCCACACAGGTATATACGCCTCCGTGTTTCTTGTCCAGACCATATTTCAGCCAGAAAGGCATGATATTGTGGGTAAGATCTTCCTTGTAGTTCTCAGCCCAGTACTTTGCGTAGGTATCTATGCACATCATAAGGCCGACGATTAGAATTTGTTGCAACGGTCAAAGAAATGGATAGCTTCCAGTTCCGCTTTCATGCGGGCCTCTTCTTCATCAGTCATATTTTGGAACGGAGTACGGTTCTTGCCCAGATCCAGTCCGATCAGTTTCATGATACGCTTTCCGGCTACGATGTTGCCGCGGTAGTGACAAATTACATTGATGACATCTTGTGAGAAATTTTGCAGCTCACGTGCCTTTTCAATGTCGCCAGCTTTCCATGCATCGAGGATGCCTACCAGGTTGATGCCATTGTAGTTCGTGGTTCCACCGATACCACCTTGTGCACCGCCCATGGCCAGTGAAGGAAGGATGGTTTCATCCTGGCCGTGCAGCATGTCGAACTTACCGTTTTTGTACAGGCGGCACTGGTTGTATTCATAAATACTTTCGTACGTATATTTAATGCCGGCAAAATTTGGAATGCGTCCGTCAACCGCTTTCAGTAATTCCACCATCGGCAGGTAGGCACCGTTGAATGCCGGAATGTGGTAATAATAGAATGGAAGATTCGGTGCTCCGGCTGCGATTTCTTCGCAGTATTTCACCAGTTCTTCGATACGGCCGATTTTCGGGAAGGGAGGAGCCATTGCACCGATACCCCATGCCCCGATTTTCTGTGCATGTTCAGCCAGCATCTTACTTGCCTTTACGCAGCAGCTTCCTACGTGGACAATCACTTTAAAGCCTTTGGGGGCTACTTCAATCCAACGTTCAGCCAGTTTCATACGTTCTTCTTCCGTCAGCATGTAGCCTTCACCAGATGAACCATTGATGAACACACCTTTCAGGCCGTTTTTTGCCAGCATAGCCGCATACGCAGCAATCGGTTCATAGTTTACCTCGCCATTTTCATAAAATGGGGTAAACGGAGCATCAATTAAGCCAATGATTTTTTCCATAATATCATATTTAATAAATTGATTTATTTAATATCGGCAAAAATAGCGATATAATTTTTATACTACAAGGGTTTTAGGGGTTATTTTGAAAATCTATTTCTTTTTTAAGCGGATAAATTGTAATTTGTGGGGTACGTATGCCGGGTTTTATTTCTCCGCATACCATGTATAAACAATGATGATGTTGCAGGAGAATGCTTCCGGCCCGTGCCATACCTGGAATATTAGGATACAAAGTCCATTTTTTATGTGTGAAATCAAAACAGAGAATGTCATCGTTGAATCGATACCAGGATGGCTCGTGAGTGAGATAGTCTTTCCCGACTTTTCCATCCAAGGCTTTTTTGAAGATGGTATAGTTGACTCCTCCGGTAAGGATAAAATGTGTGGAAGTCTGGGTACCGCTTCCTCCTGCCATGCAGCGTTGCTCCCCATTCTCTTCCAAGGGTATGTCTGTCTCGTATTCCCAGCGATTGGTTTCGGGGAGATAGCATAAGATGTCGTGTGAAAGTATGCTTTCCGAAGTGTCCGATGCAGCTTGGTATCCACCTATTAAATAAAGCTTATGGCCGTCGTTTACCAGAATCGGCTGTACGCGTTGAGGCCCAGGATAGGCAGATAGTTTTTGCCAGGTACGGTTTGTTTTCAATTCCAGTCTGTACAAGGTGTTCTGCCCATGCTGCTGGTTCCCTCCGGTAAGGTAGATACATCCGTTGAGAAGGGTGGCTGCAGCGTTGTCTATGGTTTCTGGTAGTGAAGGAAGTGGCTGGATAGTAAACTTTTGTGGAGAGTCGGTGGCTTGAATACGGAATACATGGGTCAGACAGGAGTCCGCATTCATTCCCCCGATGCAGACAAGTCCTTCCGGTGTTTCTATGGAGCACCCGTAGGCCATCGGGCAGGCAAGTGAAGGAACCGGTATCCACTGTGGGCATTCAGACTGGACGTTTAATGCATAGCATTGGTCGTAATATATTTTCTCTCCTCCTTCGGCAGCAGGCTTCAAAGGGAAATTGCATCCTCCACCCACTATCAGCCAGTCTTTTATAAAGCCCGCAAAAGGAGCGGATACACCTTGTGTAATTGGATAGTCGGGTACGGATTGTGCCAGAGATATTGCATATTGGAGTACAAGAATTCCCCACATCAGGAGTCGTTTTTTCATACGTATTGTCATTAGGTTAAGGAAGGATGGGATTTCTTTCAGCTAAAATAAGCATAATATTTAAGTTATCCATGATTTAATGAAGATTTTTCTTGACTTTTGCTATATATCATTAATATTTTGCTTTTATTGTTTCGTATCAATAAATTTATTACCTTGGCAATCGGTTTAATGGGGAGGCTACTTTAATAAGTAAAACATGCCTTAGGGACCATTAAATATAATATTTTATTAATAGCGATAGAAAATAGTGTGCCTCTTAGCATGCTATTGTGGGTTTAACTGATAATATTATGGGACACAAGTTAATCGAAGAACTAGGAAATGGCACGAAAAGTATGCTTACTCAAAAGCGGATTCTGACTTATTTGATGCATAACCATTCATCGACCATTCCTGATTTGGCAAAAGACATAGACTTGAGTATTCCTACTGTCACCAAGTTCGTGATGGAGCTGGTAGATGAAGGATACATCATCAATTATGGAAAGCAGGAGACCAGCGAGGGCAGGCCACCTAATCTATATGGTCTGAATCCGGATTCTGCGTATATGGTAGGAGTGGATATCAAGGCATTTTGTCTGAATATCGGTTTGATGAACTTTACGGGTGATATGGTTGATATTCAAATGGGGATAGAATGCCATCTCGACAATACATTGGAAAGTCTGGATGTGCTGATTCATCATATTTCCACATTCATTGAGAAACATCAAAATGTCAGGGAAAAGATTCTTCAGGTCGGGGTGAACATCTCCGGGCGGGTCAATCCGGAGGAAGGTTACAGTTTCAGCATGTTTAACTTCGAGGAGCGTCCGCTGGCTGAGATTCTGACTGAAAAAATCGGCATTCCGGTGAGCATTGACAATGATACCCGTGCCATGGCTTATGGCGAGCTGCTGAAAGGGGTGGTCAAAGGAGAAAAAGATGTGGTGTTCATCAATCTCAGCTGGGGACTTGGTTCGGCCTTTATCATTGATGGGAAAATCTATACGGGACGTTCGGGTTTCTCGGGAGAATTCGGTCATTTCAATGTGTTCGACAATGAAATCATCTGCCGCTGCGGGAAAAAAGGATGTCTGGAAACCGAGGTTTCCGGTTCGGCGCTGCATCGAATTCTTTGTGAGCGGGTGAAGAACGGACAGACTTCCATCCTTTCCAAGCGAATTCTTACGGGGGATTCTCCGCTTACCTTGGAAGAGATTGTGGAGGCTACCAATAAAGAAGATATCCTGTGTATTGAACTGGTAGAAGAAATCGGTCGCAAGCTGGGACGTTATCTTGCAGGACTGATCAACCTGTTCAACCCGGAACTGGTGGTCATCGGCGGAACGCTGGCCTTGACGGAAGATTATATCTTGCAACCCGTCAAGACCGCTATCCGCAAATACTCTTTGAATCTGGTAAGTAAGGATTCGGCTGTGGTCTTGTCGAAGTTGCAGGCAAAAGCAGGAGTGGTAGGTGCTTGTCTGCTGTCCAGAAGCAAATTGTTTGAATGGTAAATCATAGAAAATAGGTGAGCCTGTCTGGAATGATTCATTCCAGATAGGCCTGTTTTTTGTGTATACATTTGTTGTCTTTCTATTCTTCCGCCCGATATTCCAGTATGTCCCCCGGCTGGCAGTCCAGTTCCTTACAGATGGCCTCCAGGGTAGAGAAGCGTATGGCCTTGGCTTTTCCTGTTTTCAGGATAGAGAGGTTTGCCGGTGTCAGGTCAATCCGTTCGGCAAGCTCTCCCAGCGAAACTTTCCGTTTCGCCATCATCACATCGAGATTTACGATAATCGGCATAATTAGTAGTTGGGTTAAATAGTTAAATCTTGTTCTTCCTGCATCTGGATACCTATCTCAAACAACAAGGAGACCAGTACGAAAACAGCTCCTATCACAATCAGCAGGATGCTGTTCTGATGGAATGTGTCTATCGGGGTGAGATTGACGATGACATTCATCAGCACTCCCGAAAGCATGGTGGAGATTCCGATGGCCGACAAAATCCGTTGGTTGACGCGGCAGAATACTTTTCCTCTTTTCACGTTGCGTGCCATGAAATAGGTCAGCAGACCGATAAAGAAAATGGCATAACACTCAATGGCTTGTATCAACGCTTCCCATATAAAAGTATCGCTGTCGTTTTTCCCAATTCCATAACAGAGAGGCACTATCTGGCTAAAGCCATAAGCGATGGATGCCAAAAGGCTGAGTACCGAAACAAAGTCGCAGTATTGCATCAGGCGTTTGTAGGATTGGGTTTTCATTGTTCGTGTGTTTAATTAAATCGTCAAATCGTTTTCTTGTTTCAAGCGTACGGCAACTACGAAGACCTCCGTGAGAAGTATCAGGAGTATGAGGCTCATCCAGCTGAATTCAAAGGGAGAAGCAGGCTGAATGACATATCCCGGAACGGTGAGTTGGGTCATGGCATCGTGAGATTCACACCACGACAGGAAATATTTGGCCAAAGTGTAGGCGGTGGGAGGATAGACTCCCCATCGGATGCGCCGGATATTGGTGGGTGTGAATATCTCTTTACGGATGACAGAGATAAACAGGCGGATGAGGCTGTAGAATCCATATAGAGTAAACAATCCCGTAATTGCCAGCAACACATAAGCGAAAGTCGTAAGACCACTGGGGGTGATATATGCATGGCATTGTATGAATCCGGCCGGTACACGAGTATCGGTTTGCAGGTTGGTTACTTGTTGGGCTGACTGTGGCAGTACATCAAAGGTCACCGCAGTCACTTTGTCGAAAGCGGGATGGGTACGTTCTATGCGAATGGGAGCCAGTTGGTCGGGTTCGTTCCAGCCGTCGATGAACCCTCCTATTGATTCGAACAAGATGCCAAGGAGGGCGATTAATGCAATGATTTTAAATGTTTTCATTATGTGAATGTGTTTGTGTGGATAATGTCTGGTCTTCTATTTCAATCGTTTCTGCCTGGGCAGGCTGATACCATGAAGCCGGTTGCGGAACCAGCTTCTTTTGGATGAACAGTATGCAGAGGACGGTGAGGACAAATCCTCCGGCTGCCATGAGCGCCGCTCCGGTGGCTCCATAAGTAGAAACCATGGTTGCATTCGGGTCGTCTGCCGATAAGAAAGCAATCACAGCCGCACTGTTATTGACAAAGTGCATCAGGATGCCGGGTAACAGACTCCCCGTGCGGTAGTACATCCATCCCAGCGCCAGTCCGGTAACAAAGGCGAAAGGTGCCTGTACCCAGTTGCCGTGTACCAGTCCGAAAATCAATGAAGAAAGTACGATGGCCCCTGCCGGATGTTTCCATTTGCGGAGCAGATGTCCCTGAATGGCACCACGGAACAGCAGTTCCTCTACGAGGGGAGCCATGATGACGATGGCCACGATACCTAAGGGATGGTGCATCATCATGTCAAAGGCAGCCTCCATATTGTTGGGTAGGTCGGCCAGCTCGTTGAAGTAATTGGTCCAAAAGCCCATCACTAAAATGAATATCACCGATGTAACTAACAGTTTGGGGGAGCAGTGATATCCCCAAGTCTTTCGGTCCAGTCCCACATATTTACCTGCCAGCAGATGGATGCCTACTGCGGCGGTAGAGAGTACCTGTGCCAGCATAATCAGGTTTGTATACAGACTGTCGGGTGTCTTCGGCAATTCGAAGGTGTGGCGATACCACATGTACCCACAGATGGCTACCCCCATAAAAGCCAGTTGGTAGGCAAAGAAATACAGTAATAATTTGATGGTGCGTCCCATAATCGTGTACGTTTTAAAAAGTTTGTTTACTTGTTGGTTGAAAGTTTCTGAAGAGCCGGACCTTCAGCGCCCCAGGTCAGCAGATAAGCCGGATTCCAGGTCCTTCGGTCCGCATCCCAGCGGTAAGCCTTTTTCTCGGTCAGGGTTCCCAGTGTGTCGTATCGGTATTCGTACTTCCACTTGGGAGTGAGTGTTTTGCCGTCTTCATTCAGGGTAGATACCGTCAAGCTTTGGTGGTTTTGTCCGTAAATGAAGGTTTCTTTTGCGTTTGCGTGTGTGGCTGTCAATGTCATCAGTGCAGCGGCGATTCCTGCTGCCAGTGTCTTTTTTGTGAATGTCTTTTTCATAACTGTACGTGTTTGTGTGTAAATAGTG
The DNA here is from genome assembly GCF_016900355.1 of Bacteroides mediterraneensis. GTDB lineage: Bacteria > Bacteroidota > Bacteroidia > Bacteroidales > Bacteroidaceae > Phocaeicola. Next base: position 104,585 of record NZ_JACJKA010000007.1, on the reverse strand, counting down.
TGTGTCGTTTGTTTTCGATAAATATTTATCGTTTTTCGATATGCAAATGTAGGTATTATTTTTGAACTCCAAAAGAAAAACAGAAGTATTTTATCGAAAAACGATAAATTTTTCTGTTTTTACGGGAAAAATGAGGCTTAAAGGCCTGGAAAAGGAGAAAAGAGGACTTTGCAGGCTTTAAGGTGCATAGGCGTATGGTGAGGTTTGAATTTTGGAAAACCTAAGGATATGGATGGAGAAATGCGGTGGCTTATTTTACGTTTCCCTTACGGAAAACATACGTTTCTCAGTGCGGAAACGTACGTTTCACGGTAGGAAAACGTATGTTTCCGTATAGGGGAATATAAAAAATGCCCTGTTTCTTAGGAAATAGTGTATTGTGGTTTTATAGTTATTGCTTTTGCGTCGTATATAACTGAGAGCTTTGTCGGTTTGTTTTATTGTGTAAAAAGAATTGACTGATTGTGTTTGGAAACCTTATAGTATAAGAATAATTGTAAGGAGAATTCCTGAAAATAAGAAGAAAATCTTTAATTTTGCTCGCTACGAATTGAATTTGGAATCATAATGGAAAAACAGCTGATAGAAGGTCTTAGGCGTGGAGATGAATCTGTATTCAGATGCATTTACGATTGCCACTATGAATCTCTATGTCGTTTTGCAGATTTGTTTCTGCACGATACGGCGTTGGCGGAAGAGATAGTAGATGACGCCATTTTCTATCTGTGGGAACACCGTGCGGAGGTGGAAATTGTGTATTCTTTGAGGGCATATCTGATGAAGTCTGTTCGCAATCGTTGCCTGAATGAGTTGAATTCTCTTTCCCATCGTGAAGAACTACGTTTTTCTTCTTTTTCGCTTCCGGAAAATGTGGAATTTCTGGATACCTTATTTGTAGAAAAAGACCATCCACTGGGATATTTGCTGGAGCAGGAACTGGAGGATGAACTGGCACGCAGCATTGAGGCTTTACCAGAAGAATGCAGGACCGTATTCAAGAAAAGCCGTTATGAACAAAAGAAATACGAAGAAATTGCTCAGGAGCTGAATATATCAGTCAATACGGTGAAATATCACATAAAGAATGCATTGTCATTTCTTCAGAAGCATATGTCTGGCTATCTGAAACTTCTTTTATGCTATATTTTTTGGGGAAATTGAAAAAAAGTTCTTTTTTGACTACCCTGCTTTTCCTCTTTTTTGTCTTACTTATAAACACAGCAAATTATGCAGCACGAAAAAATGAAAAATGAACGGATTGATGAGTTGATTGCGGAATACCTTTCCGGCCATCTGACGGCAGACGCTTTTCAGGAATTGAAAAGTTGGAGCCGGGAGTCGGAAGAAAATCGTAGGTATGTCCGTGACAAGATTGAAGTTTGGTTTTCTTCAGGTGCTGCCGCCGATGAAAAAAAGATGTTTGATAAGGAAGAGGCTTTTGCCCGCTTCCAGAAGAGAGTGGCAAATGAACGTCCAAGAGTTTATCGGATTCCGTGGAAGATTGTCTATCGGGTAGCAGCTGTAATCTTGATATTGCTGCTTCCGTTAGCAGGCTACTGGAAAGGACAAGAAACCCTCCGTCAGACCTTCTCGGATATTGTAGTGGAAGCTCCGCTGGGAGCACGAACCAAGTTGTATTTGCCCGACGGCACATTAGTATGGCTGAATGCGGGTTCTAAAATAACCTATTCGCAGGGATTTGGCATGGACAACCGGCAATTGAATCTAGAAGGAGAAGGATATTTTGAGGTAATTCATAATCAGGAACTGCCTTTTGAGATTCATACACGTGAAGTGGATTTGCGGGTAATGGGTACCAAGTTTAATTTCAAGAACTATTCGGACGATGAGGAAGTGACGGTAAATCTGCTGGAAGGGAAAGTAGCCTTGTACAATGGTATGAAATCCATGCCGGAATTGTATCTTTCGCCTAATGAGAAGATGGTGATGAACAAGCGTACGGGAGAAATGAGAAAACTGAAGAGCCGTGCCGAAAATTCCAGGTTGTGGACGAACGATGAATTGTTTTTTGATGAAGAATTGTTGCAGGATATAGCCAAGAAGCTGATGCGTAGTTATGACGTGAAAATAGAGATTGCCGACAGTCTGAAGAACCGTCGTTTTTACGGTAGTTTCAGGGTGATGGGCAATACCATAGAAGAAGTGTTGGAAACTATTGCTTCGACCAATCGCATGAAGTATCGATACGAAAATGAGAAATACATTCTTTATTAACTGATTTGTCAAACCTTAAAAAGAGAAACACCATGAAAATGAAACCTTCCAGCTGACAGAGCTACAAGGCGAAGACATAAAAAACAAGGAAGATGCGGGCACATCCTCCTTGCAAGTTTACAAGTCTTTTGCATATAGGGCATAATAACTTGAATCAAAGATACTGCAAAGATAGGTATTCTTCGATTCTTACAATTCCAACTTTTAGTTATTTAATTAAAAATCAACAGAATTATGAGATATTTCAGTAAGGCTATGTTAATAGCCTCGGCAGCGCTTTGCCTGAACTTATCGGCTTTTTCTCAGAATATTACGTTGAAAACCGGTAATGTGACAGTAAAAGAGGCAATGGAACAATTGAAGAAGTCGTCGGGTTACTCGTTTGTATTTTCATCGGTCGATGTGAACACGCAGAAACGGGTGTCTGTATCGGTACAGAATGCCAGTATCGAGGAAGCGGTGAAACAAATCCTGGCCGGACAGAAAGAAATCACCTATGAGATTCAAGATAAAAAAATTATTATAAAAAAGGCTGTAAAAGAGGAGGCTTCAGCCGAAAAATTGCAGGCAAAAGGATCTATACGGGATGTGAATGGTGAACCTGTTATCGGTGCAACAGTCATGGAGCGGGGCACATCTAATGGTACGATTACGGATATTGATGGTAATTTTATACTGGAGGTGCACGAAGGAGCTATGCTGGACATTTCGTATGTGGGGTACAAAGATCAAAGTGTACAAGCAATTTCCGGGAAACAGATAGCTGTCAGTTTAAGAGAAGATTCTGAAACATTAGATGAAGTCGTAGTCATTGGTTATGGAGCACAAAAAAAGGTGAATGTGATAGGTTCTATAGCGACATTAGATAGTGAGACTTTAGAGTCACGTGCGGTTCCTGATGTTTCCAATATGTTGACCGGTCAGTTATCTGGAGTGACTATTACTCAGACGAGTGGGAATCCTGGACAGGATGCTGGTACGATTCGTGTGCGTGGGGTAGGTTCTTTCGGGGCTACTCCTGATCCGTTGGTGCTGATTGATGGTATGCCTGGCTCTCTTAGTGATTTGACTCCGTCGGAGATAGAAAACATTTCAGTATTGAAAGATGCTGCTTCAGCTGCTATTTATGGTTCACGTGCGGCAAATGGGGTAATTCTTGTAACAACAAAGGAAGGAAAAGCTGGGAAAACGCATATTACCTATAATGGTTCCATTGGTATGAGTCAAGCTACGGAATTACCTGATTTTGCACATTCGTACGAGTATGCAGAATATTATAATATGGCGATGGGAACAGAAACTTACACCCCAGAGATGATTCAGAAATATCGTGACGGATCGGACCCGGACAATTATGCTGATGAAATGTATTTGGATGAATTGCTTGGCGGACATGCGTTGCAGACCAAGCATGAATTAAGTGTAAACGGAGGTTCTGGAAAACTTCAGTATATGGCTTCGCTGGGATACCTTCGTCAGAATGGTTTGTTAGAAAATAATTATTATAATCGCTATAATGCAAGAGTGAATCTAAATGCGGAAATTGCTAAAAACGTGTCACTTAGTGTGAGAGTCAGTGGAATGACGTCAGATAGGCATGAACCTTCTACTCCTGGAGTACTTGACAATGAGGGATTCAAAGGAATTATAGCTAATGCTGTTCGTTATCCAGGACTGACACCTAGTTATTTGTCGACTGGTGAAATTGGTTTGGGACCCAAATTGCAGGGTACTCCGGTGGCATGGGTGAATTGTGCTTCTTTTTATCGTGAAGATTTTGACAAGTTCAAAGGTAATATTGAACTTTCTTGGAAACCTGTAAAAGGGCTTACTTTGAGAGCTATTGGCGGATATAACTATTCATTGAGCACTATCCGTAACTATCGGGCAGATATGACGCTGGTCGGTGGGCAAAGTACAGGTCCTTCGTCGTTGACTAATTCTATGGAGCGTACTGTATACAAGACATTTCAGGCTGTGGCCGATTATAATACTACCATTGCGAAAAAGCATAATTTGTCGGTACTGTTTGGTTATACTTGGGAGGACGAAGGGCAACGGACATTAAGTGGAAGTCGTAATAACTTTCCATCAGATGATGTACCATATCTAGGTGCAGGAGGGGTTGACGGGCAAACTAATGATGGAGGTGGATATGATTGGGCAATACAATCTATCTTTGGCCGTTTGACTTATAATTATGACCAGCGGTATCTTTTTGAGACAACCATGCGATATGACGGTTCTTCAAGATTTCCGTCAAATACGAAATTCGGTTTCTTCCCTTCTGTAGCTGCGGGATGGCGTATGTCTGAAGAAAGATTTTGGAAAGAGCAAAGTGTATCCGAATGGTTCAATAATCTAAAAATAAAAGCTTCCTACGGTATATTGGGAAATAATAATATTGGTAATTATCCTTACCAGTCTGTGTATACGTTAGGACAGGCACAGAATTATGTGTTTGGAGGGGTATATACACAAGGTGCGGCTGTTACGACTTACGTGGATCCCACATTGAAATGGGAACGTACGCGTACGGCTGATTTTGGTATCGAGACAGGTTTTTTCAATAATATGCTGACTTTGAATGCTACTTATTTCCATCGGAAGACAACCGACGTGCTTTACAAGCCTGCAGCCAGTTATTCCTCTATTTTTGGTTTGTCTATCTCGGAGGTCAATACAGGTGAATTAGAGAATAAAGGATGGGAATTTGAGATAGGGCATCAAAATACAATTGGTGATTTCCATTATCATGTCAATGGTAATTTTTCTATCATTAAAAATAAGGTTTTGACATTGGGTATGGGAAATGTGATTCAAAATAATGGGATGGTAGGTAATGGAAGTGATTTGTTTATCGGCTATCCGATGCAGATGTTTTATGGATATAAGACGGATGGTGTGTTTCTGACGAATGAAGAAGTAAACGATTGGTATGACCAAAGTGAAATAGCTAAAGGTTCACGGGCCGGAGATATCCGTTATGTAGATATTACAGGTGATGGAAAAGTAACACCTGATGACAGAACATACTTGGGATCACGCATTCCGAAATATACTTTTGGATTGAATCTGGGTGCTGAATATAAGGGATTTGATTTCAGTATGCTGATTCAGGGAGTTGCCGATGTAAAAGGCACGCTTTCTGTATATGCCGGATATGCTTTCTATCAGGAAGGTAACATACAACGCTGGCAGATGGAAAACTGCTGGAATGTACAGCAAGACAATCGTTATCCTGAATATCCACGTTTGGAAGTTATGTCGAATGCGGGAAGCAATAATACTTTAACTTCTGATTATTGGGTGTTGGATGCTTCCTATGTCAAGGTTCGTAACATCCAGTTAGGTTATACATTGCCTGAATCTGTGACTCGGAAGTTTGGTTCCAGTGGTATGCGTTTTTATGTAAGTTTAGATAATCCGTTAACATTTAAAGGTTATCGTGAAGGTTGGGATCCTGAGAATACAAGTAATGATGGACAATATTACCCAACGATGTCTACTTACACCTTTGGTTTAACATTAAAATTCTAAAGTCTTATGAAATGTTCTAGATATTTAATACTTGCCACTTTGCTGGTTTCACTGTCTTTCTCGTCATGTGACTTGGAAAGATTGCCTTTGACTGACTTGTCGGAAGAAAATTTTTGGAATGATGAAAAAAATGCTGAACTTGCTTTGACTGCTCTTTATCGTGGAAAAATAACCAATGGTTTGGAATATAGTGTGTCTGATTTTTGGTCTTATCATGGGTTGTTGTTTATGGAGCACTTGACTGACAATGCGTTTGATCGTCGAGGAGAAAATAATGACTTTTATAAAATATCCAGCGGACAGTTACTGAACACAAACTCTTTTATCAAGAATTATTGGTCTTCGGCTTATTCACGTATTGGTAAATGTAATCGTTTTTTGGAAGGAATGCAAAAAATGCCGGAATCGGATTTGAAAAAGAGGATGGTAGCCGAAGCTCGTTTTTTGCGGGCAACTCAATATCATTATCTGGCAAGTTATTTTAAAGATGTACCGTTAGTTACTACTGTTTTGAGTGGTGAGGAAGCTAATACTGTAAAAAGAAATTCTCAAGCTGAAATATTGGCATGGTGTGCCACTGAGTTTAAAGAAGCTGCCGCAGATTTGCCACGCTTTAAGGATATTTCCTCAAGTGAAACGGGGCGTGCATGCAAACAGGCTGCCCTTGCTTTTCTTGGACGTACATGTATGCTTCAAAAAGATTGGGCAGGTGGGGCTGCTGCTTATGAGGAAATCATAAATTATGGAGATAATGATATTCATGCTAGTTATCCGGAACTATTTTGGCCAGGTACTGGTATTGGCAATAAAGAAAATATTTTCTATATTGCTTATTTGGAGAATTATGTTGGCTGTGGTATGCCTCAGCAGGTGCTTCCAGCTAAAGATGGAGGGTGGAGTCTTTCCAATCCTTCTGCCGGTTTGTTTGAATCTTATGAATTTATTGATGGTACTCCGTTTAGTTATGATGACCCGCGTTACAATCCGAATAATTTAGGGGAAAACCGTGATCCTCGTTTAGATTATACCATATTTTATAATGGCGCGAATTTTATGGGAACGACGTACCGTATGAGTCCGGATTACGAGGCTTCTGCTAAAGAGCGACTTGATTATTCATCGGAAGCATCGAAGACAGGTTTCATGTGGCGGAAATATTTTGATGAGAATCCGATTAATAATATTCAAAGCTATAGTGCAGTGACACCTGTTATTCGATATGCAGAAGTACTGTTAGGGTATTTGGAATGTCTGATTGAAAGTGGACAGACTATCAATAGATCTATATTGGACGCTACAATTAATAAAGTACGTGGACGCGCTGATGTAGGTATGCCTCCTATTACAGAAACAGATCCGTCTGTTTTACGGGAAAAACTCCGTAATGAACGTCGAGTAGAATTGGCTTATGAGGGAATACGTTATTGGGACTTACTGCGTTGGGAGATTGCGGACAAGGTTCTGGTTGGAGAAGTTTGGGGAGCACCTTATCCTTCTTCTACAACTTATGCTGCATCTACTAAGGAAATAGACCCTACAGGGAATTGCCGTTGGTATGTCGGGCGTCGTGATTTTCGTAATCCGCAAGACTATAAATGGCCTATTCCTTTGTCTGAACAAAATATTAATCCTAATTTGCGTGACTAAAACTGATAATAATTATTATGAAGATACAACTTTTGACATTTTCTTTGCTTTCTCCTATTGTTTACAACTGGGCTTGTGGAGCCGCATTAGCAGATAACAATAAAAATGAGGTGGTTGAACCTCAGTTACCCAATGTCATTATTATTTATGCCGATGATTTGGGGTATGGTGATTTGCAGTGCTATGGTGCGAAGAATGTGGAGACTCCAAATGTAAACCGGTTGGCTGATGAAGGGTTACGTTTTACGAATGTGCATGCTGTAGCCGCTACTAGTACCCCATCGCGTTATTCTTTATTGACGGGTGAATATGCTTGGAGGAAAAAAGGTACAGATGTGGCGGCTGGAAATGCGGGAATGATTATTCGTCCTGAACAATATACTATGGCTGATATGTTCAAGCATTCTGGTTATGTGACCGGAGCTGTTGGCAAATGGCATTTAGGATTAGGTGATAAAACAGGGGAGCAGGATTGGAATGCTCCGTTATCTGCCTCGTTAGATGATTTAGGATTTGATTATCATTATATTATGGCTGCTACAGCCGATCGTGTGCCTTGTGTCTTTATTGAGAATGGACAGGTAGCGGGATACGATCCGACGGCTCCTATCGAAGTGAGTTACAAGCAGAATTTTCCTGGAGAACCTACAGGGAAAGATAATCCTGAGTTATTGTATAATTTGAAGCCCAGTCATGGACATGATATGTCTATTGTGAATGGTATTAGTCGTATCGGATACATGAAAGGGGGTGGAAAAGCTTTGTGGAAGGATGAGAATATCGCAGATTCTATTACCTTGCATGCTATTGATTTTATTAGCCAGCATCAAAACGAGCCTTTTTTTCTTTATTTTGCAACAAATGACGTGCATGTGCCTCGTTTTCCTCACGAACGTTTTCGCGGGAAAAGTTCAATGGGATTGCGTGGAGATGCCATTCTTCAGTTTGATTGGAGTGTAGGACAAATTATGAAAGCACTAGATAGGTTGGGATTGTCAGGAAATACACTTGTTATTTTGTCCAGTGACAATGGGCCGGTTGTAGATGATGGTTACGATGATCAGGCTGAAGAATTGTTGAATGGGCATAGACCTTCCGGACCCCTAAGAGGCTATAAGTATAGTGCATTTGAAGGTGGAACAACCGTTCCTGCTATTGTACGTTGGCCGAAAATGATACAAAAAGGAAATGTCTCAGACGTGCTGATGTCACAGATTGATTGGATGGCTTCATTAGGAGAATTGATTCATGCACGTTTGCCTAAAGGTAGTGCTCCCGATAGCTGGAATCGATTAAGTAATCTGTTGGGTATGGACAATACAGACCGTCCTTGGGTCATAGAGTTTGCGGCTAATCATGTACTGTCTATTAGAACTAAGGACTGGAAGTATATAGAACCCAATGATGGACCGCGTATGATTACTTGGGGACCGAAAATAGAAACAGGTAATGACAGTATTCCTCAACTATATGAGATGAAAAAAGTCAGTGAACAAGAAAATGTAGCGGCTCAGTATCCTGAAAAGTTATTTGAAATGCAGACTTTGTTACGAAGAGCGAAATTAGGTAAGTAGTTTTAAAGATATTCAGTTAGTGTACTGAAAAAGAAGATGACATGTGTCGATGCTTATTTTATTGCATTTCACATGTCATCTTTTTATATTATGCAGTATGATATGAAATTAGTTGGATAAAAGTCTTGTAGACTCTTTGGATTATGCTAATAGATAATAATTCCTTTAGCAAAATTAATAAAGAATAAAGTGATTTTAGAGACTTGATTTATTTAGTAATTTAAATTTTTAATAGTATATTCATTCTCGTGGATACTAATTGTATACTCTTAATTAAGTATACCTTCCGTATAAAGTCTTGGTTATTCTGCTTTCAGAGAAATAAAGATTTGCTGAGTGAATTTTTTATCTTGAGATAGCGGAGTCTTGATTTTTTATTTGTACTTTTTGGGATAAATAGAAAGCATAAAAAATTGTAGTATTTATGAGATTTCAATATCGAATATTTTGTGTAAGTTGTCTGGTAACTTTAGGGGCCGTACAACTTTCCGCACAAACTTATCATTGGATACATAGCAGTGAGAATGATACTTGGCAGCAATCCACTGTCCGTTTGAAAAGCGAAGTAAATACCCTTCCGGATGTGTCTGTGGACGGAAAGGCTAAAATCGCCACGTTTAAGACTTGGGGAGTCACTTTCAATGAGCTTTGTTGGGATGCGTTGGGCGTGCTGACCCGTGAAGAGCAGGATGAAATCTTGAAGAAGGTATTTGCTCCGGAGGGTGATTTGCGTATCGGGCGAGGACGAATTTCATTGGGTGCCAACGACTATGCCCGTTCCTGGTACAGCTGCGATGAGGTGGAAGGAGATTTTGAGTTACGCTACTTCAATATCGACCGGGATAAACAGGCGATTATTCCTTTCATCCGGGCGGCACAGAAATACAATCCGGCACTTACCTTTTGGGTTTCTCCCTGGTCTCCCCCCAGCTGGTTGAAAATAAATGGAGATTATCCGGTGTTGAGCAGTCCGGCCAACCATCTGTCGCCGAAGTTGGATTACCTGCTGTATGGAAATGTAGGCGGAACAACCGATCCGGACGAGATGAAGCTGGTGGGAGAACGTAAAGGAAAATTCCCCCGTCAGCTGGCTACTACCGACTATATGATACAAGACCCTCGCTATTTGCGGACGTATGCCAATTACTTCTGTAAGTTCATCGATGCCTACAAGGCAGAAGGCATTCCTATTGATATGGTGATGTATCAGAATGAGGCGTACAGCTATACGCCCTATCCCGGATGTGCATGGACGGCAGAAGGTACTATCCTCTTTAATCGGGATTACCTGGCTCCGGTACTGAAAAAGGCGCATCCCGAGGTGAAGTTGTATTTAGGTACACTGAACACGAACCGGCAGGATCATGTGGAGAAGATTCTTTCGGACAAACAGTTGCAGGCTTGTATTTCCGGAATGGGTTTTCAGTGGGAAGGACGCGAGATTCTGGCAGCCATCCGGCAGCAGCATCCCGACTGGAGTTACATTTGTTCCGAGAGTGAATGTGGCTGGGGAAGCTTTGACTGGAAGTCGGGCGAACACACTTTTGAACTAATCAATCATTATTTGGGAAATGGATGCAACGAGTATAACCTTTGGAATTTCATTCTTTCGGATGAGGGAACAAGCACTTGGGGATGGAAACAGAATGCCTTGATTCGGGTTGATTCAAAGACACGTACGTTTACGTATACACCTGAGTACTTTGCGGTGAAGCATTATGCCCATTATATTGCTTCGGGTTCGGAAGTACTGGCCTATAAGCCGGAGGGAGACGACAAGAAGCCGGTGCTGGTGGTAAGGACTCCGGCGAAGAAGTATGTGGTGATAGCCGGAAACTTCAAGGAAGAGTCACAAAAGCTGACCGTAAAGTTGGGCAAGCGGTATTTGGAAGTGGTGCTGGCTCCTCATTCCATGAATACGTTTGAAATGAAATAAGATGAAAATTTATAATCTAAGATAATAATATTGGTTATGGTTGGGAAGCACTTACTTATCGCAATTTTGTGTGGAATCATACTGTCGAGCAATACCTATAAGAAAGAATCGCCCTCTTTGGCAGGGATGACCGTAGAACTGGCCGAGACTCCTCTTGGTATAGATACTCCAGCCCCGAGGTTTGGCTGGCAACTGACGGCTACTCCGCAGGAAAGGGGAATCTATCAGACGGCCTATCAGCTGATTGTGCAGGATGAGGCTGGAAAGCGGGTATGGGATTCCGGAAAGGTGGCAGGAGATGCGTCCCAGCAGGTAGTATACCAGGGAGAAGCTTTGCAGCCGACGACCCGTTATACGTGGCAGGTAAAGGTATGGAACAATCAGGGGAAGGTGCAGGAAGGAATGTCCTGGTTTGAAACCAGTCTGCTGACAGACCACGAGGCGAATGGCTGGCACGGAGCCCGCTGGATTGGGGGTGGCGACGAGGATATGGTACTTTATTCACCCTATCTGCCTGTGTTCCGCTTGGATTTTTCTTTCCAGATGAAGGAGCAGGCCGTATCCCGTAAGATAGCCTTTGTGTATGGAGCGAATGACGAGCGGTTGATGGATGCGAACAAGAACCTGTATCATCTTTCCAATGGAAAGGATGCTTCTTATATAAAGGTAGAGTTTGACTTGACGCCGCTGAAAGGAGGCGGAAACGCATGGATACATCTTTATCGTGCGGGTTATCAGCCTGATGACAAACCCTCCGTACCGTTGAAATCTTTTTTGATACCGAATGACGTGTTGAATGCCGGAAACCAGTATCAGGCGCATACTTTTTCTCTGTATTCCAACTTGGGCTTCACGACCCTGAAAAAAGGAGACGTGGAGTTAGGGGAAGTGAATGTGAATCCTTTGGGACAAGGAGGTGATTTCATTGCCTTTCCCGTAGTGGGTGAGGTGGGCTTTGCCTTGGAGGATGCGAAGGGCTTTTCGGGGGTGAAAACAGAGATCCGTAATTTCAGGAGTCCGGAAAACCGACTGACTTCCGTAACATTGGATGCGTCCCGATTGGAAGGGGTGAGAAAATGGTATGTGCAAGACCCGAGCCGCAATTCCATGCCGATGTTGCGTACGGAGTTTGCGACTTCCTCCAATAAAATCAAGAAAGCACGGCTGTATGTCACCTCCCGCGGTATTTATGAGATGTATCTCAACGGGCAACGGGTAGGAAAGGATTATTTCAATCCGGGCGTAACACAGTATAATAAAACACATCTGTATCAGGTGTACGACGTGACGCAGTTGGTACAAGCCGGGAAGAATGCATTGGGTGCGGTGCTGGCCGAAGGATGGTGGAGCGGAGGTGCCACTTATGCCGGAGAAAACTGGAATTTCTTCGGCGACCGTCAGTCGTTGCTGGCCCAACTGGTGGTGACGTACGAGGATGGACGGCAGCAGGCGGTGGTCACTTCGCCGGACACATGGAAGTATTTCAATCAGGGACCGGTGGTGTATGGCAGTTTCTTTCAGGGAGAAGTCTATGACGCCCGAAAGGAACAAGCAATCGTCGGATGGTCTCGGCCGGGTTATGACGACTCGGCGTGGAAGCCGGCGGTGGAAGTGACGCTGGAAAACCATGTCAGTCAGGAGGGAGGAGGAAACGTGCCGAAAGTGAACGATTATTCGGATTTTCACCTGAAAGCCCAGTATGGCCAGACGGTACGGGCCATTCAGCAACTGATGGCTCGGTCGGTGGAAGAAGTACGGCCGGGTATCTTCGTGTACGACATGGGACAAAACATGGTGGGAGTGCCTGAAATCACACTTCGCGGCATGGAAGCGGGTCGGGAAATCAACCTGCGTTATGCCGAGGTGAAATATCCGGACCTGCCGCGTTATGCCGGCAACGAGGGAATGATTATGCTGGAGAATATCCGTGCGGCGATGGCGCAGGATAAATACATCACCAAGGGAGGGGAGGAAACGATTGCACCGAGGTTCACCTATCACGGCTATCGGTATGTCGAGATTACGGGCATTGACAAGGCTTTGCCTTTGGAAAGTGTGAAGGGTACGGTACTGAGCTCGATTGACGGGCTTGCTTCTCAGTATGAAACCTCGAATGAGAAAGTGAATCAGCTGTGGCACAACATCGTGTGGTCGACTTATGCCAACTTCTTCTCCATCCCGACCGACTGTCCGCAGCGGAACGAACGTTTGGGTTGGGCGGGGGATATCTCGGTCTTCTCTCGGACGGCGACTTATCTGGCCGATGTGCCGCAATTCCTTCGCCGTTATTTGCAGGCCATGCGTGATGTGCAGCGGGAAGACGGACGTTTCCCCGATGTGGCTCCGCTGGGCGTAGGCTTTGGGGGCCTGTTGTGGGGTAGCGCGGGCATCACGGTGCCTTGGGAAGTGTACCAGCAGTACGGCGACAAGACCTTGCTGGCGGAACACTATGCGGCGATGGGCCGTTACATCGATTATATACTGGCAAAGACCATCAACCCGGAAACAGGTATCTTGGAGCAGGAGAAGGTGTGGGGGAATCTGGGCGACTGGCTGGGGCCGGAGGACAACAAGAACGACAAAACGCTGATGTGGGAAGCTTATTTCTTGTACGACTTGGATATCATGGTGAAAGTGTCCAGGATATTGGGAAAGGAAAGTGAGGCACGGAGGTATGCGGATTTGTATCAGAAACGGAAGGATTTCTTCCTGCGTACGTATGTAGATAAGGCGACGGCCCAGACGATTTCTTCCGGAGCCGACGGACCCGAAAAAGGGAAGCGGGTAGACATACAGACTTCGTACGTGCTTCCGCTGGCGTTCGGCCTGGTTCCGCCGGAGCTTCGGGAAGAGTTTGCAGCCCATCTCGCCCAAACGGTTCGGCGGGAAAATGTGGGTGACGACGGAAAGACGTATCCGGCTTATTCTCTGATGACGGGATTCATCGGGACGGCCTGGATCAGCAAAGCGCTTTCGGACAATGGCTATGATGACGTGGCCTACCGGCTGTTGCAGCAGACCACTTACCCTTCGTGGCTGTATTCCGTGGAACAGGGAGCTACAACCATTTGGGAACGACTGAATTCGTATACTCATGTGGATGGGTTTGGCGAGAACAACCGGATGAACTCGTTCAACCATTATTCGTTCGGGGCCGTAGGGGCCTGGATGTATGCCTATTCACTGGGAATTATGCGGGATGAAAATCATCCGGGATTCAAGCATTTTGTGTTGTCTCCGCGGGTGGACCCGACCGGGCAGATGACGTTTGCCCGTGGGCATTATGACTCCTTATACGGACGGATAGAAAGTGCGTGGGAAGTGAAAGACGGGGAAGTGAGGTATTCATTCACTATTCCGGCTAATACGAGTGCCACACTTTATTTGCCGGCTGCCTCGGCCGACAAGGTGACGGAAAACGGTCGTGTCTTGCAGGCAGGAAAAAATGGGGTGAAGGAAGTGATGTGGCAGGAGGGTATGCTCCGGGCAGAAGTGTTGTCGGGTACTTATCAGTGGGTGGTTCAGGTTATACCATGAATTTTATTAAGAAGATGGGCTTGAGTGTATCAGATGAAAAAGAAAAGGAAAAACTGTGAAAACCTTTGCCTTTACCAAGGGAATTTTTGTAGCTTTATGGCCGATTTAAACATTTATATTTCTGGTATAAGTTTGGAATTTAACTAAGGTTCCAGGCTTCCGGATAAATTTCAGTTTAACCTTTTAAACCGTAAATCTATGTACAGAATGATTTTGAACGAGACCTCTTATTTTGGAGCCGGATGTCGTGAAGCAATTGCCACGGAAGCTGCTCGCAGAGGTTTTAAGAAAGCTTTTTTTGTGACAGACAAAGACCTGATTCGTTTTCATGTAGCCGATAAGGTGATTGAAGTGTTCGAAAAGGCAGGTATTCCTTACGAAATATACAATGATGTGAAGGCGAATCCGACCATTGCCAATGTGCAGCATGGGGTGACCGCTTTTAAAGCTTCCGGAGCTGATTTCATTGTGGCACTGGGTGGCGGTTCTTCCATTGATACTGCCAAAGGTATCGGTATCGTAGTAAATAATCCGGATTTTGCGGATGTACGTTCGTTGGAAGGAGTAGCCAATACGCGTCACAAAGCAGTGCCGACTTTTGCTCTTCCTACTACAGCTGGAACGGCTGCCGAGGTAACGATTAATTATGTGATTATCGATGAGGCGGCTACCAAGAAAATGGTGTGTGTAGACCCGAATGATATTCCATCGGTAGCTATCGTTGACCCTGAACTGATGTATTCCATGCCGAAGGGACTGACGGCAGCCACAGGGATGGATGCTTTGACCCATGCCATCGAAAGTTATATCACTCCGGGAGCCTGGGTGATGTCGGACATGTTTGAACTGAAGGCCATTGAAATGATTGCCAAACATTTAAAGGCTGCGGTCGACAATGGTAGTGATCCGGTAGCTCGTGAGGCTATGTCACAAGCACAGTACATTGCCGGAATGGGGTTCAGCAATGTTGGACTTGGGATTGTTCATTCCATGGCACATCCCTTGGGGGCACACTATGACACTCCGCATGGAGTAGCCAATGCATTGCTGTTGCCTTATGTCATGGAATACAATGCAGAATCTCCGGCTGCACCTAAATACATGGACATTGCTAAAGCCATGGGAGTGGATACCACCGACATGAGTGAGGCGGAAGGGGTAAAAGCTGCTGTAGAGGCGGTCCGCAAGCTTTCTTTGAGCATCGGCATTCCACAGAAGTTGCATGAGATTGGAGTGAAAGAGGGTGATTTGCACCAGCTGGCCATCGATGCGTTCAATGATGTCTGTACCGGAGGTAATCCGCGTCCGACTTCGGTAGAAGAAATCGAAGCGCTTTATCACAAGGCTTTCTAATATATTTCAAGCCTTGCTAAATTAGACATCCGCAGTTTCCGGAGATTTCTTCCTGAAGCTGCGGACGTTATTTTGTGAATTTCTCAAGTGGAAAAAAACGGTGCTTGGACGGGGCTTTATCCTTTGTTTTCTTTGCTCTTCCGTTGTACGATGCGGGCACCTGCGGGTACGCTTTCCGTCACCCAGATGTTACCGCCGATGGTAGCGCCTTCACCTATGGTGATGCGTCCCAGGATGGTGGCGTTGGAATAGACTATCACATTGTCTTCCAGTATCGGATGGCGAGGGATACCCTTGATGGGATTGCCTTGCTCGTCGCAGGGAAAACTTTTGGCTCCCAAGGTTACTCCCTGATACAACTTTACGTGGTTACCGATAATACAGGTTGCCCCGATGACTACACCCGTGCCGTGGTCAATGGTAAAGTGGTGTCCGATTTGGGCACCCGGATGGATGTCGATACCTGTTTCGGAATGGGCCATCTCGGTGATGATTCGTGGAATGAGAGGAACATTGAGCCGGTAAAGTTCATGGGCAATCCGGTAGTTGGTCACGGCTCGGATAACCGGATAGCAGCAGATGATTTCCCCAAAGCACGTGGCGGCAGGGTCACCGTAGTAGGCAGCCTCTACGTCGGTGGCCAGAATGCGGCGGATTTCCGGTAGGCGACTGATGAATTCTGCTGCCAGTTGGGTAGCTGTAGCCCGGCAAGGAGATTGACAGTTACATTGTCCCTCGTTTTCCACACCGAAGCACAATCCGGCTTGTATTTGTTCAATCAGCAGGGAAAACAGTTCTTCGATATTGACCCCGATGTGATAGTTGATGGTTTGGCTGTTGATGGTCGAGTTACCGAAATAGCCGGGAAAGAGGATGGCGCGTGCCAGTTCCACAATCCGTTCCAGTGATTTTCCCGAAGGGAGTGGTTCTCCTTCCCGGTGCTGATGGAACAGTCCCCGGTAGGATTGGTTGTCGGAAAGTTCGTCAACGGCCTTTGTCAATATATGCGTGTAATCAGTTGGACTCATGGAGTTTTCATTTTGATAATGGACAAAAGTAACGATATTTTGTGATGAAACCAATAAAATCCTATTTTTGTAGAAAAATCAGTGCAGTATGGTTGTGAACAAAAAGAATCCTTTTGCTTTCAAAGCGAAGCAAAATAATAAGAAAAAGGCGAGTGGGAAACGGGTAGGGAAATCTCGTCCGGAAAAAGCGAATAACCAGTTGAACCGCAGAGTGAAATAATAAGAATCCCCGTTCTTCTCAGACATGACTGAGGTTTTTAAGAAGAACGGGGAGATTTTTATAAGGTAAACGGATGTGGATATCCGTTAAGCTTCAGCCAATACAAAATCCAATTGTTTCTTGGCGAGGTTGGCACGGGCCACTTTAATCTTAATCGGGTCGCCGAGACTGAACTTCTGGTGATGGCGACGTCCGATGAGACAGTAGTTCTTTTCGTCAAACTCGTAGAAGTCGTTGCCCAAATCCCGCATGGCAATCATGCCCTCGCATTTGTTTTCGTTGATTTCCACATAGAGACCCCATTCGGTCACTCCAGAAATGACTCCATCGTAAACCTGTCCGATGCGGTCGCCCATGAATTCCACTTGCTTGTATTTTACGGAAGCACGTTCTGCACTGGCGGCTGTCTGTTCCATAGCCGAACTGTGTTCACACAAAGTTTCATATTTGTCGGCTTGAGCACTTCGTCCTCCTGCCAAGTAACGGGTGAGCAGACGATGTACCATCAGGTCCGGATAACGGCGGATAGGAGAGGTGAAGTGGGTGTAGTAATCAAATCCCAGTCCGTAGTGTCCGATGTTGTAGATGGAGTAACGGGCCTTCTGCATGGCGCGCAGAGACACCGTTTCAATCAGATTCTGTTCCTTCTTGCCGTTGATTTCCGTGAGCAGGTGGTTGAGTGACTTGGAAACTTCCACTTTGCTGCCACCTGTACGGATTTTGTAGCCGAAGCGGGCGATGAACTGGTTCAGGTTGTCCAGCTTGTCTGGGTCTGGAAGGTCGTGGATACGATAAGGGAATACCTTCGGCTTCTTATTCTTAGGTACCTTCCCGACGTATTCGGCTACGGTACGGTTCGCCAGCAACATGAATTCCTCAATCAGCTTGTTGGCTTCCTTGGAAACCTTGAAATACACGCTGAGCGGTTTTCCGTTCTCGTCAATTTCAAATTTCACCTCACAGCGGTCGAAGTTGATGGATCCGGCACTCATTCGTTTTTCTCGCAGGATTTGTGCCAAGCGATTTAGTTCCAGAATTTCCTCCTTGTAATCGCCTTCTCCCGTTTCAATAATCTGCTGTGCCTCTTCGTATGTGAAGCGGCGGTTGGACTTGATGACAGTGTGGCGGATACGGAAATTCTTCACTTCAGCCTTGTCGTTCATGTCGAAGATGACAGAGTAAGCCAGTTTTTCCTCGTCTGGTCGCAGAGAGCAGATGAAGTTACACAACCGTTCCGGCAGCATCGGGATGGTGCGGTCGACCAGATAGACAGAAGTGGCACGCTTTACTGCTTCCTTGTCGATGATGCTTCCTTCTTTCACATAATGCGATACATCGGCGATGTGAACTCCTACCTCCCACAATCCCGGTTTCAGGTTACGGATAGACAGGGCATCATCGAAGTCCTTGGCGTCTTTCGGGTCGATGGTAAAGGTCACTACATCGCGGAAATCTTCACGTTCGGCATAGTCTTCTGGCGTGATTTCAGCCGACAACTTTTCGGCAGCCGCTTCTACCGCCTGCGGATAAGTGTAAGGCAATCCGTATTCGGCCAGGATGGCATGCATTTCAGTGGTATTGTCGCCAGCCTTTCCTAAAATGTCGATGACCTCTCCAAACGGGTTCTTTGCCTCTTCCGGCCATTCCGTGATACGGACTACTGCTTTGTCGCCATCTTTTCCGCCTTTCAGCTTGTCTTTCGGGATGAAGATGTCGTTGGCCAGCGTGTTGGCTTCCGTCAGCAGGAAGGCATAGTTCTTCGATACTTTCAGTACACCGACAAACGTTTCGTTGGCATGTTCCAGAATTTCGATGACTTGCCCTTCCACCTGACGTTTCTTACATTTGGCACACAAGGAGATTTTGACCTTGTCGTTGTTCATGGCATGCGCGGAATTGCGTTCTGCAATGAAAATCGGTTCTCCGCCATCGTCAGGAATAAAGGAGTTCTTTCCGTTGCTTTTCCGCTGGAAAGTACCCGTCAGGATTTGTCCTTTGTCATTGATTTTATAGCGCCCTTTTTCGACTTCAATCAGGAAATTGTCTTCCACCATTTCCTCTATGACATCGATACAGAGCATTTTTCCCGGATGGGTCGTGAGTTTTAGAGCTTGAAACAACTGCTTGAGGCTGAATGCTTCATTCGGCTTTGTGCGGAAATAACTGAGCAGCATTTCTACGAGCTCTTTTTTCTTCAGGTGTTTTCCGCCTTTTTTTTCTTTTTTCTTCTTAGCCATGTTGTTTAGATTTTAGAAACCGGCACTCTCTCAGTGACCGGTATGTTTGATATACAAAGAAAGCAAATTCCGTGGAATAAACGAGGATTTTTCTGTTAAGATGCTGAAAAACTATTATCTTTGCCGCGTTCTTATTACAAAGTCTGATATGAATGAAGTTGAATCATCCGTTCGCGAACGTGAGATTTACAAAGTGACCCTGGTAGGGAGCTTGGTGAATATTCTTTTGGTGGCCTGTAAGTTTGCGGCAGGTTTCTGGGGCAAGAGTGCGGCCATGATTGCCGATGCAGTCCATTCTTTGTCGGATTTGATTACCGATTTGATTGTAATCGTGTTCGTCCGTATTTCCAGTAAGCCGGAAGATAAGGACCATGATTATGGACATGGTAAGTATGAAACGCTGGCTACTTTACTAATTGGAGCGGCTTTGCTGGCTGTGGGAGTAGGCATTTGCTGGAGTGGTGTGGAGTCGATTGTACGTGTCTTTAGAGGAGAAACTTTACAGTCACCCGGCTGGATTGCCTTGGTAGCAGCTATCATCTCCATTGTATCCAAGGAAATCTTGTTCCATTATACCCGCATTGTCGGGAAACGTTATAACAGTCCGGCGGTCATTGCCAATGCATGGCATCACCGGAGTGATGCGTTTTCATCCATTGGTACGGCCATTGGTATCGGAGGAGCTATTCTATTGGGTGATAACTGGCGTGTGCTCGACCCGTTGGCTGCGGTAATTGTCAGTGTCTTTATTGTACAGGTGGCTGTCAAGCAACTCAAGTCGTGCGTGGATGAATTGCTGGAACGCTCTCTTCCAGATGAAATCGAACAGGAGATTACCAAGATTGTCTTGTCGGTAGACGGCGTGTCACAACCGCATCATTTGTGTACCCGTCGCATAGGAAGTCATTATGCGATGGATATGCATGTACGTATGGATGGAAATATTCCGCTGCGTGAAGCACATGAAAAGGTAACGGCCATTGAAAGGAAATTGCGGGAGGCCTTTGGGGCGAATACGTATATCAGTATCCATGCAGAACCCGAAAAGTAAAAGTATGGAGAAGAAAGTTTTAGTGACAGGTGCCAGTGGGTTTATTGGCAGTTTCCTGGTGGAAGGAGCCTTGGAACGAGGTTATCAGGTGTGGGCCGGTGTGCGAAAAACCAGTAGCCGGAAATATTTGCAGGATGCACGGATTCGTTTTGCAGTGCTGGACTTTACTGATTCCGATCGTTTAGCCGGTCAGCTGGAGGAGCAGAAACGCTTGTACGGGAAGTGGGATTACATCATTCATTGTGCCGGCGTGACGAAATGCCTGGACAAGGCCGATTTTGAAATCGGAAATTACTGGGCTACGCGGCATTTTATTGAGACTTTGACGCGATTGGACATGCTTCCCGTGAACTTTATTTACATAAGTTCGTTAAGTATATTTGGCCCGATACGTGAAAAAGATTACACTCCCATTTGTGAGAAAGATACGCCTCGTCCGAATACGGCGTATGGATTGAGCAAGCTTCATACGGAGGAATACTTGAAATCCTTGTCAGGCTTTCCGTATGTGATATTTCGTCCGACAGGTGTGTACGGCCCTCGGGAACACGATTATTTCCTGATGGCCAAATCCATTCAGCAGCATGTGGATTTTGCGGCAGGCTTCAAGCGCCAGGACATCACGTTTGTCTTTGTAAAAGATTTGGTACAGGCCATTTACCTAGCCATTGAAAAACAGGTCACAGACCGGGCTTATTTCGTGAGTGACGGCCGCGTATACAACAGCCGTACGTTTTCCGATTTGATTCGGAAGGAGCTGGGCAATCCGTGGATGGTTCGTTTTGTATGTCCGTTGTTTCTTCTGAAAGCCATTTCTTTCGTAGCGGAGAATATCGGACGGCTGACTCGGAAAGTCAGTACATTAAACTGTGACAAGTATCGTATCATGAAACAGCGGAACTGGAGATGTGACATTTCCCCGCTGGAAAAAGAATTGGGATATGTACCTCAATATCCGTTGGAAAGAGGTGTAAAAGAAATAATTGCCTGGTATAAGAAAGAAGGATGGCTATAGAACTGAAGTTATTTGAACGAGTAGAAAGTGGGAAGGGACTGTTTGCAGTAGAAAGCATCAGCTTGATTTATAATGCCCTGACTACCATTTTGATTTTGTTGCTCTATCCCCGGATGGATCATCCAGGGACGATGTTGCTGGAACGTCTGGGTATTGTGGTACTGACGTTCGTACTGATTCATTTGTATCAGGCGTTTCCCTGTCGGCTGACGGCCTTCGTCCGCATGGTGGTGCAGATGTCGCTATTGGCTTACTGGTATCCGGATACGTTTGAGTTCAACCGTTTGTTTCCGAACCTGGACTATCTGTTTGCCTCTGCCGAGCAGGCTATTTTCCATTGCCAGCCCTCCGTGGAATTCAGCAAGCTGTGCCCCTCGGTATGGTTCAGTGAGCCGTTCAATATGGGTTACTTCTTTTATTATCCCATGATGCTGATTGTGGTGGTGTATTACTTTCTGACCCGGTTTGAGTGGTTTGAGAAAATCTGTTTTGTGTTGGTCACCTCTTTCTTCATTTACTACCTGTTCTATATTCTGGTGCCGGTGGCCGGACCGCAATTCTATTTCCCAGCCATTGGAATGGATAAAGTAAACGCTTGTGATTTTCCTGCAATAGGAGATTATTTTAATGACAATACTTTCTTGCTTCCTGGGCCGGGATATGAACACGGATTCTTCTATAATCTGGTAGAAGCCTCACAGGAAGTGGGTGAACGTCCTACGGCCGCTTTCCCCAGTTCACATGTGGGAATCTCAACGATTGTGATGATTATGGCCTGGCGTGTAAACCGGAAATTAGCCTACATTCTGTTCCCGTTCTATGTGTTGCTGTGCTGCGCCACAGTCTACATTCAGGCGCACTACCTGATTGATTCCCTCGTGGGATTGATTACAGCATTTTTTGTGTATCAGTTAGCGACGCTGATGTACAAGCGCTGGTTCATTTCGCCCGTTTTCAAACGTATCATGTATTAAGGAAAGGTCGGTAAGGAGTTTATTCTTCCTTACCGAATGTATTCTCAATGTGATCCAGGATGGCGTTCAGCTCTTGAAGTGTTTCTGCACGCAGCATGGCGATGCGGGTATCCTTGAAATTAGGAATTCCTTTGAACAGGGGAGAAGCGGCCAGGTGACGGCGCACGTGCAGGATGCCTCTGCGTTCATCCAGCAGGTTCACACTGTCGAGTACTTCCTGACGCAAGACATCCATCCGCCATTTGAACGAAAGGGGCGGAAGTTCTTCTCCAGTCTCCAGATAATGTTTTACTTCCTTGAAAATCCAGGGACGTCCGAAACTGGCCCGTCCAATCATGATGGCATCCACCCCGTAGCGGTCGAAACATTCTTTGGCTCGTTGAGGCGTGGTGATGTCGCCGTTGCCAATGATAGGGATGCGCATTCTCGGATTCTTCTTGACTTCACCGATGAGTGTCCAGTCGGCTTCTCCCGTATACATTTGGGCGCGGGTACGTCCATGAATGGTCAGCGCCTCGATGCCGCAATCCTGCAACTGTTCCGCCAGTTCCACGATAATCTTGTGCTCCGCATCCCAGCCCAAACGGGTTTTGACGGTGACTGGAATCTTGACGGCATCGACTACGGCACGGGTAATCTCCAGCATCTTGGGTACGTTCTGCAACAGTCCCGAACCGGCTCCCTTGCCGGCTACCCGTTTCACCGGACATCCGAAGTTCAAGTCCAGAATATCAGGCTGTGCCTGTTCCACGATGCGGGCGGCTTCTACCATGGTTTCTGTATCTTTTCCGTAAATCTGGATGGCTACCGGGCGTTCCTTCTCGCTGATGTTCAGTTTCAGCATCGTTTTTCCGACCGAACGGATCAAGGCGTCGCTCGATACGAATTCCGTGTACACCATGTCGGCACCAAACTGCTTGCACATGAGGCGGAAAGCAGGGTCGGTGACATCTTCCATCGGGGCCAGCAACACTGGCTTTTCTCCTAAATCTATGTTCCTAATTTTCATTGGCTTGATATTGTCGCGCAAAGGTAGTGAAATTTTATTATATCCCGAAAAAACGCTACCTTTGCGCGGTAATATCATAATAGTGGAAATGAGTTATACAATCAAAGATTTTGAAATCATGGCACCTGTAGGCTCGCGCGAGTCGTTGGCAGCTGCCCTTCATGCCGGAGCCGATTCCATCTATTTCGGCATTGAGAGTTTGAACATGCGTGCGCGTTCGGCGAGCACTTTTACCATAGAAGATTTGCGTGAGATTGCCAAGGTGTGCGAGGAACATGGAGTGAAGAGTTACCTGACCATCAATACTATCATCTACGACGAGGACATTGCACTGATGCGTAAGATTGTGGATGCAGCCAAAGAAGCCGGTATCAGCGCCGTCATTGCAGCCGATGTGGCTGTGATGGCTTACTGTAACGAGGTAGGGCAGGAGGTTCATCTTTCTACCCAGCTGAACATCAGCAATGCGGAGGCGCTGAAGTTTTATTCCCGCTTTGCCGATGTGGTGGTGCTGGCGCGCGAGTTGAACCTCAAGCAGGTGCGCAAGATATATGATGCCATCCAGGAACAGCAGATTAAGGGACCGATGGGCAACCTGGTCCGTATTGAAATGTTCTGTCATGGAGCTTTGTGCATGGCGGTTTCCGGAAAATGTTACCTGAGCTTGAACGAGCAGAACGCGTCGGCCAACCGGGGTGCCTGTATGCAGGTATGTCGCCGGGCTTATATTGTAAAGGATAAGGAAAGCGATATTGAACTGGAAGTAGACAACCAGTACATCATGTCGCCGAAAGATTTGAAGACCATTCATTTCATGGACGAGATGATTGAAGCCGGTGTCCGGGTGTTCAAGATTGAAGGCCGTGCCCGTGGTCCTGAGTACGTGCGTACAGTCGTAGAATGTTACAAGGAAGCCATCCAGTCGTATCTCGACGGTACGTTCTCCGACGAGAAGGTGGCCGACTGGGATACACGCCTGAAAACCGTGTTTAACCGGGGTTTCTGGAATGGTTATTATTTGGGACAGCGTCTGGGCGAATGGAGCAAGAACTACGGTTCGGAAGCTACGGAGCGCAAGGTATATGCCGGACGGGGTATCAAATATTTCTCCAATATCGGGGTAGCTGAGTTTCTGATTGAAGCGGCTGAAATCAAGGTGGGCGACAAGCTTCTGATTACCGGTCCGACTACCGGAGCCATGTATGTCACGCTGGAAGAAGCCCGGGTAGACCTGAAGCCGGTGGATGTAGTGAAGAAAGGAGTACATGTATCATTCAAGGTACCTGGTCGTATCCGTCCGAGTGACCGTCTGTATCGTATGGTGCCGGCAGAGGAACTGAAGGCAAAACGGAAAGAGTAATTTAATTCTCACGAATAGAATAAGGGTGAATCCTGTCAGAGCAGTTGAAGTGCTTTGACAGGATTTTTTTGTGCATATATAGATATGAACAGGGTGGTTGATTTCTTGTTGAAATCCATGTGGAAAGATTTTCTGTAACTTTCTCTTTTTGCTAGTTTTCAGTGTATTATAGTTATTCACATGCTGTGAATAACTTGTGGATTACAAATAAGTTCAGTGGAAAGGATTTGTTCATTCTCATAATTATTTTACTTTTGTGTCCTGGAGTTTAAATCCTAATCTAATATGAAGAAGATATATGTAAAAGAATGGATGTTGTTTCAGCCCTACGAGCGGCAAGATGAAATCGACATATATTATGTAAAAGTAGCTAACAACATTGCCGAATGTTTGGTGGGTATGGTAGGAGAACGTTACCCCGAGCATTCATTGCGTGGCATTGCTATCTATTTGACCCTTTGGTTTCAGGATGTCATTTCACAGATCGGAATCTGGGAGGCATTTAGCGAAGAATGTCGTAAGCGGTATGGCCAGCCGGTACCTTTTATGACGCCGGAAGAAGAAAAGGAATATTATCCGGGAGAAGTGAATCCGGAAGAGTTGCGGTTCCTGTTGTGGCATTATTTCCAGTCCTTAGAGAAGCTGAAAGGTGGTGTGCTGAATCCGGAAAATCCGGGTATCGCGGAAGTGGCTCAACAACTCTACGATTATTTGTCGGAAGAGTATGAGGTGGCACCGGAGAATACCCGTTTGCAGGAAATGCTGTATGGGGAACCTTTTGGAGCAAATGATTACCAGCGTTATCGCAATGTACTGGAGTGGTTCCACTTCTGCAGCTATACCGGATTTGAGAATCGGAGTGAATTCCAGCAAGTGGTAGCTACGGTGACGCGTATGGGAAATGTGAATCCCGGAATTCTGGAGTATGATGTCAAACAGAACATCTTGTTCGAAGGAAGAAAACATTTGCTTTCGTTGACTTCTGTAGATTGGTTGGCATTGATCGGGAAGAAGCATCCCGAAACGGCATCTTGGGCAGAAATAAAAGTTACCCCTCAAGGCTTGTTCCTGTATGAAGGAGAAGACGAGGATTCTCTTTTTGTAAAAGACTTGTCAGGAAAAGAAGAAGGGCAATTGCGTATTCGCAAAGATTCTTTGAACCTGAATTCTTTGAAAAATCGCAAGGAAGGAATGACGGTGCTTGGTTGCCGGCTGGTACAATATGGCGGTACGTGGTGGCAGGACGGCACACTGGTGATTTCTGATTATGAGGACAAGATGAAGGAAGAAATTGCACAGAGAGCTGCGAAACGTGAAGATATCCGGCAAACCTACGATGCTTTTATAAAAGCATCCGGGGGCAAACAGTTTGTGTTCTGCCAGTCGGAGGAAGAAGTGCGGGATTTCCTTTTCCAGAAAATGGAGTACAAGGAAAAAGAAGGAATACAGATGCCGAAGATGGATGCACAGCACGGACTGGTACTGATGGTTTCTTCACATACCGGTATTCATATCCAGATGCGTTTGTGCGAATGCATCTCTTCACCGGAAAACAAGTTTTATGATTTGAAGGAGGCACAGAAGAAGGCCATTTTGTTCCTCTTGAATCCGGAGGTGATTCCGTATGACTTGAGTTGTGCTCTGCAAGATGCCGGTATGTTGCCGGATGCCGGTCTGAATAGTCT
Source organism: Bacteroides mediterraneensis (assembly GCF_016900355.1). Classification (GTDB taxonomy): domain Bacteria; phylum Bacteroidota; class Bacteroidia; order Bacteroidales; family Bacteroidaceae; genus Phocaeicola. Next base: position 78,184 of record NZ_JACJKA010000007.1, on the reverse strand, counting down.
GCAAGGCGAGGAGCAGGGGCGGGAACCGGTCAAGAAGAATGCCCGTTTCCTGACCGACTATTTCTTTGGAAAATGCAGGGAGAAGGATGCCTGATTATTCAATAATTCCTCCTCCTAACACCACATCTCCTCGGTAGAATGCGGCTGCCTGTCCGCTGGCGATGGAAGCCAGCGGCTCGTGCAGCTGGATATGTAATCTTCCGTCGTCCAGCTGGCTGACGGTGCACCGGTTGGCTTGTTTCCGGTAACGTATCTTGACAATGACGTCATCGTGCCCAAGTACAGTGTCAGCGTTCACAAGATTCCAGTGCGTGAGAAACATCTCGTTCTTTTCCAGTGCTTGCAGGTTATCGCTGATAATCACCTTATTTTCTGGAGGGATAATCTCTTTCACAAAGAGCGCTTTGTTCAAATGGATGCCCAGTCCTCTCCGTTGTCCGATGGTATAGAAGGGATATCCTTTATGTTTCCCGAGGTAGTGCCCCTGTTCATCGTAAAAATGACCGGGAGAAATGCTTCCTTCCGGTACATGTGTCTTGAGAAAAGAGCGGTAATCCATGGGGCAGAAACATACACCCAGGCTGTCGCGCTTCCGGGCGGCTTTCAGGAATCCGCGTGCGGCAGCAATTTCGCGTACCCGGGTTTTGGTCAGTTCGCTCATGGGCAGGCACATCCGCTTCAGAATAGATTGTGGGAGGCCCCACAGGAAGAAAGACTGGTCTTTGTCGGTATCTTTTCCACAGGTGATGTGCCAGTAACCGTTTATATTCCGTTTATTGACGTAATGTCCTGTGGCCAGGTGATAAATACCTCGTTCGTCGGCCACTTGTGCCAGTAACGGCCATTTCAGGTAGTTGTTGCACAACGTACAGGGAACCGGTGTCCGTCCGGCCATATATTCTTGAATGAAATAGCGTATGATTTTTTCCTGGAAGATGTCTCGTGCGTCGTATACCAGGTGAGGAATTCCTAAAGTTTGGCATAGTTCGCGTGCATCGTCCAGGTATTCCGTGTTCCCGTCTTTCTCATAAAAACGGAACGTGATACCGGTCACTTCATATCCGGCATCCTGCAAAAGCAAGGCAGCTACCGAGCTGTCGGTACCGCCACTCATTCCCAATAAGACTTTCTTATTTTCTTCCATAGGGAGACAAAGTTACGCTTTTCTTCGGTTTGCAGACTCTTTCTTCTTGTGATTTAGTGGTGGAAATTGTTTATCGGAAGGTGATTGGTATGGTAAGAAAAAGAATGTGGTGGGGTATGGACATAAAAAAAGGAGTTCCGCTGAACTCCAACCTTTTGTTAACCTTAAATCTAATACTATGAAAAACACATTGCAAAGGTAAGGCTTTTGGAGAAATCTGCAAGCAGAAAATGTGTTTTATAACATGTATTAAGAAAATACCTTGTTTCTTCGGGGCTTTTATACAAATTTTTCAAGTGATCATATTCTTTTATTATCCTGTGAGAAAAAGCAGTAAGGAGGTATAAAAACAGGCGATGGAAAGAGTAGTCTATTTTCTGCTGGTGCATAATGGTTTCTGTCCCGGTAATTTCTCTGTCCCACAGTGTGGGATACAAAAACCACAGTGTGAAATACATATCCCACACTGTGAGATATAAATCCCGCAGTGCGAAACAGAGAATGGATAGGGGCCTTTGAGAGAATGTGCAGGCGTGATTTCAAAAATTGTTTTTTAGGCTTCCTTTGTGGGATTTCTCGAGCCGATTTAGTAGATTTGTTTATCTTTTAGCCACTTAGAAAGAATCATAGTATGAAAAAATCATTTTGGGCGTTAGTGGGGTTAGTCAGTCTGACGTGGGGGTGTGCACCTCCTGCTGTTTCTACGGGGGAAGATTTGACACAGTATGTAAATCCTTTTATCGGAACCGATTTTACAGGGAATACGTATCCGGGAGCACAGGTACCGTTCGGTATGGTACAGTTGAGTCCGGACAACGGTTTGCCGGGCTGGGACCGGATTGCGGGGTATTATTATCCGGACAGCACCATTGCCGGATTCAGTCATACACACCTTTCGGGTACCGGCGCAGGCGATTTGTATGACATTTCTTTTATGCCTGTCACCTTGCCCTACGTAGAGGCGGCGCCTCCGTTGGGCATACATTCCAAGTTCTCGCACGAGCAGGAAAGTGCGTCGGCGGGTTATTATCAGGTTTTTCTGGAAGATTACGGAATCAAGGTGGAGCTGACAGCCACGGAGCGTTGCGGCATCCAGCGTTACACGTTTCCGGAAGCTCAGTCGGCCATTATCCTGAACTTGAAGAAAGCGATGAACTGGGACGCCACGCAAGACAGTTATGTGGAGGTGGTGGATTCTGTGACCATCCGGGGCTACCGTTTTTCCGACGGGTGGGCCCGCAACCAGAAAGTGTTTTTCCAGACCCGTTTCTCGGTACCTTTTGAGAAGATACAGCTGGATACTACGCCTATCTTGCACAACGACCACAAGATGGGGACAGCCTACGTGGCGCGTTTCGATTTTTCCACACGGAAAGGGGAGCAGGTGGTGGTGACCACGGCCCTTTCGGGTGTCAGCATGGAGGGGGCTGCGAAGAACCTGCAGGCAGAGGCGCCGGAAAATGATTTCGAGAAATACCGTGGGCAGGCCCGGGAGAAATGGAACAGAGAACTGGCGAAAATCCGGGTGCAGTCGGACGACAGGAAAGAGAAGGCCATCTTCTATACGGCATTCTATCACAGCATGCTGGCGCCTACCATTTATTCGGATGTGGACGGAAAATATTACGGACCGGACGGACAGGTGCATCAGGCCGCCGGATGGACCAATTACAGCACGTTTTCATTGTGGGATACGTTCCGGGCGTCGCATCCGCTGTTCACTTATACCCAGCCGGAACGGACCAATGACATGGTCAAGTCGTTTCTGGCATTTTATGAGCAGAACGGACGTCTGCCGGTGTGGAACTTCTATGGAAGCGAGACCGACATGATGATTGGTTATCATGCGGTGCCGGTCATTGTGGACGCTTACCTGAAAGGTATCGGTGATTTTGAGGCGGAAAAGGCCCTGGAGGCTTGTGTGCATACGGCCAATCTGGATGAATACCGGGGCATCGGTCTTTACAAGCAGCTGGGGTATGTGCCTTATAATGTGACGGATAAATACAATTCGGACGACTGGTCGCTGTCGCGGACGCTGGAATATGCGTTCGATGATTTCTGCATTGCGGAGATGGCCGCCAGGATGGGACGCAAGGACGTGGCCGATACGTTCTATGCCCGTTCGCAGAATTATCGGAACCTGTACAACCCGGCTACTTCGTTCATGCAGCCGAAAGACGACAAGGGGAATTTTATTCCGGATTTCCGGGCGGAGGACTATACCCCGCATATTTGCGAAAGCAACGCCTGGCATTATTTCTGGTCTGTGCAGCATGACATCGATGGACTCATCGCGCTGGTGGGTGGAAAAGCACGCTTTGCCGAGAAACTGGACAGCATGTTCACCTTTCATCCGACGGAGGGGGAAGACCTGCCTATTTTCAGCACAGGCATGATCGGACAGTATGCGCATGGCAACGAGCCGAGCCATCATGTGGCTTATTTGTTCAACAAGGTGAACCAGCCCTGGAAGACGCAGCAATATGTGTCGCAGATCATGGATGAACTTTACCTCGATATCCCGGCAGGATTGTGCGGGAACGAGGACTGCGGACAGATGTCGGCATGGTATGTGTTCAGTGCCATGGGATTTTATCCGGTGAATCCGGTATCCGGCCAGTATGAGATAGGCAAACCGAAATTCAAGAAAGTGGAGTTAAAGCTTTCGAACGGGAAAATCTTTACCGTGAAGGCAGAGAACCTGAGCAAGGAAAACCGGTATATCCGTGCGGTCAAGTTGGACGGAAAGCCTTATCATCAGAGTTTCATCACGCACGAGCAGATTATGTCGGGGGCTACGCTGGAACTGGAAATGTGCAAGGAACCCGGACATATCTGGTATTAATGGAAAATGTTAGATTGGAAATTTAGAATGAAGAAATTAGTTTTGTTAATGATGATACTGTTCGTAGCCCTTTTCAGCCAGGCCACGAACTATGCCGATTATGTGAATCCATTGATGGGTACACAGTCCACTTATGAGTTTTCTGCTGGAAATACCTATCCGGCCATTGCCCGCCCGTGGGGAATGAATTTCTGGACTCCGCAAACCGGGAAAATGGGAGATGGATGGCAGTACATGTACACGGCCACCCGAATCCGGGGCTTCAAGCAGACGCATCAGCCCAGTCCGTGGATTAACGACTATGGCCAGTTTGCCCTTATGCCGGTGGTCGGAAAGCCTGTATTCGAGGAAGACCAGCGTGCCAGCTGGTTCTCGCACAGGGGGGAAGAGGCCAAGCCATATTATTATAAGGTGTATCTGGCCGAGCACGATGTGGTGACGGAACTGGTGCCCACGGAACGGTCTGCGTTGTTCCGCTTCACTTTCCCTGAAAATGCACATTCTTATGTGGTGATTGATGCGTTTGATCAGGGCTCATACGTAAAGATTGAGGCAGCGAACAACCGCATCATCGGTTATTCCACCAAAAACAGTGGGGGAGTACCGGAGAATTTCAAAAATTATTTCGTCATCGAATTCGATAAGCCTTTTACGTACAAGGCGACGGTTGCCGATAGCTGTATCTCGGTAGATAAAACAGAACAGGAGGCAAACCATGCAGGAGCCATTATCGGGTTTTCTACCCGGAAGGGGGAAAAGGTGCATGCACGGGTGGCTTCTTCGTTTATCAGTGTGGAGCAGGCCTTGGAAAACCTGAAGGAACTGGGCGATGACAGCCTGGAGGTGTTGGTCGAAGAAGGAAAGTCGGCCTGGAATGAGATGCTGGGCAGAATTGAAGTGGACGGAGGGAATCTGGACCAGTACCGCACGTTTTATTCCTGCCTGTATCGCTCGTTGCTGTTCCCCCGCAAGTTCTATGAGATAGATGCTCGTGGGCAGGTGGTACACTACAGTCCCTACAACGGGCAGGTGCTGCCGGGGTATATGTACACGGATACCGGTTTTTGGGATACGTTCCGCTGTCTGTTTCCGTTGCTGAATCTGGCTTATCCTTCTGTGAACAAGGAAATACAGGAAGGCTTGCTCAATACTTATAAGGAAAGCGGTTTCTTCCCGGAATGGGCCAGTCCCGGACATCGCGGATGCATGGTAGGCAATAATTCGGCTTCAGTGCTGGTAGACGCGTATATGAAAGGGGTCAAGGTGGACGACCTGCAGACCTTGTACGAGGGATTGCTGCACGGCACAAACAACGTACATCCGGAAGTCTCTTCTACCGGACGGCTGGGATATGAATATTACAACCAGTTAGGCTATGTGCCCTGTGATGTACACATCCATGAGAATGCGGCCCGTACGCTGGAATATGCCTATGATGACTGGTGTATCTATCAGCTGGCCAAGGAACTGAAGCGTCCGAAAGCGGAAATCGACTTGTTTGCCCGTCGGGCCTTGAACTATAAAAATCTGTTTGATCCGGAAACCAGGCTGATGCGGGGAAAGAAAAAGGACGGCACTTTCATGGCGCCTTTCTCTCCACTCAAATGGGGGGATGCTTTTACCGAAGGAAACAGCTGGCATTACACCTGGTCGGTATTTCACGACCCTCAGGGACTGATTGACCTGATGGGGGGAGACAAGATGTTTGTGACGATGCTCGATTCTGTGTTTGCCGTTCCGCCCGTATTTGATGACAGCTATTATGGTTTTGTCATTCATGAAATTCGGGAAATGACCGTGATGAACATGGGGAATTACGCCCATGGCAACCAGCCTATCCAGCACATGATTTACCTGTATAATTATGCCAAACAGCCCTGGAAGGCTCAGTATTGGTTGCGGCAGGTGATGAACCGGATGTACTCGCCTGCGCCGGATGGATATTGCGGTGATGAGGACAACGGCCAGACTTCGGCTTGGTATGTGTTCTCTGCACTGGGATTTTATCCCGTTTGCCCGGGAAGCAACCAGTATGTGATAGGGGCTCCTTTGTTTAAGAAGGCAATCATTCACCTGGAGAACGGAAAGGACGTGACGATAGAGGCTCCGTTGAACAGTGAGGAGAATCTGTACATTAAGAATTTGGAAATGAATGGAAAAACTTATACACATAATTATTTTTCTCATAAAGATTTGATGAAAGGTGCTAAAATACAAATAGAAATGAGTAACTTGCCGAACGAAAAAAGAGGTATCGCGCGGGAAGATGCCCCTTATTCTTTTTCGAGAGAAGGAAATTATTGACCTTGAATTATATTAAATTTAAAACCATGGATAAAAAATCATTATTCTTTGTTCCGGTCTTGTCTTTGTGTTTGGTTTCTTGTGGAGGTAATCAGGAGAAACAGGAAATGGAAGACTTGACGCAGTTTGTAGACCCCCGCATCGGTACCGGTGGACACGGACATGTGTTTTTCGGGGCGAATGTGCCTTATGGCTTCGTACAGTTGGGCCCGACCAGCATCCCTCAGTCGTGGGACTGGGTGTCGGGTTATCATGAATCGGACTCTACAGTCATCGGGTTCCCTCATACGCACCTGAGCGGTACGGGTATCGGCGATTTGCATGATATCAACGTGATGCCGGTGGTGGGCGAAGTGACTTATGCACGCGGCGATACCACGTCGTATGAAACCGGTCTCTGGTCATATTCCGACCGTTCGAAAGAGGTGGTCACCCCGGGTTACTATCGTACGCATCTGTCAAGATACAATGTGGACGTGGAACTGACAGCCACCAAGCGGGTGGGATTCCATAAATATACCTTCCCTGAAAAGGAGAGTCCGGCCATTGTGTTCGATATGGTGAACGGAGGTTGCTGGGACAAGACTACGGATGCGGTGATTCGGGTAGTCAACGACAGCACACTGAGCGGTTACCGTTATTCCAAGGGATGGGCCGACGACCAGCGTATTTTCTTCCGGGCCGAGTTCTCGCGGAAGTTCGACAGTGTAGCCTTCATTGTCAATGATTCAGTCAAGGAAGGCAATATGGGCCAGGGAGCCCAGCTGTTTGCCCGGGTGAATTTCCCGGCAGGAAATCCGGCACCGATTTACATGAAGGTGGCCCTTTCGCCTACATCCGAAGAGGGGGCCCAGTTGAACATGCAGACGGAGCTTAGTGGCTGGGATTTTGAGCAGACTGTGGCCGATGCCAAGGCTGCCTGGAACAAGGAGCTGAACAAGGTCAAGGTCTCCACACAGGATGCAGTGTCCAAGAAGATTTTCTATACCAGCCTGTATCACACCCTGTTTGCTCCCTCAGAATTTTGTGATGTGAACGGCGATTATTATGGAGCCGACAAGCAAATACACCACGGAAAGGGTTTCAAGAATTACACCACTTTCTCTCTTTGGGATACTTATCGGGCTGCACAGCCTTTGATGACTATTCTCCAGCCGGAACGGATGAGCGACATCATCAACACGATGCTGCATATTTATGAGCAGCAGGGCAAGTTGCCGGTATGGCACCTGATGGGTTGCGAGACCAACTGTATGGTGGGCAATCCGGGAGTGCCGGTAGTGGCAGATGCCATTCTGAAGGACATCAAGGGCTTTGATTCGGAGCTGGCGTTCAAGGCGTTGAAGGAATCGTCCATGCTGCCGGAACGTGGTATGGAATATCGAATCCAGTACGGATTCATTCCGGCCGATAAGATGACGGAAGCCATTGCTTACGATATGGAATATGCCATTGCCGATTGGGCGGTGGCGCAGGCTGCCCGCCGTTTGGGCAAGCAGGAGGATTATGCCTACTTCCTGGAGCGCAGCAAGTCGTATAAGAAATATTTTGATGCTGCTACCGGCTTCATGAGAGGCAAGTTGAGCGATGGTTCCTGGCGTACGCCTTTCAGTCCGTATGCATCGGCGCACAGAGACGATGACTATTGTGAAGGAAATGCCTGGCAGTACACTTGGCTGGTGCCGCAGGATGTAGAGGGACTGGTGGAATGCTTCGGCAGTAAGGAGGCTTTTGTCCACAAACTGGATTCTCTGTTCCTCGCTGAAGGTGACATGGGAGAAGCATCTTCTCCGGATATTAGCGGTCTGATTGGGCAGTATGCACATGGCAACGAACCTAGCCACCACATCACCTATTTATATACAATGGTAGGACAGCCATGGAAGACCGCCGAGCGGGTGAAAGAAATTCTGCATACCATGTACACCGACCAGCCGGACGGATTGTCGGGCAACGAAGACGTGGGTCAGATGTCGGCGTGGTATGTGCTTTCTTCTTTCGGTTTCTATCAGGTGGAACCTGCCGGAGGTAAGTTTGTCTTTGGTTATCCGAACTTCGAGAAGGTCGAAATTGCGGTACCGGGCGGCAAGTTTGTCATCAAGCGGAACGATCAGGGCCAGCAGAACAATTACATACAGGGTGTGCTCCTGAACGGAAAAGAGTACAAAAAATCCTGGATAGGATATGCCGATATCATGAAGGGAGGTGAGCTGACCTTCCTGATGGGCGATAAGCCGGTGGTATGGTATTGATGGAATTAATGGAAAGTCCGGCCATCGAGTTTGTATCTCGATGGCCGGATTTTTTATATAAAGGAGTATTTATATAGATAGACGACTCTTTTTTTTGAATTTTTGATTTCTCTCTTTATATTTGTGGTGTTCTATGAAAAATCAGGCGTGATGCATAGAATTTTTATTTATGAGAAAGGCGTTTACGAACGTTATCTTCTGCATTCGAATCTCGCAAGTTTGAACCAACAGGAAGATAAGGCAACGGAAACGCCCACTTTTGGTGTAGTGTCAAGTGTCGTGCATGTTCTGTGCACGATACTCTGTATATTATTCCAGGGCGTGGGCTGGCTGCGTTGCTTATCCTTGTTGGTGGGCAATGCGAGAGCCTGAATGCGGGATGAGCATAGTACAGACTCCCATGCCTTTTTATTTTGTCCGCTAAATCTGGGGAGGCTATAAGCATAAAAAAAGATGTTATGAAAAAACGGTATGTTTTTCTAAGGTCCGTCAGAAGTTATGGATTGAGAGAAGGGGAGGGGTTGACTGGCAGAATCAGTTCGACGATGGATGTGTATTTGTCGAGTGGAGGGAAAGGAGTAAACGCAAGAATTAATATTACTATGTTTAAATAAAATAAGACAGATGAAGAAGATTATATGTTTATGGATGGCTATATTTTCCATCTCAGTTACCGTAAGTGCACAAAAACTGTATGAAGATGATTTTAAGAAAAACCGTGTGGCTATTGATTTAGGGATAGGCTCGGCGAAAGGAGCTAATGGAATCTTTGATTTAGGAGTGCGTTATCAGAGGAATTTCTTGCCTTATTTGTCTTGGGATGCTATTGGAGTGAAGGCGATGGTAGGGACAGATTATTTTGATGAATTATGGACTCATACGTTATTGCAGGCTATGACGGGTATTAGAGGTACGTCTCCTTGTTTCTATAAAAATATGTCGGGTTATGTGGCTTTGGATGCAGGATATGGATACCATATAGAAAACGATTATGGAGGCGTATGTTGTGAATTTAACCTTGGCCTGAATGTATGTAAGAATGTGTATGTGGGTTATGCGTTGAATTTTCAAAAGGCAAATGTGGAAACTTATGTAATGGGACATACTTATTCGAATGATATGAAAGCGAAGACTCATTCTTTGCGAGTAGGGTTTATTTTTTTATTAAGGATATTCAGTAAATGCCTTTTAAAAAACAGATGACATATGAGGATGATAGAGTATAATCACTCCATATGTCATCTTTATTGTTATTTTTCTGTGTTTTTTTAATAATTCTATTTAGCTTTGGAAGAAGTCTGATGACCTCTTGGGAGGCTGTAAAATCATGCCAGGCTGCCTTTCCCAGTCTGTTCTTAGTCTTGTCTATCATCAGTGTGGTATTGCCGTATGTATTCCGAAGAAGATTCATGGGATTTCCATTTTTCTGTTTTGTGCTTTTATTTTTGAGAGCGGGTAATGTTGTTTCTGAGTGCTGAAACTGTTTTCAGGCTGAATGGTTCTTTTCTTTGACTATTCATTTTTGAAAACCTTCTTCAGGAATTCATCCTTGGCTGTCCTTTCTTGTGTATGAAGTTTGGGAATTCCTCCGTTTGGATTATCAAATTTTATTTATGTGAAATATTTAAAGATATAAAAAACAACTGATTCATAACTTGCTATGTATGAATTAGGTAGTTAATTCTACACTATTTACTGGAGGTGCCTTTTTATGTCTGTTTTATATTGATATTTGACATTTCTAGTTGTTATAATATATGTTTGTATTGAGTAAGGAAATGAGGAATAACAATACATAAAAAGGGTAAATATTCTTGTAGGTCTTTTCGTAATAATTTTAAAGCCTGTTGAATTCTATAGTCTATAGTTTTGGGAGAAACATTAAGTATGTCAGCAATATCCTTATAGCTTTTTCCTTGGAAACGATGCATAATAAAAGCCTCTCGGTAAGATGGAGGAAGTGCATTGATAGCCTCTTTTAATCGTTGTGATAATTCTTGAAAACGATAAAAATTTTCTTCTTCCATTAATTGTTGCGTTGCTTCAAAAAATTTGATATCAGCTGCGTTTTTTATTTCATTTTCTTTGATTTGATTTATAGCCTTGTGATAGACACTTTTGAGAAGATATCCTCCTAAAGAACTTTGAATATTAAGAGCTTGTCTATGTTCCCATAACCATAATAGAGTATCACCAGCGATTTCTTCTGCATCTTCGATTGGCACGAAACGTGTACCATATGTACATAATATTGGATAATATTTTCTGAAAATGCATTCAAAAGCTGTTAAGTCATTTTGTTGTAGACGACCTAGCAAATAGATATCTTGGTCTAAGATTCTCATATCTACAAAGGTATATGAAAATCTTAGTTTTGATATGTTTTTTTGTTTTTCTTTTTATAAAAATATCGCAGGGTTAATGTATGTTAAACTATTCCAAGGGAGTTTAGGATTTCTAGGTTGGGAGTTGTCTTTTAAATAAAAAGAAAATTCAAATGAAAGATAATAAAATTGATATAGAGGAATTAATCATCCGTTATTGTGAAGGTAATATTAGTGAAAATGAAAAATGTTATGTGGAGAATTGGATGAGTGAATCAGAGGAAAATTTTCAGATTGTTCGTAAAATGTATACTTTAATTCTAGCAGCAGATACTCATCTTGTTAATGATAAAAGAGTAGATATGGCTTGGATGCGTATGAAAAAATCTCTTGACGGTTGTGATAATAAAAAAAAGGGAAAAAGAGATTGGGTATTATGGATGCAACGTGTTGCTGCAGTATTATTCTTTCCTTTATTGATAGGGGCATATCTTTTATATATAAATCAGCAGAATGTAGATTCTTCTGTAGCTCAGATTTTAGAAATTCGTACGACCTCAGGTATGACGGCTAAAACATATTTGCCAGATAGTACTTTGGTATATTTAAATTCGGGTTCTGTTTTACGGTATCCGTCAGAGTTTACAGGAAATACACGTGACGTTGAATTGATGGGGGAGGCTTATTTTGAAGTGGCAAAAGATCCTTCTCATCGTTTTGTTATTACTACTCCTCAACAAGCTAAAATAGAAGTGCTTGGAACAAAATTTAATTTGGAGACAATTGATAAGACGGAAGAAGTAATAACAACCTTGCTTGAAGGTAAGGTCTTATTTTCTTATCAGAAAGGAAATCGACCATACTCCGTTGAGATGTTTCCTGGACAGAAGGTCGTTTATCATCGCGCATGTGAAAGTATTGAATTCTATAAAACGGACGGAGTGTCTGAAATTGCTTGGAAAGATGATAAGATAATATTTAATAATACTCCTTTGAAGGATGCATTGCATCTACTTGAAAAACATTATAATGTGGAGTTTGTCATAAAGAACCCAGTTTTTTATCAATATTCTTTTACGGGAACGTTTACCAATCAGCGTTTAGAACAAATAATGGAATATTTTCATGTTTCATCGAATATACATTGGCATTATACAGATACATATGGCATAAAGAATCAAATAGAGCTTTATTGATAAAATTTTTACTTAAAACCTTAAATTATGGAGAATAACAAAATCTTTTGGAGGAAAATTTCCTCTGTAACTAATCTGCTATTGTGTGGAATGTTTATTCCTATTGGAATATTGCATGCGTCAGAAAGTTATGGTCAGCGTGTGATGATTGACTTAACCGCAAAGAATATGACTGTGAAAGAGGTCTTGGAACAAATAGAATCTCAATCAGACTTTGATTTCTTTTATAATAATGCCCATATCGATTTGAATCGCCAAGTGGCAGTTCCAGATAATGGAGAGGAACTGTTTGCTATTTTGGACGATGTTTTTAAGGGAACGGGAGTAAAATATGTTGTTATGGATAAAAAAATAATCCTTTCTACTGATACGGAAACAACGAGTCCTGTGCAGCGTAAACAGAAAATTAGCGGTCGTGTGGTGGATGTTTCAGGAGAACCGATTATTGGGGCTACAATTAAGGAGAAAGGCACATCTAATGGTACTATCTCAGATTTTGATGGGAATTTTGTGTTGGAGGTTTCCTCTTCTGTTCTTGAAATTTCATATATTGGCTACCAGAGTCAGACAGTAAAATCAGATGGAAGTCAGCCTTTATCTATTGTCTTAAAAGAAGATACACAAACTTTGGAAGAGGTTGTAGTGGTAGGATATGGAGTACAGAAAAAAGCAAATTTAACTGGAGCTGTTAGTAGTGTCAAGATGGATGAAATATTAGGAGATCGTCCTATTACTTCTGTTAGTGATGCCTTATTGGGGGCAATGCCGGGGCTTCAGGTAACAGGGACTTCAGGGCAACCAGGATCAGAAATGAGTTTTAATATTCGTGGAACCAATAGTATTAATGGTGGAAACCCGTTAGTGTTGGTGGATAATGTTGAGATGGATATTAATATGCTGAATCCGGAAGATATTGAATCAGTAACGGTATTGAAGGATGCGGCAGCTTCTGCTATTTATGGAGCCCGTGCTGCTTTCGGAGTTATTTTGGTTACAACGAAAAAAGGAAATACGGACAGTAGTGTTTCGGTAAATTATTCTAATAATTTTTCATTTAGTCGCCCGGCTAATATGCCTCATAAGGCTAGTCCAATGCAGACAGTTCAGGCTTATAAAGATATGGGATGGGTAAACTATCGGACTGGAGAAAATGTAGATACTTGGCTTGGCTTATTGGATGATTATGCCCATAATCCCCAAAATTATCCTGAAGGTTATGCAACGATAGATGGTCTGCGTTATCAACTTCAAGAAACAGATTTATTTGACGATATGCTGGAAACAGGTTTTCAACAGACTCATAATTTGTCTGTAAGTGGTGGTACAAAGAAACTTTCTTATCGGATGTCGGCTGGTATGGTAAAGCAAGATGGAGTATTAGTCACGGATAATGATGCTTATAATCGTTATAATGTTTCTTCTTATATTCGCTCTGATGTTTATTCATGGATTACACCGGAATTGGATCTTAAGTATACAAAAGTACATTCTTCACTCCCGTATTCTGCTGCATCATATGGTATTTGGGGAGCTGCGGTAGCTTTCCCTTCTTATTTCCCTTTGGGAGATGTACAAATGGAGGATGGAACTACTTTACCAATCAATACTCCTCATAATCAGATTGTATTAGGATCTCCTAAAGAGAATAATAGGGATAATTTGCGTGTTTTTGGAAAAATTACAGTAACTCCTTTTAAAGATTTGAAGATTATCGGTGAATATACATATAATAGGAAAAACTCTCAAAGTAGCCAATATGATAAAAAATATGAGTATGCCAATGGAAATAGTAATTTTAATCAAGAGACTTCGGTGGCAAACTCTATGTATAAGGTTATTTCAGGTACCACAGATTATATGGCTTTGAATCTTTATGGAAGCTATAGTAAAACTATCGGGAAACATGATTTTAGCGCTATGGCTGGGTTTAATCAAGAAAGTTATATGTTTCATGAGATTATAAGTGCTCGATGGGACATGATTAATGATAATCTTCCCTCTTTGTCTCAAGGAACAGGAGATTATGAAAATAGTGAGTCTTTTTCTGAGTATAAGGTACGTGGACTATTCTATCGCTTGAATTATTCTTTTGATGGTAGATATTTATTTGAAACTAACGGGCGATACGATGGATCTTCTAAATTCCCTGGTAAGAGCCGTTTCGGTTTTTTCCCTTCTGTCTCTGCAGGATGGCGTGTGAGTGAAGAACATTTTATGGACTGGAGTGATTCATTTTTATCCAATCTGAAACTTAGAGTGTCATGGGGTAATATTGGTAATCAAAGCATAGACCCTTACCAATTTGTTCCAGCTATGGAAGCTTTTCGACCGAATTGGGTTGTAAATGGAAGTAAACCTACGGCTTTAAAACCACCTGCTTTGGTTAGTAATAACTTTACTTGGGAAAAGGTGAGTACACTAGATTTTGGATTTGACCTCGGTTTATTTAATAATCGATTAAATTTGGTGTTTGATTGGTATCGTCGTGATACTAAAGGAATGCTCGCACCTGGTATGGAATTGCCTGGTGTTTTAGGAACTAAGGCTCCTATGCAAAATACTGCAGATTTACGCTCTAAGGGATGGGAAGTTTCAATAGATTGGAATGATCGAATTGGAAATGTAAATTATTATTTAGGCTTTAATTTATATGATGCACGTACTAAAATCATGAAATATGATAATGCTTCTCAGTTATTGGGTAAAGATGCAGATGGTAAATTGTATTATCGTGAAGGTATGGAGCTAGGTGAAATATGGGGGTATGATACAGATCGTTTGTATACAGAAGATGATTTTGATGTAGAAGGAAATCTAAAGCCAGGAATTCCCAAAGTGAAAGGTTACAATCCAAATCCTGGAGATATATTGTATGTAGATCATAATAACGATGGAATTATTGATAATGGTACAAATACAGGAGTGAACCCAGGTGATACACGTATTATAGGGAATAGCACGCGTCGTTATCAATATGGTATTCGTGGAGGTGCAGGATGGAAAGGATTCTCGTTATCATTTATTCTGCAAGGAGTAGGAAAACGTGATATGTGGATTATGAATGAACTGTTTTATCCGCAATATGAGGAATTTAGTACAATTTATGATTCACAGTTGGATTATTGGACTCCAGAGCGTACTAATAGTTATTTCCCTCGTTTGTATCAATCAGCTAAAGGGAATACAACAGCAAATACCATGACTCAAACTCGTTATTTGCAGAATGGAGCTTATCTTACTATTCGTAATATTACGTTGTCGTATTCGTTACCTAAGAAATGGCTGACTTCGTGGGGAGTAAAAAATTTACAGATATTCTTTAGTGGTGAAAATTTATTTACTTTTGATCATTTGCCGAAAGGACTTGATCCAGAACGTATAGTCACTGATGACTTAGGGTCACGAGGATTTACTTATCCTTATATGCGTCAATATTCATTTGGTATCAACTTAACTTTATAATAGCTTATTATGAAAACATATATATTAGGATTGGGATTGTGTCTATATATGACAAGTTGCTTAAATGATGGTTTCTTGGATGTAAATCCTAAAGATCGTCAAACAGAGCATACAACTTTTACCTCGTATGATAATTTTAAGATGTATTCTTGGGGGTTATATGAGATTTTTACCGGATATGGAAATGGTCAAGATATGAGTTTCTTTAAAGGAGAGTATGAAGCTGATAATATGATTCGTGCCGTCAAAGGGAATGAAGGGCAGTATGCTTATCAGAAGGCAAAAGTAAATGCTACTGACAGTGATTGGGATTATGAATATATTCGTAAAGTAAATTTGATGTTGGATAATCTGGATGATGCTGAAATGTCTGATACAGATAAAGAACATTGGAGAAGTGTTGGGTATTTTTTTCGTGCTTATAAATATTTTCAGATGATGTCTTTGTTTGGGGATATTCCATGGGTAGAGCATGTTTTAACAGAGAGTAGTGAAGAATTGTATGCTTCAAGAGATTCTAGAGATTTGGTAGCAAAAAATATATTGTCAAATTTACAGTATGCAGAAGAACATATTAAAGAAGTAGGTGATGGAGATAATACAATTAATACATCTGTTGTTCAAGCTCTAATATCTCGTTTTGGATTGTTTGAAGGAACATGGAGAAAGTATCATGGCTTGAATGATGCGGAGACGTATTTGAAAGCTAGTGCTGAAGCTTCTGAGAAAATTATGACAAAGTTTAAGGATTTACATCCTAAATATGATGAACTTTTTAACTCTGAAGATTTAAATGGTGTGTCAGGTATTATTTTATATAAAGCTTATGCAACAGCTCAATTAGGACATGGTTTAACCCGTATGGTAAGAACTGGAGAGTCGAAAATTGAAATGACTAAAGATGCTGTAGATAGTTATTTATGTAAGAACGGTTATCCTGTAAATAATCATCTGAGTAATTATGGAGGGGATCAGAATATTTATAAACAATTTACAGATCGTGACGAAAGATTGTATTATACGGTGTGTCCTCCTTATAAAGTGAAGTTATCAGGAGCAGCAGCTAGTTCTACAGGATGGAGTTATACAGAAAATCCTGATGAAAGAAAATTTATAGATTTGATGAAGAACTTATCAGGAGAAACGTATCATCGTTTACCTACATCGAACTTTAAGGGTTTTTATAATCAGGGACAGCCCCATTTTGTAGATTACAATTGGAGTATTGCGTGGAATGCAAGTCAAATGGGTTTTTGGATGTGGAAATATTATAATACCCATACAGATTGTAGTAATGCTAATGGGGTAAATACAACGGATGCGCCATTATTTCGTTTAGGCGAGGTACTGCTGAATTATGCAGAGGCTAAGTGGGAGTTGAATGAATTTAATCAAGATATAGCTGATTTGACTATTAATAGATTGAGGGATCGTGTACACGTAGCCCACATGGAGGTCGCTCAGATAAATGAAGCTTTTGATCCGGCTCGTGATGCGGACGTTGATCCTGTTTTATGGGAGATTCGACGTGAAAGACGTGTTGAATTAATGGGAGAAGGTTTTCGCTTTGATGATTTGCGTCGTTGGAAAAAAGGACATTATGTAGATAAACAACCGTTAGGAGTATATATCTCTAATCCTGCAGAGTATGGAAATAAACTTTTATTAAATGCAGATGGTTATGTGTATTTCTTTGAGAAGCCTTTAGGTTGGCTTGATAAGTATTATTTGCGTCCTATTCCATTAAATCAGAAAGCATTGAATCCTAATCTTGGTCAAAATCCCGGCTGGGAATAATAAAAATTTTGAATATGAGAGCTTTTTCATTATTAATATCAACGCTTCCTTTTTTTACTTCATTTTCTCTGTCTGCGGCAAAGCAGACAGAGAAAATGAATGTATTATTCTTAATGGCAGATGATATGCGTCCTGAATTAGGGTGTTACGGAGTGGAAGCAGTGAAGACACCTAATATTGATCAATTTGCATCAACAGGCGTTTTATTTCAAAATGCATATTGTAACGTTCCTGTTAGCGGTGCTTCTCGTGCCAGTTTATTAACAGGGGTTTATCCTCATTATCCAGAACGTTTTGTTAGTTTTTCAGCTATGGCTAGTAAAGATTGTCCAGAAGCGATTCCTTTATCTGGTTGGTTTTCTTCTCATAGCTATTATACTATTTCTGATGGAAAAGTTTTTCATCATATTGAGGATCATGCAGATTCTTGGAGTGAGCCTCCGTATCGGACACATCCTGATGGATATGATGTATATTGGGCAGAATATAATAAATGGGAACTATGGATGAATAGCGCTTCGGCTCGTACGATTAATCCTAAGACAATGCGTGGTCCTTTTTGTGAGTGGGCAGAAGTCCCGGACACAGCTTATGATGATGGAAAGTTAGCAGAAAAGGCGATTGCTGATTTAAAGCGACTGAAAGAGAAAGGAAAACCTTTCTTTCTTGCATGTGGCTTTTGGAAGCCTCATCTTCCTTTTAATGCTCCTAAAAAATACTGGGATTTATATGATAGGGAGAAAATACCTGTGGCAGAAAATCGCTTTCGTCCAGAAGGCCTCCCTGAAGAAGTAAAAAATTCCCAGGAAATTTATGCTTATGCCCGTACTACATCTCCGGATGATATTTATTTTATTAAAGAGGCAAAACATGGTTATTATGCGTGTTTAAGCTATGTTGATGCACAAATAGGAAAAGTCCTTAATGCATTAGATGAACTTGATCTGTCAAAAAATACGATTGTCATTTTGTTAGGAGATCATGGATGGCATTTAGGGGAACATGGATTTCTAGGAAAGCATAATCTGATGAACATGTCTACACATGTACCTTTAATAGTTCGTGTGCCAGGAATGCAAAAAGGGAAGACGAAGTCTTTAGTGGAATTTGTTGATATTTATCCCACTTTGTGTGAACTCTGTAATCTTCCTTTTCCAGAACAATTAGACGGTATGAGTTTTGTCCCTATTTTAAAAGATCTAAAAAAAGAGATCAAAGATAAAGTATACATTCAGTGGGAAGGAGGAGATAATGCAGTCGATTGGAGGTATAATTATGCAGAATGGGAAAAAGGTAGCCGTATGTTGTTTGATCATCAAGTCGATGTAGAAGAAAATAAAAATAGGGCAGATGATCCTTCATATAAAAATGTAGTGAAGAATATGTCATCTTTTTTACAGAAGAAAAAACGCATTTTAAATAAATAATAATATGAATTTAAGATACATTTTATTAATCATATTCTCTTATTGTGCTTTATGGGGATATTCCCAGCGCATTTGTAAGTCCTTAAATGATAATTGGATATTCAGGTTTTCCCATCAAGTGGAAAAAGATGCAGGAATAAGGGTTACGATTCCTCATACATGGAATGCTCAAGATGCTTTATCGGGTAAATTGGATTATAAGCGTGGTATAGGAAATTATGAGCGTACACTATATATCGATTCTCGGTGGAAAGGTAAAAGACTTTTTTTGCGTTTTGAGGGGGTAAATACTATAGCCAATGTATTTGTTAATGGGAAGTACTTGGGGGAACATAAAGGAGGATATAGTGCTTTTGTTTTTGAAATTACAGATAAGGTTAATTATGGGAAAGATAATAAGTTATTAGTGAGGGTAAGTAATGCTGAGCGATTGGATGTAATGCCTTTGGTGGGTGATTTTAATATGTATGGGGGAATTTATCGTGGAGTAGAATTAATTGTAACGGAATCTGTTTGCATTTCTTTACAGGATTATGCCTCTCCTGGAGTATATTTAACTCAGCAGAAAGTAACTAATGATGAAGCTATAATTTTAGCTACGATTTTGTTGTCAAACCGTCTAAAGAAATGTAATGTAATGGTTCGGTTTGAGGTAAAAGATGGTCTAAATATTACATCTCAATATGAACGACAGATAAATCTTGAAGAAGGAAAAGAAGAAAAGGTCGTTTTTCCAGTAAAAATAGGGAGTCCTCATTTGTGGAACGGGAAAAAAGATCCTTTTATGTATCAAACAGAAACTACTTTGTGGGCGGATGGACTGTTATTGGATAAAGTTGTTCAACCATTAGGTATACGTTATTTTGGAATAGATCCTAATAAAGGGTTCTTTTTAAATGGTGAATATTTAAAACTGCATGGAGTTTGCCGGCATCAGGATCGCCCAGAACTAGGTAACGCTTTGCATAGTGAACATCATGAGGAAGATATGCATATTATGCTTGAAATGGGAGTAAATGCTGTTCGTCTAGCACATTATCAACAATCTGAAGATATATATGATTTGATGGATAGGTCTGGTATTATTACGTGGGCTGAAATTCCATTTGTAGGACCGGGGGGATATGAAGATAAAGGATTTGTTAATTCTTTAGACTTCCGTGAGAATGGTAAACAGCAATTGCGGGAATTGATTCGTCAAAATTACAATCATCCTTCTATTTGTTTCTGGGGGTTGTTCAATGAATTAACAGAGCAAGGGGATAATCCTGTTGAGTATATTAGAGAGTTAAATATTCTCGCTCATTCTGAGGATTCTTCACGTCCCACAACAGCAGCTAGTAATCAAAGTGGTAGTTTAAATTTTCTAACGGATTGTATAGCCTGGAATCGTTATGATGGCTGGTATAATAGTACCCCTGAGAATCTGGCAGAATTTTTAGATGAAACTCATTCCACATATCCAGATTTATGTATAGGGATTAGTGAATACGGGGCTGGAGCGAGTATTTATCATCAACAAGATTCCTTATGTCGTCCTATTCCTGTTAGTTTCTGGCATCCTGAAAATTGGCAGACTTATTATCACATGGAGAATTGGAAGATTATTAATGAACGCCCTTTTGTATGGGGAAGTTTTGTTTGGAATATGTTTGATTTTGGAGCTGCCCACCGTCATGAGGGGGATCGTATAGGAATTAATGATAAAG
Organism: Bacteroides mediterraneensis; assembly: GCF_016900355.1. Lineage (GTDB taxonomy): Bacteria > Bacteroidota > Bacteroidia > Bacteroidales > Bacteroidaceae > Phocaeicola. The sequence goes on along the minus strand of NZ_JACJKA010000007.1, from coordinate 57,721 downwards.
GATTAGTGACATTTGATCGTAAGATAAAAAAAGATGCATTTTATTTTTATAAAGCTAATTGGAATCCAGAGCCAATGCTTTATATTGCAGAGAAACGTTGTCGTAATCGTACTAATCTAGTACAAGATATAACGGTTTTTACTAATGTTGGTGAGGTGGAGTTGCTAGTTAATGGAATGATTATAGGAAAGGCATCCCCTGATCAATATGCAACTGTAAAATGGAAAAATGTAAAATTGGAAATGGGAGAAAATAAGATTCAAGTAAGAACGGTTTCAAAACAAAGAAGTTTGCAGGATGAATGTGTTGTTTGGGCTGATTCTATAAGATAATATATTTGTATGCATTTAAGAAGTTTTTTTGAGTAAGTTATTTATATCTATCTTGATATGGAAAATAAATTTTATGAGGAAAGTTAGGATGAATATAAAATATTCTTCCTAACTTGTGGCCAGAAAATTATTAACCTTAAAAAGGACAGATGAAAAGGAACCTCACTCTTGCAATGAAGACTTTTTGCTGTACGCTGACGGGAGCACTGACAATCAGTGGAACTCCTCAGCAGGCGTATGCAGAAAATGCATCTTTACCTTATTGGAAAGATATTCAGACTGTATCGGTCAACCGGGAAGCACCGAGATCGGCGTTTATGACCTATGCGGACAAAGCACAGGCTTTGACCGGGAAGTATGAAAACAGCCCTTATTATGAGCTGTTGAATGGAACGTGGAAATTTTATTACACGGATTCTTACTTGAATCTTCCGGCCGATATCACTTCGCCGGAGACCAGTACCAATGGATGGCACGACATCAAGGTGCCGGGTAACTGGGAAGTGCAGGGCTTCGGTACGGCCATTTATACCAACCATGGTTATGAGTTTCAGCCGCGTAATCCGCAGCCTCCGTTGTTGCCGGAGAAAAATCCGGTAGGTGTGTACCGCCGCGACATTACGGTACCTTCGGAATGGAAAGGACGCGATATTTATCTGCACATTGCCGGAGCCAAATCGGGCTGTTATGTGTACCTGAACGGCAAAGAGGTGGGCTATAATGAGGATTCCAAGAATCCGGCAGAATATTTAATCAATGACTACCTGAAGGACGGGGACAACGTGCTGACCTTGAAGATTTTCCGTTGGAGCACGGGGTCATATCTGGAATGTCAGGACTTCTGGCGTATCAGCGGTATCGAACGCGATGTGTTCCTTTATTCACAGCCGAAGGCTTCGGTACAGGATTTCCGCATCACGTCTACTTTGGATGATTCTTATACCAACGGTATCTTCCGCCTGGACATGGAACTGAAGAACCATCGCACACAGACGGCCGGGCTGAGTGTAAGCTATGAACTGCTGGACAGCAAGGGCAAGGTGGTGGCCAGTGGTGAGCAGGCTTCTGAGGTGTTGCCGGGAAAAGAAGGCACAGTGTCTTTCAGCAAGGAACTGCCGGAAGTACAGACTTGGACCTCAGAAACTCCGAACCTGTATAAACTGTTGATGACGGTGACGGAAAACGGTAAGGTGACCGAGGTCATTCCGTATCACGTAGGTTTCCGCCGCATCGAAATCAAGGAAATCGACCAGAAGGGAGCCAATGGCAAGAATTACCACGTGTTGTTCATCAACGGACAGCCGTTGAAGCTGAAAGGGGTGAACATGCACGAGCACAACCCGCTGACGGGACATTACGTGAGCGAGGAACTGATGCGCAAGGACCTGGAACTGATGAAGCGCAACAATATCAACACGGTGCGTCTGTGCCATTATCCGCAGGACCGCCGTTTCTATGAACTGTGCGATGAATACGGTCTGTACATTTACGATGAGGCCAACATCGAGAGCCACGGTATGTATTACAGCCTGAGCAAGGGTGGTACGTTGGGAAACAACCCGGAATGGCTGAAACCGCATTTGTATCGTGTACAGAATATGTTTGAACGCAACAAGAACTATCCTTCTGTGACGTTCTGGTCATTGGGTAATGAAGCCGGTAACGGATATAACTTCTATGAGGCTTACTTGTGGGTGAAACAGGCTGACAAGGGACTGATGGACCGTCCGGTGAACTACGAACGTGCGCAGTGGGAATGGAACTCAGATATGTATGTACCTCAATATCCTAGTGCATCTTGGCTGGAAAGTATCGGCCGTCAGGGCAGTGACCGTCCGGTGGTGCCGTCGGAATATGCGCATGCCATGGGTAACTCTACCGGAGGCTTGTGGGACCAGTGGAAAGCGATTTACAGCTATCCGAACCTGCAAGGTGGTTATATCTGGGACTGGGTAGACCAGGGTATTTTGGTAAAGGATGAGAACGGAAGAGACTATTGGGCTTACGGAGGTGACTTCGGCACCAACATGCCGAGCGACGGTAACTTCTGCTGTAACGGTATCGTGAATCCGGACCGCAATCCTCATCCGGCGATGAGTGAAGTGAAATATGCGCACCAGAATGTGGCTTTTGAGGCTACAGACCTGGCGAACGGTAAATTCAATGTACTCAACCGTTTCTATTTCACTAACCTGAAGAAATATCAGATTGCGTATGAGGTGAAAGAAAACAACAAGGTGGTACGTCGTGGAAAAGTATCGCTGGACGTAGCACCTCAGGCCAAGAAAGAACTGACGGTAAACGTCGGCGGATTGAAAGCCAAGGCCGGTACAGAATATTTTGTGAACTTCTCGGTGACTACTTTGGAACCGGAACCGCTGATTCCGGCTGGTTATGAAATTGCGCATGAACAGTTCCGTCTGCCGGTAGAGGCACTCGACCGTTCGTTCGCCGTACAAGGTCCGGCTTTGCAATGCAGTGAAAACGGCAACCTGTTGACGGTACAATCGTCACGTATTTCGTTTGTGTTCGACAAATCGACGGGTCTGGTGACTTCGTATAAAGTAAAAGGAACCGAATATTTCCACGACGGATTCGGCTTACAGCCTAACTTCTGGCGCGGACCGAACGACAACGACTACGGAAGCCAGATGCCGAAGCGTCTGCAAATCTGGAAACAGTCGAGCAAGAATTTCAACGTGGTGGATGCTTCACTTGCCATGGACGGAAAAGATGCCGTGTTGAAGGTGAGCTATCTGCTGGCGGCAGGTAATCTCTATATTGCTACCTACCGCATCCATCCGTCGGGAGTGGTGAAGGCTGATTACATCTTTACTTCTACTGAAATGCAGGCCACTCAGACTGAGGCTTCGGAAGCTACTCTGATGGCGACCTTTACACCGGGTAACGAAGCACGCCGCAAGGAAAGTTCCAAATTGGTAGTACCGCGCATCGGAGTACGTTTCCGCTTGCCGGCCGACATGGAGCAGGTGACATATTTCGGACGTGGACCGGAAGAGAACTACTGTGACCGCAACAACGGTACGCTGGTAGATGAATACCGGAGCACGGCTGAACAGATGTATTATCCGTATGTACGTCCGCAGGAAAACGGACATCATACTGATACCCGCTGGCTGACCTTGAAGAAGAAAAACGGCAAGGGATTGACGGTATATGCCGACAGTACGTTGGAATTTAATTCTCTCCGCAACTCTGTAGAAGATTTTGACGGTGAAGAAGCTACGAACCGCGATTACCAGTGGAATAACCGGGATGCCGAAGAACTGAAGCACGACATCAATACGGCCAAGGATATCAAGCCGCGTCAGACTCATATCAACGATATTACTCCGCGTGATTTTGTGGAAGTCTGTCTGGATATGCGTCAGATGGGAGTCGGTGGTTTTGACAGCTGGGGCTCTATCCCAGATCCTCAGTACCTGATTCCGGCCAACAAGGAATACCGTTGGGGATTCACCATCGTCCCGATGTAAAAATTGCCTTTGACGGAAAATAGAAATTCCGGGCTTGAGCAAAACGGATGCTCAGGTCCGGAATTTTTTTTTGTTCACATACGGACATAAAAAAAGGAGTTCCGCTGAACTCCAACCCTTTGTTAACCTTAAATCTAATACTATGAAAAACACGGTGCAAAGGTAAGGACTTTCCGGAAATCTGCAAAGGAATAAGGATAGGAGACGTGCTTTATAACATAATTTCAAATTTTCCATTTGTTTGAAAGATTTGTTAAGGAAAGTGGACGGAATGGAATCCGAAAAACATTTTCACACAAAAGTCACTTTGTTTACATGATTTTGTAATATATTTTCACGATATTTGTTACAGAATAAATGGAGGACTTTGGTATGGAACTAAGTTTAAAGGAGCGTCAGAAAGCCCTGAAGGTGACACTGACCATGATACTGGTGGCATGTACTTGTTTATTGTATTTAGGATATAGGTTGTGTATGTATTATTAAAGCGAAAAAAAAAGTGCGTCCGGGCAATCCAGACGCACCTTTTTGGCAATAAACCGATGACTTATTTACTTTCTTTCTTGAATTTGTAGACGGCAAATGTCATGGCACCTATTTCGGTATTGAGCGTATTTCCTTCGATAGATAAGGTACTTTCCTGAGGCGTAATCAGGTTCGGATTGTCGAGTGTATTCTCTGCATCCGGATTTTCTGTATGCAGGGTAATACATTTTCCGTCGCCCAAAGTGACAGATTTCTTCAATCCTTTGAATTCCAGTGTGAGAGGCTGAGCCTTGTCGGAGGTGTTGGCCACTTTTACGATGTAAGTCTGAGTGGGTTCATCCCAAACGGCACTGGCAAACAATCCGTTCTGACCTTCTTGTCCGCTGACCGGTTTCTTGTCCATCGTCAGAGGCACTACGTTGGTACCCTTGTTGTGTCCGTAAAGTGACTGTACATACCAACTGCAAGTGCGTACAGAGCGCAGATTGTCGAACCAAATTAAGTCCGGACGCCACTGCCATCCTTCTACGTGAGCCAACAGCGGAGCGTAGGTAGCCATGTGTACCACATCGGCATTTCTTTCTACTCCTGTCAGGAACGCAGCTTCGAGCAGAGAAGCGTGGAAGTGGTTCCATTTCTTGCCTTTTCCGTGGCAGGCATATTCTCCGGCAAATACTTTCGGACCTTTCCGGTCGTAGTTGTCGTAACGGTTGCCTGATTTCAGGAACCAGTCTTCAGGACGGTAGAAATGTTCGTCTACCAAGTCCACTTTCAGTTTTTTCATTTCCGGCCACAAGTAGTCGAAATCTTTTCCTTCAGACTGCGGACCAGATGAACCGATAATTTTGATTTCCGGATGTGCTTTGCGCAGAGCTTCTACAAAGTGTTTCAGTCGTTCCGGATATTCCGGTCCCCACTGTTCGTTACCAATGGCTATGAATTTCAGGTTGAACGGAGCCGGATGACCCATATCGGCGCGAAGTTTTCCCCATTTGGTGTTGGTGTCGCCGTTGGCGAACTCAACCAGGTCAAGTGCATCCTGGATGTAGCTGTCCAGTTGGTCTACGGGAACGTGTGCTTTCGGGTCATCGTTCTGGTACTGGCAAGCCAATCCACAGTTCAGCACCGGAAGCGGTTCGGCTCCCATGTCTTCAGCCAGCAGGAATAGTTCATAGAATCCCATGCCGTAGCTCTGGAAGTAGTCCGGGAAGAAACGGTAGGGGAAGGTATACTCCCAGCGGTTACTGTTGAGCGGACGGTTTTCCACCGGTCCTACAGAGTTTTTCCAGTTGTAACGGTCAGTGATTTCAGTGCCTTCTACAATACATCCTCCCGGGAAACGGAAGATGCCCGGTTTGGTGTCGGCCAATGCCTGTACAAGGTCTTTCCGCAGTCCGTTTTCACGTCCTTTCCATGTATCTACCGGGAAGAGAGATACATGTTCCAGGTCGACTGTACCCGGGGAAGCTAAGAAAATTCTCAAATGAGCTTTGGCTTGTGTCTGGGTAGGAGTCAGGATGACTTCATATTTTTTCCAGTCTTTGGAGTTGATGTTGACGTCTTGTGAAGTGATGACCTGCGATTCTCCCATGGACGCATTGTCAATCAGTTCCACCTGTATTTTCTGGTTTTCTCCTCTGGCCCATACGGTAAAGCGGTATTTTTCGTTAGCTTTGATACCAATGCCGAAGAAACCTTCATTTTCAATACCGGTCCGTTTGTGCGGATGGCTGGGGGCTCCGAGACGTACGTAATGTGGGTTCTTTTCAAACGGTCCATCGTCTTGAAGGGTAACGTTTCCGAAGATGTCCCATCCCATCAGGTGTTGCGGGAACTCAAACGAACGGTTTTTGATCAGTTCTGCATACAGACCGCCGTCTGCTCCGTAGTTGATGTCTTCGAAGAAATGCCCATACATGGTCGGTTGTATTTCTGCCCCAATTTTGTTGGCTTGAATCACCATTTGATTGGCGTTTTGCGCTTGCAGGCTGATGCCTGCGCTGAGTGCAAGCGCAGAGATAAAAGCTAAGTGTTTGTTCATGGTTTTATAGTTAAATTAATGTGATACAAACTTACATAAAAACTGAGAATCTTTTATAGAAAAACAGCAAAATATCTGTCTGTTTGTTTTTTAGATATAAAATTAGGTCCAATTCGTTTTCAAGAGGTGGATAATTTTTTCTATTAGGTGGATATTTGTGTTTTGGGCAGATTTTTATCGCTTTTTTCAGAAATAGGTTATGAAAAGGGCTTATCTTTGTTTGCAAAGTGAAAAAAATCTCATGAGAAAAAGAAGTGTACTCTTTTGCCTGTGGCTGATTTGCTGCCTGTGTTATCCTGCAGTATGGCTTTATGCTGTTCAAACCTCGAGCCGTTTTTCGTTTGTTTCTATTACGATGAACGAAGGTTTACCGTATAATTTTGTAGATGATATTATTAAATCGAGCGACGGTTATTTGTGGGTGACTACATACGGAGGAGGAGTCGCTCGTTATGACGGGCATGAATTTGTGACTTTCCATACGAATGCAACCGATGAAAAAAGAGTATTGAAAAGTAACTTTGTAGAAAAACTGGCGGAAGATGCTTTTCATCGTATCTGGATGGCGGGAGAAGCCGGTATCGAATTGCTTTCGACAGAAAATCTGCAACTGTTGTCGGCAGAATCTTTACAGTCGCAGCAGATGACGGAATTGATGAAGCAGCCTGCCAGTTTCTTGTTAACCAGCAAGGCCGGAAACTTGTGGATTTGTAGCCGTGGACAGATATACAAGGTAATATTTAATTCTACAGGTACCGTTAAGAAGGTCATTCTTGTGTCAGAAACGTCCTTGAATGAGCGTGGTTGTGTGCTGGCGGAAGTAGATGGATATATATGGTTTTTTCATAAAGGAAAGCTTTGTCGGATAAATGAAGGGATGGAAGGGGGACAAGAGCCGCAACCGGTTTCTGTTTCCTTGAAAATTTCATCGCGTGATGCAGTCTTCTGTATTTATCATTGTCAGAATAAGGTTTGGATTGGCACAAGCAACGGTTTGTTTTGTTATGATCTGACAACAGACATGAGCTCCCATTACTTGTATGATCCAAAAAATCCCAAGTCTTTGTCACAGAATTATGTGACGGCAATCACTTCCACGCGCGATAATCAGATTATTATCGGTACCTTAATGGGTTTGAATATTTTCAATGCGTCAACTTCTGATTTTACTCGTATTCAGGCCACTGAGGTGATGGGTATGCATGGCCTTTCTTGTAACTTTATCAACTCTTTGTATACAGATGAGGAGAATGATATAGTGTGGATTGGTACAGAAATTGGAGGGTTGGACAAGATGTTTCCTTCTCGTTTGTCTGTTGTCAATTATTATTATGAGCCAAACAAGCCGGGAACTCTTTCTCAGAATCCGGTCAATGCAATTGTGGAAGATGAATACCATACATTATGGGTGGGTACGGTGGAAGGAGGTTTGAATTGTCGCCTGAAAGGAAGTGACCGCTTTTTGCATTATACCACTGATGCTCCTGCTTATCTGGGGCACAATACGGTAAGTGTATTGGCTTTGGATGACAAAGACCGTTTGTATATCGGTACTTGGGGAGGAGGATTGGGATGGATAGACCGTCGGCCTTCAGCTCCAAAACGTTATGTTCCTCTGCCATTAAAGGAGGCTTTTATATCGAGTCTGGCATTCGATTCCATCAATCAGTTAGTATGGATTGGGACGATGGGAAATCTGTATGTATATAATCCGGCCGACGGCGGTATTGTGGAACCTTTTTTGAACGAGAAAAAAGATCTTATCAATCAAAACGCACTGGGCATGTGCATCACTCGGGAGAAAGAATTGTGGGTATCATCTCCTTTCGGCCTGTTACGCATAGATCTTGTTGCCTATGGAAAGGGGCAATTGCAATATAAAAAATATATATGTAAACTGGATGAACCTGCATCGGGGAAGAAAGAACGCATCACTTCTATTTTCCAGTCGAAAGATGGAACAATCTGGCTGGGCAGCAATGGAAACGGTTTTTATAAGGCATTGAAAAAGGGGGCAGATTATCAGTTCATAGCCTTTACAAAGAATGATGGTTTGGTGAGCAACAGTGTGCGAGGTATTTTGGAAGACTGGTATGGTAATATCTGGGTATCTACCGACAACGGTTTGTCGTGTTTCAATGTAAAAGAAGAATCTTTCCGTAATTATAGTCAGATTGACGGTTTGGTCTCAGATTTGTTTTATTGGAATGCCGATGCGTTGTCGTTTGATAAGGAACACTTGTTCTTTGGTAGTCAGAAAGGACTGACAGAGATACATCCGATGCTTGAGGCGGGACATGTACATACTTTCCCTCTGGCGTTTACCCATTGTAAAGTGTTTGGACAGGAAGTATTTCCGCAAGAAGGAAAAATTATCATGCATGAGCGAGACAAATCGCTTTCCATTGATTTTTCTGCGCTGGATTACGCCTTGGGGTCACAGGCGCAGTATTCCTATCGGTTAAAGGGTTTCGATGAGGAATGGGTGACGGTACCAGCTAATCGGAACAGTGCGACTTATACCAATCTTTATCCGGGAGAATATACTTTCCAGCTTCGTTATGCGCCCGATGGAAAACATTGGCTGGAACAGACGGAAGAGTTGTCCATAGTAGTCCGTCCGTATTTTTATAAAACTCCTTGGTTTTTGGTTTCCGTATTGTTCCTTTTACTGTTTGGAGGATACCGTTTGCTGTTATGGCGTTATAAAGCGATGAAACACCAGCAAGATTTGTTGCATCAGATGGTGGAAGAGCGTACAGCAAAACTGGAAGAACAGAAAAAATTACTTTCCAATCAGACGGAGGAACTTTCTGAACAAAACAATTTGTTGAAAGACCAGAATGAAAAAATAACGGCACAAAAGAATCAGATTTTGGAGATGTCGCGCAAGGTAGAAGAACTGACCATTGATAAGTTGGCATTTTTTACCAATATTACTCATGAATTCCGCACGCCGCTTACCTTAATTATAGGACCGATTGAGCGAGCTTTAAAACTGAGTTGTAATCCGCAGGTTATTGAGCAGCTGCATTTGGTGGAACGGAACTCCAAGTACTTGCTTTCCTTGGTTAATCAGCTGATGGATTTCCGGAAAGTGGAAGAAGGGCATATCAAAATAGCGATGAATTATGGGAATCTGAAAGCTTTTATGTGTGAACTGGTGCCTCCTTTTGCCGATTATGCTGCAAGCCGTGGCATTGGGTTTCAGTTGTACCTTCATCTGCCGGATCCGTTCCTGATGTTCGATGAGGATGTGATGCGCAAGATTATGACCAATCTTGTCAGCAATGCTTTAAAATTTACTCCGAAAGAAGGATACATCGGGGTTTATGTGGGCGTAGTAGGTCCCGAAACCGAGAGAAAATTGTTTATCAGTGTCCGTGATACGGGCAAAGGTATTCCAGAACAGGATATGGAACGTATCTTTTCACAGTTCTATCAGTCGGATAATCAGAGTCAGGAATCGGTGAGCGGTCAGAGCGGAACGGGAATCGGTCTTTATTTGTGTCGGGAATTGATTGGGTTGTTGCATGGAACAATCTATGCCAAGAACAATCCGGTGAAAGGAGTTTCTTTCCGTATTCTTTTGCCAGCCCTATATGGTGAGTCTAAAGCTCAACTGGATTCAGAAGCTGATAAGGAGGATGTGGTAGTGGATATTCCACGGAATGGGAAAATGACCATATTAGTAGTGGAAGACAATAAAGATATGCGTGATTACATACGTTCTATCTTGGTAGAATATTATAATGTCTTAGAAGCCTCACAGGGTGAAGAAGCTTTGGCGATATTGCGTACCAGTAACGTGGATTTTATTATCAGCGACTTGATGATGCCCGTGATGGACGGAATGGAATTGTCTCGCAGGGTGAAGAGTAATTTTGCGATTTCACACATCCCCTTCCTGATGCTGACAGCTAAAACCTCCGATGAGGCTCGTTTGGAAAGTTATAAGATGGGAGTCGATGCCTTTCTGTTGAAACCTTTTGATGAAAACATGTTGTTGACTCGTATTGCCAATATTCTGGAGAACCGGAAGCGTTTCCAGCAGAAATTCTCGATTGACATGAACATGGATTCGTTGGAGATTGAAGAAAATTCCGGAGATAAGAAATTTTTAAACAAAGTCATGGCGGTCGTAAAAGAAAACTACAAGAACCCTGATTTTGAAGTCAGCGATTTCATCGAGGCAGTAGGAATCAGCAAGAGTTTGTTGAACAAAAAAATGCAGAGCCTGACGGGGCAATCCTCCGGTCAGTTTATCCGTAATTATCGTTTGAATTTAGCTCATGAATTGTTGCTAAAGAACAAAGTGAGCCGTGCGATGAACATTTCGGAGATAGCTTATGAGGTAGGGTTTAATGATCCGAAATACTTTACTCGTTGCTTTACGAAGCATTTTAATGTAACGCCGAGTAGTATATTGGAGAGTTAGTCCATATTATACAATAAGGATGTATTGTTGCAGATTCTGATTCAATTGTGGTAGGAGGGTACAAGGGGTGTCCTTTTATCCTCCTCTTTGTTGGGTTTTGTCCTCCTGTTTCCAATCGGTTTTTTACGCTTTTTTAGGATAAAGGAACTAATTTTGTCGCGTATTGAATTAATAGACCTTATTATTAACTTTAAAATGTAGTATTTATGGACAACAAGACAATGATTAGTTCAATTTATCGGACTTTCAGTTTGATTTGGCTCTTGCTGTTTGTTTTTTGTTCGGTAACATTTGCCCAAACGATGCAAGTAAAAGGTAAGGTTGTCGACTCAAAACAGGAGCCACTCATTGGTGTGAATGTCGTTGTAAAGGGGACAACCAATGGTACGATTACCGATTTTGATGGTAATTTCATTCTTACGGTCTCTAAGGGGGAAACCCTTCAATTCAGTTACATTGGTTTTACTTCTAAAGATGTGGTGGTCACTTCTTCCGATTTGGTAGTAGAGATGAAAGAAGACACCGAAACATTGGATGAGGTGGTAGTTGTAGGTTATGGTACACAGAAAAAGGGGTCGTTGACCGGTGCGATTACCGCCGTGAAATCTGAGGAACTGGTGAAAACTACCACTCCGACTACGGCAGGTGCCTTGGTGGGTAAAGCTCCAGGTATTTCTGCCCGTCAGGCGGATGGACGTCCAGGTGCCAGTGCTTCTATTCAGATTCGTAACATGGGTACTCCGTTGTATGTCATTGATGGAATTCAATGTGAGGAAGGACAGTTCAACAATATTGACGTGAACGATATTGAAAGTATTACTGTCTTGAAAGATGCTTCGGCTGCCATTTATGGTTTGCGGGCTGCGAATGGTGTTGTATTGGTTACGACCAAATCCGGAAGAAGAAATGAGAAGAGTTCTGTATCTGCTAACTTCTATTATGGCATGCAGAACTTCATGCGTTATCCGGAAGTGGCAGATGCCGCTACTTTCTATGAAGGACGTATGCAGGCTGATTTGAACACGTATGGTTCTACCGCACGTACGATGGACGAATTGAATCTTTGGCGGCAGGGTCAGGGAAAATATTCAAGCTTCGACTGGCAGGATTTCATTGTCAATGAGAATGCGCCCATGTGGTATGGCAATGTAAGCATTGACGGAGGTTCTGAAGCAATCAATTATCACGTAGGTATTTCACATACAGACCAGGATGCCATGATCAATGGCTTTAACTTCCAACGTACAAATATCCAGAGTAATGTGGAAGCCAATATTACTCCTAAGTTTAAGGTGGGTGTACGTGTGAGTGGACGTATCGAAGCCCGTCATAATGTCGGTGTGCCGGGATTGGATGACTACTGGCAGCCGTATTATGCTATGTTCCAGAACTGGCCGACACAGCATGCGTATGCCAACGATAATCCCAATTATGTGAACGAAACTCGTAACAATGCTACGGGTGCAGCTATTTTTGATGAAGACATCACAGGTTATACAGATGATGTATGGAAATCCGGAACGGTTAATGCTTATGCAGAATGGCAGACTCCATTGGAAGGTTTGAAGGCACGTGTGGCTTATAACTACTGGATTGCTCAGAATGATCAGGAACAGTTTGAATATACCTATGATGTATATCGTTATGATGAAGCGACAGATACTTACACGGCAGTGGCTGGAAACTTGAATCCATGGCGTCGTCGTATTAAAGAGCAACGTCAGGAAAAGACCTTCCAGGCTCAGTTGAACTATGATCATACTTTCAACAATTCACATCATGTATCTGGCGTATTGGGTATCGAAACTTTTGAAAAGGATGGCGACTGGACCCAGTACAACACACTGCCTTCCAATAATTATATTGCTGTGACTAACGGTATCAGCAATATGCAGTCATTGGACAATACAGTGACGATGTCTCGTCGTGCAGGTTTGGTATTCCGTGCAGCTTATGATTACCGCAGTAAGTATTTTGCTGAATTTAGTGGACGTTATGACGGTTCTTACCTGTTTGCGGAAGGACATCGTTGGGGATTCTTCCCTTCTGTATCGGCTGGTTGGAGACTTTCTGAAGAGTCTTTCATGGAAAATGTGAGAGAGGTGACCAAACTGTCTAACTTGAAAATCAGAGCATCATGGGGACAGATGGGAGATGACCAATATAATAGTGCTGATATTGTAACTCCTTATGCATTCTTGGATGGCTACACGTATGGTAATACGGCAGACGGCGCAGTGTTGAACGGAACTGCGGTTTCAAGAGTGGAATATCGTGGAGTACCTGTTACCAACCTGAGCTGGATTAAATCTACCTTGGTGAATGTAGGTTTGGATTTTGGTTTCTTTGATGACCGTTTGAGCGGTACATTCGAATTGTTCCAACGTAAGCGTACCGGTCTTCCTGCCATGCGTTACGATGTATTGGTTCCTGTGGAAGTCGGTTTCGACCTTTCCAATGAAAACCTGAACTCAGATTATCATAAAGGACTGGAATTCGGTATCAACTGGAGAGATCAGGTAAATGATTTCAGATATTCTATCGGCGGTAACTTCACATTGGCTCGCCGCATGATGGGTGAATCTTACAAGCCACGTTTCGGTTCAAGCTGGGATGAATACCGTAATTCAACTGAAAACCGTTGGGCTTCTACCTTCTGGGGTTATGAAATTGCCGGTCGTTTTGAGAACTACGAACAGATTCAGAATTATCCAGTAGATAATGATGGAGAAGGTAACTCTACCATGTTGCCAGGAGACTTTATTTATAAAGACCAAAATGGTGATGGTGTCATCAACGAACTGGATGAACGTCCGATTGCGTATGGTGCCGGAGAACTTCCTTATATGAACTTCAGTTTGAATTCTTCATTTGAATGGAAAGGGTTCGACTTGCAGATGGACTGGAATGGAGCTGCCGGACAGTCTTACGAAATGTGTTGGGAAGTAGCTTATCCATTCCAAGGGGATGGTAACTCTACCGAATATTTGTTGACTGACAGCTGGCATCGTGTAGACCCGACGGATCCGACTTCTGACTGGGTTGCCGGAGAATTCCCTGCTACCCGTTATGCTGGTGCCAATGTAAGTTTTACACGTCGTAGCGACTTCTGGGTAAAGAAGGTATGGTATCTGAAACTCCGTACATTGGAATTAGGTTACACTTTGCCGAAGGCTGTTACCAACAAGATGCGTCTGAACCGTTTGCGTTTCTATGTAAATGCTTATAACTTGTTTAGTATTGATAACATGCATCGTTACCAGCTGGATCCGGAAATCACTTCTAATAGTGCCTTGGTAACACCGAACTTACGTACCATTTCCTTTGGTTTGAATCTTAACTTTTAAATAGTAAGTAATTATGAAAAAAGAAATATTATATATTTTATGTTCAGCGATGCTCAGTGGTTCTTTGACCTCTTGTGATTCGTGGTTAGGAGATACTGAACCGACGGATTTTTTGACCTCAGAGCAAGTCTGGAATGACAATTCGCTGATTGAAGGAGTTTTGGCTGAATTGTATAACGATGTAGCCACGAACGGTAATTTGGATAATGACGTGAACTTCTCCTTGATAGATGACTTTATGTGGTGCGGATTGATGAATCAGGACGTAGAATCAGCCCGTAACCAGATGGTGGAATATAGCTACGATGAATTCCGTTATTACGACTATCAGTATATTTATAAATGTAACCAGGCCATAGAATCATTGGCCACCGTGTCTACAAAAATATCCGATGAGGAGAAGGCACTGTATACTGCAGAGTTCCGTTTCCTGAGAGCTTATGCCTATTTCCAGATGTGTATCCGAATGGGTGGAGTGCCTTTGGTGACCGAAACACAGGAATATACTCCAGGTATGGACGTAACCGAGCTTCAGGTGCCTCGTTCTTCAGAAGCTGAGATATACAACTTTGTGTACAATGAATGTATGGATATTGAAGCTGATCTGGCAGGTAATAACAATGTGACCAACAAATCACGGGCAAACCAGTGGGCTGCCTTGGCCTTGGCAAGCCGGAGTATGCTGTATGCTGGTTCTATTGCTAAATATAACCTCCCTGAGATTAACCAGCCTTTGCAGCCTGGAGTAGTGGGTATGACCGGTGAAGATCCTCGTCCGTATTATGAGAAATCCTTTGCTGCTTCCAAACGTATCATTGATGAATTTGCCAACAATACCTTGCAGGGTATCAGCAGTCCTTCTGCCGATAATTTCTACAACGCCATTTGTTCAAAGGATAATAATTCAGAAGTGCTTTGGACAAAAGACTACAATGCGAGCAAATTCCATACGTTCTCATTTGCGAATATCGCTCATTCCATGAATGAGGATAATGATAACGGTTCCGACCTTTGTCCGACGCTGCAGTTGGTGGAAACTTACGGTGAGATCAAGGATAAAGATGCATCAGGCAATTACATTGTATATGAAAAACGTGGGGATATATTCTCTAGTATTGCAGATGTACGTCTGAAAGGAACTTGTCTGGTGCCCGACCAGGAATTTAAGGGAAAGACACTTGACATACAGGCTGGTGTAGCTATTTATCAGGGAAATGGAACTTATGAACTGAGAGAAGGAGCCGATCCTAATTCCAAGTTTGAAGTAGCCGATGGCGGTGATGGCGGTACGTTGGTTGGAAATGACGGTCCGTTGAGCCGTGCTACTTATACCAATACCGGTTTCAATCTTCGTAAGTATGTCGATTCTACCATCGGTTCTTCTGCGCGTGGTCAAGGTTCTTATATCTGGTATGTGTATTTCCGTATGGGCGAAATTTATTTGAATGCGGCAGAAGCTGGTATGGAACTGGGAGGAACTTATGCTGAACAGGCATTGAAATATGTGAATCTGGTTCGTCAGCGTGCTGGATTGGGAGCTAATTCCTGGACGGCTGCAGATCTGACCATTGATAACTTGTTGAATGAACGTCGCCGTGAGCTGGCCTTGGAAGACCATCGTCTGTGGGATTTGAAACGCTTGCGTAAGGCCGATAAATTGTGGAATGGTGTTCAGTCTACCACTACCATGCTTTATGCTCTTTATCCTTATCGTATTGTAGGCGGTCCTGACAATAACAAGTTTATCTTCGACCGTAAGATTGCTCCTCGTTTCAAAGTTCCGCGTAACTTCCGTATCGGTAATTACTACACTGCTTTTGAACAGGATGCGTTGGATAAGAATCCGAAATTGGTACAGAATCCGAATATGTAATTAGAAAATTGAGTTCGTATGAAAAAGATATATTATTTATTATCCTTATTGCTGGTTGTCTGCTTCACTTCCTGTGAGCTGGATAACTATGAGGCTCCTAATATTAATCTGGTGGGAAAAGTGGTTTATAATGGAAGATCGATTTATGTGAGAAACAATCAGGTGACTTTCCGTTTGTATGAGCCGGGATGGGAGCTCTCTTCAAGTACGTATATGAATGTGCAGGTGGCCCAAGATGGTACTTTCAGCGCAGGCGTATATGGAGGCAAGACTTATAAACTGATTCGTCAGAATAACCTGGGACCGTGGGTGAACCCTACTGTCAATGATACGATTACCGTGAATAACTACCATGGAGAGGTTATCGAGATGCCGGTTACTCCTTATTATCTGTTAGACGATGCCACTGCTGACTGTAACGGTCGATTGGTTACTGCCTCTTGTAAGATTACGGAAGTTACTCCGGGGCAGAGCATTGAGAAAGTTGGTTTGTATGTAGGCCGTAACATTATTGTGGATGATATACGTAACTTGGGTGCGGGTGGATATTCCGAAGCAACCGGAGTACAGGCCGGTCAGACGGTTTCTTTGCAGGTGGACCTGAGCGGATTCTCTATCAACTCCACTAATGCTTCATTGCCGCAAACAGGTTTCATTTATGCAAGAATGGGCTTGAAGATTTCAGGCATTGATGCGATGATTTTTACGGAGCCATTTAAATTGGCTTTTTCCGAATAATGATTTAGTTATAGATTATTAGATTTAAAGACGTCTTGTAAGCAAGGAATTTCTTGTTTGCAGGGCGTCTTTTTTATATAAGATGCAAATGTCCTCTTTTTGGAAACTATTCTCTACCTGATGAGATGGTGAAAATAGTATTTTTGTTTCAGTAAAAAACCTCAGTTAAAGTATTTGTGAATCGTATGAGAAATACCCTCTTTTCATTTTTCTTACTGGCCGTAACAAGTATGGCCTACGCATCTTCGCCGGAGAAAAGTTTATCCGTCATTCCTACCAGTAAGGTAATGATCCATGATCCGGTGTTGGCCAAGCAGGGCGATACCTATTATTTATTCGCTACCGGGCAGGGGATTTCCGTCATGTCCTCCAAAGACAGGGAAAACTGGAAATTCGAGAAACCGGTATTCGACAAGGCACCCCAATGGGCGGTAGAAGCCATCAAGGGCTATAACGGACATACTTGGGCACCAGATATTCTTTATCATAACGGGTTGTATCATTTGTTTTATTCCTGTTCGGCATTTGGGAAGAATACGTCTGCCATCGGGCATGCCACAAATCCTACTCTCGACCCTTCCAGTCCGGACTTCAAGTGGACAGACCACGGCAAGGTGATTCAGTCGGTTCCTCACCGGGACATGTGGAATGCCATTGACCCGAATATCATCATTGATGAGGAAGGTACTCCCTGGATGAATTTTGGTTCCTTTTGGGACGGAATTAAATTGGTCAAACTGACTCCGGACTTGAACGGGGTGGCACAGCCTGAAGAATGGCATTCGTTGTGTCGTCGTCCGCGTACATTCGACTTGCCGGAAGCAGAGGCTGGTGACGGAGCCGTAGAGGCTCCCTTTATCATGCGTCACGGTGATTATTATTATCTCTTTGTCTCGTTTGATTATTGTTGCAAGGGATTGCAAAGCAATTATAAGGTGATGGTGGGACGCTCAAAAAAAGTGACCGGACCTTACTTGGATAAAGACGGAAAAACTATGGATAAGGGAGGCGGTTCGCTGGTCATTCAGGGCAACAAGGATTATGCCGGAGTGGGGCACAATGCCGCTTATCATCTGGATGGGAAGGATTATTTTATTTGTCATGCTTATTCAGTAGCAGAAGAAGGAGTACCGAAATTGATTATACGAGAAATGACGTGGACATCCGATGGATGGCCGATAGTCGATTTTTAAAAGGTGGTTTGTAGAGATGCCGCGAGGAGTATAATACTTCAAAGCGGTATCTTTTTTATATCGATATTGCATAATTTGTGATAGTTTTTTAGTGGAAATTTTATTGTTGATTTCACACTTAATTCCTATTTTTGTCCTGATTAGTAATTATCTGAAAAACACCTATGAAGAAACAAGTACTTTTTAGCACATTGGCATTATTGGCCTCTCAGTTATTTGCCCAGCAAGCGGCAGTCACTGGACCGGATGCCCGCTTGAAACTCGATTTTCAGTTGCAGAACGGTAAACCCGTTTATTCGGTAACTTACGACGGCAAGACCGTATTGGAGAACTCTCCGTTGGGATTTGTGTCCAATATCGGCGATTTCAGTCAGCAGATGACGTTTGTGGGACAGCAAGCGGACAAAGTGGACAAAACCTATACGCAGACCCGTATCAAACGCTCTACGGTGCATTATGCAGCTAACAAGCTGACCGTGACACTGGAAAACGCGGATAAGAAAAAAGTGGACATCGTGTTTCAGCTGAGCAACAATGACATTGCGTTCCGCTACGAGATGCCTCAGTATGGCGAAACAGCTTGTATGGTAGTAGAGAAGGAAGCGACCGGATTTGATTTCCCTTCTTCTACTACGACCTTCCTTTCTCCGCAAAGCGACCCGATGGTTGGATGGATGCGTACCAAACCGAGTTACGAAGAAGAATACGTGCCCGACGAGCCGGTGGCTACTCCTTCTAAATACGGCGAAGGCTATACTTTCCCAGCACTTTTCCACGTAGGCGAAAACTGGGCACTGGTTTCGGAAACCGGTGTACGCAGTTTGTACTGTGCATCTCACTTGAGCGATGCCACTAAAGACGGACTGTATAGCATTGCTTTCCCGAATCCGGGCGAGATGAACGGACTGGGTTCTTCCACTCCGGGACTGGCTTTGCCGGGTGCAACCCCTTGGCGTACCATTACGGTGGGCAACGGCCTGAAGCCGATTGTGGAAACCACCGTGCCGTTTGATGTGGTAGATCCGTTGTATGAACCTTCGCAGGACTACAAGTTCGGACGTTCCACCTGGAGCTGGATTATGTGGCAGGACCCGAGCATCAACTACGACGACCAGGTTCGTTTCATCGATTTGGCCAGCGAGATGGGCTATGAATACACTTTGATTGACGGCGGATGGGAGAAGAACATCGGCCGCGAAAAGATGGAGAAACTCTTCCAATATGCACACCAGAAGAAGGTGGACGTGTTCGTGTGGTACAACTCTAACGGCTACTGGAACAATGCACCACAGGATGCCAAGCAGTGCATGAGTAACTCTGTAGCTCGTAAGAAAGAAATGAAGTGGTTGCAGAAATGCGGTGTGAAGGGACTGAAGGTGGATTTCTTCGGCAGTGACAAGCAGCAGATGATGGGCTTGTACGAAGATATCCTGACCGATGCCAACGAACACGGCCTGATGATCATCTTCCACGGCTGCACTATTCCGCGCGGATGGGAACGGATGTATCCCAACTATGTGGGCAGCGAGGCGGTACTGGCTTCAGAGAACTTGATCTTCAACCAGCATTTTGACGACATGGAGGCCTACAATGCCTGCCTGCATCCGTTTATCCGTAACACCATCGGCTGTATGGAGTTCGGCGGTACGCTGCTGAACAAGCGTTACAACCGGACGAACGACGGAGGAACTATTCGCAAGACCACCGATGTGTTCCAGTTGGCTACGGCCGTGCTGTATCAGAACCCGATTCAGAACTTTGCCCTGGCTCCGAACAACCTGACCGATGCGCCGGCCTTGGCCATCGACTTCATGAAGCAGGTGCCGACCACTTGGGATGAAACCATGTTCCTGGACGGCTATCCCGGTAAATATTGTGTGCTGGCCCGCCGCCATGGCGACCGCTGGTATGTGGTAGGTGTAAATGCCCAGAAAGAACCGTTGAAACTGACGCTGAACTTACCGATGTGGCAGAAAGGTGAAACGGTTTCTTATTACTTGGACGATAAGAAACATCAGCCGCAGTTAGAAGAACTGAAAATTAAGAATCCGGCCGAAGTGAAAGTGGTGATTCAGCCGGAAGGTGGCATAATCTTGACAAAATAACAAGAGGATATTGTAAAGAGAAAAGCGTGATTTTTTAGCCGAAATCACGCTTTTCTCTTTTTAATTTATAACTTTGCAACCTAACTCTTTTGAATTATGGAGAATAACAAACTTTTCATTTACAATACACTGACCCGCAAGAAGGAACTTTTCGTGCCTTTGCATGCTCCTCATGTGGGCATGTATGTGTGTGGGCCTACCGTTTACGGGGATGCCCATCTGGGACATGCTCGTCCCGCCATTACGTTTGATATCTTGTTCCGTTATCTGAAGCATCTGGGGTACAAGGTGCGCTACGTACGTAACATTACCGATGTAGGCCATCTGGAACACGATGCCGACGATGGAGAAGACAAGATTGCCAAGAAGGCCCGTCTGGAACAGCTGGAGCCGATGGAAGTGGTACAGTATTATCTGTTGCGCTACCATAAAGCCATGGAAGCATTGAATGTGTTGCCGCCCAGCATCGAACCGCATGCGTCCGGACACATCATTGAACAGATTCAGCTGGTAGAAGAGATCCTGAAAAACGGATATGCGTACGAAAGCAAGGGTTCGGTTTATTTCGATGTGGCCAAGTACAACAAAGACCATCATTACGGCGTATTGTCAGGACGTAATCTCGATGACGTGCTCAACACCACCCGTGAACTCGACGGACAGGAAGAGAAACACAATCCGGCCGACTTCGCTTTGTGGAAATGTGCACAGCCGGAACACATCATGCGCTGGCCGTCACCTTGGAGCAACGGTTTTCCGGGCTGGCACTGTGAATGTACGGCCATGGGACGGAAGTACCTGGGTGAAACATTTGACATTCACGGAGGAGGTATGGACCTGATTTTCCCACACCATGAATGTGAGATTGCACAGGCGGTCGCTTCAGAAGGTCATCAGATGGTACGCTACTGGATGCACAACAACATGATTACCATCAACGGACAGAAGATGGGTAAGTCGTTGGGTAACTTCATCACTTTGGATGAGTTCTTTACAGGCTCCAACAAGCTGCTGACACAGGCTTATACACCGATGACCATTCGTTTCTTCATTCTGCAAGCACACTACCGCAGTACGGTAGACTTCAGCAACGAGGCGTTGCAGGCTGCTGAAAAGGGATTGGAACGTCTGCTGGAAGGCGTGAAGAACCTGGAACGTATCACTCCGTCGAAGACCACTTCGGGCATCGAACCGCAGGGCTTGCGCGAGAAGTGCTACGAAGCCATGAACGACGATTTGAATACACCGATTGTCATTTCACACCTGTTTGATGCCACCCGCATGATCAATACGGTCATCGACAAGAAGGCGACCATCAGTGCCGAAGACTTGGAAGAACTGAAGAGCGTATTCCAGTTGTTCGTGTTCGACATTTTGGGACTGAAGGCAGAGGCTGAAAACAATGCGGCCCGTGAAGAAGCCTATGGAAAAGTGGTCGACATGCTGTTGGAACAGCGTATGCAGGCCAAAGCCAACAAAGACTGGGCTACCAGCGACAAGATTCGCGACAACCTGGCTGCACTGGGCTTTGAGGTGAAAGATACCAAAGACGGGTTCACCTGGAAGCTGAACAAATAACGGAGATTTTGAAAACTACATGATAGGAAGAAGGGGTATCGGCGTGTGTGCCGGTACCCCTTTCTGTTTCTGTATGAGAAGAAATACTTATTTCTTGTGGATTTCAATTCGCTTTCCGTCGGCCTGTACGGCATAGAGTTGGGTATTGGTCAGGTCCACACCCGTCGGAATGTCGTAGCTGAACATGTTGAAGAAATAAATCAGTTCGCCTTCGGCGTTGTTTTTCCGCAGTTCAAAGGCCACTGCATTTTCTCCGTTTTCTACGGTATATTTTCTTCCGGAAACGGAGTAGACAATGTTAGAACTGATGGGTTTCACTTCCCCTTCAAACTGGGTGTAATATCCGGTGTCCGAAGGTTTGGTATCCAGTCCGGTGTCCCCGGCCTTACGGTCTTCAATGTACTGGAAGGCATGTTTGGGTTTCGGGAATTTCTTCATGAAGTCCTTGGCTTCTTTGATCATTTCGGCTGTCACTTTATATTTCCAGGTACCATACTGGTCAATGGTGTCTTCTCCCGGGATAAAGAAACCCCACAAGTCGAAGAAGTCGGTCAGGTCTTCATTGGCCGCTTCACTGGCTTTCATGGCAAACTTGAGCTGGGCGGCACCTGGATCGCTTTCTACAATCCGGTCTTCACGCAGCAGTTTGAACAAGGTCTGCCAGAATTTAGGATTGTGTCCACAACGGTGATAATAATTCCACAGTTGCCAGTTCATGCGCATGTGTATCTCTGTGTCTTCTCCTTGATGCGTGGCATCTCCCATGTTATACCATGTTTTTTTATAGACAAAGCGAGAATCGGCCAAGTCGTTCAGTTCACTGCCTCTGGAGCAGTATTTTCCCAGTTTGTATAACACGTAGTTCGAGAACAGGTTGTTGGACGATTCCGTGCTGCCAGGCCAGTTGATGGCGGCCTGATGGATGTGCCCTATTTCGTGAGCCGGTCCCCAGGCGTTGTCTTTGGCGGCCATGACATTCTCTTTCAGCAGGATGTTGTTCAGGTACGTATAGACGAAGCCGATGCAATAGTCGGTAGCCCACATGTAACTTCCTTCCGGCGAGATGGCAAAGATGTGGTTGTTCACCTGTGACGGGCGTACATCCTCGATGCCCATCAGTTCCTGTTCCCAGCCGATGATGTCATCCCACAGGTTGATGGCCGACAGTATCTGGTTGGGGACGAACTCCTGCATCTTTGAAGTATGGAAATAGAACATGATGCGCTCGCCCCGTACACAGAAATATTTGTGGGTGGCTTTCTTCAAGAGTTCGGCATACTTTTCATCAGTCTTGTGCTCTTTCAGGTCGAAGAAACCGGTCACTTTTCCGCTTCCCATCGGGATATGAATCTTGATGGGCTGGGCATCGGGTGAGGTCAGGTCGGTGTTGTACATGACGAAAAGCTGTCCTTCCTTGCGCATGGTCAGTTTGTTGATGCCCGGTGACAGGAAGTATACTTCTCCGCTTACGTTGGTCTGTTTGTATTCCTGTCCGCTTTCCCAGATGCTTTGCAAGGAAATCTGTTGGCCGTGGGTGTCGCCCACCAGTACGATAATTTCATCACCTTGCTGTACCGAAATACCGGTAGGATTGTCCAGGTTGCTGTATTTCTTGGTCATCAGTTTGGTGGCCCACTCCTCTGGTATGCTGTAAGGGGCATATTCACGGATGCGGAATTCTTTTTCATGCGCATCGTAAGTATTGTTTTGGAGGGCTTTGGCCAGTCGGACGAAATAGTCGGGGAGGGCATTGATTTGTTCGTCGGTCACACCTTCTTTCAAAGTGCTGCAAGTGATATCATCGAATACGGTGAGCAGCGTTTTTTCCAAGGTGTTTTTCTGGTTGTACCGATAGAACTCCATTTCGTCGCAGCTTACAAAATTGCCGGCGCCCGATTTTACTTCGAATTTGATACCGGTGACTTTCTGGGTGGTCTTGAAGGTGATTTTGGAAGGTGCATTCTGCATGCGGAAATTGTAGGAACCATATTTCTTCCAGTCCGAGTGCTCCTCATCGGTAGCAATCAGCAAGTCAAATTCTCCGAAGTTTCCGTTTCCGGAGCGGGTATAATAAATAAGGTAGTCTATGTCGGCACCCCCTTGGAAATAATATTCCAGTGTGACTGGGAAGTTGGCCGATTTCCCCCATGGTGAGTGATAGGGATTGGCGCCGTCGGCAGAGAATTTGCCGTCCCAGGTGTTCTCGATGTCTTGTCCGGGTTGGCATTCGCTGGCTTTTCCTCCAGAAGGCTGCACTTTGATGTCTTCGCTGAGGACGATGTCGGACGAGCCATATTGGGTCACGTTGAGGATATAGTTCTGTACGGGAGACAGCAGTTTGACCACCGCTGTTCTGCGCTCCCCGGAGGTGTTGGCCGTAGCGGAAATTTTCAGACTTGCGCCTTGAGAAGCATCTTCTTGGGTAGACAGGAAAAGCCAGTTGGCTTCACTTTCGGCTTTCCAGTCGTTCAGTGACAGGTTGGTTTTGACAAGGATGATTTTGTTTTCCGGAGTACTTCCAAATTCCAGATTCATGTCTGCTTCCTCAATGGAAAAGAAACGGTCTTTGAGATCTTCTTTTTCTTTGCATCCCGAGGAAGAAAGTATCAGGAGCAACAGCATCGTGAAAGACGCGAAAAATAAATTCTTTTTCATGGTGATTAAGGTTAGGTTTTTTAATAAGAGGAAGAAATGCGGGTAAGCATTCTTCCCTCTTTTGCGTGAGTGTTTATTAGTTTCTAAGTTGTTTCGTTTTAGTTTTTGGTTATTTTAGGCTATCAGATAGATAATGTGTTTTTTTATTACGTACCCTTTTGTTCGTATTGATTCTTGGTTTCTATTTTGTATTTTCCACAAAAATATAGTAATGAGATGCGGAATGGAAATATTATTTATTAATAAATGAAAAATAAATTTCTTTAGTTTTGAGAGAAACTCTATTTTTAATTGATAATCAGTGGTTTATGAAGGGTCTTTGTAGGTTGGAAAAACGCACTTGCGTTTTCCTTTAAACACAAGTGCGTTTTAAGTAAAACGTCCTTGCGTTTCAGTTGAAACGTCCTTGCGTTTTAGTTCAAACGTAAGTGCGTTTTCTGCGGGCAAAATAATCCGTGGATTTTCAACCGATTATGTCCGAAAAAATGATATTTTTGAAAGTCAGAATATTAAAAGCGATTGTTTCTATGGGAAAAATAAGTCAGTTTGTGAAAGCAGGCCTCCTGTTGTTGGTCATGGCAGGATGCAGTTCTTCGGGAAACGGAGGACAGAATGCGGAGATGGACCGTTTTGTCAGTGACCTGATGGGGCGGATGACTTTGCAGGAAAAACTGGGACAGTTGAATCTGCCGGCGGGAAATGACTTGGTGTCGGGTTCGGTGAAGAACAGCCAGTTGGCGGAGGCTATTCGTGCTGGGGAAGTCGGCGGCTTCTTCAATGTGAAGGGAGTCGGCAAAATTTATCAGCTTCAGCGGATGGCGGTGGAGGAAAGTCGTCTGGGTATCCCGTTGATGGTGGGTGCCGATGTGATTCATGGGTATGAGACCATCTTCCCGATTCCGCTGGCATTGTCGTGCAGCTGGGATACGGCGGCGGTAGAACGCATGGCGCGCATTTCTGCCACGGAAGCCAGTGCCGATGGGGTGAGCTGGACGTTCAGCCCGATGGTCGATATCTGCCGGGATGCCCGTTGGGGCCGTGTGGCGGAAGGAAGCGGGGAAGATCCATACCTCGGTGCATTGATGGCAGGTGCGTATGTGCGCGGTTATCAGGGCGACGGCATGAAGCAGCACAATGAAATCATGGCTTGTGTGAAACATTTTGCCCTTTATGGCGCGTCAGAGTCAGGACGTGATTACAATTCGGTGGATATGAGCCGCAACCGGATGTACAATGTGTATCTCCGTCCGTATAAGGGGGCGGTGGATGCCGGAGTGGGCTCAGTGATGAGCTCGTTCAATACCATCAACGGGGTGCCGGCTACGGCCGACAAGTGGTTGCTCACTGATTTGCTGCGGAACGAATGGGGATTCCAGGGCTTTGTGGTGACGGACTACAATTCCATCGGAGAGATGAAAAGTCATGGAGTGGCCGATGTGCAGGAAGCTTCTGCCCGGGCCTTGAATGCGGGAACGGACATGGATATGGTGACGCATGGCTTTTTGCATACCTTGGAGGCTTCGCTGAAGGCAAAAGCCGTGACGCAGGAACGCATTGATGAGGCTTGCCGCCGGGTGCTGGAGGCCAAGTATAAGTTGGGCTTGTTTGAGAATCCGTATAAATACTGTGATACGTTGCGGGCACGGAAGGAGCTGTTCACGGAGGCACACCGCAAGGCGGCACGTGAGATTGCCACGGAAACCTTCGTCTTGCTGAAAAACGATGGCCAGTTGCTGCCTTTGCAGAAAAAAGGACGCATTGCGTTGATTGGTCCGTTGGCGGATGCGCAGAACAACATGTGCGGTACGTGGAGCATGAATTGTGCAACCGACCGGCATGTGACGATGTACGACGCGTTCCGTCGAGCGGTAGGCGACAGAGCGACGGTTTCGTATGCCAAAGGAAGTAATCTGTATTATGATGAGCAGATGGAGCAAGGAGCTGTGGGTCCTCGTCCGTTGGTTCGTGGTAATGATAACCAGTTGCGGGCGGAGGCATTGCGCGTAGCGGCTTCGGCCGATGTCATTGTGGCCGCATTGGGTGAGAGTGCCGAGATGAGTGGCGAATCTGCTTCCCGTACGGAAATTCAGTTGCCGGATGCACAGCGAGATTTGCTGAAGGCGTTGGTGGCCACCGGAAAACCCGTCGTGCTGGCATTGTTTACCGGACGTCCGTTGGACTTGTGCTGGGAGTCTGCGCATGTGCCGGCCATTCTGAATGTGTGGTTTGCCGGCAGTGAGGCAGGCGATGCCATTGCCGATGTGGTATTTGGGGATGTATCGCCTTCCGGAAAACTGACCACCAGTTTCCCGCGTGCCGTAGGGCAATTGCCGCTGTATTACAATCACCTGAATACCGGGCGTCCGGATGCAGACGACACTTCTTTCAACCGTTATACCAGCAACTACATCGACCAAAGCAACGAGCCGTTGTATCCGTTCGGTTATGGTTTGAGCTATACTACGTTTATTTACGGAACGCTGAAATTGAGTGCGGAACGGCTCCCGAAAGGCGGGCAGCTCAAGGTGACGGTACCGGTGACGAATACAGGCCGGTATGACGGAGTGGAGATTGTACAGCTGTACCTGCACGACGTGTATGCCGAAATTGCTCGTCCGGTGAAGGAACTGAAAGCTTTCCAGCGGATATTCCTCAAAAAGGGAGAAACCCGGAAGGTAGAATTCGTGTTGGATGACGAGGACCTGAAGTATTATAATTCCCGTCTGGAATATGGATATGAACCGGGCGAGTTTGAGGTGATGGTCGGTCCGGACAGCCGCAATGTGCAGCGGGTCACTTTTGTGGCAGAATAAGATAGATAGAGGGTAAAAGGAAGAATGGCCCTTTCCTGGGTAAATTTGCCTGGGGAAGGGCCATTTTTTATGTTATTCCAGCACGACGTTGCGTACTTGCACGTCTGAGTGGTGCAAGAAAATGGAGGCTGATTCGCGGAACTTTTCTTCCGATTCTGTGGTCAGGAATTCCCGGCGTTTGTTTTTCGAACAGCGGGCATTCATCTCCGGGTGACGCGAGAGATAGTCTTTCAGGCTCTCGCTCACGTATTCTCCTTGTGTCACCAACTGAATGTGGGGCGGGGTAAACTGCCGTATCTTCCGAAGGAGCAGCGGATAATGGGTGCATCCTAAAATCAGGGTGTCGATATCCGGGTCTTTTTGCAGGATGGCATTGATGTATTCTTTTACAAAATAGTCGGCTCCGTCTCCGTCGTACTCGTTGTTTTCTACCAACGGCACCCACATGGGGCAGGCCATTCCCGTCACCTGAATGTCAGGATAGATTTTTTTGATTTCCAGCGGATATGATTCCGAGCGTACGGTGCCGGCTGTGGCCAGCAAGCCAACGTGTCCGTTGCGTGTGATGTGGCCGATGCATTCCACTGTGGGGCGGATTACTCCCAGTACGCGCCGGGTAGGGTCCAGGTGAGGCAGGTCGTTCTGCTGGATGCTGCGGAGGGCTTTCGCGGAAGCCGTATTGCAGGCCAGAATCACCAGCGGGCAACCCAGTTCGAACAGTTTCTTGACGGCTTGGAGTGTGAAGTCGTAGACTACCTCAAACGAACGGGTTCCGTAAGGCGTACGGGCATTGTCGCCCAAGTACAGATAGTCGTACTGCGGGAGTCGTTCGATGAACTTTCCAAGGATGGTGAGGCCTCCGTAGCCGGAATCAAAGACTCCGATAGGGCCAGTATGGGGAGCGGATAGCGGATGCATGGATAAAACGGTTGAAGTGATGGAAAAGAAAAATGTCATTCAGAGAAACCTTTCTCGTTTTCTCTGAATGACATGAGAAGTCAAGACGACAAAGAACCTTTGCTTACTGAGCCGGAGTAGCAGCAGGAGCGGCAGCCGGAGTAGCCGGAACGGCAGTCAGGCTGATGCCCAACTTGGTCTTGATTTCGTTGGTAATATCTTTTGACTGAGTTTCATCGATGTAAGGAATGTCCGTACGGTTCAGGTCGAACACGTAAGTATAAGCACCGGCTTTACCTACAGCTTTTACGGCATCTTCCAGTTTCTTGTAGATAGGTTCCATCATGTCAGCGTATGCTTTCTGCAACTGCTGCTGTGCATCCTGCTGGAACTGCATACCCTTTTCGCTCAGGTCCTGCAATTCTTTCTGACGGCGTTCCTGAATGTTCTGCGGTAGGTTCTTCTGTTCCTGCTGGTATTCTGCATATTTCTTGTTGAATTCGTCAGAAGCACGTTTGATTTCATCTTCGTATTGTTTACTCATGGTCTGGATGTCAGTCTGTGCTTTTGCATATTCCGGCATTACCGGGATGATATCCATTGATTTGAAATGCGCAAATTTCTGTGCGAATACACTCATCGGCGCGATGAGCAAAAGTAAAAAAGCAATTTTTTTCAACATAATCTCAAGTTTCTATTTGTTATTAATTAATTCATTGTAAAAACGGTCTTTATAATCCCCGGTTGCAAATGTATAAAATTAATTTGAATATCCCAGTTTTGCAAGAACCTCATTGCTGATATCGATGCGTGGAGAGGCAAAAATCATGCTTTGTGCTGAGGCACGGTCAATCACGGCATCATATCCACGCTGGGTGGCAATGTCCTTTACCGCATTGTAGATGGCATCCTGAATCGGAGCAATCAGTTCCTGACGTTTCTTCATCATTTCGCCTTCCGGTCCGAAATATTGCTTGCGGAGCTCTGCCGCCTCTTTTTCCTTGGCTACGATAGCTTCTTCTTTACTGGTCTTTTGGGCAGCCGACAGCGTACCTGCTGTCTTCTGGTAGTCTTCATACATCTTTTTAGCTTCATTGGCTTTGGCCTCAATCTGGCTTTGCCATTCCTTTGACAGTGACTCCATCTGTTGGTTGGCCTGTTGATAGGAAGGAATCTGCTTGAGGATGTACTCCATATCTACCAGTGCGAATTTCTGTGCTGAGGCCATGCCGATGGCGGCCACTAACAGCAAAACGGATAAAACGAGTCTCTTCATAATTCTTTGGTTTTTAAATGTTAGAATTCTTGTCCGATGATAAAATGGAACTGGCTTCCGCTGTATTGCATTGAACCGTCAATCTTGTCGAAACCGTAAGCCCAGTCAATACCCATCATACCAATCATCGGCAGGAAGATACGGACACCGAATCCGGCAGAACGTTTCAACTTGAAGGGGTTGAAGTCGGTCACGTTGTTCCAGGCATTACCGGCTTCCACGAAGCCCAGTGCATAGATACTGGTGGAGTTCTCCAACATCAGCGGGTAACGGAGTTCGGCACCCAGACGGATGTAAGCATAACCTTCACTTCCGTACGGGGTCAGTGAACCGTTTTCATATCCACGGAGGGCAATGGTTTCGGATGCGTAGTTGTAGCTGTAACCCGTCATACCGTCACCTCCCACGTAGAAGGTTTCAAACGGTGAACGTTTGTACTTGTTGAAGTGACCGAGGATACCGAATTCCGTACGGGTCATGAGGACCGGACATTTCTGGATATCCATCAGGGCTGTATAAGTTTTGGCTTTGAATTTCCACTTGTGGTATTCAATCCACTTGTACATGCTGGCTGCATCGTGGTAGTTGTCTTTTCCGTAAGTAGAATAGTCCTTCTTGCTGAACAAAGAGTAAGGCGGAGTAATCTGCAAGGAAGCCGAGAATTCTGAACCGTAACGTGGGAAGATCGGGTTGTCCGAAGAGTTACGCGACAGGGTCAGGTTTAAGCTCAGGTTGTTACAGTTACCGGTGTTCATATACTGTCCGTTGTTCAACTTGATGTAGAGGTAGCTCCAGTCTTTCAGCATGAACCGCTGGTAAGACAGTTCGGCCGACAAAGTAAAGTAGTCATCCGGCCAGCGCAGACGCTTACCCCATCCTACAGAAACACCGAACATCTTGATAGACTTGTCGGGATCGGAGAAAGATCCGTAGTTGTCGTAGTAGTTTCCGTAACCTCCGTAATAGCCGTATCCGCTCAACATGTTGTAGTAGTTGTTCATGTAGGCAGAGTTGTAGTACTGGTCGCTCACGTCGGTCTGTACAGAATAGAAGGCTGATACAGAGAAGGAGTTCGGCCGCTTGCCGCCAAACCACGGGTCGAAGAACGACACGCTGTATGACTGGTAGTAACGTCCGTTGGTCTGTCCGCTGATGGTCAGGGTTTGTCCGTCACCCTGCGGCAGGATACCACGGTAATTGTCGTTTTTGCGGAACAGGTTGGCAAACGAGAAGTTCGTGAACTTCAAGCTCAACTTACCGATGATACCGGTCTGTCCCCAACCTGCGGAGAATTCCACTTGGTCGTTCGCCTTGGATTCCAGTCCCCAGTTGATGTCTACTGTACCGTCCTCGAAGTTCGGCTGTACATCCGGTTTGATGTTTTCCGGGTTGAAATGTCCCATCTGCGCAATTTCACGGTAGGAACGTTCCAAGGCTTCCTTACTGAAGAGGTCGCCCGGGCGGGTACGCAACTCACGTCGTACGATGTTTTCGTACAGACGGTCATTACCATTGATGCGCACGTGGCTGATGCTGGCCTGCGGACCTTCGGTGATACGCATTTCCAAGTCGATAGAGTCACCGTCGATGTTCACTTCCACGGGGTCCAGACGATAGAACACATATCCACGGTTGTAGTAGTTGTTACCGATGGCATCTTCATCGTTTGAAATACGGTCGTTCAACAGTTTTTGGTTGTACACGTCGCCGCGTTTCATACGGAGCTGTTCGTTCAACAGGTCGGAAGGATATACCGTATTACCTACCCACGTGATGTCGCGGAGGTAATATTTCTGTCCTTCGTAGATTTTCATGTATACATCTACGGTCTTGTCGTCGTAAGGTGACACGCTGTCGGTGACAATCTGTGCGTCACGATACCCCAACTCGTTATATTTGTCGATGATTTTCTGCTTATCTTCTTCGTAGCGTTCTTCGATGAACTTCTTCGCACGGAACAAGTTGATGAGCTTACCTTTTTCGTTGGTCTTCTTCATCACACGCTTCAGCTTCTTGTCGGTGAGCACCTCGTTGCCGTCGATGGTAATCTGGTGTACCTTGACTTTGGCTTTCTTGTCGATGTTCACATCCACATATACCTGCTCCTTGTTTTCCGGGTCTTCCCGCTCAATGATGTTGACTTCCGCGTTCTTGAACCCTTTCTCATCGAAATGCTTTTTAATCAGGATTTTGGCACGGTCAATCAGGTTCGGGGTTACCTGTGTACCCTTAGCCATACCCAGTTTGGCCTGCAAATCCTCGCGTTCACTCTTCTTCACGCCGTGAATCACAATGTCGGTGATACGCGGGCGCTGTGTCAGCTGGATGGACAAGTAAATCTTGTTGTCTACAATCTTATCGGCTACGATTTTCACATCGGAGAACAAACCGTGTCGCCAGTATCTTTTTACGGCGGAAGTAATGTCGTCGCCCGGCACGGTAATGGTCTGCCCTACAGCCAAACCGGAGATGCCTATCAGGACATAGTCCTCATAGTTCTTCACACCGCTGACCTTGATGTCGGCGATTTCATATTTCTTCGGCGTTCCGTTGTAGAGGATAACCGGTTTGTTGCTTGGTTCCGTTGTAGTATTATTGTCTTGAGCCTGTCCCCCAACCGAAATAGAAGAGAGGCAAGCTGCAATCAGCAGGATAAGTGAAAAACGATTTTGCATTGTTCTCTGTTAAATTTGTTCACTGGTTTTGCCGAATCGGCGTTCTCTTTTTTGAAAGTCACAAATAGCCTTGCATAACTCTTCGGCCTTGAAGTCCGGCCAGAAAGTGTCGCAGAAATACAGTTCGGTGTAAGCACACTGCCAAAGCAGGTAGTTGCTGAGCCGGATTTCACCGCCTGTTCTGATCAACAAGTCTGGATCGGGCATATAATGAGTGGCCAGGCATCGGTCGATGGTCTGGTCTGTAATTTCTTCTGGAGCGAGTTTACCTTCCTTCACTTCGCGGGCAATGGTCCTGACCGCTTCCGTGATTTCCCATTTGGAAGAATAACTCAATGCCAAGGTGAGACACATGCCTGTATTTTGTGATGTACGTTCGATACACTGGTTCAGGCGGGCAAGCACATTTTCCGGTAATTTCGCGGTATCCCCGATTATCCGGAAGCTGATATTGTTTTTCATGAAGGTCTCTTCCTCGATGGAGTCCATGAGCAGACTCATCAAGGCAGCCACTTCGTCTACTGGTCGGTTCCAGTTTTCAGTGGAGAAAGTATAAAGAGTCAGATATTTCACTCCCAGGCGTGCTGCTTCTTCCGCAATGACATGCACAGTCTCTGCTCCCGCCTGATGTCCGAACGTGCGGGCTTGTCCCCTTTGTTTGGCCCAGCGTCCGTTTCCGTCCATGATGATGGCGATATGCGTCGGTATCCGGTTTTTATCCAGTTGGTCTTTATATAGCATAGTCTTTTATTTTCAAGGTTGATGGATTTACCATTTGGGGGCGAATCCCAGACGGTTGATGCGTCCACGGTTGATATCCCCATTTTCCCATACAATCCAAATAAAGTTTCCTTTAGAGTTTCCTCCTTCCAGTTTGGGAGTCACGGCACATGAATAATTGCCGTGGTGTGTGGTGTATAGATGATTGAAATCGGATGGGAATGCCATGCATTCGGTCACCGGTTGCCAGCAGAGTCCATTGTCGATGGAACAGTAGAACTGACTGAAGGCTTCCACTTTCGGCTGGTTGCATGCACCTCCGAAGGCATATAATTTCCCGTCATAATAAATCATGGTTACATTCTGCAAGTTCGGCAATGGCAGATTCTGCATTCTTTCTTCCCATTGGTTGTCGGCTGACGTACGGCCAAAAACAAGAGCTGTCGTATCGTTGGCCGTAGTTCCCTGGTTGTAGCAGAGAGCTACTGTCGTAGTCAGATTGGTGTTGTAAGATGCGGTAACCGTATTGGTAAAGAATGGTTTCCCGGTCTGGAACTGTACGAATGCATTGTCATCCGTTTTCCATGTGCCAGCTTTATATATACCGCTTTTCCCGTCTTTTACTGCATACAGTTCCTCTTTGATGTCATTCCCTGCAATCAGCATATCGAAGGTTTCTGTACCTTCCAAGGTCACTGTCTCATCCTCTGCGTTGAGTTTGTAAAGCTGTTTGCTGCTTGTTCCTGCTAAGAAATAAATGTTCCCAGCCCATGCAGTAGCTGAATACGTGTCGATATTTTCAGGTACATCAGTTGTTACCGGAGTCCAGGAAGTCGGATTGTCATTCGATACATTGGTGTATTCAACATGCGAATTGTTGCCGTTTTTCCCGAAGACATACACTTTCCCGTTGGCATAAACTGCTTTTTGTTCGCTCAGTGTGCCGTTACTGAATGCATTGCTGAATTGTTTCCAGGCAAGGGTATCAGGAATTTGCTGGTGCACATTGACCTTTACTTTGTAGGCTTGTCCCTTTGCGCCACTGTAAGCAAGTACTTTGAATTCTACAGGAGTCTTTTGACAATCCGTGAAGTCAATAGAGTCGGTAGATACCCATAATGTATCTTCTGTGGCTCCTTTGGGTCTATAAAATAAAATGCCTGTATCGTAAATGACATTGGTGATAACCTTGTCTATATGAGTGCCATACGGCAGTGAGTCTTTATTCTCTATTTCTCTTGTCATTTGGTTGATGGTGAATGGATACTTGGAACAGTCGAGGGTATCTACGTATGCACTGTCCTGTCCATTTTGGTCTTTACCGATGCGGTCAATGTTCAATGTCCCCAGTGAAAACCCCGTGATACTGGTTTCGGAAGTATAGGTAATTTGTTCCACATCATTGTTCAAACACGATGTCATTATGGATGTTGCGGCAAAGAGTGCTACAACCAATGGCAAAAACTTTATTTTCATCTGCAAATGAGTTCTTTTAATTACAAGTTGCAAAAGTAGAAAGTTTTTCTTCGATTCCTCTCTTTTAGGGGAAGTTTTATATAAAATTATATTGTTATCCGCTCTTTATCAAGCTCTGTTTCATATTGTCCTGTTTTGTTAATATTGAAAAAAACGGTTGGGATATTGCCCTCTGGAGGATTCATGTGAAGAGAGGGAGTCGATAAATAAAGCTTGCTTCTGATTGTAAATCGATATTGTCCTATATAAAACAATTTTATACAATTCATTTTAAGGAAGAACGGATAATTTTGCAGATAAGTTAAAACAAAGATGATGTATAGCCTAAGAAAATTTAATCAATGGAAAGCATACGTGTGTTTGGTATGCATGTTTTTAATCGGTGTGTCTGGAAAAGCGAGTGATGAATGGAGTTCCCCTAACGGAAAGATTGTGGTGAGCGCGACCCCTTCTGTAGATGGTTTTAAGGTATCTTATAAGAAAGGAAATGAAACCATTCCGGTGGTACATATTAATAATGTGGGACTTTGTTTCTCACAGGCGGATGCTGAGTTTGTTTATATGGATTCCTCTCCTGTGGTTCCGTTGAAGGAGGATTACACGATGGTGACAGGCAAGCGCCGTCATTGCACGAATCAGGGAAACCAGCAAGTGTTTCATTTCAAGAACGCCCAAAACGTACGACTTGATTTGGAATTTCGGGTGTATGATGACGGTATTGCCTTTCGGTATGTGTTTCCTGAATTGAAGGAAGAAATGAGTATTGCCGGAGAAAAAACGACTTTCCAGTTTCAGGACGGCATTACCCGCTGGACTCAGAAGTTGAGTCAGTCGTATGAAGATTTCTACTTGAAGAATAAAGGTCGTGTGGCTGATTATTCCAAGAACCAATGGGGATTTCCGGCTTTGTTTGAAGTCTCGGATGCTGTTTTTACCCTTTTATCAGAGGCCAATATCATGCGAGGGAATTGTGGCTCCTGGCTGAACAATGCCTCCGGCGAGTCTGCCTATCAAGTGGAAATGTCGCAACCGACGAAGGTTTCCGGCAGATGGTGCTCTCCTTGGCGTGTAGCTATCATCGGTTCATTGGCCGATGTGGTGGAATCTACTTTGATTACGGATGTCAGTGAGCCTTGTCGCCTGACGGATGTGTCCTGGATTAAACCGGGAGTCGTTTCCTGGATTTACTGGGCTTATAACCACGGTTCCAACGATTATCAGATTGTGAAAAAATACATTGATTTTGCGGCCGATTTTCATCTGCCTTACATGCTGATTGATGCGGAATGGGATGAAATGGCAAATGGAGGCAATGTGGAAGATGCCTTGCGCTATGCGAAAGAGAAACACGTTTCACCTTTGTTGTGGTACAATTCTTCTACAGAATGGTGTCTGTATGGTCCTTTGTACCGTCTGAACAAGCCAGAAGTACGGCAGAAAGAATTCGCTTGGCTTGAATCGGCTGGAGTGAAGGGTATCAAGGTGGATTTCTTTACCCGTGACAGTGTGTCGGTGATGAACTATTTTATCGATATCTTAGAAGATGCGACCAAATATCATCTGATGGTGAATTTTCACGGAGCGACAATTCCTCGTGGTTGGCAGCGTACGTATCCTCACATGATGTCGGTTGAAGCAGTGTACGGAGCAGAATGGTATAATAATAAGGAGGTGCTGACGGATAGTGCTGCATGGCATAACTGTACGTTGCCCTTTACCCGGAATGTGATAGGGCCGATGGATTATACTCCTTGTACTTTCACTGATTCCCAGCATCCGCATATCACTTCCAACGGTCATGAACTAGCCTTGCTGGTAGTCTTTGAATCTGCGTTGCAGCACTTGGCCGACCGTCCGGAAGGATATCATGCTCAACCGGCTGAGGTACGTTCGTTCATTTCTTCTCTGCCTACGGTATGGGAAGACACAAAATTGCTTGACGGTTATCCTTCCCACCATGTGATTATGGCCCGGAAGAACGGAAATTGTTGGTATATTGGCGGACTGAACGGAACCAACGAATCCATGCCTCTTACCGTGGATTTAGGTTTTATCCACGAAAAAATCAAAGGAGTTACCTTGTATGCCGATGGCCAGAAGAGCAATCAGTTCCAGATTAGTAAACTTTCGGGTTCAGATAAGACTATGCAGATAAATTGCCTTCCGCGAGGCGGGTTTGTAATGACAGTGGAGGTAGAATAGAGTGGGTTTACGTTACCAATAAAAATATGGAGTTTACTGAAGAGATAGATGTAAAACGACAATAAGAGAAGGATGGATTTTGTGATTTGTATGTACCGATATAGTTAAATATATATCGATATAGTCCTATAATTAGTTGTGAATTGTCTTTATATATCGATTTTGTGTTATTGAAAGTTTATTTAATCCTATATTATGGATATACGGTTAGTTAACTTTGCAATGTACAATTTAAATCTAAAAAAGATGAAACACAATTCTATTAAGCAAATGTGGCAAGCCTTGAGAGTGTTTGTATTGCTCTTTGCTTGCTGTGTGAGTTCCGTGACATGGGGACAAGGGACAAACAATGTGAAAGGTCACATTACAGACACTAACGGAGAACCTTTAATCGGGGTTAGTATTTTAGTGAAAAATACAAGTAATGGGACTGTGAGTGACTTGGATGGTAATTTTGCGTTATCGGCTAATCCAGGGGATGTTTTACGAATCACATATGTAGGATATGATTCTCAAGAGGTACCAGCAGTATCAGGGAAGCTGATGCGGATTGTTTTGAAAGAGGATACAGAAGTGTTGGATGAAGTGGTGGTAGTCGGTTATGGTACACAGAAGAAGGTAAATCTGACTGGAGCCGTATCTGCTGTCACAAGTGATGACCTGATGAACAAGCCTGTCATGAGTACGGCGCAGGCTATTGCGGGATTAGCACCGGGTTTAAGTGTAGTACAAAATTCTGGACGTCCGGGTACTGGTGCTAATGTAAAAATTCGTGGAACAGGTACTTTCTCTAGTGCGGGAACCGATCCGTTGGTATTGATTGATGGATTGTCTGGTAATCTGGATGATGTGGACCCTAATGATATCCAAAGTATTTCTTTCCTAAAGGATGCAGCTTCAGCTTCTATCTATGGTAATCGGGCTGCCAATGGAGTAATCTTGATTGAGACCAAGAAGGGAGCACAAGGAAAAACGGTAGTTACTTATAATAACTCATTTGGTTGGCAAAGAGCTACAGAACTTCCTGATTTCCTTCCTTCATGGGAGTATGCACAGTATTATAATATGGCTATGCAGAATATGGGGAAACAAGATGCTTATACTACAGAACAAATCCAGAAATATAGAGATGGCTCGGACCCAGACAATTATCCTAATGTGAATCACTTGAAATGGCTTTTGGAAAGTGGCTCAGGTTTTCAGCATCAGCACAATGTCAGTATTCAGGGTGGAAATGCGACTACCAGTTATAATTTGTCTATCGGATACAGAAACCAGGAAGGACTTACAGCTAAGACCTCCAATGAGCGAATGACTGCTTTGTTTTCTTTGAAAAGCCAGTTGGGAAAATCGGTTTCTTTAAGTTTGAACATCAATGCGTATAATAATAAATACAATGCGCCTAATGGAGAGCCGACAAGTATTGACGGTATTATTGGGTATGCAGTACGTGAAGCTCCTATTTATGCAGGACAAAAATCCGATGGCTCTTTCGGATATCAGGATAACTATAGCCCGGAAGCATGGTTGGCCAGTGAGTCGTTTGTACAGAATATCAGCCGCAATATCAGTGCGTCAGGACAGTTGAGGTGGGAGACACCGATAAAGGGTTTGTCATTGACAGGAAAAGCAGGTGTGACATATTATACGAAATACGACAAAAGTTATCGTGCCGAAACTTATTTTGATGAAAACAAGACCATCGGTCCTTCTACATTAAATATATGGACGTCAAATAATACAAATACAATTTTAGAGGCATTGGTTAATTACGAAAGAACCTTTGGCAGCCATGATTTTAAGGTGCTAGCCGGTACTTCTGTGGAACAGACGTCTAACAAAGGTTTGGAGGGATACCGCAATACATTCCCTAATAATTCATTGTATGAACTGGGTGCGGGAGATGCTTCTACTGCAACCAATAACAGTTCCTTGGAAGAATATGCGCTGGTTTCTTTCTTTGGCCGTGTAAATTATGCATTTAAAGATCGTTATTTGTTGGAAGCAAACTTGCGTTATGATGGTTCTTCTCGTTTCGCGAAAGATAACCGTTGGGGTATTTTCCCTTCCGTATCTGTCGGATGGAGAATTTCAGAAGAAGATTTCTGGAGAAATGCCCGTATAGGTGAAGTATTCAACAATTTGAAACTGCGTGCTTCTTATGGTGTCTTGGGTAATCAGAATATCGGTGTATACCCTTATCAGCAGACATATGATTTAGGACATAATTATCCGTTAGGTAATCCGGCGACTTTAGTTCCGGGTACGTATGTTTCTACTTATCGTAACCCTGAAATTACTTGGGAGAAAACGGCAATCACTAATGTGGGACTTGATTTTGGCTTGTTTAATAATGCATTTAGCGGAAGCATTGAATATTTCTATAAATATACTTCTGATATTCTTGCTCCGGTGGAAGTTGCAGGTATTATCGGGCAAAGTGTAGGAGAATCAAATGTAGGAGCCGTATCCAATAAGGGTATTGAAGTTAACTTAAGTTATAATGGGCATATTGGAAAAGACTTCCGGTTTAGTATTGCACCTAATTTCACATGGGTGAAGAATGCAGTAGAAGAACTGGCCAATGGGGCTACAGAGGAAATCAACAACAATCGTATTGTAGGACAGCCAATAGGTATTATTTATGGATATCAAACAGAAGGTTTGTTTGTAGATCAGGCAGAAATTGACGCTGCGCCTGAACAGTTAGTGGGAAAAAGCGATTTAAAACCAGGTTATGTTCGTTATAAGGACATTAGTGGTCCCGACGGTGTACCCGACGGCAAGGTAGATGCTGAATACGACCGTACGGTGTTGGGAAGCACGACTCCTAAATTCTATTACGGCTTGAATCTTTCCGCATCTTATAAGGGATTTGACTTTTCTGCTTTGTTCCAAGGACTGGGAGGTTACCAACGTCAGATAGGTTCTTATATGGCTTATGCGTTCTATAACGGTGGACAGATTCAAAGATGGCAGGCTGAAAACTGTTGGACGGAAGCAAATCCTGATAAATGGGCAGAATATCCGCGTTTGGAAACCTTGAATATGAATAACCCGAATCTGCAGACATCTGATTATTGGGTCCGTAATGCAAGTTTCTTACGTTTGAAGAATCTGCAACTTGGTTATACGTTACCGCAGGCATGGACGAAGAAAATAGGTATAGAAAAGCTGCGTGTGTATGTAAGTGGACAGAATCTGTTTAGCTTTAACAGTTTCTATCAGGGGTGGGATCCTGAAAATGAGATTGGTACAGGAGACTCTCCTTCTTACTATCCGATTACAGCGATTTATTCATTTGGCTTTAACTTCAAGTTCTAATTATTTTAAATCTATTGTATATGAAACCATTATTAAATATATTACATATAGCCAAATTGTCCATTTATACATTGGCTTTGTCAGGAACACTTGTGAGTTGTTCGGATTTATTGGAGAAAAACCCTCCTTCTGCTATTTCAGAAAGCACATTCTGGACCGGTGAGAATGATGCATATTTAGCATTGGTAGGTTGTTATCGGTTTCAAACCGGATGGTCACACGATGATTTTGCTACCCCTCAAGGATTATTGTATCTGGATTTTGCCGGGGGCAATGGTACGGAAAAAGAAAATTTTACAACTTTGATGGCTAGCTCCAATACGTTGGCTACTAATGGAAATATTGAGTGGTATTGGAAAAATGCCTATATCCAGATTGCAAAATATAATAATTTCCTGGCTAACGTAGAAAAATGTCCGATGGATGAAGATACTAAAGAAAAATGGATTGCTGAGGTCAAGACTTTGCGAGCTTATTTCTTCTTTAATTTGGCGTTTTATTTTAAAGACGTACCTATGCCACTTGCCCCATTGAGTGTGGAAGAAGCGAATACGATTACTCAGACAGCGCAAGCTGATGTGTATGCACAGGTAGAAACCGATTTGAAGGAGGCTGTCCAGTTACTGCCAGACAGTTATGATGCAGAGGATTATGGACGTTTGACCAATGCTGCCGCAAAAGTGCTGCTATCCCGTTTGTATCTGGCGCAGGATCGTTGGAGAGATGCGGCAAATATCTTGCATGAGGTGATTATTTCGGGAGACTATGAGTTGGATCGCCGGAATGGAGAAGAAAGTTATGAAAAGTTATTCCAAATAGGAGGCGAATATAGTCCTGAAACTATCTTCTGCATCATGGGTATTGCAGATAAATATACCAACTCACGTTATCAATATTTGTATCCGGAATGTGCGTATGGTGGCTGGCATCAGTTTGCTCCTTATAATGAACTGGTGAAAGAATATTTCTGTACAGATGGAAAGGGTATTGAAACATCGGCTGTATATGATGAGAATGATCCATATGTAAATCGGGAGATAAGACTATATGCTTCCATATTTCTTCCTCCGGTAGGATCTTATCCGGGTACAACTTATAATGATATCACTTATAATTGTTTTTTGGGACCTAACACTGCGGATAGTTATAACCGTTACGCTTTGTTTAATGGGTATTGTCCGAAAAAAGGTTGTGATCCTTCAATTACTAACAATATCGCTTCGACCCCGACCTACACTCCGATTATGCGTTATGCGGAAGTCTTGTTGAGCTATTTGGAGGCGTTGAATGAAGTGGCACCGGGTGAAGTAGACCAGTCTGTTCTTGATTTGACCATCAATGACATTCGTAATCGTGTCAGTCTGCCAGGTTACCAGAAAGCAGATTTGCCTACTCAGGAAGATGTACGTAAAGCGGTGCGTAAGGAAAGACGGGTGGAACTTGCATTTGAGGGATTCCGCTATTTTGACGTGCTCCGTTGGGGTATCGCTGAACAAGAATTGAACCACACGTTTACGGGTGTGAAATTGTCTGATGATCCTTCTGCACCCAATTATCGAGGAAGTGGCTCTGCTGCTTCACCGGTAGACGAGAATATGTACTATCAGTTTGAAACTCGTACATGGGCCGCTCACAATCGTTATTTCCCAATTCCCCAGAGTGAAAGGAATGTGAATAAGAATCTGAAACAGAATGAAGGTTACAATTAATTTTTAGTTCTACGTTAATATAACCGGCGATACTCTTGAGGAGTTACGCCGGTTATTTTTTTGAACAGGCGGTTGAAATAAGAATAATCCTCGAATGCTAGCTGGAAAGCAATTTCCTTGACTGCCAGGTCTTCTGTAATCAGGAGCAGTTGAGCTTTTTCTATTTTCTTTTGGTTTATATATTGCAGGGGAGTCGTTCCCAGTTCTTTCTTGAATAGCCGGATAAAATGGTCTTTCGACAAGCAGGCTATTTCAGCCAGTTTTTCCAATTCGATGGGCTTGTCGAGGTGTTTGCGGATATATAGGATACTTTTGGCAATCCGGTTGTCTTCCATGGCTACCTTGGGCTGGGCGTGTTTCAGGAAATGCGACAGCAGTTGCAGTACAATGCCTCTTGATTCTACTTTGTCGCAGAATGCTCTCTGCCGATTCTTGAGCAGGTTCTGCATCAGGGTTGGATTGTTGTCGTAGGTGGTAGGGTCGGATTTTGGCAGCATCATGTGCGGATTGATTTCACATAAGCGCTGGAAAAGGGGCAGATCGAGTGGACCGGCTTCTATCTCTATTGGAAATTCCCAGCGTTCCAGCCAGTCATTTTCCGAGTAATGGTCCTCATAAATATGCAAGTAATAATGGACGAAATGTGAATGGCAGATGTTGGTATGCACGGTAAATGCCGGGACAAAGTACATATGATTGGGATATAAGGTGTGTATTCCGTCAGGAAGTTCTATCTGGGCAGTACCTTTCGTGACATAATATAGACGGGTAAACGGGCTGTTGACGTTTTTCCAGTTCCAGTCGGCATTGTGGATGGCCAGCCCTACATTCAGGACCAGCGGATGCAGTTGTTCTACTTGCAGATTCATAGGCTAAATTTTGGGGATAAATTTACAGTTTTATTTTTTCTCTTTGTAAAAGGACATCGAAATAAGTGTGAATAAAATAGGTGAAAAAGAGGTATGAGGGTAGCGTTTTGTCGATATTGACCTATAAACTTACCATTTAATCCTATTTGTTTTTGCGGTTTCTCTGTACATTTGTTTTTAGAAAAACACTCTAAATTAATAATCATACTTATGAAAGCAAAACTCATACTGGCTTCTTTATTTTTATCTATGGTAGGCGGACTGTCTGCCCAAACGTATCAGGTACCGGTTTCGGAAAAGGACGAACCAATGATGAAAGGGAAATTCGAACCTACTTGGGCTTCGCTTGAAAACAACTATCAGGTGCCGGAATGGTTCCGGAACGTGAAGTTTGGCATTTGGGCACATTGGGGGCCCCAATGTGTAGAAGGTTCCGGCGACTGGATGGCCCGTTCCATGTATATTGAAGGTTCGAATGAATATAAATATCATGTAGAGCATTACGGTCACCCGTCGGAAGTAGGTTTCAAGGATATCATTCCGTTGTGGAAGGCGGAGAAGTGGGACCCGGATAAGCTGGTGGCTTTCTACAAGAAAATCGGTGCCCAGTATTTCTTTGCCTTGGGCAATCACCACGACAACATGGACTTGTGGGACAGCAAGTACCAGCCTTGGAACTCGGTAAATATGGGACCGAAAAAAGACATTCTGGCTGGATGGGAGAAAGCAGCCCGTAAATACGGACTATATTTCGGTATCAGCCTTCATGCCGATCATGCCTGGAGCTGGTATGAACCTTCACAGCG
Organism: Bacteroides mediterraneensis; assembly: GCF_016900355.1. Lineage (GTDB taxonomy): Bacteria > Bacteroidota > Bacteroidia > Bacteroidales > Bacteroidaceae > Phocaeicola. The sequence continues at coordinate 14,671 of NZ_JACJKA010000007.1, read as the reverse complement.
TCATGATACGATTGGCCCGAAGAAGGGAATTCCTTATGATGGAAAGTTGACCAAGGCCGACGGAAAAGGCAAGTGGTGGGAGGGATACGACCCACAGGATTTGTATGCACAGAATCATCCGCTGAGCGAGAACAGCTGGGACAACGGGATGATTCACCGTCAATGGGCCTGGGGCAACGGAGTGTGTATTCCTACGCAGGAGTATTGCACAAACTTCTATAACCGTACCTTGGATGCTATCAACCGTTACAATCCCGACTTGTTGTACTTTGATGTGACAGTGGCTCCTTTTTATCCTATCAGTGATGCCGGATTGAAAATTGCCGCACATTTCTATAATCATAACATGGCCACACATCAGGGAAAACTGGAGGCGGTGATGTTCGGAAAAATCTTGGACGAGAACCAGCGGAAGGCATTGGTATGGGATGTGGAACGTGGGGCACCCAATCAGATTATCGACCAGCCCTGGCAGTCATGCTCTTGTATCGGCGGGTGGCATTACAATACGTCCATTTACGAGAAAAATGAATATAAATCGGCGGCATACGTGGCCAAACTGTTGATTGACATCGTGAGCAAGAACGGCAATTTGTTGTTGAGTGTGCCGTTGCGGGCAGATGGAACCTTTGACGAGAAAGAAGAAAAAATCTTGAATGAATTTGGCGACTGGATGAACATCAACAAGGAAGCCATTTACGATACGCGTCCGTGGAAAGTGTTTGGTGAAGGACCGATTGCGGAAGAAGACATTCCTTTGAATGCGCAAGGCTTCAATGAAGGTTCCTATAGTCAGGCCGGAGCCAAGGAAATCCGTTTCACCCAGACGTCAAAGGCTTTGTATGCCACTGTGTTGGCTTGGCCGGAAGATGGCAAAGTGAACATCAAGTCATTGGCTGCTGGCAGCAAGCTTTATGAGGGAGATATTCAGCGAGTAGAATTATTGGGATACGGAAAGGTCGACTTTACACGTACGGCCGATGGTTTGCAGGTGGTGCTTCCGGCACAGCCGTTGAATCGGATTGCTCCGGTACTGAAAATTATGAAATGATAAAATGGAAGGATATAGAGTAAAAGAGTATGGAATGCCGGTCAAACGCTATTGTCAGACGTTGGACTTGAAGAACAATCCGGAACTGATAGCGGAATACCGAAAAATACACAGTCGTGAAGAAGCCTGGCCGGAGATTCGGGAAGGTATCCAATCGGTCGGGATTTTGGAGATGGAAATTTATATTTTAGGTAGCAGGCTGTTCATGATTGTAGAAACGCCGCTGGATTTTGACTGGGATACCGCGATGAAACGTTTGGCGCAATTGCCTCGCCAGGCCGAATGGGAAGACCATGTGGCCCGTTTTCAGGAATGTGCGCCGGGCAGCAGTTCTGCTGAAAAATGGCGGTTAATGGAACGAATGTTTTATTTGTATGAATCTTAAATAAAATAACTATGCAATACCATGAAATTGGAAAAACGGGGATGAAAGTTTCAGCCCTGAGTTTTGGAGCTTCTTCATTGGGAGGAGTGTTCCATGACATTAAAGAAAAAGAAGCCTTGGAGGCAGTGTTTACAGCTATCGATTTGGGGATGAATTTTATTGATGTATCGCCTTATTACGGACACTACAAGGCAGAAACAGTGCTTGGAAAGGCGTTGAAGGATATTCCGCGCGACAAGTATTACCTTTCCACGAAGGTGGGACGTTATGGAAAAGATGGCGTGAATACGTGGGATTATTCTGGTAAACGGGCCACGGAGAGTGTGTACGAAAGCATGGAACGTCTGCATATTGATTACATCGATTTGATTAATGTACATGATATCGAGTTTGCCGATTTGAATCAGGTGGTAAATGAAACCCTGCCGGCCTTGGTGGAACTGAGAGAAAAAGGGGTGGTAGGTCATGTAGGTATCACCGACTTGCAGCTGGAGAACCTGAAATGGGTGATAGACCATTCTCCGGCCGGTACGGTGGAATCAGTGTTGAATTTCTGTCATCACTGCCTGTGCGATGACAAGCTGGTTGATTTCCTGGATTACTTTGAATCGAAAGGTATCGGTGTGATTAATGCTTCTCCGTTGTCTATGGGACTGCTGACGGAGAGAGGCGTACCGGCCTGGCATCCGGCACCTCAGCCGCTGGTAGAAGCTTGCCGGAAAGCGATGGAACATTGCAAGGCCAAAAATTATCCGATTGAGAAGCTGGCGATGCAGTATGCGGTCAGCAATCCGCGGATTGCCACTACGTTGTTCAGTACGGCTAATCCGCAGAATGTGAAGAAGAATGTAGCGTATATCGAGGAGCCGATGGATGAAAATTTGGTGCGTGAAGTTCGTGAAATCATCGGCGACCAGTTCCGTGTGAGCTGGGCTAACTCATAATGAGGAGGAAGTTGTATATGGGGTTGATCATAGATGCACATTCTCACTTGTGGTTGAAGCAGGATACGGTGGTCGATGGGCTGCCTATCCGTACCTTGGAGAATGGGCGGTCATTGTTTATGGGGGAAGTGCGTCAGATGCTTCCCCCGTTTATGACCGACGGAGTGAACAGTGCCGAGGTATTCCTGTCGAACATGAATTATGCGCAGGTGGCTGCGGCAGTGGTGACACAGGAATTCATCGACGGTTTTCAGAATGATTATTTGGCAGAGGTGGCTGCCCGTTATCCCGACCGTTTCTTTGTATGCGGTATGTGCGAGTTTCGCAAGCCGGGATACTTGGAGCAGGCACGTAAGCTCATTGCCCGTGGGTTTCGGGGTATCAAAATACCGGCCCAGCGGCTATTGTTGAAAGAAGGCCGCGTGTGGCTGAACTGTGAGGAAATGATGCAGATGTTCCATTTGATGGAACAAAATGGTGTGCTGTTGTCCATTGATATGGCCGACGGGGCTACGCAGGTAGGCGAGCTGGAGGAAGTGATTCAGGAGTGTCCCAACCTGAAAATCGCCATTGGACATTTTGGAATGGTGACTACTCCTGGTTGGACAGAACAAATCAAGCTGGCGCGTCATCCGAATGTGCGTATCGAATCGGGCGGTATTACCTGGCTGTTCAACGATGAGTTTTATCCGTTCAAGGGAGCTGTGAAAGCTATTCGGGAGGCAGCCGATTTGGTGGGCTTCGAAAAACTGATGTGGGGCTCGGACTATCCGCGTACGATTACAGCCATTACGTATCGGATGTCGTACGATTTCGTGAGCAAGTCGCGGGAACTGACAGACGAGGAGAAAGCCCTGTTCCTTGGAGAGAATGCCCGTCGTTTTTATGGCTTCCATGATTTGCCGGAGCTTCCTTATATCAAGAATATGTCGGAATAAGCGAAAGGTAGGATACGATGAAAAACAAGAGTTATACACTTCCGCTGGCACTGGTGTTCAGTCTGTTCTTTTTGTGGGCCATTAGCAGCAACTTGTTGCCTACGATGATTCGCCAGCTGATGAAGACCTGTGAGCTGAATACTTTTGAAGCCTCTTTTACGGAAACAGCCTACTGGTTGGCTTATTTTATTTTTCCGATACCGATTGCCATGTTCATGAAGCGTTACAGCTACAAGGCTGGCATTGTGTTCGGACTGTTTTTAGCAGCTGTGGGGGGATTGTTGTTCTTTCCGGCAGCCATGTTGAAAGAATATTGGGCGTATCTGTGCATCTTCTTCATTATTGCCACTGGGATGTGTTTTCTGGAGACGGCGGCCAATCCGTATGTCACAGCTTTGGGTGAGGCAGCCACTGCTCCTCGGCGCTTGAACCTGGCACAGTCGTTCAACGGGCTGGGTGCCTTTATTTCGGCCATGTTTTTGAGTAAGCTGGTTTTGAGTGGTACACATTATACGCGTGAAACATTGCCCGCGGATTATCCGGGCGGATGGGATGCCTATATCCAGTTTGAAACGGATGCCATGAAATTTCCTTATCTGGCACTGGCTGTATTGTTGCTGCTCATTGCTGTGGTCTTCCTTTTTGCCAAACTACCGAAGATTGGTGACGAAGGACACCGGGAGGCTACCAAGGAGAAACTGATAAACTTCGGGGTGTGGAAGCGGTCGCATCTGCGTTGGGGCGTAATTGCTCAGTTTTTTTATAACGGTGGGCAAACGGCCATCAACAGCCTGTTCTTAGTATACTGCTGTACATATGCAGGCATTTCGGAGACCGTGGCTACCACGTATTTCGGATTGTACATGCTGGCCTTCCTGATTGGACGATGGATTGGTACGGGGCTGATGATTCGTTTCCGTCCACAGGATATGTTGCTGGTGTATGCCTTGGTGAATGTCGTGCTTTGTCTGGTAGTAATTGTGTGCGGCGGACGGACCGGGCTGTATGCCATGCTGGGTATTTCGTTCTTTATGTCCATCATGTATCCCACCCAGTTCTCGCTGGCGTTGAAAGGGTTGGGCGACCAGACCAAGAGCGGGGCCGCTTTCCTGGTGATGGCCATCGTGGGAAATGCCTGTCTGCCTCAATTCACGGCTTATCTGATGCATATCAATGAGGAGATGTATCACATTGCATATATCGTTCCGATGGTTTGTTTCCTGTTCTGTGCCTATTATGGCTGGAAGGGTTACAAGGTGTTGGATTAAAATAGAAACGTAGAATTAAAAATAAGAAGAAAATGAAAGCTGTTCAAATTGCAGCTCCCCAGCAAATGGCAGTCGTGGAGATTGAAAAGCCTGAACTGCATGAAGGGGAGATATTGGTAAAAATTGAGTATGTAGGTTTTTGTGGTTCCGACTTGAATACATATCTTGGCCGGAATCCGATGGTGAAGATGCCGGTCATTCCGGGACATGAAGTCGGTGCCGTGATAGAAGCCGTAGGGGCGGGAGTTCCCGACAGTTTCAAGAAGGGCATGAGTGTAACGCTGAACCCTTATACGAATTGCGGCAAGTGTGCTTCATGCCGGAACGGACGTGTCAACGCTTGCGAACATAACGAGACGCTCGGTGTGCAGCGTAAGGGAGTGATGTGCGAATATGCTGTACTGCCCTGGAACAAGGTGATTCCGGCAGAAGGTATCTCTGCTCGTGATTGTGCCCTGATTGAGCCGATGAGCGTAGGTTTCCATGCCGTGTCACGCGGACAGGTGGTCGACAACGAACTGGTGATGGTCATTGGTTGCGGAATGGTCGGTATGGGAGCCATCGTACGTGCGGCCTTGCGCGGCGCTACGGTGATTGCCGTCGACCTGGATGATGAGAAACTGGCCTTGGCCCGCAGAATGGGTGCCACGTACGTCATCAACTCACAGACGGAGAATGTACACGAACGGGTACAGGAGTATTCCGGCGGCATGGGTGCTGATGTGGTGATAGAAGCCGTAGGCAGTCCGGCCACTTATGTGATGGCGGTTGATGAAGTGGGCTTTACCGGCCGTGTGGTATGCATCGGTTATGCCAAGAGTGGGGTAGAGTTTCAGACAAAATATTTCGTGCAGAAAGAGCTGGATATCCGTGGCTCGCGTAACGCATTACCGGCCGATTTTCGTGCCGTGATTCACTATATGAAAGCTGGCAACTGCCCGACGGAAGAACTTATTTCCCGCATCGTAGCTCCCGAAGGAGCTGCAGAAGCTATGGCTGAATGGGCTGCTCATCCGGGAAAAGTGTTCCGTATTTTGGTGAAATTCTGAGGCTGAAAATAGCTGCTGGAAAAACGCCTTTGCGTTTTACCTTAAACGTCCTTGCGTTTGAGATAAAACGTAAGGACGTTTTGAGGAAAACGCACTTACGTTTCAATCCAAACGCAAGTGCGTTTTTTTATGGCCGAATTTTGCCTATTTGTGTCAGAAATGTTGTATTTTTATCGGTGAATTCGACATTATTCTTTAAAACACTAAAATTAGTATGCAAATGAATATCAGAAAGACGGTTTTGATAGCTTGTTGCCTTTCTTCTCTGTCGGTATATGCACAGCATATCCCTACATTGGAAGAGGTGGTAAACGGAGGACTGGTGGTCACTAAAGGAGGAAGTCAGGTAAACTGGCTTTCAGACGGAAGCAAATATTCGAAGAAAGAAAAGAATCCGGCAGGAGGATACGACATCGTAGCATACGATGCCTCTGGCAAAGGAAAACGGGAAGTGTTGATACCGGCCTCTTCGTTTGTGAAACCGGGTACTTCCGATACGCTGTCGGTCAGAAGTTTCAGTTTTGACACATCGCGTAAGCAGGTGCTGGTCTATACGAATACGAAGCGGGTATGGCGCTATGATACACGCGGTGATTACTGGGTACTCAATATGCAAACGAAACAGTTGCGTCAGTTGGGAAAGAATTTCCCGGAGAGCAGCCTGATGTTTGCCAAGTTCTCTCCCGACGGGACGCGGGTAGCCTACGTAAGCGGGAACAACATTTATGTGGAAAATGTGGCCGACGGGAAAATTACCCAGCTGACTCACGATGGCAGCAGTACGATTGTGAACGGAACCTTCGACTGGGTGTATGAGGAAGAATTCTTCTGCCGGGACGGCTTCCGCTGGAGTCCCGACGGCAAATACATTGCCTACTGGCAGAGCGATACGGAAGGTACAGGCTGGTTTGATATCATCAACAACGTCGATTCTTTGTATCCGAAAATCATCCGCTTCCCTTATCCGAAGGCTGGAACCACCAATTCAGCCGTAAAGGTGGGCTATGTAGCAGCTTCCGGAGGAAAAACTACTTGGATTGACCTGCCGGGAGATCCTCGTCAGAATTACATTATGCGGATGGAGTTTATTCCAGAAAGCAATGACTTGTTTATCCAGCAGATGAATCGTCCGCAGAATACGAACAAGGTATGGATTGCGACTATCGGAGGTGGTGTGCCGAAAAACATTCTGACCGAAACCGATGCAGCTTGGGTGGAAACCAACGACCAGGTAACCTGGCTGAAACATAATACGTATTTTACCTGGCAAAGCGAACGGGACGGATGGCGTCATCTTTACCGGGTAAGCCGTGACGGAAAAGATATCCAACCCATCACGAAGGGTAATTTCGATTTGATTGAGCAGGTGGGCATGGACCTGAAGAAAGGACTGGTGTATTTCATTGCTTCACCGGATAACTATACTCAGCGTTATTTATATTCAGCTAACCTGTTTGGCAAAGGAGACGTGAAACGTCTTTCTCCGTTGAACGAACAGGGTCAGCACCGATACAATATCTCTCCTGATGGGAAGTATGCCGTGCATACTTTCAGCAATGCTGTCACTCCTCCGCGGATAGAGATGGTGGCTTTGCCTTCTCATAAGACTTTGTCGGTTATTGAAGAGAACAAGGAAGCGCTGGCACAATATCAGCAGCTGAAGTTGCGCCCGAAGGAATTTGTCAAGGCGCATTCCGGCAACTTGGTCTTGGATGCCTTTATGATCAAGCCGGTAGATTTTGATCCGGCAAAGAAATATCCGGTCATCATCGACGTGTATGGCGAACCGGCCAGTTCTACGGTGCAGGATGTATGGCAGGGAGGCAATATGTGGCACCAGTTCCTGGCCAACCAGGGGTATATCGTCATCAGCATTGATAACCGCGGTGCCGCTGCCCCTCGCGGTAGGGAATGGCGCAAGTGCATCTACGGTGAGGTGGGTACCTTTGCTTCCCAAGACCAGGCACAGGGCATCCTTGACCTGGCCCGTCAGTATCCGTTTATCGATACTTCCCGCATCGGCATTACAGGTTGGAGCGGAGGAGGAAGCCAGACCCTCAACTGTATGTTCCGCTATCCGGATGTGTTCCGTACGGGTATTGCCATAGCGTTTGTTGCCGACCAGCGGTTGTACGACACTATTTACCAGGAACGCTACATGAACACACCCCAGGCCAATCCGGAAGGCTATCGTAAAGGCTCACCCATTTCGTATGTGGAGGGCTTGAAAGGGAACTTGCTGCTCATACACGGTACTGGTGATGACAATGTACATTACCAGAACTGCGAGATGCTGGTCAACGAGCTGGTGAAACACGGTAAGGTGTTCTATCAGCTGTCTTATCCGATGCGTTCGCATGCCATCAACGAACGGGAAGGCACTACGTATCACCTGCGGAAATCGATGACCGACTATTTCTTGAAGAATCTTCCGGCAGGGGGAAAATAAACAAGAAGGCTGGCTGTGTGCCAGCCTTCTTTGTTTTAAGAATAATTCGTATCTTTGTGGAAACAAGGAGTTTGAGGATTGAAGGAATGAGATGCGATATCGATGAAGCGGGACTGGCTATTGGCAGGGGGAAAGGACCGTCAGGCCATTGGAGGCGTATCTTGGCAAGATAACAGAACAAATGGGGATAGATTATGGTGGAAAACAATGGGAATATGGAAGCGAATGCAGATGCATTGGACCAGTCTGTACAGGGACTTTTTTCGCACCTGGAGTCCAGAATGTCACCCGAGAATATGAAGCGCATCGTGGCTGCATATCAGCTGGCAAAAGAAGCTCATAAAGGGCAAAAGAGAAAAAGTGGGGAACCGTACATCATTCACCTTATAGCTGTGGCCCGCATTGTAGCCGAGGAGTTTGAACTGGGAGCCAATCCGATTATGGCGGCTTTTCTGCATGATGTGGTGGAAGATACACCCTACACCTTGGATGACATCCGGGAACGTTTTGGCGACGATGTGGCTTTCTTGGTAGGCGTGGTCACCAAACAGAAGAAGGCAGAGTACGACCAGTCGCAGCAGATAGACAACTACCGGCAGATTTTGGCATCCGTACGGTTTGATGTGCGGGCCATTCTGATTAAGCTGGCCGACCGCCTGCACAATATGCGTACCCTGGAAAGTATGCGGCCGGACAAACAGATGAAAATAGCTGGAGAAACGGATTATTTTTATGCCCCGTTGGCGAACCGTCTGGGCATGTATCATGTAAAGACCGAATTGGAGAATCTTTCTTTCCGCTTCCGCTGTCCGAGAGAATATTACTTGCTTGAGGGACTTATCGAAAAAGAAAAAGCAGCCAACGAGGATCGTATCAATAGTTTTTTGCGCAAGATGGAAGCCTTTCTGACGGAGAATCACATTCAGGCGAGAACCGAGATACGTTATCGTATGCCCTATAATATTTGGCGGAAAATGAACAGCATGGAATGTGACTTCCAGCATGTGGACGGCAAACACTATGTGCGTATCATTTATGAGGCTGCGGATGTGCAGGAAGAGAAGAAAATCAGCCTGCAAATCTATTCCGTATTGACTGATCATTTCAAGGAAAAGCCGGGCAGTGTATCCAATTACATCAACGCTCCCAAGGAAAACGGATACCAGAGCTTCCACCTGAAACTGTTGTGCGAGAATGGGAGCTGGGAAGAAATTCATATTTCCTCTGAGAGAATGGTCCGCAACTCCCGGTTGGGCTGTGCGGCAGAACGTACTGAATCGAACCTGAAAGGATGGCTGGATAAGTTCAAGTCCGTGCTTCAGGATGTGGCCTATAACAATGAGATGGACTACATGGACGGGGTGACGTCTTCTTTCTATAATGATGACATCATGGTGTTCACCACTGAGGGGAAAGGGATTATCCTTCCGAAAGGAGCGACTGCCCTCGATTTTGCCTACGAAATTGAAGGTCAGATGGGTGACCAAGCAATGTATGCCCGAATCAATGGCAAACTGTCGTCGGTAAAAACTGAATTGCATCGTGGCGATTGCGTGGAGATTGGGATGGATGCCCAGTCCAAACCGGACAAGGATTGGCTGGAGTGTGTCAAGACTTACAAGGCGAAACGGTATTTGCGTCAGTTCTTTCACGATCAGCCGGTCTTGAAATACATACGATGTGCCTGTTGTCATCCGTTGCCGGGCGATGAAGTGATTGGCTTTAAGGATGAAAACGGAAAGATTACGCTGCATACCCGGAACTGTGCGGCTGCCATCCGTCAGGCATCTCGGCAAGGGGATTCCATTGTGGCTGTCAGCTTCGAAGCCGATAATCAGTTCTTGTATCCTGTGCGAGTTCAGATTCGAGGAGTGGACCGGTATCATATTCTCAGCGATGTGGTGGAGTGCATCACAGATAAGTTGAGGCTTTCAATTGATTGCCTGCATACCGAAACGATAGACCGGATTGTGGAGTGTTATGTGGATTTTAAGGTGCACTCCAGAAACGAACTGGATAATGTTATCACTCTCATTGGCAGCATCGAGGGGGTAGATGAGGCTTATGGCATCAATATTGGATAAATAAGGTGAGGTAGTCCATAGATAAAAGTGCGGAGAAAAACATATGGTTAAAATCAGGAAACTTACTTTAATTGTATGTTAGATGTTAAAATATGACAATTCATTTGATGGATTAAAGTGTATTCGTAATTTTGCGAACAACAAACAAAAGGAGGAATAGAAAGGATGAAAAAGAAGTATACAGAAGAACAGGAAAAGATAGCCCGCTTTGCTAAGGCGATGGGTCATCCGGCACGCATAGCCATACTTCAGTTTCTGGCCTCTCAGGAGTGTTGCTTTTTCGGGGATATTCATGAGGAACTTCCCATTGCAAAGGCCACGGTATCGCAGCATCTGAAAGAGTTGAAAGAGGCCGGACTTATCCAGGGTGAAATTGAGACACCGAAAGTAAGATACTGCATTAACAAGGAAAACTGGGAAATTGCCAAAAAGGTGTTTGCCGTTTTTTTTGGACAACCTATATGCAAGAAAGAGGGCTGCTGTGAGTAAGCCCTTTTTTTGAATGATAAGTTCGTAGTTTTGCGAATAACTAACAATCAAAATAGAAAGACATGAAAAAGATTTTATTCTTGCTTGCTGCATGCTTCACCCTTAGTTCCTGTAGCATGAACGAAAAGAACGGAACAGAAGCACTGACTCAAAAAGAAGTGACAGTAAAAGACCATGTGGAAGTATTGTATTTTCATGGGAAACAGCGTTGTGCTACCTGCATGGCCATCGAAAGTAATACAAAAGCTGCGATAGAGGAGAGTTTTGCGGAACAGATCAAAAAAGGTGAGGTCGTATTTAAGGTAATAGACATCAGCAAGAAGGAGAATGAAAAGATAGCCGAGAAGTATGAGGTAACTTGGTCATCGCTGTTTGTTGTGAAATACAAACACGGACAGGAAACAAGCGAGAACATGACTGATTTTGCTTTTGGAAATGCCCGCAAGTCGCCGGACGTATTCAAGGCGGGGGTAGTCAAGACTGTCAATGAAATGCTGAAATAACGGAGAAGGTTATGGACTGGTTACAGACATTGCTGGATAACAGCTCCACTCCCGTACTGACGGCGTTTCTGCTCGGACTGCTGACCGCGCTGTCACCTTGTCCACTGGCAACGAACATCGCAGCCATCGGATTTATCGGAAAAGACATTGAAAACAGAAAGCGCGTTTTCCGGAACGGCCTGCTCTATACGCTGGGGCGTATCCTTTCATACACTCTGCTCGGAGCGGTACTGATTATGGTTCTGAAAGAAGGTTCCAGTATGTTCGGCATACAGAAGGCCATCGGAACATGGGGGGAACTTGTATTGGGGCCGCTTTTGCTCGTGATAGGTCTGTTCATGCTCTTTGGCGACAAACTGAACCTCCCGCAGTTCGGCTTTCACGGAAATGCGGAAGGTCTTGTCCGAAAAGGCGGATGGGGTACCCTGCTGATTGGCGTACTGTTTGCTCTGGCTTTCTGTCCGACAAGCGGCGTGTTTTATTTCGGCATGCTGATACCGATGTCTGCTACAGCGACAGCTGGCTATTTCCTTCCTGTAGTATTTGCCATTGCCACAGCCATTCCTGTGCTTGTCGTGGCATGGATTCTTGCCTTCAGTGTGCAGCAGATGGGAAATTTCTACGGCAGGATGCAGAAGGTGCAGAAATGGATGAATCTGATTGTGGGCATGGTGTTTATCCTCGTCGGCGTCTATTATTGCTGGATAATGTATTTATAAAACGAATCTGATAACAAACCAAATATTTACGAATATGGAAATTAAAGTTTTGGGTCCGGGTTGTGCCAAATGTAAATCAACCTACAATGTCATTGAGAAAGTGCTGAAAGAAAACCACATCGATGCGAAACTGACCAAGGTGGACGACATCATGGAAATGATGAACTACAACATCATGACCACACCGGCCGTGGTGATTGACGAGGTGGTGAAGATGAAAGGACAGGTCCCGACTGAAAGCGAGGTAAAGAAACTGCTGGGCATCTGAGGCACAGAATGATTTAATTGTGGGCGGCAGAGACAACCGTAGTGGAATCTGCCGCTCTTTTAATGAACTGGTTGTTCGTATTTAGACGAATTTAAATAGAATAGAAATGATACAGGATTTTGCTGACTGGCTCGTTTACGGGCTGTTCGGATTGAGTGCCGACACTCCGGTAGGAGTTGCCGTAAACTTCTTCTTTTATGATACAATTAAAATTCTCATACTTTTATTCTTCATCAGTGTTTTGATGGGCATCGTCAACGCTTATTTCCCGATAGAGCGTTTGCGGAACTATCTCGTCACACACAAGATGTATGGGTTGCAATACTTGCTGGCGTCACTCTTCGGAGCCATCACCCCGTTCTGTTCGTGTTCATCCATACCGCTGTTCATCGGCTTCGTGAAAGGCGGCATCCCTTTGGGGGTTACCTTCGCCTTCCTGATTACCTCCCCGCTGGTCAATGAGGTGGCTGTGGCCATGTTCTTCGGTTCATTCGGTCTGAAAGTGACACTGATTTACGTCATCAGCGGGATTCTGTTGGGAGTAATAGGAGGTATCGTACTCGGCCGTATGCGTCTGGCACCTTATCTGAGCGACTGGGTAAAGCAGATACAGGCCCACTCATCCGCCCAGGCTGATGAATGGGAAAAAGACCAGACTACCTTTATCAAACGACTCCCGACCATTGTCCGTGATGCCTGGAAGATTGTCAGCGGTGTACTTATATACATCCTGATTGGTATCGGTATCGGTGCCTTCATGCATGGCTTTGTGCCGGAAGGCTTCTTCCAGCAATATATGTCGAAAGACAACTGGTATGCCGTGCCTTTGTCTGTGATTCTTGCCGTACCGATGTATGCCAATGCCGCAGGTATCGTGCCTGTCATCGAAGTGTTTGTGGCAAAAGGTATTCCTATCGGAACCGCAATCGCTTTCATGATGACGGTCGTCGGCCTTTCCCTGCCGGAAGCCACCCTGCTGAAGAAAGTAATGACCTGGAGGCTTATCGGCATATTCTTCGGAACGGTGGCGTTCTTCATCATTCTGTCGGGCTATCTGTTTAACTATATACTGTAGATAAGATAATAATTGGGAACATCCTATTTTAAGTCAAACCAATAAAAACGGAATAAATGAAAGTATTGATTCTTTGTACTGGGAACAGTTGCCGCAGCCAGATGGCTCACGGCTTTTTGCAGTCATTCGATAAAAACCTGGAAGTATATTCAGGGGGTACTGAACCGGCAGCCCAGGTAAATGCCAAGGCAGTGGAAGTGATGAAAGAAGTGGGAATAGACATCAGCTCGCATGTGCCTACACACGTAAACACTTATCTCGATCAGGAATGGGATTATGTAATAACCGTTTGCGGTGGTGCCAATGAAAGCTGTCCTGCCTTTACAGGAAAGGTCGGCAAACGTATGCACATCGGTTTTGACGATCCGTCACATGCTACAGGCACGCTGGAGTTCATCGATTCGGAGTTCCGCCGTGTACGTGACGAAATCAGAAACGCTTTTGCTCGTTTCTACATCACGGAAATCAGAAAGGAAGAATTGCCGAAATGTGCTTGTGGCGGAAACTGCTAAGAAATAAGGACAGGGAGAAAGAGAAAAGAATGGCCTTTTTGAGCGATTCCAGATACAATAAGATTTTAATCGGATAATTAGGAAATCGGGTTACATGGGTAAAGAATGGCTCTTTTTCTTATCGGTTTGAACATAGAAAGATGCATATATCAAAAAAAAATACCGATCATCGGAAGGGTGATAAAGTCGTATCCGGTGGTCGGTTTCATTTCTTTGCTTTTTTATTGCTTATTATCCCTGTTCAAAATGGGCAAATGTGAACAGTTATTTGTTCAGAATCTGCAATTGGTTGTCGCCCATCATTCTCAGACCCTTAATTAAGCATTTAATAATAAGTCTCATTTTATAGTTGTTTTTATGTTTTGCAACACAAAAGTACGCATTGTTTGTTATATGGAATGTTGTATAACATATAATTTTTCATGAAAAGCCTGAATACTTGATGTATGTCAACGAGATGGTATAAACTGGTAATTCTAAAAGGTATTTCTCTTTAACGGAGTCTGAATGTTCCTTTTGGTTTTTCCTTTTTTGTGGTTGCTTGAAAGTTATTCAACAACAGTCTATATTGTTTATGTTTTTGAATGGGTAAAGGCATTCCACTCAAATTTCGACAGGCTGCTGGCCCTGCTCGAAAGATTGCTGGAGAAACGACAACCGTCTGCCTATGGCGATGAACTGCTCAGACAAGGAAGTGGCATACCTGCTGAAAGTGAGCCGGAGAACCTTACAGGACTATCGTAACAACGAGATTCTGTCTTATACGTAAGTAGGTTGCAAGATTCTTTTCCGGGTATCTGATATAGAAAGGTAAGCATTCGTTAAACTACAGGTATTGAACTTTATATACAACAATAGCGACTGTCACTATAAACCTAATAGTTGCAGTCGCTATTATTTTGTTGAACCTATATGTTGCAGTCAGCACCGGTTGCCG
>NZ_JACJKA010000077.1 GCF_016900355.1 Bacteroides mediterraneensis | reverse complement strand
CTTCCGTAGCACGCTCAATGACTAAAGTTAACGTCGAACGTGGCGCAATATTACCAATCACGCTATACAGCTCAGTACCATCTAAACCTAAAGTTTTACGGTCAGTTCCTGCTTTAAACTCAAGCGGTAACACGCCCATACCCACCAAGTTAGTACGGTGAATACGCTCAAAACCTTCTGCCACAATCGCTTCAACACCAGCAAGACGAACACCTTTAGCAGCCCAGTCACGACTAGAACCCTGACCATAGTCTTTACCTGCAATGATAATCAGCGGTTGCTTACGATTCATATAAGTTTCAATCGCTTCCCACATACGCATCACTTCGCCTTCAGGCTCTACACGTGCTTTCGAACCTTGCTTAATCGTACCGTCCGCGCGCACCACCATTTCATTAAACAGTTTCGGGTTCGCAAACGTTGCACGTTGTGCCGTCAAGTGGTCACCACGGTGCGTTGCATACGAGTTAAAGT
>NZ_JACJKA010000076.1 GCF_016900355.1 Bacteroides mediterraneensis | reverse complement strand
CAACCGTGACTACACGGGTATCTAATCCTGTTCGATACCCGCACCTTCGAGCCTCAACGTCAGTCCAGGCCTGGCAAGCTGCCTTCGCAATCGGGGTTCTTCGTGATATCTAAGCATTTCACCGCTACACCACGAATTCCGCCTGCCTCGACCGAACTCAAGCACGCCAGTTTCAACTGCAATTCCAAGGTTGAGCCCCGAACTTTCACAGCTGACTTGACATGCCGTCTGCGCTCCCTTTAAACCCAATAAATCCGGATAACGCCTGCATCCTCCGTATTACCGCGGCTGCTGGCACGGAGTTAGCCGATGCTTATTCATGCGGTACCTGCAATAAGGTACACGTACCTCACGTTAATCCCGCATAAAAGAAGTTTACAACCCGTAGGGCCGTCATCCTTCACGCTACTTGGCTGGTTCAGCCTCACGGCCATTGACCAATATTCCTCACTGCAGCCACCCGTAGGATAGCATCT
>NZ_JACJKA010000075.1 GCF_016900355.1 Bacteroides mediterraneensis | reverse complement strand
GCTAGAAGAATTCCAGATGATGCTTATGTTGTGGCTCCTAACCGTCTTAATATTGACGAGTTTGACTTTGAGTCACCTGATTTTATGGCCTCTGCGGATTTGCAGGCTATAATCGCTGACTATAAGCTTAATCCAGATTTCGAAGGTTATAATTTACGTCACATATTTGGTAGTGCAACCGTCAAGGACACTCATTATAACAATCCGCGTGCTTGGTACGTTCAACACTACTTTGATCCTAACTCACAAACCACCCCGCTAGATCAGGACCAGCCGTTTATTGTACATGCCGATCGTAAAATTAGTGTTGACGACATTATGTTTTTGATGGCTTCTCATTATCAAAATACGCCGTACGATGTCTATGGAGACCAAGGTACAGCGGCGGAAAAGAAACGTTTTCGCCCAATTGGAATCAACCGTAATTTTGAAACGCATATTTTACAAATCCGTAATGATGTGCCAGTTGGATTAGCGGG
>NZ_JACJKA010000074.1 GCF_016900355.1 Bacteroides mediterraneensis | reverse complement strand
CCTTTAGTGACTACAAGGGTATCTAATCCTGTTTGCTCCCCACGCTTTCGCACCTGAGCGTCAGTCTTCGTCCAGGGGGCCGCCTTCGCCACCGGTATTCCTCCAGATCTCTACGCATTTCACCGCTACACCTGGAATTCTACCCCCCTCTACGAGACTCAAGCTTGCCAGTATCAGATGCAGTTCCCAGGTTGAGCCCGGGGATTTCACATCTGACTTAACAAACCGCCTGCGTGCGCTTTACGCCCAGTAATTCCGATTAACGCTTGCACCCTCCGTATTACCGCGGCTGCTGGCACGGAGTTAGCCGGTGCTTCTTCTGCGGGTAACGTCAATGAGCAAAGGTATTAACTTTACTCCCTTCCTCCCCGCTGAAAGTACTTTACAATCCGAAGACCTTCTTCACTCACGCGGCGTTGCTCCATCAGGCTTGCGCCCATTGTGGAAGATTCCCTACTGCTGCCACCCGTAGGACTAGTGGTCA
>NZ_JACJKA010000073.1 GCF_016900355.1 Bacteroides mediterraneensis | reverse complement strand
CGTGCGATCAGCGGAAACCTCGATCCGGTCAGCGTCCGTCAGGTCATCGACTTCAACGTCAAAGCCCATTTCACGCAGCTCGGAGAGCGTGACACGCATCATCCGGCAGACGTAGGGGCAATCCTCCAGGATCGGGCTATTCCAGTTGCGGGCAACCAGCAACTCTTCAGGAGGAAACGCCTCAATGTGGACCTTGCCAGTCTTGCGCGTGGTCTTGATCTTCACGTCATGGACGTTGACGGGCATCCCCGACATCTGATCCACAACCAACTCGGTCGATGCTTCGACGATCTCAGGTTGACCGTCTGCAAGTTGCTGCACCAAAAGAGTAAGGGCCTCGTCAGTGAGGCCCTTGTACTTCGTGGTGTCTGTTTTCTCTGTCTCTTTCCACCGCCACATGATCGCGCAGTTCTTCAACTGGAGCGCGTCAGTGATCGCCGTGTACGAGATTAGAAAGCCGTTGTTCTGCTTGAAGAAGACGTAGT
>NZ_JACJKA010000072.1 GCF_016900355.1 Bacteroides mediterraneensis | reverse complement strand
TCGCACACCAGCAGCGGCGGGCGGTTGACCATGGCACGCGCCACGGAGACGCGCTGCTGCTCGCCGCCGGAGAGCTGGTCGGGGAAGTGCTTCATCTTCTCGGCGAGGCCCACCAGGCGGAGCACCTCGGGCACCTGAGTCTTGATGACCGAGCGCGGCTTGCCGATGCACTCGAGGGCAAAGGCCACGTTCTCGTAGACCGTCTTGTCCGGCAGGAGCTTGAAGTCCTGGTAGACGGTGCCGATCTGGCGACGCAGGTACGGGATCTTCTTGTTGCGCATCTTCGTCAGGTCCTGGCCGGCCACGATGACCTGACCGGAGGTCGCCTTGAGCTCGCGCGTGATGAGCCTCAGAAGCGATGACTTGCCGGAGCCCGAGTGGCCGACCACGAAGACGAACTCCCCGGGGTAGATGTCAAGGCTCACGTTCTCCAGGGCGGGCTTGTTGGGCTGGGCCGGGTAGATG
>NZ_JACJKA010000071.1 GCF_016900355.1 Bacteroides mediterraneensis | reverse complement strand
GCCCTGAATTAAGGCCTTTTGCCAGGTAATTCGACTCTACCTGGAGCTATTGCCGAGTCGCCCCGCAATTCATGGCTTTGACGCCGCCCGACAGGGCGCGTCACAGTCGTTTGTCGAGGTGCTGCATGTCCGAATTTCAGTTGGTGACCCGCTTCAAACCTGCCGGCGATCAGCCTGAGGCGATCCGGCAGATGGTCGAGGGGCTGGAGGCTGGTCTGTCGCATCAGACCCTGCTTGGGGTGACCGGCTCGGGCAAGACCTTTTCCATCGCCAACGTGATCGCCCAGGTACAGCGTCCGACGTTGGTGCTGGCACCGAACAAGACTCTGGCGGCGCAGCTGTACGGCGAGTTCAAGTCATTCTTCCCGAACAACGCGGTGGAGTATTTCGTCTCCTACTACGATTACTACCAGCCGGAAGCCTATGTGCCGTCGTCGGACACCTTCATCGAGAAGGATGCCTCGATCAACGACCATATCGAGCAGATGCGC
>NZ_JACJKA010000070.1 GCF_016900355.1 Bacteroides mediterraneensis | reverse complement strand
GGCTGGAGCTCCTCGGCCAGGATGGCGCAGTAGTTCTGGTAGACCTCTTTGTCCATGACGTCCTCCCTCGCGGCGAGTTCGTTGCTGCGCCGGGGCTCGCCGGCTGCTGCCCGTTAATCGTACATGTATCGGGCGATGACGTCCTTGATCTGCTGGGGCTGCATGACCCCCACATGGCTCTCGACCAGCTTGCCGTCCTTGTAGAAGTGCACGGTCGGCACCGCGCGGATGCCGTAGCGCTCGGCCAGCTCGAGGTTGTCGGTGGTGTTGAGCTTCACGATGTTCAGGAAGGGTATCTCCGCGTCGAGGTCCTCCAGGATGCGGGAGAACGCCTTGCAGGGCCCGCAGGTGGTCCCGAAGAAGTCGACGATCACGAAGTCGTTCTGAATGAGGCTCTCGAAGTTGTCCTTGTCGGCAAGCTGAATCATCGCAGGTCTCCCTCTTCGTCCGGTAGCTGGTTCTTTTCGCGATACAGCCGGACGGCGTGGTCTCGCCACAG
>NZ_JACJKA010000069.1 GCF_016900355.1 Bacteroides mediterraneensis | reverse complement strand
CAATAAACTGGGTTTTTCCTTCAAAATTCTGTAGGTACTGCGAATCTCTCACGACGTTAGCGTCATCTAAGGCTGCTTCCGCCTCATCTAAAACCACAAACGGTACCGGTCTAACTTTGAGGATAGCAAATAATAGGGCAATCGCAGTCAAAGCTTTTTCTCCCCCGGACAACAAGGTTAGGGTTTGAAATTTCTTACCTGGTGGTTGGGCCATAATTTCTACCCCAGTCGTCAGTAAATCACTATCTGTTAGGCTAAGCTTAGCCCGGCCCCCACCAAAGATGGCAGGGAAAATTTCTTCAAAGGCCTGACCCACCTCTTCAAAGGTTTGCTTGAAGCGGCGATTAACTTCGCCATCCATTTCCTGCATGCTCTTTTCTAGTTGGGCCTTGGCAGCCAAGAGGTCGTCTTGTTGCTTAGCCAAAAATTCATAGCGTTCGTTAACCCGGTCAAATTCTGAAATAGCCCCTAAATTAACGTCACCTAATTCATCTAACCCCAACTGTAAT
>NZ_JACJKA010000006.1 GCF_016900355.1 Bacteroides mediterraneensis | reverse complement strand
ATTATCGTTGGAGGTATAGTTTTTAAACATTATCTTTGGGATATATTGCTTGATTCCCTAAGATACGAAAAATTAGGGAGACGGGCAAGTCCTGACTGAGCGAAGTTTGGGCTTGCCCGATTTTTTTGCAGACACAAAAAAGCCCATCTCAAATTTTATTTCAATTTTGAGACGGCCTCTTCTTTTTTACCTTATTCACTACTATATTTCATTCGGCAAGTTCTGGTTCCGGCATTTCCGACACCTTAAACAAGGTCTTCAAGTCTTTTTCCTCCCCGACTACCCATACCACATCTCCTTTCTGTAAGGTAAAAGAGACTTCCGGCTGACGTAAATTGCTGTCATCAGCCGATTCAATACCTACTATCAGGCAGTGATACTTGTTCCGGATACCACTTTCACGAATGGTACGTCCGCAGAACGGTGATTTGCGGGATACCACAAATTGCTTCAAATACATTTCATGTTCTTCAAAATCTTCATCCGCATGCCTTTCTGCCACTTTCTCCAACTGACTGGAAAATACTGACAATTGATCATCCGTACCAATAACCTGCAATTTATCATTAGGGAAGATGCGATTTCCACCTCCCGGAATATTGATTCGATGTGTTCCACGGATAATCGAAGCCACATGCACCCCATATTTCTTTCCTAAATCCAGCTCCATCAAGGTTTTCCCGCCCCAAAGCGAATCGGCCGGGATGACAAAATCCGACAAGTGCAAGTCTCTGTCGAGCAAGCGCCCGGCATATTCTGGCTGACTTTCGCCCAAGTAAGCCTTCCGCACTTCTTTCGAGCGAAGATTCTGTACAAACGTACGTTCCAGCCCGATGGACTGTTTTTTCAGGAAACGCGACGCAATCATGAACAGCACCACCAAAATGGCAATACCTGCCATCAATGCCACCGAAGCCTGGAACAAATGCTGGATGATGTAAATCACAAACAACACCGCCAATACAATACGTAGCAACACAATGGATATCAGTGGCGCATGATTGAAACGACTATCCGCCCACAAAGCCTTAAACTCAATGGAATGATTTTTCTTCATAATCATGGCCCGCAGGAAAGGAGCAATCAATGCAATAGTGACCACCGCCCCGATTATCTTCCCCCAAAAATCTCCGGTAGCAGATACCAGCAACGGCAGGAACAGATTAAAAGAAAGTACTACCATAGCCACCGAAAGCACAAAATAAATCAACGTTATGCGTACAATCGAGAGCAGCAGCTTTTTCCAGTTGTTCTGGTGGTTCACCGGTTGTCCTCCTGCGGTATACCGCTCCAGCAAACGCCGCCAGAACAGAGGCAAATGGCGGTCGACAAAGGTATAAGCCGGTCCTGACAAACGAATCATATACGGAGTAAGGAAGGTTGTGATGACGGACACCGCCACCACAATCGGATACAGGAAATGACTCGTAACATGCAGGCTGACTCCCAGTGCGGCAATGATGAACGCAAATTCACCAATCTGCGTCAGACTGAATCCGCACTGCATGGCTATCTTCAACGGCTGACCGGACAGCAACACACCTCCCGTACCGAAAATGGTCTGCCCCACCAGAATGGCCACCACAATAGCGAGAATCGGCCAGATATATTCCACAATCATGTTCGGGTCGACCATCATACCGACTGATACAAAGAAGATAGCCCCAAACAAGTCTTTCACCGGCGCCACCAGTTTGTCGATATGCTCCGATTCAATGGTTTCAGCCAGAATAGAACCCATGATAAAGGCCCCGAAGGCGGGAGAGAATCCCACCCGGGCTGCCAGCACCACCATGCCGAAACACAGTGCCAACGACACAATCAGCAATGTTTCATCACTCATCAGTTTGCGGGCTTTCTTCAAGAACAACGGAATGAGGTAAATTCCCACCACAAACCACAAAATCAGGAAGAACACCAGTTTTCCGATGCTGTAAATCATCTCACTGCCTTCAAAATTCTTGCTCACCGCCATCGTGGACAGCATCACCATCAGCACGATAGCCAATATATCTTCCAGAATCAGGATACTGAGCACCAAACCTGCAAAACGTTGCTGCCGTAATCCCAAATCATCAAATGCCTTATAAATAATGGTAGTAGACGACATGGCCAGCATACCTCCTAAGTAAATGCAGTCCATCTGTTTCCAGCCAAACAGCCATCCTACGAAAATCCCGACCACAATCATGCAGAAAATAATGGTACAGGCCGAGATAATCGCCGAGCCACCCACCTTCATTAGTTTCTTGAAGCTGAACTCCAATCCCAAGGCAAAGAGCAAGAAAATCACGCCAATCTCCGACCAGGTCTGGATATTGTCTGCATCCGACACTGAAGGAGTAAACGTAAAATGAGGACTGCACACAAATCCCGCTACAATATATCCCAACACAAGGGGCTGCTTTAATTTTTTAAAGATCAACGTGATAACTCCGGCACTAATCAATATTAATGCCAAATCACTGATAAGAGGGGCCAATTCCGACATAATTAGTTGTATTTTATTTTTGCGCAAATGTAACTAATTCTGTTCAAGAATTGTTCGTCATTCCAATAAATAAATATGAAACAGAAATTTTAGAATCCAACGGGAATGTTGTAATTTTGTCCCATTCTAAATAAAGACATTTATGGACACATCTAAAACTACACAAATATTCCCTGTGCTCGAAATGAGTTGTGCCGCCTGTGCCGCACGAGTGGAAAAGACCCTGAACCGTCAGGCAGGGGTATATCATGCCAGCGTAAACTATGCGGCTGCCACCGCCACCGTGGAATACAATCCCGAGAGCTGCTCACCGGAAGCGCTGAAGAGTGCCATCCAGGCAGCCGGTTACGACCTGGTCATCGAAACCCGTGCAAACAAAGAAGAAATAGCAGAAGACGCGCACATACAGAAATACCGTAAACTAAAGTTCCGCACTCTCTGCTCCCTGGCTTTGTCTATCCCGGTAGCCATCATCGGCATGTGCTTCATGGACTGGACTTATGCCAACTATGTGATGTGGATACTGGCTACTCCCGTGGTCTTCTGGCTGGGTAGGGATTTCTATCGCAATGCCTGGAAACAGCTGAAACACCGCACCTCGAACATGGACACGCTGGTGGCCGTCAGCACGGGCATCGCCTATGCCTTCAGCCTCTTCAACCTGTTCTGGCCGGAATTCTGGATGAGCCGCGGCATTCATCCCCATGTCTATTTTGAAGCCGCCAGTGTCATCATCTCGTTCATTCTGCTCGGACGACTGCTGGAAGAAAGAGCCAAAGGCAACACGTCTGAAGCTATCAAGAAACTGATGGGCCTGCAACCGTCCACTGTTACTCTGCTGAGTCCGGACGGTACCCAAAAAGAGATTCCCGTGGAACAAGTACAAGCCGGACAGCGCTTATTAGTGAAACCCGGTGCCCGCATACCCGTAGACGGTACGGTAGATGAGGGACGTTCGTATGTAGACGAGAGCATGCTCACCGGCGAACCGCTTCCCACGGAAAAAGTCCCCGGCGAGAAAGTCTACGCCGGCACCATCAACCAGAAAGGAAGTTTCAGTTTCACCGCCGACAAGGTGAGCAGTGAAACCGTGCTGGCTCATATCATCCGCATGGTACAGGAGGCACAAGGCAGCAAGGCTCCCGTACAACAATTGGTCGACCGCATTGCCGCTATTTTTGTCCCTACCATCCTGAGCATCGCCCTACTTGCCTTTCTGGCATGGATTCTATTGGATGGTCAAAACGGATTTACCCACGGGCTGCTGGCCGCTGTCACCGTAACCATCATTGCCTGTCCGTGCGCATTGGGACTGGCCACACCGACTGCCATTATGGTAGGTATTGGAAAAGGAGCCGAGAACGGTATCCTGATTAAAGATGCAGACAGTCTGGAGACCGCCCGCAAGGTCAATGCCATCGTCCTCGACAAGACTGGTACTCTGACCGAAGGACACCCGACCGTGACCGACCTCTCCGCCAACCTGTCACAGGAACCCTTGGCACGTATTCTTTTCACTTTGGAAAGTGCATCGGAACATCCGTTGGCACAGGCTATTGTGCATCATCTCACTGCACAACCTCTCCCCATGGAAGGCTTTGAAAGCCTGACGGGACTGGGAGTACGTGGAAAAATCAACGGTACCTATTACTATGCCGGCAACCGTCGCCTGTTGGAGCAACACCAGCTTGCCATTCCTGCTTCCCTAACCGAAGAAGCGACCCGCCTAAGCGAAGAAGCCAAGACGGTTATCTGGCTGGCCGATGAGAAGCAAGCCTTAGGAGTGGTGGCCATAGCCGACCGCATCAAGCCGACCTCCAAAGAAGCCGTAGCGCAATTGCAGGAAATGGGAATCTCCACCTACATGCTGACCGGCGACAATCCGGAAACTGCCCGGAAGATTGCAGAACAATGCGGCATCACCCATTTCCAGGCAGAAGTGCTTCCGCAGCAGAAAGCCCAGTTCATTCAAGAACTTCAACGCCAAGGGAAAGTAGTAGCCATGGTGGGCGACGGAATCAATGACAGTGCCGCACTGGCCCAGGCCGACCTCAGCATCGCCATGGGAAAAGGCAGTGACATTGCTATGGACGTAGCCAAAATGACGCTGATTTCCTCCGATTTGAACAAAATCACCGATGCCATCCGCCTTTCCCAAGCCACCGTACGCACCATCCGCGAAAACCTGTTCTGGGCATTCATCTATAACCTGATTGGCATTCCCGTGGCAGCAGGTATCCTGTATCCCATCAACGGCTTCCTGTTGAACCCGATGATAGCCGGCGCGGCCATGGCCATGAGCAGTGTAAGCGTCGTAAGCAACAGTTTGCGGTTGAAGCGGAAAAAATTCACACATACTCACACATCGGCAACCGTGGCGGAATCGATACAGCCCGTGAAAGTACAAGCAGTGGAAACACGCCCCATAGAAGTACAACCTATCAAAGTACAACCGGAACCCCTACAGCCGGCACCGGCAACCGCTCCTGCCCCAACCGTTTCCGGCGTACAGAAGACCTACTTGGTGGAAGGCATGATGTGCGACCACTGCCGCACGCGGGTAGAAAAAGTGCTGAACACCGTAGAAGGCGCCACCGCCCAAGTCACCCTGACTCCTCCGGAGGCTGTCATTATCTTCCAAGGAAAAGTTCCGTCACTGGAAGAGTTGCAGCACCTGATTAACGAAAAGGCCGGCGACTATACGCTAAAAGAAAAGAACTGATTAAAAGCATTTCAGCCAATCAGTACTTCTTTGAAAGTACTGCAGTACTGCAAGGGAAGTACTGCAGTACTGCCGAGGGAGTACCAGAGTACTGCAAGGGAAGTACTCAGCCGCTCCGCTTTTACATGAAAAAGCCGGACGGACTGACCTTAGTTTTTACTCCATCCCCTTCACAAGTTCTAAAAAAGTCGTATATTTGAAGCAAGAATTCAACTATACGACTTATGAAACTTATGCAATTTATCCAAGGAATGCTCTTGACCACCTGCATTCTTCTCTTTGCAGCCTGCAAAGACAATAACGGTCCGATCTATCTCGTCAACGCGGACAACCAGCAAAAAATAACCAACGGCACCATAGAACTCAGCTTATTCGGTACGGGCGAAAAATTCTTCATCCGGGGAGGAGAAGGAAACTACACTATCAAAAATGAAGATGCCACCATCGCAGACTACCGCTACGATGGAGAAACCCTGACCTTTCTTCCGGTCAGCATCGGCCAGACTTCTACCACTATCTCCGACCGGGAAGGAAACAGCTACACCGTATCCATCTTGGTCAGCAATCCTACAGATGAATATCGGGTAGAAAGTCTGGACGCTGAGGTGGAAGGTGACAACCTCACCAAAGGAGACGAAGCGACCTTGAAGGCTCGCATCGTAGAAGAATCCCCTATTCAGGCAGAAGGACGCTTCTCCCTCATTTATTCAGATTCCTCCCTGTCGTATGGAGAACTGAGGATTTTCCCGAACAGTACCAACAACTATCAACTCGGTATTTTTGAACGTACCCTTAAATATGCAGAAGATACGGGAGACCCCTACTTGCGTATTGAGGCCACCATGGCCGGAAGTACCAAACAGCAGTATACTTTCATGCTGTTTGAAGACGAAACGACAGCTGAAGATACCACCTCTGTCAGCCTCATCAAGGAAGACGTGACCGACCAGTACAAAGGAGAATTCAACGGACTGACCAAGGCTTACCGTATCTATCACTTAATCAAACAGTAACGCCGACCTGCTTTTTCGCACATGTCCCGTATCGAACTCCAATCTTTCGATCTGTTCCGTCGCATCGAACAGATTCACCGTCAGCCGACGGCTGCTCCCGACAATTTACAAGCCAAATATATCCTGCTCCACAAAGTGCTGGAGCAGGCTTGTTATGAACTGACCACGGGGGTTACCCTCTCCTTTGCCAACTTGTTTTCTCGTCTGGACTACATCTGCAAGGAGAAGAAGATGACGCCTTCCGACCGATATGCCATCCAGACCATGCGCCGCAACTGCAACGCAGCCATGGGTGACCGTTTTCAGGCCGACATGCAGGAATACCTTTACGACCTGCGTGCCTTGGTACGCTTTGTCTCGCTGGGCTTTGAAGAAGACATTCCAGCTTCCATTCTTCCGGAAATTCCCCATTCCAATCGTCCCTACCAAGGCACACGGCTATCGCACATTCCCTACGTACGAGCTTCCGTGACCAGTTGGAACGACACCCAGATTTTTGCGGCTACCGACAGTGACACAGATCCCTTCATCATCATCAATTATGCCAAGGGAGGGTATCAAGGCGACTTGCTGTATCTGAAAGACCTGCTGACAGAGAACCTGCCCCTGAACCTGCTCGATGTGCGGGTGGATGAAGAGAACCATTACATTCCGAACCTTATCATCATTCATCCCGATTACCTGATTGACATCAGTTCGCTGGCGGCCTGTTTTCGGGAATACGGGCATCATCCGCTCAACTATTTCATGAACAAAATCAAGCCGAAAGCCTATACGGCCCCCATCCTGATGGGTAACCTGGCCAGCCAGTTTCTCGACGACTACATCAACGAACAGCCCCAGGAGCCGGTCACCTACCCCCGTACCATCCAGAAATTCTTTGCCGCCTCGGCCCTTGATTTCTGTACCTGTCAGATTCCGGCCGATTTCCATGCCCAAGCGCAGGCCCAGATGATGAACATCCGTTCGTTTGTACACGACGTGCTGCCTCGCAACATTCGGCATTTCAACAAGAAAAACACCTTGCTTGAAGCCTCTTTCATCTGCGAAAAATTAGGGCTGCAAGGACGTGTGGACATGATGCAGAAAGACTTTCAAGTGCTCATCGAACAAAAGGCCGGGAAGCGCGACGAATACAACCACCGCCACAAGGAAGATCATTTCATCCAGATGATGCTTTACCAAGGTGTGTTGCGATACAATTTCGGACAGGAAACGGAACACATGCAGACCTTCCTGCTCTATTCCAAGTATGCCGACGGACTGCTATTAGAGCATTTTGCCGAAAACCTGTTCCGGGAAAGCATCAAGCTCCGCAACTACATCGTACACAACGAGATGCAGCTGGGCGAAGGAGCCATCGGCGAGGTGGTGGATTCCCTCAGCACCGACCTCCTGAACGAGTTGCAGGTGACCGGAAAGCTGTGGAACGACTACCAGGAACCGCAGTTGCAGACGGCCATCAATACCCTGAAACGCTGTACTCCGCTGGAACGGGCGTACTTCAACCGATTCTTCACGTTCGTGGCAAAAGAACAGATTCTCAGCAAAACCGGAGGCAACCGCGATGCTTCGCACGGATTTGCCGGCAACTGGCACATCCCGCTGCACGAGAAATTAGAGGCCGGCAACATCCTGCTGGGACTGACCATCCTGCAAAAACAAAGCAGCGGACCCGGCAAAGGATACGACCTCATTGAACTGCACATCCCGACACAGGAAGAAGACTTCCTGCCCAATTTCCGGACGGGCGACATGGTGATTCTGTATTCCTACCGGGGAGAACCCGACCTGCGAAAACACATCCTCATGAAGGGAAACATCCTCGAACTGCGCCCGGACCGCATGACACTGGTCTTGCGCAACGGGCAGCAGAACAAAGATATTATCGGGGGCGGAGACGACCTTTTCGCCATCGAACATGATTTTTCCGATACCTCGGCCTACAATGGGTTCCGCGGACTGTACGCCTTTCTGTCCGCCCGTGCCGACCGGAAAGAGTTGCTGTTAGGCGTACGTACCCCCGAACTGAAAGAGGAGGAAGTCACCCTGAACGGCGAATACGGCCGTTTCAACGAACTCATCCGGAAAGAGAAACAAGCCAAAGATTACTTTCTGCTGGTAGGCCCTCCGGGTACCGGAAAGACTTCGTGTGCCCTGCGCTACATGGTGGAAGAAGCCCTGAGCGAACTGGATACGTCCATCCTGCTCCTGTCGTACACCAACCGGGCGGTGGATGAGATCTGCGGCATGCTCCTCGACTCCGGCATTGCTGAGAAAACCCCGTTTATCCGCATCGGCAGCGAACTGTCGTGCGACAAGCGTTTCGTACCTTATCTGCTGAAGCACAGCCTGACCGACTGCCCCAAGCTGACCGACATCCGGCAGAAAATCGACCGCACCCGTATCTTCGTGAGTACGACGACCTCTCTCAGCAGTCGCCTCAACCTCTTCACGTTGAAACATTTCCAACTGGCACTCATCGACGAGGCCTCGCAGATACTGGAACCCGACCTGATTGGTATCCTCTCGGCTCGTCACCAGCCACATAACGCCATCGACAAGTTCGTACTGGTGGGCGACTACAAGCAGCTTCCGGCCATCGCTCAGCAGAGTGCCGAAGAAGCTGCCGTCACCGACCCGATCCTGCGACAAATCGGACTGGAGGACTGCCGCAACTCCCTTTTTGAACGCCTGTACAAGTCGAGTCCCGACACGTGCCGCAGTGTGCTCCGTCAGCAAGGACGCATGCACCCGGCCATTGCCGAGTTCCCCAACCAGACCTTCTACTACCGGGAGCAACTGGAGTGTGTACCGCTTCCCCACCAGCTGGAAGAAACGCCCTACGCGGCCGGAATGACTGCCCAAGACCCCATCGACCACCTGCTACTGGAACGGAGAATGGTCTTCATCCCGGCAGAAGTTCCCGAAAGTCTCAGCGGTTCCGACAAGACCAACCCGCACGAAGCCCGCATCGTGTCTACCCTGCTGGCTCATATCTACCGACTGACGGAGTCTCATTTCGACCCCAACCGGACGGTGGGCGTCATCGTGCCCTACCGCAACCAGATTGCCATGATTCGGAAAGAAATAGCCCGCCTCCAACTGCCCGCCTTGCTGGACATCTCCATCGACACAGTGGAACGTTACCAGGGCAGCCAGCGGGATGTGATTATCTATTCGTTTACCGTACAGAATTTCAGTCAGCTCAATTTTCTGACAGCCAATACATTTCAGGAAGGTACCTTCCTGATAGACCGCAAGCTGAACGTGGCCCTGACCCGCGCCCGCAAGCAATTACTGCTGACTGGCAACCCACATATTCTCGGGGCCAATATCACGTTCTACAAACTGTTGGAATACATCCACCTGCATAACGGCTACCTAGAAACGGATGCCGAATCGTTCTGTCAAGGCAATTTCACCCTTCCGGCTTACCGCCGGAACTGGGAACTGGAGGAAGGCAGCTATTCCTTGCCCGCCCACTTCCAGCAGGCTTTCGAGCAACTGGTACCGCCTCCACAGGATTGGGAGGCAAACGAGGCCCACTACCGCGAAGTCACGGGTTACGGCCGATGTGACTTCCGTGCCCTGCCCGAAGAAATGACTCCGCAAGCCTTCTGCCAAGCATACAACTTTTTCTACCTGCGGAAACAGTATGCGGCGGCACAGGCCCTCTTCACCGGAAGCGGCAACTGGCTGTACGACCTGATTCGGAAAGTCTCCGGCCGAGTGGTATTCTGCGACCTATCTTGTGAGGCAGGTGCTTCGGGACTGGCCTTTGCCGATGTGTGCCGTTCCCTGCCTCACTTGGACCTGACCTACGTGGATATCTATCCCTTGCAGGAGATGGGGGAAATCGCCGAAGCCTTTCTCCAGACCTCGGCCTACAAGCACATTCAGACAAGCTCGTATCCTCGGTTGTCGGCCATAAAACCGACGTTCTGGCAGGCCCATTCCGTACTGACCGAGCTGGTGATTTTCAACCTCTCCAGCCTGTTCGACCGCATCTCACCGCAGGAAGCGCGCGACCTGGCCCTGCAAATCAACCAACTGGTGCATGCCCGCCCCTTGAACCACTACGTGCTGGTGTATCGCGACGATGCAGGACCTTGCAGGAACAACCATTCCTATACGGCCTTCTGCAACCACCTTTCACCGGAACTGAAACCGCTCCAGCCGCAGATGCCCCTGTGTGGGAAAATTCATTGTAACCCTACCGAAGGACTCCCGCTTTCGCAGGAATTCCTTTATGAAATACGTACCAACTGATGAAAAAGAAACCTATCCAACGAGCCCTCATCGTAGGGGCCACTTCCGGCATCGGAAAAGAAACGGCCTTGCAACTGCTCCAAAAGGGGTGGATACTTGGACTGGCAGGCCGACGCGAAGAAAAACTGAAAGAATTGCAGCAGCTGGCTCCGGACCGCATCCACATCCGGGCCATCGACATTTGTCAGGCGGAGGCTCCCGACCGCCTGCAGGAACTGATTGATGAAATGGGAGGCATGGACCTCTACCTGCACTGTTCAGGCATCGGCCACCAGAATTACGCACTGGCACCGGACGTCGAACTCCAGACACTGGAAACCAATGGAACGGGATTCGTACGGATGGTCACCGCGGCATTCCGCTACTTTGCCCGGCAACAAGGAGGACATCTCGCAGTCATCAGCTCCATTGCCGGAACCAAAGGACTGGGAGCTGCCCCGGCCTACTCCGCTACCAAGCGTTTCCAGAATATCTACATCGACTCCTTGGAACAGCTGGCCTACATGCAGCATCTCCCTATCCGGTTTACCGACATCCGGCCCGGATTCGTGGCCACCGGCCTGCTGAACGACGGCAAGCACTATCCCATGCTGATGTCCACGGAGAAAGTAGCCCATCACATCGTGCGAGCCTTGGAGAAAAAGAAACGCATTGCCCTCATCGACTGGCGCTACCGCATCATCGTAGCCCTCTGGCGCCTGATTCCTCCTTTTATCTGGAAACAACTGCCCATCAGGAATTGACAGGCACCCGTCCTTCTTTCACCACAATCTCCTTCAGACGGCGGTATACATAAACAAAAGCCGGTACTAGGAACAGGTTGGCGAACAACCAGGCAGTCGGGTCACCCAAGCAGACTCCCCAGAATTTCAATTCCGGTACGAGAATGAGGCTGACCAGCACACGGGCTATCATTTCGGCGACTCCTGAGAACATGGACAACCGTGTATAACCTGCTCCCTGAATGCTGTAACGAAGGATGCTCAGCGAGCCCAACAGGATGAAGAAAGAGGTATTGATGTGCAGGAACAGCACGGTATCTTTCATGATTTCCGTTTCATCGGGGGAGATAAACAGCAAGGCAAACTTGTCGGCCAAACCCCACATCACAATGGCTATCGCCACAGAGTAAATCACCATCATCAGTGTGGCCGACTTGATACCCATCCAGATACGGTCGGGTTTTCCGGCACCATAGTTCTGACCGGAATAGGTAGCCATGGCCATGCCCAAACCATCCAACGGACACATCACGAACATCTTGATACGCATGGCCGCAGTGAAAGCAGCCACACAGGCCGTACCCAGTGAGTTGTTCGCACTCTGCAACATGATACTACCGATGGCCGTGATGGAGAACTGCAATCCCATCGGTACCCCGATGGACAAAAGCTGACGGGCCAGGTCTTTCCGGAAACGGCGGTCGGACGGCTCGGTTTTCAAGATATCAAACTTGCGGTACATATAGATGTAGCACAGCAAAGCCGAAAGTCCTTGCGAAAAGACCGTGGCAATGGCCGCACCTGCAACGCCCCATCCCAGTGTCAGGATACAGAACAAATCGAGTACAATGTTCAACACCGTAGAGAGCAGCAGGAACCAGAACGGGGTCTTGCTGTCCCCCAGCGCACGGATGATACTGGAAAGCAGGTTGTAGAAAAACGTACACGGTACGCCGATAAAGGTGATGAGCAAATACATATAAGCTCCTTCAAAAATATTCTCAGGCGTCTGCATGGAACGCAAGATGAATCCGCAGAGCAGACTCGTGACAATGGCCACCGCCACCGACATCACGGCCGCCAGTTTCAAACTGACCGACACATAGCGCCGCATGGTCACATAATCATGGGCCCCGAATTTCTGTGCCACCGGAATACCGAAACCACCGCAACAACCGTTACAGAATCCCAATATCAGGAAAACGACCGACGTACTGGCTCCTACGGAAGCCAACGCATTAATACCTAAGAATCGCCCTACAATGGCCGCATCCACCAGTGAATACGTCTGCTGAAGCAAGTTGCCCAGCAACAAAGGAAAAGTAAAATTCAAAATCAGTGGCAGACTCGGCCCTGATGTCATCTCTCTCGACTGTGCCATATATTCTCTCGATATCCTTAAAATCTAATAAGCGTGCAAAATTACACTAAAGTTGTGATACCAAAGAAAATCCTCGCGTTAAATTAGCTAACCCGAGCAGCTTTTTTGCCTTAAATCAGGCCCTTAAAAAAACACAAGTGCGTTTCCACCCAAACGCAAGTACGTTTTATCTGAAACGCCTTTACGTTTTACTTCAAACGCAAGTGCATTTGAATCCAAACGTCCTTGCGTTTTCCGGCAAACGCAAGGACGTTTTCAGACCTCCATTTCAGACTGTGATTTATTATCATTTGTGAATTTTTTAGTGCCGAAATTGACTTACCTTCGCAACCAAATTCAAGAAACAGAGAAAAGACATGAAAGACAGTATTGACTTCGGAAGCATGGACATTTCGAAACTGTTCCGGAAATTACTTATTCCTACCGTACTGGGAATGATTTTCTCAGCCATCTTCATCATCACCGACGGCATCTTCGTAGGGAAAGGCATCGGCAGCGATGCCCTGGCCGCCGTCAACATCACGGCTCCCCTTTTCCTGGTTAATACAGGCGTGGGACTGATGTTCGGTATCGGTGCCTCGGTCGTGGCCTCCATTCACCTGTCGCAAGGAAAAGTAAAAGTGGCCCGCATCAATATCACGCAGGCTGTCGTGGTTTCCTCCTTATTGCTCATCGCTTACGCCGCAGTCATTCTCTGCAACGTAGAGAAAATCGCCTTGCTGCTGGGAAGTTCTCCCCGCCTGCTGCCTCTCGCCGCCGAATACATGTACTGGTTCGTACCTTTTCTGGTATTCAGTGCTTTGCTCAGCTCAGGCATGTTCTTCGTGCGGCTGGACGGCTCACCCAACTATGCCATGGTGTGCAACATCATCCCGGCCCTGCTCAACATCGGCCTGGACTACCTGTTCATCTTCGTCTGCAAATGGGGCATGTTTGGAGCTGCCTTGGCCACCAGCCTGGGCTACATCGTCGGCGCCGTGATGATTCTGGTTTATCTGATGCAACCTCAGCGCATCCTCCGTTTGTATAAAGTCAAGCTGTCCTGGAAAAGCCTGCGGCTCACCCTCCGCAACACCGGCTATATGTGTAAGTTAGGAGTGTCCAGTTTCCTTTGTGAAGCAGCCATCGCCACCATGATGTTTGCCGGGAACTACGTCTTTATCCACTACCTGGGTGAAGATGGAGTAGCCGCCTACAGCATAGCCTGCTATTTTTTCCCCATCATCTTCATGGTGTACAACGCCATCGCCCAGTCGGCCCAACCCATTCTCAGCTACAACTTCGGGGCCGGACACCCGGAACGCGTGCGGACGGCCTTCCGCCTGGCCCTGCTGACTGCTATCTCCTGCGGCATCATCGTATTCGCCGTCACGGCGTTGTTCTCTTCATCCATCGTTTCCTGGTTTATCGACAGCCGCTATCCGGCACACGACCTCGCCGTCGAAGGACTTCCCCTGTTTGCCTCCGGCTTCGTATGCTTCGGCATCAACATCGTATCCATCGGCTATTTCCAAAGTGTGGAACGCGACCGCCCCGCCATGGCCATCACCCTCCTGCGCGGCTTCATCCTCGTGCTGCTTTGTTTCTGGCTGATGCCTCTGGTATGTGGCGTACCGGGCATCTGGTTGGCCGTCCCCGTATCCGAGCTGCTGACCTTCCTTTTTGTCCTCACTCTCTACTGCCGCGGCAAACGAAGCTAAGATTTTATTACCTTTGTAGCGACATAGATACCCAAAGGAATGAAAACTTTTAGCGAGATACTGCACGAAAAATATGGACTGAGTGCCTCGGAATCTGAGCAATTGCTGGCACAGATGGAACGGCTCACCTACCGGAAAGGGGAACACATCGTACGGGAAGGGGAACGCAACAGCAGTCTCTACCTGGTGGCCCAAGGCATCTGGAGAGGACATTATCTTCGCGACGGAGTGGACATCTCACTCTGGTTTGCTTCCGAAGGAGACACACTCTTCTCTTCGTGGAGCTACGTGGCCGACCGTCCCTCCCTTACCTCCATCGAGGCCATGAGCTACAGTACGGTATTCCGCATCTCCAAGCAAAAGATGGAGACTTTTTTCGCCTCTTCCATCGCCTTTGCCAACATCGGAAGAGTCATTTTCGAACGACAGTTTCTGGACATGGAAAACTGGATGATAAACGGAGGAGCCGCACAGGCGAAACAGCGTTATCTTGCCCTGCTGGAGCAGAATCCGGAATTGCTGCAGCATGTTCCGCTCAAGCACATCGCCTCTTATCTGATGATTACGCCTCAGTCGCTCAGCCGCATACGGGCGGAACTGAGCAGAAAGAAATGAATCAAACTTAACCGTATTCGTATTTTCGTAGTCCGACAACCATATGATGCTGTTTAAGCCATTCTATGTCTGAAGATTCCATCGCGCTCTTTCCACAAACCCATTTTATCGTGTTTAGTTAAAGGATTTGAAGATTTATTCATTTATGAATTTACAAATGAACCATCCTGTCTATTTTTTTGTTGCCATGAAATAATAAACTCCTTGAATCACCAAGAATCCAGTGCTATAAAGAACCATATTTTTTACCAACCTGAACATTATGAAAAAATCTCTATTAATTATTTCATTGTGTGCATTTATTCTTTCTTGTTCTAAGGATCTACCAGAAAATCAAAGTACACAAAACTCAACGAGGCTTATAGGGAAAACTTTTAGTACTCAGAGCCTTTCCTTCACCTTTACAAGCAGTGATTCAGTCTCTTTCCAAAGCAAAAACACATTATATCTTTTGAAAGGAAAATCAAAATATGAAATGAATAATGACACCATCGTCATAAAAAATCCTTATGGAAAAAGACTGAAACCCAATGAAACTACCGACAGCTATATACTTAGCTTCATCGGTTACTTACGGAATGATAGAATAGAAGCTACGTTTTTCATCATTGGGCCAGAGGAAAAAGAACAGTACTTAGGACATGATGTCACATTGTTTATGGAATAAAATCCATAATAAAGTAAGCACTATCTATAGCATAGATACTCTAATAAAAACAAAAAAGGTGTGAAACCACTTGAGTTCCACACCTTTTCTTATGGATGTTTATCGTTTATTTATCGGAATCATTTGACTTCCTCGAAGTCAGCATCCTGTACATTGTCATTGTTCTTGCTGTTTGAACTCTGACCGTTGTTTGCCTGACCTGCATTAGGACCAGCCTGAGCACCGCCTTGTGCACCAGTCTGAGCGTACATTTCTGCACTTGCAGCCTGGAAAGCAGTCTGTAATTCAGCACTTGCAGCATCGATACCAGCCAAATCTTGAGCCTTGTGAGCGTCTTTCAGTTTCTGAAGGGCAGCTTCGATAGGAGCTTTCTTGTCAGCCGGAATCTTATCGCCAAGGTCTTTCAACTGATTTTCAGTAGTAAAGATCAAGCTATCTGCTTGGTTCAGCTTGTCGATACGTTCCTTTTCCTTCTTATCAGCTTCTGCGTTAGCTTCAGCTTCAGCCTTCATACGGTCGATTTCTTCCTTGCTCAAACCAGATGAAGCTTCGATA
Source organism: Bacteroides mediterraneensis (assembly GCF_016900355.1). Classification (GTDB taxonomy): domain Bacteria; phylum Bacteroidota; class Bacteroidia; order Bacteroidales; family Bacteroidaceae; genus Phocaeicola. Next base: position 111,168 of record NZ_JACJKA010000006.1, on the reverse strand, counting down.
CGAATGGCCTGTTCCTTACCAGTTGCCTTATCCTTAGCAGATACCTTCAAGATACCGTTGGCATCGATATCGAAAGTAACTTCAATCTGAGGCACACCACGACGAGCCGGAGCGATACCTGTCAAGTTGAACTGACCAATTGACTTGTTCTGAGCAGCCATCGGACGTTCACCCTGCAATACGTGGATGGTAACTTCTGTCTGATTATCAGCGGCAGTAGAGAAGACTTCACTCTTCTTGCACGGAATAGTCGTATTGGCATCGATCAACTTGGTCATTACTCCACCCATTGTTTCAATACCCAATGTCAACGGAGTGACATCCAGCAATACGATGTTACCTACACCGGCTTCCTTGTTCAAAACGGCACCCTGGATACAAGCACCTACGGCTACTACTTCATCCGGATTTACACCCTTAGAAGGAACTTTGCCGAAGAAGTCTTCAACCAGTTTCTGTACAGCTGGGATACGTGAAGAACCACCTACCAAGATGACTTCATCGATATCTGCATTAGTCAGACCTGCATCGCTCATGGCTTTCTTACAAGGTTCCAAACAAGCCTGAATCAAGTTGTGAGCCAAAGCTTCGAATTTTGCACGAGTCAATGTCTTCACCAAGTGTTTAGGCACACCGGCAACCGGCATGATGTACGGCAAGTTGATTTCAGTAGAAGTTGAAGAAGACAATTCAATCTTTGCCTTTTCAGCAGCTTCCTTCAAACGTTGCATAGCCATCGGATCAGTAGTCAAGTCGGCACCTTCGTCGTTCTTGAATTCCTGAACCAACCAGTCGATGATTACCTGGTCGAAGTCATCACCACCCAGGTGAGTATCACCGTTAGTTGACAATACTTCGAATACACCACCACCGAATTCCAGGATAGAGATATCGAATGTACCACCACCAAGGTCGAATACGGCTACCTTCATATCTTTGTTAGACTTGTCCACACCGTAAGCCAATGCAGCTGCAGTCGGTTCGTTCACGATACGTTTTACATCCAGACCGGCAATCTGACCAGCTTCCTTAGTGGCCTGACGCTGAGAGTCTGAGAAGTATGCCGGAACAGTGATGACAGCTTCAGTGACTTCCTGACCCAGGTAATCTTCAGCAGTCTTCTTCATCTTCTGCAGAATCATGGCTGAGATTTCCTGCGGAGTGTACAGACGTCCGTCAATATCTACACGCGGAGTGTTGTTGTCGCCTCTTACTACTGAGTAAGGAACACGAGCAATTTCTTTCTGAACCTGATCGTAAGTTTCACCCATGAAACGTTTGATAGAATATACCGTACGTTTCGGGTTTGTGATAGCCTGACGTTTAGCAGGATCACCTACCTTACGTTCGCCACCGTCAACGAAACCTACAACTGAAGGAGTGGTACGTTTACCTTCGCTGTTGGCAATTACCACCGGTTCGTTACCTTCAAATACTGCAACACATGAGTTTGTTGTTCCTAAGTCAATACCAATAATCTTTCCCATAATTGTATCTATTTTTATTATTTTCTAATCAGTTAATTCTGTAGCGCCGAAGCGTTACGCCCTATAAAAGACAAATCCCATGCCAGAATAAAAAAAAGTCCGTGCCAGCATTTTTTTCTGACACGGACTGCCATTTTGGCCGTTTTATGTGACATTCTTGTCTCCAGACACACTATGGAGACTGACAAATCAAAGAAGTTCTTCCCACAAAGGTTCCGTCAGGAAGGGGTCGGACAGGAAAGGCACTTGAAAGAACAGTACGATTCCTACAGCCACAGCTATCATCCAAAGCAACACCAGCACCACTTTCACAGAAGTACCCATGGGCTTCCAGCTTCCGAACGACTGCATGACGGCCTGAATTAGTCCAGCAATAGGGATACCCACCACCAGTAGTCCGCACACGGTCAGCCCGACAATCACGCCCGGAATGGTATGCACACTGCTCCAGTCTACCCAAGGTATGATATTATATATAAAGGTAGGCAGGTTGACAATCACCCCCGTGGCAGCCATCAGCAAGGCAAACAATACCACCAAACCGACCAGCAGGAAAGGCGCGCAGCAAATCAACAACAGCACCAGACACAGTTTCAGCAAAAAGCCGAACACGGCCACCACCCCGTTTCCCAACTTATGCAAGGCCGAACGGGGCCGTTCGGAATGTACGTAGTCGTTCACTTTCTCAAAACCGTCGGTCACCGTCCTGCCGATGTTCTCCACATTGATGGGCTCCCCACGCATCTGCAATTTCTCCGTAGCCGTTTGTGCCAGCGGAATGATAATCCAAGCCAGCAGATAAGCCAGAATCAGTCCATGAATCAGGAAACCGGCCAAAATAAAGACGATACGGGTCCAAGTTACATCCCAGCCGAAATAGGCCGCGAGACCGGATACAACTCCACCCAAGACACGGTCGTCCGGATTACGGAACAGACGGCGGCTGGTCCCCGTCGATTCGCTGCCATAAGCCTTCTCGCCCGAGGCGGATGCATTTTCCTCCTCCCCATCGTTCAATTCTTCGGGCTTGCCCATCCGGGCTATGACCTCTTCCACCTCTTTTATTGTAATTACCTGCAAGCCGCCACGCAAGGCTTCGTCAAACAGTTCGGCGATGCGGGCTTCCATGTCGCGCACAATCTCATCCGCCCCTTCTTCCTTGCGAAAATGATAGCGGAGGTTATTCAAATAATTATCCAGCAGGATATAGGCATCTTCATCAATGTGATATACGGTGCCTCCTAAATTTACAGTCAGTGTCTTTTTCATGTCATGCAGGTTTTAAATGTTCTTTCTTAAATGATTTACCGTGTCGGAAAGTCCGTCCCAGGCACTTTCCAGTTCTTTCAGGAAATTCTCTCCTTCCGGAGTCAGTCCGTAATATTTGCGGGGAGGTCCCTGGGTAGACTCCACCCACTCGTACGACAGGAGTCCGTCGTTCTTCAGACGGGTCAGCAACGGATAGAGTGTGCCTTCCACCACAATCAACCGGGCTTCCTTCAGCTTTTGGATGATGTCGGACGAATAGGCAGACTCCCGGTGCAACAGCAGCAGGATGCAGTATTCCAGCATCCCTTTGCGCATCTGTGATTTTACGTTGTCTACATTCATTTCATCTCATTTATCTTGTATGACACAAATATAGGTTTTATATAGATACTATGTATTACAAGGTATTATAATTTTAGAACATTTAACAAGATTCTATCTCCATAAAAGCAAAGCAATCGAAAGAAAAAGTACTTTTGTAGAAAACACACTTATTTATAACAAAACGCCTATGTTTAATATCAGAAAAGCGACAATCGAAGACATTGAGATTATCCGGGCACTGGCCAAGCAGACCTTTCCGGTCACTTACCAGAAGATTCTGACTCCGGAACAAATTGATTACATGATGGAGTGGATGTATTCCGCCGAAAGCCTGAAGAACCAGATGGAGAAGGAGCACCACATTTACTACCTCGCCTACGAGGAGTGCGAACCGGCTGGCTACGTATCCATCCAGCAGGAAGGGCCCGACCTCTTCCACTTGCAGAAAATTTATGTGCTCCCCTACTTCCAGAAATACAAACTCGGACGGCAACTGTTCGAGCAGGCCATCAAAGGCATCAAGGAACTTCACCCGGAACCTTGCCGGATGGAACTGAACGTGAACCGCCACAATCCGGCACTGGGATTTTATGAGCACATGGGCATGAAGAAGGTGCGCGAAGGTGACTTCCCCATCGGCAACGGATATTACATGAACGATTACATCATGGGGCTGGACATCTAAGCAAGCTGCCCCGTTCTGTTCATCTCTTTGGGCGGCAAGCAAGAATCAGGTTCTTACAGCTTGCAGAACAAAGAGATGAAAAACGGAACGGACATATCTACCAGGATGCCATGGAAAATGGCAATCGGCACCACGTCTTTACCGGACACCCGGATAATGGAGGGCAAGGCCACATCGACAGAGGTCACCCCAGCTACCGAAATAGGGGCCAGTTTTCCGAAATACTTGCAAATCAGCGGGGCTCCCACCAGCGCCACAAGTTCGCGGATGACATTCGTCAAGAGGGCGATGGTAGCCAGTTCCGTGGCCAACTGTGTCCCGATGACCGGGGCTTTCAGTTCCACAATCAGAATGGAGGCCAGGGAGTAATATCCCAGTCCGCTACCAATGGCCATGCAGTCGAACACGCTCCAGCGGGTCAGTAACACACTGACCAAGGCAGAGAACAACAAAGTTCCTCCAATCGTAGCCAAGGGAATCAGCAGCATCTTCCACCGGAAACCGTGAATCAGCGCCTTGAAATCCTCTCCTCCCCCAATGCTGACACCTACCTGAAACATCAGGGCATACAGGATATACAGCGACAACTGGTGCATATCTCCCATTTCCCAACCGGACACATTCCACACGTAACCCAACAGACAGCCCATGAAGAACATGGACAGTACCAACAGACTTCCTTTCATTTCTCACCTCCTTCCTTGAAAAACCACAGATACACCAGCCGTGCTAACAGCACGCTTCCAGTAATGCCGGCCACACTGAGCAGCAGGGCCTGTCCGCCGAACGAACCCAGATTCTTCACAATCAACGGGTTATAGCCCACGGAAAGTCCCAACACAAACAGCATCAGGCAAATGGTGATTGAAATGGTTTGATTCACTTTCTTCAAAAAATCACACGTACGAAGGACATATCCCAACAGAACCCCTGCCAGGACAGTCAATAGAATACTCCACATAACAAATCCGAAATTAAAAGTTTATAAGCAATTTCTACCATACGTCAGGAAGACGCAACTTCCTGTCTTACAAACTTTCGTGAAGGAATCCGCTGAACCAATGTGCACGTGAAAGGCACAGCCGGTACATCGCCGTACCCGCTTTTCGCTGAATGACCTTATGTGCTCCGTACACTTTCATACTTTACTCTTTTATTATTCTCCAAACTCTCCCTATGATATAAGAAAAACTTCTGCCCACCTTCTATGTTTCTCAGCCCGAAAACGTACGTTTCCGCTCCCAGAAACATAAGTTTCCCGATAGGAAAACGTACGTTTCCCTCATGGGAAACATAAAAAAGACCTCGAAGGCTGTCTTTCTTCTCCAAGGGATTTTTTATTTTATGTAGCGAACCTCTTCGCAAGCAAGCAGTCCCATCCGCTCCCTCAGGTTCTGAATCACGGTGCAAAGGTAAGCCATTTTAAATTAATATGCAATTAATATGCAATATTTTATAAGAAAAGGCCGCCAGAAGTACTTCCAGACGGCCTTTCGCACCAAGAAAAAACAATCAACGGCGCCCCGTGACTTGCAGATATTCCCGTTTTTTCAGTTCATAATCCGCGTAACTTTCCACGTATTTGTCACAGCTTTGCTGAAACAAGGTCTGCGCATCGAGCAAATCACTCATCGTACAGGTGCCCGACTTGTAATAATCGGTGTTCAAACGCAGGTTCTCCGTGGCCTGCTCAATGGACAGACGGGCAATCTTCATCTGTTCGTAGGCCTCATCCACCCCGTTCCACGCATTTTTCATGCGGATAACCAGCAGCTCTCCCTGGTCGGCCAACTGGTTTTCTGTATTCTTCACCTGGAGTTTCTCCTTCTTGAGGGCATGGCTGCCTCCCCACCATCCGGTCAGAGGAACGGTCACCGTGGCAAACCCCACCCAGAAGCGCTGGTCTTCCGACAAGAAGTTATGATACACATACCCTCCGCCAATGGCCACCGTAGGCAGATTCTTGCCCAACTCCATCTTGTATTGCAGACGGCTGGCCTTCACATTCTGCTGCAACAGCGCATATTCACTGGTCATTCCCAAAGCCGACTCCGGGTCGCAGTAAAGACTGTCCGGACGGGAAGGCAGCTGGTCGTCGACAGAAAAGGCCACCGCCAGGGAATCGGAGCCAAGACCCGTATATTGCGCCAGCATGTTCCGCGAAATGGACAAAGCGTTCTCCAGCTGCAGACGGCTACTCTTGGTCTCGTTCCGGCGAAGCTGTACCTGCAACAAATCGTTGCGTGTCACCACGCCTGCCTCCACCGAGGCCTCCACATCACGCAAGATACGCTCCAGTTGCGTTTCCACCTTGCCCAAAGTCTTGAGTTTCTCCTGCAGAGTGACCACCCGCCAGAAATACTGTTCCGTGGTCAGCGTCACCTCGTTGTCGGACAAGTTCTGCTGCAGGCGTTTCACCTCTACCCCCACTTTGGCCAACTGGTTCCCGTTGACAATCTGTCCACCGGTAAAGAGCGGCAGGGAGGCGCTCACTCCTCCCGCAATTCCGTTTTTGAGCATCGACATGTGCATGTCTGGAGCCAGATCCATCTGCACCAGCCCTTTATCGGCCATAAAGCCGGTACCCGCCGCCATGACACTCGGGAAATAATTGGTAAACGCCTTCTTCTTGTCCTGTCGGGCCATTTCCAGTTCATTACGGGCATTCTTCATCTTCACATTGTTTGTCAAGGCAGCCTGAATACATTCATCCAAGGTGTAGGCTTTCTGCCCAAAGGCCAGATTCATACACGCCCCACCTATCAATAGAAAAGCTATGATTCTGTTTCGATTCGTTTTCATAATGATTCTTCTTTATCTTGATTCCTAATCGCCTCGTCAGGCATTTTCCAAAGCCTCCAGCCGGGCACGTTTCCGAGTACTTCCCCTGAATATCACCAGATAAGCCACCGGAAGCACCGTCAGCAGGAAAAGCATGGTAATCAGCGTACCGTAGCAAATCACCGTACCCATCGGCATCCAAAGTCCGCTCTTGCCCAATATCATCGGGATGACTCCCATGGAAGCCGCAGCCGAAGTCAGGAAGATAGGCCGCATACGCCGGCGAGCCGAATGGTAGATGGCATCGCGCACACAGAGTTTCTCCGTAGCCCGCAACTCTTCGGCATAGTCAATCATGATAATGCCGTTACGTACAATGATACCCATCAGGCTGATGATACCCAGTGTACAAGTCACACCAAAGTCTACCCCCTGAATCAGCACACCCACAGCTGTTCCGAAAAGGCAGAGCGTCAAGCTGGCAAAAATCAGCAGGGCAATGCTGATGCGCCGGAAATGGGCCAGCAGGATGAAGAAGATGATGAAGGCGGCAATGGCCAGCGCTCCCATGATGGGAGGAAGATTCTCGTTGTCCTGCTCGTCATCTCCCCCGTAAGTCAGAGTCACTTTCTCCGGCAAAGGGATAGAAGCCAGTTTTTCCTTGATGACGCTGGTCAGGGAAGCCACATTCACATCCCGGCGCACATCGGCCATCACCGTAATCGTATAGACTCCGTTCCGGCGGACCAGCTGACCGTCTTTCACAGAGGGTACCACTTCTGCCACCTGACGCAAGGGCACCTGCGTACCTCCCAACACCGGAATCAGTTCGTTTTCTAGGTCGGAGAAACCGGCACAGTCGGCTTTCTCGCTTTTCAGGGCTACCGGAATGTCATAATCGCCTTCCCACACGTGGGCTACCTTCAGCCCGTCGCCGTAGCGCATGGCCAGCGTGGTTTCCAGCTGGGCGTTCTGGATGCCCAGGCGCGAAGCCTCATCTTCTTTCAGCACCACCTTGGCCGAAGTCTGCGGCTCACTGAAATTGGTCTGTGCCAGCCGTATTTCCGGCATTTGGCGCAACAGGCTCAGGTATTTTCCGGCTACGGTTTTCAATGAATCCAGGTTCTCGCCACTCAAGCGGAGTTCAATCGGATAAACTGCCCGACTGAAACTGATTTGCTTGAACCTTACCCGCACATCGGGGAAGGCATCGGTGTAGCGCGGGGAATACTCATCCAGCAGCTCCTCGGTTTCCTTGTTGCCCTTGGTGTTCACAATCAGCTGGGCATAGTTGGTTCCTCCTAACTGAGGGGCGTATGCCGTATGGAAACGGGGCGAAGAACAACCCACAAACGAAGTGACGGAGACCACTCTCGGGTCCTTGCGGAACACTTGTTCCATCGTATCGGCCGCCCAGGCAGTCTTTTCCACCGCCGTTCCCGTAGGCAGATAAATCTCCACAGCAAACTGGTTACGGTCGGCCGCCGGCATCAGTTTCTGTGGCAACTGTCCCATCAAGAAGATACCTATCACGACGGAAGCCACCCCTCCCATCAAGGTGATATAAGGATGGGCAAAACATTTATCCAACAATTTATTGTAATAGGTCTGCAGAAACTCCATGAACGAGAATCCCTTTTTGTGCGAAGGCACCGGCTTCCGGATGAACCAAAACTGCATGAACGGTACCAGCAGCATGGCTACCAACAGGGAGATGCCCAGAATCAGCGTAATAGACCAAGGGAAGCTCAGCAGGAAGTCGTGTATCATGCCCGGAATCACAATCAGGAAGGGGAAGAACGTGATACTGATGGCCAGCGTAGCCGAGAAGATGGATTTGAAGAAATGCGTGGCACTGTAAATGGATGCATGCCAGCGCGACATCCCCTCTCCGATTTTCTCCAGGTAGCTGTCGATAATGACGATGGAATTGTCCACAATCATTCCCAGAGTCACAATCAGGGCCGCCAGCGTCACGGTGTTCAGTTCGATGCCAAAGGCATAAAAAAGCCCCAGTGAAATAAAGATGGTAATCGGAATGGTGGAAGCAGCTACCAGTGCCACCCGTAACGGCAACAGCAGCATCACCACAATCACCACGGCCACAATGGCGATAACCAGCTCACGCAAGAACGAATTGACACTGTCGCCCACCACCTGCGCCTGGTCCGTGATGCGGTACATGTTCACTTCCGAAGGCAGTTCTTTCTTGAACTCTTCCAACACCTGGTTAATATCATCGCCCATCTGCACGATGTTCTTGCCTTTTTTCATCTCCACACTCAGCAAGATGCATTTCGTACCGTTGTTTTTGATGTAACTGTCGGCATGAGGGTATTCCTTCACCACGCGGGCCACATCCTGCAGGCGTACCACATTGCCTGAGGGGTCGCTGTACACAATCTGCTGCTGCACGTCGTAGAGGGTGTTGAACGTCTTTTCCACGTGTACCGGCAAGACATACTCAGGAGTCTGTATGCGTCCGCCGGTGGTCACAAAGCCCTTGGCGAACAACTGTCCGGCAATGAGCTGTTCGTTCAGCCCGTAATGCGACAGGCGTTCGGGATCCAGGTAAATGGAAATCTGTTCCTGCCTTTCTCCGCTCACACTCAGACGGCCTACACTGGGAATACGGCGCAGGCGGTTTTCCAGTTCGTCCATGTAGTCCGACAATTCCCGATAGGTCTTGTCCTTGCTCTCCATGGTAATCAGCAACGCCGAGGTATCGCCGAAATCATCCATCACCTGCACGGCCAGCACATTCGGCGGCAGCTCCGACTTGAACGCGGCCACTCCGTGCTTGAACTTGCTCCAGAACTCATCCTTGTTGTTCAGGTCGTCGTTCAGTTCCACCTGCACAAAGACAATTCCGTCGCGGGTGGTCGAAAAAGTCTTTTCCTTCTTCACCTCCTTGTAGGTAAAGATATAGTTTTCCAATGGCTTCGTCACCTGTTCCACCATCTCATTGACCGTGTTCCCGGGAGCCACGGCAATCACCATTCCCTGTCGTATGGTAAAATCCGGGAACTCATTTTTCTGCATCTGCGGCAGACTGTATATACCGAATGCCACCAGGCAGCATGTCACCAGTATCACAATCTGGCGATAATGCATGGCCCACTCTACTATGTTCCGTTTCTTTTCCATGTGCTTAACCTAATTTATATAGCCAACGGCGTGCCTTCACACACCTTCTGTTGGCCTTCCACAATCACTTCCTCTCCTTCACTCAATCCGGCCACCACCGTTACTCCGCTTGCCGTGAACTTACCACACGTCACCACGCGCTTGGAGGCTTTGCCGTCTGCCCCCTTCACCCACACGAAATAGTGGTTGCTTTCATCCAGCTGAATCACGCTGGCAGGAAGTACGCAGGTCTGACTCTTGTCGGCATCCTGCAGCCATACCTCCGTCACCATACCGGGAAGCAAGCCCGTATGCGGCGTCTGAATGCCGATGTTCACCTCGTACGACCGTGACAGCGGATTGGCCTGGATGCCTTTCTCCATCACCACCCCTTCTGCCTGTCTGCCGTTCAGCACCGGAGCCTCTATCACTGCTTTCTGACCTTTCGTCACGTGCATGATTTCCGTTTCCGGCACGGCAATCCGTACTTTCAGACGATCGTCGGACACCAGCTTCATGACCTGTACCCCGGGCACTACGTTCTGCCCCACTTCCAGGTTCTTTTCGGCAATTACCCCGGCAAACGGAGCCACCAGCCGACAGTCTGTCAGGTTCTTCCGGGCCACTGCCTCCATGGACTGGGCCTGCTGCAACTTGCTCTGCACTTCCACCCACTTCATGTCGGCCAGACTTCCTTTTTCATGCAGCTCCTTCATACGCCGGTAGGCATCTTCCGCCTGCTTCAAGGCCGCCTTTGCCGCCTGATACGTACTTTCTACGGACGCTTCGTCCAGGGTAGCCAGCAACTGTCCCTGCCGCACCCGGCTTCCTAAATCCACCTGTACCGACTTCACTCTTCCCATCAGCGGAAAACTCAACGCGCTCCCGTTTTCCTCTTGTACCGTACCCGAAAAACGGACGGTTTCATTCCGAACTGATGACGCTACGGTCATGACTTTTACCTTTACAGGTTCCACCTGCTGCGAAGCCTGCTCTCTGCTTCCGCATCCTGACATCAAGACCACCAATGAGCCTATGGCCATCCAATGCAATTCTTTCATAAATCTTATCCTATTTAGTATGTCTACGATTTGTGAGCGCAAAGAAAAAGGCATTACACACTACATAGGATAGATAGAACACCTTAGAAGTGTTCCATTTTTCCGTCTTCCTGCGAAATACACCAAATAGAATACTCCTAAAGAAAAATAGAACACCGATAAATGGAAAACATTCTGTTCATTTGCATCCGAATCAGAACTAAAGGAGTTATGGAAAAGGAAATCGAACTTATCAGGATGTCCAGCATCGAAATTATGGAGAAAGTAGCTGCCTACAAGGACGAAGAAATTATCAGAATGAACCAAACAAGCGAACAGAATGGAAACAAATCAACCTCAATGATAAGAGCTGGGTTCTTTTTAGCCATCCTGTGCCAAAAAGGGACAGCCTCCCTGTCCATCAATAACCAATCTTATGATATACGTCCCAATGACCTGCTGATATGTCATCCGCAGACTTTACTCAAACACGAAACCGTAGACAAAGATTTTATTTGCTATGGTTTCTGTCTTTCCTCTGAATATGCCAAACGTATCTTTGTCATGTCATCTTCCACCAGCAGCTGGTGTTCACGGTTGTATCTGGAACAGCATCCCATTCTTTCGCTCAATGAAGAAGAAAGTCAGCTTTTTTATCAATACTACAACCTATTGTATTCCAAACTGACCGGAGCTCCCCATCGCCACCAGAGAGAACTCATCAACTCCCTCCTGCAAGCATTCATTTATGAGTTTCAGGATGCATTGGAAAAATATATCCAGCTGCGTCCCACCAGCTTCAATTCCTCCAGCAACTTGTTCAATGCTTTCATCGAACTGCTGATTTCGTCCTACCCCAAGGAACGCGCCGTGAGCTACTATGCCAGCCGGCTGTTTGTTACCCCCAAATACCTGTCGTCCATCTGCAAGGAAAAATCCGGGGAAACCGCCTCCGACCTGATTACCAGCTACGTCATGAAGGATGTGGAATATCTGCTGAAATGTCCTGACAAAAGCATCAAGGAAATTGCCAACGAACTGAATTTCGCCACGTTGTCGTTCTTTGGAAAATATGTGAAAAGGAACTTAGGTATCTCTCCCAAAGAATACCGGGAAAAACTGTCACAACAAAACGAAGAGGCACAATAAAGATCGGTACAGTTATTTTTACAGGTATAATCACCATATAATCAAACACATATCAATAGAAAGCTTGTTTCTAATATTTTTCTAATGCCGCATTAATTTAGTCTAATTGACATGACTGCTCTTTGAAACAACAAATACATACATTTGCGCTTGTTTTAAAGTTCAGGATATATGGTGTTATTCAGTAAAAAGATTGTTTTATTAGGATTATTAATTTGGAAAGCAAGCACAGGATTCTGTCAGACAGTGGAACTGACTCTCCAGGAAGCCGACTCCCTCTTTTTGGCACGAAACATCGACCTGCTGGCCGAAAAGTGCAACATCAGCATGGCCGACGCTGCCATTACACAAGCCAAATTGTATCAAAATCCAGTAATTTCTCTGGAGGAGAACGTTTATAACAGGCTAAGCCATCGCTATTTCGACTTCGGCCGTGAAAGCGAACAACTGGTCAACGTAGACCAACTAATCAGCATAGCCGGACAACACTCCAATGTAGTGAAAGAAGCACGAAGCGGACACGACGTAGCCGTAGCCCGTTTTGAGGAACTGCTGCGTAACCTGCGAGCCGAACTTCACCAAACATTTGTCAAGCTCTACTTCGCACAGCGCAACATGAAGATTTATCAGAATGAAATTGTATCACTGCGCACGACGCTCGACCAGCTCATCGCGCAGGAGAAGAAAGGCAACATCTCACGCATTGAGACCGCCCGCATACAGGCACTTCTGCTGTCGGTAAGAAGAGAGCAGAATGAGTTTCTCGAAAATGTATCCTCCCTTCAGGGACGCCTGCGTCTGCTCATGGCGATGCCTTCCTCTATGAACCTCACAGCGGTGTTTAATCCCGACCCAGCGGTCCTTCCCGATGTATCTGAGTGTGACCGGCTGCTGACCGACAGTCTGATGCAGCGCTCCGACGTGCTCATGGCACTCCACCAAACCGAACAGGCCAAGGCCGCACTCAAGGTAAGCAAGTCGCAGGCATGGCCTGAGGTACACATCACAGGACAATACGACCGCAACGCAGGCTATTTCCCCAACTATTTCGCCGTCGGCGTAAGCCTCTCCGTACCCATCTTCAACCACAACCAAGGCCACATCCGTAGTGCAAAGGCACGCATCGTTCAGTGTGAACAGAACTATACCGGAACTCTGGAAAAGGCACAAAACGAAGTAGTGGTCGCAAAGGAGAACTTCCTGCGCTCACTGTCGCTCGAAAAAAGTGTGTCGGACAACTTTGACAAGGAGAACATCCAGAATCTGTTCCAAAGCGTAAACGAAAACTACCGCAAACGCAACATCAGCCTGCTTGAGTTTGTCGACTTCTACAAAACCTACAAGGAAGCCATGCTCGAAGTCTCTACCGTTAGAGAAAAGGTGTATCTGACAGCCGAAGAGCTTAACAAGGCAGCCGGACGTGAAGTTGTGAAATATTGACATTGAAAACAGACAAGATATGAATATGAAAAGAAACTACACTATTCTAATGACAGCCGCAATGGCGGCCATGCTGATGTGGTCGTGCTCAAAAAACAACGACCACAGCGACAATATACAGATACCCTATCTTACCGATTCACTGCGCAAGGTAGTCACAGTAGCAACTGTACAGAATCACGCTTTTGCCGACGAGCTGGTGCTCAACGGGCACGTGGATTGCGACCCCAACAACGTGGCGCACGTATTCCCGATGTACGGCGGAACAGTGATACACATGGGGGCCACTGTGGGCGACTATGTCCACAAAGGCCAGGTACTGGCTGTGGTCCGGTCGGGTGAAGTGGCGAATTACGAGAAACAGATGAACGACGCAGACCTGCAGATTCTGGCCGCTAGACGCGAGAAAATGGCCATGCACGACATGTACAACGGCGGAATGGCGTCCGACCGTGACTTGTTACAGGCCGACAAAGCGCTGAAGAATGCCCAAGCAGAAAAGCGACGCCTGCGCGAGATTTATGCCATCGATCACATCCTTGGCAAATCTACCTACGCCATCAAGGCGCCCATTTCGGGTTTCATTACCGAGGCAAACATCAACCCCAACATGCAGATACGTCCCGACCAGGATGAACAATTGTTCTCGATAGCCGGCCTCAACGACGTATGGATTATTGCCGACATTTATGAAAACGACATCAGCAAGGTAAAGGCGGGAGCTGCCGCCACGATTAAGACACTGGCTTATGGCGATGAGAAACCATTCTACGGCACGGTAGACAAAGTGTATCCAGAACTCAATCCCGAAAGTAAGACCGAACAGCTGAAAATCAACATGAACAACAAGGACTATCTGCTAAAACCGGGCATGTTTGCCAACGTATATGTTTCCGTGCCGACAGGTCACAAGGCTTATCCTGCTGTGCCTGCAGAAGCGGTAATCTTTGATGACGACAAGGACTATGTGGTTGTGGTGGACGACAAAGACGTGCTGTCCTATCACGAAGTGAAGCTGGTTAAAGAAACGGGGACCGTCGACTATGTAGCCTCAGGCCTAAAAGCCGGCGACAAGATTATCGTTCACAACGCATTGCTTGTGTATAACTCGCTAAAATAACCCAACTGCCTTATGAAAAATTTTATCAACAATATCATCACGTTTTCTCTCCGAAACAAGTTCTTTATCTTGTTTCTGACCTTGCTGGTGGTGATATTCGGAGTGTATTGCTTCGAAAAGACACCTGTGGATGCCTTTCCAGACATCACCAACACCAACGTAACCATCATCACGCAGTGGCCGGGCAGAAGCGCAGAGGAGGTGGAGAAATTTGTCACCATTCCGATTGAACTGGCCATGAACCCTGTACAAAAGAAGACCATCGTGCGAAGCACCACCTTGTTCGGCCTGTCTGTGGTCAACGTGCTCTTTGACGACCATGTAGACGACTCGTTCGCCCGCCAGCAGGTATACAACTTGATAAAGGGAGCCGACCTTCCCGACGGCGTATCGCCCGAAGTACAGCCGGCCACAGGACCTACGGGAGAGATTTACCGTTACACCCTGCAGAGCGACAAGCGCTCGGTGAGGGAACTGAAAACGCTGCAGGACTGGGTGCTCGACCGGCAGTTGCGTGCTGTACCGGGCGTGGCCGACGTGGTGAGCTTCGGCGGCGAAGTAAAAACATTTGAGGTGCAGATCAATCCGAACCAGCTTAACAGTTACGGAATCTCCAACTTGGAATTGTATGATGCCATAGAAAAATGTAATCTCAACGTAGGAGGCGACATCGTGAACAAAGGAGCACAGGCCTACGTAGTACGCGGTATCGGACTGATTTCCAACATCAAGGACCTTGAAAACGTGGTGGTGAAGAATGTCAACGGCACGCCTATCCTCGTCAAGAATGTAGCTACCGTGAAAGAATCGAGTCTACCCCGACTCGGGCAATGCGGCATCGGCGATAAGGACGATGTAGTGGAAGGCATGGTACTGATGCACCGCGGCGACGACCCGGGCGCTGTCATCCCGCTGCTGAAGAAGAAAGTGGCCGATATACAGGCACAGCTGCCAAAGGATGTCAAGATTGTACCATACTATGACCGTACCAATCTGATCAACGTATCTGTACACACCGTGCTGCACAACTTGGTCGAAGGACTTATCCTGGTGACTGTCATCGTATTTCTGTTCATGGCCGACTGGCGTACTACCGTCAACGTGGCCATCGTGGTGCCGTTGTCTCTGCTCTTTGCTTTTATCTGTCTTCACGTAAAGGGAATGAGTGCTAACCTGATTTCCATGGGAGCCATCGACTTCGGTATCATCATCGACGGAGCGGTAGTAATGGTCGAAGGACTGTTTGTAGCACTCGACGCCCACGCCCGCAAAGTAGGCATGGAAGAATACAACAAGCAGCTGAAACTCGGACTAATCCGAAAAATCGCCAACGACCGTGCCCGTGCCGTATTCTTCTCCAAGCTGATTATCATCACCGCACTCATCCCCATCTTCTCGTTCCAGAAGGTGGAAGGCAAGATGTTCAGTCCGATGGCCTATACGCTCGGCTTTGCACTGCTCGGTGCCCTGCTCTTCACGCTCACCCTCGTGCCAATGCTTACGTCGGTGCTGCTGAAGAAGAATGTCAGAGAAAAGCATAATCCGTTCACGGAATTCCTGACGAAGCACGCCCTCCGCTTTTTCTATATCTGCCGCCGCCACAAACGCAGGGCCCTCATCGTGTCGGTTGTAGTGATGGTAGCCGGTCTTTCGTGCTATTTTCTGCTCGGTTCCGAGTTCCTTCCGGAGCTGAACGAGGGGTCCATCTACATGCGTGCGTCCATGCCGAGCAGCATTTCGCTCGAACAGTCGGTCAAACTTGCCAACGAAATCAGGGCCAAACTGCGCAAATATCCGGAAGTGGAAAATGTGCTGAGCCAGACAGGCCGTCCCAATGACGGAACCGACCCTACGGGATTCTACAACGTGGAGATGCTGGTAAAGATTTATCCTGAAGAGACTTGGAAGAGCGGACTCACGAAAGAACAGCTCATCGACCAGATGGCAAAAGACCTGTCGATTTATCCCGGAGTCAATTTCGGATTCTCCCAGCCTATCTCCGACAACGTGGAAGAAGCCGTCAGCGGTGTGAAAGGCTCAATCGCCGTCAAGGTCTACGGCGACGACCTGACAAAGATTGCGGCCTACTCCAACAAAATCTACAAGATACTGAAAACGGTGCGCGGCATCACCGACCTCGGAGTGATACAGAACATCGGTCAGCCGGAACTGCGTATCGAGCTGGACGAAGCAGCCCTGTCACGCTACGGCATCGACAAGCAGACAGTCCAGTCGGTCATCGAGATGGCTATCGGCGGAAAGAGCGCTTCCATCATGTACGAAGGCGAAAAGAAATTCAACATCATGGTGCGCTATGAAAAGAACTTCCGTATGAACGAGAGCCAGATAAGCAAGATTTTGGTACCGACCGCCAACGGCACCATGGTGCCTATCGGCGAACTGGCTCGCATACGTACCCTTACTGGTCCGCTGCTGGTATTCCGCGACAACAACTCCCGTTTCGGCGCGGTAAAATTCTCCGTACGCGGACGCGACATGGGAGGTGCAGTAGCAGAAGCACGGGCCAAAGTGGACGCACAACTTCATCCCGACAAAGGTTATAAGTTTGTATGGGCTGGCGACTTTGAAAATCAGCAGCGTGCCACTGCCCGACTGGCTCAGGTGGTGCCAATCAGCCTTGTGCTCATCTTCATCATTCTGTTTGTGTTGTTCAACAATCCGCGCGATGCCGGTCTGGTACTGATGAACATCCCGTTTGCAGCTGTAGGCGGCATTGTGATACTGCTCCTCACGGGCTTCAACTTCTCTATCTCTGCAGGTGTGGGCTTTATTTGCCTGTTCGGAATCTGTATCCAGAACGGAGTCATCATGGTTACCGACATCAAGCATAACATCAAGGAACGTCTGCCACTTGACCAGGCAGTGGAAGTCAGTGTACGTTACCGTATCCGCTCCGTGCTCATGACGGCCATGATGGCCATGCTTGGTCTGATGCCGGCGGCACTGAGTCACGGTATAGGTTCCGAGAGCCAGCGACCCTTGGCGGTGGTCATTATCGGTGGACTTGTAGGAGCCACGTTGTTCACCCTGTTTGTTTTCCCGCTGATTGTACAAGGCGTTTACCGTCGCCAGCTCTACAACAAAACCGGAAAGCTCAATGAACGAAAGCTCTGAGCACACAAGAAAATAGTTATCATAAAAAAGATGCCGTTACTGGTTCGGAACACCTTTGCTTATTCCCTCCTTTGGAAATTTCGTCCAGTTTCGGCATACTTTTTGTAAGACAAATCCATCGGTCTACCCTGTAAGCAAAGGCTTGAAAAGACTGCTTTCCGGGAGGTCTCACAACTTGAGGTAAGCAAGGTAATCAGGCTTCCTATCTGCCCAGGTGGAGCATAAAAAGAAAATAGAATCATTTTTCGTTTGCATAGAAATAATTTTTGAGAAATGGATAAAGTACTGTTGGTAGAAGATGAGGTGAACATCGCCTCCTTCATCAAACGCGGACTCGAAGAGTTCGGATACGAAGTCACCGTGGCCTACGACGGTGAAAGCGGATGGAACGCGATACAGAACGGCGTGTTCAACCTGCTGATATTCGACATCATCATGCCTAAAATCAGCGGTCTGGAACTTTGCCGACGTTACAGGGAACAGTTTGGCTACACTACCCCCATCCTGCTCCTTACGGCACTCGGTACCACGCAGAACATCGTGGACGGCCTCAACGCCGGAGCTGATGACTATGTAATCAAACCCTTCAGCTTCAGAGAACTGCAAGCACGTATCGCCGCTCTGTTACGACGTGGCTCTACTAACGGAACCTCGGCTGCAGAACTCACCTATAACGACATTGTACTGAACCTGTCAGCTCACAGGGCAGAACGCGAAGGAGTCGTCATCGATTTGACGGTGAAAGAATGCCGACTGCTCGAATACTTCATTCATAACCACGGCGTGGTGCTCAGTCGCGAACAACTGCTGAAAAACGTGTGGGACAAGAACTTCAATACGAATACCAATGTCGTGGACGTGTATGTCAACTACCTGCGCAACAAGATAGACAAAGGTTTCAGTCATAAATACATACGCACCGTCGTCGGAGTGGGATATGTCATGGAATAACCCCGATGCAAATTCATTGAAGATTATGCTGAAGATTGCTCATAAGATTATTTTCATTTATTCGGCCATTACGCTGTGTGCCATAGGTATGGTGTTTGCCGTGTTATGGTACTGGATGTCTGACTATGCCGACAACCTGTATTATTCGTTTCTGGAAGAGCGCGCCGAACTCATCGCACAAAAGAATTTGGAACGATGCAGCGGCAACAGGGTCTACGATATTTATATGGAACACCGCACCGACACGGTAACTAAACCTGTATCCTCACAGATTGTGCTCGATGCCGACAAAGCAGAAGCTACCCGAAAAGCCTTGCTCAGATTCATGTCGCCCACACAGATTGAACGGCTGAAGAGCCATGGGGAGCTGAAATTTAAAAATGGCGACAACTTGGGCATTGCCGTATATTATCCCAAGCCGGAAGGCAACTTTATCGTCATCGTCATGCTCAACAGGCATCTTGGCGAATACCTGCACCGGCAGATGGGGTATTGGATTATTGGTGTCACAACCCTGTGCCTACTCATCGTCATACTGGCCAGCCGACTCTACACCCAACGGCACATCGACACCCTGCATGAAGCGTACCAGCGAGAAAAACAGTTCGTACACCATGCCTCACACGAACTCAACAATCCGCTCACGGCTATACAAGGAGAATGTGAGATTGCCCTGATGAAAAAGCGCGACGCAGCCGACTATGAAGAATCGCTCCATCGAATTGAGCAGGAAGCACTAAGGATGTCGCAGACCATCAAGCAACTGTTGTATCTGTCCATGGCAATGAATGAGTCTGACGGCGAAAGCCGTGAAAGAATCATCTGGAAAGACTTCCTGGGGCAGTTTACCACCAACGAACGAATCTGTCTTCACATCTTACCCGGTTGCGGCAACTGCTACATCCTCGCCAATCCGTATTTGCTGAAGATGGCTGTCAGCAACATTGTGCGCAATGCTTTGAAATATTCTTCCGACGAGGTAACCATTACACTCGGTGAAAAATCCGTAGAGATAAAAGACAAAGGTATCGGCATACCCCAATCGGACATCCCCTACATCTCACAACCTTTCTACCGTGCCGCCAACACCCGCTCGTTTCAAGGCAACGGCATAGGCATGAGTCTTGCCGTGAAAATATTCAAACTCTACGGCATGGTGGTCAAAATTGAGTCGAAAGAACGTGCGGGCACCGCAATCATCCTGCGCCTGGCCCACGGCAAATTTGCCAATGCCGCAGACAACGAGAAAAATGCATAATGGAATAATAAAATGAAGCCATTGGCTGTACCTGTCAGATACACTGTACATGATGGGCTTACACAAAAGCCTCAAAATAAAAAGTCCGCCTGTCTGATGCAGACAAGCGGACTTTTTTATGATTCAATCGGTCTATATCCCAATTTATTGATGCTGTTCACGCAGCAAATCGTTCACGGTCTTTACCGGATTGAACGTGCTCAATGGTACTTCTACGAACACCGTGTTCCAGTCGCTCATGGAACCGTTCCACAAGCCCGGCAATTCGAGGGCTTTCAAATCCTTTCCGTTCTTCGACTTGTAAGAGATGAAACCGGTAGCCTTATCCACGTGTTCCAGCAAGTTGAACTTGTTGCCTTTGTAATCGCGGATGGCGCATACCAAATCCACCGGATTGAAGTGGGTACCCTTCTCGAACATGGCCTTCTTTTCCGGGTCTTTCATGTCAATCTGTGAGCTTTCCAAAATCTGGAGAGAGATGGTTCCATCCGGATTGTAAGCCAGGAACGGACCGCCGCCCGGTTCACCCACATTCTTCACCATACCGCAGACACGCATCGGACGGTTCAGTTTCTTGCGCAGATAGATTACCAAATCGGCATCTTCCAGTTCTTTCAGATCCGTTCTGCGGCAACGCAACTGCTGCTGTACGAAACGGATAATCGTTTCCAACTGTTCGTGGCTATAGTGACCGCTGTCCAGCAGCTCCAGGTATTCAAAGGCCTGTTTCTGCAAAGTCACCAATACGCCTGCCAACAATTTCTTGTAAGTCACGGTATCCGCTTTCAGACGGTCGGGCACCACGTTGTCGATGTTCTTGATGAATACGATATCGGCATCCAAATCGTTCAAGTTCTCAATCAAGGCCCCGTGACCACCCGGACGGAACAACAGCTTACCATCTTTGTCGCGGAAAGGTTTGTTGTCCATATCGGCAGCTACCGTATCGGTACTCGGTTTTTGTTCTGAGAAACTGATATGGAATTTTGTACCATATTTAGCCTCATATTCACCCACCTTGGCAGCCACCAGTTTTTCAAACAAAGCCCGGTGTTCGGTAGATACCGTGAAATGTACGTTCACTTCCCCGTTCTTTCCGGCTGCATACAACGCACCTTCTACCAGATGTTCTTCCAACGGGGTACGTACGCCGTCGGCATAACGGTGGAACTTGAGCAATCCTTTCGGCAGAGCACCGTAGTTCAGTCCGGCAGCTTCCAACAGGTTCGATACAATTGCTTTGTAGTTCTGTTCCGACAACAAAGCATCAATGTTCTTTCCCGTATTATCCATGCAAGCCGCATTCAAGTCGTTGTAGAACGCGAAGTCATGGATATGGTCGAAGAATTTCTTTTCAAAATCCGTTGTCGGTTTGTCGTAATCTGCTCCCAAGAACTCGAACATATTCTTGAACATACGGCTGGCAGCCCCTGAAGCTGGCACAAACTTGACAATCTTCTTATCTCCATCCTTGTAGGCATCCCATGCCGCAAGATACCGTTCGAAATCTTTGCCTTCAGCTTTCATGATGCCTCCGTTTTCCACAGAAGCCGCTGCCGACAATTTCAAAAACGGAAAACCTTTTTCAAAACAAGCCAACTGTTCGGCAATTTTCTCTTCCGAAATGCCCTTCTTGGCCAACAATTCTTTGTCTTCGTGTGTTAACATATTGTTTTATTTAGGTAATGAATATTCTTTTCTTATTCAGAATCATGTTCAAAAATAGAAAAAATACGGTAAGAATGTACCATATCTATGAAAAAAAAGTAACTTTACCCACAAACAACAAAACGAGGCATTATGGAGAACAATGAATTTTTCACGCCGGAAGAGCACAAACAACTGATACAGCTTTACAAAAGATTGTTATTGCTGTCAAAAGACACGTTACAAAAAGATGACTGCCGCAAACTAAAAAATCATCTCATAAAAGCCATGTCGGAAGGAACCATTCCTCGGAATGTCTTCCAGATGAACCCCATCATCAAAGACATGCAGACAGCCGTTATTGTGGCTGAAGAAATCGGTATGCGCCGAGCTTCGATTCTGGGCATCATGCTTCATGAGTCTGTGAAATACAACTTGTGCAGCCTGGAGTCTGTCAAAGAGGAATACGGAGAAGACGTGGCCGGCATTATCCGAGGGCTTGTAAAAATCAACGAACTCTATTCCAAGAGCCCCATCATCGAATCGGAAAACTTCCGCAACCTGCTTCTGTCGTTTGCTGAAGACATGCGGGTGATTCTGATCATCATTGCCGACCGTGTGAACCTGATGCGACAGATTAAGGACAGCCCCAACGAAGAAGCCCGACTGGAAGTGGCCAATGAAGCGGCTTATCTGTATGCCCCGCTGGCACACAAACTGGGATTGTACAAGCTGAAATCGGAACTGGAAGATTTGTCACTGAAATACACGCAGCACGACGTGTACTATTATATAAAGGAAAAGCTGAATGCTACCAAACAGGCGCGCGACCGCTACATTGACGCATTCATCGAACCGATCAAGAAAAAACTGGAAGAGGCCGGACTCAAGTTCCATATGAAGGGACGTACCAAGTCTATCCACTCCATCTACCAGAAGATGAAGAAGCAGGGATGCCCCTTCGAAGGTGTGTACGACCTGTTTGCCATCCGTATCATCCTCGATTCTCCACTTGACAAGGAGAAACAGGAATGCTGGCAGGCCTACTCCATCGTGACCGATATGTACCTGCCTAACCCCAAACGTCTGCGCGACTGGCTTTCCGTGCCGAAGAGCAACGGATACGAGTCTTTGCACATCACCGTCATGGGACCGGAAGGAAAATGGGTAGAAGTACAGATTCGTACGGAACGTATGGATGAGATTGCCGAAAAAGGTCTTGCCGCTCACTGGCGATACAAAGGCATCAAGGGAGAAAGCGGTCTGGACGAATGGCTGAACTCCATCCGGGAAACCTTGGAAAACTCCGACAACGACCTGGATGCCATGGATCAGTTCAAGCTGGACTTATACAAAGACGAGGTATTCGTCTTCACTCCCAAAGGCGATTTGTACAAGCTGCCGCAGGGAGCCACCGTGCTCGACTTTGCCTTCTCCATCCACTCTAACTTAGGATGCCGGTGTACGGGTGCCCGCGTGAACGGCAAAAACGTACAGCTCCGTCAGAAGTTGAACAGCGGCGACCAGGTGGAAATCATGACCTCGAATACCCAGACGCCGAAACGCGACTGGCTGACCTTCGTCACCACGGCGAAAGCCCGCAACAAGATACGTCAGGCACTGAAAGAAATTGCAGCCCGACAGACCCAGTTTGCCAAGGAAACTCTGGAACGGAAGTTCAAGAACCGGAAAATGGAATACGACGAAGCCATCCTGATGCGCCTCATCCGAAAACTGGGCTTCAAGACCGTGACCGATTTCTACCAGAGCATTGCCGACGAGTCGATTGATGTAAACGACATTATCGACAAGTACCTCGACATGCAGAAGAAGGAGACCGAGCAACGCGAAGAAATCAGCTACCGCAGTGCGGAATCGTTCAACATCCAGCAACCGACCGATGCTAAGGACTACAAGGACGACGTACTGGTCATCGACCAGAACCTGAAGGGACTGGATTTCACTCTGGCCAAATGCTGCAACCCGATTTACGGCGACGAAGTGTTCGGCTTTGTAAGCATCAACGGAGGTATCAAGATTCACCGTTGCGACTGTCCGAATGCCAAAGAAATGCGCTCCCGCTTCCCTTACCGTATCGTCAAGGCACGCTGGGCCGGAAAGAGTCAGGGCAAGCAATACCCCATTACCCTCCGTATCATCGGACATGACGATATCGGTATCGTGACCAACATCACGTCCATCATCAATAAGGAAAACAACATCCTGCTACGGTCTATCAGCATTGACTCACACGACGGACTGTTTTCCGGCATGCTGACCGTGACGGTAGACGACAATACCAAGCTGGAATCGCTGATCAAGAAGATAAAAACCGTGAAAGGAGTGAAGCAGGTAAACCGATAACAACACTTCAAGTATGTTAATAAAACTGCACGGACACACTCTTTTAGCATAAAAACACTATCTTTGCGAAGTTGTCAAGAGTAAGGATTAAAACAAAAGAAAATGAAAAAGATTTTATTTACTACTTTGTTGTGCGTACTGAACATCCTGTTCGTCATCGCACAGGGAACGGCACAGATTACGTTTGAAAAGACTTCATACAATTTTGGCTCTTTCTCTGAAAACAGCCCGAAGGTGACTTGCAAATTCAAATTCACCAATACAGGTGACGGACCGCTGGTGATTCATCAGGCCATCGCTTCCTGTGGATGCACCGTACCACAGTACCCGAAAGAACCCATCAAACCGGGTGAAAGCGGCGAAGTGACAGTGACTTACAACGGAGCCGGAAAATTTCCGGGACATTTCCGCAAGACCATCACCCTGCGTACTAACTCCAAGAACGAAATCACCCGCTTGGTAGTGGAAGGAGACATGACTCCGGCATCGGCTGATGCAAACAAATAAGAAAACCATCACTTTTAATATCGAAACAGGAGATACATTTCAGGATGTTTCTCCTGTTTTTTTATGCCCCAAAAGCCGTTCAAAAAAACGTCCTTGTGTTTCGTTTCAAACGCCAAAGCGTTTTGATCCAAACGCAAGGACGTTTTACTTCAAACGCACTTGCGTTTAAGTTGAAACGTAAAGGCGTTTTATCTGAAACGCACTTGCGTTTTTCCAACGCGCAAAAATAAGGTGCCTTTTGCATGAATATGAATGATTTTTACTACTTTTGGACACTCAAAAGAATATTAATCAAATCATAATGCAATATTATTCATGAAAGAGACACAAGAAAAACCGACGGGATTGCCCGAAAACGCGTTCCGTCCGCTCAAACCCGGGGAAAAGTATGAACCGCTCATGTCGCCCGGGAAAACGTATCCTGAAGTAAACCTCTGGTCTGTGACATGGGGACTCGTCATGGCCGTCATCTTCTCGGCTGCCGCCGCTTACCTGGGCCTGAAAGTGGGACAGGTGTTTGAAGCCGCCATCCCTATCGCCATCATCGCCGTGGGTATCTCCAGTGCTACCAAACGCAAAGGCGCACTGGGTGAAAACGTCATGATCCAGTCCATCGGTGCTTGCTCGGGCGTCATCGTGGCAGGGGCCATCTTTACCCTGCCTGCCCTCTACATCCTACAGGAAAAATATCCGGAAATGACGGTCAACTTCATGCAGATGTTCATCAGCTCCCTGCTGGGCGGCGTGCTGGGCATTCTGTTCCTGATTCCCTTCCGTAAATATTTCGTGAAAGACAAACACGGCGAATATCCCTTCCCGGAAGCGACCGCCAGTACCCAAGTACTCGTATCGGGTGAAAAAGGAGGCGACCAGGCCAAACCGTTGCTCATCGCCGGACTGGTGGGCGGTATTTACGACTTCATCGTGGGTACCTTCGGCTGGTGGAACGAGAACTTTACAAGCCGTATCTGTGGATGGGGCGAAACCATCGCCGACAAGTTCAAACTGGTATTCAAAATCAATACGGGAGCTGCCGTATTGGGACTCGGTTATATCGTCGGACTGAAATATGCGGCCATCATCTGTGCCGGTTCGCTGGTGGTATGGTGGGTCATCGTGCCGGGTATCTCCCTGTTCTGGGGCGACCAGGTACTGAATGCCTGGAACCCGGACATCACCATGGCCGTGAAAGACATGTCGCCCGAACTTATCTTCAAGGAATATGCCAAGAGCATCGGTATCGGAGGCATCGCCATGGCAGGTATCATCGGTATCGTACGTTCATGGGGCATCATCAAGAGTGCGGTCAGCCTGGCTGCCAATGAGATGAAAGGAAAGAAAACCGAAGAAAGCGTGGAACGCACACAGAAAGACCTGTCCATGAAAATCATCGCTTTCGGTTCTTTGTTCACCCTGCTGCTCGTGGTACTCTTCTTCTATTTCGACGTGATGCAAGGTAACCTCCTGCATACCATCGTAGCCATCCTGCTGGTAGCGGGAATCTCCTTCCTCTTCACCACCGTGGCGGCCAATGCCATCGCCATCGTCGGTACGAACCCGGTATCAGGCATGACCCTGATGACTTTGATTTTAGCTTCCGTCATTATGGTAGCTGTAGGATTGAAAGGGGCTACGGGTATGGTCGCTTCCCTGGTGATGGGTGGCGTGGTCTGCACCGCACTGTCCATGGCTGGCGGTTTCATCACCGACTTGAAAATAGGTTACTGGCTGGGTAGCACACCCAAGAAGCAGGAAAGCTGGAAGTTCCTCGGTACCCTGGTATCTGCGGCTACCGTAGGCGGCGTCATTATGGTACTGAACGATTCGTATGGATTCACCAGCGGACAACTGGCTGCCCCGCAGGCAAACGCTATGGCAGCTGTCATCGACCCACTAATGAACGGAGTGGGCGCTCCGTGGCTGCTCTACGGCATCGGCGCCGCACTGGCATTGGTACTGACCTTCTGCAAGGTGCCTGCCCTGGCCTTCGCGCTGGGTATGTTCATCCCCTTGGAACTGAACCTCCCGTTGCTGGTGGGTGGGGCCATCAATTGGTACGTGACTTCCCGCAGCAAGGACGAAGCCGTCAACACGGCACGGGGTGAAAAAGGTACGCTGCTGGCTTCCGGATTCATTGCCGGAGGTGCCCTGATGGGCGTGGTAAGTGCCATCATGCGCTATTGCAACATCAACCTCATCCACGAAGAATGGCTGAGCAATCCGATGAGTGAACTGGTATCACTGATTGTGTACCTGTTGCTGATTGCCTACCTGGTAAAGGCCAGCATGAAACTGAAAAAATAACCTCTGACTCATACGACACATGAAAAAACTACTGCTTATGGGGTGGCTGCTGGTATCCAGCCACCTCTTTGCCCAAAAAGGCATTGAAATCAAGATATGGCCCGAAGGTGCCCCGAACACCAATGAAATGACCCAACAGGTAAAAGATGGACCGCTTTACGTGGAAGAACCCGTACTGACCGTCTATCCGGCAGAAAAAAGTAACGGAATGGCCATCATGACCTGTCCCGGAGGAGGATACTGGACGTTGGCCATGGGACACGAAGGGCACGATATGGCCGCCTGGTTCAACAGCCAAGGCATCACCTACGCCGTACTCCGCTACCGCATGCCCAACGGACATCATGAAGTACCGCTGAGCGACGCCCAGCAAGCCCTACGCATTATGCGGCAGCACGCCACAGAATGGAACGTGAAGAAGTTAGGCATCATGGGGTCGTCGGCAGGAGGACATCTGGCCAGTACGGCTGCCACTCATTTCACCGATGCGGAAACCCGCCCGGATTTCCAGATTCTTTTCTACCCGGTCATCACCATGGACCCGAGCTATACACACATGGGCTCTCATGATGATTTGTTAGGCAAGAATCCATCGAAGGAATTGGAACAGAAATATTCCAACGAACTACAGGTTACTCCACAAACCCCACCGGCTTTCATCCTGCATAGCAGCGACGACACGGTAGTGCCTGTAGCCAACAGCGTAAACTACTATACCGCCCTCGTCAAACAGAAGGTCTCTGCCAGCCTGCACATCTATCCGGTAGGAGGACACGGCTGGGGATACAACGACAGTTTCCCCTACAAACGCCAATGGACAGGCGAACTTGAAAAATGGCTGCGCGAAATCAATAAATAATTGGCGCAACTCTTTGTAGAACAAAAGAAAAGTTGTACCTTTGCACCCGCTAATACGGGTTATTAGCATAATTCAAATCATTTACATTAAAAAACTAATTAAGAAAAATGGCAACTAAAATCAGATTGCAAAGAAACGGACGCAAAGGATATGCGTTCTATTCAATTGTTATTGCAGACGCAAGAGCACCACGTGATGGTAGATTTACTGAAAAAATTGGTACTTACAATCCGAACACCAATCCTGCCACAGTAGATTTGAATTTTGAACGTGCATTACACTGGGTATTGGTAGGTGCACAGCCTACTGACACAGTACGCAACATCCTGTCTCGTGAAGGTGTATACATGAAGAAACACCTGCTGGGCGGTGTAGCTAAAGGCGCATTCGATGAAGCACAGGCTGAAGCTAAATTCAACGCTTGGAAAGAAAACAAACAGTCAGGTCTGGCTGCTTTGAAAGCTAAAGAAGAAGAAGCTAAGAAAGCTGAAGCTAAAGCACGTCTGGAAGCTGAAAAGAAAGTAAACGAAGAAATCGCTAAGAAGGTAGCTGAAAAGAAAGCTGCTGAAACTGCTGCAAAAGCTGAGGCTGAAGCTGCTGCCAACGCAGAAGCTGCTCCTGCTGAAGAAGCTGCTACTGAAGCTCCTGCTGAAGCATAATTCTTCTTTCAGAAAAAGACAAACAAAAGACTGTCCTTGCAAAAGGATGGTCTTTTTTTGTGCAGAATTGTCGTATCTTTGCACCGCATTCCTCTGATTATCCAATACTCGTTTTTATGCATACAAAATATACCAACCGCGAAATATGGAAGGTGGCCTACCCCATCCTGATCAGCCTGCTCATGGAACAGCTTATCGGAATGACCGATACAGCTTTTATGGGACGCGTAGGCGAAGTGGAACTGGGTGCCTCGGCCATTGCGGGAGTATATTACCTGGCCATCTTCATGTTAGGATTCGGGTTCAGCATCGGTTCACAGATTCTGATTGCCCGCCGCAACGGAGAAGGTAATTTCCGGAAGATCGGTTCCATATTCTACCAGGGCATTTATTTCCTGCTGGCCATGGCCTTGGTCATGTTTACCCTCTCCCAACTGTTCTCTCCCTGGATTTTATCGCACGTGGTATCATCTCCCCGCGTCTGTGAAGCCGCCGTAAGCTACATCAACTGGCGGGTATTCGGATTTTTCTTCTCGTTCGTGGCCATCATGTTCCGGGCCTTCTTTGTGGGCACTACCCAGACCAAGACCCTCACGCTCAACTCCATTGTCATGGTGACATCGAACGTGGTATTCAATTATATTCTGGTATTCGGGAAATTCGGATTTCCGGCATTGGGTATTGCCGGAGCGGCCATCGGCTCTTCACTGGCAGAACTGGTGTCCATGCTCTTCTTCATTATCTACACCACCCGACGAGTGGACCGTGCCAAATACGGCCTGAACCAACTGGTGAGCTTCCAATGGGCAGAACTGAAACGCATCATGGGCGTATCGCTATGGACCATGATACAAAATGCGGTATCCATCAGCACCTGGTTTCTGTTCTTCATCTTCATCGAGCACTTGGGCGAACGTTCATTGGCCATCACCAACATCGTGCGAAACGTGTCGAGCGTGCCGTTCATGACCATTACGGCTTTTGCCTCCACCTGCAGCGCTCTGGTCAGCAACCTGATTGGGGCCGGAGAAGCCCACTACGTCATGCCGACCATCCGGCAACACGTACGACTCTGCACCTGCATTGTCTGGCCCGTCATCCTGCTGATAGCCTGCCTGCCCACGTATGTGCTCCGTATCTACACCGATATGCCCGACTTAGTGGATGCTGCCGTCCCTACGCTTTGGGTACTCTGCTCCAGCTACCTCTTCCAGTGTGCGGGATTCATTTTCTTCCAGTCCGTATCGGGTACCGGCGATACCCGGGCCGCTTTCTTGCTGGAGATGATTGCCCTGAGCTGCTACCTGGTCTTTATCGTCCTCATCATCCTGATTCTTAAGATGGATGTAGCCGTCTGCTGGTTCTCCGAACACGTATATGCAGGCGCCATCGGCCTACTGAGTTATATTTACCTGAAAAAAGGAAGCTGGCAAAGGAAACAAATCTAAATTTCCTCAAAAGATAATTCCCTGTATAAACCGATTTAATAAAAAAAGCCTCCTTTTTGGGAGGCTTTTATAATAGGTCTTAATCTTATCTTTAGAACTCACTGGTAAAATGGAATTTAATGTGTTTGAAGTCCATCTGCGCCATCTGAAGCACATAACCGCTGTCGGCCAGGAACACATCGCGCCCGTCACGGTCTTTGGCCATATACTGGTACTTACGCTTCTTGAAGGCTTCCAGTTCGGCCGGGTCGTCACTTTCAATCCAGCACGCCTTGTAGAGGCTCAACGGTTCCCAACGGCATTTGGCATTGTATTCGTTTTCCAAACGATACTGGATTACTTCAAACTGCAACTGACCAACTGTACCGATAATCTTCCGACCATTGAACTGGTTGATAAACAACTGAGCTACACCTTCGTCCATCAACTGGTCGATTCCCTTGTTCAACTGCTTGGTCTTCATCGGGTCGGCATTCTCGATGTACTTGAACATTTCCGGTGAGAAGCTGGGCAATCCCTTGAAATGCAGGATTTCACCCTCAGTCAACGTATCACCAATCTTGAAGGTTCCATTGTCCGGCAAACCGATGATATCGCCTGCCCAAGCCTCATCCACCGTAGTCTTACGCTGGGCCATGAACTGCGTGGGTGAAGAGAAACGCATGGTCTTGTTGTGACGAACATGCAGATACGGCGTGTTACGGGTAAACTTACCGGAACATACCTTACAAAAAGCCACACACGAACGATGGTTCGGGTCGATATTAGCTGTAATCTTGAACACGAAACCCGTGAACTTGGGCTCTTCCGGCATCACGATACGTTCCTCTGCCTGTACCGGACGCGGACTCGGCGCAATCTCCACAAAGCAGTCGAGCAATTCCTGCACGCCGAAGTTGTTCAAAGCCGAACCGAAGAACACCGGAGCCAGTTCACCTTTCAAGTAATCGTCTACATTGAATTCCGGATAAACCCCCTCAATCAGTTCCAGTTCGCTGCGCAACTTCTCCGCCAGCGGCGTACCGATATGATTGTCCAGGTCTTCCGTATGGATATCCACTTCCACCTTCTCCGTCACCACCTGCTTGGACGGCTGGAAAAGATTCAGCTTCTGCTCGTAAATGTTGTATACCCCCTTGAAACGCGGACCGCTCTCAATCGGCCATGTCAGCGGGCGTACGTTGATGACCAGCTCTTCCTCCAGTTCATCCAGCAAATCAAACGGATCCTTGGCTTCCCGGTCCATCTTGTTCACGAAGATAATCACCGGCGTGTTACGCATACGACAAACTTCCATCAGCTTACGGGTCTGCGATTCCACACCCTTTGCTCCGTCCACCACGATGATAACACTGTCCACCGCCGTCAGCGTACGGTACGTATCTTCGGCAAAATCCTGGTGACCCGGCGTATCAAGGATATTAATCTTATAGTCATGGTAGTCAAACTCCATCACGGAGGTAGTAACCGAGATACCACGCTGTTTCTCGATGTCCATCCAGTCGGACGTGGCCGTTTTCTTAATCTTGTTTGACTTTACGGCTCCGGCCACCTGAATCTGCCCACCGAAAAGCAACAACTTTTCCGTCAACGAGGTTTTACCGGCATCCGGATGCGCGATAATCGCAAATGTTCGTCTTCTTGCTATTTCCTGATTTGCCATATTTATTGTTTTAATTTTTCAATACATTCCGCCAGACTATCCATCCAGTAAGGAACCTCCACTCCGTAGGTCTTTTTCAGCTTGGTCTTGTCAAGCACGGAATAGTGCGGACGGCAAGCCTTGGTGGGATAATCTTCTGTGTGAAGCGGGGATACGTGACAAGTGGTAATACCTGCCAGCCGATGGATGGCCTTGGTAAAATCATACCAGGAGCAGACACCTTCATTGCTGAAATGATAGATGCCCGGCACAATACCTTTCTCCAATGCCACGAAAATAGCCTGAGCCAGGTCGCGTGCATACGTCGGGGTACCAATCTGGTCGAAAATGACGCCCAATGTTTCTTTTTCCTTTCCCAGACGAATCATTGTCTTCACGAAATTATTGCCAAAGGTAGAATACAGCCACGCCGTACGAATAATCATCGCATTCGGACAATACTTCATCACCTCCTGTTCTCCTCCTAACTTAGTAGAACCATATACGGAATTCGGACAGGGAGTATCTTCTTCCTTATACGGGATATGGGCCGTACCATCAAACACATAGTCGGTAGACACTTGTACCAGCCAACCTCCCCGGCTCTGTGCCGCCTTGGCCAGGTAACCCGGCGCCACACGATTCAGCTTGTCACAGAGTTCCACATTATCCTCTGCCTTATCGACAGCCGTATAGGCCGCACAGTTCACAATGACGTCAATCTGATGGGCTGTCACAAAATCCATCACCGCCTTCTCATCGCAGATGTCCAGCTCTGCCACATCCGTAAAAAAATACTCAAAATTGGTGTGTTCTTCTGCCAGCAGACGCATCTCATTGCCTAACTGTCCGTTGGCTCCCGTCACTAATATCTTTTTCATATTTCTGTGTATGTTAATCCAAATCCAAATCGCCTTCCTTGTCCTTTATATAATAATCAGCCAGCATGGCCAGCAAGTCACTAATGGATTTCATGGCCTTAGCCGTTCCCTCACTGATTTCCTTTTTCTGCAACTTCAGCATCAGCACCCCATAAAGGGCATCGAAACAGGTCTCCAGTTCAGGCACATCCTTGTCGCCTCCCTTGGCCCGCAACTCCACAATAAAAGGCAATACTTTATAATAAGCTGCCGTATAATACGGAAACTTAGGTGAACGCAACAGACGCAGATGTAAGTCGGTCAGCCAGACAATGATATTCTTGTTAATCTGCAGGTGACCTTTTTCCATCACTCCCTCCTGCTGCATCATGTGAATCAGGTCTTCATACCAGCGGGCCAGCTCCTGTTTCTGCTCGTCCGTAGCCGGATAAGGATCAATAATGTTCTTCCGGATTTTCTCCATATCGCAGCCATTGGCCCGAATCAAATCCTCTACCTGCCACATATACAACAGGTATTCAGCAATATTCTTTTTTTTAAGTTGTTGAGAAATATACATATCCTATCAAGAAAAAGATTTGCCGGCAATGGCCAGGACGATTCCCACCACAGCCGCTATCATGACCACGACACCGATGATGCGGTTGAGCACCCAGATGCCGCGTAAGTTAAACCGCGAACGTACTTTATTGACGAAATACGTAATGCTGAACCACCAGCCCAACGCCCCTGTGAGGATGGCCAGATAGCCTACCAGCTGAAAACCGATGGGACTGCCCGGCATCACAAACGAGAAACGGGCAAACAGACCGATGAACAGGAAAATGATGAGCGGATTGGACAGGGTCACAAAAAAAGCCGTCACGAAATTGTGCAGATACGTACCACGCGTACCCGAAGACGGACGAAGGGATTTTACCGGATTGCTGCGAAACGTGTAAATACCGAAGGCCAGCAACATGATGCTACCTACTACCTGAAGAAAAATATGATGTTTCAGGATGATTTCATCCATGAAACTCATTCCATATCCGGTAATCAACGCATAACATATATCGCTCAACGCTGCTCCTACTCCTGTGACAAAACCAAACCAGCGACCCTTGTTCAACGTACGTTGAATGCAAAGCACACCGACCGGGCCCAAAGGAGCAGAAACCACGATTCCGACAATCAACCCTTTCAGCAACAATTCAAGTATAGTAACCTGTTCAATCCAATTCATAGTGCAAAGATGCTACTTTTTTACGAAAGTACCTACAAATTTTTATACGATTATCATCTTCTGTCTACCGAGAAAAACCCTTTCACAAAATTTTAACCTCCCATCCATACCCTCTTTTCCTCCAGTGTTTTCTTCAAAAAACTCTTACAAATTCTCTGTTTCACACTGTGGGATACAAAAACCACAGTGTGGGATATATATTTCACACTGTGAGATACAAATCCCGCAGTGTGAAACAGAGAAAATTCAAGGGAAAAAAAGATAAATGAGACGGGGCGTTTTCGTTTATCATCTCTACCACCTCCGAGAAATACCTTTACTCAGCCTACAAATCCACCAGTACCGCTAAAATACCCAGACCTACGGCTACAAACGTAGAAATCAATCCCGGCATCATAAACGAATGATTGAGCACATACTTCCCAATGCGAGTGGTGCCTGTAGTATCGAAATTGATAGCTGCCACTACCGTCGGATAGTTCGGAATGAAAAAATACCCGTTCACCGCTGGAAAAAGCGCAATCAGCATATAGGGGGAAATGCCCAATGCCATGCCCAAAGGAAGCAAGGCCCGGATGGTAGCCGCCTGACTGAACAACAGGATGGACATGACAAACAAAGCCACGCCGAAAAGCCAGGGCATATCCGTCACCATACCGAAAATACCTTCTTTTATCACCGCAATGTTACCCGAAATGAAGGTATCGCCCATCCAGGCAATACCAAAGATAGCTACTACCGCCTGCATACCCGCATTGAATACCGAACTCTTGGCCGCCTTCATACCACTGGTACCAGTCAGCAGCAAAATCAGTGCAGCTACCGACAACATAAGAATTTCAATGATGTGTGCCATCTGCATCACGACCACGCCTTCGGAGGTCTGGAACGACGGGCGGAGGCTGTCGATGGAGCCAAACAACACAATGCCCACCGTGGCAGCCAAAAACAACAGCACAGAAGTCAGCGCCTTGCCGGGATGAAGTACCTCGGCCGTACAATAATTGGCCCCCGACAACTCCCCTGACTTCAAACGTGCCTGGTACACAGGGTCATCTTTCAATTCCTTGCCCACATGCATGGAATAGAGAGCCCCTACCAGCACACCCACCAAAGTACAGGGAATGGAAATCTTCAGGATATCAAACAAGGTAATATCGTATCCGGCCAACATACTCAAAAGGGCAACCGTAGCCGCAGAAATGGGACTGGCGGTAATGGCCTGCTGGGAAGCAATGACGGCAATTCCCATCGGACGCTCCGGACGGATGCCTGTCTCACGAGCCACTTCGGCAATCACCGGAAGTACGGAATAGGCCACATGCCCCGTTCCGGCAAAGAAAGTAAAGAGGTAAGTCACCAGCGGACTCAGCAAGGTGATACGCTGGGGATGTCGGCGCAAGATTTTCTCCGCCCATTTCACCATCAAATCCAATCCTCCGGCAGCTTGCATACAACCCGCCGCTGCAATCACTGCCACAATCATCAGCATCACATCAATCGGAGGAGCAGTCGGTTCCAGTCCGAACACAAAGGTGAGGACAGCCAGCCCGAGACCTCCAAACACACCCAGTCCGATGCCGCCCACCCGTGCGCCGACCACAATGGCCAGCAAGACAAACAGTAATTGTAACCACATAAAATAGAAACAGTTTTTGGTTTAAAGCGCAAAGATAGGCATATTCCGCGGAATGTGAAAACGAAGAACAGAATACAAAGTCCTCTACCCTCCCATAAACCGGATATCAAAAAAAAGCTGTTCCAAAACCCCTTAGTTGTTTTGAAACAGCTTCTTTACCCTAATTTTTAATTTATCGTATGTTCTTTTTCGCTTCTTTCTTGTCTTGGTAATTAAAATACGCCAAACTGACGAGCGCAATAACAATCACCATTACCGATACAATAATTGCTCCCATTATTTGTCCTCCTTCTTATCTTTAAGCAACGTAAGTCCTGTCACAAGAGTTACTAATACGGCAAGGACTACAAGTCCATACATATACCATGCCCATTCATTCACCCCGCTAAAAAGGGACGTCAGTAACACGGCTGTGGTCATATACTTGGCTATATCTAAAAACCATTTGCCTAACTCTTTTCTCATGACGCAAATATAACAATTTATTTCTAATAGCCAATTATTCTTACCTTTCTATTTTATTTTAAGAAACTTCTTACCCCTCATCCCATCTACCAGCTAAAAGCCAATTCCTCCCTATGCAACATACGCAATTACTTTTATTTTTCTTCGTAATTCCGAGGATTTTCCCTACCTTTGTACCACTTTTAAAGCGCATTGAATTTTCATTATAACATACAAGTGCTATGATTCTATTTTTCAGAACACCCACAAACAGTGTGATTGCCACAGAATGCAATCAGGAGCTGAATGCTGAAGACGTCAAGAAACTATGCTGGCTTTACAGCGACGCTACTGTGGAAAATGAAGACAACCTGAAAGGATGGTTCATCGGTCCACGTCGTGAAATGATTACCCCCTGGAGTACAAATGCAGTAGAAATCACCCAAAACATGGGTCTCAAAGGCATCCGCCGTATCGAGGAATATTTCCCGGTAAAGGATGAGAACGCTGACCATGACCCGATGCTGCAACGTATGTACCACGGACTGAATCAGGACATTTTCACGGTGGACATCAAACCGCAGCCTATCATATACATTGATAATCTGGAAGAATACAACGAAAAGGAAGGTCTGGCGCTGTCACGCGAAGAAATGGACTACCTGCTGAAGGTAGAAAAAGACCTGGGCCGCAAGCTGACTGACTCGGAAGTATTCGGTTTCGCACAGATTAACTCAGAGCACTGCCGCCACAAAATCTTCGGCGGAACTTTCATCATCGACGGACAGGAAATGGAATCGTCTCTGTTCCAGATGATCAAGAAAACCACGCAGGAAAACCCCAACAAGATTATCTCGGCCTACAAAGACAACGTGGCCTTCGCCGAAGGTCCGGTGGTAGAACAATTCGCTCCGGCCGACCACTCTACTTCTGACTATTTCATTATCAAAGATATCAAGACCGTCATTTCACTGAAAGCGGAAACTCACAACTTCCCGACTACCGTGGAACCGTTCAACGGAGCTTCTACCGGTACCGGTGGTGAAATCCGCGACCGTATGGGTGGTGGTAAAGGTTCCTGGCCGATTGCCGGAACTGCCGTGTACATGACTTCTTATCCGCGTACAGACGAAGGCCGCGACTGGGAAAACATCCTACCGGTGCGCAAATGGTTGTACCAGACACCGGAACAGATTCTGATCAAAGCATCAAACGGTGCTTCCGATTTCGGTAACAAGTTCGGACAGCCGCTGATTTGTGGTTCTGTACTGACTTTCGAACACGAAGAGAACAACGAAAAATATGCTTACGACAAAGTCATCATGCTGGCAGGAGGTGTAGGTTACGGTACACAGCGTGACTGCCTGAAAGGTACTCCGGAAGCCGGTGACGAAATCGTCGTACTCGGTGGTGACAACTACCGCATCGGTCTGGGAGGTGGTTCCGTTTCTTCCGTAGATACCGGACGTTACTCTTCTGGTATCGAGCTGAACGCCATCCAGCGTGCCAACGCCGAAATGCAGAAACGTGCCTACAACGTGGTACGTGCCCTGTGTGAGGA
Organism: Bacteroides mediterraneensis; assembly: GCF_016900355.1. GTDB lineage: Bacteria > Bacteroidota > Bacteroidia > Bacteroidales > Bacteroidaceae > Phocaeicola. Next base: position 74,223 of record NZ_JACJKA010000006.1, on the reverse strand, counting down.
AGATGTAAACCCGATTGTGTCTATCCACGACCACGGTTCTGCCGGACACGTGAACTGTCTGTCTGAGCTGGTGGAAGACTGCGGTGGTCTGATTCACATGGACAAACTGCCTATCGGTGACGAAACCTTGTCGGCCAAGGAAATCATCGCCAACGAATCACAGGAACGTATGGGCTTGTTGATTGAAGACGAAGCCATCGAACATGTACGCAAGATTGCCGACCGTGAACGTGCCCCGATGTACGTGGTAGGTGAAACAACCGGCGACCATCGCTTTGCCTTCGAACAGGCTGACGGTGTCCGTCCGTTCGACCTGGCCGTAGACCAGATGTTCGGTTCTTCTCCGAAAACTTATATGGTAGACAAGACCGTGGAACGTCACTATGAAAACGTTTCTTACGATGTCACCAAACTGAATGAATATTTGCGCCGCGTACTGCAACTGGAAGCCGTAGCCTGCAAGGACTGGTTGACCAACAAGGTAGACCGTTCCGTCACAGGTAAGATTGCCCGCCAGCAGTGCCAGGGTGAATTGCAGTTGCCGTTGAGCGACTGTGGTGTCGTAGCCCTCGACTACCGTGGTGAAAAAGGTATCGCTACCGCACTGGGACACGCTCCGCAGGCTGCCTTGGCTAATCCGGAAGCAGGTTCCGTACTGGCTGTATCGGAAGCATTGACCAACTTGGTATGGGCTCCGCTGGCCGACGGCATGGACAGCATTTCTTTGTCAGCCAACTGGATGTGGCCTTGCCGTTCACAGGAAGGGGAAGATGCCCGTCTGTACAAGGCTGTGAAAGCATTGTCTGATTTCTGCTGCGAACTGCAAATCAACGTACCGACCGGTAAGGACTCTCTGTCCATGACACAGAAATATCCGAACGGAGAAAAAATCATCAGCCCGGGAACCGTCATCGTTTCTGCCGGTGGTGAAGTATCCGACGTGAAGAAAGTGGTTTCTCCGGTCATGGTCAACAAACCAAAATCAACCTTCTATCATATCGACTTCAGCTTCGACCAGCTCCGTCTGGGTGGTTCTGCCTTTGCACAGTCACTCAACAAGGTGGGCGACGACGTGCCGACCGTACAGAATCCGGAATACTTCCGCGATGCCTTCATGGCTATCCAGGAACTGGTCAACAAGGGCTTGATTCTGGCCGGACACGATATCTCTGCCGGTGGTCTGATTACTACCCTGCTAGAAATGTGCTTTGCCAACGTGGACGGCGGTATGGAAATCAACCTCGACAAGATCAAGTGCGACGACATCGTGAAGATTCTGTTTGCTGAAAACCCGGGTGTAGTGATTCAGGTAGCCGACAAGCACAAGGCAGAAGTCAAGAAGATTCTGGAAGATGCCGGTGTAGGTTACGTGAAGATTGGTGTACCGACCGAAGAACGTCACATCCTGGCTACCTTCCACGATGCGACTTACCAGTTCGGTATTGATTACTTGCGCGATGTATGGTATTCTACTTCTTACCTGCTCGACCGCAAGCAGAGCATGAACGGCTGTGCCAAGAAACGTTTCGAAAACTACAAGCAGCAGCCGCTGGAATTCGTATTCGACAAGTCATTCACCGGCAAACTGTCACAGTTTGGCCTCAACCCGGACCGTCGTACACCGAGCGGCATCAAGGCAGCCATCATCCGTGAAAAGGGAACCAACGGTGAACGTGAAATGGCTTACATGCTGTACTTGGCCGGCTTCGACGTAAAAGACGTGACCATGACCGACTTGGTCAGCGGACGTGAGACACTGGAAGACATCAACATGGTAGTTTACTGCGGTGGATTCTCCAACTCCGACGTATTGGGTTCTGCCAAAGGATGGGCCGGAAGCTTCCTGTTCAACCCGAAAGCCAAAGCAGCCCTCGACAACTTCTATGCCCGCGAAGATACTCTTTCACTGGGTGTCTGCAACGGTTGCCAGCTGATGATGGAACTGGGACTGATTACTCCTGAAGACAAGAAGAAAGGAAAGATGCTGCATAACGACTCCCACAAGTTTGAATCTGCCTTCTTAGGTGTGACTGTACCGATGAACCGCAGCGTGATGTTCGGCTCTCTGAGCGGCTCCAAACTGGGAATCTGGGTAGCTCACGGAGAAGGTAAGTTCTCATTGCCTTATCCGGAAGACCACTACAACGTGGTACTGAAGTATTCTTACGATGAATACCCAGGCAACCCGAACGGTTCAGACTACAGTGTAGCAGGTATTGCCAGCCAGGATGGACGTCATCTGGCCATGATGCCTCACTTGGAACGCGCTTGCTTCCCGTGGGAGAATGCTTATTATCCGCTCGACCGCAAGAACGAAGACCAAATCACTCCATGGATGGAAGCCTTCGTTAATGCCCGCAAGTGGGTGGAAGCCAACCGCAAGAAATAATCCGGAACTACCGGAAAATAATATAAAGTGGAGGTGCACCTCAAGCGCACCTCCACTTTTTTTATCCTTTCTCCCATCCGAGGTCCGGAATTTCCTCCCCCACATCGGAACGGATTCCTTTCTTCAGTCCATAAAAAAACGGTACACAAATCTGACTGCCCAGATTCATGCACCGCCTGTGTTCGGAATCCCTTACAGGGCTTTCCGTATCAAATTCTCGCTTAGTTCAACTCTTACTGGAACAACTCCTTCAATTTCTCGGCCAGGGCCTCGCCACGCAGGTTCTCGCCCACCATTACCCCATCTGCTGTAATCAGATACATGGTCGGTACGAATTTCACCTTATAGAGCGCAGCCACACCCGTTTCGTCCAAGAAATTCGGCCAAGTCAATCCTTCTTCCTTCAACGCCTTTTCCCAGTCTGCTTTCTTCTGATCAATGGAAATGCTCACAATTTCAAAACCTTTTCCGCTATACTGCGCATACAGTTTCTTCAGGTTCGGAATTTCTTTCCGGCACGGATTGCACCAGGAAGCCCAGAAGTCAATCAGCACATACTTCTTTCCCTGACTTAATGCAGAAAGCGACACTTCCTTTCCGGTTTTGTCTTTCACCTTGAAGTCGGGTACCTTTGTCCCTTCCTTTCCTGCCGGATAAAGTTCTTCTTTCACCTTCTGTCCGTAATAAGACTGTTTAGCGGCAGGAGAAAGTGCTTCGTACCACGGTCTCATGTCTTCACTCAGGTAGCTGGTAAACGAAATCATCATCAAAGGTCCCCAGAAAGAATCCTTGTTGGCCATGACTACCTGATGATACAATGAATCTACCGTAGTAAAGAATACCTGATCGGCAGCTGCTCTGGCTTTACCCTCCTCGCTTTGCCGCAGTTCCCGAATCTTCGCCTGGTCTTTAACCTGATAAGCTGCCCGCATCAGGCTGTCAAAAGCAGCAAATTTACGGGCATTGAACGCATACAACGAATCCAGATACGTCCGCGTAGACATCAACGAATCATAACGTGCACTCAGCGGAGAGCCCTTTACCGACAAAGAAGAGAGATTATAGGAAACTCCCCCGTCAGATTCCTTCTTGGCCACCAGCTTTCCTGTTACCTCCATTTGGGCATTTTCCAACATAAGATTGCGCGAACCGTATGCATCTTTCACCAACAAATGGAAAGCTCTCGGTTCCTCCATTTTTCCTGTAAACACAAACTGTCCGTTAACCACCGTCGTATCGGCAAAAGGCAGTTCACTGTCGTGGCTTACCGGCACCAACTGCACATGTGTGCCGTCGGGCAAGCCTTCAATATTACCTTTCAACACATAGCCATCTACTGCAGGCTGGCTGGTACATGCCGTTGCCATCAACCCCATAATGGCCATACAAGAGAAATTCTTCATTTTCATAATTCGATTTTATTTAGTTACATTTTGTTCAATTGTTCCATTTCCGGGATTATTGAGTGCCCCAGCCGGGAAAGGCATAGTCCACAAATGAGACGTAGGGCTCAAAGAATATTCCTGCCCCTCATAAGTTTTAGTCAAAGTCCGGGCATACGTACCTTCCTGATTATACCGGCGGGCATCCGCAAAAGGCACAATAGAGAAAATCAGTTCATTGTCTTTGGTGCGGCGAATCAGTGACAGCGCCTCTTCCAAAGTGGAAGCCTCAGCCGGACAATAGACTTCTGAACGGATACGGGTAATCCGCACGGCATTCAGCGTATTCATTGCTTCGGAATAATCGTTGCCTTCGGCCAACCGTGCCTGACACTCTGCCTTGATAAGATACACCTCACAGGTGGTCAGTCCTCCATGATTGAAATAGCCCGACTCCAGCGCCTTGTAATACGTATCATTATTATCTGTTTTCAGCTTCCAACGTGACAGGAAACGGGCATCCCCTTCTTCGAAACGTGCCGCTCTTTCCACCGGGATGTTCTTCTCATAGCTGTCATACACAGACTGTTCTCCGAGGCGCAGATAATAGTTCTCTACATAATCATACTGCATAGGAGTGGCAATCTTGTCATAATTGTCCGGATCATCAAGGGCAGTCTTATGTTCTTCATAGAATGCGTTCCAGTCGTAAAGCTGGTCATTCTGTTCCAAAGCTAAGTTGGCATAACGCAAAGCCTCACTGTAGTTCTGCATCTGCAGGTACACACGGGCCAGCAACGCATACCCCGCACCCAAATTGGGATGAATGGCCGTCATGGACTGGGCCGGTAAGCCCATTTCAATGGCCTCCTTTACATCTTGGATAATGAAATCATACATATCCTGAATGGACACCTGCGTGTAAGGCGCATCAATATCGGCACTGGTAATAAGGGGTACACTGCGCTTCTCGGCAGCCGTTGCCGCATCATACGTATCGGCATAATAATTGACCAGCACATCGTAGCAAAGCGCACGTATCACCTTGGCATACGCCATCACCTCGTTCCGTTCGGCATCTGTTGCTTCCGTAGCAGTCGGCACATTCTCTACAATCAGATTGCAACTGGAGATGGCACCATAAAGCACATAGTAAGTTCCTTCATCGGAATTATTCAGCACAATGCGGTCGGCCGATTCGTCCCACATATAATTGGCACGGCTCAAGCTTGGCGTATTCACCTGCGAATTGGTCAGATAGATATCATTCAACAAATACAACGCATTAGTCACAGGAGTCCGGCCGATGGTATACTGGTCACGCAGCAAGGCTTCAAAATCTTCCAGGGTGGTAGGAATCTTGTTCCCCTTCGGCGCTATATTCAAATAATCATTGCATGAGCTGAACAACAGGCAAACCAGCGCAGCCCCAAAATATAATATCTTATTCATACGTTTCATACTATAAAAATCGAGGTTAGAAATTCAGATACACACCACACAAGTAGTTAGGTTTGGCATAACCGCCCAGCAAATATTTGGCATTGCTGCTCTTAGCCACCATAAACACATTTTCCATACCCAACATAATACGTGCATTCTTTACATACAGTTTGTGACACACACTGGCCGGAATGCGATATGTCAATGACAAGTTTCTCAACCGCCAGTTAGTAGCATCCAACACATTAATAGAGGAATAGGCATACATATTCTCGTAGTTATAGTTATAGAGTTCACTCTCTGCCGAAATATAACGCGGCACATTGGTATAAGCCTCATCTCCCGGTTCCCGCCAACGGTTTTCGATATCTTTGCTTACAGGACTCATGCCAGAACCGATGAACGCCACGTTGGTATTCCGCATCTTGTATCCGCCTTCAAACAAGAACTGAGCTGCCAGTTCCCAGTTCTTCCAGCGCAAATTCGTATTAATAGAGCCATTGTAAACCGGTACGGTAGTTCCTAAATAAACCAAGTCTTCAATTTCGGTAGGAGTCATGTCTGTGTACAAGTTTCCTTTTGCATCGTACACCTGCGGAGTACCTGTCGCACTCAATCCAGCCCACTGGTATCCATAAATCGCATTGTACGGATTTCCTACCCGAGGATAAGCCGTCGGATAATCAATCACCAGATAAGAAACCGGGGCTTCCACATTGATGTAAGTCACCTTATTCTTATTGTAACCCAATACCCCGCTCACATTCCAGGTCCAGTCATTATTCCGGATGATATCCCCCGACAAGGTCAGTTCAAATCCCCGGTTTGTCATTTTTCCATTGTTGATGGAATAGGTGCTGTATCCCCATCCCTCCGTAGGAACGCCATTGGTATTGGCCAGCAAGTCTGTACCTAACTTGTTATAAATTTCAAACGAACCGTTCAACCGGTTGCCCAACAAGGCAAAGTCTACACCGATATTCAGTGTCGTAGTCTTTTCCCAACGCAAGTTCGGATTCGGACGGCTGGAGATGGTACCCTGAATACCTCCCACCTGGTTATTGGTATTATAATAGGCAATCATGTAAGGAGCCGAATCTTTGGCAATATTACCTCCGATACCGTAGCTGGCACGTAACTTCAACATATTCACCCAAGGCACCTGGAAAAACTTTTCCTGGCTGACATTCCATCCGGCACCCACCGACCAAATAGGACGCTTCTGATACTTGGAACCCGTAGAAAACAAGTTGGTCTTATCCCAGCGGATACTTCCGCTCACCATATATTTCCCGTCGTAAGTGTATGCCGCATTGCTATATACAGACACATAACGGTTCACCAGTTCACGGATGTAGGACATATCTTGCTGCCCAAAAGAGCCATATCCCCATTGCCCGCGGAAATTGCTCAACTGCCCTGCATCAACCAAGCTGTAGGTCAGCAATTGAGGGTCGTAATTATACAGCGTACGGTCATTGTAATCCAATTTATTTTCCCGGGTTTCCGTACCTAAAATCATGGTCACATCGTGTACCTCGGCAAAAGTCTTGCTGAAGTCCAGCTGCTGACGAAAATTATACGCATGCGTCGTATTGGCAGAAGTGAAAAAGATGTTTCCATACGGTAAGGCAAAAGTCGACGTACCGTCATTGTTGGAAGTAGAGAACGTGTTGACCTTATTGCGCACTTCGTACGAATCCTTGCTCTTCAGCTGTTCGGTCTTATATTCCGCATATTCGTATTGGAAAGAAGCCGTATATTTCAACCAGTCGGTAAACTTGAACGTCAGACGGGCAAACGTACGGTTGCTGAAATCCTGATTCTTGGTCTGATTCATCTTCATCTCATCCAGCGGTGTGATATCCAGATTATACAATCCATTATTGTGCAGCAGGTTCAAGTCATACACGCTATAACGGTCGGCTTCTGTATTGGTGTAATACGTACCGTCACCGTTTACCAGTCCATCGTATGGCATATAAGTATATCCCGGTGAAAGAAGATTATAAGACTGCGTAGTACCTTTACCATAATTCAGATACGTCCCCACATCCAGTGTCAGCCAGGAAGTCATCTTCGTAGAGTTCTGCAAATTGATGCCGATGGTTCTGTTTTCAGAGAATTTATCCTCCAACTGATTGTTACGATAAGACACAGACGCATTGAACGTATTCTTCTCTGTTCCCTTTCCGATATTCAGGTTATACTGTTGGGAAAAAGGATTACGCTTACCATATTTCTCCACGTCTCGATAATAACGGTAGCCCTGCGAAGCCAGTCCCGCCAGATTGCTTTCCATCTGATCCTTTGAAATATGTCCCGCATAATAATTCAGGATGTTACGGATACCCTGTGTAGGATAAGACATGTTATCGAGTACCGTCTGCGCATAACCTTGCGCGTCAGTCCCACTCAAATGAGGATTCTGGGCAGCCCATTCCCTTTCCAGTTCCACCATCGTGGCCGAGCCTGCCAAGTATTTATCCGCATACGTTGCATAGGGTTGCACGGTCAGTGTGGCAGAGAAAGACACATTCAGTTCGTCCTTCTTGGCTCGTTTGGTCGTAATCACTACTACACCGTTCGCCGCACGGGCTCCATAGATGGAAGTAGCCGCCGCATCTTTCAGGACCGTAATACTTTCGATATCTTCCATATTCAGGTCGGGCACACTTTCCACCCAGTTTCCGTATCCGTCGTTCGTGGTTTTTTCTACTGGAAAGCCGTCAATCACATACAACGGAGTAGTCAACCCGTTCATGGAAGTCACTCCTCGGATTTTCCCGTCGCTGTATCCAGCCACACGCCCATCCAACACGGAACCCATGTCACTAAGACGCTGTGTTTCCAGCTTCTGTGCATCCACTTTTGAGAATGCTCCGGTAGCACGTTCCTTGGAAATGGTCTGATAACCGGTCACCACCACTTCATCGAGCAGTTCAGTCGAAGGCTGAAGGGCTATATAATAATCATTGTCTGAAGTCAACTGCACACGCTGGGATTTGTAACCCAGATAAGATGCCTCAATCTCCTTTGTGCCCCGCGGCAGCGTCAGCGTGAAATGCCCCTGCATGTCTGTAATGACAGCCGCAATGGAACCTTTCGGATCCTCATTGACCTGCTTCACATGTGCAGCAGGAAGCGGTTCCTTGTTTTCATCCACTACAATACCATGAATAGTGCGCTCATGTTGGGCATAAGCCGGAAATACGGACAAGACCAGCATAGCACCCAATAGCAGAAAGCCCATTTTGAGCCGAATGTCGTGCAATACGTTTTTTCCCATACTTATATCTTTTTAGAAGTTATAGACTGATGTCTTCCTACATTTTTTGCAAATCTCCTTAGCGCAAAAATGTAAAAAAAAGATATAACATTGATATTAAACGCGCATCCAAATTCGACAATTGTCACATTAGGATAACATTTTGTTATAAAAAGAGACTATTGTACATTTTTATGCATTGACATCACCTTGTTACGGTATTGTTTGGGAGGAATCCCCACTGTGTTCTGAAATATTTTGTAGAATGTACTCATGGAATTAAAGCCGACTTCCGAGGCCACAGCCTTAAGCGGAATGTCAGTTTCCGGGTCACTCAGCAGACGGATGGCCTCATTAATCCGATAATTATTGACATACTGCGTGAAATTCTGCTGTGTCTGTTCATTGATGACTTGCGACAGATATGTCCGGTTCGTACCCAACAAGTCGGCAACCCGCTCCTTGGTCAGCAGATTTTCTTTATAAATCTCTTCCTCCTGCATCAAATTTTCCAGACGCTGGAACAAGGAATTCTTCTTTTCGTTTGTCAACGAAGAAGCCGCATATTTCTCCCCCACAGAAGACACTGATGGTGCAGCAGGTGCTTCCTGTGACTGCTCCCGAAGTGAAGCAATAACCTCTTTCAACTGTTGCTCTTTCCGAATAGATTCCTGATGCTGACGGACAATGCTGGTATACAACTGGTTCTGTCGTCTGTAACGATACCATAAAGCAAAAACCACCAACAGCACAATAACCAGAATCCCTATGAGGGCCTGCTCTTTTTTCTCCTTTTGCAACAGAATCAACTTATTTTTCCGAATTTCATTTGCCTGATGCTCCGTATCATACTTGATACGCAGCTCACTCAGCACCTTCTCTTTGTCCGTATTGAAAATACTGTCAGTCTCTTGTTGAAGCCTGCGCTGCCAGGCAAGAGCTTCGGCATACTGTCCCATATTCTCATAGCAGACCGACAACGTATTGATTACCCTGTTCCGATAAATCTCACAATTCTCTTCTTTAGTGAACGCCAAAGCTTGGAACAACAAATCAATGGCTTGCTGGTTTTTCCCTTCCTCGGCCAAGGCTATGGCGTATTCATTCAGCAACAATACCTTATACGAGGTCTGATTCATGGCATTCAAGGCCAATCCCTTCTTATAGTATTCAATGGCCTGTTGCCGGTTGCCTTTGGCAAACTCAATCATCCCATAAATGGCATACACATTTCCCTGATTGTAATACTCGTTCTGCTTCATGATAAACTCTGCCTCCTTTATGTAGGGCAAAGCCTTGTCATAGTCATGCAGCAGATAATACATATAGGAAGCGTTCAACGCCCCAATAAAGATAAGGTAGGCCGAATTCTGTTCGTGCCCCATCTCATAGGTCTGCAACGAATAAGTCAGTCCCGCCGGATCTTCTTTCAGAAAATAGATACTCGAAATATTCCCGAGCAGAATGGCTTCCAGCTCCTTATAGTGGCATCGATGTGCAGCTTCTATCCCTTCAAAGAAATAATGCAAGGCAGAATAGTAGTCTTTATGAATGTTACTGGTGTAAAGTCCCATCCCATTATATACAGAGCACAGGGCAGAATCATTCTTCTCACTCTTTGCCAACAACATGGCCTGTCCCAGATGGTTTATCGCCGAGGTATCGCCCAGCATGACGTATGCCTGCCCCAACCCGATATGGGCGTAAAGGATACTGAACTTATAGTCCTGCTTTTTATACCCCAACTGAAAAAGTTTCTCCCCGTATTCAATCGCTTTCCGATAATCAGACTTATATAAATAGAGGAAACACAATTCTTTTAAAGCCTTTGTATCTTCAGGATGGCACTTCAATATCTGTTCCTGCTGTTGAATGGCAGGAAGAATAGTTTCCTGTGCAAAAGCCCGCACTTGCATCCCCACAAACAAGAAAAAAAATATTATGTGCTTCAGCCTTCTACTCATCCGGATACGATCTTTAATTGACATTTCACCAAACAAAAAAATGACTTTCATCGCATTTTGATACTCTATAAACAATTAAAAAGCCTTTTTGCCGCCTTAAAAGTCAATTTTATTTCGTGCAAACTTACAGAAAAACTTTGTTTTTACATGAATATCCCCTGAAAAAATCCTCTCATACACTCAATTTACCCAGCTATCTCCTGTTTTACCAGTATATAAATTATACAAGCACAAGTACAGGCCATTTCCAAAAACCATATTTCATTTCAAAATGAGGAGATATTGTTTTACTCTCTTTATTTCTGTCAAAAAAGAGCGATTTTATATTGGATTTTGTAAATATAAAACGTACTTTTGCTTGCTGGTTTACAAAGACATTCAAAAAACTTATAAAATAGATAACCATGAAAGAAATAGACTGGTCGAATCTGTCTTTTGGATACATGAAGACAGATTACAATGTACGTTGCTATTACCGCGACGGAAAATGGGGAGAACTTGAACTCTGCTCTGAAGAAACACTGAACATCCATATGGCGGCCACCTGCCTGCACTACGGACAGGAAGCTTTTGAAGGCTTGAAAGCTTATCGTGGAAAAGATGGCAAAATTCGTATCTTCCGCCCGGAAGCCAATGCAGAACGCTTGCAGAGCACTTGCCGTGGTATCCTTATGCCGGAATTTTCTACCGAAAAATTCTGCGAAGCGGTAAAGATGGTAGTCAAAGCAAACGAACGCTTCATCCCTCCATACGAAAGCGGTGCGTCTCTTTATATCCGTCCGTTACTGATTGGTACAGGTGCACAAGTAGGTGTACATCCAGCCAACGAATACTTGTTTGTGATATTTGTCACTCCAGTAGGCCCTTACTTCAAAGGTGGATTTGCCACAAACCCATACGTCATCATCCGTCAGTATGACCGTGCCGCTCCGCTGGGAACCGGTACTTACAAGGTAGGCGGAAACTATGCAGCCAGCCTTCGTGCAAACAAAATTGCACACGATGCCGGATATGCTAGCGAATTCTATCTGGATGCCAAGGAAAAGAAATACATTGACGAATGTGGTGCCGCCAACTTCTTCGGCATCAAGAACAATACCTACGTCACTCCGTTATCTACATCTATTCTGCCCTCTATCACCAACCGCAGTCTGATGCAGCTGGCAGAAGATATGGGCCTGAAAGTAGAACGCCGTCCGATTCCGGAAGAAGAGCTGACTACATTCGAAGAAGCGGGTGCTTGCGGTACTGCTGCCGTTATCAGCCCGATTGAACGCATTGACGACTTGGAAAACCACAAGTCCTACGTCATCTCCAAAGACGGGAAACCGGGTCCTATCAGCGAAAAGCTATACCACAAGCTGCGCGCCATCCAGTATGGCGATGAAGCTGACCCATACGGATGGGTAACCGTACTTGATTAACTCCATAATCTGACTATAGACAAAAGGTCCGAAACTCGCTCCACATGAGTTTCGGACCTTTATTATTTTTCCGTCTATGCTCAAAAAGCAATGAAACACAAAAAATAAAGACCACAACTTTTTCAAGTTGCAGCCTTTGGCACGGGAAGAGAGACTCGAACTCCCGACACTCGGTTTTGGAGACCGATGCTCTACCAACTGAGCTATTCCCGTGTTTGCGGTTGCAAAAGTAGTATAAATTTCGGAAACCGCAAGAGGTATAGACAAATATTTTACCACCTTTTTGTCATAATAAAGATAAGCGACTGAACATAAGGCGATAATATTCTGCTTTTTTTTCAAGCTTCAACGGATAGGCACGACTGGAAGAAGGCATCCGGAACAAAGACAATTCACGGTCTTTAAAATAGAACCTGCTTTCTCCACCTACCGAAGGCTCTTTGGCCTCCATTTGCTCACACAACACGTCCGTAGCTTTCTGTCCGGTTGTCACTACAGCCTTGCACGCAGGCAACTGCTGAAGCAACAAACCGATATCCGTAGGAGTAACCACTTCCAGGAATTTATCTGAAGCATTGTCCTGCAATCTCCTGACACAAGATGCCGTATCGTATAGTGCAATTCCTTTTTCTTGAAGAAAAGCCACAATACGCGGCTTGTCGAAGACTTTCTCCGGACTAAGGAAGTGTTCCTTGTCTCCAAAGAAAATAAGTCCGAAAATACGCCACATATCGTTCTGCAGGTTCGGATAGAAGAAATCCATACTCCAGCGTTTCTTCTGCGGAGGAAAACTCCCGAGCATCAGTAAGACCGCATTCTTGGGCAGAAAAGGCTCCAGCGGATGACATTCCACTTCAGGAAGCTGATTCTCGCTCATGGTCATGCCTTTGGTTTCGGCTCTTTCTTAGCCAGCAATACAATGTTGTAGACGTATTCTGTCATCCATGCCTCAGAATATCCCAACGCATGCTGATACTGACGGATGTTTCCACAAGTCTTGCGTACCCCGTCGTCCTTCCAATCTACTTTGGTCAGGATGTCGTGAACCGTTTTTTCCGTCATGTTACGCAACAATTTCTTGAAGACTCCCGGCATACGGAATTTCCACTGCATCAGGTTACCGATTACCATCATCAAATCCTGGCTGAATCCTTGGAACATGAACAGATAGTTCTTGATATCGTTTACATTGCGGCAGTTACGCTTGATAGAACCGTCTATCTCTTTAAAAAACAGTTCGTTCAAGCCATAAATATCCATCAGCATCTTGCGACAGCGAGCCCGTTCCGCAATTCCCAGTTTATTATTTTGGGTAGGCACCTTCAACGTACGCTTGAATACAGCTAAATCCGGCAGGAAGTGAATGTTGCTGATACCCAACTGTGCTGCCATAACTGCCTGATAATACACCCGAATCAGTGTCATGAAATCTTCCATGCCACCTACACGTACCGTTTCATCAGCTCCCTCAGTTGTTTTTTTACCCAAAAGTTTAGAAAATATACTCATAATGTCTTTTTATTAAATTCTACGGGTGCAAAGATAATACAAAAAACCGACACCACCATCATCGGTTTACTGTGGGAAATAAGGAATCCTCCCCTTTCACATCTTCTTTCAACCGATAAAAAAATGTATGTTCCCGAAAAACCTGTTCCACCAGTCCGAAGCGGATGAAATCGGCCAACAACCGACATACTTCCGGACGAGGAAGATGTACCAGACGGCCACATTTACTTAAGGTAAGCATACCCTGACTCCCCAATATCTCCAGCACCCGTTTTTCACGATCAGTATAAGTAACGACCACCTCTTTCTTCTTCTCGTGATTCCAGATTTGAAGATGCACCGGTGACGCTAAAATATTCTCGTCGGCAATACGCACGTAAGCCCATGCTTTCCCCGCTTCATCGACGGCCTGTACCGGCTTGCAGTCACACTCCTTGACTTGTACCTCCAGCACATCTTTTCCTTCCACCCGATACACACGGTTCTCAGTCACTACAGGAGGACGACAATACATGGTGGCTGCGGCTTCTATCATATAGATTTCTTCCTCTGACCGGATACCAGCAATCTTGCCGTTATCTTTCACACCCACCAACAGTCTTCCTCCCTCGGTATTTGCAAAAGCAGACAAGCTTTTAGCTATCTTCCTGGCATCGGAGATAGCAAACTTAAAATCTTGGTGTACGTGTTCACCTTCTGCAATGAGTTGTTGTATATAGTCTGTTTCTGCGTTTTGTTTCATTTCCAGTCACTCAGTCACAATGCTTGTGCGTCATAATATCCAGTACCAGCTTGTCGGTTTCGTTCATTCCTTCTGAACCAATCTTGGTCAAGTTGCGGATACTGTAATCCACATTGTCTTCAATGATTCCCTCCACAGAAGTCACACATTTACCTTCCATGGCCAGAATGGCTGAAAAGACTGCCGTAGAAACACCGCTGGTCAGCTTCAACGCACAACTTGGCTTGGCACCGTCACAAATCATTCCCGTCAGATTGGCAATCATGTTCTGCACGGCATACGCTACCTGCTTATACTCGCCTCCCATCAGATAAGTGATTCCGCAACTGCTGCCTGTAGCTGCCACTACGCAACCGCATAAAGCAGACAAGCGTCCCAAGTTCTGTTTGATGTAAATTGCCGTCAGATGACTCAAAATCAAGGCACGAATCAAATCTTCCTCCGATTCCTGGTTTTCCTGTGCAAACACCACCACAGGAAGGGTAGCAGCAATTCCCTGGTTTCCACTGCCAGAGTTACTCATCACCGGTATCATGGCACCCGCCATACGAGCATCGCACGCAGCAGAAGTATAAGAAAGAATATGGGTAAACGTGTTGCTTCCCATGATATGCTGCTCTTCCTGACTGCTGCGTAACATTTTACCTAATTCATGACCATAATTTCCTTGGAAAGAACGTTCAGCCGCCTGTAAGTTCAGCCGTTTGGCCTCAAGGATGAAACGGATTTCGTCCAACGGAGCAGTTGTAGCAAAATCATACACCTTTTTCAGATTCAGATCTACTTCTTCCACATCCGCTTCGGCTCCGGCTTTTTCTCTATGATCAAACAAGACCTCACCATTCCGTTCCGCATATACGAAGTTCGTATGTCCTCCACTGATGATAGCCGTAGCTGTATCCTTCCCAGCCGTACAAGTCACTTCAATATACAATTTTTCTTCAATGTCTTTTTTCAGCTCAATCTTTATGCCTTGACCGGCAATCATCTGCTTGCCTTCTTCCACGCTCTCCGGAGTAATGTCCTTCAAAACTTCCAAACCATATTCTGATTTGCCTTTTAAAGCTCCCAAAGCAATGGCAATAGGCAACCCAATCATCCCCGTGCCAGGGATTCCCACTCCCATGGCGTTCTTCAAAATATTCGCACTAAGCTGAGCCGTAATTGTTTCCGGACGGCATCCCAAAACTTCCGTAGCTTTAGCCACACAAAGAGCCACAGCTACGGGTTCCGTACAGCCGATAGCCGGAACGACTTCCCGCTTGATCAGTGCGATAATACGTTCTCTTTCTGACTGCGAAATCATTATCTGTTATTTTTTATAGTTCTTTAATCCTGTTTGCAAGAATTCCACGTACTTCTGAATGTCCTCATCATACGAATAAGACTTGTTCAACGGCATTCCTTCATTGTCAATCAACACATAAAAAGGCTGGGCATTGGCCCCGAATTTAGACCGCTGCAAATAGCTCCATTTATCACCTACCGTACGCAAAGTACGTTCTGTGCCATTTTCTGTCACCTTGACCGGTTCCGGCAATTTCGTCTTTTCGTCTACATACAGCGTAATCAATACATAGTCATCATTCAGAATCTTGCTGACCGTCGGGTCTGTCCATACAGCCAGTTCCATCTTTCGACAGTTCACACAACCATAACCCGTGAAGTCAATCATCACCGGTTTTCCCTGCTGACGGGCATATTCCATACCTGCATCATAATCATTGAATTTCGCATGTACTTCGTTCTTGTATAGATTGAAATCCTGTGTCTGCATAGGAGGTGCAAAAGCACTGACCGCTTTCAACGGAGCTCCCCACAATCCAGGTATCATGTATACAGCGAATGCCAATGAGAAAAGTGCCAGGAAGAACCGCGGCACACTTACCTTATTATCATCTCCATCGTGCGGGAACTTGATTTTACCCAACAGATACATACCCAGCAAAGCAAAAATCACAATCCACAAAGCCAGGAAGGTCTCACGGTCGAGCAAACGCCATCCATACGCCAAATCAGCCACAGACAGGAATTTCAACGCAAAGGCCAGTTCCAGGAATCCCAATGTGACTTTGATGACATTCATCCACCCTCCAGATTTCGGCATAGATTTCAACCAAGACGGGAACAACGCGAACAAGGTGAACGGCAAAGCCAAAGCAATGGCAAATCCCAGCATACCAATGGCTGGAGCCACAATGCTATTTGAAGTAGAAACTTCCACCAGCAAGAAACCGATAATCGGACCAGTACAAGAGAAAGATACCAGTGACAAAGTGAAAGCCATCAGGAAAATACTCAGCAATCCAGTCGTCTGTTCTGCCTTACTATCTACCGCATTACTCCACTTTGAAGGAAGTGTGATTTCAAATGCGCCAAAGAAAGAAGCGGCAAACACCACCAACATAAGGAAGAAGAAAATATTAAAGATGGCGCTTGTAGAGAGGTCATTCAAGGCACTGGCTCCAAAAATCAAGGTGATAGCCAATCCTAAAGCCACATAAATCACTACAATAGAAGCTCCATACGTCCACGCATCACGAATTCCTTTCCGTTTGTCCTTGGTACGTTTCAAGAAGAAGCTGACAGTCATCGGAATAATCGGCCATACACAAGGAGTGAACAATGCCAACAATCCGCCAACAAATCCTGCAAAAAAGATATAAAGCCATGAGCGTGATTCATTATTCACATTTCCGCCAAATGCTTTCAGCTCTTCGATAACAGGTTTCCAGTAATCGGAGGTTTCCACATTATTCGAGTCCGTACCTATTTGAAGCGGAGTCAGTGCCAATGAATCGGAATCTGCCGTATCAGACGTTTCGGCTTCAGCAGTAGCCGATGCTGCAGCCTGTCCACCAGCTGCCTCTCCCTTAAATGAGAAATCTACATTGGTAGGAGGCAAACAATTTTCATCATTACAAGCACCGTACTGCAAATAACCGCTCACTTCATATTTTCCACCTTTCAGTTTGAGTTTCTGCACAAAGGTTGCTGTTCCTTCAAAAAAGCGGACCTGCATACCAAATATCGGATCCATTTTGTCGATTTCTTTCCCCGCAGGTTTCAGTTTTCCAACCAATTCCGCACCCTCTAATTTATCGACATTAAAAGTAGCTGAGATAGGTCCTCCATCAGGTAAATCTGTAGAGTATACATGCCACCCCTTCTCTATTTTTCCGGTGAACACAACTTCTACTTCGTTAGCGGATACAGATTTCCACTCGGTTTTAAACTTCACCGGTTCTTGTATTTGGGCGAATACCGGCAAACTTAAAATGGCCATCAAAAGCCAGCTAAGAAAAATCTTCTTATTCATAAATATGCACTTGGTGATGTAATAAAACTATTTTCTGTAAAAAGTAGCGCAAAGATAATCATTTTTCCAAAGGGAATGCAGGACTGACTATGATTCAATCTTGTTTTTTATTTCAAATACGACAATTTTTACATTCGGAACAACCTTTTCCCTTCTTCTACACCATCACCCTAAGAATTTTTCTCAGAAGATATTTGCTAAATAAAAAATATTACCTACCTTTGCACCGCCTTTGAAAAACAAGGCACTCCTAAAAAGAGTTTTGGAGAGGTGGCAGAGTGGTCGATTGCGGCGGTCTTGAAAACCGTTGTACTGCGAGGTACCCGGGGTTCGAATCCCTGTCTCTCCGCTGAAACCTAAGACATTAGGTAGTCAAATTAAGACAAGTCCCGTAAAATCAACGTTTTACGGGACTTTTTCTATTTATCCGGTGGACAACCGAAAGACATTAAAATGCCCACTTCTGACAAAGTTCCGTTACAAAATCATGACAGAATTGACATAAAAAAAGAGGCTGTTCTACCGAACGCCTCTTTTTCTTTTACTTTCATCAACAACGGATTACCATCCAGGATTCTGTTTCCATAATCCATCCATCAAATTCAACATTCTCTCCTGTATAGGCTGCAGATAATCTCTGTTAGACTTAAACTGCCATCCGTCCGGCATTGAAGAAGGAGGTACTGGCAAAATATAACGAAGAGCATCTCCCGGATTTCCTGTCAGGAACAGGTTATTGTCACTTGCCAAATCGTATTTCAATTCTGAACCATAATGCTGTGGTAAATTACTACCAATAAACAATGCTCCCATAGGAACCTTACCTATAATAAGTTCTTCAGCTGCAGCCCAGCGCAAGATATCTTTCAACCGTTTTCCTTCCAAGGCAGTTTCAACTCTTCTTTCACGACGGACAGCCTGCACATATTTGTTCAGATTCTTGAACGGATAACTTGCATCCGTATTATATTCCCTATCAAAATCCACAGCAGGCATACCGGCACGATCACGCAACGGTTGCAGTACATTCTTAATCGTAGTGGCATTAGCCTCACCGTTCTGCTCAGCCAAAGCCTCCGCATGATTCAACAGGATGTCTGCATAACGGAACTGGATAGCCGGAGTCGTTCCTTTGTATTCACTGATATAGTCTCCTGCACAGTCTATTTCTACATGTTTGAGCATCACATAACCTGTAAGGTTTGTTCCGAACGCCGTACCATCTCCGGCCAAAGAAGGCCATTGAAGTATGTATGGATTACCATCTCTTTCCGGCTTCATGCGTTGACCGGGAAATGCTACTGTTTGAGCCAAGCGTGGATCACGATTCGCAGGATCCAACTCATTCGGATAGTTTTTCTTTAACTCCAGCAACTCATTACCAAATAAGGGTCTGCCATCTCTCGACAAATAATCGTCTACCAGCGAAGCACATATACCAATATTTCCACCTCCTGTATTCAAATAACGGGTCACACTGTTTCCTACCTTATCGCCATCGTACATTTTAAACCACAAGATTTCCGGATTAGTCGTAAGATCCGGGGTATCAAAAAGCTTACGATAATCACTACTGATATCTCCCGTATTATAGATTCTCCAAACACCCCGTGCTTCCACTTCCTGACAAGCTTTGATTGCTGTTTCAAGATAGCTTTCAATCTTCGCATTCAAATCAGCTTCACTCAAGGTATAATCATAGAATTTTTCAGATTTATCCTTTTCTTTTGCATAATGATAGCGTTCCCACGTAGCCTCAAACAATGCTACTTCACTGATCAATGCACGAGCCACATCCCGATGGAGTCTCATGGAAGATGAATTATTCTGTTCACCCATCAAATCCCTGGCATTACCCAAATCCTCAAGAATTTTGTCGACAATGAACGTACGGCTTTCCCGGGGCAACATCATCACCTCCATGTCGGGATCCAAAGGTTTGTCTACCCATGCCAGTTCTCCATAATCAATAAACATTCTATAATAATACCATGCACGGAAGTACAACGCTTCTCCCTTGAGTTGGTTATATTCCACACTACCTTTCTCGGGGCAATTTTCGATATTATTAAGCAGATAGTTTATATTTCTAATATAGGTATAGTTTGACAATTCAACAGCATTACTCAATGCAGTCTGCCCCATCAGTCGTGTATTAGCTGCCATACTACTCATGTTGTCACTGTCATAATCCTGACCTGCGATACCACCACCGCCACCGGCCATAAATCCTTGCCCTATCAAGCCACTTTCATAATAACGGTCTATATAATTTCTCATTTCGCCCACACTCTGAAACGGGTCTGCCGTAGAAAGTACCCCTTCCGGCATCTTATCCAAATCATAACATCCGGCTAATCCAAAGGAAAAAGCCACTGCTAAAAGTATATTTATTTTTTTCATATTTCAATGCATTATAAGTTAACAATCAGCCCTACAGACAAGACCTTGTTCATAGGATAGTTCTTACCACCTTCTGCAGTATAGGTATTGGAAGTAAATATAGCTTCCGGGTCAAACATACCTTTCAGTTTGGTGAAAGTCAACAAATTTTCGCCAGAGAAGAATACCTGTACTTTCTGCAAAGCCAATTTCTTCACCCATACGTCAGGCAATGTATAACTCAATGTAAGATTCTTCAATCTGCAATATGCTGCATTCTGCAAATAACGGTCGGTAGGCTGTGTATTTTTATTCTGGAAAGGCGCTACTCCACCCGCACTATTAATATAAGGTTTCGGATAATAAGCACCCGGATTATCCGGACGCCAATAGTCCATGTGTTCCTTGAATACTGTAACCTGTGCAAAAGAGCTGGAACCCCAGAAATAAACACCGCTTGGATTCCAATCACGTTTGCCTACTCCCTGGAACATCAAACTCAAACTCAATCCTTTCCAGCTGATTGACCCATTCACGGTATATTGGTAACGAGGGGTAGTGTTACCGATGACGGTCATATCACCCATATTACCCAAGATGTTACTTCCACGGTCTATAATTTTTCTTCCATCTTCCCCCACTTTTCCATCAAGATCTACATATTTCACGTCTCCTGGCTCCCAAAGTTTTCCACTAAAGTAGGTCATGTCATACGCTTTATTATATGCATCGGCTTCTTCTTGCGTCTGTATCAATCCATCCGTACGATACCCCCATATTTCTCCGTAGGTTTTACCTGCATACCAAGTGTTTGCGGGATCATTTTCTTCTTTTGACGAATATTGCATAACTTTAGTCACTGCATCCGAAATAGATCCACCAATACTATAATCAATATCACTACCAATCTTACCTCTATAGTTTAACGATAGTTCCCATCCTCTGTCACGCAAATTGGCGTTGTTTTCCTGAGGAGCATCCGCACCAAACATATCGGGAAACTCATGTCCACGTCCCAACATATCTTTCGTATCTCGCTGGAAAATATCCAGAGTTCCCGTCAAGGCATTGCCAAAGAAGCCAAAGTCAAGACCAATGTTCTTACTTTCCACCTTCTCCCATGTAGTATTGGGATTTACTACGGCCGGAGGATTCGTGTACATGTGACGCCCGTCACTAAATATATAGTTGCCCAGACTGTTATTGATACTCATTGTAGAAGCAAATGTATACAATGCCGCATTGGCTTGATTACCCAACAATCCATAAGAAACTCTTAGTTTCAGATTTGACAAGAATCCTTCGGCCTTCTGCATGAATTTTTCACGATGAATATTCCATCCCAATGATACGGAAGGGAAAAATCCCCATCTGCTGTGACTGGCAAAACGTGAAGAACCGTCATAACGTCCGTTCACTTCCACAAGGTATTTTCCGTCGAAATCATAATTGATACGACCGAAGAATCCTCGTGTAGCCCATCCGTTACGCGTATCCACCACAATCTTATCACCCGTACCCATACTGACATTTGGATTAGCTGTAGAATACAGCCCGGTAATCGAATTCTTCATCCAGCTAAAATCATTGTTTTCTTCCTGGTAACCAGCCATAACTGTAAAGTTATGCTTTTCAGCCAATGAAAACATGTAGTTGGTATAAAGATTGATACTCTGATATCTTGTATTGGCATACGCACGCGTAAACTGACCGTCAGCTGATACCCCCAATTCAGAACGCGCCACCTTAGTCAACGTCACACCATCTTGTTCATAAATGTATGGAGCTACATTTAAAGCCTCATACTCCATATTCTCTTGTTTATAAGTATAATCAAAGAAAATAAACCAATTCTTGACTGGCTGGAACTCCAGTCCTGTAGTAAAGTTGAAACGGTCATTCTGTGTATCCGTATATGTTCCACTTTGCAAATAAGGCACCATTGACAATTCTGTGAAATGTCCATTTGGATCTATAGGAGATACTGTAGGACGGAAACGCGCCAAGCTATGATAAAAACCTTCCGACAGACCTCCATCAAGAGATACTCCATTTACTGTTCCCTGATTGAATGGCGTTTTATTGCCCGAATGCATGAATTTGGTATTGAATTTCACCTTCATCCATTTGGTCAGTTCAGAAGTGATATTTGCATTCACCGTATAGCGGGCATAATCCATATCCGCATACCTCAATATACCATCTTCGTTATAATAACCTGCAGAAACATAATACTGGGCCTTCTTATTGCCACCACTGAAACTTAAATTGTGACTTTGCTTGAAACTGAAGTTTTTGTAATGCAAATCAAAATAATCCGTGTTACCCAAACCAAGTTCTGAGTTCTCAAAAGCCGCATTCAATGATTGTCCGGGTTTCAAATCAGCCCAAGGATTCATACTTGAAGGATCTCTCATATACTGTTCAAGCTGGGCTATTTTCTCTGCTGAATAGGCACGACCACCCGCTCCCGCATTATTGACTCCATCATTCCAAAATTTCACAAAGTCAAGTGAGTTTACCATATCAGGTAATACAGTAGGTGTACTCCACCCTACGGTTCCCTGATAATTGGCGCGCATTTTTCCTTCCTTACCTTTTTTGGTAGTAACCAAAATCACACCGTAAGCAGCACGTGCTCCATAAATAGAACAAGCTGCAGCATCCTTCAATACTGAAATATTTTCTATATCGTTGGGATTAATGTCAGAAAGAGACATTTCCACTCCATCCACCAACACATAAGGTGAAGCATTTCCCGACAAATTTCCTTGACCGCGTATAGTCAATGTTCCCGTAGCTCCAGGTCTGCCTGAGCTATTGTTACTTACATTCAATCCCGGAACCATTCCCTGCAAACCTTGTGTGGCATCCACAACCGGACGAGTTTCAAAAGCATCTCCTTTTACAGAAGAAACAGCACCGGTAAGATTTACCTTCTTTTGTACACCATAACCTACCACTACAATTTCGTCAAGCTCTTCCGTATTACTTTTTAGTGTAATTCTAAGATCTGTACCATTCCATACAGTTTCCACATTCTTATAGCCGACAAAAGAAATAACAATCACATCTCCCTTTTTCACATTGGGAATAGAAAAATTACCATCCAGGTCAGTAATAGTTCCATTGGAAGTTCCCTTTACCAAAACCGAGGCTCCAATT
This sequence comes from Bacteroides mediterraneensis, assembly GCF_016900355.1. Taxonomy (GTDB): domain Bacteria; phylum Bacteroidota; class Bacteroidia; order Bacteroidales; family Bacteroidaceae; genus Phocaeicola. The sequence goes on along the minus strand of NZ_JACJKA010000006.1, from coordinate 51,236 downwards.
ACACTTTCACCAGTCTCATCTAAAACCACTCCTTTACATTGGCTTTCTTGTTGAGGTGCGTACATCCTCACTGCTTCCGAGTGAGTTTCGGCATGAACGTAGCCCACCGAAAATCCTGACAACAGCATCGTTATTGCCAAGAGTTTAAACTCTGTTCTTTTCATAATCTGATTTTAGGTTAATACAATATAAATTATTAGATAGCCCAAAGATATTTATTTTATATTAATATTACAACAAATAATTAAATATATTCCAAATTGATTGCTTATTTAATGTTTATTCTTTATTTATACAGTGCTTGTAATAAAGGAATATAACAATATTCTATATACTATTTGCACGATTCAGGAACAAACCGTATCTTTGAATAAAAATATTAATCAGACAAACACCTTGTCATTACCTAAAAACATCCATTGTTATGAAAATGAATCATTATGCAAAATGCATGGCTGCCGGATTATTGTGCACTTTCATGTACGGAACCTTATCAGCGCAAGAAACAGACTTTGATCTTTCGTCCCAGCGTTCTGAAAAACAGGACGTGCGGGCTGTACCGGGGAAAAAGATAGACCACCAGGGACTTATCATTAACCCTACGCCTCATCAATTAAAAGTAAACAAAGAGAATACCTGTCCCATTTTACAAGGTATTAACCTGAAAGACAAGCAGCATAAATTTTCAGCTTATCTGGATTTCCTGCCTACGAATAAAAAGGGTGTCAAGCTTGCCATTGATTTCGGTCCCAAAGCTGCCCGTAAGGCACAGGTAAAAGAAGTCTCCGGAGCTTACTCCTTAATTATCAACCCAAAAGAAATTATCCTCACTGGATACGATGCACGAGGAGCTTTCTATGGCATCCAGACCTTGAAACAACTGACCGAAAGTCCGGTCGCTTTCCAAGGTACGCTGCCCTGCATGGAAATCAACGATTATCCGGACTTGCCCAACCGCGGTGTGGTGGAAGGTTTCTACGGTACGCCCTGGTCACACGAAGTTCGCCTGTCGCTGATTGACTTCTACGGAAAGTTCAAAATGAATACCTATTTATATGGTCCTAAAGACGACCCTTACCACAGCTGTCCGAACTGGCGTCTGCCCTATCCGGAAAAAGAAGCACAGCACATCAAGGAACTGGTGGAAGCCAGCAACCGGAACTACGTGGATTTCGTGTGGGCCATCCATCCGGGACAGGACATCAAATGGAATGAAGAGGATTATCAGAACCTGATTAACAAGTTCAACTGGATGTATGACTTGGGAGTCCGTCATTTTGCCATCTTCTTCGACGATATTTCGGGCGAGGGTACCAACCCGCTGAAACAAACGGAATTGCTGAACCGTCTGACTGAAGAGTTCGTGAAGGTAAAAGGAGACGTGTCTCCGCTGACCGTCTGCCCGACCGACTACTCCAAACTTTGGGCCAATCCGACCGAAAAAGGCAGCCTGGCCATTTACGGAAAAACCCTGAATCCTGAAATCAAGGTGTTCTGGACAGGTGACGTGGTATGTAGTGACCTGACACCCGAAACCCTCGACTTCATCAACTCCCGTATCAAACGTCCGGCTTACTATTGGTGGAACTATCCGGTGACCGACTACATCCGTAACTTCCTGCTCCAGGGACCGGTCTATGGACTGGATACCAGCCTGACAGCCCAGGAGACTTGCGGCGTGATCAGCAATCCGATGGAACACGGTGAAGCCTCCAAGCTGGCCTTATATGGAGTGGCCGACTACGCTTGGAACATCGCCGACTACAACGCCATTGACAACTGGGAACGGGGACTGGCCGAACTGGTACCCGATGCCACTGATGCATATCGCACCTTCGCCATCCACTCCAGCGATACCGAAAACGGATACCGACGGGATGAATCGTGGGAAACTCAGACTTTCCGCATTGCCGACTGGAACGATGCGGCAGCCAATACCCTGGAAGAAGAATTCAAGAAAGTAGAGAGTGTTCCTGCACGCATGGAAAACGGTTGCCAGAACAAAGCGTTGCTCAATGAACTCCAGCCTTGGCTGACAGAGTTCGGCAAACTGGGTACACGCGGCAAGCAAGCCATCGAGTTGGCCCGTATATACCGCTCCGGTCAAGACGATGCGCTTTTCTGGACAAAATACATACAAAACATCATGACGCCGGAAGACCGGAAAAACTATGAAGCTCACAAATCGGGCACCCTGAAACTTCAGCCATTCTATGAGTATGCGATGGACGACATGGCACACGGATACCTGAAGAAACTGTCGGGCAAGGTGCCGAACGATTACAAAGGTATCGGCTCTTTCAGCAGTGCGCATACCGTACAGACCAAACTGATGTTCGACAATGATTCTACGACTTTCTATACTTCCGGAATCGCCCAGAAACCAAACGACTGGATTGGAGTGGACCTGCGCGACGTACGCGATGTGACGGAAATCTCCATCCTTCAGGGAAGAAATTCCAAAGACGATGTGGACTATTTTGACCATGCCGTAGTGGAATGTTCTGCCGATGGACAAAACTGGAAAGCGCTTACCAGCGAACTGAACCAGCAATACATTATCCACTGGCAGGGAGCTCCGGAAAAGGCACGCTACGTCCGTCTGAAACGACTGGATTCCAAACGCACCAATTATGCATCTGTCCGCTCGTTCGATGTAAACCCACTCCGTCCAGACAATCTTGGCTTTACACTCGAAGCGGATACCCTGAGCAAGGCGGTTTATGCTTTCGACAACAACTTGGGCACTTCTTACCAGAGCACAAAAGCGATTGCTTTCGGAGTCAACAAGGATGTCAAGGCCTACACCTTACTGACGAACCAGTTGCCTGCTCCAATCAAATGTGTACAGCTGGACAAAAAAGGCAAAGTGTTATCTGAAACCATGATTGAAACTCCTTACGCAAGAATCGAATTGGCCGACAAGAATGTCAATCAGATTCGTCTGGAAGGAAAAGCAGAAATCTTTGAAATTGTGCCGATTAACTGATAAAAAACGAGTCATAAAAAAACGTAAGGGCGTTTCTACCCAAACGCAAGGACGTTTCAAGTAAAACGTAAGGGCGTTTAAGGGAAAACGCAAAGGCGTTTTGAATCAAACGCAAGGACATTTTGACCAAAACGCCCTTGCGCTTTTTTATGCCTTATTTTATCACCCGGAAATAGTCCGGTTTACGCAGTTTTGCCGGAGCAGGTTCTCCTTCGGGATAACCCAAAGCAAGAGCACCGATTCCCATCAAGCCTTCGGGAAGCCCCCATTCTTCCATCAGCTGCTTGCCTTCTTCCGTGGCAAACATCTCGCGTTCCCGGTGAATCCAGCAGCTGCCCAATCCTAAGGCATGCGCGGCCAGCATCATGTTTTCCAACACACAACTGCCGTCTTGTACCGGATTGTTGGCCAGTGAAGGTGCAAAAACCAGCACGTAGGTAGGCGCATCATAATAAGGATTGGAAGTAACTCCCATGATTTCCGCATTCATCTTAGCCAGTTTAGCCAGCACTTCTTTTTTCTGTACAGCCACAATATAAGGCGACTGCATACCGCGTGAAGTCGGAGCATAAGTACCTGCTTCGAGCACAGCCTTCAACTCTTCATCCGTAATCTGTTCCGGTTTATACTTGCGGCAACTGCGCCGTGTTTCAATGACCTTCAAAAAATCTTTTTCCATATTGATACATTTATTGATGGTTACTTAATTCTTTTCTTTATACTGAATCAGCGTTTTTTCTTGGATAAGAGCGTGGTCACAACAGTCTGCATCAAGTGATTGCGTACGTCGGTGTTTTCCACACATTCCAAGGGGAAACCCAATACAAAGGTACGGTAATCTTCTCCACGATATACGGTTCCTACCCCATAATTTCCCTTGGTATATACAAAAGATGAATAGGCCCCAGCAGCAGGCAGTACACATTCCATGGAGGGAACGGCATAAACCGTTTCATTGGCACCTCCTTCAATCTGGAACTGTACCCCTGCTCCCTGCAAAGAAGAGGAAGTCTGGTTACTGAAACGACCGCCATACATGCACTTCAGCACATCCTTGCCAAAGTCTCCCTTTTGCAGATTTGCTCCCCACGCAGAACCGCTCACCAGCAAACGTCCACCCTGTCGGCAGTAACGGGTAAGAGCTTCCTGCATGGCCGAAGAGAAGGATTTGGCATCAGCTCCACAAATCAAATCTACCATGTCATACTGACTCAGGTCTGTACTTCCACTCTCCAAAGTTTCGTCACTACAGGAAACGAACGAATAGCGTCCGGCTCGTTGAATGGCCTTGCCATGCACAAACACATAATCATAGGTATTTCCCGCAATCAATTTTCCTTCTAAGGCATTGTCGCTGACACCCAGCCCGTCACCAGTCTCCAGTCCCGCTTTGTCGCGATTGAATCCTTGCTGGTAACCGCAATAAGCAGGAGTCTGTCCATAAGGTATGCCCGGGTCCGACTTCAGGTCAAAGCCTTGCAGCAAAGCCGAATTGACTTCCGCCGGACCAGAGGTGGCATCGAATCCGTTCACAATCAGCAACGTGCCTTTACTTCGTTTGGCTTTATAGGCCGACAAAATTTCCGAGGGGAAACTCTCTCCTCCCTTGTTGACGGCCGTTACCTTGAAGCTGTACACCAGTCCCGGCTCTACTTTCACCGTGTATTCCGGTTTGCGTACATATACTCCATTATCAAATCCACCATAACCGATACGGGTATAGACGATATAACCCTGCGGTTTGGCCGTAGGCTCCATCACATCCTCTACCGGATTCCAGTTCAGAGTAAAAGTATTTTTCTTCTTTCCTTCCCGGATGGCAAAATGATTCACCGGAAGCGGCTGCACCACATAGTCGGTGCCGTGCATGGTAGAAAGATATTTCAAAATGGATTTATAGACTGAACGTCCCACCGTAAACTTGAAATCGGGATTGTGTCCCCACTGCATATCGGCAAAGTTCTGATGGGAGAGCAATTCCAGAATCATGGAAGGCACTGCCGGCAGACGGGTCTCGCTGTAGTTCCGGTTCCACATGCTCCGCCGGGCCCACTGCACTCCAAAACGGGAAGCAATGTCCCGCTGCAATCCCGACAGCACCATGTCTGTCAGGTCGCGCGACGCATAGCGGGAGATACCACAATTCAGTTTTCCGTCGTTGAAGTCGGTCGTATAGATGCCCAAGGAACCCACCAGTTCATCATCCGTTTTGAAGCCTGCATCGCTGTGCAGTCCCAGTGTCATTTCAAACGGCACTTTCAGTCCCGCTTCCGAAGGGTTGTACACCGACCCGCCACTCAGGTAGTTCACCATCAGCGAACGAGCATTGATATCGTCATTGTAATCATTTTCTCCCTGGCTCTTGCTGTACACCGAATAAGGCATGCCGGCCCATTGTGCCCAATAGCGCGCCCCCTCCAGGTAACGAGGCACTCCACTCACCTGTCCGCCACGGACTATATTTCCCATGCCGCCACCAAAACGAACCGCATCGGCACAGACCACTCCTTTTTGGGAGCTCTCATTGCTCAGCACCACCATGCCGTAATCGTTCCGTCCCTTGTCGAACTCAAAGGTACCCAAATACACCCAGGTACCTCCTCCCATTTGCTGGTTCACCTTGAATTCGGTCACACCTCCGTTGTGGAAGACCAAGTATTTAGCATCCGACACGCTTTCCGGCAGTGTCTGATAACTGACATACACCGCATATTTTCCTTTTTCCGGGATATTGGGAATCCATTCGGCAAAAGCCTTTTCCGGCTGGTTTTGGGTCGCAATGTACCTCGCCGTACCATCCTTGAAAGGATTGTAGTTATCCGGATACTGCTGATACTTTTGAGCAAATCCCGGCTGACCCGTATCCTTCCACGTATACTTCTTATATTCCACTTCCAAATAATGACTGCCTGGCGTACAAGTGTTGTTGTCTACAATCACCTCGTGGCGCTGCCAGTCGCGTTCACGCGGAGTGAAAACCACAGCTCCGGCATTTTCCAGCATCGGAATCAGATACGGCACCACAAACGATTGGGTAAACAAATCTTCCGTAGTGCAGTACAAGCGCGGACGCTGCCAACGCCATTCATTCCGGTCGTTCCGATACACTTTTCCATGACTTTGCCACACGGCCACATGCCGTCCTTCCAGTCCCCGGCTGATTTCAAACGGATGCGACACATTGGTCACCCACGGGTTTCCCTTCGCTTCCAGTTTACCGTACAAGCGAGTCTTGTCTTGTTTCTTCCGGAACGCATTAGGCACCAGGTCCTCAATCAACTTTCCGTCTGCATACACTTGCAGGGTATAATAATTTACCGGCCCCGGAAGCGACTGCTTCAACAAACGATAGATGGCCGATACATTTTCTTCCGTAAACGGCTGGTAACCAAAAGTCGGATTGGCATACACGCGCAATACCTTCTTTTCATGTTCCAGCTCCATGCGTTCCAGCTTACACTTGCCGATATTCGCATACGAAGTCTCATAATTGGCAAAAAAATCCTTCAGACGCTGCTCCGTGGTCTGCTCCAGACTTTGTCCAAACACTGTCCCTGCCATACAAAGACAGCCCAGCAGAAAAATAGCAATTTTTTTCATCTCTATTCTATAGAACCGGCACAAAGGTAACAAAATCTCACAGATTCTTTTCATCCTTACCTTACGAAAAAAGCCGTCCGGCATCTTCCGACACCGAACGGCTTTCTTATAATTTTCACCTACCGTGATTAGTTGTTTTCCGGACGAAGTTTACGTACAGTCACAGCAGTCTGCCACATTTCGCTTTCACGCAATGCTTTCAATTCTGCATTCAGTTTTTCACGATAATCCGGCTGAGAGTTGCTGTCGATAGAAATCTGAGCTTCATGACCGCATTTTACACTCTGATACAGTTTCTGCATTACCGGTTTGATGGCATCGTGGAACGGACCCATCCAGTCGAGGGCACCACGCTGTGCAGTAGTAGAGCAGTTTGCATACATCCAGTCCATACCGTTCTTTGCAAACAACGGCATCAGTGACTGAGTCAACTCTTCTACAGTTTCGTTGAATGCTTCAGACGGAGTATGTCCGTTTTCACGGAGCACTTCATACTGTGCCAGCAGCAATCCCTGGATAGCTCCCATCAAAGAACCACGTTCACCAGTCAAGTCAGAAGTAGCTTCACGCTGGAAAGTAGTTTCGAACAGATAACCTGAACCGATACCGATACCCAATGCAATGGTACGGTCGTATGCCTTACCAGTAGCATCCTGGTAAATCGCATAAGAAGAGTTCAAGCCACGTCCTTCCAGGAACATGGTACGCAAAGAAGTACCAGAACCTTTCGGAGCCACCATGATGACATCGATGTCTTTAGGAGGAACTACGCCGGTACGGTCATTCCAAGTGATGGCGAAACCATGAGAGAAATACAAAGCCTTTCCTGCAGTCAGACAAGGTTTGATAGTCGGCCATACAGAGATCACTGCGGCATCTGACAACAGACACATGATGATAGTGGCTCTCTTGCAAGCTTCTTCAATGCTGAACAAAGTTTCTCCCGGAACCCATCCATCAGCGATTGCTTTTTCAAAAGTCTTGCCCTGACGCTGTCCGACAATGACGTTAAAACCGTTATCGCGCAAGTTCAATGACTGTCCCGGTCCCTGTACACCGTAACCGATTACAGCAATGGTTTCATCTTTCAATACTTCACGTGCTTTTTCCAATGGAAATTCTTCGCGAGTGATTACATTTTCAATCACACCGCCAAAATTCATTTTTGCCATAGTTTTTACAATCTTTTTACGCAGCCTTTCGGCTGCAAGTTGATATACTAATTTAATCTCTAAAAATCACTTTACTTCGAACAACCACTTCCGTGCCGTTCTTTTTCACTTCCACATCATATTCATTTTCTCCGGTCTGCTCCTGGAAGAAGCTCAACGTATCGCCGTAATAACTTTCGGCCACATAAGCCATCTCAAACCGGTGGACCTGTTTCTTTCGGAACATTTCCATAGGGAACAAATCCAGAATATGTTCAATGTATTTGATGCTGTTCACATGCCCGTTCAGGTCAATGTCACTGTATTTTACCCGATACTCTCCCATCGCCTGCGGATGTGTCACCTTGATACGTCCTGGCTTGTCAATCGGACAGTCTTTCTGACACACATAGTCCACAATCGAACCTCCGTGCAATGTCAGCAAATCAGCCGGCTTACGGGTCTCCATGCTGATCATTGCCCAAATGGAACGGGCGTATCCAATAGGCTTCCCATCCTTGTTCAGAATGGCAAAGTTACGGTCTGTAAACAAACGGTACACATTCTCCACCCATGTCTGTATGGTAAAGTGTTCGTAGGCATGCGGCATTTCTTCCATCTCAATTGCCAGACGTGAAAGCACCCACGTGTAATGATTCTCATTCAGCGTAGCGATACCAAATCCTCTGTCGGCCGCATGGAAGCCGGCGCAGTTCAGCAAATGATTGCCCAACACCCCCATCGTCAGCCGCTCCATAAAGTCCACATGAAACGGTTCGGCCACAAACGGATAACTACCTACTTTACTTTCTTCTGCCATACATTCACTTTTTTTGGTTGCGATATCTTTCTTCACGATGTGCCAGGTATTCGTTCACCCGTTCAAAACAGCTGGTAGAAACGGCAATACGACCGGAGCGCACAAACTGGAGCACACAATTCAACTGTTTCAGTTCCTGATAGAGCGAAGTGATATCTGCACTCATTCCCACCATTTCCACAATCGAGAAAGTCGGATTGACTTCCACGATATGGGCACTGTAACGGCGAATCACCTTGGATGCTTCCGGATTTGACTGGAATTCAGGAGTAGATACCTTATACATTGCCACTTCACGCTGGAAGATTTCCTTGTCCGTGAAATAATGTGCCTGAATCACATCCATTTTCTTTTCTATCTGTGTCACCACCTTGCCAATCACATCTGGAGTGGTCCAGCAGGTAATGGTGTATTTATGTACTCCCTTGATGGAAGAAGCCGACACATTCAGACTCTCGATGTTGATCTGGCGACGGGTAAACACTGCGGTAATCTGATTCAAAATACCGGCAATATTCTCTGAATGAACAATGATTGTATATAATGTTTTATTATCCATATTCTTCCTCCTTCTCCTCTCAACATTCCATTAACATATAGTTGACCGAACTTCCCGGAGGTGTCATCGGCAACACATTTCCTTCTTCTATTACACATACCTCCAGCAAGAAAGCGCCGTCGGTCGACAACATTTCCTGAATACCGTCGTTCAATTCCTCACGATTCATCACACGGCGTGAGGCGATTCCGTAAGCCGATGCAATCTGCATGTAGTCAGGATTCATCATCGGGGTGAAAGAATAACGACGGTTGAAGAACATGGCCTGCCACTGACGCACATTGCCCAGGTAATTATTGTTCAGCAGGATAATCTTGACCGGCGACTTCTGTTCCATAATCGTACCCAGCTCCTGCATGGTCATCTGCAAACCGCCATCCCCCATAAAGGCACATACTGTACGGTCGGGACGTCCAAATGTGGCTCCAATAGCGGCCGGCAAACAGAATCCCATGGTTCCCATACCGCCGGAAGTGACAATGCTACGAGGCTTGCTAAATTTAAAGTAACGGCACGCCATCATCTGATTCTGACCGACATCAGTTACCAGGATAGCTTCGTTGTGAGTGGCTTCACTAACCGCATTCACGACTTCACCCATATTGATAGGTCCCTCTTTCGGGAACACTTCCTTTTCGATGACCTGTGTGTATTCTTTCTCTTCATACGGCTTGAAGCTGGCAATCCACTCTTCGTGCTTATGCGGCTGAATCAGTTCGGTGAGCAGTGCAAGTGTCCGTTTGCAGTTACCCAAAATCGGCACATCTACCGGTACATTCTTCCCGATTTCCGACGGGTCTACATCCAGATGAATCACCTTAGCTTGTTTGGCATAGGTTTCCAACTTACCGGTTACACGGTCATCAAAACGCATACCCACTGCAATCAACACATCGCATTCGTTGGTCTTCACATTCGGTCCCAGGTTTCCGTGCATACCCAACATTCCTTTGTTCAAAGGATGATTGCTTGGCAATGCCGACAACCCCAGTAATGTACATCCGCAAGGGATATCTGCCTTTTCCACGAATTCTTTCAGTTCCTGCTGCGCATTGCCCAGTTCCACCCCCTGGCCTACCAATACCAGCGGACGCTTAGCTTCATTGATTAAAGCCACAGCCTCAGCCACAGCCGTTGAATCGGTTTCCGGGTCTGGATCATAACTACGGATGAGATCCAAATCCACCGGTTCATAGTCCGTCATTTCTACTTGTGCATTCTTGGCAAAGTCCAGCACTACCGGTCCCGGTCGTCCACTCCGTGCGATGTAAAACGCCCGAGCAACCGCCCAAGCCACATCCTCTGCACGGCGTATCTGATAACTCCATTTGGAAATAGGCTGTGTAATGCCCACCAAGTCGACTTCCTGAAACGCATCCGTACCCAGCAGAGAAGCTCCTACCTGACCGGCAATCACCACAATCGGCGTACTGTCAATCATGGCATCAGCCACACCTGTAATCGTATTGGTAGCGCCCGGTCCACTTGTTACCAGACAAACTCCGACTTCTCCCGATACACGGGCAAAACCCTGGGCCGCATGTGCAGCTCCCTGTTCATGACGAACCAAAATGTGGTTCAATTTGTCGCGATGGTCATACAACGCATCGAACACCGGCATGATAGCGCCTCCCGGATAGCCGAAGAGGGTCTTTACCCCTTCATGCTCCAAAGAACGCATCAACGCTTCTGAACCTGATATCTTTTCTTTACTCATAAGCTTCTCCTTATTCTACAATTCTCACTCCACCTTTATCTGCCGAACTTACCATGCTGGCGTATGCCTTCAATGCCTTTGAAACCTTGCGGTCACGGGTTACCGGCGCCATCGGACGCTGGGCCAGTTCCTCGTCGGAAAGTTTCACATTGATAGAACGGTTGGGAATGTCTATTTCAATGATGTCACCATCTACAATCTTACCTATGTTGCCTCCGGCTGCGGCTTCCGGAGAAATATGCCCGATGCTCAAACCGGAAGTTCCTCCACTGAAACGTCCGTCGGTAATCAAGGCACATTCTTTACCCAAATGCTTGGATTTAATATAAGAGGTAGGATACAGCATTTCCTGCATACCCGGACCTCCTTTCGGACCTTCGTGGGTAATGACTACCACGTCACCACTGACTACTTTTCCGCCCAGGATACCTTCACAAGCAGCTTCCTGCGAATCGAACACCTTGGCCGGGCCTGAGAATTTACAGATACTTTCATCCACTCCGGCAGTTTTCACTACGCAACCGTCTTGAGCGATATTTCCTTTCAATACGGCCAGTCCGCCATCCTTGCTGTACGCGTGCTGCAAGTCGCGGATACACCCGTTGGCACGGTCGGTATCCAACTCCTTGTAAGTAGCGTTCTGTGCCCCCAACTGGATACAGAATTTACCGCCCGGCGCACTTGAATAAATGCGCTGTGCTTCTGCATCTACATCCGGACGACAGATATTGTATTTGGTAATGGCTTCTGCCAATGTGGAACCGTCCACCCGATGTACGGTAGTATCCAACAGCCCCCCCTTGGCCAGTTCGCCCAAAATATTCAGAATACCTCCGGCACGGTTCACATCCTGAATGTGATATTTCTGTGTATTGGGAGCCACCTTGCAAAGACAAGGTACACGACGTGACAGCATGTCAATGTCGTCCATCTTGAAATCCACTTCTGCTTCGTAAGCCACCGCCAACAAGTGAAGCACCGTATTGGTAGAACCACCCATGGCAATGTCGAGGGTCATGGCATTCAGAAATGCCTCACGAGTTGCAATGCTGCGCGGCAACACGCTGTCGTCTCCTTCTTCATAATATTTATACGCGTTCTTCACAATCAGGGCCGCTGCATCCTTGAACAACTGCTTGCGATTGGCATGAGTAGCCAGAATCGTACCGTTGCCCGGCAAAGCCAGTCCGATAGCTTCATTCAAACAGTTCATTGAATTGGCGGTAAACATACCTGAGCAACTTCCGCAACCCGGACACGCATGGCGTTCAATTTCGGCTACATCCTCATCACTTACGGTCGTATCGGCCGACTTGATCATGGCATCAATCAAATCCAGATGCTGTCCGCCCCACTCTCCGGCTTCCATCGGTCCGCCTGACACGAACACCGTCGGAATATTCAATCGCATGGAAGCCATCAGCATTCCCGGTGTAATCTTGTCACAGTTGGAAATACACACCATGGCATCTGCCTTATGTGCATTCACCATATATTCTATGCTGTCGGCGATGATATCACGCGAAGGCAAAGAATACAGCATCCCGTCATGCCCCATCGCGATTCCGTCGTCGATGGCAATGGTATTGAACTCAGCCGCAAAGCATCCCAGCTTTTCAATCTCTGCCTTCACCTGCTGACCAATCTCATGCAAGTGTGTATGACCGGGTACAAACTGCGTAAAAGAGTTCACTATTGCGATGATTGGTTTCCCCATCATCTCCTTTTTCATTCCATTGGCCACCCACAGTGCTCTGGCACCTGCCATACGGCGGCCTTCGGTACTCATCGAACTACGTAACTGATGTTTCATTTTCATCTCTCTTTTCAATTAAAAAGCCTCTCTCAACACTTGGTGAGAAAGGCTTTCTACAATATCATTTTCATATCATTACATACACGAACCTTTCTCACCTCTTGGTGCCACGACCAGGACGCGAATAATATGCAGGACTGCCAGGTTCACGGATGTGTGTAATGTAATCATATTTGTTATCTCTTGTTTTATTACAGCTGCAAAGGTAAAGGCTTTTTTGTAACATGCAAATAAAATGACACTTTTTTTTCAAATAAATTATTATTCGTAAGAAACAATACGTTTTTCTTGTCAGTTTATCATCCAATATAAAATTTTCCCCTTCTAATCAGACCACCCTTAACTTTCAGATAAACACACAGTTCCACCTTGCTACATTATACTATAATGTATAATAGGATATATTATATTAATAAGGTATATTAAACCCGTTTTTGTTTATTAATTACTTTTCACATAATTCATTTTATTTCTTTTATAAGCATTAATCATTATTCTTTTTAATATGTACAGGTTTTATATAAAAAACTTTTGTGTAATAATGTTTTTTTATATCTTTGCCCCCAGTAAAATTCAACATCAAAACAACTAAAGCTATGAAACATTTTGGAAAATTGCTTTTAGGTGCTTGCACCGTATTAACTTTAACCTGTACACCGGCTCAAATGCTTGCACAGAGCCTTTCTCCTTCCACTCAATGGGAATGGAACAAAGGTACCATCGTCATCAAAACTCCTGAACGTCCGGCCGGACAAGAATGTGCACTCGGACTGACTGTTCCTAAAATGAATGTAGTCCGCGTAGGTTTCGTGGGACTGGGTATGCGTGGTCCGGGAGCCGTAGAACGCTTCACCTACATTGCCGGTACCAAAATCGTAGCTTTGTGTGATTACGAAAAAGACCGTGCTGAAAGATGCCAGAAACTCCTTCAGAAAGCTTGTCTGCCCGAAGCTGCCATCTATTCAGGTGCAGAAGGCTACAAAGCACTCTGCGAACGCGATGACATCGACTTGGTATACATTGCAGCCGACTGGGACCATCACTTCCCTATTGCCAAATATGCCATGGAACATGGTAAGAACGTAGCTATTGAAGTACCGTCTGCCATGAACCTAGAACAGTGCTGGGAGCTCATCAACTTGTCTGAAACTACGCGCAAACACTGTATGATTCTGGAAAACTGCTGCTATGACTGGTTTGAAATGAATACCCTGAACATGGCACAACACGGTGTGTTCGGTGAAGTAATTCGCGCACAAGGAGCTTACATCCACAACCTGGATGATTTCTGGCCTTATTACTGGAAAAATGGGAAAGAAGACAAATTGGGCTGGCGTCTGCGTTACAACAAGGAAAACCGCGGCGACGTATACGCTACTCACGGCCTTGGCCCTGTAGCTCAAGCACTCGACATTCACCGTGGCGACCGTATGACTACCTTGGTAGCTATGGATACGAAATCTGTACACGGTAAGGCATTGGTAGAAAAAGCAACCGGTGAACCTTGCGAAGAATTCCGCAACGGTGACCACACCACTACCCTGATCCGCACCGCCAACGGAAAAGTCATCGAAATCCAGCACGATGTCATGAACCCGCAACCTTATAACCGTTTGTATCAGTTGACTGGAACAAAAGGTTTCGCGAATAAGTATCCGATTGAAGGTTATGCAGTAGATGCCAACCAGATGAAGGCTTCTGGCGTACAGCCGAAGGTAGACAATCTGAGTTCTCACTCATTCCTTCCGGAAAAAGAGATGCAGGCATTGGTCGACAAATATCAGCACCCGATTCTGAAGAAATACGGTGAAATGGCCAAAGAAGTAGGTGGACACGGTGGTATGGACTTCATCATGGACAGCCGTCTGGTATACTGTCTGCAGAATGGACTGCCATTGGATATGGATGTATACGACTTGGCTGAATGGTGCTCACTGGCAGAACTGGGAGCCATTTCTATGGACAACGGTTGTGCAGCTGTTGCATTCCCGGACTTTACTCGCGGACACTGGAACGATGTAAAAGGATTCCACCATGCATTTGCCACTCCGGAAGAAGAAGCAGCTACTGAACTGACTGCCGAAACCGCTACTCTTGCTCTCAAAGCTCAGGGCATGAAAGAATGGTTGGCTAAGTCAAAGAAAGCCGATGTAAAGAAAGAAGAAGTAGAATCACACATCCAGCAGCTTTCAGAGCAACTGGACAAGACTCAGAAAAAAGCCAATGGTGCTGAAAGCAAGGAACTGAAAGAAGCCGTAAAACAAGCTGAAAAGATGTTGAAACAGGCTCAGAAATTGCTGAAATAACTAAAGGTATTAGTCTTCCATACAATTCACAAAGAAAGGCTGTCTTCCCCCCGAAGGCAGCCTTTTATCTTTTATGGCCATGGGTCATTTTCTCTTTCATCGCATGGTTTTTCAAATCACCTCCAAAGACTACTACTCTGTTCGCCAGTCTGCTATCGTACCTGTTTCAGATTAGGTGTTTCCATTCGAAAAATAGTTGGAAGCAACTATTGTAAGAAAGCTACGTTTCACTTCCTTATTCTTATGCGGGAACTGTCATTTTGCTCATTTTTTCTTCTTCAGAAAAGGAAATTCAGCCCTCAGGTCAATCCTCATGCACAAACTGTGCAGGAAAAGAAGTTCCGCAAATTCAAGGAGAAACAGAAAGCTCCCCAGAATAGAAGATAAAGAAAACAAGAAAGCTGTTTCAGCAACAAAAAGAACACCATGAAGTGAAATAAACTTTCATTCAGTCACGCCAGGAAATTCCAAATTCACGCTTGAAATAGAAAATAAAGTCCTCAAAAATCTTCATTTTAAGGCCTGCAAAAAAGACACAAGTGCGTTTGTCCGGAAGCTCCTAAGCGTTTGCCGGAAAACGCAAGGACGTTTGGAGTGAAACGCCTTTGCGTTTGCCTCCGAACGCCAAAGCGATTTTTCCGGATTTTCATTTTTCATTCTCCCGGGACGACCGTTCCACTCCCCTTCTACCCCCTCTACAGACCCCTGTGAGGCCGATGAGGTTTTCGGAGTCCCAAAGGCGGTTGCACAAAAGAGGCTTTTTACCGCCAAACACGGTTAGCAGCATCGGCCCATTCCGTCCTTTTTGACAGGGATTTCTCAAAACAGCAAACATTCTGACAAAAAAAAGAATGTCATTCCCGAAGCAAGAAAGACTCCTGAAAGTCTTTGCGGGAATGACATTCCTTATTTTAAATCATCCTGGCGGCGCACTCACACGCCCCGCATCTTAAATGCCCAAAGATTTCTTTACTGCATCTACTTTTTCTTTGGCATCGGCTACGGCACCTGCATAGCACTTCGGACAATGCATTTCGCCCTTGATTTCCATGTAGAACTTAATCTTAGGTTCTGTGCCGGAAGGACGTACAGAAACTTTTGTACCGTCGGCTGTAAAGAACTGAAGCACGTTGGAAGGTTCCGGCATATCCAGGTCTGTGGATTTTCCGGTGTTGTCGGTAGCCTTCAAGGTCTTGTAGTCTTTTACTAAAACCACTTCCGAACCACCCAGTTCTTTCGGCGGACATGCACGGAAGTTGTCCATCATGGCCTTGATTTCGTCGGCACCTGTCTTACCCGGTTTCACTACGTTGACAGTCACTTCCAGTGAGAAGCCGTATTCTACGTAGATTTCCATCAGTATGTCATACAAGGTCTTGCCCTGGTCTTTGGCCCATGCGCAGATTTCAGCCAGCAGTGAGCAGGCAGAAACGGCATCTTTATCACGTACGAAGTCTTCAGCCAGGAATCCGTAGCTTTCTTCACCGCCACCGATGTATTGTTCCTTGCCTTCACGCAGACGGATTTCACGGGCAATCCATTTGAAACCAGTGTAGCAGTCGAGCATCTTGATGTGATTCTTGTCGGCCACCTTCTTGATCAGCTCCGTGGTCACGATGGTCTTTACGATGAACTCGTTGCCTTTCATCTTGCCCATGGCGATACGGTTCTTGATGATGTAGTACAGGAAAATCAAGCAGGTCTGGTTACCGTTGATCAAGACCCATTCGCCCTTGCTGTCCTTGCAAGCCATACCCACACGGTCGGCATCCGGATCGGAAGCCATCACGATGTCGGCATCGATTTCCTTGGCCAGCTTGATGGCCAATGTCAGTGCTTCTGCATTTTCCGGGTTCGGTGATACCACTGTAGGGAAGTCGCCGCTCTTCACCATCTGTTCGGCCACGCAATGTACGTTCTCAAAGCCCCACAATTTGAGTGACTGCGGAATCAGTTTCATACCGGTACCGTGAATCGGCGTGTAGACAATCTTCAGGTCCTTCTGACGTTTGATCACTTCCGGGTCGATAGACAAGGTGTGTACCTGACGCAGGTATTCGTCGTCAATTTCCTTACCGATAATCTGAATCAGTTCCTTGTTGCCCTGGAACTTGATTTCGCTCACGCTGGAAATCTTGTTCACTTCGTCGATGATACCCTTGTCGTGCGGAGCCAGTACCTGTGCACCGTCGTCCCAGTAAGCCTTGTAACCGTTGTATTCTTTCGGGTTGTGAGAAGCTGTGATGTTGATACCGCTCTGGCAACCCAGGTGACGGATGGCAAATGACATTTCCGGTGTAGGGCGCATGTCATCGAACAGATATACCTTGATACCGTTGGCCGTGAAGATGTCGGCAGAAATTTCCGCAAACTTGCGGCTGTTGTTGCGGCAGTCGTGACCTACCACTACCGAGATGTCTTTCTTTCCGGCAAAGCATTTGTTCAGGTAGTTGGCCAAGCCCTGTGTAGCGGCACCTACCGTGTAGATATTCATTCTGTTGGAACCGGCTCCCATGATGCCGCGCAAACCACCTGTACCAAATTCAAGGTCTTTATAAAAAGCATCAATCAATTCCGACTTATCGGGATTTTCAAGCATGCGTTTCACTTCAGCCTGTGTTTCGGCATCGTAGGCAGGCGTCAGCCATGTCTGAGCTTTCTCAGTACACTGTTGAATCAATTCATTGTTTTCCATGATTATACTGTTTTATAAATAATAAATTGCATATCAATACACTGACAAAAATAGACCATTCGGATAAATTATCCTAATAAAAAACGACGTATTTTTTAGAGTCATTCCAAAAAGATTGCAGCTTCAGGATTTCTTAATATCTTTGTAACCGCTTAACAAATACGAAAAAATGAGACAAAAAATGATACTGGCACTGGCCTTGGCGGGGGTACTCTCCGGACAGGCCCAGAATGCCACCGACAACTACTTCCGTTCTCCGTTCGACTTCCCGATTCTGCTCAGTGCCAACTTTGGCGAACTGCGTCCCAATCATTTCCACAACGGGCTGGACATCAAGACACAAGGGGTAACCGGCAAACCCATTTACTGCATTGCCGACGGCTACGTATCGCGTGTGGCGGTATTGCACGGAGGATACGGACAGGCCCTCTACATCACTCACCCCAACGGACTGACTTCGGTGTACGGACACGTGGTTTCATTTGCCAAGAACATACAGGCTTACGTGCGCCAATACCAGTATGCGCACGAAACATTTACCTGCGACCTGAAATTCCAACCCGGACAGTTCCCGGTGAAGAAGGGGGATATCATTGCCCTGAGCGGCAACGAGGGGGCTTCGGCTGGACCTCACCTGCACCTGGAGCTGCGGCAGACGGAAACGGGGGAATACATTGACCCCATGCCTTATTTCAAGCGTTTCCTGAAAGACAGCAAGGCGCCCGTGGCCAGCCTCATCGGCATTTATCCCATCCAGGGAGAGGGCGTGGTGAACGGCAGCACGAAAAAGAAGCTGCTCAACGTAAATGCCCTGAGACAGCCCATCCACGCATGGGGGAAAATCTATACGGGCATCAGCGCCAAGGATTACATGGATGGTACCTCGAACTTCTATGGCGTACACTCGGTCACGCTTTATGTGGACTCGGTACAGGTGTTCAACAGTACAACCGACCGGGTACTGCCCGACGAGAACCGCATGATCAACGGGTTTACGGACTACGACGAACTGACTCGCACACGACGGCTGATTATGCGTTCCTATAAGTTGCCCGGCAACCGGCTCCGGCTGCTCCGCACGGATGAGAACCGAGGTGCCGTGGACATCAACGAGGAACGGGACTATCATTTCCGCTACGTGCTGGAAGACAATTTCGGCAACCGCAGAACATATAAGTTTACCGTCAAGGGCAAACGACAGGACATTCCTGCCTACAAGCCGGAGGCCGATGAAATGCTCTACTGGAACCGAACCAATGTCATCCAGCAACCGGGCATGGAACTGGTGGTGCCCCGCTACTACGTATATGACAACGTGCCGCTCCACACCCGTGTCAAAGGGGACAGCTCGCACATTGCCTTCGACTATGTGCTGGATGCGGGACGGACACCAATCCACAGCTACTGCGACTTGTCCATCGGCCTGCGCCACAAACCAGTGGCTGACACCACGAAATACTACATCGTGCAGAAGGCCGGCAAATGGCGGAGTTCCATGGGCGGGAAATATGAGAACGGATGGGTCAAGACCCGGATACGTTCTCTCGGCACCTTCTCTGTCGACGTGGATACCGTGGCGCCGAGAATCACTCCTGTCGGACAGGGCGGATGGCGCAGCAACCGGCAAATCCGGTTCCGCATCAGTGACGCCGAATCGGGTATCGGCACCTACAAGGTGTACATTGACGGGAAGTTTGTCCTCTTCGGCTTGAAGAAAGGCATCCTGGTGATACAAGACCCGGAAAAGGTGAAAAAGGGAGTTCCTCACAAGGCCGAGGTGACCGTGACCGACCAATGCGGAAACACGGCCCGCAAGGAATACAAGTTCTGAAAGAATCAATAACTCAAATCATAAACAATCTACCTACATGAAAATGAAAAAAATAATGCTGGCTGTCTTTCTGCTGACAGCATGTATTGCCAACGGATGGGCATGTACCAACTTCATTGTCGGAAAGAAGGCTTCGGCCGACGGTTCCATCATCGTTTCTTACTCGGCCGACTCTTACGGCATGTTCGGCTACCTGTGCCACTACCCGGCTGCCCAGCATGCACCGGGCGAAATGCGCGACATCTACGACTGGGATTCGGGCAAATACCTGGGCAAAATCAAGGAAGCCAAACAGACCTACAACGTCATCGGCAACACGAACGAGTTTCAGGTGACCATCGGAGAAACCACTTTCGGCGGACGTCATGAACTGGTGGACAGCACCGGTATCATGGACTACGGAAGCCTGATTTACGTGGCCCTGCAACGTTCGCGTACGGCCAAGGAAGCCATCAAAATCATGACCGACCTGGTGAAAGAATACGGTTATTACAGCAGCGGTGAATCGTTCTCGATTGCCGACCCGAACGAAGCCTGGATCATGGAAATGATTGGAAAAGGACCGGGCGTGAAAGGGGCTGTATGGGTGGCTGTCCGTATTCCGGACGACTGCATTGCCGCTCATGCCAACCAGAGCCGCATCCACAAGTTCGACATGAACGATAAGGAAAACTGCCTGTATGCACCCGACGTGATTTCCTTTGCCCGCGAAAAAGGCTATTTCAGCGGCAACAACAAGGACTTCAGCTTTGCCGATGCTTACTGCCCGCTCGATTTCAGCGGCCTGCGTTTCTGCGAGGCACGTGTGTGGAGCTTCTACAACATGTTCAGCAAGGAAACTGGAAAATCTTACCTTTCTTATATCCAAGGCGAAAGCAAAGAGCCGATGCCACTTTACGTGAAACCGGACCAGAAGATTTCAGTACGCGACATCCAGCATGCCATGCGTGACCACTACGAAGGCACTCCGCTCGACATCACCAAGGACATGGGTGCCGGCTGTTTCGAGATGCCTTACCGCCTGTCGCCGCTGACCTTCAAGGTGGACGGACAGGAATATTTCAACGAACGCCCCATCTCTACCCAGCAGAGTGGTTTCGTATTCGTGTCACAGATGCGTTCCAACCTGCCCGACGCCATCGGCGGTGTGCTCTGGTTCGGTCTGGACGACGCCAACATGACGGTCTTCACTCCGGTGTACTGCAACACGGACAAAGTGCCTTATCCTTACCAGCAGGGACACGGTGACTGCGTGACCTTCTCATGGGATTCCGCTTTCTGGATTTACAAC
Source organism: Bacteroides mediterraneensis (assembly GCF_016900355.1). Taxonomy (GTDB): domain Bacteria; phylum Bacteroidota; class Bacteroidia; order Bacteroidales; family Bacteroidaceae; genus Phocaeicola. The sequence goes on along the minus strand of NZ_JACJKA010000006.1, from coordinate 30,461 downwards.
TGGGTGGCCGACATGATCCGTCCGCGCTACAACCTGATGGTGGAAGACATGCGCACCGTGCAGAACAGCCTGGAAGATACTTATGCGCAGGCACAGGAAGGCATTGAAAGCACCGCCTTGAAACTGTATCAGCAAGACCCGGCCAAAGCCAAGGAATTCCTGACCAACTACACGCAGATGACGGCACAGACTGCCGTAGACAGCTGGAAGAAACTGGGCGAATTCCTCATCGTACGCTACAACGACGGCGCCGTGAAACGCATGCAGAACGGACAGCTGCAACGTCCGACTACCGGCAACACGGCTCCGCTGGACCGCCCGGGATACAGCAAGGAATTCTTGCAGGAACTGGTGAAATCGACCGGCGAACGCTACAAAATGAAAGAACTGAAGTAAGCAGATTTTCTTCTGCTTTCTCGTTCTACAATCAAAAGTTATGATTATTTTTGCAAAAAATAAATACAAGCGAATCTGAAGAAACTCAATGATAGAGAAACATATCGTACTCGAAGATATTGACCCGGTGATCTTCTATGGCGTGAACAATGCCAACATGCAGATGATCAAGGCCCTGTTTCCCAAGCTGCGGATTGTGGCGCGCGGAAACGTCATCAAAATCATGGGAGACGAGGAGGAAATGTGCGCTTTCGAAGAGGCCGTCCTGGCTCTGGAAAAACATTGCGTGCAGTACAACTCGCTCAATGAAGAAGTCATCCTGGACATCGTGAAGGGCAATGCCCCGAAAATTGAAAAGACGGGCGATGCCATCGTGTTCAGCGTGACGGGCAAGCCGATTACTCCGAGAAGTGAAAACCAGTTGAAGCTGGTGCGCGAATTCGAAAAGAATGACATGATTTTTGCCATCGGTCCGGCGGGTTCAGGAAAGACCTACACGGCCATCGCCCTGGCGGTACGGGCTCTGAAGAACAAGGAAATCAAGAAAATCATCCTCAGCCGTCCGGCCGTAGAAGCGGGCGAGAAACTGGGATTCCTGCCCGGCGACATGAAGGACAAGATTGACCCTTACCTGCAACCGCTATACGATGCGCTTCAGGACATGATTCCGGCGGCCAAGCTGAAGGAATACATGGAACTGAACGTCATCCAGATTGCACCGCTGGCCTTCATGCGCGGACGTACGCTGAACGACGCAGTGGTCATCCTGGACGAAGCGCAGAACACCACCACCCAGCAGATCAAGATGTTTCTCACCCGAATGGGTATGAACACCAAGATGATTGTGACGGGCGACATGACGCAGATTGACCTTCCCGCCTCGCAGACTTCGGGACTCGTGCAGGCCATGAAAATCCTGAAAGACGTGAAAGGCATCAGCTTCATCGAACTGAACAAGAAAGACATTGTCCGCCACAAACTGGTGACCCGCATCGTGGAAGCCTACGAGAAATTCGAGGAGAAAGAGAAAGCGGAAAGAAAACAACTACGTGCTGCCAGAGAAGCCGAAAAGACTCCACAGGCATAAACACACATAACAGAATCTATTCATTACTAAACATAACAAGACAATGAGTAAAGCTTTAACAAAAACAGACTTCCACTTTCCTGGACAGAAAAGTGTGTATCACGGAAAAGTACGTGATGTGTACAACATCAACGATGAAAAGTTAGTAATGGTTGCTACCGACCGTATCTCGGCATTCGATGTCGTGCTGCCGGAAGGTATCCCTTATAAAGGACAGATGCTGAACCAGATTGCGGCTAAATTCTTGGACGCTACCACAGACATCTGCCCGAACTGGAAACTGGCCACTCCCGATCCGATGGTTACCGTGGGCGTGATGTGCAAAGGTTTCCCTGTAGAAATGATTGTACGCGGCTACCTTTGCGGAAGCGCATGGCGTGCCTACAAGGGCGGTGTGCGTGAAATCTGCGGCGTGCGTCTGCCGGAAGGCATGAGAGAAAACGAGAAATTCCCTCACCCGATCATCACTCCGACTACCAAGGCTGAAATGGGTATGCACGACGAAGACATCTCCAAAGAAGAAATCCTGACCAGAGGACTGGCTACTCCGGAAGAATATGCCATCCTGGAGAAATATACCCTGGCGTTGTTCGAACGCGGTACGCAGATGGCGGCTGAACGCGGCTTGATTCTGGTAGACACGAAATATGAATTCGGAAAGCACAACGGCGAAATCTACCTGATGGACGAAATCCATACACCGGACTCCAGCCGTTACTTCTACTCAGAAGGTTATCAGGAACGCTTCGAAAAAGAAGAACCGCAGAAACAGCTTTCAAAGGAATTCGTACGCGAATGGCTGATGGCCAACGGCTTCCAGGGCAAGGAAGGCCAGCAGGTGCCTGAAATGACTCCGGCCATCGTGGAATCTATCAGCGACCGCTACATCGAGTTGTTTGAGCACATCACAGGCGAAAGCTTCGTAAAAGGTGACACAGACAACCTGGCCAAACGTATCGAAAAGAACGTAACTGACTATTTGTTGCTTTAATTTAAAAGCATCTGACCTTAATCTCCCTTTGTGGAATGAAAACGGCTTTCATTCCCAGAGGGAGATTCACCATTACATTGTCCCATCTTAACTTTCCACGCATGTCTCATTATCCACAAGAAAATATCAAGCCATACAACGAAAAAGAGGGCAAGGCTGCCCAGGTAGAGAAAATGTTCGACCACATCGCACCGGCATACGACAACTTGAACCACCTGATGTCATGGGGCATCGACAAAAGCTGGCGACGGAAGGCTATCCGCCTGCTGGAACCTTATCATCCCCAACACATCATGGACGTGGCTACCGGTACGGGCGATTTCGCTATCCAGGCCTGCCAGATGCTGCAACCGGCCGAACTGATTGGTACGGATATTTCAGAAGGCATGATGAACGTGGGACGCGAGAAAGTGAAACAACTGGGACTCGACAAACAGATTTCGTTTGCCAAAGAAGATTGTACGGCACTGTCCTTCCCCGAAAACCGGTTTGATGCCATCACGGTGGCATTCGGAATCCGTAACTTTGAGCATCTGGACAAAGGCCTGAAAGAAATGTACAGAGTACTGGTACCCGGCGGACATCTTGTCATTCTGGAACTGTCGGAACCGGCACATTTCCCCATGAAACAAGGCTATGCACTTTATTCCAAATTCGTGATTCCGGCCATGGGCTGGCTGCTCTCGAAAGACCGCAGCGCCTATACCTATCTGCCCGAATCGATCAAGGCTTTCCCGCAAGGAGAAGTCATGCAGGGAATTATCCGGAAAGCGGGGTTCAGCGAAGTGAAATTCAAACGTCTGACCATGGGTACGTGTACACTCTATTTCGCGACAAAATAACTAATATCTTTGAACCTTATGAAAAAATTTGGCTTAATCGGTTATCCGCTTGGACATTCTTTTTCCAAGAACTTTTTCAATGAAAAATTCCATTCAGAAAATATTGATGCCGAATATGTGAATTTTGAGATTCCAAGCATCGAAGAATTTCCGCAAATCATCAAAACCAATCCGAACCTGGCAGGACTGAACGTCACGATTCCTTACAAGGAAAAGGTCATCTCTTATCTGGATGAACTGGACAAAGACGCACAGGAAATCGGAGCTGTCAATGTCATCAAGGTGGAGCATACCAAAGGAGGCGTCAAGTTAAAAGGATACAACTCTGACCTCATCGGCTTTGTCCAATCCATTGAAGCGCTATTGGAGCCCTATCACAAGAAGGCGTTGATTTTAGGCACAGGGGGAGCATCGAAAGCCATACACCAGGGATTGAAACAACTGGGACTGGAAACGCTGTTCGTTTCACGCAGCAAACACAATGATGAAGTCATCACGTACGAAGAGATTACACCTGAAATCATGCAGGACTACAAGGTCATCGTGAACTGTACGCCGGTAGGCATGTATCCGAAAGCGGATGAGTGTCCGAATATCCCCTACGAACTGCTGACTCCACAGCACCTGCTGTACGACTTGCTTTACAACCCGAACACTACGCTTTTCATGAAGAAAGGTAGCGACCAGGGAGCCATTGTCAAGAACGGGCTGGAAATGCTCTTGTTGCAGGCTTTCGGAGCATGGGATATCTGGAACAGCTAACCACCGACTCAACATCCATTTTCAATGACTATCAAAAAGAAGATTCTCTGGTCGGCAGTCGTTCTGCTACTGCTGGCCATGGGAATTATTACAGGCGGAAGCTTCTATCTGATTGATTTCGCCCTCCGCCCGGATAACCGGGGGAAAGACATGGAAGGTTCGGAAACTTTCATGCGAAAGGAATATCCTCAGATTGTCCAATGGCTGGACAGCCTGAAAAGCACACAGGCGCTGCGGGATACGTTTATTCTTGCGCCCGACGGCATTCGGATGCACGCGTTTTATGTCCGTGCCTCCCGCCCTACAACTCACACGGCGATTATCGTACACGGCTATACGGACAATGCCATCCGCATGTTTCATATCGGCTATCTCTACAATCATTCACTAGACTATAATATTTTGTTGCCGGACCTGCGCTATGCGGGACTGACGGAAGGGGATGCCATCCAAATGGGATGGCTGGACCGGAAGGACGTCAGGCAATGGATAGACGTGGCACCAGCCTTGTTCGGGGATTCCTTGCAGACGGTGGTGCACGGCATCTCCATGGGGGCGGCCACCACTATGATGCTGTCGGGGGATACGACGCCCGACTACGTGACTTGCTTTGTGGAAGACTGCGGCTATACCAGCGTGTGGGACCAGTTCAGCAAAGAACTGAAAGATTTGTTCGGCTTGCCTCCTTTTCCATTACTCAACACGGCCAGCAGGATTTGCCAACTACAGAACGGATGGAATTTTCAGGAAGCTTCGGCGCTGTCACAAGTAGCGAAATGCCGCAAGCCCATGCTGTTCATCCACGGCGACAACGACGACTTTGTACCGACGTGGATGGTGTACAAGCTTTATGAGGCCAAACCAGCTCCCAAGGAACTATGGATTACGGAGGGTGTGGACCATGCCCATTCCTACAAACTGTATCCGGAAGAATATACAGAACGGGTAAAGGCATTCACTGAAAAGTACTTGCACTAACTCTCAGAAGAAGGTGGTCTTAATATAGAAGCACTAAACAGGCCGACTTACAATCCCTACATGATACAAAAAAATCTCCTGCTTCGTCCTCATTTATCTTCAATGAAAGAACGAAAGCAGGAGATTTTTTATATTGAAATTCCAATTAATCAAATATTGACTTTCACGATTTTATTTCTTTGAGAGAGACGCTTTCTGCATCGGTCTGCCTCTCTCCGAATCAAGCCTGAAGTTCCTCACATTCTTTCAGCCACAGTGCTGCACTGGCATCGCTCGGCATACGCCAGTCGCCTCGCGGACTCAAAGACACGGAACCGACTTTCGGACCATCGGGCAGACAAGAACGCTTGAACTGCTGGGCAAAGAAACGACGATAGAAGTTCGTCAGCCATTTCTTGATGGTCGTGCTGTCGTACGTACCACGGAAGGCAATCTCGGCCAGATAGAAAATTTTAGCCGGACGGAAGCCGAAACGCAGGAAGTGGAACAAGAAGAAATCGTGCAGCTCATAAGGGCCTACCAAGTCTTCGGTCTTCTGCTTGATGTTGCCGTTCTCGTCGGCCGGTATCAGTTCCGGACTGATTGGGGTATCGATGATGTCGAGCAGGGTATTGCGGGACAAGGTATCCACTCCCGTCTGTGCCACCCAGTTGACCAGATAGCGGACCAAAGTCTTGGGGATGCTGGCATTCACACCATACATCGACATGTGGTCACCGTTGTAAGTGGCCCATCCCAAGGCAAGTTCCGACAAATCGCCGGTACCGATGACCAATCCGCCCAGCTTGTTGGCGTAATCCATCAGAATCTGCGTCCGCTCGCGGGCCTGTCCGTTCTCGTAAGTCACATCGTGTACCGACATGTCCTGACCGATATCCTGGAAATGCTGGATGCAGGCATCCTTGATGCTGATTTCCTTCGTCGTCACTTGCAGAGAGGCCATCAAAGAGAGGGCATTGTGATACGTGCGGTCGGTGGTTCCGAAACCCGGCATGGTTACGCCCACGATTCCCTTACGCGACAAGCCCAACTTGTCGAAAGTCTTGACACAAACCAACAGAGCTAACGTAGAATCCAGTCCTCCGGAAATACCTAATACGACCGTATTGCAATGGGTATGTACCAGACGCTTGGCCAGACCCGCCACCTGAATGGAGAAAATTTCTTCGCAACGTTCGTCCAACTGACGGGTACCGGAGGGCACAAACGGATGAGGTTCTACCGGACGGGTCAGACTCAGTCCGCGCATCGGAACCAAGTCCGTGCTGATATGCTGCACAGGTATTTCCTGGTGCATCCGTATGCTGGCTGAAAAAGTGGTGTTCACCAGACGCTCCCCTCTCAGACGCTCCACATCAATCTCGCTGATGACCAGCTGTTCTTCGAAAGAGAAACGGTCGGAAGCGGCAAGCAGGCTGCCATTTTCATAAATCAGGGCATTCCCTGCGAAAACCACGTCGGTAGTCGATTCTCCAAAGCCACAGGAAGAGAACACATAGCCCGCCAGGCACCGTGCCGACTGCTGCGCCAGCAAAGAACGGAGGTACTGGTGCTTGCAGATATTTTCCGTATCCGCCGACAGATTAAAAATGATTTCTGCTCCCTTTAAGGCTAAAGTGGAACTGGGAGGAACCGGAGCCCATACATCTTCACAAAGTTCCACGCCAAAACAAACTTCCAACGTATCGAACAGCAGATGCGCACTCATGGGAACAAGCTGTCCGCAAAGGCGGACGGTAGTCGAATCGGGATGAGCCGCCGAAGAAGTAAACCAGCGCTGCTCGTAGAATTCTTTATAATTAGGAAGATAAGTCTTCGGTACAAGTCCTAAAATCTTGCCTTTTTGAAAAACAACCGCACAATTCATCAAAGTGGAATTTACCATCACCGGCATACCGACAATAGAAATAATATCCAACTGACGGGTGTTATTGACAATCTGCATCAAAGCGAACTCTGCCTGCTCCAGCAACAAACTCTGGGCAAACAAGTCTCCGCAAGAATATCCCGTCAAGTTCAATTCCGGAAAAACAATAATCTGTACGCCCTTTCCATCGGCTATGACAATCTGTTTCTCAGTCTGTTGTGCATTAAACTTGCAATCGGCTACCTTCACTGCAGGAATGGCAGCGGCCACTTTTACAAAACCAAATCTCATATAAAGTTGTTATATATTATATAGTGGTGCAAAAATAAACAATATTTACACACCCCCCTATGCGAAAACGAGAGTTTTTTAACATAGGAACATAAAGTAAAAAAAACAAAAAACATCGCATTCTATTTGTTAGAATAGAAAATATTTGTATATTTGCCCTCGAATTAGAATTGTAATAATTACAGAATTGAAAAATATGACAGCATACGAATATTTGCTCGACCATGAGATTAAGCCCTCAGTACAACGCATTGCCATCATGGACTATTTGCTTAAACACAAAACCCATCCATGCATTGACGAAATTTATACCGCGCTGTGCAAGGAAATCCCTACGCTCTCAAAGACTACAGTGTATAACACACTCAAGTTATTCGTAGAGCATGGTGCCGCAAAGATGCTGACCATTGACGAAAAAAATGCCTGCTTTGACGGCGACATGCAACCGCATGCACATTTTCAATGCAAGGTTTGCAACAAGATATTTGATGTACCTGCCAAAATAGACCCAAGTGAAGCCGAAATGTTCCAAAGAGACGGTTTTATCGTGGAAGAAGTACACCAATATTACAAAGGTATCTGCCCGGAGTGCACAGGCAAAGACATTACAAAGAATTAAAGGACATAACTTATTAATATATAACTAACTACTTAAAATTTATTTGACGTATGAAGAAATTTATCTGTACAGTTTGTGGTTACATCTATGAAGGTGAAGCAGCTCCTGAAAAATGCCCGATGTGTAAAGCTCCTGCTTCTAAGTTCAAAGAACTGGAAGAAACTGTAGATGGTTTGCAGTTTGTAGACGAACACGTAATCGGCGTAGCTAAAGGTTGCGACGACGAAATGATCAAAGACCTGAACAACCACTTCATGGGTGAATGTACTGAAGTTGGTATGTACTTGGCCATGAGCCGTCAGGCTGACCGCGAAGGTTATCCAGAAGTAGCTGAAGCTTTCAAACGCTATGCTTGGGAAGAAGCTGAACACGCTGCTAAATTCGCTGAACTGCTGGGTGACTGCGTATGGGATACTAAGACAAACTTGGAAAAACGTATGAACGCTGAATGCGGTGCTTGCGAAGACAAGAAACGTATCGCTACTCGCGCTAAACAGCTGAACTTGGATGCTATCCATGACACAGTTCATGAAATGGCTAAAGACGAAGCTCGTCACGGAAAAGGTTTCGAAGGTCTGTACAACAGATACTTCAAGAAATAATTGAAAGCACCGACTTTCACTACAAAAAAGAGAGAGACCGCCTCAATCCGAGGACGGTCTCTCTTTTTTTATATCTGCAACTCCATTTCAGTACTTTCTGGGGAGTACCAGAGTACTTCCAAGAAAGTACCGTAGTACTTCTTCGGCAGTACTGGAATACTCCCTTGGAAGTACTGGAATATTTTTTGAGAAAGTACGGAGAGAAGGCAACTGATTAACTGACTGTTTTTCCCAGCCAAGTCAGTTTATGCCAAAGGGTCTCCAGCGGACCGCGCTTGAAATGCCGGAACCACCAATGGGCAAAGGCCAGCTGCAACAGGAAAAAGACAATTCCCACGCACAGGCTGACCGTCGTACCGCAATACTGGTGCAAGGCCAATCCGTAACCGAAATACAGGAAACTTCCGATGACTGACTGCATGATGTAATCGGTCAGACTCATTCTTCCATAAGGCACCAGAATCTTCTGTATCTTGCCCTTTCCCATCCAGAAAAGCAACAGGAACACCGACACCATGGTCAGCATGAAACAGAAATTATACCATGAATTCAGGATGGTTTTCAGACTGTCCAGCATCAAAGGCTGAGACACTAACGAGAAGACAAAGGTTTTGACAAAATAAAACACCACTGCCAGTGGAAGAGAAAAGCACAACACGTAAGTCCAGAAGTTGCGGGAACGTCCCAAGGCCGTTTCTGAAGATGAATCAAAATAACCCATCCGACCCATCCACAGGCCAAGCACAAACAAGGCACAGGTCTGGAACACCCTTCCGTAACACCACGCCCAGTTCAGACTGGCCAACTGACCGATGGTAAAGTTCATTTTCACCATCTCCCACCAGGAATCCCCTCCCAACTGCGGATACACATCGCCCAACGAGAAGATTATCTGGCGGGGTGCATAATCCGGACTGAGCCATCCACATACTACTTTGATCCATTCCACCGGCTGAAGCATCAGTATGACAGACAAAATCAACAAAGACCGGTTCTTCCAGTGACGGACGGGTACAAGGATGAAACCTAAGATGGCATAAAGCACCAATATCTCACCGGGGAAAAACAAGGAATTCACAAATCCGAATCCCAGCAAAAGCACCAGTCGCCACATGTAGCGTCCTTTGAAATCCTCTCCCCGCTTGGCGGCACTACGGCTCTGCAAATAGAAAGTGAACCCAAAGAGCAAAGCAAAAATGGCGTAAGCCTTTCCTGAAAACAGAAAGAACAACATATCCCACAACGTCTGGTCCAAATTCGCCAGTGTCGGAGAAGAGGTTTCGGGAAAAGAATAAAAATTGAAATGTTCGATATTGTGGAGCAGGATAATCCCCATCACTGCAAATCCTCTCAGCGCATCGATGGCCAGGATTCGCTCTTTTTTCTGTATGTTTTCCATAAAAGATTTAATTCACAAAAAAAGAAAACGGAAAGCCGTGGTAATTATCCTCCGGATTTCCGTTTTCTCGCCCAAAATGAATGAGCTAATCAGCCCTCATTTTGTCTACTATTTTTTTATTCTCACTTCTTGGTAGAATCAGTTGCAGCAGCCGGAGCAGTTGTAGCAGCTGCGTCTTTCTGAGGAGCAGCAAAACCTGCAGGAGCATTCAACGGATTAGTTTTCTGTTCTTTCACTGCCTGGTCCATGATGACTGAAGAACCTTCGGTCTGAGAAGGAACCACGTATGCAGTAGCTACGCTGACAATTACCATAAATGCAGCCAATCCCCAAGTCAGTTTTTCAATAAAATCAGTTGTCTTGCGAACTCCCATAATCTGATTGGAAGATGCAAAGCTGGAAGAAAGACCTCCTCCTTTAGAATTCTGTATCAATACCACGAAGCACATCAATACAGCTGCGAGTACCATTAATACGACAAATAATAAATACATTTTCTTTTATTTTGATTTAGCGTTAATAATCAACTTCTCTAAAAACCTAATTTGGTCTGCAAAGTAAGTATTTTTTTTCGGATATTTCAAATTTAATTTTTTAATAATTTCCAGCGCCTTATCATATCTCTGCTGTTTAACATAAATTTTAGCCAAGGTTTCGGTAAAATAATTTTCTTCGTCCTCCGGTTCAGGCTGTTCCGCGTCCGTATGCTCCTGTTCGTCTTCTTTTTCGGATGCTTCCTCGCCTGATTCCTCCAAAGCAAGCATTTCCTGAGACCACGCATCTGCCAGACGTTGTTCTTCTTTTTTCACTTCTTCCTTGGAGTCCTTTTCAATGAAGCTGTCAATCAGTTCCTGCCCCCTGAGAGGAGCTGATTCCGTTTTCTCAGTTGAAAGTCCTTCTGCCAGCACAGAAGTATAATCCACGGCTTCGGCCGGCAATGGAAGCAAATTATCCGTCGTAGCCCCACAGGTATCCGAAAGGAAACGGTCAATCAGGTCCAACGTCCGGTCTTCTGCGCCCACCACAGGCGTATTATCAGCTGTTTCCGCGTGCTGCTTAATCTTAAAATGCTCTCCTTCGATGGCATAAAACAACACGCTCAGATCGGCTACGAACAGAGCTCCCTTACGCAACTCATCTTGAAAAGACGGGTCGTGCAACAAAAACAAATTCTTCAGATACAAAATCCGGGCCGTCTGAAAATAAGGATAACGTTCCAAGAGGTTTTTCAGTTCATACAAACTCTCCGTATCCAACGACTCCGGATGCTCAATCCATTGCTGTAACCGCTGCTGTATCATCATTCTCTTACCAGTTGGCTACGGTTGCATTGAATATCTGCTCTACGATTTCGTCAATCATTTGCTGTACCAGCTCTTCCTGTACAGACGACAGCTGCTGACTGGCATTGTACTCACGACTGGCCGTGAACTGCTGGTCAGTGATATCTTCTGCATGGTTCGAATTGTTCACAAACCGTACGTTCACCGTCATTCTCAGCTCTGCCATGGTAGAATAACCATCCGAACCGACTCCTTTATTATAGGCATCGTAATTGGTAATCTCACCCGAGAGTTCCAGGTCTCCTCCCTGACGTACCTGTTTCAAACGGGTCTGCTGCATATATTTATCCTGCAAAGCCGTATTGAACATAGACTCCATCGGGCCCCAAACGAAGGCAGCCGAACGGTTCGGGAAGTTCTGGAAACTGATGGTCTTCACCTTATCATAATTAATGGAAGAACCATTAAACTTATACGACACGGTGCAGGCAGTCAAAATGCACAATACCACCGGAAGTACATATTTCATCACGCTGATATACTTCTTATTCAAGCCCATATTCTTTTATCTTTCTATAAAGTGTACGTTCTGATATTTTCAAATCATTCGCCGCATTTTTCCGTTTTCCATGGTGACGTTCCAGCGCTTTCCGAATCATCTCCTTCTCCACCTCATCCAGCGACAGATTTTCTTCCACATATTCTTCCGTGTCCTGCACATCCGATACTTCTGCCGGAGTGACTTTCATGCCGGAATTCACAGGTGAAACATTGCTTACCGAAGTCACATTGGAAACCTTTCCCACTTCAGTCACCGGATTCACCACCACCGAAGGGGTCTGCATCAAGCTGACGGGAGTTTGCGGAATGTAATGCACCGGAGTAGAAGAAGTGGAAGGCATAGGGGCCTCACCTGCCCGCTCCGCCATAATGTCGTGCACAAGTTTCTTCAACTCGGTCACATCCCGGCGCATATCGAACAGCACTTGGTAAAGAATTTCTCTCTCGCTTTGGAAACTTTTTTCACCTTCCGGCTTCAATCCTCCCAAGAGCGCAGGATATTTCGACACAGGCTGTGCCGGCAGATAGCCCTGCAAAATATCAGCTGTAATATCACGATTGGTTTCAATAATGGAAATTTGCTCCGTAATGTTTTTCAACTGACGGATGTTGCCTGGCCACGGATAAGAGACCAGCATCCGGCGCGCATCCTCCGATAACTGAATGGCCGGCATCCGGTATTTTTCGGCAAAATCGGAAGCAAACTTCCGGAACAAGAGCGGAATATCGTCCGGTCTTTCACGCAAAGCTGGCACCTTGATAGGTACCGTATTCAAACGATAATACAAGTCTTCCCGAAAACGTCCGTCGGCTATGGCTTCCGAGAAATCCACATTCGTGGCAGCCACAATACGTACATCCGTTTTCTGCACCTTGGAAGAACCTACCTTGATATACTCTCCTGTCTCCAGTACACGAAGCAAACGAGCCTGCGTAGAAAGCGGCAACTCTCCCACTTCATCCAGAAAGATGGTTCCTCCATTCGCCTCGGCAAAATATCCGTTACGGTCACTGATGGCCCCTGTAAAAGCCCCTTTCTCGTGTCCGAACAATTCCGAATCAATCGTACCTTCCGGTATGGCTCCACAGTTCACGGCAATATACGGACCGTGTTTCCGCCGACTAAACTGATGGATAATCTGCGGAAAACTTTCCTTTCCGACACCGCTTTCACCCGTCACCAACACAGACAAATCCGTAGGTGCTACCTGCATCGCCACGTCAATCGCCCGATTCAACCCCTCACAGTTCCCGATAATGCCGAACCGCAGTTTCACGCTTTGTATTTCTGATTTTACCATATATTCCTCGATTATATGACAAAATTACAAAAAGTTTGAAACCCGTCCATGCATTTAGTAAAAATTAGAAGACCGTTCGAATCATGAAGCGGATACCCCATTTGCTGGCAGTTGGCAGGTCGTTGTAGTTCAATCGGCGCACATATTCCACATGCAACAGTTTGAAGATGTTATGAATGCCCGCACTAATCTCTACATAGGGCTTCTTAGGATCCATCACATAACTTGAGGTATGGAAGTTGCCAGCCGCATCGTAATGTCCCGGGAAGAGCATCAGCTCTGTATCACTGGCATTCTGAGGAAGCAACGGATTATTCTTGTCCGTCAATTGTCCCCATAAACATTTTATGCCGATAAATTCACGCCATTTCAGTTTCTTCAGCAATGGAATACGGTTGAAAATCTTTCCCTGCAAATTCCATGACACATCCAAAGAGGCATAACGGTCGTTCAGGAACTCCATGTTATTAATCAAGTTGAACGTCTCCTCCTGAATAATATAAGACAAATTGGCAGCCGGCATAATCAACAGCGGGAAAGGTACCTTGTTCCATTGGATTCCTCCCTTCACACAGGTATCGATGTTTCCCCAGGAACTCAGCCACCAGCGCTTGTAAAGACTTACCTCCGTCATGTTGTACGTATAATCACTGCCCAATACTCCTTTCAGCCCCAATGTGTGCTGCAAGGTAAATACCGGCGCATCAAGATTAATCGGCAAACGGCGTTGCTTGGTATTGACAAACGTTTCGCCCGGAGCATAACGGAAAGCTAATGTAGCCTCCGCCACCGAGAAATCTTTGGTATTATAAGGAGAATGCACCCACTCCGTCCCCATCAGTTCACCCGAGGCCAAAGCCTGCTGCAACAGATTTTCCTGTGCCATGGTACGATAGAACAACTTTCCACAGGCCTCCAGGTTGGTATGTTTCAGCATCAACGTCGTTTTCAATCCACTCTCCTTTTCCAGCTCATATTTCACGCTGGCTGTCCGTTCGTAATTATACTGGTCGACAGTCGTCACCTTGAAAGAGGTAAACACATTATCCTTGTCTGTCCCCATAAACTTGTCGGACGGCAACATGTTATCGTATGAATACGAAACAGTCAACGAATTAATCGGATACTCACGCGGCAGGTATTCCTTCTTATTGAAAGAATATTCCACCTCAGCCTTGTATTTCGATTTTTCATCCTTAAAACCGTATGCATAATATCCTCTTAAAAAGAGGTGTGGATTCAGATTGGCTGTAGTCTGTGCGGAAGCTCTCAAACGAAGTCCGTCGATATAGTTGCTGGATATCATGGTATTGATCGGCCCGATATCCACCTTGCTGGGCCTTCCTTTCACTCCGGTTTCCACAAAGTTTTCAATGAAAGCCTTCGCCACAAACATGATGTACTTGAATCCTTTGATTTTGGCAAGATTGTCCACAAACGAGTCCATATTATCTTCCGACTTCGTCAGTTCCGTCGGACGATATTCTTTCCAAAACGAATCATCGCGCATCATCGCATTCACATCCTTTATCTCATCACCCTTCTTCTTGAATATCTTCTCAGGGATTTCATCAAATCCAAAATCGGAGTAACGCGTTGTACGCCTTACCTGAAACGAACCCAGCAGTTTCTTCAAATAAGAGAGCTCACACACCATGTCGTCTTCCATCAGTACCCATTCTCCAGTGTCCAACTGACCGAACTTCTGCTCGATAATCATGTTGTCCACAAAGTTGATGTCGGTTTTTTTAGGAAGATTCATGACACATTTATTCACCCGGAAAGTCGAATCAGCCAGGATATACAAATGTCCCGTAAAACCAAAGTCCTGCGAGTTATTGGGTACGAAAGTCAGGTGGAAACATTTCTCACGGTCCACCATCACCGTATCCATGATATAATACTTATAGAAATTGATACCGGCATTCGATATCGGACTGTCGAAAGGATACTGAAGGAAACGGAAACGGTCCTGATAGATATTAATATCCTGGAACACGTCTTTCAGCACGGTAGACAACATATCACCGGTATTGAACAGCTCGTTCACGCCCGTAGAATTAATACCCTTCACCAATGTCTTCTCGTCATGAGGATTTTTACGGTACAGCTTCTCTGTCACCGTTTCATCCACTGATATAGGCAATATGTTCTTTCCCGTTATCTCGCAAACCTCTACCTGGTCGCGAAAGAACGGATACTTCTTGAACAAATTAGACTCCCGAAGAGAATCAGTCGTGATGTTGTTCAACGAAAAAGTAATCTTCTGATACTTATTATAATGATAAAAGTCGTTGACACTCAAGTCATTCAACTTCTTGGCTGCAATGACTTTCTTCATCATTTCCACCGCCGGATTATTCTTCCGGGAATATTTCTCTTTCTTCGGCTTGACAATGACTTCATCCAACACCAAATCGGGCTTCATTTTCACATCCAGTTTCTTGGTATTGGCCGACACATTACGCACCTCCGTAGCATAACCTACCATTGAGAAAGTCAGTTTAGTCCATCCGGAGTGAAAAGCTATCGTATATTGTCCATCTATATCAGTAATAGTTCCTACCCCTTTTCCATCATAATATACATTCAAATAAGGAATAGGATCGCCTGTTTCAGAGTCCGTCACAACTCCAGTTATCTGCGCTGAAAGTTTCACAACTCCCATACACAAGACAAGTAAAAAAAACAATCTTTTTATCATACTTGAATTTAATACTTAAGTAATACGCACTTAACCATTTTGTAAAAGTACATAGTGTAAAGGTCTCTTACAAATTTCACTCCCTGAAAAACGATATTCTTACCTTTTTTTATGAATAATAGAATATAATTTCTTCCATCTGACAAAAAAGTCGGCGGTGAACAAGACATTCACCGCCGACCTAAAAAACATTTATCAAAGAAATTCTTGCGAATCAATCCATCTCTTCATCGGCTTCATATCCCCCCATCTCACGCAAGGCATTTTTCAGCATGACATACTGCTGGAACAAATGGTTGATTGGAATCTCTCCTTCCGTATAATCATGCATCGGGCTCTTCAGGAAGAAACTCAAGAAACGCTGGATGCCGTAACGGCCCGCACGCATTGCCAAATCGCTCAACAACACCAGGTCCAGACACAGCGGAGCAGCCAAAATGGAGTCACGGCACAGGAAATTAATCTTAATCTGCATTGGATAGCCCATCCAGCCGAAAATGTCAATGTTATCCCAGCCTTCCTTATTGTCGTTTCGGGGAGGATAATAATTAATACGTACCTTATGGTAATAATCAGCATACAAGTCCGGCTGATTTTCCGGCACCAGAATGGATTCCAAGGTAGAAAGCTTGCTCACTTCTTTCGTGTGGAAGTTAGCCGGTTCATCCAACACCAGTCCGTCACGATTACCCAGAATATTGGTCGAGAACCATCCAGACAATCCCAAACAACGTGTACCGATAATCGGAGCAAAGCCTGATTTCACCAAAGTCTGTCCGGTCTTGAAATCCTTGCCTGCAATCGGCATTTTAGTTTTTTCGGCCATTTCCCACATCGCCGGAATATCCACCGTCGTGTTCGGAGCTCCCATGATGAACGGGGCACCTTCGGCCAGCGCCGCATACGCATAACACATGGAAGGAGCCACATGCTCCCGGTCGTCCTGCTTCATCGCATTCTCCAAAGCCGACAAGGTACCATGCACCTCTTCGCAAACCGGCACATAAATTTCGGTGGAAGCTGCCCACAGCACCACCACGCGCGCGCAATCATTTTCCGCCTTAAACTTGCGGATATCTTCCCGCAGTTGTTCCACCATCTCCCAGCGGGTGGCACAATCTTTCACATTATCCCCATCCAGACGCTTCGCATAATTCCGATCGAAAGCGGCTTTCATCGGGACAATCTTTTCCAACTCCTCCTTTACCGGGAGGATGTCCTTTTCACGCAACACCTCGCAATTCATTGCCGATTCATACGCATTGGCGGGATACACATCCCATGCCCCAAATACAATGTCATCCAGCTGGGCCATCGGAACAATCTCTCCATAATGCAGGTATTTCTTGTCCTTTCCGCGTCCGACACGAATCTTGTCATACTGGGTCATCGCACCGACCGGCTTGGCCAGCCCTTTGCGGACCATTAACACGCCGGTCATAAATGTGGTAGCCACAGCTCCCAGACCGACACACAATACGCCCAACTTACCTTCAGCGGGCTTCACATTCATTTTTTCCATTTCTAAATTTCTTTTTTCTTTTCTATTTTTTTCTTCTCAGAAAGCCATCGCCATGTACCTTTCCGAAAAGAACAAACTGCTCAAAGTTAAAATTTTGTTTGATTAAACCCATACTTTACTGCCTCTTTTATTGAGATATACGTAAAAATAAGACACAAAATCAGAAGAAAAATCCACCAACTGTTTCCTCAGGCAGTAAAATTATCCGTATCTTTGCAAACGCATAAAAAGACAAACCAACCCATGAATGATATTTGTTGCATCGGACACATTACATTAGACAAAATTGTGACTCCAAAACAAACTACTTACATGCCGGGAGGCACTTCCTATTATTTCTCTCACGGTATCCGCCGGTTACATGACTTCAAAAACTACAAACTGGTCACAGCGGTTGCACCCAGTGAATACGGCATTGTGGAAGAAATGAGAAAAGAAGGGCTTCAGGTAGAAGTTCTTCCGAGCCGTCATACGGTATACTTCGAAAATACATACGAAGAAAACCAGGACAACCGTTCACAGCGTGTATTGGCCAAGGCTGATCCTTTCACAGCCGACGCCCTCAAGGATGAAAATGCTCGCATTTTCCATTTAGGAAGTCTGCTGGCAGACGATTTTCCATTGGAAGTGGTCAAAGAACTGGCCCAGAAAGGAACCTTGGCGGTAGATGCACAAGGATATTTGCGGGAAGTGAAAGGTGAACAAGTCTATCCTGTAGACTGGCATGAAAAGAAAAAAGCCTTGAAATACATTGACATTCTGAAAGTCAACGAACACGAAGCAGAAGTACTGACCGGATTTAAGGATCCAATGCAGGCCGCTCGCCAGCTGGCTCAATGGGGAGTAAAGGAAGTGTTGCTGACATTAGGAAGCTTAGGAAGTCTGATCTATGCTGAAGGCAAATTCTACAAGATTCCGGCCTACGCACCGAAAGAAGTGGTAGATGCCACGGGATGCGGAGATACTTATGTGCTCGGCTACTTGTACATGCGCAACAAAGGAGCTTCTTATGCAGAAGCCGGATGCTTTGCAGCGGCTATGTCGACCATCAAACTGGAAAAATCCGGTCCTTTCTCCGGCACGGAAGAAGAGGTTTGGCACATCCTGCAAACAGACAAGGCCAAACCGGAGGTACTGGCTGCCAAATAAAAATCAATTGACAAAACCATAAAAAGAAAGGGTGTGCAACCAAATGCAAACCCTTTTCTTTTTTACCTGTCATCGATTCCCGGATTATCCCATCTTACCGGTCAGATAAGCCCGGGTACGTTCGTCTACCGGATTCTTGAACATCTTTTCTGTATCGTCGTATTCAATCAATTCACCCATATACATGAACATGGAACGGTCGGAGATACGCATCGCCTGCGACATGTTGTGGGTCACAATCAAGATGGTCACCTCCTTCTTCAGCTGGTCCATCAGCCCCTCAATGTGCTTGGTGGCAATCGGGTCCAAGGCAGAAGTCGGTTCGTCCATCAGCAATACATCCGGCTGGAGCGCCAGCGAACGGGCAATACACAAACGCTGCTGCTGTCCTCCGGAAAGGAAAGTACCTCGTTTGGTCAAGGAATCTTTCACTTCATCCCACAGACAGACGTTCCGCAGGTTACGTTCTACAATCTCATCTTTCTGCGACTTGGACAGGTGGATACCGTTCAGAATATATCCTGCCAGCACATTGTCGTAAATGTTCATGGTCGGGAACGGGTTCGGACGCTGGAACACCATACCGATGCGGCGGCGTTCTTCCATCGGATGCATCTGCAACACATTTTCGCCGTTCAGCAGGATCTCACCCGTCACACGAATATTCTTGTATAACTCATGCATACGGTTCACCGCACGCAACAAGGTACTCTTACCACATCCCGAAGGCCCCATGATGGCCGTAATCGTATTCTTTTCAATGTCAGCCGAAACATGTTTCACGGCCATCACACTGCTGGTATAAGAGATACACACATCTTTTATCTGGAGAATCGGATTCTTTATATTTTCCATTTCTTTGCAATTCGTTTAGCTAATAAATTCAGACATAACACAAAAGTCAACAGGAACAGGGAAGCTCCCCATATCAGGCTCTGCAGGTTCGGGTCGTTGAAGAATTCCCAAATCAGCAACGGCACGGCCGACATCGGCTTGGTCATGTTCCAGCTGATGGCTGCACCACCCAATGCCGTAAACATCAGCGGGGCTGTTTCACCGACCACACGCGAGATGGCCAGCAGGATACCGGTAAAGATACTGCCCAATGCGGAGGGCAACATCACTTTCAGCATCACCCGCCAGTAGCTTCCCCCCAAAGCCAAACCAGCTTCTTTCAGGGTATCCGGAAGTACCTTCATAGTCTCTTCCGTAGAACGGATTATCAACGGCAGCATCATGATAAACAAAGCCACACTTCCCGCAATGGCCGAATAGCCTTTCATCGGCACTACCACCCAGATATAGGTAATGATACCAATAATGATGGACGGGGTTCCCTGCAGCAAGTCGGTCAGGTAACTGACAATCACCGCAAACCAGCTTTTTCGGTATTCTGAAAGACAAATACCACAGAGTATTCCCACCGGAATGGCGACCACGGCTGCCAGTATCAACATCAGGAAAGTACCGATAATACCATTGGCAATTCCTCCCGGAATAGCCTCTCCAGCTGAAGCGGCCATCATTGCCTTGTAGGCATTCGGCGTGGCTTCCGTAATGAACGACCACCCTAACTGTCTCCATCCTTTCACCAGCACTTCTCCCAGTATGGCCAGCAACGGAATGGCTGTCACACCCGACAGCACACATACAAGGATGTAAAGCAACCGGCTTTTCAGGATACGAAATTTTATATTATTTTCATACAACATACATTCTTCTTTTTAGAGAGTTAGACATGACGGGCACGGCGAATCAGAATCTTACCGATGATATTGATGACCGCTGTAATCAGGAACAACAGCAATCCGATGGCAATCAGGGAAGACAGTTTCAAGCCATCCGCTTCTCCAAACTGGTTGGCAATGATACTCGCCATCGTATTTCCCGTGGTACGCAACGTATCAGGCATCTGGTTCGTGTTTCCGATCAACATGGTCACGGTCATGGTTTCTCCCAATGCACGACCAATCGCCAGAATATAAGAAGAAAAGATACCGGAACCTGCCATCGGGAAAATTACTCGCCGGATGACTTCTGCCCGGGTGGCTCCCATGGCATACGCTCCTTCCTTCAAATCGGAAGGCACCATCTTGATGAACTCTGAACTCAATGAAGCCGCATAAGGCACAATCATGATGGCCAATACGAACGAAGCAGTCAGAATACCGGAACCTTGCGGCGACAAGTTCAAATGCATGAACACCGTACGAAGCACGTAGAATCCCCACAAACCATAGATAATAGAAGGAATACCTGCCAGCAAATCAATCACCGTTCCCAAAATGGCAGCGATTTTCTTTCCGCGGAAATACTCACCGGTAAACAGTGCAACAGGAAGAGAAAAAGGTATACACATCAGCAAGGCCAATATCGTGGTCAGCAGTGTACCTGTAATAAAAGGAAGAGCGCCATAACTTTCTTTACCGGCGGTGGTCACCCAGTCATCCGAGAAAATGAAGTGCCAGAAACCGAAGGTTTCAAAAGCCCCAGAAGCGTCAACGGTGAGGGAGTAAATAATTCCCCCACCAATGACTGGTATCACAATCGCCGATAAGATAAGTAAGACTTTAAAAATCTTGTCTTGCATAACTTATCCTTTTAGCTGTTTATTTAAGAATCGGCTGTCCGTCGTAAGTTACAGTTTTCAGATTCTGAAGACTCAACTCTACGGCCTTCTTAGGCAGCGGAGCGTAGTGTACGGTAGCGGTAGTCTGCTGTACGCTGTCGCTCAGCATATACTGCATCAAGTCTAATGTAGCTTTGGCCTGGTCCAAAGAACGTTCTGCATAGTGCTGTTCCTTGTAGATCAACAACCAAGTGAAGCAGCTGATAGGATAAGCGCCGGCTGCATCGGCATCCGTAATAGAGCAACGGGTATCCTGCGGAATGTCACCGGCAGCTGCTGAGATACTTTCTGTAGAAGGAGTTACCAGTTCACCGCGTTTGTTGTATACGCTGGCATACGCAATCTTCTGTGCGAAAGCATATTCAGAACCGATGTATCCTAATGAGTAAGGAGTCTGTGCAATGATTCCAGCCACACCCGGATTACCCTTGGCAGCCTGTCCTACCGGGAAGTCGACCGTCTTTCCAGCTCCGTAAGTGTTCTTCCAGTTTTCGCTGACTTTTGACAGATAATCGGTGAAGATAAAGGTAGTACCACTACCGTCTGAACGATAAGCCAGGATAATCTTCTTAGCCGGCAATGTCACGTCCGGATTCAGTTTCTGCAGACGCGCATCGTTCCAGTCGGTAATCTTACCGGCATAGATATCGGCAATCACGTCACCTGAAAGGTTCAGTTTCACGACATCCGGCAAGTTGTAAGCCATCACTACGGCTCCCATACAGGTCGGGATGTGTACCACCGGCTGCATTTCTTTCATTTCGTCATCGCTCAAGAAGGCATCACTACCCGCAAAGTCTACGATGCCGTCTTTCAAGTTGCGGACACCACCGCCACTACCGATACCTCCGTAAGACACCTTGTCGCCGGAAGCGGCATTGTAGTTTTCGAATGACATATTATAAAATGGCAAGGGGAAAGTGGCTCCTGCACCAGTCAGTTCCACGGATTCACGTCCATTAGCAGATTTCTGTCCACCACAAGCTGCGAGTGACAAAGCCATCGCTCCAGCAATTAAAGGCAAATAAAACTTTTTCATTGTGTTATACATTTTATAGAAGTTATGAATCTATTTGTTTTTCTACTCAGGTTTAAATGGCAAACGAAGCATTCAGGTACAGATAGCTGGCCAGTTTACCCCCATCGGCTTTCGGTGCCCACAGACGGAAGTTCGGTGCCAGTTTCACGTACTTGCCTAGTTTGAATTCGGCTCCTAACATACCGGCCATCCCATCGTCAGCCTTGTTCCAATCCGTTTTGGAAGAAAGGCGGTCCCAACGCCCGAACAAGCCAATCTTCTTGTTCAGTTGAGCCGAAGCGTAAACCGAGATACCATCCTGGTCGTGATTGTCCACATACTTGGCATTGGTCTGGTAGTTATATTCAGCTGCTACCGAGAAGGCCTCATTTTTATAACCCACAAAGGCCGCCAGATTGGTAATGCCTTTCAGGTTATCTTCCGAAGCTTCATTGAAAGAACCGTAAGCACGAATCACCAGTCCTTTTACCGGAGTCACCGTCACACCGGCTCCATACTGAAGTCCGTCTTTCACCTGAACTTTCTTATACCCTTCACCATTGGCTACAATCACATCGGCTGCCACCACCTTGTTGAACTGATAAGCTGCTGAAAAAGCCAAATCGGCACTGCTTCCGAATTTGTATTCATCCTGGAAAGATTTCATCACATAGCGTTTGCCCCAGAAATCTTCCTGCAGCTTGAACTGCGTGGTACTGATCAATCCGGCATTCAGTGTCCAGCCTTTTTGCTTCCACGTGATTTGCGCATTCTTGATATAGCCGATGCGGTGATAATCACCTACATCCTGTGACTGACCGAAGTCTACCACTGCTTTCATCTGCAAACCGTGAGGCAAATTGTATTGATAACCCAGATACGCCCGATCCAATCCAAACCCTCTTTCGTCATTTACATGTCCAAAACCGGAATGTACATCAGAATAGATGGTAATAATAGCCGCACCTTTTTTCTCGGCCGATTCCGACTTGCCGGGATTACTCTCAGCAAAAGTTGGCATCGCCACACAAGCACATGCCATCAACAACCATGAAATTCGATTTCTCATTTTCGTTTGATTTGGAATTTTGTTTTTTGACACTGCAAAGGTCTTGAATTGGTATTACAAATAGATGTCATCCACTTAAAGAAAATGTAACACCCTGTTACAAAGAAGTTACAAAAACAAATACATTGCTTCCTGAATCCCCCATAGTAAAAACAGGAATTCAGGAAACGATATATTTTTGATTTTCAGCACTTAGACTTCAATCCGCATATCGGATTGAAGTCCTATATTAAGATTTTACTTGATTTCCAGCGTCACGATAGACTTGGCTGGCAGCTTGATTTCCAACCCGTTCTTGGTCAGCTTGGCACCCTTGAAGTCTGCCAGTTTCACTTTGTCAGGCTGTTCAAACGTGTTGTAGTCATCGATGTTCGCTGAAGTAAGAATGCGGCCGGTCACTGATTTGGCTTTCACGTCACCCAAAGTCAGCGTAATATCCTGCGATTCTTTCAGGTCGATGTTCGACAAGGATACATGAATCACACCGGCTTTGTCACGTGAAGCGGTGGCACTGACCATCGGCACAATGCGGTCGTCGCGTACAATTTTCCGCTCACACTGTAAGTCCAGCGGCAGATAAGTAGCATCCTGATGCACATTATACATCTGGAACACATAATAGGTCGGAGTCAGCACCATCTTGTCGTCTTTGGTCAGAATCATGGACTGAAGCACATTGACCACCTGCGCGATATTGGTCATCTTGATACGGTCGGTGTACTTATGGAAAATATCCAGACTCAAAGAAGCCACAAACGCATCGCGCAGGGTGTTCTGCTGGTAAAGGTGACCGCTAATGGTGCCCGGTTCTTCATCCCACCAGGTTCCCCATTCATCGACCATCAGTCCGATCTGTTTCTGCGGGTCGTATTTATCCATGATGGCGATATGACGCTTCAGCACATCTTCAATTTCACGGCACTTGCCCACTGTCCAGTAATAATCCTCGTCGTTGAACTTGGTAGCCGATCCCTTGCTGCCGTTCCATCCTAACACTGTATAATAATGTAAGGAGATACCGTCCATCCGATGTCCGATGTTCTGCATCAGTACCTCGGTCCAGTTGTAGTCATAATCGCTGGCTCCACTGGCAATCTTAAACAGGCGGTTGCCGTCGTAGTTGCGGCAATAAGTGGAATAACGGCGATACAAATCGGAATAATATTCCGGGCGCATGCTACCTCCGCAGCCCCAGCTTTCATTTCCGACGCCGAAATATTTCACCTTCCACGGCTTTTCGCGTCCGTTTTCCTTTCTCAGTTTTGCCATCGGGCTTCCCTGCTCAGAGGTCATGTATTCCACCCACTTGGCCATTTCTTCCACGCTTCCGCTACCTACATTTCCGCTGATGTAAGGTTCACATCCTAACATTTCGCACAGGTTCAGGAATTCGTGTGTACCGAAACTGTTGTCTTCCACAGTTCCACCCCAGTTGTTGTTGACCATACGCGGACGTTTTTCACGCGGACCGATGCCGTCCATCCAATGGTATTCATCGGCAAAACATCCTCCCGGCCAACGGAGCACCGGCACCTTCAAGGCTTTCAACGCCTCGAACACGTCCTTACGATACCCGTTGATGTTCGGAATCGGAGAATCTTCTCCCACCCAAAGGCCTCCATAAATACAGGTGCCCAAATGTTCGGCAAACTGGCCGTAGATTTCTTTATTAATAATTTGTTTTCCCTGTTCCGGGTGAACAGTCACGGTTGCCTTCTGTTGTGCAAACAAAGGCATTGCGGCAAAAAGAGCCAACCCAAGAATTGCATTTTTCATACTTATTGATTTTTTTGTCGTTGTTATTTTACAAAAGTAGAAAAATTTCATCCTCATCAGGTGTACAACAGACCACTTTATGGAGGAAATTTGAACATTCTTTCCCTCTCCTGATACCAGATACAAAGTTTTCTTACTACTTTTGCATCCAAATTTATTCAATATGCATTCTAAAAAACGGATTATCATTTGGGCTGTCATTGCGGCCATCCTTTTAGCAGGAATCATCAGCATCTGCTGCCTGCTGTTCAACCGACCGCTTCATCTCACACAGCCTACCTTTATTTATATAGACCGTGACGATACGGCCGACTCTGTCTATGTGAAACTGCAACGCGACCTGCACGGCAAAAACCTGGCTGGCTTCCGGATGTTGTCGCGCTTCAAGTCGTACGACCAATACATCCATACCGGGGCTTACCGCTTTGATGCGCATACCAACACCTTGACTTTGTTCCGCCGCCTCAGCAGCGGATATCAGACACCGGTCAAGGTAACCATCCCCAACGTCCGTACACTGGCCCGCCTGGCGCACTCACTGGACCGCCAGCTCATGGCCGACTCGACCGAAATTTTCACGCTGATGTGCGACAGCAGCTTCTGCGATTCTTTGGGATTCACTTACGAAACACTCCCGGCACTCTTCATTCCGAATACCTACGAAGTGTACTGGAACACGCAGGCCAAAGATTTCTTCCAGCGCATGAAGAAAGAATACAACCACTTCTGGAATGACGAACGGAAGGCAAAAGCAAAGGCTGCCGGACTGACTCCGGTAGAAGTAAGCACCCTGGCCTCCATCGTGGAGGAAGAAACGGCCAACCGGGCTGAAATGCCGATGGTAGCCGAACTCTATCTGAACCGCCTGCAAGCCGACATGCCGCTGCAAGCCGACCCTACCGTGAAATTCAGCCTACAGGAATTCGGTCTGCGACGCATCCTTCACAAACACCTGGAAGCCGACAGCCCATATAACACCTACAAGCACACCGGACTCCCTCCCGGCCCTATCCGCATAGCGTCCATTCAGGGAATAGAAAGCGTGTTGAACCATGCACAGCATGACTATCTCTACATGTGTGCAAAGGAAGATTTCTCAGGAACGCATAATTTTGCCGCCACCTTTGCAGAACATCAGGCCAACGCGCGACGTTACCAGCAGGCACTGAACAAGAGAAACATCCGCTAAGAATATTAACGGACGGATTTCCAGAATTGCATGAAGCGGGCATAGGGACCATAGCATACCAGTGCGTCGCCCTGCTGCAATTCATAGTCTTCGGGAAAGGTATTGGAAACTTCCCGCTCAAAGACGGAGATTCCTAAGAAATTCTGCACCTTCTTTCCACGTACCAGTGAAATAAGCTTCATCTCGAATTCCTGTTCCAGGTTCAGTTCGTTCAGATGATAACCCACCAATTTGGAAGGAACTACAAACTTGAACACATAGGTGTTCTCATCAATCTGAAACAGTTCGGCCCCTCCGTCCAGCTCCAGCTGCTGGGCCAGCAAACGGGCGGCATCCTGTTCCGGAGTCAGAATACGGTCGATAGAAAAAGCCTCCAGCACGGCCTTGTGTATCTCGTCGACCGCCTGGGCATAGATATGTTTCACTTTCAGTTTCTTCAGCAGCGACACGATGCGGACTGAAGCTCCGAAATTGTCGCCTATCGCCACAATGACTGCATCCACACTCTTCAAGGGAAGTACGGAAAGGGCTGTTTCGTCCGTGGCATCCAGCACAAATGAAGTCGCCATGCGGTCTTTCACACAATCTACATGCTGGCTGTTGATGTCCGCTCCGGCCACTTCATGTCCCATGGCCGTCAGCTCCATGGCCAGCATGCCTCCGTAATGTCCCAAACCAATAATCAGATATTTCATACGTCAGTTGATGATAATGTTGTCACTTGGATATTTGTAATTTCGTTTTCTTTCCTGCCGCACCAGTCCGGTGAGCAAGGTAAATGCTCCCACACGTCCCACGTACATCATCAGAATGACCAGCAACTTGCTGGAATCACCTAATGTAGGGGTCAGGTTCAGGCTGGAACCTACAGTGCTCAAGGCCGACACGCATTCAAATATGATGGCCAGCAGGCTGGCCTGAGGCTCTAACATACTCAATATGAAAATGGCCCCGAAAGCCAGGAAAAGATAGAGCATCATGGCCGCATTGGAACGCCGGATGGAATCGTGCGAAAGTTCTCTCCGCAAAATGGCTACCCGGTCGGAACCGCGTATCACCGCCCACAGGTTGAGCAATACCACGGCACACACGTTGACTTTCACTCCGCCAGCCGTAGACTGTGTGCCTCCTCCTATCACCATCAGTACCACCATGAGCAGCAACGTCTGCAACGACAGGGAAGTAAGACTCACACTGGCAAAGCCTGCCGTACGCGGACAGGAAGAATTGAAAAAAGCATGCACCCACTTATCAACCACCGGCATGCCCGTAAACGAATGATTCCACTCTAAGGCGGCAATGACCAATGTACCTCCTACCAGCAGAATGGCTGTAGCGACCAGCACAATCCTGGTATTCAGATTATACAAATGCACTTTCTTGCGGAACCTCGCCGAACGATGCACTACCCTCCATTTCAGGTACGCCAGATAATAGGCCACAGTTTCATAGAGGTTGACCAAAATAGGAAAGCCGATACCCCCCAGTGCAATCAGTACCCCCAACGTGATATAGAGCAGGTTGTGATGCTGCATGACGGCCGGGTTACTCATTCCGCCGGGCAAGGTAGAAAAACCGGCATTACAGAAAGCCGACACGGAATGGAAGGCCGAGAAAAAAAGTTCTTCCCGCAGATTCATATCCAATGTACCGTGAATGCTGAACCAGATGACCATCATCCCCACCCCTTCAATGGCCAGCGTAAACCCTAATATATATAATAAGGTAGAGAGAAGAGAATTCAATGAATTGGAACTGATCATGTCGCCCACCATCAGCTGATTGTAGAGCGAAGTGTTTCCCATGAAGAACATGGCAAAAAAGCTGGTCAGCGTCATCACTCCCAAACCGCCAATCTGAATCAGCAGAATAATCAATACCTGTCCTTCCAGCGTAAAGGTGGAAGGCACATCCACCGTGACCAATCCCGTCACGCAGGTGGCACTCGTGGCTGTGAACAGCGCATCAATGAAAGAAATACCTTGATAAGTGGCCCGAGGCAGCATCAGCAACCCGGTTCCTACGAAAATGAATACTAAAAAACTGCCGGCCAGAATCAGCGAGGGATTCGTTCGCTTGCCTAACAACCGGACCAATATGCCCGAGAGCTGCGAGAACGAAAGCAGCAGCAACACCGCTCCTTTATAATAATTGTGATGGAAGAATACCCACACCCAATATACTCCTGTGCCCTCCTCCGGTTTCTTGAAGACGACAGGCAACAGCGTGAGATAAAGTAAAATGGTCAGTATCCAGGTCCAAGGAGTAAACTTAAAGGGTGAATCTTCCTGACGGAACAAAATCTGCACCGTGGTGCTCAACAGGAAAATCACCCAAAGCACATGATACACCGTATGGATTGCCGCCTGTTCTCCTGCCGAGATACGGAAGCCATATTCATAGACGATGGCGAGCAGAAAAACCACTCCACACAGGAAATTCACTCCCATTACCCAGTTGAGCAACCGGTTGATGCGCGGCACCAGCAGCTTTTTCTTATATAAGTAAAGTCGTTCCCAATAGTCCATCGGTCATATCATTTTGAGCTACGGCTACAAATGTATGGAAAAATCCATATACTTGAACGGCACGATACCGGAAATCTGCCAGAATCCGGCATCGCGACAAAAAGTGATAAGAAAAAAGTAAAATGAGTTGTTTGTTATCATTTATTTCCATATTTTTGGCGAAACCTTAAAAAAAGTAAGTAATTATGAGTAACAGACAGAAAAGATTCATCTTACCTGAAGATGAAATACCAAAATATTGGTATAACATTCAAGCCGACATGGTCAACAAACCCATGCCGCCGCTGAACCCGGCTACCAAAGAGCCGTTGAAACCCGAAGACCTTTATCCCATTTTCGCCAAGGAACTCTGCCACCAGGAACTGAACCAGACCGATACGTGGATTGAGATTCCGGAAGAGGTGAGAGAAATGTACAAATACTACCGCAGTACCCCACTGGTACGTGCCTACGGACTGGAAAAGGCCATCGGTACACCTGCCCACATCTACTTCAAGAACGAAAGCGTCAGCCCCATCGGCTCACACAAGCTGAACTCAGCCTTGGCACAGGCTTACTACTGCAAGAAGGAAGGGGTGACGAACATCACGACCGAAACGGGAGCCGGACAATGGGGTGCCGCCTTGGCCTACGCCGCTAAGGTATTCGGACTGGAAGCCGCCGTTTATCAGGTAAAAATCAGCTATGAACAGAAACCTTACCGACGCAGCATCATGCAGACCTTCGGGGCACAAGTTACTCCTTCCCCGTCCATGTCTACCCGCGCCGGAAAAAATATCCTGACCAAATGCCCGAACCACCAAGGTTCACTGGGTACGGCCATCTCAGAAGCCATCGAACTGGCACGTACCACCCCGAACTGTAAATATACCCTTGGCTCGGTATTAAGCCACGTAACCCTGCATCAAACGATTATCGGACTGGAAGCTGAAAAGCAGATGGCCATGGCCGGAGAATATCCCGACATCATCATCGGATGCTTCGGCGGTGGTTCCAACTTCGGCGGCATCAGTTTCCCGTTCATGCGCCACACCATCCTGGAAGGAAAGAAAACACGTTATATTGCCGCTGAACCGGCTTCCTGCCCGAAGCTGACCCGCGGTAAATTTGAATATGACTTCGGTGACGAAGCCGGCTATACCCCGCTGTTGCCGATGTTCACCCTGGGACACAACTTTACCCCGGCCAACATTCACGCCGGAGGTCTCCGCTACCATGGAGCAGGTGTCATCGTTTCCCAGCTGATGAAAGACCACTTGATGGAAGCAGTCGACATCGAACAGCTCGACACCTTCAAGGCGGGTTGCCTGTTTGCCCAGGCCGAAGGTATCATTCCGGCTCCGGAATCTTGCCATGCCATTGCCGCCACCATTCAGGAGGCTGAAAAATGCAAGAAAACTGGCGAAGAAAAAGTCATCCTCTTCAACCTGTCCGGTCACGGGCTGATTGATATGAGCGCATACGACCAGTATCTGTCGGGCAACCTGACCAATTATTCCTTGACGGAAGAAGACATTGAAAAGAGCCTGAAAGATGTGCCACAAGTGGATATGAAGTGATTTTTTGAGGACCTGAAAAAACGCACTTGCGTTTGGAAGAAAACGCAAGGACGTTTTACTTAAAACGCAAGTACATTTTGATCAAAACGCAAGGGCGTTTGAGTTGAAACGCCCTTGCGTTTTTGACACGGTTTCTCAGACACCTGAAAATAACAAAAAAGAGGCCGTCTCAAAATTGAAATAAAATTTGAGATGGCCTTTTTTGTGTCTGCAAAAAAATCGGGCAAGCCCAAACTTCGCTCAGTCAGGACTTGCCCGTCTCCCTAATTTTTCGTATCTTAGGGAATCAAGCAATATATCCCAAAGATAATGTTTAAAAACTATACCTCCAACGATAAT
>NZ_JACJKA010000068.1 GCF_016900355.1 Bacteroides mediterraneensis | reverse complement strand
CCACGATCACCGAGCCCGCGTTGTGCCAGAGCGCGCCGGTGACGGGCGTGAGCACGCCCAGGAGCGACAGCACGATGGCGATCGCGTTCAGGCACATCGAGAGTGTGATGCCAAACTTGATGGTAGCCACGCAGGCGCATGCGAGGCGCTTGAGGTAGGGGATCTTGGAGATGTCGTCGCTCATGAGGGCCACGTCGGCGGCGTCGACCGCGATGTCGGAGCCCATCTCGCCCATGGCCACGCTCACGTCGGCGGTCGCGAGCGCCGGGGCGTCGTTCACGCCGTCGCCCACCATGCACACCACGCGCCCCTCCGCCTGGAGCGCCTCCGTGGAGGCGACCTTCTCCTCGGGCAGCAGCCCGGCGCGGACCTCGGAGACGCCGGCCTTGCCGGCAAAGTACGTCGCCGCGGCCTCGGAGTCGCCCGTCAGCAGCACCGTGCGGACCCCCATGCCGGAGAGGCGCTCGCACATGCTCGCCGAGTCCGGGCGCAGCACGTCGGAGAGGGCGATGACGCC
>NZ_JACJKA010000067.1 GCF_016900355.1 Bacteroides mediterraneensis | reverse complement strand
ACGATGATAACTCACAAGCTAGTCCTATAGCTCAGTTGGTTAGAGCGCTACACTGATAATGTAGAGGTCGGCAGTTCAACTCTGCCTGGGACTACCTCAGAAAAAACTTCGCTTTTTATTTGCCGGTTTGAAAGGAAATACATACCTTTGCAGCCGCTTTGAAAAAATGAAGCATGAAATCTTGGGGGATTAGCTCAGCTGGCTAGAGCACCTGCTTTGCACGCAGGGGGTCAACGGTTCGAATCCGTTATTCTCCACGAAAAAAATAGGTCTATGACATGATGTAACAAGCAAAAAGTAATTTTAGTACGAAAGCTAAAAGTATATATCATCCCGCACCCGTCGAAAGACGGAGTGTGCACGTGATAAGGAAAGTAGGAAAGGGCGCATGGCGGATGCCTTGGCTCTCGGAGGCGATGAAGGACGTGATAAGCTGCGATAAGCTGCGGGGAGGTGCAAATAACCCTTGATCCGCGGATTTCCGAATGGGACAACCCGTTATCTTGAAGAGATAACATCCATCTTATGATGGA
>NZ_JACJKA010000066.1 GCF_016900355.1 Bacteroides mediterraneensis | reverse complement strand
GGATGACGTCCTTGACCATCAGCTTGGGCTTGGTGCGGCCCTGCCAGGTCTCGTTGATGGCCTCGAAGACCACGTCCACGGCGCCGTCCCAGGCCACGGCGCGCTCGGGCTCGGGCGCGCGGAACATGATGGCAGGCACCGAGCTGGCGCCGTCGGTGGCAACGAAGCGCATGTGGGAGGCATCGGCGCCCACGAGCGCGCGGTTGCGCATGGTCACGCCGGTGACGGCCAGCAGCGGTCGCTTGTTGCCCTGGCCGAAGGGCTGGAGGCGCTCCAGGGCCTCGATGGAGTCAACGGTGAGCTCGCCGAGCCTGACCACGGCAGCCACCTCCCCGGTGTCCTCGAACTGCTCGGCGGGCAGCTCAGCCAGGGCCGCGGCCAGGCGCGCGCGGAACTCGTCCACGCGGTCGGCCTCACAGGTCACGCCCACCGCGCCCGCGTGCCCGCCAAAGCGCAGGAGCACGTCCGAGCACTGCTCGACGGCGTGGAAGAGGGCCA
>NZ_JACJKA010000065.1 GCF_016900355.1 Bacteroides mediterraneensis | reverse complement strand
CTCCGCCACGGCTAGGGCCAGTTTGACCGCATCGTTGGGCCTGGCCTCTAGCAAGCTGTATGCCAACTCTTCCCACTTCATCCTGTAAAACTCCTTTCCTTTACAGCCAGTAGTCCAGGGCCTCCTGCTCCCACTGTTCTTCCATGGCATCGAACAGACGTTCGAGCGCCGCCTCACGGGCCGCCGCCCTGCGCTCCGCGCAGGCCTGGACGCAGGCCCAGCAACGGCGGCTGTCGCACAGCTCCCACCATGGGCACCTCAGATTGACTTCCAGTAACTTTTCCGACGGGTTCTCCACTGTTTTCACCCCCTTTCGCCTGGAATTGGAACTGAACGAAGCTGATACCCGCCTGGGGCAGATCGAAGCGGTAGGCCCCCGGTTCCTGCTCGGCCTGGCGGAAGTCCAGCTCGGCGTAGGTGACTTGGGGCCGCCCCAGGGCCCCGCCAGAGTAGTACCAGCGGCCCCCAATCTTCTGCGGCTCCAGGCCGTCACCATTTGGTGACGGGGCCAGCTCCTTGCCGATGTACTTGCAGACGTAGCTGACGGCCCGGTCGTACTCGCCGTACAGCTCTATGGC
>NZ_JACJKA010000064.1 GCF_016900355.1 Bacteroides mediterraneensis | reverse complement strand
GTGCGTAACCGCAAGGAGCGCCCTAGGGTAAAACTGGTAATTGGGGCTAAGTCGTAACAAGGTAGCCGTACCGGAAGGTGCGGCTGGAACACCTCCTTTCTGGAGAGGAACCGAGAAGAGGTTCTTGCCTTGTACTGCAGATGAGTTTGTTTTTCGATATAAAAAAGAGAGAAAGATGAAGCCGAGTCGGAACGGACGAGGTTGAAATGTCGAACGAGTGAGAGCAGAACCAAGCTCGCTTGGGTTATGCCGAGCGGGGAGACATAAATCATCGGCACGATGATAACTCACAAGCTAGTCCTATAGCTCAGTTGGTTAGAGCGCTACACTGATAATGTAGAGGTCGGCAGTTCAACTCTGCCTGGGACTACCTCAGAAAAAACTTCGCTTTTTATTTGCCGGTTTGAAAGGAAATACCTACCTTTGCAGCCGCTTTGAAAAAATGAAGCATGAAATCTTGGGGGATTAGCTCAGCTGGCTAGAGCACCTGCTTTGCACGCAGGGGGTCAACGGTTCGAATCCGTTATTCTCCACGAAGTGAGAAATAGAGGATGGGCGAGCGCAAGCGAAGCCAGTCCTGACAAGT
>NZ_JACJKA010000063.1 GCF_016900355.1 Bacteroides mediterraneensis | reverse complement strand
CAGTGAGCCCCGGCGAGGTCGTGGCCGTCATCGGCCCCTCGGGCGGCGGCAAGTCCACGCTGCTGCGCTGCCTCACCCTGCTCGAGCGCCTGGATGCGGGCAACCTCTCCTACGGGGAGCTCGTCGTGGCGCGCGACGGCTCCTACGGCGAGAAGCGCACGCTTGCGGAGGCCCGCTCGCGCTTTGGGCTGGTCTTCCAGAACTACAACCTCTTCCCGCACTTCACGGTGCTGCGCAACGTGATGGACGCGCCCGTCTGCGTCCAGAGGCGCGACCGCAACGAGGTGGAGGGCGAGGCGCGGGCCCTGCTTGCCAAGATGGGGCTTGCGGGCTGCGAGGACAAGGTGCCCTGCCAGCTCTCCGGCGGCCAGCAGCAGCGCGTCGCCATCGCCCGCGCGCTCTCCCTGCGCCCGGACGTCATCATCGCGGACGAGCCCACCTCGGCGCTCGACGTCTCGGTCCGCGCGCAGATCCTCAACCTGCTCACGGACCTCAAGCACGAGCTCGGGCTCGCCATGGTCTTCATCAGCCACGACATCCAGACCGAGCGCTACATCTCGGACCGCATCGTCGTCATGAACCACGGCCAGATCATGGAGGAGGGC
>NZ_JACJKA010000062.1 GCF_016900355.1 Bacteroides mediterraneensis | reverse complement strand
AATCAGGATTTCAGCTCCTTCGTCTTTGACCGCATCGCGTACCTGCTCTACCGCGAGCGCAAGACCCTGCGCCCGGACCAGGTGTGGCTCTTCACGCCCAACAGCGTCTTTGAGAGCTACATCGACACCGTGCTGCCCTCGATGGGCGAGGCCAACCCGCAGACGTTCACGTGGCGCGCCTTTGTGAGCGAGCAGGGCGCCGGCGAGAGGGACCTCGGCCTGTCCACCTCCCCCGAGACGCTGCGCCGTATGGAGCGCGCGGCCCACGGGCTCGTAATCGAGCCGGACGACCTGCGCGAGATTCGTTTTGACGGCGAGGTGCTGCTCAAGCAGGGGCAGGTCAAGGGCGCCGTAGAGAAGTACGCCGACTTCGAGGTGGGCCCGCGCTTCACGGCGCTCGTCAAGGAGGAGCTGCACGACCGGCTCAACCGCCGCCTCGCCCAGATGGCCAAGAGCGAGGAGCTCCAGGAGGAGCTGCTCGAGATGGACGTGGAGCAGCAGGTGGAGGTCTTCGGCGAGACGATCTCCCCGGACGACGACAATGAGACGCTCGAGTACGCACGGCGCTACGTGGAGGCGCGCTATGCCGGCGCCCACGACGAGAT
>NZ_JACJKA010000061.1 GCF_016900355.1 Bacteroides mediterraneensis | reverse complement strand
ACATCGACCAGTTCTCGTCGAGCTCGCTCGTGACGCGCCTCACCACCGACATCACCAACGTCCAGCTCGCCTACATGATGATCATCCGTACGGCCATCCGCTGCCCGCTTTTGCTCGTCGCGGGCATCGTCATGACGTTCGTCATGTCCGGCCCGATGGCCTTTGTCTTCGTGATCATCGTGCCGATTCTGGGGTTCGGCCTGTTCAAGGTCGTGCGCACCGTGCACCCGATCTTCCGCTCGGTCTTCCACAAGTACGACGCCCTCAACGAGTCCGTCGAGGAGAACGTCACCGGCATGCGCGACGTCAAGAGCTACGTGCGCCAGGACTATGAGAAGCAGCGCTTCGGCGAGGCCGCCCAGGACGTCTGCCGCGACTTCACGCGCGCCGAGAAGATCCTCGCGCTCAACACGCCGATGATGAACTTCGCCGTCTACGCCGTCTTCGTGGTGGTCATCCAGTTCGGCAGCTACCTCATCATCTCCAGCCGCGGCACGGCCTTCAACGTGGGCCAGCTCTCCGCGCTGACCACCTACGGCTTCATGATCCTCATGGCCCTCATGATGGTCTCCGTGGTCTTCGCCATGATCACGATGGCCCAGGAGAGCGCTGAGCGTATCTGCGAGGT
>NZ_JACJKA010000060.1 GCF_016900355.1 Bacteroides mediterraneensis | reverse complement strand
TGGTAATTGGGGCTAAGTCGTAACAAGGTAGCCGTACCGGAAGGTGCGGCTGGAACACCTCCTTTCTGGAGAGGGACCGAGAAGAGGTTCTTGCCTTGTACTGCAGATGAGTTTGTTTTTCGATATACAAGAGAGAAAGATGAAGCCGAGTCGGAACGGACGAGGTTGAAATGTCGAACGAGTGAGAGCAGAACCAAGCTCGCTTGGGTTATGCCGAGCGGGGAGACATAAATCATCGGCACGATGATAACTCACAAGCTAGTCCTATAGCTCAGTTGGTTAGAGCGCTACACTGATAATGTAGAGGTCGGCAGTTCAACTCTGCCTGGGACTACCTCGAAAAGAAGGAAGCGAAAAAAAACTTCCTTAAAATTTTGCGGGAACAAAAGTAAATGCTTACCTTTGCAGCCGCAAAAAAAACGGGGGATTAGCTCAGCTGGCTAGAGCACCTGCTTTGCACGCAGGGGGTCAACGGTTCGAATCCGTTATTCTCCACGAAAAAAATAGGTCTATGACATGATGTAACAAGCAAAAAGTAATTTTAGTACGAAAGCTAAAAGTATATATCATCCCGCACCCGTCGAAAGACGGAGTGTGCACGTGATAAGGAAAGTAGGAAAGGGCGCATGGCGGATGCCTTGGCTCTCGGAGGCGATGAAGGACGTGATAAGCTGCGATAAGCTGCGGGGAGGTGCAAATAACCCTTGATCCGCGGATTTCCGAATGGGACAACCCGTTATCTTGAAGAGATAACATCCATCTTATGATGGA
>NZ_JACJKA010000005.1 GCF_016900355.1 Bacteroides mediterraneensis | reverse complement strand
CAAAGATATTGAAGATATTTCGTTATTTTTGAAATCAGGGAATAATAAATAATCTTGAAAGACATGGAATTATCAGATTGGTTCAAGGGATTTGAAAGGGGGATAAGTTGTTTGGCACCGGAGCAAAGAGCCTCATTCTTTTCGGAATGTGCGAAGAATTGCGTAAAATGCGGAACATTACAAATCTATCAGGGGCTATATGAGAAAGCACGTGGTGATTTAGATATTTTCTTTCAGGAATCAAACAAACTGCCTGGTGTAAGAAGCGAAATTATTGAAAAAGATTCTGTTTATGATCTGTATTTTATGGAGTGTACCTGTATGCTTCATCGACAAGGATATGTTTCTACTCCATTACTTTGTGAGTGCTCTAAACAAAGCATACTATATGTTTTACATTCATTATGGAAAGAAAAGTATTTTCGGGTAACAATTTGCGAATCCATCTTACGGGGAAGTCAACATTGCAAAATACAAATTGAAACAACAAACAATGGAAATACATAATTTACTGGACATCAAATCAAGGGCAGAACTGCGTGAATGGCTTATTCAAAACCATAAAACGGAGAAAGAATGCTGGGTAGTCGTGAAACGTGGTAGACTTACTGATGACAATACTTTCTGGTATATTGATGTGTAGAAGAAGCCCTATGCTTCGGTTGGATAGACAGTACTACTAAGAAAATAGTAGATGATATAACCGCCCAGAAACTTTGTCCCAGAAAGCCGGGAAGCAATTGGTCCGAGCTTAATAAGGAAAGATGTCGTAGGATGGAAACGAATCAGAATTGATACTATCCAAATCAAAAAGAATCAGCCTGAACTTTTTGAAAGTCGCCTGAACAAATTCATAGGAAATACCCGAAAAGGGCTTCTTTACGGCGAATGGAATGATAATGGGAGATTATTAATATAGTGAAAAATAACAGAGGCCACGACCTCCACGGTCGCGGCCTCTTTCTCAAACAACCAATAAGAAATAAGAGATAATCCTTTAGGGTGTGGATTATCTGATGAACAGCAGTTCTCTATATTTAGGAAGTGTCCACATCTGGTCGTCGACAATCAGTTCAAGCTTGTCGATGTGGTAACGAATCTGTTCCAGCATCGGAGTAATCTTGTCGTGATATTCAACGGCTTTCGCACGTTC
Organism: Bacteroides mediterraneensis; assembly: GCF_016900355.1. GTDB lineage: Bacteria > Bacteroidota > Bacteroidia > Bacteroidales > Bacteroidaceae > Phocaeicola. Next base: position 126,503 of record NZ_JACJKA010000005.1, on the reverse strand, counting down.
GTCGGTAATCTTGTTAGCCACTTTACGTGCTTCTACCATTGTGTCTACGTGTTCCTTGATGTAAGAAGTGTGTTCAGCAATCTTACGGATGATAGCCAGGTTCTCGGCAGACAGCTTTTCAGCTTCTTCTGCAGGGAAGATTTGTTTCATCTTGTAGACATTGTCAATCAGCTTGCTCTGGTATTCAATGGCTACCGGAACGATGTGGTTCATTACCAAGTCGCCCAATACACGGGCTTCAATCTGGATTTTCTTCGTATAAGTTTCCCATTTCACTTCGTTACGGGCTTCCAGTTCCTTACGTGTCATGACACCTGCTGATTCGAACATGCGTACACTGTCTTCAGTCAGGTACTGGTCGAAGATAACCGGACAGCTGGTTTCGCAGTCCAAACCACGACGGGCAGCTTCTGCTTTCCATTCGTCGCTGTAACCGTTGCCGTCGAAGCGGATAGGCTTGCTCAGTTTGATGTATTTGCGTACTACCTGAATGATGGCAGAAATCTTCGGTTCACCCTTTTCAATCAGTTCGTCTACTTCTTTCTTGAATTCAGTGAGCTGTTCAGCTACGGCTGTATTCAGGGCAATCATTGCGCTGGCGCAGTTGGCTTCTGAACCTACGGCACGGAATTCGAAACGGTTACCTGTGAAGGCGAATGGAGAAGTACGGTTACGGTCGGTGTTATCGATCAACAGTTCCGGAATCTGCGGAATGTCAAGTTTCATACCGTGTTTGCCGCCCAGAGAAATCAATTCGTCGGTTGCACTTTCTTCCATGTGGTCAAGCACTTTGCTCAACTGGCTTCCCAGGAATGAAGAGATGATGGCGGGAGGTGCTTCGTTGGCTCCCAGACGGTGTGCGTTGGTAGCGCTCATGATAGAGGCTTTCAACAAACCGTTGTGACGATATACAGCCATCAATGTGTTGACGATGAAGGTGATGAAGCGGAGGTTTTCTTCCGGAGTCTTGCCCGGAGCCATCAGTAGTGTACCGGTATCTGTACCGAGTGACCAGTTGTTGTGCTTACCGGAACCGTTGACACCTTTGAACGGTTTTTCGTGCAACAGCACACGGAATCCGTGAGTACGTGCCACTTTACGCATCAGTGACATGATCAACATGTTGTGGTCTACGGCCAAGTTACATTCTTCGAAGATAGGAGCCAATTCAAACTGGTTCGGAGCTACCTCATTGTGGCGTGTCTTTACCGGAATACCCAGTTCAAGAGCTTGGATTTCAAGGTCTTTCATGAAAGCAGCTACACGAGTCGGGATGGCACCGAAATAGTGGTCTTCCAACTGTTGGTTCTTAGATGCTTCGTGACCCATCAAAGTACGTCCTGTCAGCAACAGGTCCGGACGTGCAGCATACAGGCCTTCGTCTACCAGGAAGTATTCCTGTTCCCATCCTAAGTAAGCCATAACTTTCTTCACATTCGGATCGAAATAGTGGCATACGTCTACGGCTGCTTTGTTGACTGCGCGGAGAGCTTTCAGCAACGGTGCTTTGTAGTCAAGTGATTCACCGGTATAAGCGATGAAGATAGTCGGGATACACAAAGTGTCGTCTACCACGAACACAGGTGATGAAGGATCCCATGCACTGTAACCACGAGCTTCGAAGGTGTTACGGATACCACCGTTCGGGAAAGAAGAAGCATCCGGTTCCTGCTGCACGAGCAGTTTTCCGGAGAATTCTTCCATCATGCCACCCTTTCCGTCGTGTTCTACAAATGCGTCGTGCTTCTCAGCAGTACCTTCCGTCAGCGGCTGGAACCAGTGAGTATAATGGGTGGCACCCAGTTCGCTGGCCCAACGTTTCATACCTTCAGCTACCGCATCGGCAATCTGGCGGTCAAGAGCCGCTCCGTTGTCCATTGCATCGATGAGCCGAGCAAATACCGTAGAAGGAAGGTATTTGAACATTTTTTCTCTGTTGAATACGTATTTGCCAAAGTATTCTCCCGGTCTTTCTTTAGGAGCAGGTACTTCCAGCGGTTTTGCCTGGAAGGCCTTTTCTACTACTCTGAATCTTAATGTTGACATTTTACTGTAAATTTTTATTGGTTATTTATTAGTTAGTAGTGAATGTTAATTTTAATGGTTATAAGCGGATTCTCCATGTTCGTAGATATCCAATCCTTCTTCCTCTACCCGTTTGTCTACCCGGATGCCTATCATCCTGTCTGTGACCTTGAACAGCAGATAAGTCATGACTGCGCTGAATACGATGGAAATCAAGGTAGCTGCCACTTGTATCCACAGCTGGTGCCAGTCACCGTAAAGGGCTCCTTCCGCCCCTTCTTTGCCTGTAATGAAACGGGTGGCGAAGACACCGGTCAGGATAGAACCGATGATACCGCCCACTCCGTGCACACCGAAAGCATCGAGAGTGTCATCGTATTTCAGCTTTGGCTTGATGACGGCTACCATGTAGAAACAGACTATCGGGGTTATCAGTCCGATGAAGAAGGCTCCCAGAATACCGGTGCTTCCGGCAGCGGGTGTGATGGCTACCAGTCCTGATACTGCACCCGTACAGGCACCTACGGTAGTCGGCTTCTTGTTGTAAATCCAGTCGATAGCCATCCAGGTAAGCGCAGCCACACAGGTAGCCAGGTGTGTCACCAGAAAGGCATTGGCGGCGATACCGTCGGCACAAAGGCCGCTTCCGGCATTGAAGCCAAACCATCCCAGCCACAGAAAGGCGGTTCCCATAAAGACGAAGGTGATGTTGTGCGGAGCCATGGGATGTCCAATCTTATAATCGCGCCGTTTCCCTATCAGTATGGCCATGACCAGGGCTGCGATGCCGGCATTGATGTGTACCACGGTTCCACCGGCAAAGTCGATGGCACCCATCTGCTGGAGAAAACCTCCTCCCCATACCCAGTGGGCCATCGGTATGTACACCAGGATGCTCCAAAGCACTGTAAACATCAGGAAACCGGCAAACTTGACCCGTTCCGCAAAAGCTCCCAGAATCAAGGCGGGAGTAATGACGGCAAACATACACTGGAAGAGTACGAACATCAGTTCCGGAATCCGGCCTGTAGTCAGGCTGGAAGTAGTGATTCCTTGCAGGAAGAGCTTGTCGAAACCACCGATGAAATGTCTCCAGACGCTGTCAGTCTCCATCAGGCTGCTGCCAAATACGAAACTGTAGCCGAACGCTACCCAGAGTATGCTGACTGCTCCTACGATGAGCAGACTCTGCATGATGATGCTCAAGACATTTTTCTGTCTGACCAGTCCGCCATAGAACAAGGCAATGCCCGGAATAGTCATCAATAGAACGAGCAGGGTGGCCACGATTATCCAGGCCGTATTCCCTGAATCCAGTATCATAGTTGTATCCATATATCAATTCGTTTTAGTTGTAAATGTATTGTATAGTAGCTTGTAAAACTTTTATTTCTCCTGTTCGGCATTGTAGAGGGCGATGTCGCCCCGTTCTCCGGTGCGGATGCGGATGGAGTCTTCCACGGGGATGATAAAGATACGTCCGTCACCGATTTCACCGGTATAGGCTGATTTCAGAATGGCCTGTACGGTTTTTTCCACATTCTTTTCCCGCACTACGATGGAAATCAGGATACGTTCAATGGAACTGGTGTCGTATACCACCCCACGATAGATACGTCCTTCACGGGTTTTCCCAATACCTCTTACTTCATAGTAGGAGAACCATTCGATGTCGGCGGCCAAAAGTGCCTCCTTTACTTCCTCGAATTTAGTCCTACGGATGATTGCTTCAATTTTCTTCATAATAACGTTGTATTTGTATTTTGTATTGTTGTTTCTTGTTATCCTGTAATAATCTCTTTTACCTTACTTATTGCTAATACCTATCTCTATTTATGTTTCTATAATTAAAAACTGAGTCCAAATACAAAATAGGCGCCTTCTGTAGCCGGATTCCAGATGGCCTGGGCAAATACCGGAAGTGAGAAGGAATCGGTAAATTTAATCTCTTTTGTGGCTTTCAGACTGATGTGGGATACCTCAAATCCTGTAGCTCCATTGTTGTAGAAGCTGGTTTCCCATGGAGTGGCGCCAATTTCGGCCGACCAGTCCAGACCTCCCAGTCTGAAGGGAGCTGCCACACTGAAGTAGGATGAATATGCACGGTCGCCATTGGCTTTCACTCCGTCTGCTCCTGCAAAGTTGGTGTACCAGTTGACCGCTACTACTCCAAAATCATAACCTACCTGTGCCTCGAAAACGTGTGCTGTGTTGTGTGCGCCATAGTGGAAGTACTGCGGACCATTGTTGAACCAGTAATCTGTGACCGATACGCTGAATCCTCCGGTGCTGTACCCCAAAGTCAAATCAAATTCTTTGGTGTCGTCTTTGTCAATACCTACAGATCCCCATCCTGAAAGAGAAAACCCTTTGTAGGACACGGAGGCAGAAGGTTGAATGCTGACATTCCCCAAGTCTTGTCCACGCCAGATATATCCACTAACGAGATCAGCTCCGACGCTGGTTTCTACTTTGTCTTGCGCCATTGAAATGGCTGGAGTGCTTGCCAATGCGAGCAATACGACTCCGGTGAGATACATTCTTTTCATTTGCTTTCGTGTTTTTAGTTAATGTTGTTGTTTGTTATCTCTTCTTTTGGTGTTGTCTTTTTGTTTTGTCTTTTGCTGTTTTGCTTTCTTTTTGTCTTTCGATATGCAAATGTACTTCCTTTTAGATATATATTTGAATAAATCACTCTCTTTTTTGTATTATATTTTAACTGCTATCGGTTTGTTCGATTTTTCATTGAATATTATTTCAAATTGAAATGTTTTTCATGTGTTTTTGTTACACTTGTTTAGTTCCGCTGAAAAATTTTCAGTTAAAAGGCTTGTTTTGGAGGTGCTTTGAGTATGAGAAACGATATTGACGTTTATATTTTCAGTACATTTGTGTCATATTTTAATTCCGATTTGTATGCATCCAGCTATATATTTGTTCAATCCTGACTACGATATGGCAATGGCCAACTTTACTCCGTATTATAAGGCACCGGCAGAGATTATCCGTATGGCTGCCGATTTGTCAGTGCTTCCGGTATGGTTTGCGGATGAAGGGTGTGGAGTGAAAGTGGATTGTCTGAAACAAGTGGAATTGTTTCGTCAGCAGTTGGGGGAGGTGTGCCGAGAAGAAGAGGGGCGGAAGATGTTGACTCGTGTGTTGTCTGCGGTAAACTGGACTGATGATTGGCAGTCCGCACGTTATCGCCCTTGGGGGTGGACGCCCTGTCTGATTCACCTGTTGCGTCAAGAAGGAGTGGAGGAGTCGTTGCTGCCATCGAAGGAGAAGATGCAGCAGCTCCGGTATCTTTCTTCCAGGCAGTGTTGTCTGGAAATTCTTCCGGCATTCTCCGGATGGGATGGAATCTGTGGGGAGATGAAAGCTTGCAGTCATCTTTCGGAGGTGGAGCTTTTTATACAGGAAAGGCGACAGGTGATTCTGAAAGCTCCCTGGTCAGGAAGTGGAAGAGGGCTCTGGAAAGTTTCAGCGGAGAGCTGGAATATGCAGCTGGCCGGATGGGCATCCCGAATAATGAAGGTTCAGGGGGTGTTGATGGCAGAACCTATTTACGATAAGGTGGCAGATTTTGCCATGGAATTCTTTTCGGATGAGAGAGGGGATGTCCGCTTTGTAGGCTATTCTTATTTTGATACCGATGTACATGGTAATTATAAGGCCAATCGCCTGTGGAGTAATGAGGCCATAGAAACTGTCCTGGCCTGTTCTGTATCTTCCGATTTATTACACCGGCTGAGGGAGCGTCTGGAAGAGGTGTTGAAAAAAGTCTTGGACGGGAATTATCAAGGTTATCTGGGAGTGGACATGATGGTCTGCCGTATGGAGGACGGTTTCCGGATTCATCCGTGTGTAGAGGTGAATCTGCGTATGAACATGGGGGTACTTTCTCGGATATTGTATGACAGGCATGTACATTCTTTGTCTGAAGGGGAGTACGTGGTTGAACATTATATGCACAACGGGGAGGCACTTGCATTTCATCAGAGAATGATAGAACTCTATCCATTGGAATGGAAGGAGGGAAAAATGGTAAACGGATATTTACCCTTGACTCCTGTGCAGGAAGGTACCCGTTTCCAGGCTTATTTACAAGTCCGTTGGAAGAATTAGTGCATAAAAAAAGTCCGGAAGGCGACTTCCGGACTTTTCTATTTCTTAAGGAAAGAGAATTAGAAGAAGAGATAACGTTTGTCTTCTACTTTTGCTTTCTGATACAAGTCATTGATCAGCTGGCTTCCTACGATACGTACGGCCATGTTGTTCAAAGTAGCTTCTTCTTGTTTGGCATCAAACTTTTCGGTTCCTTTATTTTTGGCATATACTTGAATCATGTATACTCCAGCATTACCCTTGATAGGAGCACTTACTTTGTTAACTGCAGTCTTAGCAGCAACGGCACCGATTACCGGTTCGCTGGCACGTGTCACTGAAATATAAGCAGGTGCGCTGAAAGTAACATGTTTTACAGAATCACTTACGGCATCTTTCATTCCTTTTACTTGAGCGATAGAATTGTATTTCTTCATATCTGCCATAATCTGGTCTGCTTTCTTATCGCGGCGAATTTCGTTCTTCAGCATTTCTGCTACAGAATTGAGGTCACGATAGCCTGCTTCGTGAATCTTGTCGAGAGCCACTACCATCAGATGGTCGTTTTCACCGCATTCATACAGCGGAGAAACTTCACCCGGTTTTGCAGCGAAAATCCATTTCAAAGTTTCACGGGTAGAACGTACACCACCTACATAGTGTTCTGCGCTGGAAAGGTCTGTGCGCGGAGTCAGGGTATAACCGCTTTCTTCTGCGTTCTTGACCATTGAATCGATGGTTGTATTTTGTGCTACAAACTGGCTGAATTTATTGTAAGCTGCGTTGTAGGTTTCTTTGCTGAATTCAACCGGTCGTTTTACGACAGCCACTTTATATTTGGTTTGCATGCCTTTTTTGTTCATTACCTGCAGAATCAGGTTGGCCTGTCCTACGTTTAAGTTGGTCAGTTCGTTTACAGGCTGGTTGAGCAATGCATTGATGAACTTGCTGTTGTCTGCATCCAGTTCTGCACCTTCCCAGCTTTGTGAATTTACCCAGCTTGCTTCGCCGGTTTGTCCGTAGATTTTGGCGATTGCAGCAAAGTCTGCTCCACCTTTCAGTGCATTGTAGATACTATCAGCCAGTGTCTTGGTCTTTTCTTCTGTATCGGCATATACCTGAATCTGACGGAACTGGATAGAGTCAGGAGAAGAAACTTTAGCCAAAACTTTGAAGGCATTGTAAGAGTCGTCAGTCTGATTGTAATAAGGACCGTATACTTCGTTTACTCCTGTAGAGTCAAGGCGTGCAGCTACATCAGCCGGGAATACCGTTTTGTTGACCGGAACGTCTGAATAGTTGACTGAAGAACCGGTAGAACGGATGAAAGTACCGAAATCGGAGTCAGTCTTGGCCAGCTGGTTGCTGTATTCGGTCACTTCCTTTTCTACAGCCTTGCGGTCTGCATCCGACGGAACTACTTTTACGTCAATGTAACGGATGTCACGGGTTTCAACCAGTTGCTTGAACTGTTCTTTCTTTTCGTTGTAGCGGTCTTTGATTTCGCTGTCGGATACCTGAATGGTAGAATCACTGATAGAGCTGTAAGGAACTCCTGCCAACAGCAAGTCGCTCTGTTCTGTACGTGATTTGAAAGCATCTTCGGCAGAAACCGGGTTTGAAATCAATGATTTGGTAACCAGGTTCTGGTATTTCTGAGCCAGTGTGCTTTCAGCTAAAGTTTTTTCTACAAATTTCCAGAAAGCACCCATCTTCTGGTAGTATTCTACATACTGGGCCGGCATCTTGCTGGCGTCCATGTTCGCATAATCTACCAGGAATTTTTTCAACATATCTTTGTCGAACATGCCTGTCTGCGGGTTGCGGAATGGAGTCTGCATCAGCAACGGGTGAGTTCCTTGGTCAATGATGGCCTGGATTTCAGCATCTGTCACCTTCAAGCCCAACTTCTTAGCCTGTTCAGCAATCAGTTTATTGTTGACATAGCTTTGCCATACCTGATCCTTGACGTTGTTCAGCTGATCTTCTGTCAGCGAGTTCAGTCCGTTGGTCAGTTTAATTACTTCGCTAAGCTCGTCAACCATCTTTTGATAATCTTGTGCACTGAGAACTTCCCCGTTCACTTCTCCTACGTCTTGTTTACCTTGATGCGGCTGGAGCACTTTCCATGCGTCTCCCGCGATGAATGCAAAAAGGGCAAGACCGATTACGATGACCAATAAAGGTCCTTTGCTTCGAATTTTTTGTAAAGTTGCCATTTAAAGTTATTATTTTTTTGTTTATTGTTTTTATATTTCCGCTATTAGCGCACGAAGATACAAAAAATACCGTTTAGTCACTATTTTCTTTCAAAAAAATGCTCATTTCTGTGCAATCAGTTTCACCAGTTCAATTCGGTTGGCACTGACTTTGATGATTTTGAAGGTGAATCCTTCTATCTGAATGATTTCGTTTACTTTTGGAATACTCTGACATTCGTTGAGAATCAGTCCACCGATGGTCTGGTAATCTTCACTTTCCGGAAGATTCAGGTTGAATGTTTCATTGGCTTTTTCGATATCCATTCTGCCCGAAAAGATGTATTCGTTCTCCGAAATCTGTTTAGCTACCGTAGAAGTCGTATCGTGTTCGTCTTCGATATCACCCAAAATCTCTTCAATCAAGTCTTCCAAGGCCACAATGCCCGAAACACCTCCAAACTCATCTACCACTACGGCCAATGATCTTTTCTGTTGCTTGAAGATACGCATCAGCTTATGGGCTGCCATTGTCTCCGGAACAAAAGGAATACTGCGTATGTTGTTCTGCCATTCTGTGGTGGCTTTGAACATTTCGGAGGAATGGATGTATCCGATGATGTTGTCGATGTTGTCTTTATAGACGATAATTTTGCTGATGCCGTTTTCAATGAATACTTTTTTAAGCTCATCTAATGGCGTATCCGAATCGACAGCTATAATTTCCGTACGTGGAATCATGCAATCGCGAATTTTGACGTTGGAGAAATCGAGGGCATTACGGAATATTTTAATTTCATTGTCAATTTCTTCTCCTTCTTTACCCTCTTCAATGCTGCTTTGTATGAAATAGTCCAAATCGACTTTAGTGAAGGCTTTATCCCGGTCTTCCTTGTTGGTCTTGACTCCTACAAGGTGAAGCATCCCACTGGAAAGCAAGGATGAAAAGCGGCTGATGGGGTAGAGGATGATGTAGCAGACGAAAGCGGGAAGGCTGAATGCCTTCAGGGTAGTATTGGGATTTATTTTGAATAATGTTTTGGGGATAAACTCTCCTGTGACAAGAATGATCAGGGTAGAGATAATCGTTTCTATTGATACCAGCAATGCCTGATTGGTAATAACATCTGCAAGAATGTAATGTTCAATGAGCTGGGCCATCAATATACCGTAGATGACCAAGGCGATGTTGTTTCCCACCAGCATGGTAGAAATAAAATTGTTGGAGTGCCGGTAAAATGCGGAAAGGATGTAAGACGACACGTTGTTCGTCTTCTCCATTTCGAAGCGTAATTTATTGGAAGATACAAAGGCTATTTCCATTCCTGAAAAGAAAGCGGAAAATGCCATCGATATGAGTAACTGGATAATAAGTCCCATGATGGAATGGTTTTATTGGGGAGTTCGTGTGCTGTCTGCTGGGGCAGCATTGTCTTCAACCGTAAAAATACCCGTATTGTTGTAAATCTGATATTCAGTCATCTGCTGATTGGATTCAAAGCCATATCCGGTCAGCACTTTGTCTACTTGCTCAATGCGGATAAATTTGTCGGAATAAATCTTTTCTTTGTCCTGGTCCCAGAACATCAGTTCGGTATCAAACTTATCGCCCCGTTGGCTCTGGATATGTACATGTCCACGTAACTCCCAAAGTTTTTTAGGTTCATAGTAGTATGCCGTATCGGCTTTGATACTGGCGTCTACGTGAAAAAGACTGTCGAATTTTTCCAGATAAATTCCTTTTTCAAAGGCCCAAAAGGGGGGATTCCGATGGCCGTAAATCAGCCATTCTGCAGTGATGATTTTATACCGGATCATGCCGGAATCGGAGATGAGGGTGGTAACTCCTGTGGTGCGCATATCTGGCAGTGAGTCACTTTCCTTTACGGCCGCGGCCATTTGCTGTTCCTTTTTCCCGCAGGCCGGAACAAAAAGAAACATAACAGTTGCCCATACGGCAACTGTTATGTTGATAAAGAGTCTATATATGTGCTTTTTTATTCTGGCTGGCATATATTATCTGATGGTTGTTGTTTCGCCAATCCATCCACCGATTGTGACAGAGTTACCTTTTTTCAATCCTAAGAAGAAGAGGTCTTCATCTTTCGGAGTATGTCCGGCATACGTATTGATCAGCTTTTGAGCTTCTTCAGCTACACTTGGATCTACGCTTTTTGCACGCTGCAGTTTATCGATGGCAGCGAAATAAGTACATTTGTTCAATGCAGCTTCGTCACTCCAGTTCGGGCTTGATGCGTACATCTGTGCAATCAAAATGTAAGCTTTTCCATATTTGCTATTGAAAGAAAGTGCTTTGTTGGCATATTGTTTTGCCTTGCTCAGCTGTTTCTTGCTGAACAATACTACGGCTGCACTATAGGCATAGTCTGCTTTCTTGTCTGCATCCTGTTCGAGTTCGATAGCTTGGTCAAAGTAGTCCACACTTTTGGCCATGTCGCCTTTCTTGTAGTACATGTAAGCACATCCAGCTGCTGTGGCAGCAGTCGGTTCAATGGCATGAGCAGCTTCTGAAGCAATAAAGTAAGCTTCTTCGTCTGTACATTTCAGCATTTGCATTACATTGATTACCTGTTTCAAGTATTCCAGATTGGTTTTGTTCTGGCTTACTTTCGGACCATAGATAGCCTGCAGGTTTTCGCAGCTTGCCGCACCACTGTTGATGAAGTATGCATCTACATTGTTTTTGGCTGTTTTCAGCAATTTTTTGTCTCTTTCTTTAGTGGCTGCTTTCAATGCTTCTTCTGCATAGCCAGAAGTCGTCAGGTAATCTTGAATGAACTGTTCCTTGTGGGTGTCATCTGTCTTCAATTTACGAGAGGACATATCCATCAAATCTTGGAACATGAAATAATCGGAAGCAGATTTTTCCAAGTCTACGGCTTCTTTAGTCATTTCATAAGCCTTATTCACATCAATGTTTGATCCAGAGAACATGATGTAGTCGTGAGCTTTCATTCCGAGGATGGAACCTTTAGTGGTCGGAGTTTTTACCAGTTGATTCAATCCGTCAAGGTATTTGATTCGCTGGTCATGAACGGCCATCAATTCATCCAGATACTTCTTCTGTTGTGCAGCATCTTTTGAACTGGCAATCAATGCACGTAGGATTTTTGCACCGTTTGTGTAAGTACTTACTTGAGCCAAAGGTGCTTCAGTAAATACAGCCATCCAAGGCTTGTATGCGTCCACATAGTTGTCAGTTTTTACATACTCACTGTAAATACTGATGTTTTGCAAACAGCGGAGACTGTCTTCTCCGTGTCCAAAACGAGAACCGTCTTCCACTCCTTTTTGAGCGAAAGTTGCTGTAGCACTTAAAGATAAAGCACACAGCATTGTAAACATTTTCATTTTCATCGTATGTAAGATTAGTTGTTCATTGTGTTTATTCTCATATTAATTAACTCTCCACTTCATGAACCAGTGTTCATTGAAGGTCAGACCTATTTTTAAGACAAACCGGTTTTCGGATAGCATGTTGCTCGTTGATGGTTTTGCATGGACATATTGGCCAGTGATGCTTAACACGCTGTTCCGCTGGTAAAGTCTCAACGGTAGTCCGAATCCGAAACTAACTCCGTATTCATCTGGTCCTTTTACCATATTCTGTCCGATTGGAATCTGGAGATTAGAGTTGGCATAATAGGCACCTACTCGATAGCGTATACGGCTGAGATAGTTTCTTCCGTATTCTTTGGGCAGGTATTCAGCTCCCACTGCTACTTTTGTACGGTCCTGATATAAATCAGTGCGGTTATTATATTTTACTCCGCTCCATTTCTGCAGGGTATAGTCTGCTTCTACAGTCAGATTCTTTTGGTGTTTCCAAGCTAATCCGGCCCCGTAGGTATGAGGAGTTCCATAAGAATCATCTATTCTCTGTTCATTCACGACAGAATAGTTGCTGCCATTTGTGATTTGTGTACCTTGGGTGTCATGGCTGTTGAGCACGTGCCCTAAGTTATAGGTCAATCCCAGTGTGATTTCATCTGTTTTATTGATAGGTTGAGTATACTGAAGACCGAAACTTGCATGATAAGTGCTTACCGATACGGTGTTGTAGGTAATGGTCTGGTCTCCTCCGTTACTAAGGGTGGCTGTAGTCTGATATTGAAGTTTTCCATACAGATAGCCGATGTTGGCGCCAATAGACAAGTGGTCAAACACCTTGAAACCCAGTCCTCCAAAGATCTGCTGCAAGCCTCCGTCGCCATAAAAGTTGTTGGAAATGGTAACATCGCTGCTGTTATCTATCGGTTTGGTTCGGGTAAAGTTGTATCCGACAGTAGAAAATGGAGTATATCCAATGGTCATACCCAAGCGGGGATGAAGTCTGAACTGCATGCCGATATAGTCAAAACTTGCATTTTTCGCGTTTGATTTATATTGTCCTTCCTGGAAATTCGAGCTTTTTAGTGACATACCTGCATCAAAAATAAAGGAAAGAGAGTCTACCGCCGTATAAGATGCTGGATTCATTGCGTTTATGTGTTCGTTTGTGCGGAGTGCATAGCCTACACCTCCCATAGCCGCATTGTTTGTGAAGCTCTGGTCAAACATGTCTCCTAATCCATAACGCGTGTAAGGTGAGTTTGTGCTTATCTGTGCACTCGCAATCGTAGCACTTGCTATAAAACATGAACCAACAAGTATCTTTTTACTTAACATTATAATTCAATATTCTGTTTAAACCTTTCAATACTAAAAATCTATCTGCAAAGATGATACTTTTTAAATTGGTATCAAAAGAAAATTTATCTCCTCCAGTTAAAAAAACCAAAAGGTCAGGATATTTCTTCTGCAGTAGGGTGATATAACCGATAATCTCAAATTCAATTCCTCGAATGACTCCGGCTCGGATAGCTGTTTCTGTGTCGAATCCGAATTCTGGTGTTTCCCCTTTACTTTCTATTAAAGGAAGTTTGTCGCAGCAGGCATTTAGTGTCTTGAAGCGAGTATACATGCCCGGTGAGATATTCCCTCCCCAGTAGTTACCTTCTGCATCAATAAATTCGTATGTGAGCGCTGTTCCGGCATCTACAACCAACAGGTTCTTTCCGGGGGCAAGGTAATTTGCGCCTACTACGGCTGCAAGTCGGTCCATCCCAAGTGTTTCGGGGGTCTTGTATAAGTTCCGGATAGGAATAGGGGTTTGATGGTTCAGTTCGATGACGTCAAACGGAACTCCGGCCAATTGTCGTCGTATAGTGTTGCTCAGTGTGATGACTGATGCGATAATCCCTCTTTCGATTGGATATTTGTTGCATAGCATTGACAGCCAGTCCAGCGAATGGTTCGATCCTCGTAAAACTTCCACCACTTTATCGCCTTCGAACACTGCCAGTTTTGCAACAGTATTGCCAATATCAATTACTAAATTCACCTTTGTTTGCTTTGTTTTGCTTGCAAAGTAAGATAAAATTTGGATATGTACCTCAATAAAACTGATTATTTATTTCGCGGTTATGTGAGAATCCATGTATTTTTGCATGCGAAAAAAGAATATTATGGATTATTCAGATTTCAGAAAGATGAATTTGAGGTCTGATAAGTATATTAAATTATGAAACGGAAGTGGATAGTTCTTTTATGGATTGTAGGGATGATTCAGCTGGTATTCCCTGTGGAGACTTATAGTGACATCCGGTCGGATGCAGAGTCGACTTTCCAGAATGATAGCATTCAGTTTAGTTTGTTGACGTGTGCTCCTGGTAATGAAATTTATGAACTTTTCGGTCATACGGCTATTCGTTACCAGAATTTTTCTCGGGGAATAGATTTGGTTTTTAATTATGGCATGTTCAGCTTTAATACTCCTCATTTTATATATCGTTTTGTAAAGGGAGAAACTGACTACCAACTGGGAATTATGCCTTATCCTTATTTTGAATCGGAATATGCATTGCGTGGTTCTTCTGTTTACCAGCAGGTCTTGAATCTGACTTCGTCCGAAAAGCAAACTTTATTGGGGTTGCTTCAAGAGAACTACCTCCCGGAAAACAGAACTTATCGTTATAATTATTTCTATGATAATTGTACGACTCGTGCGCGTGACCAAATAGAAAAGAGTATCCAAGGGAAAGTGATATATCCGTCGGGGGAGAGTGACAAGTCTTTCAGAGGGATTGTACATGAATTTACCGCACATTCTCCATGGGATGAGTTCGGCATTGACCTCTGTCTCGGAGCAGAGGCCGATGCGCCTATTGATAACAGAGGGCAGATGTTTGCTCCTTTTTATATGCGTCGTTTTGCCGGTGAAGCCTATATTCAGGGGGCGGATGGAAAGACTCGTCCGCTGGTGTTGCGGGAAGAGAAGATTGTAGATGTGGCCCCGGAAGTTGAACCGGCTTTTGCTCTGACACCAATGGGGGCGGGCTCGTTGTTCTTGCTTTTAAATGTATTGATTGGTTTCTGGCAGTGGAAAAAGAAACGCGTGTTCTGGGGATGGGACGTGATTCTGTACGCTGCACAAGGGATAGCGGGGTGTATTATTGCTTTCTTGTTTTTTGTTTCTTCTCATCCAACTGTAGGGTCCAATTGGCTCTTGATATTGTTCAATCCGATTCCTTTATTTTATCTTCCGTTTATGATTTATCTTGACATAAAACATAAAAAGGACCTGTATCATTTGGTGAATATGGTGTATTTAACACTTTTTATGCTGTTAATCCTGCTTTTGCCGCAAAAATTTAATTTAACAGTGTTACCTTTGGCACTCGGTTTGTTGGTAAATGCTGCAAGCCATGTATTAGTATTGAATAAGAAATAATGAAAGAACGCATACTGACATCTTTATTGACGGTATTTGTTATTACCGGCATTCAATCTCAGTCTTCTGCTCCCGTTCCGCGATTGGTGGTGGGCTTGACAATCGATCAATTGCGGGCAGATTATATTGAGGCTTTTTCTGCACTGTATGGAGAAAGAGGATTTAAACGTCTGCTCAAGGAAGGTCGTATCTATACAAATGCAGAATATGATTTCATTAATGTAGACCGCTCTTCAGCCACGGCATCTATTTATACAGGAACTACACCTTATTATAATGGGATTCCTGCGAACCGATGGATGGATCGCAATTCTTTACGGATTATAAAATCGGTAGACGACCAGAGTTTTATGGGCGTCTATACGTCAGAAAGTTCATCCGCAAAATTGTTGCATTGTTCCACGCTTTCTGATGAATTGAAGGTGGCCACTCAAGGGCAGGCAGAAGTCTATTCCATTGCACCGACGCGCGAAATGGCTATTTTGGCAGCAGGACATGCGGCCGACGGAGCCTTCTGGTTGAATGATGAAACAGGAAAATGGGCTGGTACAACTTATTATGGAGATTGTCCGGAGTGGGTGAGCAATTATAATGACAAGGAGGGACTTGATTTTCGTATCAACAGTCTTGAGTGGCTTCCTTATCTTCCAGTTACTTCGTATCAGTACGTAACTACAGAGACCAAACAATTAAGTTTTAAACATAACTTCTCAGACGAACGTCTGGATAAATATAAGAAGTTTAAAACGAGTCCGTATGTGAATGATGAGGTGAACCGTCTGGTAAATGTTTGTTTGAACAGTACACAGATGGGACAGGATGCGGCTCCAGATTTACTTACCTTATCATACTATGCAGGTAATTATGACCATAAACCTACCACAGAATATGCAATGGAAATCCAGGATATGTATGTCCGTCTGGACAATAGCCTGGGTGATTTACTCGATTTGATAGACCGTAAGGTAGGGTTGCGTAATACGTTGTTTTTCATTACCTCCACAGGATATACAGATCCGGATCCGGTAGATCCTGAGAAATATAAGATTCCCGGTGGAGAATTTCATATCAAGCGTTGCGCGGCTCTGTTGAATATGTATCTGATGGCCATTTATGGTCAGGGACAATATGTAGAAACTTATTATGACCGGCAGATTTATCTGAATCATAAGCTGATAGAAGAACGGAAACTGAA
The DNA here is from genome assembly GCF_016900355.1 of Bacteroides mediterraneensis. Taxonomy (GTDB): domain Bacteria; phylum Bacteroidota; class Bacteroidia; order Bacteroidales; family Bacteroidaceae; genus Phocaeicola. Next base: position 110,185 of record NZ_JACJKA010000005.1, on the reverse strand, counting down.
CCTGGTGGAGGTGATGTCACGTTCGGCGGAGTTTATTGTGCAGATGAGTGGCGTACAGAATGCGTACTCGGCGCAGCGCCTGCTATTAGGGGCTTGGACTCCGAAAATAGATAAGATTCGTAATACTTACAATCCGAATTGTTCGGGAGATATCTATGTGGAAGTAATGCCGGGCTGGTCGGTTGTGAATGAATATTCTCAGAAAGTAGAGGTGATGCGGGCAGCTTGTGCCACAGCTCCTTTAGTTTTGATGGGATTTGATGTAAAGCCGGAAAAATTATATTCGCCGGTGAAAATCACTTCGATAGTTCCTACATTAGCTCATTTCATGCGTATACGGGCTCCTAATGCCTGTTCCGATGCTCCAATGCTTAATATTCGTAAATAAATATTGTGACAGAACGGAAAGATAATTCACAATTTGGTTATCTTTGCACCGGTGAGACCAAAAATTTTAATTAGTAAATAATAAAAAGAAATATATATAATGGGATTTAATGAATTTATAAGCAAGCTGTTCGGAAACAAGGCAACTCGTGACATGAAAGAAATCCAGCCATGGGTGGAAAAAGTAAAAGCCGCTTATCCGGAAATCTCCAAGTTGACAAATGATGAGCTTCGTGCGAAAACGGAAGAATTGAAGAAGTATATCAAAGATTCTGCCGCAGAGGAAAACAAGAAAATAGAGGACTTGAAAGCCACTATTGAGGATACAGACCTGGAAAAGCGTGAAGCTATCTTCTCTCAGATTGACAAGCTGGAGAAAGAGGTGCTGGAAAAATATGAAAAAGCACTGAATGAGGTACTCCCTACAGCATTTGCGATTGTAAAGGATACAGCCCGTCGTTTGGCTGAAAATGAGGAACTGGAAGTGACAGCTACTGATTTCGACCGTGAATTGGCGGCTCAGGGACGTGACTTCGTTCGCATTGAAGGCGATAAGGCCATCTGGAAGAATCATTGGAAAGCGGGTGGTAATGAAATGACGTGGAACATGATTCACTACGACGTGCAGTTGTTTGGTGGTGTGGTTCTGCATCAGGGTAAGATTGCCGAAATGGCGACTGGTGAAGGTAAAACCTTGGTGGCTACTCTCCCGGTATTCCTGAATGCGCTGACAGGAAATGGAGTACATGTGGTGACAGTCAACGATTACTTGGCTAAGCGTGACTCTGAATGGATGGGCCCGTTATACATGTTCCATGGTTTGAGCGTAGATTGTATTGATAAGCATCAACCTAACTCTGAAGCGCGTCGTCGTGCATATATGGCAGATATTACATTCGGTACCAACAACGAATTCGGTTTCGACTATCTGCGTGACAACATGGCGATTTCCCCGAGAGATTTGGTACAGCGTAAACATAATTATGCAATCGTCGATGAGGTCGACTCTGTATTGATTGATGATGCCCGTACGCCGTTGATTATTTCAGGTCCGGTCCCCAAAGGCGACCAGCAGTTGTTCGAAGTGCTTCGCCCGTTGGTAGAACGTCTGGTAGAAGCACAGCGTAAGTTGGCTACTCAATACTTGGCTGATGCCAAGCGTTTGATTGCTTCCGACAAGAAAGAAGATCAGGAAGCTGGATTCTTGGCTTTATTCCGCAGTCACAAAGCATTGCCGAAGAACAAGCCGTTGATTAAGTTCCTGAGTGAACCGGGTATCAAGGCTGGTATGCTGAAGACGGAAGAAATCTACATGGAGCAGAACAACAAGCGTATGCCGGAAGCGGTAGAACCGTTGTACTTCGTGATTGATGAGAAACTGAAGAGCGTAGATTTGACCGATAAGGGTGTTGATTTGATTACAGGTAACTCACAGGACCCGACCTTGTTCGTGTTGCCGGATATCGCTGCTCAGTTGTCGGAACTGGAAAATCAGAAAGGTCTTTCGGATGAAGAACGTCTGGCTAAGAAAGACGAGTTGATGACCAATTATGCGATTAAGGCTGAACGTGTGCATACCATCAATCAGTTGTTGAAGGCGTACACTATGTTCGAAAAAGATACAGATTATGTGGTAATGGACGGTCAGGTGAAGATTGTGGACGAACAGACCGGACGTATCATGGAGGGTCGTCGTTGGAGCGACGGTCTGCATCAGGCTGTGGAAGCGAAGGAAGGAGTGAAGGTGGAAGCCGCAACTCAGACATTTGCTACCATTACCTTGCAGAACTACTTCCGTATGTATCACAAGCTGTCGGGTATGACCGGTACGGCTGAAACAGAAGCTGGTGAGTTCTGGGATATCTATAAATTGGATGTCGTGGTAATTCCGACAAACCGTCCGATTGCCCGTATTGATATGAACGACCGCGTTTATAAAACCAAACGTGAGAAATATAAAGCCGTTATCGAGGAAATCGAGAAGATGGTACAGGCAGGTCGTCCGGTACTGGTAGGTACGACTTCTGTCGAAATCTCTGAAATGTTGAGCAAGATGCTGACCATGCGTAAGATTCCGCACAATGTATTGAATGCGAAACTGCACCAAAAAGAAGCGGAAATTGTAGCAAAAGCTGGTCAGAGCTCTACGGTAACCATTGCCACCAACATGGCCGGTCGTGGTACCGATATCAAGCTGAGTCCGGAAGTGAAGGCCGCTGGTGGTTTGGCCATCATTGGTACGGAACGTCACGAGTCACGTCGTGTAGACCGTCAGTTGCGTGGTCGTGCCGGACGTCAGGGAGACCCGGGATCTTCCGTATTCTTCGTGTCATTGGAAGATGACTTGATGCGTTTGTTCTCGTCCGACCGTATTGCGAAAGTCATGGATAAGCTCGGCTTCAAGGAAGGAGAGATGATTGAACACAAGATGATTTCCAACTCTATCGAGCGTGCCCAGAAGAAGGTAGAAGAAAATAACTTCGGTATCCGTAAGCGTTTGCTCGAATACGATGACGTGATGAACAAGCAGCGTACGGTAGTATATACCAAACGTCGTCACGCTTTGATGGGTGAACGTATCGGTATGGATATTGTGGACATGATTTGGGACCGTTGCTACAATGCTGTACAGCAGCCTACTTATGAAGATGCCAAGATGGAGATTCTGCAGGTATTAGCTATGGAGACTCCGTTCTCAGAAGAAGACTTCCGCTCCAAGAAGAAAGACGACCTGGCAGAAGAAACTTTCCAGAACGCGATGGCTCTCTTTAAACGGAAAACAGAACGTATGGCTCAGATTGCCAACCCGGTTATCAAGCAGGTATACGAGGCACAAGGTCGTATGTATGAAAATATCATGATTCCGATTACCGATGGCAAGCGGATGTATAATATCTCTGTTAACCTGAAGGCGGCTTATGAAAGCGAATCAAAAGAAATTGTGAAAGCATTCGAAAAAGCGATCTTGTTGCATACGATTGACGATGCATGGAAAGAAAACTTGCGTGAACTGGATGAATTGAAACATTCTGTACAGAACGCAAGCTACGAACAGAAAGATCCGCTGTTGATTTTCAAACTTGAGTCTGTGAACTTGTTCGACAACATGGTCAACAAAATCAACAACAATACGATTTCTGTATTGATGCGTGGTCAGATTCCGGTGCAGGAGCCCGAACAGGTGCGTGAGGCTGCTCCCGAACCTAAGGCTCCCCGTCAGCAGTACCGCGAAGAAAAACAGGATTTGAACGATCCGGCTCAGAGCGAGGCAGCTGGTCAGGATACACGTGAAGAGAAACAGGAACCTTATCGGGCTGAAAAAACCGTAGGTCGCAATGATCCATGTCCTTGCGGTAGCGGATTGAAATACAAGAACTGTCATGGAAAGAATGCTTGAGTAAGCATTTGAATTCCCTTAGATAGACACGTATTCTGTCGTTTTTCAGATTTTTATTTCTTAATTTAGAATAATCTGTGAAAACGATGGAATCCGTGTCTTTTTTATTTATTACTTTTGTTTCAAAACAAAAAAGTCACAGATTATGAAGAAATATATGATAGCTGGAATTGTGCTGGCAGCGACCATGTTGGTCTCTTGTGGAGGCTTGCAGTCGTTCTCTTTTGATCAGCTTCATCCGGCAGACGTCACTTTTCCTGAGCAGGTACGCACAGTAGCTATTGTCAATCATGCTCCTTCCATTCCTTCTCCTAAAAAAACGTTGCTTACGTTGGGAAAACTGGATGGGGATGGCAAGGTGCTGGCAGAAGGCTTGGCTGGCGGATTGGCTGATAGCCGATATTTTAATCAGGTTGTCATTTCAGATTCGATACTCACCCAGGAAAGGACGGGCGGAGAGTTGCTTCCTCAGGCTGTGGTAGATAGCTTGAGTCAGGTTTTAGGAGTTGATATGATTTTCTCTGTAGACCAGATACAAATCTTGACCGCAAAGAAAGAGATTTATTATCCAGGATTTGTGCCGTTGACAGCCTTTGATTTGAAAGTTCGTCCCGTGGTACGGGCTTATATACCGTCGCGTCTGATGCCTGTAATGACGTTGTCGAAAGTTGATAGTCTGATGTGGGATTTCACGCCTACTTTGTCTGATTACGATGTAGTGCATGAGGGCTCTAACCATGCGGCCTATACATTGGTCAATCTGTTAGTGCCTCATTGGCAAAATGCTGACAGAATCTATTTCGATGGTGGAAATCCGGATATGCGGGATGCAGCGGTTTGTTTGCGGGGAGGCGATTGGCAGGAGGCCGGCCGCATTTGGACGAATCTGTATGACTCCACCAAAAAAGGACGACTGAAATCACGGGCTGCCTTCAATATGGCGTTGGCTTGTGAGGTACAGGGACAAATGGAGGAGGCTAATTCTTGGATTGCAAAGGCGCAGCAAAGTGCTTCTCCCGGTTCGGAAGAGGAGCGTGCAGCAAAGTTCTATGCGACCATATTGCAGGAACTCACGAAAGATTTTCAGCGATTGAACCTGCAAATGCGCCGTTTTGGAAACAATTTCAATTAATATTTCTTGTCTGATTCATTTTTTTTTGTACATTTGAGTATAATAAATATAGCCTATGGAATTAAGTGAACAATCACGTGCTGCAATTGCTGCTGCTTTACAGGAAGCTCTTTGCCGTTATGCCACGGGAGGAGAAGAGTCTGTGGTAACAGACATTCATCTGCAACCGAATTCAGACAGCGGGGAATTGGTGATTTACGACGACGATGATCATGAGTTGTCGCGTACGATTATCAATGAATGGGTAGAGTATGAAAGCGATGACTTTTATGCCGTGGTAGAACCGATACTTCGCAAGGAAATCGAGTCTTTGAAGGAAACAGGACGACTGGATAAACTCTGTCTGATGAAACCTTATTCCTTTGTGCTGGTAGACGATGAGAAGGAGACGGTGGCAGAACTTCAGATTATCGATGAAGATGATACCTTATTATTGAGTGGCGATTTATTGAAAGGACTTGATGAAGAACTCGATGCCTTTCTAAAAGACCTGCTGGAACGCTAAATTCCGAGAAAATGGGAGAGCGAATCACATTCCGCCGCAACGAGGGGTTGCGGAGCATACATCCCCAATGGAGGGGGAATCCGACGGTCAACGGGAAATTTTTTAATCGTCAGCACCGTTGGAAGCCAGGTATGGGAAGTGTATTGAAGTGGCGTTTCTCTCCCAATCCCCAGCGGAAGGAAAAACGTACCATCAAATGGAATCCGAAAGTGAATTACCTCACCTCTTTAGAGAAAGTGGTGGGAAATTCCCTGATTTGGCTGGGGCATAATTCTTTTTTTCTACAGTTAGGCGGAAAGCGTCTGATGATTGATCCTGTGTATGGAAGTATTCCGTTTGTCAAACGCCGCAGTCAGTTTCCTGCTGACCCCTCTATTTTCCGGGAAATTGATTATTTGCTGATAAGTCATGATCATTTTGATCATCTGGACAAGCCGAGTGTAGCACGGTTGGTGGCTGATAATCCGCATATGAAATTGTTCTGCGGGTTGAATACGGGAGCGCTTATAAAAAGCTGGTTCCCGGATTTGGAAGTAATAGAAGCAGCATGGTATGATCAGTATACTGACGGGGATTTCCGACTTACTTTTCTTCCTGCACAGCATTGGAGCAAACGTGGAGTAAGCGACGGGGGAGAGCGTCTGTGGGGCTCCTTTATGATTCAGGGAGGCGGCATTACCATCTACAACAGTGGAGATACCGGATATGCTCATCATTTTGAGGAAATTGCCCGATTCTTTCCGCATATCGACTATTGCATGATTGGGATAGGAGCCTATAAGCCGCGTTGGTTCATGAAACCTAACCATATTTCTCCGTATGATGCCTTGACAGCTTCGGAAGATATGCATGCACGTGTCACGATTCCCATGCATTATGGTACGTTCGACCTTTCAGATGAACCACTGTTTGACCCGCCTCATGTATTTGCCGCTGAGGCTAAGAAACGTGGAATGTCGGTTATTATTCCTGAGTTGGGAGAAATTGTCAAGTTGCAGCCTCTTCGTTGATGGAAATCCTGTAGAAATCGATAGAAAGATGATATAACAAAAAAAGTCCGGAAACCTGCCCTCCGTCTTTCGACAGGGAACTGATTTCCGGACTTTCTATATGAGTCTGTTTTGTTCAAGTCATACATAAATCGCCGGTCATCGGCAGCGGGTTACTTCGTGTGAGTGTTTTCACTCAACATGACGTACCCCCAGATCATCGGATCTGCATTTGCAATTTTGTTTAGAATCTTTGTTACCTTTTTCATAACTGTTATCCTTTCATTTGCTTTTTGGTTAGTACCTATATATAATTCTAGTTTAGTTTTTTCCAGGTGCTCTTCGCAGAGGACCTTTCAAAATTCTATTGTTTGTTTTTGTTATCCTTAATCTTTTTATCCTTTCTCCGGTACCCTTTCGGGTTCCTTCGTTCGTTTTATTACACTGCAAAGGTAATGCCTTTTTTTTGAAAAACATGTTTTATAGCATATAATTTTATTTTCCCCTCTTTTTATTGACATAAATCAATGCTTTGATTGAAATTGACAAAATGACTTGCTAATTTGTCAGTTGGTTATAAAAAGCAGGACTTTTTGTCATATATCCTAACTATTTTACGTGGATAATTATTCTTCTATAACTTTTTAGATTGTATTTTCCGTTGTCTGTCACTTCGCATATTATGTGGATGGTTCTTCCTTTTGCTTCTTGGGGAATGGTGAGCTTGGCTATGGTTTTGTCTGTATCATTTATTTCAAGTGTTCCGTCGTAGTTTCCGGCTTCGGGCATATACCACCATTTATATGTGAGCAGGTCTCCGTCAGGATCGTAGGTGCCTGATGCATCCAGTTCAATTGTTTTTTCGACTTCGCATTTTATTGTAACTGCATTTAATCCTTTTTCCCCTTGTACAATTACTACCGGATTTCTATTTCCTTTCCCGTTCTTTGCCCACTCCATTCTGGCTGCAAAGTTATTGAATGCTGCATCGTAGAAATATTTCTCGTATTTCTGTGAGATGGTTTTGATTTCTTTTGAGCTATTGGTGTAGCAATAGGTTTCATTATCTGGAGTTTTATCCCATACAAAATATCCGCCCCATCCTATTTGGTTGGGCAGAGTAGGGTTACTCAGTCCGTTGGGGAGTACGTACAGGAAGGATGGGGTGTCTCCTTCTACTCCATATTTATTTTTAGGATACATTTCGCCCAGGTATCCATGCCCTTGTATGTGTTGGGCATATTCATTCCAGCGGCTTGCCCCTATACTGTTTTGTGAAAGCCATGCACTTTCATCCCAAATAAAGTTTATTTTATCTCCAAATTCTTTTCTTAACCAATAGTGAGAACTTAAGGTATGTTTTTCTCTATCGTTCCATGCCACATCTTGATCTGTGATGGCATAGATATAAATTTTCTTCAAAATCTTTTCCACCTCTGCTTTTCCTCTTTCTTGTTCGATTTTCCAGATAGCTTGTGCCAAGGTGTTTCCTCCTCCCCATAATCCAATGAAAAGAGGGCGGTTGTCTTTTTCATCAATTAGTGTAATTAAAAAATCACTTCCGTCGGAGTTGTTATTCTCGCCTAATATTTTGTGTCCGAATTCCAAGCTTCCCATTTTTATGCGGCTTCTTAAATATGCCGGACTTGGCCAGTAGCCTATATATTGTTTTTTAGCTTCTTCCTCAAGTGTCATGAATTCCTTCTGTTGCGAGCGTTTCATCAGATTTGTCACATCCTTTTCATACGCATTGATTACTTTATGAAGATTATTCGTCCATTCATTGGGATATTTCTTTCCGCTGCTGTTCCATCCACTATTGGTGATAAGCGCTTCTATTTCAAATAAGTCGGCATGAGAAAGTAGTCTTATCATAGATTCCATATCATCAGGTTCAACTTCCACTGGGGCAATGTCGGTCAAGACAACTAATCGGGGTTTTAGTATTTTGGTTTCCTTTGGGATACTTGCGGTCAATGGCTGATAGATAACAGAGGTGATAGCCATAAATAAAGATAGGATAAGTTTTTTTCTTTTCATGATATTTGCGTTTTTCAGATTAATACTGCAAATATACTTTTAGATAATACTTTGATTAAGTTTGTTTTTATTGATAAATAGAGTGAATACCGAGATTTTTAAGAGTTTTAACTCTTCTGGGAAGGATATAAATGAATATAGTTTTTCGTGGAAGAAAGATTATTGTTCTTCAACGACATCTTATCGCTTTTTGGGGAGTGATTCCTTATCAGATAGTGGGGTATAGCGTGTCATTTTCTTCTGGTTTTGTGGATATGATTTTCAGGTTATATAAAAAAAGAGAGCACGTCAATTGGCATGCTCTCTTTTATTTTGAAATGATGATTATTTAGCGTTTCAATGCAGCAATGCTTTCTTTCAAAGCTGCAATCTTAGTTTCAGCGTCAGCCTGTTTCTTGCGTTCCATTTCAATGACGTTAGCCGGAGCCTTGCTGACAAACTTCTCGTTGCTCAGCTTCTTCAGTACGCTCTGCAGGAATCCTTCCTGGTATTTCAGGTCAGCTTCCAGCTTCTTCAGCTCTTCTTCCACATTAATCAGGTTTCCCAGAGGTACCGCATATTCGGTAGTGCCCACCATGAAGGCGGCTGCTCCATCTGCCTTAGTAGCTACCTGTTTGATTTCCGACAGGTTGCAGAGTTTGGCAATGACAGAAGTGAACTCAGCTACCGGATTTTCTCCGATGACTTCCAGTGTCAGAACTTCTTTCTGTGCGATGTTCTTCTGCAAGCGGATGGTACGGATACCGCTGATGACCTCCTTCACGGCTTCAAAGCGAGTAATCAGGGTTTCATTGTACGGCATGTCTTTTACGAGGGTCTGCGTCATGATGCTTTCGCCCGGCTGACGGTCGTAAATGTGTTGCCACAATTCCTCCGTGATGAACGGCATGAACGGATGCAACAGTTTCAGCAAGGTTTCAAAGAAGGCCAGAGTCTTTTCATAAGTTACCTTGTCGATAGGCTGTCCATAAGCCGGTTTCACCATTTCCAGGTACCAGCTGGAGAATTCATCCCAGAACAATTTATAGACAGCCATCAGGGCCTCGCTCAGACGGTACTTGCCAAACAGGTCGTTCACTTCTTCTGCGGTCTTCGCCAGCATGGAGTCGAACCATTCAGTCGCAAGTTTTGCATATTCCGGCTGTTCGATGTCGGCCACCTGCCAGCCTTTTACTAGGCGGAAGGCGTTCCATATCTTGTTGTTGAAGTTACGTCCTTGTTCGCACAGAGCTTCGTCGAAGAGAATGTCGTTTCCGGCAGGAGCTGCCAGCATCATTCCCATACGTACGCCATCGGCTCCGTAACGGTCAATCAGATCCAGCGGGTCGGGAGAGTTACCGAGTGACTTGGACATCTTACGGCCCAGTTTGTCACGCACGATACCGGTGAAGTATACGTTGCGGAACGGCATGTCGCCCATGTATTCGTAGCCGGCCATAATCATACGTGCTACCCAGAAGAAGATGATATCCGGTCCGGTTACCAGGTCGGAAGTCGGGTAGTAGTATTTGATTTCCTCGTTGCCCGGGTTGTTGATACCGTCGAACAAAGAGATAGGCCACAGCCAAGAAGAGAACCAAGTATCGAGGCAGTCATCTTCCTGACGCAGGTCTTCCAGTTTCAGGTTGGCATCGCCCGTCTTTTCCTTGGCCAGTTCCAGTGCCTTTTCCGGAGTCTCAGCTACCACGAAGCCACCTTTCGGCAGATAGTAAGCCGGGATACGGTGTCCCCACCACAGCTGACGGCTGATACACCAGTCCTTGATGTTTTCCAGCCAGTTGCGGTAAGTGTTCTTATATTTGGCAGGATAGAACTTCAGTTCGTCGTTCATTACCGGCGGCAAAGCCATGTCGGCAAAGTGCTGCATCTTCAGGAACCACTGCATGGACAGTTTCGGCTCGATGGCCACGTTGGTACGTTCAGAGAAACCTACCTTATTGGTATAAGCTTCTACCTTTTCCAACAGTCCGGCAGCCTCCAGGTCTTTTTCAATCTGTGCACGTACATCGAAGCGGTCCATGCCTACATACAGGCCGGCAGCCTCACTCAGTGTACCGTTGTCGTTGAAGATGTCAATGGAAGGCAGGTTGTATTTTTCTCCTAACATGTAGTCGTTTACATCGTGTGCCGGAGTCACTTTCAAACATCCTGTACCGAATTCAATGTCTACGTAGCTGTCTTGAATGACCGGAATGACGCGTCCTACCAATGGCACGATAACCTTTTTGCCTTTCAGCCACTGGTTTTTCGGGTCTTCTGGGTTGATACACATGGCCGTATCACCCATGATGGTTTCCGGACGGGTTGTAGCGACTACGGCGTAACGGCGTCCCTGTGCATCGCGGTGTACCACTTCGCCTTCGGCTCCTGTCTCACCGCTCATGTCGTCGTCGGCAATATAATAACGCAGGTAATACAGCTTGCTGTGTTCCTCTTTGTAGATAACTTCCTCGTCAGAGAGGGCGGTCAGTGCTTTCGGGTCCCAGTTTACCATACGTACGCCGCGGTAAATCAATCCTTTGTTATATAGGTCTACGAATACCTTGATGACACTCTTGCTGCGGGTTTCGTCCATGGTGAACGCTGTGCGGTCCCAGTCGCATGATGCCCCCAGTTTGCGGAGCTGTTTCAGGATGATGCCTCCGTGTTCTTCTGTCCATGCCCATGCATGTTTCAGGAACTCTTCGCGGGTAAGGTCTGTCTTTTTGATGCCCTGTTGTGCCAGACGGTTAACTACCTTAGCTTCCGTGGCAATGGAGGCGTGGTCCGTACCCGGTACCCAGCAGGCATTCTTACCCATCATGCGGGCACGTCTTACAAGGATATCCTGGATGGTATTGTTCAGCATGTGTCCCATGTGGAGTACTCCTGTCACGTTGGGAGGAGGAATGACGATGGTGTAAGGTTCACGTCCGTCGGGTTTAGAACTGAAAAGTTTGTGGTCCAACCAGTATTGGTACCATTTTCCCTCCACGTCAGCGGGATTGTACTTACTTGCTAATTCCATGGTTATAATAGTCTTTTTATGTTTATCGTATAATCGGCTGCAAAAATAATAAAACTCCTTGGATTTTAGGGGCGATTCATCCGAAAAGTTCATTCCTCATTGTGCGGGAACAGGTGGAATGTGTCGTGTGGAAAGGTAAAATGGAGGCGTTGGGAAGGGGGTAAAAAAACGCAAGTGCGTTTGGAGTCAAACGTCAAAGAGTTTTTGTCCAAACGCACTTGCGTTTCAAGTAAAACGTCCTTACGTTTTCATCCAAACGCAAAGACGTTTTTGGGAACGTTATTCATAGTCACTCATAGATATATTCCACGTCCGATTTTTTGAACCGCAGAAGGCGGGAATCGTTGGAACCGGCTCCGTTCTTGCTCGGGTAAAGGCCGCCCATCGTACCGACATAATACCAGCCTTGTCCGTTGTCGGGAGAATACGTGGCCCACAGCATGGCATTGTAATGTCCGTGTTTGATGCCGCTGTCGTTCCATTGTGCTCCTGATCCGTACCACACGAGCGGTTCGTATTGCTGTTCTGCCTGGTTGTACATCTGGATATAAATCAGGTCGGTCATTTCGACGGAACCGACCGTTACATCGTTCCGTCGGCGTTGACGGCGCTGGATGGTGGTATTTCCGTTCCATGCAGTAGTATGGCTTCCGTCCCACATCAGCCAGATGGTACCGCTGGTGGAGTTCAGTACACGTTCGAAGTTTTCCATCGAAGGTAGTTCGTACCCGTCGGGAGCCATGGCTGTAGGTTCCAGCTTGTTGATATGGACGCTTGACGTGCTGTATCCTTCCAGCTTGGCTACTCCGTTGTCATCTATCACCTGCATACCCTGGGTGGTTTTTCCCTGATATTGCCATTTCCAGAGTTTGAAGAATTCTTCCGGAGTGCAGTCACGCAGATAATCGAAAACTGTTTTTCCTGCTTTCGCAGCCGGGTCGTTTGATGAAAGTATCTGGTCGTTGAAGTCCTTTGAATCGCCCATGGCATTGTACTTGCACCACCATACTCCGTTGAGGTACGTCACCGGGAGTCCCCAGTTGCGACGGCTCACCGTATATTCTTCACGTTCCGTGCCGTCGTTATTGCAGATTACCAGTGTGGCTTTCTGTACACGTCCGTTGGCTGTGGGGTCATTCGGTTTCCATCCTCCCAAGATGCGGAAGGAGTGGGAATTGTTTTCTCGTGCCGCCAGTTTAATCCAGTGGCCTTCTCCATTCTTATACTCTACAGTTAGTTTTTTAGACTCCGGCAAGGTCAGTACCCCCAGTTCATTGTCGATATAGCGGTCAAAGTGGAACTCGTAGCTGTCATTGTAATTGAGCAATCCTTCCATACGGGTCGGGTTCTCCGTCAGAACCACGGTCAGGAAGTCGTCCGGGTAAGTTTGTTGCAATCCCTTCCGGTGGTAGCGCAGCTTGATTTCTTCTCCGGGAACCCCTAAGCGCCATCTGTCTTTTTGTATACGGAACAGGTTCTTTTCCATGGTTTCTGCGCTGCTGCCTCCCAGTGTCTGTACGGTCAGCGGCATCGGGTCTGGGATGAACTCCAGCTGGTCGTCACAGTCAATGGCCAGTGTCAGTTCGGTAGCCGTATAAGGCAATACAATCCGGTTCTTTTCGTCGTTTACTGTCACATTTTCTGGAAGGGTAGAAGCTTGAGTATCTACTTTCAAGGCCCCAGCTTCGGAAGAGAGGTTGTGATCGCCTCCATTTTCCCATTCAATGACTTGGAGCTTCACGCTTCCGCTGACAGAGTCTTCGCTGAGGCTCAAGGTATAGACTGTGTTGCGCTTCAAGGTGGAAGGCAGGCTGCTTTCTACGGTAGTTTCTTTTCCTTTCTTTACGACATTAACCTGGGCTTTCACATCGGTACCAGTCTGTTCGTACAGGTAAGCCACTCCTTGGGTGCTGGCATTCAGCGTCTCTGAAAAATCAACGCGCTTATCTGTCCGTTCCGTATTTTCCGGACTTGCTACCGGATTCTGCGGGAACAGGAATGTGCGTTGTGCGATTTGGGTGAATGTGATTCCTTTTACCTGGAGGGAACTGTTGGCCGGTAAAGACAAGTCAAACCGGGCCGATCCTCTTTCCAGATCCGTGTGCAGCGTACTCTCATTATTCTTGCCCAAATCCAGCATACCGGAGAAGAATTCCGAAGCTTGTGCATCTTTCTTGGCGTATTCTAAAGTGGTTTTCAGCCATTCTTCTTCTGTCAGGCCTTGTTCCTTGAGGGCTTGCAGGTCAAGCTGGCTCGCTGTGTTACCCACGAAGTACAAGTGGCCGGCTTCTTTGTCGGTCTGAAGGGTATATTGGTCATCCTTTTGAGATAGTTGCGTATAGATATGGGTCAATACTCCTTCTTCAAACAGACAGGCTTGCAGGTCTGTGACGCTGTTTTCTCCAGAGAGAGAGGCATCTTCTCCTTCTATCTGGAAGGCCTTGACGCGGGCACTGACTGTCCGTACAGGGATACTTCCGTTGTCTTCATTCGGGGTATTTTCATCTTTAGGGATAAAATCGTTATTGCAGGCTGTTGTGAGCAAGATGGCCGAGAGTATCCCGAAATGCTGTATGTATTTTTTTATGTGCATATATGTTCGTTTACTTGTCTGTAAGGTAAAATCTGTTGTTTCTTATTCGTAGATGTATTCTACCGGAGTCTTTATGCATCGGATGGTACGGGTCTTTTGGGCATTGCTGCCTGCATACTTGAACCAGTTTCCTTTTCCGGTGCTTTTGGCATATCCTTCTATCATCCAGGTGTTTCCTGCATTGCCGTAGGTGGCAAACAGAATCATCATGCTGGAGAGGGTCGTTTCATTGTATTGGTGTCCCAGTCCGCAAAGCGTCAGATGATTGCCTTCGTATTCAAAATCATAGAACGAAATCGGACCATAGTTCAGCCCCTTGAAAGTGGCATTGCGTTCTACTACGTTGAAGTTGAGGCGTTGTCCCAGTCCGTTGTTGAAGACTCCGGGGTCGAAGTAAGCTAAGTTGCAGTTGGAGCCCCATGTATAGAAGCGGTAGTCGTCGTAATCCGGAATCTGGTATCCGTCGGGAGCCATCTCGGTGGGAGCCATTGTGCCGAAGTTACCCGTCTGGCTTTGATACCCTTCATAATAGAACTGGCCGTCCTTGTGAGTCAGTTTCAATCCATCTGGATTTCCTGCCTGATACTGGTCGCCTAACACTTGGAGGAAGTCTTCGTCCGAACAGCTTCGCAGATAGTCAGCCAGACTGCCGTTGGCCGCAGGATCCGATTTTATTAAAATCTGGTCGCTGAAACTTTTTACATTTCCTCTCAGGTTATACTTGCACCACCATACGCCGTTGATTTGTACCACTGGCAATCCCCAGTTGAGGCGTCGGATGGTATATACTTCCGAATGTCCACCGTTTGCATCCGCAATCACCAGTTCACCGGTTTGTGCCCGTCCGTCTGCTTTCGGGTCGTTGGGTTTCCATCCTCCTAACAGGCGGTAGGTGCGGTCTCCTTCTTCTGCCAGCTTCATCCACTGAGCTTCTCCCTCGTTGAAGTTCAAAGAGATGGTTTTTCCCTCTGGAAGGGTAATGCGAGCCAGTTCTCCGTCAACGTAAGTGTGGAAATCACAAAGTCCATTGTCGTCAAATTGCAGTGAGCCGGTCATTTGAATTGGATTAGGGATGAATACCAGTACGACACGGCCTGTCTGCACCTCGTTTTTATGTACGTCCAGATACATATATTCATAGTGGCTTCCCGGCATTTTCTGTTTGCTCGATACTTGGAACTGTGCCACCGGTGTGAGGGAGCGTGAAAGTGGAGTAGGTGTTACGGTGACTCCGTTGGCCTGTCCCTGGATTGTCACTTCCGCTCCGGCTTCTGCTGCCAGTGTCAGTTGAAAATCGCTTTTCCAGTAAGGAACGAATACCGTATCTCCTTGTGCATTCAAAGTCACTCCTTCAGAAAGTTGTGAGTTTTCTTTATCCACTAATCCTTTGTGGGTGAGACCTGATTCAGAAGAAGAGCCAGTTTCCCAGTCATTCGTCAGGACTTCCACTTTCCAGTTGGAACCGTTTCCATACACCTTGAGCGTGTAGACGTGGTTGCGTTTCAGTGCCGGAAGAGTAGTCTTCAACCGGTGCCATCCACCGTGGGTCGTTATCATGATTTCTACTTCATGTCCGTTTGAATTTTGTTCAGGAAGATAGAAAAGCGAAGTCTTGTCATTCTTGAAGGGTTGTTTGCCGAAATCTTTGGTCAGGTCGGTCGTTTCAAACTTCTCAGAGGTTTGGAGTGCATCCTGCTCATAGAGATAACCCGTCAGTGCCACGTTCTTGAGTACGACACTATTCACTTCAGCATCTTCGAACGGTGAATCCAGATCGATGCGGGCCACCGCACGTTTCAGGGATACTGATACCGAAGTATCGTCTGTGCCCAATTCCGTCTTTCCTGTCATTAGCATAGATTCAGAAGCCATGTTTTCGGCGGTGGCTTGCTGCTTTAGAAACGCTTCCAGAGTAGTGACTCCTTCTTTCAGGTTTTCTGGAGTGATGGCTTTTTCTCCGTTGGCCAGGAAGTAAAGGCTGCCTTGCATTGAAGCAATATCCAGGTGGCAGATACCTTCTGCATCCATTTGCAGGGAAGAGAATGTTTCTTTCAGAATGCCGTCTTCGAAATGATAACCGTTGAGTGTGTGGATCTGTGATTCTGCATCCGCATCTGTTCCGTTTATCATCCCTGCTTTGGAGAATTTTACAGCGAGCATTCCATGGGTATCCGGTGTTTGCCGGATATCTTCCTGCTGGCATCCGCTCAATAAAAGTAAGCTTGCACTGGTCAGTGCGAGTATATATTTCATCATCATTCGTTCAGGTATTTTTATGGTTTTCTTCTGTTTATTTGTATTGATAAGGATTCTGTGAGCTGTTCAGGTAATCACGTGAGTCAATCGGCATCTGCTGGATGTTGTCTACATAGAAGTTGTTCATCAACTGCTCTGCCCATGGACCGTACGTGAAGGAACTGCTATGTCCATATCCCATGACGTGTCCCAGTTCATGGAACATCACACTGCATGCATATCGGTTGAAGTAATGTTCGAACCATCCTCGTTGGTAGGCTCCAAAGGTACTTCCTCCTCCCAGTCCGATGATTCCGTTTCCAGGATAAACCAGTCCCACCTGAAGTGTTCTGCTGGCTCTCATTTTTTTCAAAACCTCTTCTACCTTTACAAGCTGTTTGTTGTCATCGTAAAGTTGGTGGGCATTGTCATGCAGAATCTGTTCGTGTTCCGGCATGTCAATCATGTAGGTGAAGTTCAGGAAGAGAGCGACCGATTCCCGGCAATGTACCGGACGGATTCCCATCCAGTTTCCTACTGGACCTCCATCTTCTTTCTCCGGGTCACCTCCGTAGAGTCCCCAGTAAATGGTCCAACCGTGTTTGATTTCCTGCAGCTTGCTCCAGTAAGGGTCGTCCGATTCAATCTTGAGTACGGCCTGACTCAATTCAGATGCTGTCTTCTTTTGTATTTCTATGTATCGTCCGGATTCTGTGCGGCACATGGCGGCACGTTGCAGCAACGGAATTTCTTCCCAGAAGTCGCCGAAAGCCGGAATTGAATCAAAATAAGCCAAGTCGAAGAACTCTTCACTTACTTGCGGCAGTTGCATCTTGATCAGTACATTGGTCAGTTTGCGAGGAGAGTAGAAGCGTGTATGCAGTTTTCCTTCTTCTGTGACGGAAACCTGTAGTGGCTGGGCAGTATTGAAGCACCGTACAGTCTTGTCAGTATATACTTCTTTCCGTTCTGTATCCTGCAGAATCAGGCTGTGCTCACCTTGATTATAGGCTGCTGGAGTGATGAACATGGTCACCGCTTTGTCGTCCGGATGATTCACTTGGGTTTCAACTAAATGAATATGGTTGGGGGCCAGTTCTTTCTGCTCGAAGCTGTATACCTGCTTTCTGTTTTCTTTTCGGTAGTTGCAAGTTGAGAGGTTGATATCTCCGTGAAGAGTTGAACCGTTGCACAAGGGCATGAACAGATAAGATGTCTGCTGGTTCAGTGAAAGGACGTCCATTGTGCCGTTGCTTTCTCCGCCTAAATCCCCGTTGCCAGAAAGAGTAGTATAGAACCGTACGTCTTCCAATGCCAGACTTTTGTCTGTGACCGCGTAGCCCACGTAGGGATTCTGATACGCAAAGTCAAAATCCACCCGGCTGACAATTCGTTTCTGCGTCACTTCCTCCGGGATAGAGGCTACTTCTTGGATGCCTTCTTCCGTTTGTTGTTCTACAATGGAGAAAGGAGTCTGTGAATAGAAGTATTCAGCTTCCAGCGGTTTCTGCAAGTCCGCCGGAAATTCGAGCCACTCGTCTTGAATATGTTCCGGAGTATGGATAATAGCCTGGTCAGCCGTCGGATTGCCTTTGATGCCTAATACCACCAATCGATACTCTCCTTTGTGAAGTCCTTCGGTATAGATTTCCGAGGTAGCGGCTTCATAATAGCTCTTGATGTTTTTTACTTTGTCACCGTTTTCATTGACAATAAAGTAATACAATTGGTCATAAAGGGAAGTCTCCGTTTCCGAGGCGCGTGAAGAGACTCCTTCATAGCCTTGTTTTTGCAGTTTGAATACAATCCCAGATTTGTTCTCTGTGGAAGATGTGCCTAAGTGTTCTTCCTGGTTACAAGAAACCAATAGCAAAGTGCATAAGAATGCAATAAAAGTAAATTTTCTCATTTTGTTGTTGTTTTCTCAGTAATCACAATCTTTCTATCGCTAATATCCTTAATTTATATGTCCAAAAAAGTAATTAATCAGTTACTTTTTCTGTTAGTTTCTGTGTATGTCGTTAGTAAAGTAGTTCGTTTTGTTCTTAAACGTAAATTGTTTTTGTTTTGTTCAATCCGGAAAGAGACTTGCGTGTATTTTTTATACTTTATATCCCTTAAACATCTTTGAATGAGGCTTTCATAAAATAAAAAAGAGCGGAATAAGATAAAATATTTTTTATATTCATTGTTCTTTTCGATGGATATCATTGATAAAAAGCATTTTTCCGATAGATGAAGATTGGAAGTGACGGCCTACCTTTGTTTTCCTAATCATGAAAGGAAAAAGGGAAATGAAAGAAATGAATCGTTCGCGTGAGGCAGTTGCTCGGTTTCGCCTGATACGTAACTGCATGTTTTTGTCCGGATTGTCGGTTTTTGCCCAGTTGTATTTGTTTCAACCCCTGCTTTCGGAAATGTGTCGGAACTTTGGCGTCAGTCCGGCGGAAAGCAGTCTGTCAGTGTCGGCCTCTACTGCCGGCATGGCATTGGGATTGATTGTTATGGCTTTCAAGGCTGATTCCGTGTCACGCGAACGCCTGATGGGAGCTTCGTTGCTGCTTTCTTCTCTGTTGACCATTGTGTCTGCCTTTACTGATAGTTATTTCCTTCTGTTGGTCCTGAATCTGTTGAAAGGAATGGTGTTGGCCGGAGTGTCATCGGTAGCGTTGGCTTATCTTTCGGAGGAAGTAGATAAAGCTATGATTGGGTTGGCCATCAGTCTGTATTTGAGTGGAAACACCCTGGGAGGAATGTCAGGGAGAGTCGCTGCCACGTTGGTGTCTGGATGGGGAGGATGGCAGTCGGCCGTGTGGTTGATTGGTATTGTCAGTCTGCTGTTAGGAGGATTGTTTTGCTGGAAGATTCCAGCGGGCCGGAATTTTTCGGCAGGTCATGTATCATTGAAGGAGAAGTTGCATCAGATGCGTTTTCTGCTGACGCGGGGTACTTTTGTTTCCATGTATCTCATTGCCGCGCTTTCCATGGGTATTTTTGTGAGCATCTACAATTATCTGTCTTTCTTGCTGGAGGCACCTCCTTTCTCATTGCCCCATCATTGGGTCGCACTGATTTTCACCATGTATGTGGCGGGAATCATCGGTTCGGTCGTGGCCGGCACTCTTTCAGATAAGTATAGTCCGGAGAGGCTCTTGCAAGGCACGTTGGGACTGATGGGGGCAGGAATGGCCTTGTTGCTCTGGATGCAGCTTTGGGCCATCGTGCTGGGACTGGGGTTGATGACTTTTGCTTTTTTCGGAACTCATACGCTGGCCAGTCGGATTGTATCGGTACATGCTGGGCAGATGAAAAGCAGTGCCACCAGCATTTACTGGTTGTTCTATTATGCCGGATCCAGTGTGGTAGGCTCTTTGTCCGGCATCGTGTTGTCGGGGTATGGGTGGAGCTCGTTCATGGAGTTGCTTTTTGTGCTATTGGCTGTGGCATGGATTATTTCCTTGAGCGTTCTATGGCTGTTTAAAGGAAAGAAAAGTGTTTATGTGTGGATTGCGAGGAAGTGATACGGACAGCGGCCTGCTTTCAAAATTCTATGTTTGAAGGCAGGCCGCTGGCGTGTTTATCAGGGGGGAGGATTATTCGAATATAACCTTCCCGAAGAATTCCGGACAGTGGAAGCACGGTTTCGGCAAGTCGATGGGATTCCATGACAG
Organism: Bacteroides mediterraneensis; assembly: GCF_016900355.1. Lineage (GTDB taxonomy): Bacteria > Bacteroidota > Bacteroidia > Bacteroidales > Bacteroidaceae > Phocaeicola. The sequence continues at coordinate 90,229 of NZ_JACJKA010000005.1, read as the reverse complement.
GAAGTGTGGCGTGTTCTGCAAGTCTCCGCATTTGTAGAAATTGGCACGAGCAGTCAGTCCTTTGAAGCCTTTCAGCTGATGACGGAAGAACGCTTCCTTGGGGATGCAAAGAGCCAGTTGCCAACTGCATTCTCCCATTCGTTCTTCAAACGGAGCCTTTCCGAGTGAAGTCCATCGGTCTACTTGCTGGAGAATCTCTTGGGGAGCATGAGGTCTGTCGCCCGGGCGTCCGCCACCGATAAGAAGGGTTCCCCCACAGTTACATTCAAAGTTATAATATACGTTTTCTTCCTGGTCTTCCGGAAGCTGGAAAAAGAATTCACAACAGGAGTCTTCCCAAACTCTGCCGTTGTCTTCGGCAGCGATGGCCCGTACGCTTTCTTCTTTTACGCGGTAGTTCAGCAAGATGCAATCGCCAGTGTGGGCCATTCGGAAGGACACCTCCGGGCAGTAGGGAAAATCTTTCCAGTTCACGCAGGAAATCGGCTGGAACTCTACCTGATGCGTATCGAGCAGGGTTGGGATGTCTTTGGCAGCCACGTGGGACTGTCCGGTAATTTCGGGTACATGTAATTCTTTCATGGTGTAAGTATTTAGGATATTGAATTAGAAACTTAATTTTGTTTGTTCAGGATGATAAGGGCGCCGATGACTCCTGGAATCCATCCGCACAGCGTGAGGATAAAGACAATCAGTACCGATCCGCACCCTTTGTCGATGACGGCAAGGGGCGGAAAAATAAGAGAGAGAATCACTCTGATTAATGACATTTCTGTGTTGGTTTTAGAAATTTGAGGGAAAGTTAGGGAAAAGATTTAGAACTGGCAAGGATTTGCTTCAGATTCAGGCAAGGGGGAGAGGTAAAAACAAAAATATCCCACCGACGGGTTCGGTAGGATACTCTTAGATTTATACCGGAATACCGGTACAGAATATGCAGTAAACTTTACAACTTTCAATTAAACAAGCTGACATCCTGGCCAGCAAAGGGGTTACTTGCTCCTTATCCGAGCATTACGTAACCCCAAACCATCGGATCTCCCTTGAAGATCTTCTGAATGAAATTTTTCATCGTTTTCATGTTGTTACCCTTTCTTTTTAAATAAACCTTAATACCTTTTCAATTTAACCTTAAAAATATCGTCTCCCGACGAGGTTGAAAACAATCTTATAATCTAAAAAAACAATCTTTCTACTGTGTGAATCATTGAACTTCCGTTCTTGATTACGCTGCAAAGATAGGGCTTTTCTGAATAGAATTCATGCTTTACAACATAAAAATGAAGGAAAACAGCGTTTTATTGATGTAGGTCAAAAAAACGTTCATTTCTGGTGCTTGGAGGCGCATTTGGCGCATACGCCTTTCACGATATAGTTCACTTTCCGGGCGATGAATCCTTCGGGCAGGTCGATGTGCGGAATGAGGTCCTGGCTCAGACAATAGGTATTCTGACATACCTCACAATAGAAATGGCAGTGGGCTTCATCGTCGTTGCAGTGGCCGTGGTTGTGGCAGATGCAATATTTGTGGGAGCCACTTCCGTCGTCTACACTGTGGATGAGATGATGTTCGTGGAAGAGCACGAGTGTACGGAAAATGACCGACTTGTCGATGCTGTCGAGTTCCTTTTCCAAAGTACTCAGACTGAATGTGTCGGTTTGTCCGGCAATGGCTTCGTAGATGAGTAGTCGGGTGGAAGTGGGGCGGATGCCAGCCGTTTCCAGAATGAGGGCATAGTCTTCTGTTTTCATAAAAAAGGATGCTTATCTTGTGACTTGCTGCAAAGATAAGCATCCCTTTTGGCAACCTGGTTGTTTTTCAGGTAGGTTTTTTTATTTGTCCAGACCGAGTTTCTTCTTCAAGTCCTTGGTCAAGGCATCCTTGTGCATCAGAATATAGATGGTTTTGGCACGTACGTAGCTTTCTGACATGTTCAGGTAGCCGCCGAAGTCGTTACGGTTGGTTCCCCAGGAGTTTTTGGTGATGTAGTACTTGGTGCCGTTCTGATCCTTGGCGATACCGGTGAGGTGCATCAGGTGGTCGTCGGTCGTAGTGAAGGTTTCGTAGCCTTTCTGGCGGATTTCAGGAGTCACCTTTACTTCCGGACACGGGTATTCAAACTTGAAGGCTTCGTCAAGTTTTTCCTTGGCATCCATTTTCTGCCAGCGGGCAAAGTCAGTGTCTTTCAAGTCTTCGGTCTTTTCTACTTCCGGATTGATGGCCACTCCGTGTTTGAACGAGAATCCTTTTTCACTGACATCTCCGTCCCAGGCAACGGTATATCCGTTTTCCAGGGCATGGTCTGCGGCCTCCATCATTTCGTCGAGGGGAAGATTATAGATTTTGGCGTGTTCCCAGTTGTCCGGAATTTCGAGGTCGAAAGCCTGATAGTAAGGCTGGTGTGTGAAGCTGGTCAGCATGACGTAGTCTTCCGGATGAATGTCCAGGCTCTGTGCAAAGGATTTCGGAGTATATTCCTTGCCTTTGTAGGTGAACTTTTCAGGAAGTTTTCCCAGGTAAATATCAAACAGACTCTGAATCAGTTTTTCATATTCAGGGCTTTGCTGGCGAAGCTTGATCGCCTTTTCGGCAATGGCTTCCAAGTAAGCGGTCAGCTCTTTGTGGTTGTGGGTAGGTGAGTTGTAGTTGATGCCGCTGTACACCTCTTCCGGAACGATGCCTACCTGCTTGAAGGCCGTAAACCAGCTGGGAGAGATACTTCCCGGGCCGATGTTGCCGCGTCCGTGGCGCAGGTAATTGTCCTTCAGCTGGTTCATGTATTTCTGACGGACGATGTACATTTCCGAAAGGTCGTATTCGCCTTTTCCCTGGCGGAGTAGTTCTGCTTCAATGAAGGAAGTGGTGGCAAAGCACCAGCAGGTGCCTGTGGCAGCCTGATTCTTGACCGGAGTCACTTTCTGGTTGACTACGGTAGTAAACTGATAGCCTTTGGCTTCGGGTTGTGCCTGGAGAGAGGCGGAAGCAAGCAATAAGGCTGAGATAAACGCAATTGTTTTCATATTTTCTGTATATTATAGGTAATGAATGAAATTGAGAGATTTAGAATCCGAAGCGGTAATCGTTCCAGTATTTGGCGGTCATCTCGTCCCAGCGCAGCAAGGTAGCTCCGATGAAGTCCTTGGTATAATCAGTCAGATAGGCTTTGGCAGCTTCTTCGCCTTCGCTCTTGACCAGTTCGGCATAACGCTGTTCCACCAGCGGGAGTTCTTCCAGTCCTTTCCGTTCAAAGTGCATCTGGTTCTTCTCTAAAATCTTCCGGGCATTTCCCCATCTCACGGTAGCCAGCTTGTTGGCCTGGCGGTAGTGCCACAGAGCTGCATCCAGACGGTAGCGATGGTTGCCGCAAATCTTGAACATTTCAGGAAGGTCGGTCGTACCACAGAAAATAGGTACGCGCGGGCTTTGTCCCGGGTTGTCCATGGCAAACCAGCAGACACCTCCTACGGCGTCCGGAAGCCAGCTTCTCAACTGGATGACGGTAGAGTAGGCACATTGTGGTACGGCGATGTTTCGGTTGGCTTTCACGCTGCCTTTCTGAAGCGCGTTGTACAGCTGTACTTCGTCGGTACGCATCCACGGGTTGGCCCGCGGGCTGGTGATAGTATCTGTTTTTCCCGTTTTCCGGTCTTTGACGACTACTTTCAGGTTTTTCGTCGCACTCCATTCCGTGCCTTCATAGGTCTGTCGCAGATAGGCCATGACATCGGCATTGCTGAGTTTCTTTTCCGGTTTTACGCTCAACGGCAGTTCTTCATCGTCCATGCTGAGCTTGAGTGAAGGAGCCAAGGTGCTCAGGATAAAGAACTCGCGGATGCTGAAGGATCGCATCTTGCCCGAATAGTTCGGACCTCCGTAGGCTTTCCAGAACTTGAACGGTTCTTTTCCGTCCCACAGCTTGAGCTTCTTGGCCACGCTGAACACATTGTCGGAAGCCATGTAATTGCGGGTGTCTTTCAAATCGAGAGTACTGATACGAGGAATGTTGGCTGATACGCCCACTTCATCGTCGGGAATACGGACAGCTGCCCATACACCTCCGATTTTATCAGGACCTTCGCCGAAGATTTCAAAGTGCCATACTTCCTGCGGGTCGGCAATGGTAAGGCATTCGCCTGAGTCACCGTATCCGTATTCCTTTACCAGTTTCCCCATGAGCTGGATGGCCTGGCGGGCGGTAGTGCAACGTTGCAGGGCTACCCGAGCCAGTTCTTCAATCATGAACATACCTTTGGAGTTGCGCAGGGTGTCTCTTCCACTAATGGTGGTTTCTCCCATGGCCAGCTGCTTTTCGTTGAGGCAGGGGTAAGCCGTATCCAGAAAGGCATAAGTGTGTTTGACTTGCGGAATTTGTCCCTTTACGGTCAGGTTGGTCTGGTCAGTGACCGATTCCGTGTGCATGCGGCCGTGGTAAATGTTCATGACTGTGTCGTTGGCATAATCTGCCGCTGGAACTACATTGACCCAGGTTCGGTACCAGCTGTCGCAGGTGTGACTGGTCATGACGGAGCCGTCGGTAGAGGCTGCTTTTCCCACCATGATGCTGGTGCAGCAGTCCGGGTCATGAAGCAGTGTCTGCTGTGCCATAGACAGCTGTGAGAATGTAATCCCAATGAAAAATAAAATGCTACTTATTTTCATGTTTTTGTGTTAAAATGTTATCTGTTTGCAAAGATAGAGAAAAATATGTGAATTATCAAAGTAATTCTCCTATGAAAATGCTTCGATAAAACTGAAGTATGCGTACAAAAATATTCATTTCTGGGTGAAAAGTAGTCAGAAAGCATAGGTAAATTTACCTCGACACGAACGTGCGGAGAGCTCAGCATGAACGTGACGAGAGGTCGACACGAACGTGATGAGGTCTTGACACGGTCGTGACGAGGTATTTATGCAAAGACGGTTGAATAAATGGGTGGGATGAGTATACAAAAAAGGCCGTTTCCTTTATTTTGCGGGAAACGGCCTTTTTGCTTATTTGATTTCGAATTCTTCCTTCATGTCCAGTTCCTGGTTGTGTGCATCGAAGAATTTATATTGCAGGAATGCCAGGTTCTGGTTCGGAATGACTTTGATGCCGAATCCATACTTCATCTGCCATTTTCGTTTCAAGGACATGAGTCCTTGGTTTACGTAGGCAGCCACATAAGGATGGATGTGCAGCGTGAATTTCTTCACTTTCAGCTTGTTGACCAAATAGTCTATCTTACTTTCCAATGTATCGGTGAACAGGATGGAAGGTTTGATTTTCCCCTTTCCGAAACAAACAGGGCAGTCTTCATCGGTAGTGACATCCATTGCCGGACGTACACGCTGGCGCGTGATCTGCATCAGTCCAAACTTGCTCAGAGGCAGGATGTTGTGTTTGGCCCGGTCTTTCTGCATGTTCTGACACATGCGTTCATAAAGTTTCTGCCGGTTTTCTGCCAGATTCATATCGATGAAGTCTACCACAATGATTCCGCCCATATCTCTCAACCGGAGCTGGCGTGCCAACTCATCGGCTGCGCCCAGATTCACGTCGAGTGCGTTTGCTTCTTGTCCGTTGGTTGATTTGGAGCGGTTTCCACTGTTCACGTCCACCACATGGAGCGCTTCCGTGTGTTCGATAATCAGATAAGCCCCGCTCTTGTAGGAAACGGTTTTTCCAAAGGAGGACTTGATTTGTTTGGTGATTCCGAAATTATCGAAAATAGGAAGCTGGCCGGTGTAGCGCTTCACGATGCCTGTACGTTCAGGGGCAATGAGCGCCACATAATCTTTTACTTCGTTATAAACGGTTTCGTCGTTGACGTAAATGTTTTCGTACGACGGGTTGAACAAGTCGCGCAGCATGGCTACGGTACGGCTTGTCTCCTCATAAACCAATGAGGGCAGTTTGGTGGCCTTCTGTACTTTTGTGATGGTATCTTCCCAATGTTTCAGCAAGACTTTCAGTTCCGCATCCAGCTCTGCTACTCGTTTGCCTTCGGCTACGGTACGTACAATCACTCCGAAGTTCTTGGGCTTGATGCTCTGGAGCAGCTGTTTGAGGCGAGCTCTTTCCTCGCTGGATTTAATTTTTTGTGAGACGGATACCTTGTCATTGAAAGGAATCAATACCAGATAGCGTCCGGCGAACGACAGTTCACAGGTCAGTCGTGGGCCTTTGGTCGAAATCGGTTCCTTGACAATCTGCACGATGACCTCCTGTCCCTGCTGGAGTACACTGGAAATGGTTCCGTCTTTTTCAATGTCGGGAAGCATGGAAGCTTTCGACATGGGATAGAGTTTTTTCCGGTCACTGATGACTTGCTTGAGGTACTTCTGGTAAGAATGAAATTGTGGTCCCAAGTCTAAATAGTGGAGAAAAGCGTCTTTCTCAAAGCCTACATCTACGAAACAGGCGTTGAGGCCGGGCATGAGTTTCCGGACTTTTCCTACGTACATGTTGCCGACCGAGAACGACAGGTTGCGTTCTTCTTTCTGGAACTCTACCAGCTTCTTGTCTTCCATGAGGGCGATAGAAATTTCCTTGGGCTGTACGTCTACTACTAATTCGCTTGTCACTTTTTGCTTGGTTTTTTGTTTTTACTAAATTGCTAATTACACAAAGAACAAACCTGAAAGACTTTTTTTAGCTTTGCAAGTTTGTTCTTTATTGAAGTCGGACAGACTAACAATTATTTTTTGCTTTTATGTCTGTTCTTTCTCAGTCTTTTTTTACGTTTGTGAGTAGACATTTTATGTCTTTTTCTTTTCTTTCCGCTTGGCATAGCTTCAAAATTTTATGGGTTAATACTAAATGTTAATTATTTTTTTACTGATAGAGTAAATGTTTTTGCAGGTTTGAAAGCCGGAATATTGTGTTCCGGGATGATGATTGTAGTGTTCTTAGAAATGTTACGAGCAGTCTTCTGCGCTCTTTTCTTCACAATGAAACTACCGAAGCCACGGAGATAGACATTCTCATCTTTCGACAAAGATTCCTTAACTGATCCCATGAACGCCTCAAGGGTTGCCAATACTGTTGCCTTGTCAATTCCTGTGTTCTTGGCAATTTCGTTTACAATATCTGCTTTAGTCATTTCGCTAATAATTATTGTTATACGTTATCTTAATTTTTTGGACTGCAAATATATAGCTTTTCTGTATCTTTTGGAAATATATCGGGAATATTTTTTTTGAAAAGTCGTGCTTTTCGAGGGTTTTATTCCTTTTTAAAGGGTGTGTGAAGAGGTTTGTCTGTATATGTCGGGCAAATATATTATTTTTGCGGGCAAATATGTGTCAGATGAATTTTTTTGCAGATAAGATAATCGGTTGGTACGAAGAAAACAAGCGTGATTTGCCTTGGCGGAACACCAAGGATCCTTATAAAATATGGATTTCAGAAATCATTCTTCAGCAGACCCGGGTCGTACAGGGATATGATTATTACTGTCGTTTTATGGAACATTTTCCCGACGTGGACACGTTGGCCCGTGCTTCGGAAGACGAGGTGATGAAGTGCTGGCAGGGATTGGGTTATTATTCTCGTGCCCGCAACCTGCATGCGGCAGCAAAGGTAATTGCCGAAAAAGGCAGTTTCCCTACGACCTATGAGGAGGTGAGGGCCTTGAAAGGAGTGGGAGACTATACGGCGGCGGCTATTTGTTCCTTTGCCTATGATTTGCCCTATGCGGTGGTCGACGGCAATGTGTACCGGGTATTGTCACGTTGGATGGGAGTGGAAGAACCCATTGATACAGGTGCCGGGAAGAAATTGTTTGCCTCCCTCGCGGGTGAGATGCTGGATAAGAACCGTCCGGCTTTATATAATCAGGCCATCATGGATTTCGGAGCCCTGCAGTGTGTGCCTTCGTCTCCTTCGTGTCTGTTTTGTCCGCTGGCAGACAGTTGCGTGGCCTTGCAGAAAAACTGGGTGGACAGGTTGCCTCGGAAGGAACGGAAGACCAAGGTGCTCGACCGCTATTTTTCATATATTTATGTGCGGGCAGGCGCATATACTTATATAAAGAAGCGGGCGGCAGGCGATATCTGGCAGAATCTGTATGAATTTCCATTGATAGAAACCGCTAAGGAGGTAGGAGAGGAGGAACTTCTCTCTCTTCCTGAATTTCAGGCTCTTTTGGGCGGTGGGGAAATGGAATCGTTCCGGGTGGTATGCCCTGAAATCAAGCATGTGTTGTCGCATCGAGTGATTCACGCCAGGTGCTATGAGGTGGTGTTGAAGGAAGAGCCTGTCGCACTTCCTGGGTATCAGCAGATTCCGATTGACGATTTTCATAATTTCCCGGTATCGCGCTTGATTTCTCGTTTTTTTTCGTTACTTTTGAAACCAAATCATAAAAAATAGAATTATGTCATTGAATAAAGTACAATTGATTGGTAACGTGGGTAAAGACCCTGAAGTAAGATATTTGGACAGTGGTGTGGCAGTAGCGACTTTTCCGTTGGCGACTACTGATCGTGCTTATACGCTGGCTAATGGCACGCAGGTGCCGGAACGTACGGAATGGCATAATATCGTGCTGTGGCGCGGATTGGCGGAGACCGCTGAAAAATATGTGCATAAAGGCGACAAATTGTATATTGAAGGTAAAATCCGTACGCGTTCGTATGACGACCAGAATGGTGTGAAACGTTATGTGACGGAAATTTTCGGTGACAATATGGAGATGCTGACCCCACGGAGTGCGCAGACAGCAGTGCCTGCACAAGCTCAACCGGCTTCTTCAGCATCGGCTCCGGCTCAATCTGAAAATAACCCTTCGGATGATTTGCCGTTCTGATACTCAGATAGTCTCTTTAATTAAAAAATAGGAATATTATAGGATGGACCCTGACTCGTGTTTGCTCCGCTTGTCGGAGCTGTGTGACGGAATTACCGTAATGCCCCTTACATGGGGGGCGGTTATAGCTTTACTTCTGACCCTGATGCTGCTGTATGTATCGGGTTTTGTGTCGGCTTCTGAAATTGCTTTCTTTTCGCTTTCTCCTTCTGATTTGAATGAAATTGAAGAGGAGAATCATCCTTCTGACACCAAAATCAAAGGCTTGCTGGATGATTCGGAGCGTTTGCTGGCCACAATTCTGATTTCAAATAATTTTGTCAATGTGACGATTATCATGCTGTTGAACTACGTGTTTGCCAGTTTGATAGATTTTGGTCAGGCAAAAATCCTGGAGTTTCTGATTGTCACCGTGGTACTGACCTTCTTGCTGCTGCTGTTCGGTGAAATCATGCCTAAAATTTATTCGGCTCAGCATACGTTATCGTTTGCCCGAAAAGCGGCGCCAGCCATTACTGTGCTGCGGACGGTGTTTTGGCCAGTATCTTCAGTCTTAGTCCGCTCATCGTTTTTTCTCAATCGTTTCTCTCAGAAGAAAGCACGGAACCTGTCGGTTAATGAACTCTCTCAAGCTTTGGAACTGACGGATATTCAGGATACCTCGGAAGAAAGCAATATGCTCGAAGGCATCATCCGTTTTGGGGAGGAAACTGCGAAAGAGGTCATGACCTCCCGTCTGGATATCGTAGACTTGGATATTGATTCTTCTTTTTCAGAGGTGTTGAAATGCATCAATGAAAACGGCTATTCACGTATTCCTGTATACGAGGAAACGCGCGATTGCATCAAAGGTATTTTGTACATCAAGGACCTGCTTCCGTATTTAGGAAGAGGCGACGATTTCAAGTGGCAGAATTTGATTCGGCCGGCTTTGTTTGTTCCGGAGAATAAGATGATTGGCGACTTGTTGCGTGACTTTCAGGCCAACAAGATTCATATTGCGGTGGTCGTGGATGAATTTGGTGGTACTTCGGGTATTGTGACAATGGAAGACATCATTGAGGAAATCGTCGGAGAAATCAATGATGAATACGATGAAGAAGAACGTACTTATGTGAAGCTGACAGAGAACGTTTATGTGTTTGAGGGAAAAACGTTACTTTCTGATTTCTATAAGATTATCAAAGACAGTGAAGATGTGTTTGACAAGGTTTCAGGGGATGCTGATTCGCTGGCGGGACTTTTGCTGGAGTTGAAAGGCGAATTTCCGGCATTGCATGAAATCATCAACTATATGAATTATCGCTTTGAAATCCTCGAAATGAATTCTCGGCGGATTTTGAAAGTGAAAGTAACCATCTTGCCTTCTGCTCCGGCGGAAGAAAACAATGACGAGAAGGAGAAAAAGTAATTATGCCGCTGTGGAAGACCTGGGAAGAAGAGGAAGGAAGATGGGGCATCTGGCGAGTGACCGAAACGCCAGAAGAGCTTCGTGCCTGCCTGTCGGATACGAGGGTACAGGAAGAACTGGACCGTTTGAAGGCTCCTTCGCGGAAGTTGGAATATCTGGCTGTACGGGTTCTGCTGAAAACCTTGTGTGGAAAGGAGGTCCGAATTGGGCATGAGCTGTCGGGAAAGCCTTTCCTGTGGGAGGATAGCAGGCGTATTTCCATCTCTCACACCCGAAATTATGTGGCTGTAGGCTTGCATGCCACTGCCTCTCCGGGAATTGATATCGAGTGGTATGGCGAGAGGGTCCGGAAGGTGGTTTCTCGTTTTGTACGGGACGATGAAATGCCCGACCGGAAAAATATGGAACCACAGGAAGAACTATATCAACTGTTGTTGCACTGGTCTGCCAAGGAAACGATGTTCAAGGTGCTGGATTGTGCAGAAGTCGACTTCCTGGCTCATCTGAAAGTGAAACCCTTCAAACTGGCTGCTTCCGGGACGTTTAGGGGAGAATTTTGCCGCCCGGATTCATCCAGGCATTTTATGATTCATTATCTGATTCATCCGGAGTTTGTCTGTACGTATGGCATGGGTACATAACGAGACAAATGATGGATGATTTTATTTTAAGGAAAAAGATGAACAAGAAATTACGTAAAACTATCCGGCTGACGGCTATTTCACTTGGTTCGTTATTGGTTGTTTTCTTGCTGGCCGTGACAATCGTGGTGAATTTTATTTTTACGCCGGAAAAACTGACTCCGGTGGTCTTGAATGTGGCTAACCGTACGTTGAATGCCCATTTGGAGATGGAGAAAGTGGAACTGACGTTCTTTTCTACTTTTCCGCGTTTCGGACTGAAAGTAACGGACGGAGTATTGGTATCCAAGGCGATGAATGATACGTTGTGGCAGAAAACCGATTCGCTGGTTTCGTTCAAGAAATGCGTGGTAGTGGTCAATCCCATAGATTATTTATGGAAACATAAAATCAATCTCCGGTATTTGGGACTGGAGGATGCTTCGGTATACGCATTTACCAACAAAGAGGGAAAAAGCAACTGGAATATCGTGAAGAATACGGACGACCAGCTGGAAGAGGATACAGTGGCGCAAAGGGATACCACGATTCAGGAGATAGAAATCAATCGGGTCTCTTTGAAGCGGTCGAATGTGACGTTTGATGACCGGAACACAAGGGTATATGCCCGGATACAGAATTTGAATCTGAATTTGAAGGCTTCCTTGAAAAAGGATTATTCGATGCTGGCACTGCAATATGACAATGAGAATCTGCTTTTCTGGCAAGACGGACAGTTGCTGGTCAATCATTTGGCCGTAGGGTTGAATGCGGATATGCAGCTGGATCGTGCTTCTAGGACGCTGACCTTTAAAGATACTGGATTGACGTTGAACGGAGTGGCACTCGATGTGTCGGGAACACTTGGCAGAGACAGCGTGGGTGGTCCGGCTCGGGTGGATATAGGCTACAGACTGCATGCACCTTCTTTGGAAACGGTATTGAACATGGTTCCGGAGAGTGTGTTGAAGCGTCAGAAGCTTACGGCTAACGGAGAAGTTACGCTGGAAGGTACCTTGAAGGGACTTTACGGTAAGCAGCACATGCCGGAGGCAACGTTAAAGGTGAACATACAGAAGGCTTCGGCTAAGTATGCCGATTTGCCTTATGGAGTGGATGAACTGACGGCGGAATTCAACGGTTACGTCGATTTGATGCGTCAAAAGGAGTCGTACGCTCATCTGGAGATTTTCCAGTTTAAGGGGGCTCATACGGATATATTGGCCGATGGAGAGGTGAAAGACTTGTTGGGTGATCCTGACATCACGTTTCACACTCGTTCGGAGATTGACCTGACATCGTTGGCCAAGACGTTTCCTTTGCAAGAAGGAGTGTCTATCGGAGGACGGGTAGGAGCCGATTTCCGGTTGCGCTGTCGCTTGTCGTCTATTCAGAAACAAGACTGGGGACGGGTACGTCTGAAAGGAAAACTGGACATGCAGAATATGTATTTGCGTGATACGAAGAAGAATTTTGAGTTTACCAGCAATGCGGCTTTACGTTTCATCGGAGAAGATAACCTGGCGGCTCAGATTAATATTCAGAAGGCAGTGTTGCGGGCTTCGACCCTGTCGGCCGAACTGGAGGCGCTGAATGCGACCATTAAATCAACAAATCCTCAGGATACCACTCGTTTGATTGATGTGGAGTGTAAATTGCAGATGAGTCGTCTGAAAGGAGGAATAGGAGACTCATTGAGGGTATTCAGTAAAAAGGCGAAAGCTTCTTTACATTTGCAGCCCAGCAAGCGGAACCCTTCCATGCCGAATGTAAAGGTAGCCTTGGAAACCGATACGCTTTTCTGCCGGATGGGTAACATGAAGATGGGCATGGACAAGGGTGGCTTTAATTTGTCGGCAGACAAAGTGCGGGATTCGCTCTGGCTTCCGAAAGGAATTGTCGGATTTAACCGGCTTACCCTCCGGACACCGGAACTGGCTTTGCCGGTAAGGATGCGAAAAACGGCTGTGACGGTCGGCGACCGGAAGATTACGCTGAAAAATGCCAGCCTTCGTATCGGGCGTTCCAATCTGACGGCAAGTGGAGCGGTATATGGGCTGTATGCAGCCATGAAGAAAGGCAAAATGTTGAAGGCCAATCTGGAGATTTCTTCCCGTAACTTGGACTGCAACCAGTTGATCAATGCATTGAACTTTCCTCAGGATACACTTCAGGCAGAAACGGATACGGTGTCAAGTACTGAACCGTTGCAATTGTTTGTCATTCCGCCGAAGATCGATTTCGAGCTGAAAACCAATCTGAACAAGGTGACGTATGGCAATATGGTCTTTGAGCAAGTAAAAGGAGCGGTGGATATTCGTAATCAGGCCGTATATTTGAGAAAACTGACAATGAAAGGTCTGGGTGCAGATGTGGAAACGACTTTGGTATATCGCGCTCGCAAAAAGACTCGTGGATATGCAGGATTTGATTTCCGGTTGCGGCAAGTTAATATCGGAAAGCTGGTCGATTTCATTCCTTCTTTGGATACGATTGTGCCGATGTTGCGTTCGTTCAAGGGAATGGTCGATTTTGATGCGGCTGCTGAAGCAGTACTTGATTCCAATCTGAACGTGAAGATTCCGACGTTGAAGGCAGCCATACACATCAAAGGTGACAGTCTGGTCCTGATGGATGGAGAAACCTTTGCAGAAATATCCAAGACGCTGATGTTCAAGAACAAGAAACGGAATGTGTTCGACAGTATCTCGGTGAATCTGACCGTGAAAGATGGAAATGTCACCGTCTATCCTTTCGTGCTTCAGATAGACCGTTATAAGGCGGCAGTAGGAGGAACGCAGGGACTGGATATGAACTTTAATTACCATATCTCCATTTTGAAATCGCCGTTGCCGTTCAAGGCGGGTGTCAACATTACCGGAAACCTGGATAAGATGAAGATACGCATCGGAAAGGCGAAGTATAAAAATGCAGTAACCCCGGTTGAGATTCGGAAGGTGGACAGTACCCGTGTCAACATGGGACAGGAAATCATTCATAGTTTTGAACGGGTTATGAATCGGGCCTATCGTGGAAGGCTTCCGGATGGAGCGGAGTAAATGAATCTCCATTTTGCATATTTATCTGAATAATTGTATATTTGCGAACTAGAGACAGAATATATACGAGTATTAACACTATTAACTATTAAAATCTTCATTATTTATGTTTAACAAGCATCCTAAAGGTCTGATACCTGCTGCACTTTCTAACATGGGGGAGCGTTTCGGCTACTACATCATGAATGCCGTATTGGTATTATTTCTTTGTTCTAAATTTGGTATAAGTGAGGAAAAAAGTACACTTATCTATTCATTCTTTTATGCAGGTATTTATCTGTTAAGTCTTGTAGGGGGTCTGATAGCCGACAGAAAGCAGAATTATAAAGGTACAATCATGGCCGGTCTCGTGGTCATGGCTGTGGGATATATTGCATTATCTATTCCTATTACTGCCAATGCAGGCAATACATCATGGTTGCTTACACTTACTTGTATTGCCTTGTTCTTCATCGCATTTGGTAACGGTCTGTTCAAGGGAAACCTTCAGGCTATTGTAGGTCAGATGTACGATGATCTTGAGGCAGAGGCTGCAAAGAAGGGGGAAAAGGAACTGATTGAAGCTAAAAGTAAGAGAGATTCCGGATTCCAGATATTTTATGTATTTATTAATATTGGTGGACTTATCGCTCCGTTTATCGCTCCTCTGTTGAGAAGCTGGTGGCTGAGTGCACACAATATGGTCTACAATGCAGGTCTTCCTGCTCTGTGCCATGAATATATAGCGAAAGGGGCTGACGGCATGTCGGCTGAGGCGATGGGCAACTTGAATCAATTGATGTCACAATGTGTGGGCGCAACTACCGATATGGCTGCTTCTTGCGCACAGTATTTGCAGATATTTAATGAAGGTATTCATTATTCATTTTTGGCATCTGTGGCCGCAATGCTTATTTCTTTGGTTATCTTCTTTGTGACCAAGAGTAAGTTCCCAAATCCGGGAAAGAAAGAAGCCGCAGCTGCTGTTACTTATTCAGCTGAAGAAAAGACTGCCATGGCGAAGGAAATCAAACAGCGTCTTTACGCATTGTTTGCAGTGCTTGGGGTGGTTATTTTCTTCTGGTTCTCATTCCATCAGAACGGTACTTCACTTTCACTCTTTGCGAGAGACTTCGTAGATACATCCACCATTGCTCCGGAAATATGGCAGGCTGTGAATCCGTTCTTTGTGATTACATTGACTCCGATTATCATGATGATTTTTGGTTCTCTTTCAAGAAGAGGCAAGGAGATTTCTACTCCGCGTAAGATTGCCATCGGTATGTTCATCGCTGGTCTGGCTTATCTCTTCTTGTCTGCATATTCACTCATTATGGGTTATCCTTCTGCTGCTGAATATCGGGAACTTCCTATTGACCAGCAGGTAAAGGCAGGTGCATGGGTATTGATTGTTCTTTACTTCCTGCTTACTGTGGCCGAGTTGTTTATCTCTCCACTTGGATTGTCATTCGTTTCGAAGGTAGCTCCAAAGCATCTTTTAGGACTTTGCCAGGGATTGTGGCTGGGTGCAACTGCTGTAGGTAATCTTCTGTTGTGGATTGGCCCTCTTATGTATAATGCCATTCCTATCGGATATTGCTGGGCTATTTTCATGATCGTATGCCTCGTTTCAATGGGAGTCATGCTGTTCATGGTGAAATGGCTGGAACGTGTAGCGAAATAAACTTTTAGACAGATTACATAGAGAGTCCCTCGTGCTTGTGGTAAGTACGGGGGATTTTTTTAATAAGAATGGTACAATTCATGAATAAGCGTCCACATATTATATTTCAATTATAGGATAGCAATAAAAAGAAATATATACTTTTGCATCAAAAGGGACAAATATGAGAAATATACTATATGTCATTATATTAGCAGTGGCGTTATGTGCTTGTAACAATTCCACACAAAAAGAGAGGATTTTAGATACGGCAGAATCAATGGCCGTTGAGCATCCCGATTCTGCCCAAACAATACTGGAAACATTATATCCATATTCAAAATTGACCCAGCAACAAAGAGCACGATGCGGCATATTGCTCGCTACGACAAAACTTCAACAAAGCAAAGCCTTTGCCTCTGATAGCCTATTGGACAACAGTGTATCATATTTCAAGCAGAATTGTGACAGTATA
Source organism: Bacteroides mediterraneensis (assembly GCF_016900355.1). Lineage (GTDB taxonomy): Bacteria > Bacteroidota > Bacteroidia > Bacteroidales > Bacteroidaceae > Phocaeicola. The sequence goes on along the minus strand of NZ_JACJKA010000005.1, from coordinate 74,229 downwards.
GAGCTATTCAAAGCCTATCAACTCAAAGTCTATCAGGCGATGTGGCGTGGACAACAGGATTCAATGTTCTATTATTGGCAGCAGTCAATCAACATGATAGGTGAGGGAAATAAAACCCAGCTGTATTCTTTGTATATGAAACTGGCAGATATTTATTGTGAACCGTCTGCTGAAAAAGATTACAATAAAGCAATACTATATGCAAGGGAAGCATTAACTTATGCGGAGACAGCACAACAAAAGGCCTATGCTCTGCACCAAATTGGAGCCTGCTATGGCTTCATCAATGAAAATGACTCCGCATTGGTTTATATCGCCCGCGCCATTGATTTTTCACAACAAGATAAAGGAGAATCTAATTATACCACCTATGTGCTGAATTATGCAAATACGCCAGGCGTAAATTACGAAAAAGCCAAAAGCTATTTAACGGAATTACCTGAAAACAGTTTGGGAAAATTGATTACATTAGGTTTTCTCAATCTAAACAACAGGCATACAGGCATTGCAAAATATTTTTGCGACAAAGCTGATTCGTTATATAGTAGCGCCCCTGATAAGTATTCAATCAATACATACAACAGTCTTAGAATACTCAATGCATGTGTAAAATACACCTTGGGTGAAGAAGTTTCTGCAAGTGAAGGGATTTCAAGGAACGATTCAATTTCACAAGTCATTTCAAGAAAAGAAGCTCTGAATAATGAGATTTCAAGCAACAACTTACTATTGCAGAAACACATTCATGAATCTCAACTAAGAACCCAAAGAAAGATTGTCATCATATTGTCAATCGTATTCTTTGGTATAATATTGTTCTTCCTATACGACAGAAATAACAAGAAACGATATATCAAAATAAGAAAAGAACTGGACCAGATTCGTGTCAATCAGATAGAATTACAATCTATCGATTCTGAAAATGACCAAAATTCTGAATTGACTAAAATTTGGAAGAAAAGAGTAGAAATTTGCAGAGACAATTTCATTCGGAATGGATGGATGAAGAAACTTCAAATATTGGAAGGGAATGACAAGCATTCCAATGGTTCTTTTCTTCCGCCTGCAGAAAGGGACAAGCTCAGGAAACAGTTATTCGAAGAATTCACAGACATGATAATCGATATAAAAGCGGCAGGCAATGGAGTCAATCTGGATGATTTGACACTATGTCTCTTTTGTCTTCTGAAAATAAATAATACAACGATTTCCAAGTGCATGGGAGCTTCGGAAAACGCTATCAGAACCCGAAAAAGCAGACTTAAAGAAAAGCTTGACCCTCAGATGTATCAATTTATATTCGGTAGATAATAGGCTGATATACATTATAATATACAGGGGTTGAAACAAAAGTGAAACACGGAAACCTTCATTGCAATAAATCTGCAATGCATAGTCCTGAAGCTCCTATAACTAAAATCATACTTTTGCATTGAGTCATAAAAATGCAAGTAAGTATGAAAAGAAATCTTTTATTTATTTTTGTTTTAATGATTGTGCCATTTACAGTCAAGGCGCAAATCAAAGGTGCGGTATGTGACGAGAATCAAAACCCCGTAGAGTTTGCAAATGTTATTTTGATGGGTGCTGATTCCGTATATATCGCAGGAACAGTAACAGACGCAAGTGGTAAATTTGATTTTTTTACCGATTATGCAAAAGCAAAGTTTCTACAAATTTCCGCTCTCGGATACAAGACAATTATAAAAACGCTGGATGAGAAAAATGATATTGGAACACTCGTACTTGTTTCAGACAATATCCTATTGGACGAAGTTACGGTAACGGCAAAACGACCTTCTCAACATTTGACAAAAGGGGGTATAATCACAACTGTAAATGGGTCTGTTTTGAGCCTGCTCGGGAATGCAATGGATGTGATTGGACAACTTCCGGGCGTGATGCGTGAAGATGACAAATTTACTGTTTTTGGCAAAGGGACACCAATCATATATGTGAATGGGAGAAAACTGACGGACAACAGCGAATTATATAGATTGTCATCAAAAGATATTGCAAGTGTAGAAGTCATCAGTAATCCGGGGGCTAAATATGGCGCGGAAGTAAAATCGGTGTTATTAGTCCGCACAATCAAGAAACAAGGAGACGGATTAAGCGGCTCAATACAAGGTGTCGTCCGGGCTGCTCACTCCTGGTCTAATTCAGACAACCTTTCTCTCAATTTCAGGAAGAATAATCTTGACATATTCGGGGCCTTTGCTTTTGACCATTCAAGACGATATCAGCAGCAGAACAATGTCACCATGATAAATACTGGGCATAATCTGTATGAGCTGAATTCTGACATTATCATATTGCCTGTCAGCACAACTTATAATGCCAATTTAGGTCTCAACTGGCAAATAAACCCTAAGAATGTATTGGGAGCAAAATATGAATTTCGAGGTACACCTTATAATCATTCAGACTGGACCACACATGAAACAATCGAATTAAATGGTGCCCTTGATGATAAAATAGATTACTATACCTACTGGAAAAGAAAGAATGTGCCGACGAACATATTGAATATGTATTACATAGGTGAATATGGTGATTGGACGCTTACTGTAAATAACGACTATTATTCAAGTCGCAATAAAGCTGAACAGGAAATAGATGAAGTCAGTTTATCGGAAGGAGAATCGACAATAAGCAGCCTGAATCACATCAACAGTTCAATGTTTGCCTCCAAATCCGTCCTGGATTACGACTTTGGCAAAAATACACTTGAGGCCGGTTATGAGTACACTTATACAAATAGAACTGACCGATATGATAACTATAATGATTTTTTGCCGGATGCAGATGACAATATCAAGGAACATAATATTGCTGGTTTCATAAGTGCCACTTTCCCCATAGGAGTGTATGAACTTTCAGGGGGATTAAGGTATGAGCATACCATATCCGATTACTATGAGAATGGGTTCTTGATATCAGAGCAAAGCCGAAAATATGACCGTCTGTTTCCCAATATAGACTTTACATTCCCTATTAAAAAAGCTAAGTTTACGCTATCATATACTGCCAAGACAAGGCGGCCGCTGTATAGTCAATTAAGCAGCAATATACAATATGATGACCGCTTTACCTATGAGACAGGGAATCCTCTATTGAAACCGGAAATGAATCACGATGTTTCTTTGGCTGGCATTTACAAATGGGTTTTCTTTTCAGCAGGCTATCAATATGTAAAAGATGCTATAGTCGGGATTGTGGAAGCATATAAGGAAGGAGAACCTGTAAATCTGATGACTTATATGAATTATGATCATATCTCAAAATATACAGCGATGGTATCTCTATCCCCTAAAATATCAATCTGGTCACCTCGTCTCCAATTTAATCTGATGGGACAAAACCTTAAAATACCATTTATGGGGACAGAACTGCGAATGAACAATCCATTGTTGTTTATCAATTTCTACAATAGTATATCTGTCGGAAAAGGTTTCACCATTACAGGTGATATGCTATATCATTCATCGGGAGATATGGATGTGGTTACACTAAAACCGTCATGGCAAATAAATCTGGGTGTAACCAAAACAATTGGTAACTGGTTTTTCCAGCTTAGTGCCACAGATATATTCAAAACAGCCCGTAATTCAATGATAACCTATGGAACTCAAATGAAACTTGATAAATGGAACTATAGTGATTCACAGGCTGTTCAGTTTACCATACGTTATGCATTTAACTCTACGATGAGCAAATATAAAGGAAGGGGTGCTGGTCAAAGTGAAAAGAATCGTTTATAAGATTAAGAGAATTGCTTTACTAAAAAGGGAGAACCCGGCGGCAATATGCCGAAAGATTCCCAGTTTATCAATTGAGAGATAGTCTGGTTAAATCAGGAAAAAAGTCTTTTCTCAGTACTGCCAAGGAAGTACTTCAGTACTGTCAAAGGAGTACTGTAGTACTTTCAGGGGAGTACTCCAGTACTTCCAAGGAAGTACTGGCATTGAGGGGAAGAATGGCAGCTTCAGTTCTTAATGAGTACAGAATGTCTTGCCTGAAGTGCCTTATCCTTGTTTTGCTTTCTGTAACGTGAAGACAAATTCCAGTCCGCCGGTCGGCATGTTCTTGGCAAAGATGGTGCCTCCGTGGAAAAGAACGGCATTCTTGACGATGGCCAGTCCCAATCCTGTGCCTCCTAATTTCCGCGACCGTCCTTTGTCCACTCGGTAGAAGCGTTCGAACAAGCGGTTCAGGTGCTCTTCGGGTACACCAACACCTGTATCCGAGAAGCTGAAGTAATAGAATTTCTCGTCTTCGCGGAAACACTTGATTGTGATTTGTATGTTCGTTCCTGCGTAGGCGATTGCATTGTCAATCAGGTTTCGGAAGATGGAATAAAGTAAGGAACTGCTTCCGGTCAGGGTGATGTTTGGCGGAAGTTTGTTGACCACGGTGATGTGTTTCTCTTCTAGTCCCAAAGTCACCTCATTCAATATGTTTTCTACAATCTTGCTGAGGTTGACCGATTCTTTTTCTACCATTTCCGGTGCTTCGTCCATGCGGGTCAGTACGGAAATATCCCGTAACAGGAAGGTCAGTCGGTTGCTTTGCGCATAGCTTCTTTCCAGGAAGGTGCGGACATTCTCTTGTGGAATATTTGGATTGTTGATGATGGTTTCCAGATATCCTTGAATACTGCTGACGGGTGTTTTCAGTTCATGGGCGATGTTCTGGGTCAGCTGGCGTTTCAAACGCGCCTGTTCTTCTTCCTGAGTGACGTCGATGATGGATATTTCGAACGACATATCTTGAAAGATGATACATTCGAGCGTGAAGCTGCGCGCATTCTTGTTGATATGCAAGGAATAGCGTTTCTCTTCTTTGTTAGGGTTGCCTTCGTTCCGGTTCAGAAATTCTGTGATAGGTTTCAGTTCCGGGATGTCGAAGATTTCATTGGTAGAACGAAGGTTCCGGTCTGAGATATTGTTGATGTATTGTGTGAACAGGTTATTGACCAGAATCTCCTTCCGCTCCTTGGTGAATACCCCGAGTCCTTCATGGGAGGTCTGGAGGTGAGAAATCAGCTTCTCACGTTCAATGTAAAGCGCTTCTTTGGCACGGTGCAGACGTTTGTATATCTTGATGATGTGCTGTGAAATCTCTCCCAGTTCGTTTTTAGGGAAAGTTTGCAGGATATCCATGTCAATCGGCTCATTGCGGTCGGCCTTCATGGCAAACTGCTGCAGTTTGGTGATGGACTTTCCTAACTTCCGGGTGAAACGGTAGAAGATAAAAATCAGCACCAGGCAGATGATAAGGGCAAACCACAGGTAGCCGGAATCTGCTTGCAGATGTTCTGCCAAACTCAGGTTATAGGGAAGGGCTGACCGTATGATGAGACGATAGGGGGGGAAATAACGTGTCGAATAAAAATATTCTTCCCCTTGAATGCTTTCTGACTGTCGGCTGATAGAATAGCCGCTTCCATACATCAGGGCATCTTGTACTTCTTTGCGGGAAGAATGATTGGCAAATTTATCCCAATGTGGGTTGGTATTGTCATAGATAACTTTACCGGAAGGTTCAATCAACGTCACACGCAGATTGGGCATCATGTGAGTGGTCACATAACGCTGCATGGAGTCGGGGTTGAATCCATGATGTTCGCCTATAAAGTCACACAACTGGTTGTTGTAGTTCTGTAATTGGGTGTTCAGCAGTTCTATTTTGTAGGCTTTTTCGCGTTTGTATTGGAAGAGCATGAAACATACCGCATAGGCCAAGAACAGGAAGATGACAGAAAAGAACAACCGCTGACTGAACGGAAGAATGCGATAATAGAATTTTGTCATGGTCGTGCAGCCTTCATTTATTCACATTCAAAACAGTAACCATAGCCCAATCGGGTTACGATATATTGTCCGTATTCACCAATTTTTTTGCGGAGGCGGGTGATGTTGACATCGATAGTACGGTCGAGTACGTACACTTCGTCATGCCATACTTTGGCCAGAATGTCCTCGCGTGAGAATACTCTTCCCTGGTTTTGCAGCAGCAACAGGAGTATTTCGAATTCTTTTTTGGTCAGTGAAACTTCTTCATTATTGATGGTGACCTTTTTCTTGGGTATATTGACCACCAGACCTTTATAAGTGAGCTGGTCCGGTACCTGTGTCTGTACTCCTCCCGTACGGCGTAATACCGCCTTTACCCGCATGATAACTTCACGCAGGGAGAAAGGTTTGGATATATAGTCGTCAGCTCCCAGGTTGAATCCTGTCAGTGTATCGTTTTCCGTATCTTTGGCCGTAATGAAAATGATAGGTATGTTTTCCGTATCTTTATTTTTTTTCATCATGCTGGCCATCTTGAAACCGGATATTTCGCCCATCATCACGTCCAGCAGGATTAAATTGTAGCATGGAAGATCCAGTTTCAACGCTTCTTCTGCAGAGTTGGCAGTATCTACCGTATAACCTTCCATTTCGAGATTGAACTTGAGAATCTCGCACAGGTCTTCTTCATCGTCTACGACTAAAATCCGATAATCGTTCATGTGCATTTTCTATTAAAGTTAATACAAAATTCTATATGATTTAGTTTTCGTGACAAAGATGCCCCTTTCTTGTTTCGTCCTTATGAAATAGATGTTACATTTGGGTTACAGTGTGGGCTTGGTGAACTCTCCGGCAATAGAACGGCTCATTTCAATGCGTATTTCCCTGGGGCTGAGCTTGTGTCCAAGCAAGAACATTAGTTTGGTCAATACACTTTCTACCGTTGCATCATAACCGCTGATGACTCCAGCATCCAGCAGATGAAGTCCGGTTTCATAACGTGCCATTTCGACCATACCGGTCTGGCATTGGGAGATGTTTACGATGACGATTCCTTTGGATGTAGCTTCCGACAGCAGCCGGATAAACCAAGGCTTTTGTGGAGCATTTCCCGAACCGTAGGTCTTCAATATGACTGCTTTCAAGCCGGGAGTATTGAGTACGGTACGTACCATGTTTTCCTGGATACCCGGGAAAAGAGTCAGGATAATCACATTGGTATCAAATACGTAATGAGGGTGCATGGGTAAATTCGGGTCTACCTTTCGGATGCGGTTGTATTCATATTTGATATGGATTCCGGCGGTGGCCAATGGAGGGTAGTTATAGGAGCGGAAGGCGTTGAAGTTTTCCGCATTGATTTTTGTGGTACGGTTGCCGCGGAGCAGGAGGTTTTCAAAAAAGATACAAACCTCCGGCACTACGGCTGTTCCGTCAGGATGTTTGGCGGCTGCTATTTCGATAGAAGTAATCAGGTTTTCCTTCCCGTCTGTACGTAAGACTCCGATGGGCAGCTGACTGCCGGTAAGAATCACCGGTTTGCTGAGGTTCTCTAACATAAAGCTCAGGGCAGAGGCGGTATACGCCATGGTGTCAGTTCCATGCAGAATGACGAAGCCGTCAAAATTGTCGTAGTTGTACTGGATAATCTTGACCAGTTTGGCCCACAATGCCGGTTCCATATCTGAGGAATCGATGGGAGGGTTGAACTGATAGGAGGAAATACGATAGTTGAATCGTTTCAGTTCCGGCACATTTTCTTGTAGCTGGTCGAAGTTGAATGCTTCCAATGCACCGGTTTCCGGATTTTCAATCATACCGATAGTTCCCCCTGTGTAAATCAGCAGTACGGAAGGATAATCTGGTTTTATCATGTGGCTCTTCGTTTAGTTTGGCACAAAGATAGCTAAAATATGCTGAAACCGAAAGAATAAGCCCTTAAAAATAGCAGAATGATTAATTATTCTTCCTTTTTCAGCATTTCTTTCAGTTTGTCGATGGCTTTTCCTGGGTCTTTTTCTTCTTCCAGCAGAGTGACAAACTTACTTCCGATGATGCATCCGGCTGCATGGGCTGCGGCTGCTTCATAAGTATTCTTATTGGAGATGCCGAAACCAATCATGCGCGGATTCCGCAGATGCATCTGTTCGATGCGTTGGAAGTAGGCTTGTTTCTGTGCGTTGAATTCTTTCTGTGCCCCTGTCACGGCAGCCGAAGAAACCATGTAGATGAATCCGTTGGTATGTTCATCAATCAGGCGGATACGTTCTTCGCTGGTTTCCGGAGTAATCAGCATAATCATGTGGAGGCCGTATTTCTCGGCTACGGGACGGTATTCGTTCATATAATCCTTGAAAGGCAGGTCGGGAATGATGACTCCGTCGATGCCACACTCTTGGCATTTCTTGCAGAAGTTCTCAAAACCATACTGCATGATGGGATTCAGGTAACCCATCAGTACCAGCGGCATCTGTACCTCCGGGCGGATATGCTCCAGCTGGCTGAACAAGGTACGGAGGGTCATGCCGTTGCGCAGGGCCTGAGTGGCGGCGTGCTGGATGACGGGACCATCGGCCATCGGGTCGCTGAACGGAATACCGATTTCAATCATCTGTACCCCTTTCTGTTCCAAGGTACGGATTACTTCGACAGTTCCTTCCAAGGTAGGAGTGCCTGCACAGAAATAAATGGAAAGTACATGGTCTTTGTGTGTATGGAATAATTGGTCAATGCGGTTCATAGTTGCTAATTTTTTAAAAGTTGTACTTGTTTTGTTTGAATGAATGAATAAAAGTGGAGAGAGAAGCGGCATCTTTTATACCAGGAGCCTGTTCAAAACCACTGTTCAAGTCAATGCCGGCCCACTGAGGGTGATGAAAGGCAGACAGGGCTTCCAGACTCGTAGGGTTCAATCCTCCACTGAGCAGGAACGGAACGGACCCTTGGTAGTGCGTCAGCAGTTCCCAGTCGAAGGTTTTTCCGGAGCCTCCGTATTCCTTGCAAGGGGTATCGAAGAGAAAATAGTCACAATAAGGAACATACTCTTCTGTGGCCTGCACGTCTTCGGGAGTGTGCAAGGAAAATGCCTTGATGACTTTTACGCCTGTAGGCCGAAGCTGTTGGCAAAAATCGGGTGATTCCTTTCCGTGGAGTTGTACGAAATCCAAGCGCCAGTCAGCGATTCTTTCCTGGATGTGTGGAAGGGAAGCATTGACAAACACTCCCACTTTTTGCAAGGAGGCCGGAAGGTATTCCGGTACTCCTTTTACATAACGTGGCGAACGGTCGTAGTCAATAAATCCCATCCAGTCGGCCCCGGTCTGTTCTACCTGACGGATATTTTCCGCGTCCCTCATTCCGCAAACTTTGACAATCATAAGGCAGCTGCTTGAATAAAATCTGACAATGCCTGTGCCGGAGAAGGCGTTTTCATGAATCTTTCTCCCATCAGGAACCCTCTGAATCCGGCTTCCCGCAGTTGCTTGAGGGTGTCAGGCTGTGAAATGCCGCTTTCGGACACCCATAAAAGTTCTTTGGGAAGTTTTTCTGCCAGGCGGAACGAATTCTCCACGTCTGTATGGAAAGTCCCTAAGTTGCGGTTGTTCACCCCAATCAAGTCTACAGATTCATTCACGTAGTCGAGTTCTTTTTCGGAATGAATTTCCAGCAGGACTTCCATTTCCAGCTGATGAGCCAGTTTGCCCAGTTCTTTACATTCCTCTATGGTCAGGTCGGCGGCAATCAGCAGGACCACATCCGCTCCTGCAACCTTGGCTTGATAAAGCTGGTAAGGACTGATGATGAAATCTTTTCGCAGTATCGGCAGCTCGGTCAACGGGCGGATGGTTTGTAAATCCTTCAGTCGCCCCCCAAAGAACTCCTGGTCGGTCAGCACAGAGATGCCAGAGGCTCCGGCCTGTTCGTATCCGGGAACGATAATAGCTGGATCAGCTCCTGGGGCAATCCACCCTTTGGACGGAGAGCGTCGCTTGAATTCAGCAATGATACCGGTTGGAGAGGTAGCCAGTGACTGTTTCAGGCTCTTTGCCGGGCGAGGAGGATTCGTTTCCAATTGTCGTATCAGGAAATCACGAGATACGGCTTCCTCCTGGTGGGCTATTTCTATACGCTTATGGGCGACAATCGTTTGTAAAATATCAGTAGTCATAATTTATTCTTGGTTGAGAGTAAGGAATTTTTGCAGGGTGGCCAGTGCTTTTCCACTTTCGAGCGATTCTTTGGCCAGTGCGACACATTCTTCGATTTTCTTCTGCGGTTCCAAGGCCTGGATGGCAAAGGAAGCATTGATCAGTACACAATCGGTCTGCGCCTTGCTGCCTTCATTGTGAAGTACACGGTCGAAAATGGCGGCTGCCTCTTCCGGGGTCTTTCCTCCGTAAAGTTCTTCTTGGCGGGCCATGGAGAAGCCCAAATCCGATGGACGGTAAATGGTCTCGTAGCGATTGGTCATTACCTTGAATTCGTCGGTCAGCGAAATTTCGTCGTATCCATCCAGGTTGTTGACCACCGCAAACTGAAGGCCGAGCTTCTGAAGTGTGTTGGTGTAAAGTCGCATTTGCGGCAGGTCGGCTACTCCCAACAGCTGGCAGGCCGGATGACAAGGGTTGACCAGCGGCCCCAGCAAGTTGAACAAGGTACGTACGCCCAGTGCTTTGCGGACAGGAGCCACGGTTTTCAGGGCCGGATGGAAGAAGGGTGCATGCAGATAGGCCATGCCACACTGTTCGATAGAGCGTTTCAGTTTGTCCGGATTGTTGGTGAACTTCACTCCGTAATGTTCCATGACGTTGCTGGCTCCACTTACGGAGGTCGCTCCATAGTTGCCGTGTTTGGCTACCCGATAGCCGGCTCCCGCCACTACAAAGCAGGCACAGGTAGAAATGTTGAAGGTGTTTTTTCCGTCTCCTCCGGTTCCTACGATGTCAATCGGATGAAATTCATGCAGGTCGATGGGGACACAGGCCTCCAGCAAGGCATCCCGGAAACCAATCAGTTCGTCTACCGTAACGCCCCGCATCTGAAAAGCCGCCAGCAAGGCAGCTGTTTGGGCTTCGTTCATTTCACCACTGGTCATTTTGTGCATCAATGAGCAGGCCTCTTCACGGGTCAGCTCTTCGTGGTGGAATATCCGTTTCAGTATTTGTTTCATATTGTATTTCTAAATTTTATCAGTTATAAAATGAGTTTCTTTTAGAGGCTTATTGGTGCTGTATCCAATTAGCCAGTATTTGCTTTCCGTCGGGAGTCAGCACGGATTCGGGATGGAACTGTACGCCGCGTACATCGAGTGTCTTGTGACGGAGCGCCATGATATACCCTTCTTTGCTGACCGCAGTGACTTCCAGACAATCGGGAAGTCCTTTTTGGTCCACTACCCAGGAGTGGTATCTTCCGACTTGGATCTGTGAGGGAAGTCCTTCAAACAGATAATCCGGGGTGGTCAGGGTGATGGGGCTCTGTATGCCGTGGAACACTTCATCCAGGTTGGTCAGTTTGCCTCCATACACTTCGCCGATGGCCTGTTCGCCCAGGCAGACACCAAGAATGGGCTTCTTTCCGGCATACGTACGGATGACATCCAACAGAAGTCCGGCTTCTTCCGGAATACCAGGTCCCGGGGAGAGAAGGATTTTGTCGAACTCTTCCAGTTCTTCCAGTTTGAATTGGTCGTTACGTTTTACAGTGACCTCAGCTCCCAGTTCTTTCAGTAGGTGACTCAGGTTGTATACAAATGAGTCATAGTTATCGATGATGACAATTTTCATAGGGTGTTATCTTTTTTCGGCCAGGAGAATGGCTTTCTTCAAGGCTCCCAGCTTGTTGTTTACTTCTTGCAGTTCATTGTTCTCGTTACTCTTGGCTACGATGCCGCCTCCAGCTTGGAACCAGAGTTCGTTGTTGCGGCTTACGAAGGTGCGGATGGTGATGGCTTGATTCAAGTCGCCGTTGAATCCGATGAAACCGATGCAGCCTCCGTAAGCACCTCGGTTGTGCGGTTCAATTTCACTAATCAGCTGCATGGCTTTCACCTTTGGAGCTCCACTTAGCGTGCCGGCTGGGAACGTATCAATGAACGTCTTGATGGGGTCGGCTCCTTCATCCAAGGTACCGCTTACTCGGCTTACCAGATGGATGACGTGACTGTAGTACTGCGGTTGCTTGTAGAATTCCACGTGCGTATTGTGGCAGTTCCGGCTCAAATCGTTGCGAGCCAAATCGACCAGCATCACGTGTTCTGCATTTTCTTTCGGATCAGCCAGCAAAGCTTCGGTCAAGGCTTCATCGGTTTTCTTGTCTCCGCTTCTGCGAGTAGTACCGGCAATCGGGTCGATGGTCGCTTTTCGATCTTCAATTTTGCAGTGAGTCTCGGGAGAAGAACCGAAAATACGGAATCCACCGAAATCAAAGTAGAACAAGTAAGGAGAAGGATTGATGCTTCTCAAGGCACGGTAGAGGGTGAAGTCATCGCCTTCGTAGCGTTGGATGAAACGACGGGAAAGTACAATTTGGAATACATCTCCTCTTTTACAGTGAGCGATACCTTTACGGATGTTGGCTTTGTGCTCTTCATCGGTCAGGGTGCTGGTAGTTTCACCGATTACCCGGAAGTCGTAGGTCGTATAGTTCCGGTTCTGGACTGCCTTTTCAATTTCCTCGATGTGGCTCGGTTCGTTGTCAGCTTGCAGTTCCACCAAGACCATTTCGCTTTGGAAGTCGTTGAATACAATCAGGTATTTGTAGAGGATGTACAGAATATCCGGTGCATCGTTTTTCGGGTCACTGCTGTCTTTCACCGGAATCGGTTCAAAATAACGGACCGCATTGAAGGTGGTGTAACCATAGACACCGGTGTAGCGGGCATATTCTCCTTTTACCTCGAAATGTTTCAGAAAATCCTTGAAAGCATCTTCCACTTGGAAGTTAGGAGACAAAGGACGTTCTTCGCGGCTTTTGTCAGGGAAGACGGTAGTGACTATTCCGTGGTTTACTGAAAAACTGGCGATAGGGTTCAGTCCGATAAAGGAGCGGTTGTTTTCCACTCCGTGGTAATCTGAACTTTCCAGCAAGATGCTCTGCGGAAACAGGTCGCGTACTGTCAGGTACGTGCTTACGGGAGTATGCAAATCGCCGGGAAGTGTTTTATAGCTGGTTGTATAAGCAAAAGTTTTCATTGTTTTCTCGTTTAAAATTGTTCAGGGTGATTTTTGTATCTCAAATAAGTTTCGATGTCTTTGTCTCCTCTTCCTGATACGGTCAGAACTACGATGTCAGAAGGTTGGAATTTAACTTTCTCCAGTGCTCCTAAGGCGTGAGCTGATTCCAATGCCGGAATGATACCTTCCAAGCGGGTCAGTTCGAAGGCGGCCCGCAAGGCTTCATCGTCGTTGATGGCCAATACGGTAGCTCGTTTCTGAGCGGCTAAGTTAGCGTGCATAGGACCGATGCCCGGATAATCCAGTCCGGCGGATACGGAGTAAGGTTCCAGAATTTGTCCGTCTTCATTTTGCATCACCAGAGTCTTTGAGCCGTGGATGATACCCAAGCGTCCCAACTGGATGGTAGCAGCCGAGAATCCACTGTGGATACCCTTTCCTCCGGCTTCTGCCAGAATGATTTTCACCCGGTCGTCGTCCAGATAATGATAGATGGTGCCGGCAGCATTGCTTCCGCCCCCTACGCAGGCCATCAGGTAATCCGGATAGTCACGTCCTTCGTGTTCCATCAGTTGTTTCTTGATTTCCTCGCTGATGACCGATTGCAGACGGGCCACCATGTCCGGATAAGGATGAGGCCCTACCGTAGAACCAATTACATAGTACGTGTCTTCCGGGTGGCAGCACCAGTCGCGTATGGCTTCGTTGGTGGCATCTTTCAGGGTCATGTTGCCGGAGGTGACGGCTTCCACTCTGGCTCCCAGCATTTGCATGCGTTCCACGTTCACCCGCTGGCGTTCCACATCGGTCTTTCCCATGTAGACCACGCATTCCATTCCCATCAGGGCACATACCGTAGCGGTTGCCACACCGTGCTGTCCGGCTCCTGTCTCGGCAATGATTCGTTTCTTTCCCATTCTTCGGGCCAGCAGTACCTGCCCGATGGCATTGTTGATTTTATGGGCTCCCGTATGGTTCAGGTCCTCTCTTTTCAGATAGATTTTGCATCCGTATTTTTCCGACAACCGTTTGGCGAGGTAAAGCGGAGAGGGGCGTCCTACATAGTCTTTGAGTAAAGCTTGATATTCTTTTTGGAAACTTTCATCTTCCAGTACCTGGAGATAAGCGTTTCGTAATTCTTCCACACAGCGATGGAGAATTTCCGGGATGTAGGCTCCACCAAAATCTCCATAAAATCCTTCTTGATTGACTTGATAACTTTTCATGAGTGTATTTGTATTTTTTAGGGGTAAAAACAAAAAAGGCTGTCGTAAGTACGACAGCCTTTCTGTATGGTTATATCTTTTTGAGGTATATACGCGCGACTGAGTTCCCTTACGACTATTAGAGTTGTAAGCGGCGCCACCAGAAGAATGTATTTACCATAGAATGTTTCATAATGTTATTTTTCTTGTTCTTTCTTTGTTTCGGCTACAAAGGTAGCGAATCGGATGAAATATCCAAACAAAAATGCATAATTTTTTCAGTTTTTCCTATCTTTGCCCGGAATTTAAAAAATGCGTATATAATAAGGTCATGGAGGAATTCAGACTGGACGGTTTGACCGTCAAAGAACATCTGCTGATATTGGCGGAAGATGGGAACCGCAAGTTTACGGAAGGGCTTCACCCGGGTGTAGAACATGTGTTGGGCATTCGTTTGCCGGCACTGCGGAAACTGGCTGCCAGGATTGCCAAGAGCGACTGGGAAAAGTATCTTGAAACAGCCGACGGGTATTACATGGAAGAACGTATGTTGCAGGGGATGGTATTGGGATGCATCAAGCCCGATGAAGATATAGAGGTCTACCTTCACCGTGTCACCTGTTTTGTATGGAACATCAACAGTTGGTCGGTGTGCGATACGTTTAAGTTTGGGGGTGGTCCGGCGTTTGTCTGTCAGCATTCAGCCCGTCTTTGGAATTACCTGAAGGAATGGATGAAGGCATCGGGCGAGTATGAAGTTCGCTTCGGGGTGGTGATGGGCATGAGTTATTTCTTGGATGCGAATCATGTGGATGAATTACTTTCCTTGCTCGATGGTATCCGGCATGAAGGATATTACGTACGCATGGCTGTGTCATGGGCCCTTTCAGTATGTTTGGTGAAATTCCCGGAAAAGACTTTGGCTTTCCTTCAAAACTGTCACTTGGATGATTTCACCTTCCGCAAGACCCTTCAGAAGATTGGTGAATCTTATCGGGTAAGTGAAGAAATGAAAAAGGCTGTCAAAGCATTGAAGCGCTGACAGCCTTTGCTGTTTTCTTATTGGAGAATCTTATTTTTTCATGATGAATTTTACAGCTGCCCAATTGTGTTTTTCTCGGTGGTGTACATATTCCATGCCCAAGCTTTCTGCCTTTTCACGTAATACCGGAATATCTTGTGTATAAAAACCACTAATGTACAATTCTGAACCTTTTTTCATACAGGCTGCATAAGCCGGCATATCTTGTAACAGAATGTTGCGGTTGATGTTAGCAATGATGACATCAAACGGTTCGTGTCCTTTCAGCAGGGAAGCGTCGCCCAGTTCCACGGTGATGTTGGAGATGCCGTTCAGGGCAATGTTGTCGCGTGAATTGTTCACGCACCAGTCGTCAATGTCGATGGCAGTCACCTTTTCTGCTCCTCTCATGCTGGCCAGGATAGCCAGGATGGACGTTCCGCATCCCATATCGAGTACCGATTTGCCTTTTAAATCGGCTTCCAGCAATTCACCCAAAATGGAACTGGTGGTTTCATGGTGTCCCGTACCGAACGCCATCTGCGGATTGATCACGATGTCGTATTCCGCCTTTGGGTAATCTTTATGGAAAGTACTGTGAATCACGCAGCGGTTGTCGATGACGATGGGCTGGAAGAAATTCTTTTCCCATTCCTCGTTCCAGTTTTTGTCTTCCGGCTCCGTGATGGAGTAAGTAATGGCTGTATCAGGTATTGGGAAATTTTCCACTACCTGTTTGAGGGCCTCTTCATCAAACTGGCTTTGCTGGATATAGGCCTGCATACCGTTTTCACATTCCACGAAACTTTCAAAGCCGATGTCGGCAGTCAGTCCCGAGAGTACGTCGGTGATGATCTCATTGCACGGCTGTGCGGTAAAGGTCACTTCAAAATATTTCATACGTTTGTGCGGTTTAAAATAGAATTTTAGACAAATGTACGGAAAATCCTTGACATAGTGGATTTATCTGATATGAAAAACAATCACTATATGTGGGGATATTCTATCGTTTGTGGATACGTAAAATAACCATTTTTGGCGATTTCCCATGGAATAGGCTTGTCGTATTTTTGCAAAGAAAATTTTTACTTGTGTAAAAAACCTTAACCGAACTATTTTATGGATAAAAATCACAACGTAGGGCTCTTCTTGGCTCTATCTTTCCTGTTGCATATAAGCGCTTTATATGCAAGCTCTTCTCATGGCACCCGAGAGGCGATGCCACAGATTGTGGTGAGGGGAGTCGTGACCGATGGCGGTGGAGAGCCGTTAATCGGGGCCGCTGTACAGAATGTACGGAAGAAAAGCGGTGTCGTCACAGATTTGAACGGTCAGTTTGAAACCCGTACTTCTGTGGGTGAAAAATGGACGGTCAGTTATATTGGGATGAAACCCTATGAGTTTGTTGTCAAGTCGGAAAAGAAATTGCACATCGTGTTGGAATCCGATGTGCAGGCCTTGGCGGAGGTGGTCGTGACGGGATATAGTAAGGTGAATTCCCGACTGTTTGTAGGGGCTGTCACCAAAGTTTCTACCCAGGACTTCCTTTCAACCCCCCAAGCCGATTTCAGTCGCCTGTTGGAAGGAAAAGCGCCGGGGTTAAATGTCTCTGCGGTTTCCAGCACTTTCGGGGCGGCTCCGAAGGTCAACATTCGAGGAGGCAGTTCCATTCATGGAAATGTGCAGCCTTTATGGGTGGTGGATGGAGCAGTAGTAGAGGATATGGTCGCTTTGAACGAGGAACAGCTGGCTTCCGGGGATGCCATTACGTTGGTCAGTTCTACACTGGCCGGACTGAATCCGGCAGACATTGAAAGCGTGGAGGTGTTGAAAGATGCTTCGGCCACTTCCTTATACGGAGCCGGAGGGATGAACGGAGTCATCGTCGTGGAGTCCAAGGCTGGCAAACGCGGAAAAGGACTCAATGTTGACATATAATCTGACGACCTCTTTGCGGCTCAGACCGTCGTATACGCAGTTTGACATGATGAACAGTGCCGAAACGATGCAGGTTTATCACGAGATGGAGAATAAAGGCTATTTTACGATGAACCGCGCCCTTTATGGGCGAAGGGGAGGGGTATATTCTCAAATGTATCAGCTTATCGATTCCTTTCAGCAAGACGGATTCGGTTTACCCAATACGTTGGAAGCCAGAAGGGCGTTTTTACACAAGGCATCCACGCATAATACCGATTGGTTCAAGCACATCTATACCCAGTCGCTGACACGAAATCATTCTTTGTCCTTGAGTTATGGGGGAGAGAAATCGGCCACTTATGCCTCCGTGAGTTTTTACAATGATCCGGGTGAAACGGTAGCGGAGAAGGTGAAACGCTTTACGGGTTTCTTGAATTCGAGTTTCTTTCTGTCTCCCCGTCTGAAAGTATCTGCCAATCTGCAGGCCAACTTCCGGGAACAGCGTGCCCCGGGAACGTTTCCACGTATCCGGAATCTGGAGGCAGGAGCTTATAAGCGTGATTTTGACATCAACCCGTTCAATTATGCGTTGAATACGTCCCGTACGTTGCGTCCTTACGATGAGGCAGGAAATTATGAATATTACCGGAACGATTGGGCACCATTTAATATTCTTCAAGAGTATCAAGAAAATTACATGCGTATCCGCGTGTCTGATTTCCGTTTCTCGCTGAGCGGGGAATGGGAGCCTGTCAAGAAACTGCGTCTGTCGCTTTTGTTGAATACCCGTATGGCGGTGACGGGGATGGCGCATTTTTTGGGAGAAAACTCCAATGTGTTGTGGGCGTACCGGGCCGACCGGGGATTGTGGGAAAGACAGCACAACATTTACCTTTACCGTCCAGAGAAGGGGGAGCCGCAGGTGATTCTGCCCATGGATGGGGTTTACCAGAAATCGTCACAGACGATGAATAGTTATCTGGGACGTGCCTCATTGGATTATGCTCACGAATGGGGCGGACACCGGATCAAGTGGTTCTCTTTTGCCGAGGTGAAGATGAAAGACTTGTCGTCCGATACTTTCAAGGGATACGGTATTGGGTTTAACCGGGCCAACAGTGTC
This sequence comes from Bacteroides mediterraneensis, assembly GCF_016900355.1. Taxonomy (GTDB): domain Bacteria; phylum Bacteroidota; class Bacteroidia; order Bacteroidales; family Bacteroidaceae; genus Phocaeicola. The sequence goes on along the minus strand of NZ_JACJKA010000005.1, from coordinate 55,984 downwards.
ATGACTTCACCGCTGGTGTTTGAAAAGACACTGAATGAAGGGGAGGACTATTTTTCCTTGCGCGACCACCATGAGCGTGACGTCGTTTTTTCCGGCTCTTTCACCTATGACTACCGGGATCGGTACATTTTGAATCTGGTAGGAAATTACGAGGGTTCCAATGCGGCCGGAATTGGTTGTCGGGTCAGATGGTTGCCCACTTGGAATGTGGGGGTGAAATGGAATGTGGATGCCGAGTCGTTCTTTGCGCCTTTCCGTCGTTTCTGGAACCAGTTTTCCCTGCGCATGAGTTATGGGTTGGTGGCCAAGATGAATAGTGAAGCCATCAATTCCTTGCCGGTGTACGACAGTCGTCTGACCTTCCGCAAGGATATCTCCGACCGGGAATATGCCATTTACATCCAGCACTTGGAAAACCGTGACCTCACTTGGGAAAAAATGTATGAGTTCAATGTGGGGACCGACCTGTCTTTTTGGAACGACCGGATCAGCTGTTCGCTGGATGTGTATTCGCGCCGTTCATTCGATTTGATTGACTGGGTACAGACTTCCGGTATCGGGGGGGAGTACAAGAAATGGATGAACTTTGGGGATATGAAGACCGTGGGCCTTGATTTTCTGTTGAATACGCAGAACATCCGGCAGAAAGATTTCAGCTGGAATACGGTCTGGGGATTTTCGTTCTATCACCAGGAGATAACCCGTCTGCTGAATCGACCTACCACTTTCGACATGGTGGCAGGCAACGGGCGAGGGAACATCGAAAGGTTTCCTCGGGGAGGATTGTATTCTTTCGACCTCCGGGGACTGACGGATAGAGGATTACCCCAGTTTTATTTTGGCAATCTGCCATTGTCGTCCAACGGCTATTCGCAGATTGCGGGGGCCAATTTTTATGATACGACTTATAACCGGTCTTATCTGTTGTATGAGGGCCCTTCCGATCCGTTTATCACCACCAGTTTGGAAAACACTTTCCGCTACAAAGGCTGGAGCCTCTCCGTGTTCCTGACTTCCCGGATAGGCAATAAAGTGCGAACCAGTCCGACATTTGACCCGGAATACAACGACCTGAATGTGTTCACCACCCGGTATCGCGACCGTTGGCTGGTAAAGGGGGATGAACAGACCAAGCACATTCCGGTCATTCCGGGATATGACATTTACAGCTTGATGGGAAAAGAGAATGTGGAGCGGGCTTACAATACCTACAACTATTCGCAGGTGAATGTGGCCGACGGAAGTTTTGTGCGCTTGAAGAGTCTTTCACTGGGATATACTTTCCCTCGCGCGGTTTGTGAGAAAATGAAGATGAAAGGCCTCAGTCTGTACGCCCAGGTGACCAATCCTTTTTTGATTTATGCGGATAAGAAACTGCAGGGAAGAGATCCGGAGTTCATCAATTCCGGAGGGGTTTCTTCTCCCACTCCCAGGACGTACAGTATGTCGGTACAGTTAAGTTTTTAATGAATAGAAAATATGAGAAAGATAAATAGATATGTTTCCTCCCTTTTGGGAGCGGTTTGCCTCGTACTATCTGCCTGCAATGATTTTCTGGAACAGTATCCCGATTGGAAGTCGACTCCAAAGAGAAGATTGCCCAACTGCTGACGGCTGCTTATCCGGAAGCCAGTTATTTCCGTTTCCTGGAGTTGCGGACGGACAATGTAGACGACCGGAGCGTGCAACTGCCGGCTTCACGGTTGAACGAGGCCATGTTTTATTGGAACGATTACCACGAGGAAGAGTTGGATTCTCCCAAGCTGTATTGGCTGGATTGTTACCGGGGAATCGCCCAGGCCAATCAGGTGCTGGAATTGCTGGCCGCTTATCCGGACAAGGAAGACCCGCAGTTGCAGGCCCTTTATGCCGAGGCGTTTTTGGTTCGTGCTTACCTGCATTTCATGGTGGCCAATATCTGGGCGCCGCCTTTTGCCGACGAGGAAACCAACAAAGGCCTGCCCGGCATCCCTTATGTGGAGAAATCCGAGAAGAATGCGTGGGTGTCTTATCCGAAAGAGAACTTGCAGGACACTTACCGGAAGATTGAAAGAGACCTTTCTTACGGTCTGGCTTGGGTGCGGGACGAGTATTATGAGAAGAAAAAATTTCATTTCCATAAAAAAGCGGCTTATGCATTGGCCGTCCGCTTTTTTGCTTACACGGGGCAGTGGCAGAAAGTCATCGACTATGCCACGTATGTGCTGGGAAACGATGTCAAGAAATCCATCTTGCCTTATCAGGAGTATAAGGAAAAATCGGTGGAGGAGATGGTGGAGGGGTATGCTTCGGAAGATAATCCCAGCAATCTGCTGATTACTACGGTGGAGAGTCTTTGGGAAGAGAACTACAAGACCGACCGCTACGGACTGGGAAGCGTATCGTATGAGGAGGTTTTCCAGCGTTTCTCGTCCAAAAGTATCCGGCAGATAGAAGGTTATTTCAAGGCGGTGCGCAGACTCGACCGGACCCGTGCCTACTGGCCGAAGTTTACCCATTTCCAGTCGGCCGACGGATTGCTGAACGAACGTCGCGGACAGTACACAAAGAATGTCTTGCTGACCACCGAAGAAGTTTTTCTGCACCGTATTGAAGCTTACGCCATGACGGGCCGCGCTGATTTGGCCAAAGACGACCTGATTACGTTCATCAACCAGAAGCATATTGCGGATGGCATCGGGAGTGAGTTGTCGGGTACTGAAATCGAGAATGTGAAACCGTCCGACCGGGAACGGATACAGCCTTTCTATCGTCCGCTTACGCAGGAACAGACGGGTATTCTGTACTATGTTAGTGAGGTGGCCCGGCAGCAGTTCATTCACGAAGGACTCCGCTGGTTCGATTTGCGTCGCTTCAATATCAGTGTAGACCGTAACCGGGTGGGAGAGGCTAAGAAGGCACGCTATGTGTTACAGCCGGAGGATTCCCGCAAAACGCTCTCTTTGCCCGAGGGGGTAACTCTTATTAATCCGTAAACTTATAATGATATGCGAAAACAGATTTATTTATTGCTTTTGGTAGGAATCGTTTGCTTGGGAGGGGGATGCCGGAAGGAAGAGGGGGCCGTACAGTATCCTTTTGCTTCGGAACCTGGACCACAAACCGAACTGGACCAATGGCTGTCGGAGGAATTTACTCGTCCCTATAATATAGAGGTAGGGTACATCCGGACGCCTTATAGAGAAACAGACTGGCCTGACAACCTGCCGCCCAATCGGGAGAAAATTCGTCCGTTGCTGGAGGCCTTGAAGGCTTTGTGGATAGTACCTTTTGAACAGGCCGGTGGTACGCCTTTCGTGAAGGAATATGCCCCCCGGCAAATCCTTCTGCTGGGAGAGGTCAATTTGAATTCCTTGCAGATAGGTGAAATTAATACCTCTTTGGGGGAAGCTGTTCTTCCGGTGTTTGGGGCCAATCGTTTTTCGGCGGAAACGGCAGAAAAGTTGTTCCCGTATGTGCGGATGGCGACTTTTGCTTTTGCCAAACGGCTGGTACAAGGACGACCTTCCTTACTCGACAAGTTTGCAGCGCTCAATCCGTCTTCTCTTTATTATGAGTGGTCGAAAAGTGCGGACATACCCAAAGGGGAGTATCAGTTTCAGGGTACACCTTACAGTTGGAAGAAAGGTTTCTTCAGCAATGGGGCGATGGAATCTTCCCTTTGCGATTTTGCCGAGACATTGAGCATGCTCGTGAGCTTGTCTGTCAGTGAAATCAACGAATGCCTGAATACGGCACAAGAGCTGGGAGGTGAAGGAGCCAAGGCGATATTGCAGCGTAAAATGGCTTTTGTCGATGAGTTTTTGTGGGAGAACTTTAAGATTCGCAGGGAAGCGCAGCTGACCCGGGTCATTTCAGCTTCTCTCAAGCATTATAATCAACAACCACACGATGCTCCGGCCTCGTGATAAAAAACAGTGTGATGAAAAAATTGATGTTTTGCATAGTGATGGTTTGCGGATTAGGTATGGGGTGCAGCAAGCAGGAACCTGTATCGGTGAGTAATATTGAGGACTTGCCGGCGGCAAAGGATTTCCGGGAACGCTTGTGTCAAGCCGAAAACGGATGGCTGGTGCGTTATTTCCCGCAAGTGGACAATTATTTGAATACGAATATCACCGAAAATATAAAGACAAATTACAACTCGTTGTATCCTGAAATCTTATCCCGCCGTCTGGGCGTGGGTGGCTACAATCTGTTTGTGAAGTTCCAACCCGACGGTACTTTGAAGATGCTGACGGATATCGCTTACCGGCAGTCGGACGCTGACCAAACGGAAATGGAGCGAAAAACCTATTATGCTCCGGAATTCAATCTGGAGGTGATGGAGGCAAACTATGAGATAAAGGTGGCGGAGGGATTGAACCTGATTTTGACGACGCCTACTATGCTCGATCAGCTAAAAGGATTTGAAGTCAATGTGGAAAACCGATTTTCTCCGGTACGTGTGGAGAAAGACAAAATCGTGTTGCGTACAGCAAACTATCTGGGGGAAGGTTCCGAATGGATTGAACTGACTCCTCTCGATTTCTCGATGGAGGAATGGAAGGAACGGATGCAACGGCGGATTGACCGGAAAGAACGGTTTCGGAAACGCTCTTTTGTCGCAGGCAGCCAGAAATCTCAACGTCCCTGTGTTTTACAGGTGTTGTTGACGGCCACCGGAGAGGTGGTGTATCAGAGTACCATGGATTTTGGGTATACGCTGATGGACGACCGTATGACTTATCATTATGGACATACGCGGGAGAATGGAGAACGGGTGGCCCGTTACGACCGTTTGCAGTATGAGCTGTTCTACAAGAACGAGCAGCCGGAAAAGACGGTGGAAGGCTACGATGGCAGCACGTATTACACGGCGTTGGGGTCGGGATATATGGCTACTGAAGAGGGCGTTTTTTTCTTGCCCGGACTGAAGTTCAACGAGGAGGTCGTATTTCAGGAGTTTGTAGAAAAAGGAAACCGCGAGTGGGAAGGAGTGGCAGGACCTTATACCGCCCGAATAAAATTGAATTGATAAATGAAGAAATGTATGAAATATTATGTATGGGTAGGAATGGCCGTGCTGCTGGTTGGTTGTCAGGAAGAAACGGTGGAGATGCCACCCGAAGATTACAGCAAGTTTATTTCCTTGAAGGAAGCCGACAAGTTGCCGCTGGAGTTGGGAGTACCTTTCAACTGTTTCCCGAAGCATCCGGGCGACTGGGGGATTACTCCGTCGGACGAGTTTCAGAGAGAGGATCACAATACTTATTCGATAGAGTTGAATTTCTATGCGCGGGCAGACATTCACAACCGGCAGGACCCGACCAATCTGACGGCCATGGTGATTCAGTACTTGGACACCGATAACCGGTTGGTGGTCGACACCTTGTACGACGGGAAGAACTGCATTGCTTCCAAGGTACGTAACGGAGTATTGTCTTTTTCCGGCAAGCAAGTGGACCGGAAATACACGATTGAAAAGAGAAGTGGCGACCTCTTCTATTTTGCCGTGTTCCTCAGTCCGTATGGCCGGGTGGATGTCTCTTCGGAATTCTATGTCAATGGAGATGCCGATGATACGTTCTACGGAATGCAGTATGAGTATAGCCGGAACGCGGAATCTTTCCATATCACCGATTATGGGGTGGACTACCTGATTTATTCAAAAGCTATGTATTTACCTTAACTTAAATAATTTATCAAATGAAAAAAATCACTTTATGGATGATGTATTTGGGAAGTGCAGCTTGTCTGCTCTCCGGTTGTGCGAAAAAAGAATTGGAAAGAATGACCGATTCAACCGAAGAGAAGAAAGAGGAGCTCCTGATGGAATATAAGTTTACTCAAAACGGAATTTCTACGGTGGACATTGGAGAATCGAGAGACATGATTCTGGCTTTCCGCCATTTCAACAATGCCATCAACAGCAAGACGCAGAGCAATTTTTCCAAACAGCTGGAGAACTACCGGAAGGTCATTGCGAGTGCCTTGTCTCCGACGAATGAAGCACTCAGAAAGCCGGTAGCCGACCGTATTTCCGGACTGGCAGACCAGCTGTATGCACTGGTGAATAGTGAGGCAGTCAGCCGGAAAGCACAGCTAGGCGTGTCGGGTACGGTGGCGGTGTCGAATGAAGAATCTCGGATGCTGGACGAAAAAGGGGTGGAATTAGGGCAGGTCATCCAGAAAGCCCTGATGGGGGCTTTGACGCTCGACAAGGTCGATTATTTCCTGGAAAAGGCCCTGAAGGCGGACAATGCATCGCTGGTGGCCGGTAAGAACTATACGGAGATGGCGCATTGCTGGGACATTGCTTATGGCTATTTGGGTACGTTGGACGTAGACCCGAATCGGCTGGCTCCTTTGTTCTTGGCTAACTATATTGAAAAAGAGGCGGTGGGCATGCAGGGACTGAGCGGCATCAATACCTCGGTCTATCAGGCTTTTTACAAGGGACGGAAGGCCATTGGGGACCACAATCTGGAGGAAGTGCGGAAGCAGGTGGCTTTCCTTCGCGGGCAGATGGCCCAATTGTTTTCCTTGCGTACGGTCTATTATTTGCGGGAAAGCCAGACCTTCCTGGAACGGACAGTTTCGGTGCCGAGCGAAGGCTATTTCCATTCCATGGGAGAGGCGCTTGGGTTTATCCTGGCCCTTCCGTTTGTGAAGGATGAGGCTGGGAAATCCCGGATCACGTGGGAGCAGGCGGTCGCCCTTTACAACGGACTGACGCAAGGCGAGACAGGCGTGTGGGAGAAAGACCGACTCACCGGGGTACAGGAAGGTTCCATCAGCGCGGCTATTGAAAAAGTACATCAGTATTTTCACTAAAAAAGCATTGACCAAACATGAAGAACTATGTGTGGATAGGCCTGCTTTTGCTGGGTAGCATGGTGGGTTTTACCTCGTGTGTGTACACCCCCATCAAAGGATACAATGGAAACTCCAAGATTGATCCGCAATACCTGGATTTCTGGTATCGGCAACAGATATTACCTGCCTATGCTGGCTATTTGGCTCAGGTGCGGCGTTTGGATGAAATCGCTGGAGAACTGGAGAAATATCCTGAAAAATTAGTAGAGCTGAAGCAGCAGTATGAGACCGCTTTCCTGTCCTTGCAAGACCTGATTATTTTCGACCAGCCTTATTTCGTGGGAGAGCTTTATGGTCTGTACCCGGTATCGGCCCGTTTTCCGGTCAATAAGGCCCAGTTGGAAGATGCTGTGCGGAATCGGTATTCGGCAGAGGCTTTGTCGGAGCGGTTGGACCGTGGGGTGTTGTCTCCCAATGCCTTGGGCTATGCGGCACTCGATTATTTGCTGTATTCCGGCCGGGTGGATTTAACGGGAGAAACGGGACGAGAGTATCTGTCTTTCTTTCCGGTATTGACCCGGTTGTTAGTGAAGCAGGCTGAGGCGGTGTATGCCTCTTATGAGAAAGGTGGCGACAATTTTGTGCGTAACGATGATTTCTCCGTGGGCGGTAGTCTGAACGTGGTGCTCAACCTGCTGATGAGTAACTTTGAGGCCCATATCCGGACAGCCAAGGTCGGCATTCCGGTGGGCATTTATGGCGTTTCAGTCCATCAGCCGGAGCCGATGACGGTGGAGGCTTATTACCATGGAGAGGGACTTTCCACCCGCTTGTTGGTTCGGTCTGTTCAGGCTTTCCAACGCTTCTATGACGGTTATCCGTATGGGGAGTCCTCGGTCAAGAATGGGGCGCTTTCTTTTGCCACGATGTTGGGAGAATACCTTCCTCCTGCCAAGAGAACGGAGATTCTGCAAAAAATGGAACAGGTGTTCACGGCGCTGCATGCCGAACTGGATAAGGAGACGACCGACCTGGCCCGGCTGGCTGCAACTCCGGAAGGAACGGAGAAGCTGAAGCGGGTGTATGCGGAACTGCAGAAAGTGGTTGGAATCTTGAAAACGGAAGTGGTGTCGGCGTTGGGGCTTACGGTGACGTACAGCGACGGCGAAGAGGGCGATTAAAAACGGAGGACCGATGAAAAAGATTTTATTGTGTATCATTTTATGCGGTGGAAGCATCGGGTGGGCAGTGCCGGGATTTTCTCAGTCACTGCTGCATCTTTACGGCGATATTCAATGGGAAGAAAAGCAGGTGAAGGGACCCGTTTGCCTGGAGATTTTCGGTCTGGCGGGTAATCAGTCGGTACAGGTGCAGACCAATGACAAAGGAACTGGGTATGCGCTTACCGTGAAACGTCCTGATTACACCTTCCTGTCCCTGATGTTCCGTCGCTGCGGACAGCCCGACAAGGTGACCTACGTCAACGTGCAGCTGACGGAGCGTGATTCCGTGCGGTGCGACCTGTCGTTCCGCCCCCAGGAGTATATGTTAGGTGAGGTACAGGTGAAGGGCAGTGCTTCCCGCAAGGAACAGGGACAGCGCTTTATGCGCGATGTGGAGGAAGCCATGATTTTCGCCGGCAAGAAAAGTAACGTGACTTTGACGGAAAATATGCTGTTCAACAAGGCAGCCAACAATACCCGTCAGTTGTTCCGGAACGTGCCCGGCATCACGATTCAGGAAGGAAGTGAGGGCGGGCTGCAACTGAACATCGGTACCCGGGGACTGAACCCCAACCGTTCTTCCAATTTCAATATGCGGCAGAACGGCTACGACATCAGTGCCGACCCTTTGGGCTATCCGGAAAGTTATTACACCCCCAATGCCAATGACATCAAGGAGGTGCAGGTGTTTCGCGGGGCTTCGGCCTTGCAGTACGGTTCACAGTTTGGGGGGATGGTGAACTTCAAACTTTCGGAGCCTCCGGCCGACAAGAAAGTGGAGGTAAGGCAGCACGTGTCGTATGGCAGTTACGGTTTTTTGAGTTCCTATACCCGACTGTCGGGTACGTTGGGCAAATTCGCCTACTACCTGTCGGGGACGGTCAAGAAGGGAAACGGGTGTCGTCCCAATGCCGACTTCAAAGGATACAGCGTGTTAGGTCAGTTTTTCTACCGGCCCAGTACCTATGAACTTTACAAGCTGGATGTGCTGAAATACCATTATCTGGAACACCAGCCCGGCGGACTGACCGACAAGATGTTTGCAGAGAATCCCTACCAAAGCAACCGGGAACGCAACTGGTTCATGGTGGACTGGAACATTCTGTCGTTCAAGTACCGGAAAACCTTTGAGGAGAGTGGGGATGAGGTGAATTTCCATGCGGTCGGTTTGTATGCTCGTCGCTTTACGGTGGGATACCACACCAAGCGGGTGGGGTCACCCGACCCGCAGAATGTAGATCGGGATTTGCAGCGCGGCATCTTTGTCAACTGGAGCCTGGAGGCCCGCTACTTGAAACGATTCCATCTTCCTTTTTCAGAAGTGAAATCCTCGTGGGTGGTCGGCATGAAATACTATCAGGGACGGAATACGGGGGAACAGGCTCCGGGCAGCCGGGGAAAAGGCCCCGATTTCACGCCAGTGGAGCGGACCACGGATTTGTCGGACATGAACGGCAGGGTCGGACTACATTCTTTCTACCGTTATCCCAACCTGAACCTGGCCTGCTTCAGTGAGGCTTCCATCCGTTTGGGAGAGAAGTGGACCGTGGTGCCGGGTCTGCGTTTCGAGATTATCCGTACCGGAATCTTGGGTGAGTTGTCACACTACCGTGTGGCCTACACCGACGGGACACCCCAACTGCAAAACGATGTGCTGAAAGACCGGGTGCATAAGAACCGGACCATCCTCTTGGCCGGAATTGCGGCTTCGTGCAAGTTGCCCCGTGCTGAATTCTATGCCAACGCCACCCGGAATTACCGGGCCATTACGTTCAATGACATGCGTACCGTATCCCCTGGACTGGCCGTCAATCCCGACTTGAAGGATGAGTCGGGCTATTCCAGTGATGTGGGAGTCCGTTCCCGCGGGAAGAGTCTGCTCAGTTATGATGTCAGTGCTTTCTTCCTCTACTACGGTAACCGCATCGGAGAATACTATCGGGAGAATCCGGAGATGAAGGGCACCTACCACCGTTACCGCGACAATGTGGGGAACGGTATCAGTTATGGGATGGAAGGTACTTGTTCAGTCGACTTGTCTTCCTTTGCCCGGGTGATTCACGAGGATCTGAAGCCGGAAGTCTATGCCAGTGTGGCTGTGACCGGTTCCCGTTACCTGGGGCAGTCCCGGAAGCAGATAGAGTTTGTGCCGTTGTATAACCTGAAAGGAGGACTCAATTTGAGTTTCCGGCGCTTCTCGGCAGCCGTGCAGGTGAGCGGTACCTCTTTCCAGTACACCGACGCTTCCAATGAACCGATGGACCCTAACGACGGAGTGTATGGTATCTATGGAGCCATTCCCGGTTTCTGTGTGGTGGATGCGAGTGTCAGCTACCAAGCCACCCGTTATGCGGGGCTGGTACTCTCTTTGCAGAACATCGGAAACGAGATTTATATGACCCGCAGGGCTACAGGCTATCCGGGGCCAGGCATCATTCCCTCGGCTCCGTTCAACATGATGCTGACCCTGGAATTACATTTCTAAATCAACGCAGAAAAATGAATTGGATGGAATTATTTAAAGAAGCAGTCTGGTTGCCAGTGGCGTATTTGTTCGACCCTGCACGGAGAGTCTTTATCGGTTATCTTCTGATGTCCGGACTGATAGGGCTCTGTCTTTTGTATTTTGTACATAGAAAATCGTTGGCGGAAAGCTGGCGGGAATTGTTTGCCAAGCGTAACTGGTGGAGCAGTTCTGCCCGTACAGACTATGGTCTGTTCTTCATCGGTTTGTGTTTCAAGGCGGTATGCATCGTGCCCTATTTGTCGGTCGGTTCCATGCTGGCCTACGCCTTGTCCATACAACTGACCAATTGGCTGGGACCTCGTCCGGACGCTTCTTCCAGTCTGTGGGTGGCTTTTTGCTATCCCGTGGTTTTGTTTCTCGTGAAAGACTTTTTTGTCTTTGTCACGCATTACTACTTGCACCGCAACCGTTATCTGTGGGAGTTTCACAAGGTGCATCATTCGGCCACGGTCATGAACCCGTTTACGCTCTATCGTATGCATCCCGTGGAAATCCTGTTGCAGAACTTACAAGGTATGGCGGCTTTTGTGCTGGTGACCGGCCTTTTCTTCTACTTCAACAATCACTTGGTGGCCCGCGCCACGATTTGGGGCGTCAACTCGTTCAGCTTTCTGTTCTTCATGGCTGGGGCCAATCTCCGCCATTCTTCTGTGCCTTTGAAATATCCGCGGTGGCTGGAAGTAGTGTTGATGAGTCCTTATCAGCACCAGATTCATCACAGTGACGAAGCCCGGTTCTGCCACAGCAACTTCGGTTCCCGCCTGGCTATTTGGGATTATTGGTGCCACACGTGGGTACGTTTCGTCGATTGTCCGGAAAAAGACCTGCACTTCGGTCTGCCGGGGCGGGGACTTCATGCTTCGAATACCATAGCCGGAAATTTGCTTTCTCCTTTCAAGGGATGTGTCAGCATTTTCCGAAACTCAGGTTGCCGGAAACATCGTATGTAAGTAAAGAGGAAGATTGGTAAGAGCCCGTCATTGCTAAAAATAGTTCAATGGCGGGCTTTTTTATGAGAATCTATTTGTCATATTGAAAAAAACTCTAATTTTACGCGACCAAAGCTGTCAGTCTGTTTGTCGGCAAAAGATTCACGTTTGAATGAAATTACAGGTATGATGAAAAGCACGTTTTGTATGCTGCAATGCAGTATCCTAAGTTTGATGTCGGTGTTGGCTGGATGCAACAGCGAGGTCTTTATTGATGAATTTTTGACGGATTGTCCGACTGTTTCCCTTTCGGAGACAGAAAACGAGGTTACGGTTCGTTTTGATACCGACAATTGGAGCATTATAGATATAAATTATTTGCGGTCGGATATGTCCGTGTTTGCCACCGACCTGGAAGGGAAGAACGGAAAATCGCTTCCGTTTGAAGAAGGCGAAACCGGTATTGTGCATTGCCGAAATACCTTTCTGGATTTTCAGGTGGAAAAAAGGACTAGTCGCGAATTGCATCTGATTGCCGGAGAAAATCTTTATGACAGGCCGTTTGAGGCCGCAATCAGGGTAGGCAACCGTTACGAAGAAAAGATGATTCAAATTTCTTTTGCACCGACCAGGAAATATCAGGTAGACAGTGTAGCATACGACTGGAGTCAGTTCTCTTTTTATGACAATATGTTGGAGCCGGTAGACGAAATGGTAGTGAATACCCTGAACAGTACCCAGCCCGTGACAGTGTGTTTTTATCCCTACCGCAATTCAGCCCGTACAGTAGAATTTTCCATGTTGGGTAGCAGCGGAAATATAGGGAGAGAGGATGTACAGCAATTGTTGGAAGATTCTCTTTCTCAGGTTGAGATTCCGGATGTGGTGAATGGCGTGCCGGGATTATATGGCACGAAGGTGCCTTTCTGTGTTCAGGAGCAAAGGCTGGATGCGGGGCTGGACAAAAACCTGGGGGTGGAAAAGAAACTGGAACCCGGCAGGAAAGTACGCTTGGAAGTCTTTACTGGAATGAAGATGTATAATATACCTTATAAGGTTTATCTCTCCAATTCGTTTACCGGAAAGAGAATGATATTTTCCGGGACGCTTTCCAGTTCAACTCCATTCGATTATTTGATAGTACCTTTTGACATTACCAATGAAGATGAATAGATTCATAGTCAGGATGTACGTAGGTGCAGTCTTGTGCACTTGCGCCCTGTTGTTGTATGCAGGCGGCCGTGACAGCCTTTCCCATAAGATGGTGCATGCGGTAGGCTTTGACCTGAAGCCGGCCTATGTGTTCCCCACCCATGAGTTTTTTGCCGGAAACAATGCGGTTTTTGCGCCCATCCGGAAAAACCTGTCGGTCAACCTGAAATACGGATTCAAGTTTGCCCCCGATTCATATTTCGGCCGGATGTATCCTCATGCCGTGCAAGGTATCGGAGTGGGGTACCACTCGTTTTTCAATTCGGCCGAGCTGGGAAATCCCTGGTCTGTTTATGTGTTCCAGACTTCCCGTATTGCGAGTATCACTCCCCGTTTGTCTTTTGATTATGAATGGAACTTTGGAGCCTCTTTCGGGTGGAAAAAGTTTGATGCAGAATCGAATCCCTACAACCGGGTGGTCGGTTCCAAGGTGAACGCTTATCTGCATCTGGGATTTCTGTTGAACTGGCAGCTGGATGCACAGACCAGTCTGCGGGCCGGGGTTGTCGCTTCCCATTTTTCAAACGGGAATACGGGCTATCCCAATGCGGGTGTGAATACGGTAGGAGCCACTATCGGCATTACCCGTTATTTTGGAGGGAGTGAAAAAGCGGCATCTGCCTGCACCTTCCGGCGTCCGGCTTTCAAACCCTATCTCAGTTATGATTTGATTGTGTATGGTTCCACCCGGAAGAAAGGCGTGTTTCTGGAAGACGGCACTCCCATTCTGGTGCCCGGCTCCTTTGGTATTCTAGGATTGAATTTTACGCCGATGTATAATTTCAGCCGCTATTTCCGTGCCGGAATATCGTTGGATGCCCAGTATGATGAGAGTGCGAATATTTCCCATCATATCGCCAACAGTGCGACACCTCCCGATGCGGAGACCATCAAGTTTTATCGCCCTCCGTTCCGGGAACAGTTTGCCGTCGGACTTTCGTTGCGTGCTGAAATTGTGATGCCCATTTTCTCCATCAATCTGGGAGTCGGACGAAACCTCATCTGTCAGGGAGCCGACACCGACGCCTTTTATCAGGTATTGGCCTTGAAGACGGATATCACCAAGAACCTCTTCCTGCATGTGGGCTACCAGCTGCATGATTTCAAGGACCCCAACAACCTGATGCTGGGAGTGGGGTTCCGTTTCAATGCCAAAGGAAGGGAATAGCGTATCCCTTCACTTTGGGGCAGATTATTGCACGGCTTTCAGTGCGGCTTTATAATCAGGCTCATTGGAGATGTTCTTCACCAGCTGCGTGTAGCATACCTTCCCATTTTCATCCACCACGATGACCGCCCGTGCCATCAGTCCTTCCAGCGGACCATCAGCTAATTGCAGACCGTAGTTCGTGACAAAATCCCGGCTGCGGAACACCGACAGCGGCACTACGTTGTCGAGTCCTTCGGTAGAACAGAAACGTGATTGCGCGAAAGGCAGATCCATGGAAAGGCATAAAACTACGGTATTTTCCAGTCCTGCTGCCTTGGCATTAAACTGTCGGACAGACAGCGCACATGTCGGCGTGTCCAAGCTGGGGAAAATATTCAGAATCACTTTCTTCCCTTTGTAGTCCGACAAACTGACCTCTTCCATTTTCGCATTGACCGCCCGAAAGTCGGGGGCTGTTTTTCCCACTTTGACCATCGGTCCGGAAGTGTGTGCTTCTACTCCCCGGCAGATAACGGTTTCTCCATTTTTCTGTGACAGGTGGCTGGCGGATGGGTTGGCTGTCACATTCAGTGACAGACAGAGCAGGCACGCCGCCGTCATTCCTAAGATTCTACTGATTTTTTTCATATCAAAATAATTAAGGGCTAGGGCTCTAAAGATACGGAGATTTTTCGATTCTCCAAATGGAATGGGAAATCTTTCCAAGTTTTTAGGCACATCGTATATCGGATGCTGAGGAGATGATAATCACTTGATTTTGAGGAAAATCTCTTTGAACAAACAACCACCTGTCAAGGCCTTTTTTACGTTTTCCTTACTGGAAACGTACGTTTCGTGGCAGGGAAACCTACGTTTCCGCCAGGAAAGACGTACGTTTCTGGACAGAGAAACGTAAAAAACGATAAGGCACTTTGCTCAAAATGTGGGCGCATTGCCGGAAACAAATCGGGGTGTTTGATATGATTGTCTGTGTATAATCTGAATCTGCGCTGCGATTTTGGGTGTGTATGGGTGAGATAAGAAAAAATAATCTTTCCTTTTAAATTAATTAACTGTTTGTTTGAATGACTATTACGACAACTTCGTAGATTTGCGAAAAGTTCGTAGAAAACCTAATTCGATATGGAAAAGCTAACTTATCAGGAAGAAGAGACCATGCGTTTCATCTGGCATTTGGGACCGTGTTTCGTGAAAGAAATCGTGGCATGTTATGACGAGCCGAAGCCGCCTTACACCACGGTGGCCTCGATTGTGAACAACCTGAAGCGGAAAGGCTACCTGAAGGCCGAAAAGTTTGGGAACACTTACCGCTATACGCCGCTGGTAGCGCAGGAGGAATATACCCGCAATTCGGTGGGCAACCTTGTGCGCAACTATTTCGCCAACTCTTACAAGGAGATGGTGTCGTTCTTCGCCAAGGAGCAGAAAATCTCCAAGGACGAGCTGAACGAGATTATCGACCTGATTGAGAAGCGGGAAGACAAATAGAATATTTTAGATTTACTTACCTTTTAAATTGTTTTTTACTATGCTATATCTTCTTCAAGTCAATCTCGGGCTGGTCCTGTTTTACGCCTTGTACAAGCTGGTATGTACGCGGGACACATTTTTCCGTTCCAGAAGATTCATTCTGCTGCTGGCGCTGGTGCTGCCTTTCGTATTGCCGCTGGTCGACGTGCGGGAATGGCTGGAAAGTCGTGACAGCCTGATCATGCTCACGCATTTTGACTATTCGGTGGTGTTGCCGGAAATAGTGGTGGGAAGTGAAACGGCGGAAGCGGGAAACGGCGTGTGGGTGTTGTCCGATTGGATGGAATACCTGTATCTTGCCGGTATGCTGGTGCTGTCTGTCCGGTTCCTCGTGCAAGCGTGCAGTTTGTGGCACCTGATCTTGCGTACGCCGGAGAAGACGATAAATGGCATCCGTGTGAAATGCCTGAATGGCTCGTCCGGACCCTTCTCTTTCTTCGGGTGGATTTTCCTGAATCCGGCGACGGTGAAGGAAGACGAGCTGGACGAAATCCTGACGCACGAGATGGCACACGTAAAGCAGCGACATTCCGGCGATGTGCTGCTTGCCGAGATGGTCAGCATCTGCTGCTGGATGAATCCTTTTGCCTGGCTGCTGAAACGGGAAGTCCGGCTCAATCTGGAGTTCCTGGCCGACAAGAGAGTCGTGGAAGCGGGATTCGCCACCAAGAGTTATCAATATCACCTGCTTGGGTTGGCTTATAGCCACAAGTATGGATTATCCAATAATTTCAATTTCTCTCATCTTAAAAAACGTATCATTATGATGAACAAGAAAAAATCAAACGGAACAGGGCGTATTAAATATGCACTGTTCATGCTTCCGGCCTTTGCTCTACTCGTTGCCGGAAACACCTCCTGCTCGCAGGGAGCATCCGAAAAACAGGATGCCAAAGAAGAAACCGTCGCACCGGATTCAGTAGCGGCTCCTACTGACAGTGTGGCAAAGGACGAAGTGTTTATGGTAGCGGAACAGATGCCTGAATATCCAGGAGGGATGAAGGAGTTGTTCAAATTCCTTCAAGACAACCTGAAATATCCGGAAAGTGCCAAGAAGAACAATGTGCAGGGACGGGTAATCGTGCAGTTTGTAGTGGAAAAAGACGGAACTCCTACCGAGTTCAATGTGGTTCGTGCGGTGGATCCGGATTTGGATGCAGAAGCTTTGCGCGTGCTGAAGACCATGCCTAAGTGGAAACCGGGCATGCAGAAGGGAGAGGTCGTGAGAGTGAAATACACCGTGCCTGTTACGTTCAGACTTCAGTAATCAGTTTTTTGAGTCCGCTTTCAAATCGGTTTCTACGCATGTTTTATATGCTTCTGAGAGAAGTTGAAAGGAAGAAACCGCATTTGAAAGCGGACTCATTTTTATAAAAATATAATACCATGAAAATCACTACAATATTATTCTTTTCCATGTTATTGGGGATGGTGATAGGGGGGTGCCATTCTGGGCAGAAGGTTCCGGAAGGTGAATTCCTGATAGAAGGATTTGTGAAGAACCTGCCCGACAGTTCAATTGTTTCCCTCTTTCAGTTTGAAAACAGAAAGTATGCGGCCGCTATGCTATCTGATACGGTTACAGATGGCAGGTTTGTGTTAAGGGATACCATTACTTCAAAGGAATCTTGGCAGCTGTTGCTATTAGTAATCTATAAGAAGACATTTTCAGTGTGGCCGCTTTCTCTATGGGTAGTTTCTGGGGCAAAAATCCGGATCCAGGGTGAAGGCATGCTCTGTCCGTTCTGGACGGTAGAAAGTGAGGTACCGGAGCAGCAGGCGGAGGCTGAATTTACCAAGCTGGGAATGCCGGAAATGGTGGAAGCCTTTAAGCAAGAGATGATAGTCTATGAAATGTTTGACAAGAGCATAAATGATATTTCCATCCGAAACAAGATTGATTCTATCCGTCGGAATCATATATATCCTCTGCAAGACAAAGTTCGGTTACGGGAATTGGAATACATGAAAACGGCTCCGGTCACAAAAGTCTGGCTGGAAAAGTATTGTGATCAGTTGTCTTTCCTCAATTGGAACCCCGACTCTCAATATTCCCATAAAGAATTGGTTTATCCGTTGTATGCACGTTTGTCTGAGGCTGACCGCAAGTCGCTGGTAGGACGTGAAATAGCAACTTATATCAAGATGGTGGAACCAGTAAAAGAAGGCGACCACATGGTAGACGGCACACTGTATGATACGGAGGGGAATAAGCATCATCTCTCTGAATTTGAGGGTAAATACATTCTGCTTGATTTCTGGAACCTCGGTTGCCAGCCTTGCATGGAGGCACTGCCGGAAATGGAAGAAGTGAGTCGTATGTATAAAGGCAAGCTGGAACTGGTTAGCATTTGTGGGGCTGCGAAGAACAGGTGGAAGAAGTTTGTGGCAGAAAAGAAACTGACCGGCCATCAATGGAATGAACTTCGTGAGGTGAATGACAGACTTGCAGCGGTTTATGGTGTAAAGGGAGTGCCTCATTATGTGCTGATTTCACCGGAACGCAAGGTGATACATAGCTGGATGGGGTATCGTAAGCATATCTTGAAAGAGAAAATGGCAGAATTTGTGAAATAGTCGTTATTTTTTCCAGACTATAGGAAAGTAGGTAATGGCAAACTTGTAGACCGAAAAAATGTATTCTTCCAGTACCTTGTATTTTCTGTAGATTTTTCTATACATTTGCAGCCGTATATTTATATATAAACAAAAATAAGACACAATGAAAAATTTAAGAAACATGCTGGCAGCCGGTCTGTTCATGGCTGGAATTTGCTTTACCGCCAGCGCACAGACACAGATTCCGCTGGAAAACTTTTTCAAGAACCCGGAAAAGATAAACTATCAGGTATCGCCCGACGGGACCTACTTCTCATTCATGGCTCCCTATGAGAACCGCATGAACCTTTTTGTACAGAAAATCGGATTGGATACGACCATCCGTATCACCTCTGAAACGGAACGTGACATCGCCGCAAGCATGTGGGCCGGCAATAATCGCATCCTTTTCGTCAAGGATACGGGAGGCGACGAGAATTACCAGCTCTATGGCGTGAACATCGACGGTTCTGACCTGAAATCGTACACCAATTTTCCGAAAGTCAGAACCCATATTATCGACCCGCTGGAAAAAATCGATTCACTGGTCATCATCGGCATGAACAAGCGTAACCCTCAGGTATTCGACCCGTATCGCTTGAACCTGAACACAGGAGAACTGACTCTGCTGGCCGAGAACCCGGGCAATATACAGGGATGGATGACCGATCACGACGGCAAGCTGCGTGTAGCCCATGCTATAGTAGACGGCGTCAATAAGCAGATACTATACCGTGAAACGGAAGACCAGCCGTTCCAACCGGTATTGACCACCAACTTTAAGGAAACCGTCGGTTTTGCCGTCTTTACGCCCGACAACAAGATGGTCTACGCACTGACCAACATCGGACGCGACAAGACCGCACTGGTTTTGATGGATCCGAAAACCTGCGAAGAGAAGGAGGTCCTGTACATGAACGACAAGTACGACATCTCGGATTTCGGCTACTCCGAAAAGAAGAACCGGCTGACAGTAGTAGCCTGTGAAGGGCACAAGGACATGATCCGCCACTATTTCGACAAAGAAGAAGAAGGGATACGTAAGAAACTGGAAGCCCAGCTTCCGGGCTATAACGTCAGTATCACCAGCCAGAGCCGAGACGAGAATATCCGCCTGATCCATGCCGGCAATGACCGTACATACGGATCTTACTACCTCTATAATGTGAAGGAAAACAAGCTCACCAAGGTGGCCGACATAGCGCCCTGGATCAAAGAAGAGGAAATGTGCGCTATGAACCCGATTACCTATACCAGCCGTGACGGACTGACCATAGAAGGTTACCTGACTCTGCCGAAAGGTTATACCATGGAAAATGCAAAGAACCTACCGGTTGTAGTCAATCCGCATGGAGGACCGTGGGCCCGCGACACCTGGGGATACAATCCGGAAGTACAGTTCCTTGCCAGCCGTGGCTATGCCGTACTGCAGATGAATTTCCGCGCCTCAACCGGATATGGACGCAAGTTTACCGAGCTGGGCTACAAACAATGGGGACAGGCCATGCAGAATGACATTACCGACGGAGTAGAATGGCTGATCAAGGAAGGTATAGCCGACCCGAAGCGGGTGGCCATCTATGGAGCAAGCTATGGAGGTTACGCTACCCTGGCAGGAGTGACTTTTACTCCCGACCTGTATGCCTGCGCCGTCGATTACGTAGGAGTGTCCAACCTGCTCTCGTTCATGAATACGATTCCTCCCTACTGGAAACCGTTGCTCGACATGATGCACGAAATGGTGGGCGACCCCGCAACCGACAAAGAAATGATGGAAAAATACTCGCCTGTATTCCATGTAGACCAGATCAAGGCTCCGTTGTTCATCGCCCAGGGTGCAAACGACCCGCGCGTCAACAAAGCCGAATCTGACCAGATGGTAGAAGCCTTGAAAAAACGAGGTGTGGAAGTGGAATACATGGTAAAAGAAAATGAAGGACACGGATTCTATAATGAAGAGAACAAGTTCGACTTCTACCGTGCCATGGAGAAATTCCTTGACAAGCATCTGAAATAAACACTTCAGGCTTACAGACAACTTGCCGATTATAGCCATCCGGATGCCATGCCGATTTTCCCGTTTTTTGAAACTTGGAACCATATACAGGAAACCCAAGCTAACCGGAAGACATAGTGGAATATTGCGCAAGAAAGGAAAAATCCTTGCATTTTCTGTAGATTTTTCTATACATTTGCAGCCGTACATTTAAACAAAGAGAAAAAACAGATGCATCGTATCGCTTCCTATTCGCGCAAAGTCATGCTTCGGTTCCGTCGCTGGAGCCGGAAGGAATATGCTGCGTTCGTGAGCCTGCATCGCCATGTTACCATCGGACAGGTGGGGCGGGGAATTGCAGATGCTTCATTGGGCAAGCAGAAAACGGCGGTGTGCAAAGGGAAGAAGACTGAGGTTGCATCATGGAATATCCTCTCAGAGGAGGATGTACTCTTTGGAAGCGGAGGACCGGGACTTGGAGGAAATCTATTCGAGATAGACCAGAAAGGATTGTGGTGTCTGGTGGTGCCGCAAAAGGAAGAAGTGTCTGCGACGCTTGTAAACAGAATAAATAAGATAATAAATAACCGAAAGGGGTGTACCCGTTTCAGGTAAAGTCTGACAGACTTAACCGAAGCGGATACATCCCTTCTTTTTTATTTAATACAATACGTATGGAAAGATTACAGAAATTAGAAGAGAAAATAAAAGAAGGACAGGTGCTGACCGCCGAAGAAGCTTTGTGGCTGTTGGAAGAAGCGCCTTTTGACGCATTGTGTGAAACGGCCCATCGCATCACCGAGGCATATGCTTCGCGGAAGTTTGACATGTGTTCCATCATCAACGCCAAGTCGGGACGTTGCCCGGAAAACTGCAAGTGGTGTGCCCAGTCGGTACATCATCACACGGGCGTGGAGGAGTACGGACTGGTGAGCGAAGAAGAATGTTTGCGTCAGGCACAGATGAACGAAAGCCAAGGAGTATCGCGCTTCTCGCTGGTGACCAGCGGACGCCGGCCTTCGGCGGGAGAAATAGAAAAGTTGTGCCAGCACGTTGAATATCTGCGGGCACACAGCGGCATCAAGTTATGTGCATCCTTGGGACTGGCCACGGAGGAACAGCTCGTGGCCCTGCACCGTGCGGGGGTGAGCCGTTATCATTGCAATCTGGAAACGGCACCGTCGTTCTTCCCGAACCTGTGTTCCACGCATACCCAATCCCAGAAGATAGATACGTTGCAGGCGGCTCGCCGGGCAGGCATGGACGTGTGCAGCGGAGGCATTATCGGCATGGGAGAAACACCTGCTCAGCGGGTGGAACTGGCGCTGACCTTGCGGGAACTGGAGGTGCAGTCCATCCCGCTGAACTTGTTGCAGCCCATCAAGGGAACGCCGCTGGAACACGCGAAACCGCTGACGGCGGAAGAGGTGTTGCGCACGGTGGCCATGTTCCGCATGGTGAACCCGACGGCTTTCCTCCGTTTTGCTGGAGGACGTTCGCAGTTGAGTGAGGAGACGGTAGACCGTGCCCTGTATGTGGGCATCAATTCGGCCATTGTGGGCGATTTGCTGACTACTCTCGGTTCCAAAGTATCAAAAGACAAAGAACGTATAAAAGGAGCAGGATATGAATTGTGAGAAACTGTTTGACGAATTTGACCGGGACCACCTGTGGCACCCGTACACTTCGACCTCAAATCCGTTGCCTACTTACAAGGTGGAACGGGCAGAGGGCTGTACGTTGACCTTGGCCGACGGCACGGAACTGATTGACGGCATGTCGTCGTGGTGGTGTGCCGTGCATGGATACAATCATCCGGTATTGAACCGGGCGGTGGAGGAACAGGTCCACCGGATGTCGCACGTGATGTTCGGGGGACTGACCCATGAACCGGCCATCGAACTGGGAAAGGAATTGCTGAAAATCGTGCCTCCCAGCATGGAGTATATTTTTTATGCCGACAGTGGGTCGGTGGCCGTGGAGGTGGCCTTGAAGATGGCGGTGCAGTATCAGTTTGCGGCCGGTTATTCGGAGAAGAACAATTTCGTGACTATCCGCTCTGGATACCACGGCGACACGTGGAACGCCATGTCAGTGTGCGATCCGGTGACGGGCATGCACAGTCTGTTCGGTTCGGCCCTTCCGGTGCGCTATTTCGTGCCTGCTCCGCAGTGCCGTTTCGGTGCGGAATGGGACGAAAAAGACATCGAGCCGTTGCGGGAAGTCATCATGCAGCACCACGACGAGCTGGCGGCCCTGATTTTAGAGCCGATCGTACAGGGAGCCGGCGGAATGCGTTTCTACCATCCGCAGTATTTACGGGAGGCGGCACGCCTCTGCCGGGAACACGGCATGCTTCTGATTTTTGACGAAATTGCCACGGGCTTCGGGCGTACGGGCAAGCTCTTTGCGTGGGAACATGCGCAGGTGGAACCGGACATCATGTGCATCGGTAAGGCACTGACCGGAGGGTACATGACCTTCTCGGCGGTGCTGGCTTCGGCGAAGGTGGCCGACTGCATTTCTTCCAAGGAACCGCGTGCCTTCATGCACGGGCCTACGTTCATGGGTAATCCGCTGGCGTGTGCCGTGGCACTGGCTTCCGTCCGGCTGTTGTTGTCGTCGGGCTGGCAGGAGAAGGTACATCGTATCGAGGCACAGTTGAAAGAGGAACTGGCGCCGGCGGCTTCGTTGCCGCAGGTGGCCGATGTCCGGGTGCTGGGGGCCATCGGGGTGATTGAAACCAAGAAGCCGGTCGACATGGGCTGGATGCAGCGGCGGTTTGTGGAAGAAGGTATCTGGGTACGTCCGTTCGGACGGCTGGCTTACATTATGCCGCCTTTCATCATCCGTCCGGAACAGCTGACCAAGCTGACGAGCGGTTTGTGTAAAATTGTGGGCGAAATGCCGGAATAAAAACAAAGGAGGAACATCATGGAAAATGAAATACAACCCGGACCGGACAGGGATTTCCAGCTGGAGCTGGACAAGCTGGAGGCGTGCGGCAACCTGCGCGTGTTGCCGGAAACCTGCTGTGACGGGAGATGGATTGAAGCCGGTGGACGGCGGATGCTGAATCTATCGTCGAACGATTACTTAGGACTGGCTTCGGACAAGGCGTTGCGCGAGGAGTTTCTGCGGACGGTGAAGGAGAGGGACTTGTACTTTTCTTCTTCGTCCTCACGGTTGCTGACGGGCAACTTCCCGGCTTATCGGGAACTGGAAACGCTGTTGGCTTCGCTGTTCGGGGCGGAGAGTGCGCTGGTGTTCAGCAGCGGGTATCACATGAACACGGGGATTCTGCCGGCGGTGACCGATGCGAATACCCTGATTCTGGCCGACAAGCTGGTGCATGCGAGCTTGATTGATGGCATCCGCCTGTCGGCGGCCAAGTGCATCCGCTACCGCCACCAGGACTATGCACAGCTGGAGAATTTGCTGGCCAAGTATCACGGGGCGTATCACCGGATTATCATCGTGACGGAAAGTGTGTTCAGCATGGACGGTGACGTGGCTTCGCTCGATCGACTGGTGGCACTGAAGCGCCGGTATGACCACGTGATGCTGTATGTGGATGAGGCGCACGGCATTGCGGTGCGGGGGGCGCACGGACTGGGGGTGGCCGAGGAACAAGGCTGCCTGAAGGACATTGATTTCCTGTGCGGCACCTTCGGTAAGGCGATGGCTTCTGTCGGGGCGTATGTGGTGTGCCGGAAGGTGATTCGGGATTATCTGGTGAACCGGATGCGGACATTGATTTTCACCACGGCCTTGCCTCCCATCAACGTGGCCTGGACGCGCTTCGTCTTGTCGCGGTTGGAGGAGATGCAGGCACGGCGGGAGCACCTGGCACGGATTTCAGCACGTTTGCGGGCGGCTGTCCATGAAAGTGGGGCTGATTGTCCGTCGGAAAGCCACATCATCCCTTTGGTGGTAGGGGCCAACGAGAAGGCTATCTGGAAGGCTATGCAGATGCAGGAACACGGCTTCTATGTGTTGCCCGTACGTCCGCCTACGGTGCCCGAAGGGACGGCACGGTTGCGTTTCTCGCTGACTGCGCTGATTGAAGAGGACGAAGTGGCGCGTTTGTGTCACGAATTGAAGGAATGAATCGGAAAGAATTGAAGGAATGAAACAACTGTTTATCAAGAAAGAAGGAAACCCGGTGTTGCTGCTTTTCTTTGCGGGCTGGGGGTCAGACGAAAACCTGTTTGGCAGTCCGGTCCCGGAAGGGTGCGATTACTTGCTGTGTTTTGATTACAAGAATATGGACTTTGACTACAGCCTGTTGGACGGTTATCAGGAGATACGGGTCCTGGCTTGGTCCATGGGCGTATGGGTGGCCTGCCAGACGTTGACTGGGAAAGATTATCCTTATGGAATGAGGCTGGCTGTGAACGGGACACCTTATCCTATCCATGATACCAAAGGAATTCCGGAAGCCATCTTCCGGGGAACGCTGGAGAATTTCTCGGAACCGGTGCTGGTGCGTTTCCGTCGGCGCATTTGCGGGTCGGCGGCGCAGGTGAAAGCTTTTCTGGCACATCACCCTTACCGGACGTTGGACGACTTGCATCAGGAACTGGCAGACGAATGGACAATGGTGAAGGCCCGTCCGGCGTGGAAGTGGGACTGGGACAAGGCGATTGTCGGGACCTCGGATAAGATTTTTCCACCGCAGAACCAGCGGGAAGCGTGGCAGGGCGTACCGGTGGAAGAGAAAGACGTGGAACACTATGACGAGGAGCTGTTCCGGCAGTTGCTGAGCGGAGAAAGTAGTTTATGGACAAGACCCTGATTAGTCGGCGTTTTGCGAAGGCCGTGGGCACTTACCTGGACAAGGCTGACGTGCAGCGTTACGTGGCATCCCGGATGGCGGAACTGACCAGTCGTTACATTCCTTCGGACATACAGGAACGGGTGCTGGAAATAGGCTGTGGCACGGGCATGTTCACGCGGATGTACTTGCAGCAGGCTGCACCGGAAGAAATGTGGCTGAACGACCTTTGTCCGGAAGTGGAACCTTATCTGGCGGATGTGTTGGGTGAAAAGGTGCATTTCATGGCGAAGGATGCGGAGACACTGGCTTTTCCGTCAGGACAGGACCTGATTGTGTCGTGCTCGGCGGTGCAGTGGTTCGACGATTTGCCGCGTTTCTTTTCGGGATGCCGAAGGCTGCTGCACGAGGGGGGCTACCTGGCTTTCAGTACTTTCGGCCCTCACAACACGGAGGAGGTGGCGACGTTGGCTTCGGCTGGGCTATCGTATCCGTCGCTGGAGGCACTGCGGGAGATGCTGGCCGCCCGTTACGAGGTAGTGTATGCCCACGAGGAGCAGTTGCGCCTGTCGTTCGCTTCCCCGCTGGAGGTGTTGCGGCACCTGAAAGAGACGGGAGTGACGGGCACGGCGGCACAGGCCTGGACACGGGGCAGGCTGCAGGAGTTTTGCCGGGAATATACCCGGCAGTTTTCGGATGAACGGGGCAGGGTGTACCTGACTTTTCATCCCATTTATATGATATGTAGAAAATAGAATAATAACTATACGAGAATGAAAAAGAATGTATATTTTGTGAGTGGCATCGATACGAACATCGGAAAGAGTTATGCTACGGCTTATCTGGCTAAGACATGGAACGAGCGGGGCATCCGCACCATTACGGAAAAACTGATTCAGACGGGTAACATGGACTTGTCGGAGGACATCGAGCTGCACCGTCGGATTATGGGTACCGGTTTGCTGCCGGAGGACAAGGAACGGCTGACGATGCCGGAGATTTATTCTTATCCCTGCTCTCCGCATCTGGCTGCAGAGATTGATAAGCGTCCGATTGACTTCGGCAAGATTGAACGGGCGACGGAAACCCTGAGCGAACGCTACGATGCGGTGCTGCTGGAAGGGGCCGGGGGACTGATGGTTCCCTTGACGCGCGACTTGTTGACCATTGACTACGTGGCGCAGAAACAGTATCCGTTGGTGTTCGTGACTTCCGGACGGCTGGGAAGCATTAACCATACGTTGTTGAGCCTGGAGGCGATGAGCCGCCGGGGCATCCGTCTGCACACGCTGGCCTACAACCTCTTTCCGGAGGAAGATGATGAGATTATCCGCCGCGATACCGAAGCGTATATGCGTGACTTGCTGAAACGGGACTATCCGGAGGCAGAGTTTGTAGTGGTTCCTTTTCTGGGTGACAAATAACGGGAAATAGTGAAACTGGGATATTATCACCTGCTGGCCATTTTGGTGGTCGCAGTATGGGGATTGACGTATATCTCCACCAAGGTGTTGATTCAGCATGGACTGCATCCGCACGAGATTTTTTTCTATCGTTTCCTGATTGCGTATGCGGGTGTCTGGGTGATTTCCCCCCGTCGGTTGCTGGCTGATAGCTGGAGGGATGAAGGTCTGCTGCTTTTGGGCGGCTTCTTTGGAGGTGCGCTGTATTTTTATACGGAGAATACGGCATTGGGCATCACACAGGTATCGAATGTGGCCTTTCTGTTGTGTACGGCTCCTCTGATGACGGCGTTGCTTTCGTCGGCGCTTTATAAAGGGGAACGGCTTACCCGACGATTGCTTGGCGGTTCGGCACTGGCCTTGTGCGGCGTGGCCCTGATTGTGTTCGAGGGGCAGCACGGGGTACAGGTCTCTCCGTGGGGCGACTTGCTGACCTTGTGTGCGGCGTTTTCGTGGGCGTGCTACAGCCTGGTGATTCGTCAGCTTTCGGGGCGTTATCCGGTGTCGTTCATCACCCGGAAAGTGTTTTTCTATGGAATTATCACCATCCTGCCGCTGTTCGCGGTTTATCATTTCCGGCTGAACGCAGAGATTCTGGTGCAGCCGCCGGTTTGGATGAACCTGTTGTTCCTGGCTTTGGTGGCCTCGCTGGTCTGCTTTGTCGTCTGGAACGTGGCACTCAAAAAAATCGGAGTGGTGCGGACTTCCAACTACATCTACTTGGGACCGCTGGTCACGCTGGTTGCTTCCATGTGTATTCTGGGAGAGAAACTGAGCCTTTGTGCGATTGTGGGGGCTGCCTGCATTTTGTGCGGAGTCTATTGGGCGGAAAAGAAACATTGAATTTTTTTGCTCAACCGACAAGTTTAGGGAAATCCCTATCTCAAAATAGGGATTTCCTGCTTGACGGGGAGAAATATCTTCCTATTTTTGTACCAGAATAAAAAGGTAAAACCGTTAAAAGATAGAACTATGAGGAAGTTGAAAGTATTTGCTTCGTTGATATGGGCAAGTTTACCGCTTTTTATGGCGGCCCAGAGTAACGACGACCTTTACTTCGTGCCCAAGAAAAAGGCAGAAACGAAGAAGGAGACCGTAGTGGCCCCGAAGCAGAATCAGGGGACAACGGCATATTCCACATTGTCTTCTTCCACTCCAGTGGTGGTGAAAGATGCAGCTGGAAATACACGTGATGTAGATGAGTACAACCGTCGGTATACTTCACGGGAGAATACGTTCTCCATGCAGAACGATACACTTTACATACAGGAAAAACCGTATGGAGAGCGGGGAGAATGGGTGAACGGATTTGAAGGTTCACAGGATGATTATGAGTACGCCATGCGAATTGTCCGTTTCCGGAGTCCGCGCTACGCCATTCCGGTAAGCAGTCCGTTGTATTGGGACGTGGTGTACGGTGCCTTCCCATCTTGGGATTGGAACGTGTATGACGATGGCTTGTATGCATACATTTTCCCGACTTACAGCAACCCGATGTGGTGGGACTGGAGATGGAACTGGAGCATTGCCGGACCAAGTTGGGGCTGGGGATGGTATTCTCCATGGTATTATAGTTGGTACTCTCCATGGTATTCTCCTTACTGGTACGGTGGCTACTGGGGTGGCTATTGGGGAGGTTACTGGGGTGGTTATTGGGGCCCCGGATGGCATCACCATTACCCGTATTATGGATGGGGAGGAGGTGCTTATCAAGGACATTCCTATACCTACAATAACCGTCGTGCAGAGCAGGTGGTACGGAGAGGTACCGTGGGTTCTGTGTTTGACCGTAACGGCAGAACGGGCGGTCGTGTAATGGGTGGACTGGACCGTAATAGTAGAACGGGTGGTCGTGTTGTGACTGGTACCGATGGAATACGTTCTATCCGTCCGGATGGTGCTTCCAGAGTGCGCAGTACAGGCACAAGATATACCCGTCCGTCACAAGGTTTGGGTGAATCTACTTATTCTCGTCCCAGCAGTACACGCCCGAATTCTTATCGTAATACGGATGTGTTTAACCGGATGAACCAGAACAACAGCAACCGGATGAATAATGGATTCAATAATTCACGTACCAATTCTTCTGTCAGAAGTTATAGTAACTTTGGAGGCGGTAGCTACCGTTCTACTACGGGTGGCGGCGGATCCAGAGGAATAAGTACGGGCGGCGGTGGCGGCGCACGCAGAAGATAAATGTGTAACTAAAAGGAGATTGAAGATGAAAAAGAAATACATGTATGCAGTGGCCTGTTCATTATTGTGCGGTGCACAGGCCATGGCACAGACTGCTTATGATGCGGCCCGCTATGCGGGGGATGAGTTGAACGGAACGGCCCGTTTTGTCGGAATGGGTGGAGCCATGAGTGCGCTGGGTGCAGATATTTCAGTGATCGGCACCAACCCGGCGGGTATCGGTTTGTTCAGAGGCCATGAGGTGGCTACGTCATTTGGCATGAATGCCACAAAGGCAGAGAGTGACTTTAATGGAAGTGTGATGAATGACAAACGGAATAAGGCTTCGTTTGACCAGATTGGTTTTGTGTACTCTACAAAGATTGGTAACCGCACGACGCTCCGTTACCTGAACTTTGGATTCAACTATCATAAGAGTCAGAATTTTAACCGTCAGTTTGCGGCAGGAGGTATGTTGAATGGTTTATCCCAGACGCAGCAGCTGGCCAATATGGTAGCAGGCTCTATTTACTCCATCAGTGAGATGGATGATATTTATAATTATGGAGTAGAAGGACACAGCGGTCTTTCGAACCCTTATTATAATACCAATTATCCGTATTTGGGAGTGATGGGTGTCCGGTCGGAACTGGTTGGAGTGGGTACCTTCGAGGATGGAAAAGGAGGTACTGTTCAAATGCCGATGGGATGGAACGGAAATGCTAACGGATTCCGCAGTCGGGAAGAAGGTGGTATCAACCAGTACGATTTTAATGTGGCCTTTAATGTGGAAGACCGGATGTATTTCGGAATCACCTTGGGTGTGAACGATGTGAACTATACGCGCAGTACGTATTATACAGAGGATGTATATGATGGCAATCATTCAGGATATTATGAGTTGCGGAATGCGTATCGTACAGAAGGGACCGGACTGAATCTGAAGTTTGGGGCCATTTTCCGTCCGATAGAAGATTCTCCATTCCGTTTTGGTCTGGCCATTCATACACCCACCTGGTACTCGCTGACTGATACCTATTCTGCTGAACTTTATTCGGAACTGAATTACAAGTTTGCCAATGAAGCTGATAATACGCAGTTCAAAGCAGACGAGCGGACGATTGATTATGCAGGAGAATCAGTTCAGGATTATCGTTTGGTGACCCCGTGGAAATTCAATGTAAGTGCCGGAACTACGGTAGGCAGTTTCTTGGCTATGGGGGCAGAATATGAATATGCCGGTTATAACGCTTGCCGGATGTACTATAACGACGGGACTCCGATGGAGAACCAGAATGAGTACACCAAGTCTATTCTGAAAGGACAGCACACGGTACGTGTGGGACTGGAGGCACGCATTTCTTCAGCTTTCAGCGTACGGGCCGGTTACAATTATTCTACATCGGCTTTCAAAGATGGAGCATATAAATCGTTGAATGCAAACGATATGCGTACAGATACGGAATATATGAATGATTTGTCACGCAATACGGTGACCGCAGGTTTAGGTTATAGAGGAAAATGGTTTTATACGGACCTGGCTTACAAATACAACGTGTACAAGTCTGATTTTTATGCGTTCAGTGATGAGGCTTTGCCAGCCACTAAGGTCACCAACGAACGTCACCAGGTGTTGCTGACACTGGGCGTTCATTTCTAAGCGTTCATTGTGTTTGTTTTATTTAATAGAGGAGTTGCTTTAATTTGAGGGGCGGCTCCTTTTTTTATTCTTTTTTTTCACGGTACTCTTTCTTTTTCCAGAAATTGAATCCCATGTAAACGCGCAGACTTCCGAAGGAATTGGTGATGGAGAAGGTGGGCTTGCGGTAGTTGTAGGTGTGGAGCACCAGCGAAGCTCCCACATAGTATTTGCTGTTGTTCCAGGTAATACCGGCCCGCGTAATCAGATCGAAATTGATGTCTCTGATCCATTGTGCCCAGCTGGTACCGCTTTGGGTAGGTTGGTCGTTGATACGTGATTTCTTATAGGCAATGGCCGGGAGTAGGGATACATTCAGCAGACAGTTTTTCGCGAATACCCAGTTGTAGCCGTAGCCCACGCTAAGATTGTAGTCGGTATAACGCAGGCTGTGGAATTGCAGGGAGGGATTCAACTGCTGTTTTATTTCATCAGGCAGTTGAGTATGGTCGAACGAAATGTTGTGCTGTGAGTAGGAGAATCCTGCCAGTAAAGAGCCGCAGCTTTTCCGTTGATTGGTCGACTGACTGTAAGCGGCCGGATAGGAGAAACGCTTGTGGTTGAAAATCCAGTAGGCATTCAGTCCCTTGATGTCGCTTTGGAAGCCGTTGAACGGGGTGTTCGTGTAGTCCTTGCTCAGATTGAACTTCTCGTAGGAAGAGATCTTGAAGTCACTTCCCGTTTTTCGGTAATAGAGATCGACACCGAATTTGGCACTGTACAAGTTGAACACAAATTCTTTTCGGGGAGCCTTGTTCTTCCCTTTTCCAAGCAAGTCTCTGATGTCGAAAGAGACTCCTAAGAAAATCCATCTCCATCCGAAATACACGCCTAACTTGGTATTGATGTTGGGTGCGAAGCTCAGGCTTTGTCCGTCGTTGCTTCCCAGGCGGTAGTGCTCATACCAGGAACTTTGTTCCAACATGAAAGCCAGGTTATATTTGTTGGGAGAGATGTAGGTGGTATCTACCGTGTTCAGCTTGACGCCGACTTTCTTGATTTCTTGTCCGGTGAACTTGATAGAGCGTACAATGTCATGGGTCAGACTGCCCAATAAGGGACGCGAAGATGGAACGGGAGCAGGTTCCGTATTGGCCACACTGTCTCGCTTCTCTACTTGTGCCTTTCCATAGGCGGGATAGAGAAGAAACGAAGGCAGTATGGTCAACAAGGAAAGGTATTTCACCTTATGAAAGAAGTTTATAGTTTGTTCAGAATACGGTCCATGACCCAGTTGGTGGGTGTGGCACTGATGCCGTCGCAGGTACATACTGCTTTTCCTTGCAGGTGTTCCACCACGGCCTTAATCAGCGGTAGCTGTACGTGAGGCGGATTGGGCGGAAGAATCTCTTCGCGTCCGCGTTCGGTGTGCAGGGCTATCGGGTCGTAGGTAAAGACGGAGAAACAGATCATGCCTTTATCACCGATGATTTCGATACGGTCTTCCTTGGCCGATTCATGTGCCACGAAGCACCAAGAACCTGAACCCGGCAGGCCGGAATCGAACTTGAAGCAGGCACTGATGGTATCTTCTGCTTCATAGAGTCCGCCGCGGTTGCTCTTGTATCCTTCCGCTTCGAGGATACAGCCGAACATGTCCTGCAATAAATCCAGCTGGTGTGGAGCCAGGTCGTAGAAATAACCTCCTCCGGCAATATCGGGTTGCAC
This sequence comes from Bacteroides mediterraneensis, assembly GCF_016900355.1. Taxonomy (GTDB): domain Bacteria; phylum Bacteroidota; class Bacteroidia; order Bacteroidales; family Bacteroidaceae; genus Phocaeicola. Next base: position 24,218 of record NZ_JACJKA010000005.1, on the reverse strand, counting down.
GCGCCACGGTAAATTCTTGCTGTTGTAGTCCAAGGCCCGAGGGGGTTGTGCGAAACGGATCTGTACGTTGATGACGTTACCGATTTCTCCTTCGTCGACCAGTTGCCGTACTTTTTGGAAATAGGGCAGGTAGCGGCGGTAATAAGCTACAAAGCAAGGCACTCCCGTTTCTTTGGAGATACGGTTGATACGGGCGCAATCCTCATAGCTGGCAGCCATCGGTTTTTCGATGTAGACCGGTTTCCCGGCTTTCATGGCCATGATGGCAAAGGTGGCATGTGAGGACGGAGGGGTAGCGATGTAGATGGCATTCACATCTTCGTCGCCAATCAGTTCTTGCGCGTCGGTGTACCACCGGGGAATCTGGTGGCGTATGGCGTAGGATTTGACTTTTTCTTCTTCACGGCTCATGACCGCTACCACTTTGGAGCCTTCAATCATGTTGAAAGCCGGACCGCTTTTCTTTTCGGTGACTTCACCGCATCCGATGAATCCCCAGTTTACTTTATCTAGTTTGATCATAGATGAGTGGTTTTAATGAAAGTATTTTTTATATAAATTCCGATAGTCTTCACTCTTCATATACTGGTCGAGCCAGCTGTTCAGGCTGTCGAGCAGGATAGGGGCATATTTAGGCGCTCCCCATGCATAAAACTGAGTGAAACTGATATCGGTATCAATGTCCAGATTGGGATACAATGCGATGTTGCCTTTGGCGATGTTTTCGTCGCAGACGGCATAGTCGATGTCACCTCCGGAAACCATGGCCATGAGTTGTTCGGGGCCATACTGGTCTACTTCCTGCAGATAGATGGTATCGGCTATTTCATTGATAAGGTTGTGCAGGCGCAGCAAAGCCGGTGAACCTTTGACTACGTGCAAGGTCTTCCCTCCCAATTCCAGCTGGTTGTGGATATAAAGGCTGTCTTTTCCTTTTTCCGGTTTGCGCTGTACTAAGATTTGCTTGCTCAGCCACAACGGATGGGTGAAAAGCAGGGTATCTTTGGAGCGGGTAGTAATCACAGTCCCCGTGGCAATCAAATCGTATTTTCCTTCGGCAATACCTTTCAGCCGTTTTTCAAAGCTCATTTCGGGAGTGACTTCCAACTGCAGGTGTTTGGCTTGGGCAAAGGCACTCAGCAATTCATAATCAAACCCGGAGACGCTGTCCTTGTCGGCATGGTAACTGAGGGTGTTATACTCCGTGACTGCCCGCAAGACTCCTGAACGGAGGATGTCGGGATAGTCACGTGGTGTGAATTCCGGACGAGGCTCTGAATGGGAGCAGAGGCGGATGACTACCAGCAGAAGGATAAAGCCGCCCAGCAGATAATAAGTCTTGTTCTTTTTCATGGCCGTTAATCAAAGAAGTTCCATGAAATACCGATTTTCAAGATACGCGGATTGAGCGGGTAGTGGGGAGCGAGGAAGTAACTCTTCTCGCCGGTACGTTGCAGCAGATTGTACATCTGCACGAAGATACGGGTACGTTTCAGATGCAGGTTGATGTATCCGTTGATAAGCGGATAGCCACCCACTTTGTAGCGAGTATCTGGATTCTGCAGATAGAACTGTCCGATGGCCGGTGCATAATCGGGAGCATAATATTGTGTGAAGTAACGCATATCGGCTCCCATTTCAATTTGGAGTACCTTCTTGGCCAGTCCGAACCGGATATACAAATCATGGTAAAGCACCAGTTCCGGTAAGGGCAATACGGTTTCGTTGCTGGTCTTCTGGTAGGTGATTTCATTATCCAGGTGCAGGATTCCTAATTTGAAGTCCTGCCGTAAGGTAGCACTGAATACCTGGATACTTCCGGAATACTGACTGACGGCCATGTTATTCTTATAGCTGGTCACATCATTGGAGTTCGTGTATTTTACCGACGTATTGTCAAGATAGGTGTAATTGGTGATGTTTTCCACTCCTGCCTTCAGTTGTGTCCGCCAGCGGTCGATGCTCAGTTTTCCTTCAATACGGGTACGCATGATTTTGCTCAGGTCATTGTCCCACCAATAGTGCTTGGAATGGAAATGCCGATAGTAGAAAGTCGGGTTCAGGTTCTTGATGTAGGCATTGGCTTCTAAGCGCACTGTATCATTGAACAGGCGGAAGTTTAGGTCACCTTGTCCTTCTACACTGAATTGTCCTGCATCTTCTCCAATCATGGCGATTTCACCCAGCACATTGTAGTGCAAGGTCTTTCCCTGCGATTTGATGAGCTGACCGCCAATGGATACCACATTTTCCTTGTGGCTGGTAGGAATACGTCGGCCCGCTGTTCCCGTAATGGTATCCGTCAGGGTAAAGTTACGGTGTTCGAAGCTGGCAAACACCGTCAGTCCAGCTTTGGCCCACTTGTTGAAACCTTCCCGCAGGGCGATACCCACCGTATTCTTGATGGAGAAGTTCTTGGTGACATCCAGCGAGTCTTTTCCTAAGTAGTTGTGTTCAAAATATTCCTCGTTCTGGTCTGTATTGTAAGAAATATATTTTCTCCGGTTGATGTCCATGTTGACCGTATGGATAAAACTGGTGACCGGTACAAACTCTGTTTTGGTAATGGTATCGTTTTCGGTCGTCACGTCACGATAGAACCCTAAATTGTAGCGATGGGTCAGGAAGGCGTGATATCCCGTGTTATGGTTCCAAATGTCCGATAGGTTGGTCGGAATGGAGTAGGTTTCATACGTACGGTTTCCTTCAGCCATTTCCAGCGGGTTGGTAATGTAACGGTCGTCCGTGATACCTCCGTTCTCGGCCACTTTCAGATTGTCGTTGATGAAGCTGAAATGCATGTCGTACTTGTCGCCATGGTAATAAGCGAAAAGGTTGCCGTTGAACAAGGCAGTAGACTGGCTGTCGTACTTACCACGCCCGTAGGTATAGTCGATATCGAAACCGAATCCCAGTCGTTTGTTCACGTTGACGGCGAAATAGGCCTTGAAGCGTTCCTCTCCGTTGCGTCCGCCACCTTGTTTGAAATAAGTCAGGTTGGTAAACGGTGATTTGGTGTTGGTATAAATCACGTCCTCCGGTTTTCTCACGGTGAAGTCGTACGGATCGGTAAAGAAGAACTGGCTGCTCTCTTTCCGTTCGAAAAACACATGCGAAATACGCGGTGCGCCGAGGTTTCCTAAGTATGTATAGTGTCCGGTTGGACCTCCCGTGTCGTTGGAGTTCTGGAATCCGTGTTGTAGAGTATCTATGGGAACCGGGGTCATTTCGCCGAAGCGAGTGTCAATTTTCCAGGCACTCAGTCCTACCGGTACGGTGCTGGCATCGATGACGGCAGTTGTATCTATCGGGTTTCCATTCCGGTCATACCTGTTATTATCCATTCCGGTGGCAGACATTCCTTGTCCGTATTGTGAAATGGTGTTCTGAGCAAATAATGTGCCGCACAGAAACAGGAGTATGGCTGTAAAAAGTACTTTCTTCATAATGGGGCAAAGATACAATAAAAAAGCGAAAACGGGCGGTTGTGCCTTTCAAAAAGTAGGGAAGTTTGGTGGATTCGGAAAGTGTATGGCAAACAAAAGGCTGCATGGAAATTCGATTGATAAATTTCCTTGCAGCCTTTCCGTTTTTAAGTTATATCAGTTTCCGATGAGAATCAGACTTCCTTGATGATTTCCATGCCGATTTTGATAGCCTCTTCGTTCATCGGAATGAGGTGATGATGGCGTTCGGGCAAGGTCTTGCGGAGTGCCTTGATCACACTGTCGATAGATACGATGGGGCGTATCTTGAGCAGACCGCCCAACACAATCATGTTGAAGGTCTTGGCCATTTTCCGTTCGTTGGCTTCATCCATGGCATCGATGCGGTATACGTGGATGTCCTTACGAGTCGGAGGATTGATGATGCCATAGCCGTCGTAAATCAGTACGCCGCCTGGTTTTACTTTGTTTTCAAACTTGGCAAGCGAAGGCTGGTTCAGTATGATGGCCGTATCGTATTTGCTGAGAATCGGGGAAGAGATACGTTCGTCGCTGACGATGACGGTGACGTTGGCCGTACCTCCGCGCTGTTCGGGACCGTAGGCAGGCATCCAGGTCACTTCCTTGTTTTCCATCAGCCCGGAGTATGCCAGGATTTTTCCCATGGAAAGTACCCCTTGTCCTCCAAATCCTGCGATGATAATTTCTTCTTTCATAGGTATGCGAGTGATTATTTAATATCTGTAGTATCTTTCAGGTCGCCCAGTGGGTAGAACGGGAACATATGTTCTTCCATCCATTTGTTGGCATCGGCGGGTGACATCTTCCATCCGGAGTTGCAGGTAGATACGATTTCTACCAGGCTGGAGCCTTTTTTCTGCATGGAGCATTCAAAAGCTTTGCGGATGGCTTTCTTGGCCTTACGGATAGCGGCAACTGACTGTACGGACTGGCGGGTCACGTAGGCTGTTCCTTCCAAAGTGGCCGCGATTTCAGTCATTTTCAGTGGATAACCGTGGATTTCCGGTACACGGCCGTAAGGACAGGTAGAAGTTTTCATGCCCACCAGTGTGGTCGGAGCCATCTGTCCGCCGGTCATACCGTAGATGGCGTTGTTGATGAAAATAATGGCAATGTGTTCACCACGATTCAATGCATGGATGGTTTCTGCCGTACCAATGCAGGCCAGGTCACCGTCGCCTTGATAGGTGAATACCAGACGGTCGGGCCAAAGGCGCTTGATGGCCGTAGCCAAGGCAGGCGCACGTCCGTGTGCGGCTTCCTGGCAGTCGATGTCCAGGTAGTTATACATGAATACGGCACATCCCACCGGACTTACTCCGACGGCTTTCTCGGCCATACCCATTTCGTCGATGACTTCGGCAATCAGTTTGTGGACTACTCCGTGGCTGCATCCCGGACAGTAGTGCATCGGGTTATCGTTCAGCAACCGAGGCTTCTGATAAACCAGATTTTCAGGTTTGATTATATCTTCTTTTGTCATAATAGGTTCTCCTGTAGGTTATCATAGAAAGAAACGGAACACGAACTCCATCATCTTCAGAAAGAGAGAAGCACCGCATACGTAGAAGAATACGGTTTTGTCATCTCCCAAGGTGAAGTAGAGTATTACGGAAATCAGCGCTCCAATCATAAACAATACGTTTAAGACGGCTCTTATTCTATCGGTATCCATAATTTATTTCTGAATCAGTTTTTCTTTAATGGCTTCGATTACTTCGTCCGGGTCGGGAACGATACCTCCCAAACGGCCGAAATGTTCTACCGGCACCTTGCATTCCACGGCCAGGCGGACGTCTTCAATCATCTGTCCGCTGTTTAGTTCCACGGTCAGGATACCTTTCACCTGTTTGGCTCTTTCTTTCAGCGCCTTGCTCGGGAACGGCCACAGGGTAATCGGGCGGAACAAACCGACCTTGATTCCCTCTTCGCGGGCATGCTCCATGGCTTTCTGTGCGATACGGGCGCATGAACCGAAAGCTACAATCAAGTATTCCGCATCTTCTGCATCCAGTTCCTCATAGCGGGTTTCTTTCTCCTCGATTTCTGCATATTTGGCTTGCAAATGCAAGTTACGCTGTTCCATTACTGCCGGATCCAGTTCCAGTGAAGTGATGATGTTCGGTTTGCGCCCTTTGCAGCCAGTGGTAGCCCACGGGCATTGTGCCAGGATTTCCTCTTCGGTACGTCTGGGGCGGAATTCCGGGAGAACCACTTTCTCCATCATCTGTCCAATGACACCGTCGGCCAGAATCATGGCCGGATTACGGTATTTGAAGGCCAGTTCGAAAGCCAGTCCTACAAAGTCGGCCATTTCCTGTACGGAAGCTGGAGCCAGTGCGATGAGGTGATAGTCACCGTGTCCGCCGCCTTTGGTAGTCTGAAAATAATCGGCCTGACTCGGCTGGATAGTACCCAGACCCGGACCGCCACGCATGACGTTGACCACCAGACACGGAAGTTCTGCTCCTGCAATGTAGGAGATACCTTCCTGTTTCAGACTGACACCGGGGCTGGAGGAGGATGTCATGACCATTTTTCCGCTACCAGCGCCTCCATACACCATATTAATTGCTGCTACCTCACTTTCTGCCTGGAGTACGACCATTCCAGTAGTTTCCCATGGTTTCTGTTCGGCAAGCGTTTCCAATACTTCAGATTGGGGAGTGATGGGGTAACCGAAGTAACCGTCCACGCCGAAACGGATGGCGGCATGGGCTATAGCTTCGTTACCTTTCATAAGAACAACTTCTTCTGCCATAATTTCTTAGGTTTTGCTTGTTGGGCATTTTTTTATTCTTCACATTTAGCTCTATATACGGTAAGACATCCGTCCGGGCACACAATGGCGCACGAAGAGCATCCGTTGCAGGTATCTTCCACTACCTGCTGTACATAAGTATATCCTCTTTGATTAACTTTTGGGGTGAGTGACAGTACGTGCAACGGGCAAGCCACCACGCATAGGTTGCATCCCTTGCATCGTTCTGTGTTTACTACAACCACTCCTTTCATTTTAGCCATAGTTCTTTATATTCTTATTGATTAAACATATCTTTGTTATAGAAGTTCAGTATATCCATCATCATGCTTCGGGCTTCTGCGGCCGGACTGTCCGGATCCAAGGAGATTGCTTCCTGGTAATTGTTCAACGCACCTTGCCAGTCACCTTTCTTTCGAAAGGCGTTCCCCAGAAGATAATAAGCTTCCGGCATGGGTGAGGAAGCGGTGAGGATTAAATCATTCAGGCAGGATATAGCGGTATCTACATTTCCTTCATTTATCAGTTGTCTGATGTGATTCAGTCGTTCATTCATGAGCTTTTATATCATATTGTAACCTTACAAAGATAGTCTTTAATTTTGTACAAGAGTCATTTTTGCGGAATAAATAGCATTTTTTTCTGGAAAAAATTTTTTTGATTAATCGTATTGAATTGATAATCATTGTTTTATTTGCCTCCTATTTTCGTTACATTTGAAAAAGATGCATAATTAACTATCTGTCGGCTGGGAACAGATAGAGATGTGTTTTTGACTTCTTGTCAGAATCTTATTGAAAGCTTGGAAAATCTTTGAAAGTGTTGTTATTTCTTTTAACTTTGTGGTAATTTATTTATAAAAGGAACAACTAATAATTAACTTTATCAGATAAAACCATGAACAGAATTCTTCAGAAGGAACATTTTTCCGAAAAAGTCTTTAAGCTGGTCGTTGAGGCACCCTTGATTGCCAAATCACGCAAGGCCGGACATTTTGTGATTGTCCGTGTGGGGGAAAAAGGGGAGCGTATGCCGCTGACCATTGCGGAGGCTGATCCGGTAAAAGGTACTATTACGCTGGTAGTGCAGGAGGTAGGACTTTCGTCCACTCGGTTATGTGAATTGAATGTAGGTGATTATATTACGGATGTGGTCGGTCCGCTGGGAAAGGCCACTCACATTGAAAATTTCGGAACGGTGGTCTGTGCCGGAGGAGGAGTGGGAGTAGCTCCGATGTTGCCTATCGTACAGGCTTTGAAAGCTGCCGGCAACCGGGTAATCACCGTGCTGGCTGGACGTACCAAAGAGTTGATTATCCTGGAAAAGGAAATGCGGGAAAGTTCCGACGAAGTAATCATCATGACCGACGACGGTTCTTACGGACAGAAAGGACTGGTGACGGAAGGGGTGGAAGCGGTCATCAAGCGCGAGAAGGTGGACAAGTGCTTTGCCATTGGTCCGGCTATCATGATGAAGTTTGTCTGCCTGCTGACAAAGAAATACGATATCCCGACCGATGTATCCCTGAATACCATTATGGTGGATGGAACAGGCATGTGCGGTGCCTGCCGTATCACCGTGGGAGGAAAGACGAAGTTCGTGTGTGTGGACGGTCCGGAATTCGACGGCCATCAAGTGGATTTTGACGAGATGCTCAAGCGTATGGGGGCTTTCAAAGATATTGAACGGGAAGAAATCCACAAGTTGGACGAGCATCCTGCGACGTGTGAGGCGGAACCGACGGTTTCCGGGCGGGATGCAGCTTGGCGTGAGGCCTTGCGCAAACAGATGAAGCCGAAAGAACGTACGCAGATTCCGCGGGTGAAGATGAACGAACTCGACCCGGAGTATCGTTCACACAGCCGCAAGGAGGAAGTGAACTTGGGACTGAACGAGGAACAGGCACTCACGGAAGCCAAACGCTGCCTCGATTGTGCCAATCCTTCCTGTATGGAAGGTTGTCCGGTGGGTATTGACATTCCGGGCTTCATCAAGAACATTGAGCGGGGAGAGTTTTTAGAAGCGGCCCGTACGTTGAAGAAAACCAGCGCACTTCCGGCCGTGTGCGGACGTGTCTGCCCACAGGAAAAGCAGTGTGAGTCGAAGTGTATTCATTTGAAGATGGGGCATGAAGCAGTGGCCATTGGTTATCTGGAACGTTTTGCTGCCGATTACGAACGGGAAAGCGGACAGATTTCGGTGCCTGAAATCGCAGACAAGAACGGCATCAAGGTGGCGGTGGTCGGTTCAGGTCCTGCCGGCTTGTCGTTCGCAGGCGATATGGCCAAGATGGGATACGATGTGACCGTATTCGAGGCCTTGCATGAGATTGGCGGGGTGCTGAAATACGGTATTCCGGAATTCCGTCTGCCTAACAAGATTGTAGATGTGGAGATTGAAAACCTTTCGAAGATGGGAGTGACCTTTGTGAAGGACTGCATCATCGGGAAAACCCTCAGTGTGGAAGAACTGGAGGCCGAAGGTTTCAAGGGAATCTTTGTGGCTTCAGGTGCAGGATTGCCTAACTTCATGAATATTCCGGGGGAGAACTCTATCAACATCATGTCGTCTAACGAGTACCTGACCCGTGTGAACCTGATGGATGCGGCCAGTGAAGATTCTGATACTCCGGTGACCTTCGGTAAGCGGGTAGCTGTGATTGGAGGTGGAAACACCGCCATGGACTCCGTGCGTACCGCTCGTCGGTTAGGAGCAGAAAAGGCAATGATTATTTATCGCCGTTCAGAAGCAGAAATGCCGGCCCGTCTGGAGGAAGTGAAACATGCCAAGGAAGAAGGCGTGGAATTCCTAACCTTGCACAATCCGATTGAATACATTGCCGACGAAAAAGGCCGTGTAAAACAAGTGGTATTGCAAAAAATGGAGTTGGGTGAACCCGATGCATCTGGCCGTCGCAGTCCGGTACCTATTCCAGGGGCTACGGTGACACTGGACATTGATATGGCCATTGTCAGTGTGGGCGTATCGCCGAATCCGATTGTGCCTCATTCCATCCCGGGGCTGGAGTTGGGCCGCAAGGGAACCATTGCGGTGAACGAAGACATGCAGTCGTCTATCCCTACCATCTATGCGGGAGGAGATATTGTGCGAGGTGGAGCTACCGTGATTCTGGCCATGGGTGACGGACGGCGTGCCGCGGCAGCCATGAATCGTCAGCTTCAGAAGGCTTGATATTTCATGAAAAATAGCTCATAAAAAAACGCAAGGACGTTTGGGAAAAAATGTCCTTGCGTTTTCTTTTAAACGCCTTTGCGTTTTAGATAAAACGTCAAAGCGTTTGAAGTAAAACGTCCTTGTGTTTTGGATCAAACGCAAGGGCGTTTTTTGATGGGGTTACTGACGCAGCAAAGTACGGGTGATTTCACCGGTATACATGGTGTACGATTTGTTGCTGTCTGCCTGGATATTCAGTGATTTTAAGTCGTCGGCCGTCATTTTCTGGCTCATGGACTTCTTGCATTCAATGACCGCTGCCGGCTGGGTGCTTCCTTGGGCATAGAAGGTAAGCTTGTATTCGGTGCACTGTTCCATCAGGGCACTGAGTGCAATGCGGTCTTGTGCAATCAGCAGGTAGGCCACGTTCTTATTAAATAGTTTTCCGAATCCGCCCCAGTTTTCCGGTTTGATTTCGATTTCTTCTTCGTTGGCGGTCAGGGTGATGCGTCCGTTCTGTAGCTGGCTGCTCCAGTTGGCAGAAAGGTCTGTTGCACTCACTTCTTTCAGTTCGCCATTCTGGGCTGGAGTTAGAGTTTGTGCTGGTACTACAGTGGGTGTGGCGGTTTCGTTGGCCAGTACTTTCTGTCCCAATGCGTCGGTAGCCGATTGGAAAAGCTGGTCTTTCAGGTCAATGGTTTCGCGGCGGAACTTTCCACAGATAGGAGCCAGTTTGGTTTTCTTTTTGTTCAGTGCCATGTCGTCGGTAATCCATTCCTCGGCCGTGTATCTCTGTCCTCCGTCACGGTTTTCATCATACCAGTAACGGATACGGGTCATGGTCATGTGGCAAATACCGTTATCTACATGGATAAGATATTGGTAATAAATACGGGTGCGGTCCAGCGAAAGGGCAGAAGAGGAGAATACAATGTATTCTTCAGCTGAAGCGGCAATGTCACCTTCTTGCTCGTTGGTGTAGACCACCCGGCTTTGCAGTTTGTCTTCAGGTTTGAAACGCTCGTTGGCCCAGTCGAGCATTTGCTGGTAGAGTTGTTCTTTGGAGAGGGAAGGGGCCTTGATGTCATGGGTGAAGGTTACTTTCCCGTCTTCCAGTGTAATGGCTCCAGCCAAGTACTTGGGATCTGAATTGTCTTTTTTATCTTTGGCCATTCCCAATAAAGGCAAACAGGCCAATAGAATGAATAATAGTTTTTTCATGATTGGTATAATGGTTTATATTTTATTTTTGGTGAATATAGTCATTCCTGACATATTGCTCGTAAAGATAGGTATTTTTTTTTCTGCTGCATGCACGAATCAGGTTTCTTATCATTTTTTTACGGGAATCTGTCATTCTGACATTTATAGGTCGGCAAGCCGAAGTCTTGAGTGTGGATGCGGGTAAAGGTATGAAATTTGTGGAATTTCCACAGAGTAAAAATGGTGAATAATATGAGTACGACAAATACCGGACGAGTGATAATTATGAATTTTACGAATGTGTACAAGTGGGAGCGTTTTTCTCATGACCGGAACTATATATGGCTGGATTGTACGCATCTGGAGGGTACGGAATGTTATTGTGACAGGGAGAGTGCAGAAGCCCTGAAGCAGTTGATGGCAGATTATCCGGCGGAGGCTATCCATTTCATCGACTCGGGTAATTATCATTATCTGACGAAGTTTTGGACTGATAAGCTTCAAAAACCTTTTTCCTTGGTGGTATTTGACCATCATCCGGATATGCAACCTCCTCTCTTCGAGGGTGTCATCTCTTGCGGAGGATGGGTGAAGGATGTGATGGACACCAATCCTTATTTGCGGAAGGTTATTTTAGTCGGGGTTTCGGAGAAATTGAAAGAGGCTATTCCGGAGACGTATCGTGACCGGGTGATTTTTTATGGTGAGCACGAACTTTCGCATGAAGAGGCTTGGAAACGTTTCTCGGCCCAGCATGTAGAAGGTCCGGTCTACCTGTCGATTGACAAGGATGTGCTGGATGCTCGCTCCGCTGCTACCAACTGGGACCAGGGACTGCTTTCGCTTCCAGAGCTGGAGCAGCTGTTGTCTGTGGTGTTACATCATGAACAGGTAATCGGCATTGACATTTGTGGTGAGTGCTCCACTACACTGGATATATTCAAGGAAAATCAGGAAGTGGCGCTCGACAGCAGGGCGAATCAGGAGTTGTTGGACTTCTTTCGGCGAAACCGACCTCAGGAATAAAAAAATCCCGTTTCCAATCGCGTGGATGGAAACGGGATTTTCTATATCGTCTCAATGCATAAGACTTTTTACCGAACCGGCATCTTGTCAATTCGTGCCTGGTGACGTCCGCCTTCAAAATCAGTCGTAAAGAATTCCGTCATAATCTTGTCGGCCATATTCTCGTCGATGAAACGTCCCGGCATGACCAATACGTTGGCGTCGTTGTGCTGTCGGGCCAGGTGGGCAATTTCCGGAATCCAGCAAAGTGCCGCACGGATACCCTGATGCTTGTTCAGCGTCATACTGATGCCTTCTCCGCTTCCGCAGATGGCGATACCCGGATAGCATTCTCCGTTTTCTACCGCCAAGGCCAACGGATGTGCATAGTCGGGATAGTCGCAACTCGCGGTAGAGTAGGTGCCGAAGTCCTTGTATTCCCATCCTTTGGCTTCCAGCCATTTTTTGACGTATTGTTTCAATTCAAATCCGGCATGGTCGGATGCAAGTCCTATCGTTTTCATCAGAGCATTTCTTTTACTTGTTTATATACATTTTCGGCAGTGAATCCCAGCTTCTCATCCAGCACTTTGTAAGGAGCAGAGAATCCGAATGATTCCAGACCCCAGATCTTGCCGTTGGCACCTACCAGTCCGAGCAAGTTCACTGGCAGACCGGCGGTCAGACCGAATACTTTAGCTCCTGTAGGAATGATGCTTTCCTGGTATTCCTTGCTCTGGCTGCGGAACAAGCCTTCTGACGGTACAGAAACAATACGTGTCTTGATGCCGTCTTTGTGCAGCAATTCAGCTCCAGCTACCAGTGTAGAAACTTCAGAACCAGAAGCTACCATGATGACATCCGGATTTTCGTCAGAACCTGCTACGATGTAAGCTCCCTTAGCAGCCTGTGCATAGTCTGTTCCTTCCGGCAACATGTTGATGTTCTGGCGAGACAGAATCAAAGCCGACGGAGTGTCGGTATTTTCCATAGCCAGTTTCCAGCAAACAGTTGTTTCTTCTGCATCGGCCGGACGGAGAACCAACATAGAGTTCTTTCCGTGGTGGTTTTTCAGTTTTTCCATCAAACGAATCTGTGCTTCCTGTTCTACCGGTTCGTGAGTAGGTCCATCTTCACCTACACGGAATGCATCGTGTGTCCAGATGAATTTCACTGGCAACTGCATGAGGGCAGCCATACGTACGGCTGGTTTCATGTAGTCTGAGAATACGAAGAAAGTACCGCAAGCTGCGATGACACCACCGTGCAGTGCCATACCGATGCAGCAGCAAGCCATAGTCAGCTCGGCTACTCCGGCTTGGAAGAAGGCGCCGCTGAAATCACCGTTGGTGAAGGCGTGAGTCTGTTTCAGGAAACCGTCGGTCTTATCTGAGTTAGACAAGTCGGCAGAAGCACAAATCATGTTAGGAACCTGCTGTGCCAATGCGCCCAATACAGTAGCTGAAGCATTACGGGTTGCATCGTTTGCTTTCTGCTGGATGTGTGCCCAGTCAACTTTCGGTGCGGCACCACTGAACCATTCTTTCAGCTGTGCGGCTTTTTCCGGATTGGCTGCAGCCCATGCAGCTTCTTCTTCATGACGGGCAGCTGCGATGGATTTCAATTCTTCTGCACGTTTGGCATAGAGTTCTTTTACGTCGTCGAAAATAACGAACGGATTTTCCGGATCGCCACCTAAGTTCAGGATGGTATTTTTGTAAGCGTCGCCACCCAGAGGAGCTCCGTGAGTCTTGCAGTTGTGCTCGTAAGAAGTGTTGTCTGCCTTGCGGGCACCCTTACCCATGATACAGTGACCGATAATCAGGGTCGGGCGTTTGCTTTCTGCTTTTGCTGCATTCAAAGCAGTACGGATTTCGTCGCAGTCGTTACCGTTGATTTCGATGACGTTCCATCCCCATGCACGGTATTTCATGGCTGTATCTTCGGTAGTTACATCCTTTGTTTCAGTAGACAACTGGATTTCGTTGGAGTCATAGAACATAATCAGGTTGTCCAGTCCCAGGCATCCGGCAATACGTCCGCTGCCCTGAGAGATTTCTTCCTGGATACCTCCATCTGAAATATAAGCGTAGATTGTTTCTTTAGCAAAAGTAGGATTGCCTGTGCGGGCAGCCAGGAATTTGGCAGCGATGGCAGCACCTACCGCAAAGGTATGTCCCTGTCCGAGCGGACCAGATGTGTTTTCAATGCCGCGCATTACGTCTACTTCCGGATGTCCCGGAGTAGGAGAACCCCACTGGCGCAGTTGCTGCAATTCTTCCAATGTGAATTTTCCGATAAGTGCCAATTGTGAGTACAACATCGGAGACATGTGTCCCGGGTCGAGGAAGAAACGGTCACGTCCTTCCCATTTCGGGTTTTGAGGATCATATTGCAGGAACTCAGAGTACAGTACATTGATGAAATCGGCTCCACCCATTGCGCCTCCGGGATGACCGGATTTTGCTTTTTCAACCATTGATGCAGCTAAAATACGAATATTATCAGCGGCATGGTTCATTACTTGTTTACTGTTCATATTATTAATTTTTTAATTTATATGCTACATAAAGCAGCCACTACTATTGGCGCCTGCTTCTTGAATTTATGAGCAAAGGTATGACATTTATATGTAAATTACAAAGTGGAAGTAACTTAATTTATTTCACACTTTTTTACTTCTTGTATTTTACTGCAGCCTCTTCTACGGGCAGACAAGCCTTATATTTTTCAATGTAGGCATTGAATCCGGCCACGTCTTCCGGGGTAGGAGATACTTCTACACCGGCATTGCCTGCAAATACCTTTTCGTCGAGGAAGTCGGCTAAAGACTGCTTCTTGTCATTATTTACCAGATAAGACCCCAGCAGGGCGATACCCCATGCACCACCTTCACCGGCTGTTTCCATAACGGAAATCGGTGAATTGATGGCTGCAGCCAATACACGCTGGCCTACACCTTTGGTGCGGAACAAACCACCATGACCTGTGATGCGGTCTACTTTAATCTTTTCTTCATTGAAGAGGATGTCATTACCAATTTTTAATACGCCTACAGAAGCATACAAGTGAGCACGCATAAAGTTAGCCAAATTGAATTTGTCGTTGGCTGTACGTACGAACAACGGGCGTCCTTCTGTCAGTCCTGTGACAGGCTCACCTGAGAAGTAGTTGTAGGAAATCAGTCCGCCGCAGTCGGCATCGCCTGTCAATGCGTTGTTGTACAGCTTGCCGAAAATCTCATCCATGTCGACCGGCATACCCATCAGTTCCTGGTATTCCTTGAACAGGTTGACCCATGCATTCAAATCGGAAGTACAGTTGTTGCAGTGTACCATGGCTACCAGACTACCGTCGGGAGTGGTGACCATATCAATCATTTCATACGGTTTTGACAGGTCTTTTTCCAGTACAATCATAGAGAACGAAGAAGTACCGGCTGATACGTTACCAGTCCGCTGTTTTACGGCATTGGTAGCGACCATACCTGTACCTGCATCTCCTTCTGGAGGACATACAGGAATACCTGCTTTCAAGTGGCCTGATACATCCAGTTTCTTGGCTCCTTCTTCGGTCAGGTAGCCGGCATTTTCTCCAGCCAGCAAAACTTTAGGCAGGATGTCGGTAAGTTTCCAACTGAAGCCATAAGGAGCGACCAGCTTGTCGAATTTAGCCACCATTTCGGCAGAGTAGTTCTTCGTAGCTGGGTCGATAGGGAGCATACCGGATGCATCACCGATACCCAGTACCTTTTCACCGGTAATCTGCCAGTGTACGTAGCCTGCCAGGGTAGTCAGGAACGTAATGTCTTTTACGTGTTCTTCCTTGTTCAGAATGGCCTGATACAGGTGAGAAATACTCCATCTCAATGGAATATTATAGACAAATAGTTCAGATAATTCAGCAGCTGCTTTTCCGGTGTTGGTGTTTCTCCAAGTACGGAACGGTACCAGAATTTCGGCCTTGTCATTGAAAGGCATATAGCCATGCATCATGGCGCTGATACCGATGGCGGCCAGTGTTTCTATTTCTATGCCATATTGTTTTTTTACGTTAGCGCGAAGATCGGCATAGCAATCTTGTAGTCCAGCCCAGATGGCTTCAATGCTGTAGGTCCAAAGTCCGTCTACCAACTGGTTTTCCCAAGTATGGCTACCTTGTGCGATGGGTTTGTTTTCCTGGTCAATCAAGACAGCCTTGATTCGGGTGGAGCCGAACTCAATGCCCAGAATGGCTTTGCCTGCCTCAATGGTTGACTTAGCATCTGATTTCATATCAAAATCAACAATTTAAAGTTAAGAAATAAAGCAATATTAAAAATTAAAAGTGCTGCCAGAAAGAAGTATTCTGTCCAGCACTTTTAATGGATACTGACAAAGTATTAGCAGAGTGCTTTGTTCAGCATATAGTAAACTTCGTTCATGCGAAGTTCTTTCTTGAATTCACCGATGGTAGTGTCTTTGTTGATGTGTACCATTTCGATGCCGGCGATTTCAGCATAGTCTTCCCAGTATTCTGCAGTCAGGTCGTATGAGAAGCAAGAGTGGTGAGTACCACCGGCCAAAATCCATGCACCTGCACCGATTTCGAAGTTAGGCATCGGTTTCCAGAGTGCAGAAGCAACCGGCAATTTAGGCAGCGGTTTCGGTTCGATACATTCTACGTCGTTTACAATCAGACGGAAGCGGTTGCCCAAGTCTACTACAGTAGCTGTACATCCTGTACCTACCTTAGAAGTGAAGACAAGACGTGCAGTTTGGCTCTTGCGAACACCGATACCTAGGAAGTGTACTTCCAGACGCGGTTTCTTGGCAGCAATCATCGGGCAAACTTCCAGCATGTGTGCCTGCAGGATAGCGCTGTTTTCACCGTCGAAGTTCAGGGTATAGTCTTCCAAGAAAGAGCAGCCGTTAGGCAATCCTTGATTCATTACCCATACTGTACGGTACAAAGCTGCAGATTTCCAGTCACCTTCTGCACCGAAACCGTATCCTTCTGCCATCAAGCGCTGTGAAGCCAGTCCCGGAATCTGATCGAAGTGGCTGCCGTCTGTTTGGCCCAGGTCGTCGAAGTTAGTAGTGAAACCTTTGGCACCTTTTGCTTTCAGGATGGCACGCAGAGCCAATTCAGCTTTGGCTGAGTTCCATACTTTCTGGTATGCTTCAGTAGATTTGTCTTCCAGTTCCGCATCGTGGTCGTATTCGCTGAAGTAAGTTTTTACCAATGCATCTACATCTTCATCTTTTACAGCTTTGTGATATTCCATCAGTTCGCTTACCGGACAGTAGTCTACATGGTATCCCATGCGCTGTTCAGCTTCTACCTTGTCACCGTCGGTAACGGCTACGTTGTTCATCTGGTCGCCGAAACGGATGATCAGCATATCCTGAGCGTCAGCCCATGCGGCACATACACGCATCCAGACAGCGATCTTCTTCTGAGTAGATTCTTCTTTCCAGTAACCCACTACTACTTTACGACGGATACGCATACGAGTGCAGATATGTCCGAATTCGCGGTCGCCGTGAGCAGACTGGTTCAAGTTCATGAAGTCCATGTCCATTGTGTCCCATGGAATTTCCTTGTTGAACTGAGTGTGCAGGTGGAGCAACGGTTTCTTCAACTGCTGCAAGCCGTGAATCCACATCTTGGCTGGAGAGAAAGTGTGCATCCAAGTGATGACACCGATACATTTTTCGTCATTATTGGCTGCTTTGAATACGGATTCTACTTCTTTTGAAGAGTTGGCTGTACCTTTATATACCACTTTCACAGGCAGTTTGCCGCTGGCATTCAAACCTGCTACCATTTCGTTACTGTGTGCGTCTACTGCGATGACTGCATCGCCTCCGTAAAGGAGCTGAGCTCCGGTTACGAACCATACTTCATATTGGTCAAATGTGTTCATAGTGATTTTATTTTATAATTAATTGGTTGGCGTTATAGAGTTAGGTTTATTTTTTCTTTTGTCCGTAGTAAGCGTTCGGACCGTGCTTGCGGCTGAAGTGTTTCTCAATCAGCAGCGGGTTCATAGTCAGGCGTGGGTTGATGGCATAAGCAATGCTGGCCATTTTTGCGACCTGTTCCATGACAACGGCATTGTGTACAGCATCGTGTGCATCCTTACCCCATGCAAAAGGTCCGTGATTCTTTACCAGCACCCCTGGAGTGTGTACCGGATTCATGCCTTCAAAGCGTTTCACAATGACATTTCCAGTTTCCAGTTCGTAAGCTCCCTTCACTTCTTCTTCCGTCATGTCGGCCGTGCAGGGAATTGCTTCGTGGAAATAGTCTGCATGAGTAGTGCCGATGTTCGGAATGTCGCATCCGGCTTGAGCCCATGCAGTGGCATATGTAGAGTGGGTATGTACCACTCCTCCAATTTCAGGGAAAGCTTTATAGAGTACCAGATGGGTCGGAGTGTCGCTGGAAGGGCGCAAGTCGCCTTCTACCACATTTCCTTCCAAGTCTACTACTACCATATCATCGGCTTTCATTTCATCGTAAGATACTCCACTGGGTTTGATGACTACCAGACCACTTTCACGGTCAATGGCTGACACGTTTCCCCACGTAAAAATCACCAATCCGTGCTTCACCAAATCCAGGTTTGCATGGAATACTTTTTCTTTTAGTGCTTCTAACATGTGATTAAAGTTTAAATTTCGGATCTTTCTGATAAGCCTTGTCGTTGAATTTGTAAAGAGAAGCTCCTCTTCTGGATCCTGTTTTATCTATTTTATCTGTTTTCTCAATAAATCCCATTTCAGCAATGCGTTTACGGAAGTTGCGCTTGTCCATCGGTTCTCCGTAAATGGCTTCGTACAGGTTCTGCAATTGTGTCAGAGTAAACAACTCTGGCAGTAGATTGAAGCCGATAGGTGCCCTAGATGCCTTCTGTCGCATGATGGCACGGGCCTTTTCTACCATTTCGTTGTGGTCGAAAATCAGGTCCGGAATCTCATTGATGTTCACCCAGTGGGCATTGTGCTGTTGTACCAGCTCGCGGTCGTACTCGTTGATGTTGATCAGCGCGTAATAGGCCAGTGAGATGACCCGTTCTCCGGGATCACGGTCAACGGCACCGAAGGCTCCAATCTGGTCCATATAGACATTTTCCAGTCCCGTCAGTTCGCTTAGTACCCGTTTGGCCGCATCGTCTGCACTTTCATTTTCCTGAATGAATCCTCCCATCAACGACCACTGCCCCATGGCCGGTTCGAAATTGCGTTTCAGCAGCAGTAAGTTGAGTTCTCCTTTTTCGAATCCGAAGATGATGCAGTCGATGCCGACGTAGAATTTGGGATTATGTGTATAGTATGTGGTCATTCAATCTAACTTTTTGTTCTTTCAATTGGGTTCCTTTGCACTTCTCTTATTTTTCTACTGTAAACTTGAAGATACAGTGGCTCTGGTAAGTTTGTCCCGGAGTCAGGATAACAGAAGGCCATTGTGGTTTGTTGGGGCTGTCAGGATAGTGCTGTGTTTCCAAGCAAACAGAAGCCCGCTGCGGATAGGCAATACCTTTCTTTCCTTTTACTGTGCCGTCGAGGAAGTTTCCGGTATATACCTGGATACCCGGTTCGTTAGTGTAGACTTCCAAACTGATACCGTTGGTTGGGCAGGTCAGTTTAGCTGCTACTTGGCTGATATCACCTTTTGTTTTCAATACCCAGTTGTGGTCGAATCCGTTGCCGAATTTCACTTGCTCGTTGCTGAAGTCGGTCACTGATGGGCTGATAGTTTTCGGTGTATTAAAGTCGAACGGAGTATCTTTCACTGCCATCATTTCACCTGTGGTCATGAAGGTACTGTCTACCGGAGTGATGCTGTCGGAAGCTACATAAAGGATGTGGTCGGTAGCTGGTTTTGACGGGTCGCCGCTCAGGTTGAAGTAAGAGTGGTTCGTCATATTGATGACGGTTGTTTTGTCAGTCGTTGCATCATACTGGATGTCGATGGCATTGTCAGCAGTCAGAGAGTAGGTGACATGTGCAGTGACGTTGCCCGGGAAATTGTTGTCTCCATCCGGTGATTTCATAGTCAGCACAATGGTACTGTCATTGGTTTGATTGGCATCATATACCTGATATTGCCATCCGGTAGGACCTCCGTGTAGGCAATGGCCGAAGTTGTTTGTCGGAAGTTGGATTTCCTGTCCGTCAATGGTCATTTTTCCTTTGTTGATTCGGTTAGCATATCGTCCGATGGCTGCACCGAAATCACTGGGGATATTCTGATAATCAGCAATGCTGTCGAAGCCAAGGACTACATCTGTCATCTTGCCGGTTTTGTCCGGGACCATGATTGAGACCAGACGTCCTCCAAAGTTGGTGACACAGACTTCCATGCCTTGATGATTTTTCAACGTATAGAGTTTGACAGGTTTCCCTCCCACTGAAGTTTCAAAGTTAGCAGGGTTCAAGCCTGATAATGTCAGTTCAGGTTGCTGGGCTTGTTTGGAAGCGCAACCGCTCAATACTGCAAGAATGATACTTGCCCCTAAAATAGATTTATTCATGCTTTTCATATGAAATTATTGATGTTTTTATTTGTGGTGTAAAAGTAACACTTAAAATGATTGCTTGTTCATTTTCTTCAAATGTTTTTCAACATAGAATCGATGCTTTTCGATAGTTTTTCTAAAAAAAGAGGATATACAAATTTTCTGCATATCCTCTTCCTTTATATGATGTTTGTTTTTTACGGATTACCAGAAATATGCATAGAACAATCCGCACAGAACAACTACGCCTAATGTGGCAACCACATCCCATGCATTCCAGCTTTCACGGATGGCTTTCTTGTAGTCACTCGTGAAGGTGATGGCCGCAATTTGCTCAGCTGTCGGTTTAGCAGTGAACATGGATACTACGTACATCATGATGATGATGAAGACGAGTAACCAAACTTCGAAAATCAGCCAGTTGGTCTGCCAGAACCAAGTGGTATGTTCCCAAAATGCTCCTTCCATAGTGGCTTTACCTGATTCGGTGAGTACGTTGGTCAACAATCTGAGCATACCGATGAGGAATCCTCCAATCAGACCCCATTCACCAGCTTTCGGAGTGATACGTTTGGAGAAGATACCGAGAGTAAATACAGCTACCATGGCAGGGGCAATCAGAGACTGGATATCCTGGAGGTAAGAATACAGGTTACCCATGTTCATCATGATAGGCATCCAAGCCAATCCCAAGATTACGACTACGATAGTGGCAATACGTCCTACCATTACATAGTGGCTTTCGCTCATGCCTTTCTTCATCGGTTTATAGAAGTCTTCTGTAAACAATGTCGCACAACTATTGAAGAAGGCAGCCAAGGAAGCTACCAGGGCGCAGATAAAGCCTACGGTTACAATACCTTTCACACCTGCAGGCAGGATATCTTTTACCATCATTGCGAAGGCACCGTCTGTGTCATGTGTGTTAGTGATGTCCATCACGATGTTGCTGCCAGTCTTTTGTGACAAAGCGAAGGCTACCATACCAGGAATCAGGAACATGAAGACAGGGAGCAACTTGAAATAGCCGGCTGCAATTGTACCACGGCGTGCACGTGTCATGACTTTGCGGTTGTCTTCTCCTTTGGTCTGGCCAAGTACACGTTGTACGATGTGCTGGTCTGTACACCAGTACCAGAAACCGATAATGGATGCTCCGAGGAATACCACATAACCAGGGAATTGCGGATACATCGGGTCGGCAGGATCTGTATGGAACATGTGGGTCGTACCGAAACCGTCGTGTGCGGCATTACAAGCGGCCATCATCTGCGACCATCCTTCCGAAATGCTGCCATCGCCCAAGATATTCAATCCAAGAAACAGAACAAGGAATGATCCGATAATAAGAATCGGTGTCTGGATGGCAGAGAGTGTCATGACTCCTTTCATACCACCAAAAACAGTGAAAATAGCTGTAATAAAAATAAGGCCAAGAGCTCCCCACCAGAAAGGAAGTCCAAGTAGATATTCAAAGAAGATACCACCAGTGAATGCAGTTACAGATACTTTAGTCAGCACATAAGCAATCAGGGTAATGATGGACAGCCATGAACCGGTGCGTTGTGTGTAACGGAATTTCAGGAAGTCCGGCATGGTGATGATTTTTCCCATCTTGTTATTCAGCAGCTGATAGAACGGAACGAACAACCATCCCAAAATAAGAATCATCCAGCCTTGCATTTCCCAGTGTGCCATACCCACACCGTCTTTGGCGCCTGTACCGGCCAATCCTACAAGGTGCTCAGAACCAATATTGGCTGCAAAGATGGCAGCACCGATGATGTACCAAGGTTCCCCTTTACCGAAAAGGTAGTCCTGACTGTCTGCACCTTTCATTTTTTCTTTATCCTTTTTAATTGCACGGTAAACAGCCCATACAATCGCTACGACTCCGACGGCGAGGACCAGCCAGTCGAGCCAAATAAATTCAGTTGAATTCCAATTCATAATTGTTTGTACTTTAATTATTGTGTATTGATTTCATGGTTATCAAAATATGTTTTTCTGTGTTTTCTTTTCAAAGTGTATGAATAACACTAATTCGACTGCAATATTACGGATAAGTGTAAAATTACACTAATAAAAACCCATGTTTTAGAGCATGTTTTCCTGTTTTTTTAGTCTTTCTTTTGCTTTTAACATTCGAGAAATCGGAAAAATGAGAAATCTGTTGTTTTGAATTGGGCTAGAAAAGGGAGATTGATGTCTGTGGAATTTGAATAGCAGTCAGGAATTGGTGGGTAGGGTGGAAAAGTGAGGGCAGAATGTGGTTGGGCTCATAGAGAGGAAATGGAGGGGCTATGAGATTATTATAAAAATATGTGTAATAGAAAAGCCGACTTCCCATATATATTGCAGGGAGGTCGGCTTTCTTATTTCATATTATTATGGGGCAGCTTTATTTTTGCAGCATTTGGAACAGCTTGTCCAGCTTCGGGGCCATGATGATTTCAGTCCGGCGGTTTTTGGCCCGTCCTTCAGCACTTTCATTATCGGCAACTGGCATAAATTCTCCACGGCCGCAGGGCTGTATTTGGAGGGGGTTGACTTGATATTTTTCAATCAGGATGCGGACCACGGAGGTTGCTCTGATGACACTCAAATCCCAGTTGTCTTTGAATTGCGCAGTATGGATGGGTTTGTTGTCTGTATGTCCTTCAATATACACATCTATTTCGTTTTGTTTATTTAGTACCTCTGCCAGTTTTCCTAAGGCTTCTTCGCCACGCTTGTCAAGTTTGGCGCTTCCGGATTGGAATAACAGCTTATCGGACATGGCCACATATACTTTCCCGTTTTGCTCGCGTACAGTCAATTCGTCGTTGCTGAAGCCGAGCAATGCATCCTTTACGCTGTTAAGTAGATTTTGTACTTTGGCATTCTGCTGGTCAATCATTCCTTGAAGCTCCTGAATGGTTTTCTCACGTTCATCTAGCTCTTTCAGCTTTTCTCCTAATAGCGTGTTTAGTTTTTCTTGTTCGCTCATGTTGCTGGACAATAGCTGCTGGTAATGTCGGATGGAATTTCCTTGTCGGTTTGTATCTTGCTCCAGCTGGCTTATTTGTTCACGCATTTTTTCCATTTCGTTATGGCATTCATTCAGCTGTCCTTGCAGGTTATCTCCTCTGGAAAGGGCTTCGATTCTACCATTCTCAGCAATCAGAAATTTTTTCTTTGTAACGCAAGATGTACTGCTTATCATTAGTAATCCTGCAAGTGGAAGTAAGAGGGATTTTTTCATGGTTTTGTATTTTTCTGCAAAGATAAGTCGCTTTGTGCTATGTTAGGGCAAAGTAGGTATAAATTTGTGGGCACATGTATATTTATATTAAGGTAGTTTCTTTCTTTGTTGTAGATATGGGTGGATGAAATAGAAAATCTAATTAGTTGGTGCCTCCGTGTCGTTTGTGAAATAAAGGTGTTGAAGGCATTCTATGATGAATAAAGATATGAATGATTTGCGGGTGAGATAATTCTCCGTTGCCTTTAAGTTTTCTATGTTTCCGTCAGGGGAGACGTATGTTTCCCTGCCGAGAAACGTACGTTTTCCAGAGCGGAAACCTACGTTTCCCGAGAGGAAAACATAGAAAAAGTCGGGAGTCTCTGAAAAAAATGTGCCTGCGGTGCGAGTATATATGTGCGCACGTACGCGCCCGCGCGAAATACATAATGTAGGACCTTTTCTGCCCATCTTTGGAAGCATCAAAAAATGTTCACCTGTAACCGTCTTGTTCACAGCAATTTACAAAAAATCTGCAAAAAATCTACAAAAAAGTATTGCGTAAAAGTTGCAGGAAAGGAAAAAGTGCGTACCTTTGCAACCGCTTTCGAGAGGGAGAGCCGCTGAGAATGACAGACTGACAAAGAGAGGCAGACACTTGAAGGCACTGCACCCGAGTATCTTACCTTGCAAGACGGCAAGGGAGCGAGAAAAGGATAAGCCCCGGGAGGTCACCCTGAAAAACTTTTTCGAAAAAACTTTCGGAAAAATTTGGAGGGAAAGAAAAAACGCCTTACCTTTGCAAACGCTTTCCCGCTGAAACGGGAGCTCAAGAAAAGATAGTTCTTTGAAAGACTTTAGATAAACAAACGAAGATGT
>NZ_JACJKA010000059.1 GCF_016900355.1 Bacteroides mediterraneensis | reverse complement strand
CCCAGGCGCCGCCCGCAACGACGCAGTCCCCGTTGGGGTGGGCGCTTATCGCCCAGCACTCGCCGATCGGGCCGTCCGGGATCTGGTAGCCAAAGTCGTCGGCCAGCCTGCGGCCGCCCCAGATCTTCTCGTGGAAGATGGGCTCGGGAAAGATCAGGTCACGCGTGATGTCGGGCATCGCTCCCCCATTCGTGCCGTGCTCGTCAGGACGCGTGCCGGCCCGGCGCACGGCCGACCGACACGTAAGGCGCAGCGCCGGGCCCCGCCGCGGGATCGCGCGACGGAGCCGTGACGTTGTGCCTCATGATAGACGCTTCTCCGCCCGAAGGTGCTGCTCGCCGCGCCCGTTTGGAGCACGGGTGACAAACGCTAGATGCTGGCGTCGTAGAAGGCGACGGGCGTGCCGGCCTGGTCGACGGCCGCAACCGTGAACTCGCACGAGGAGGACGCCGTGACGGTTGCCGCGTCCTGGTCGAAGAAGAAGAACGCGTTGACCGTCTCGCCGGCGTGCACGGGGCGAGCGAGCGTGGCGTCCATGTAGACGTCGGCGCCGTCGAGGGTGGTCGAGACGTTGGTGAACACGAGGTCCTCGGACGAGCGGTTCTCGATGGTCATGAGGTAGCCGGTGTCGCCCTCGAAGTCCGAGCCCACGCCCGTGACCCTGATGAGGGACGTCTCGTCGTCGGCAATCGTGACGTCAAGCGGCTCGGTTACGGTGACGTCGGCCGCGTAGCCGTCGGCCCAGAGGTACATCTCGTCGGTGAAGAGCTCTGACACGACGCCGGACAGGCCGGAGTCGTCC
>NZ_JACJKA010000058.1 GCF_016900355.1 Bacteroides mediterraneensis | reverse complement strand
AGTGCAGAAAGTTGTTTTGCATTCGTCAAGAAAGTGAACTCACGGTCATCCTCTTCGTCGTAATATCGGACGAGTCTGAATGACTCAGGATATTTTTTCTCGGAGAGATATCCGGTCAGTTTCACTTCCGCATCTGTCATTATGTTCTTTGGCATTCTTCGCTTCCATTTGACTGTCTTATACTTTAAGTTCGTCTTGGCTCTGACAACAAAGAAAGAGTCTGTAAGATGTATCCTATAGAGTTCTTTAAAAGAGTCATAAGCCCTGTCGAATATATAATAAGCATTTGGTTCATAATGGATTGAAGACATTGCTGTGGAATCGTGCTTTGATGCAGTGGTTACAGTATAGAAGGCAGGAACTTGTGCTTCAATGTCGTATAAGACATGAGCTTTCACCCCTCCTTTCTTGCTTCGGAACTTTGCCCATGGGAATGTTGCAAGACACAACGGAATCGTTGTTGAATCAAACGCATATTTCTTTCCGGAAATGTCAAGGATGTTGGTCGTCCGCTTCTCGCAGGCTTCCTTCATCATATAGAATGCAAAATCTTCGAAGATTCTGTAATCACGGTTCTGGTTCGCTGTCGCAAGAGTTGTCTTGGCTATCGGTTCACGACCTAAACCAAGATGATATTGCTTGGCCCTATGCGCCTCGAAAGCAACGATTAAGTCTCGCAGGCTCTCACGGTTACTCAGTTGTCCAAACATCATCGCAAGCATCTGATTCCAGCAAGTGAAATGTTTCACATATCTATTGCCATCATACTTGCGAACATAGTTGTTGAACTGAGTCCTGTTCAGAAAAGCGGTTAATTGAGAGAATACGTATTTGTCTTGGAACATAGCAGCCATTTGTATTAGACTGCAAAGTTGCAAAATCAAGTCCGTTTCATTTCAAAAGACCGTGTAATTGACTATATTTCAATAATTTCAAAGAACTATTTATCCACTTTTACGGGACAGTAGTGA
>NZ_JACJKA010000057.1 GCF_016900355.1 Bacteroides mediterraneensis | reverse complement strand
TAGAGTTTATATCGAATAATTGATTAAAGCGTTCTTTGACTTATCTTTGTGGTCTAAAAGGTTCAATTGATGTATTACGACAAGATTCGCCACCGTTATAGCCAAGTGCTTGCAGCGACAGGATTAACTCCTGCTGAGTTTGATGCCTTGCTAATAACTTTCAAGTACCATTGGGATGAATATTACAGCCATTTTACCTTGGAAGGTAAAGTGCGTCAACGCATATCTTACAACAGGAAGACCAGTGTATTGCCTCTGATTCAGGACAAAATGTTCTTCATATTGGTATATCTGAAGACCAATCCCCTTCAGGAACTCCATGCCATTCAGTTTGAGATGACCCAGCCCCAGGCCAATAGATGGATTCACCTTCTTTCGGAGATTCTCCGGCGTACATTGAAAACGCTTGGTGAATTGCCGGACCGTAACTCCAAACGTCTGATACACATTCTTCAAGGATGCGAAGAAGTCTTATTGGACGGAACCGAGCGGCCTATTCAACGCCCTTTGGATGAAGACAGGCAGTCCGCATGCTATAGTGGTAAAAAAAACTCATAGCATAAAGAATAACCTGCTATGTACCAACAATCTTAGGATTGTATGGCTGAGTTCCACATACGAAGGTCATGTCCATGACAAAAAGATTTGTGATGAAGAACCTCTTCTACTCCCCAAAGGTATCAGGCTTTGGCAAGATACAGGCTTCACCGGACACAGACCGGATGGAGCTGAAATATGCATGCCCAAGAAGAAACCTAAAGGAAAAGAGCTTACTACTGTTGAAAAACAAGAGAACAAGCGGATTTCCGGAATCAGGATTAAAGTGGAGCATGCCATAGGTGGTATGAAAAAATGCCGTATTGTTAAAGAACGATTCAGATGCCATAAATTCGGTTTCGAAGATATGGTGATTCTTATTGCTTGTGGATTACACAACTTCAGAATCACGCACAAAATGAGTCATATAATAAATTAATCTATATAAAGTCTA
>NZ_JACJKA010000056.1 GCF_016900355.1 Bacteroides mediterraneensis | reverse complement strand
ACGTGAGTTCGAAATAGTAATAAATATATTTCAGTGATAATTAGAAACATAGCGATAAAAGTATTAAATTTATAGTGCTGAATTATAAGATTTAAACGATTACCACTATGTTTCCAGAGTCTAAAGTTACAGAGATTTATTGTATGGCCGATGATTTTTGCAAGGAATTTACATTGCAACAGGAAAAATATATGATTGAGGATAAGAAAACCAGGCATCGTAACAAACCTAACCGTATGAATGATGCTGAGATTATGGTTATTCTAATCCTATTTCACTCCGGTGGTTTTCGCTGTTTCAAGCATTACTACAAGGAATATGTCTGTAAACATCTGAAACACCTTTTTCCGCGTCAGGTTTCTTATAACCGTTTTGTGGAGCTGGAGAAGGAAGTGCTGCTTCCCATGACCATCTTCATCAAGAAAGTTTTGCTGGGAACCTGTACCGGCATCAGTTTTGTCGACTCCACTCCTTTACGTGTCTGCCGTAACCAAAGAATCCTTATTCATAAGACATTTGAAGGACTTGCCGAGCGTGGAAAATGTTCTATGGGATGGTTCTTCGGATTCAAACTACATCTGATAATCAATGACAAAGGGGAAATTCTCAATTTTATGTTTACTCCTGGAAACGTGGATGACCGGGAGCCTTTGAAGCAGGGTAAGTTTCTGAAAAACATCAAAGGAAAACTATGTGCAGACAAAGGATATATTGGCCAAGCTCTGTTCGAGAACCTTTTCCTTGATGGCATTCAGCTTGTCACTAAAGTTAAAAACAATATGAAGAACTCGCTGATGAGCATTGCCGACAAGATTCTGCTCAGAAAAAGGGCCTTGATTGAGACGGTCAATGACGAGCTGAAGAACATTGCACAGATAGAACACTCCAGACATCGTTCGTTCAATAACTTTATAGCCAACTCTTTGTCGGCTATAGCAGCATATTGCTTTTTTGAAAAGAAGCCCGCCATTGATGTAAACTTTGTCAATGACGGACAACTGTCTATTTTCTAATTTTATATCGAACTCACGTTA
>NZ_JACJKA010000055.1 GCF_016900355.1 Bacteroides mediterraneensis | reverse complement strand
TAACGTGAGTTCGATATAAGGAATAAAATTATTCGTTTGATAATTAGGAACATAGCGATAAAAGCATTAAATTTATAGTGTCAAGTTATAACATTTAAGCGATTACCACTATGTTCTCAGAGGATAAAGTTACGGAGATTTATTGTATGGCGGATGATTTTTGCAAAGAATTTGCCAAAGTACAGGAAAAATACATGGTTGAAGACAAGAATCATAAACATCGGAACAAGCCGAACCGGATGAGCGATGCGGAAATCATGGTCATCCTGATCCTGTTCCACTCGGGAGGTTTCCGATGTTTCAAGCATTATTACAAGGAATATGTCTGCAAGCATCTGCCCCACCTCTTCCCCAGCCGTGTGTCCTACAACCGTTTTGTGGAACTGGAGAAAGAAGTCCTGTTGCAACTTACCGTCTTCATCAAGGAGGTCTTGCTGGGCACTTGTACCGGTATCAGCTTTGTGGATTCCACACCGCTGCGTGTATGCCGGAGACAACGCATATTGATCCATAAAACCTTTGAGGGGCTTGCGGAACGTGGAAAATGCTCCATGGGATGGTTCTTCGGCTTCAAACTGCATTTGATTATCAATGACAAAGGGGAAATCCTTAACTTTATGTTTACACCCGGAAATGTGGATGACCGTGAGCCGTTGAAACAAACCAGGTTCTTGAAAAATATAAAGGGCAAGCTCTGTGCGGACAAAGGGTACATCGGTCAGGCACTATTTGAGAATCTTTTCACGGGCGGCATACAACTGATAACCAAAGTGAAGAACAACATGAAAAATTCCCTGATGAGCGTAGCGGACAGAATCCTGCTGAGAAAACGCGCTTTGATAGAAACAGTCAATGATGAGTTGAAGAATATCGCACAGATTGAACACTCCAGACACCGTTCCTTCAATAACTTCATTGCCAATTCTCTATCTGCCATAGCAGCATACTGTTTCTTTGAAAAGAAGCCCGCCATTGACCTGTGTTTTGTCAAAGACGGGCAACTTACTATGTTTTGAATTATATCGAACTCACGTTA
>NZ_JACJKA010000054.1 GCF_016900355.1 Bacteroides mediterraneensis | reverse complement strand
CAAGAACCTCTTCTCGGTCCCTCTCCAGAAAGGAGGTGTTCCAGCCGCACCTTCCGGTACGGCTACCTTGTTACGACTTAGCCCCAATTACCAGTTTTACCCTAGGGCGCTCCTTGCGGTTACGCACTTCAGGTACCCCCGGCTTTCATGGCTTGACGGGCGGTGTGTACAAGGCCCGGGAACGTATTCACCGCGCCGTGGCTGATGCGCGATTACTAGCGAATCCAGCTTCGTGGAGTCGGGTTGCAGACTCCAGTCCGAACTGAGAGAGGCTTTCGGGATTGGCATCCGGTCGCCCGGTAGCTGCCTTCTGTACCCCCCATTGTAACACGTGTGTAGCCCCGGACGTAAGGGCCGTGCTGATTTGACGTCATCCCCACCTTCCTCACATCTTACGATGGCAGTCTGTCCAGAGTCCTCAGCACTACCTGATAGTAACTGGACACGAGGGTTGCGCTCGTTATGGCACTTAAGCCGACACCTCACGGCACGAGCTGACGACAACCATGCAGCACCTTCACAGACGCCTTGCGGCTTGCCTGTTTCCAAGCAATTCGTCTGCAATTCAAGCCCGGGTAAGGTTCCTCGCGTATCATCGAATTAAACCACATGTTCCTCCGCTTGTGCGGGCCCCCGTCAATTCCTTTGAGTTTCACCGTTGCCGGCGTACTCCCCAGGTGGGATACTTAACGCTTTCGCTAAGCCGCTGACAGTCTATCGCCAACAGCGAGTATCCATCGTTTACCGTGTGGACTACCAGGGTATCTAATCCTGTTTGATACCCACACTTTCGAGCCTCAACGTCAGTGGCGGGTTAGCAGGCTGCCTTCGCAATCGGGGTTCTTCGTGATATCTAAGCATTTCACCGCTACACCACGAATTCCGCCTGCCTCAACCGTACTCAAGGACGCCAGTATCAACTGCAATTTTAAGGTTGAGCCTCAAACTTTCACAGCTGACTTAACGACCCGTCTACGCTCCCTTTAAACCCAATAAATCCGGATAACGCTCGCATCCTCCGTATTACCGCGGCTGCTGGCACGGAGTTAGCCGATGCTTATTCATAAGGTACATACAAACACCTACACGTAGGTGACTTTATTCCCTTATAAAAGAAGTTTACAATCCGTAGGACCTTCATCCTTCACGCTACTTGGCTGGTTCAGGCTCGCGCCCATTGACCAATATTCCTCACTGCTGCCTCCCGTAGGAGTTTGGACCGTGTCTCAGTTCCAATGTGGGGGACCTTCCTCTCAGAACCCCTATCCATCGTCGACTAGGTGGGCCGTTACCCCGCCTACTATCTAATGGAACGCATCCCCATCG
>NZ_JACJKA010000053.1 GCF_016900355.1 Bacteroides mediterraneensis | reverse complement strand
ATCCTGTACGTATTCTGAATGCTATGGTTGACAACCTTGACCTTAGTTCGTTCCATAAATTGTATAAGGAGTTCGGCCGTTCTCCCTATCACCCACGAATGATGCTCAAAGCTGTTTTGTATGCCTATATGAACAATATCTATTCCTGTCGTAAGATAGAAAAGTCCTTGCTGCGGGATATTCATTTCATCTGGCTTGCCGGTTATGAGCAACCGGATTACCGGACTATAAACCGTTTCCGTAACCGTGTTAAGGATGAGATAAACGGAATATTCACACAAATAGTCCTCATTCTGGCATCCAAAGGATTCATAAGCCTTGAGGTTGAATATGTTGACGGCACAAAGATTGAATCAAAAGCCAACAGATACACATTCATATGGCGTAAGAACGTGGAACGTAACCGTGCCAGGCTTCTTGAGAAGATACGTATTCTTCTACAGCAGATTGATGAGGTCGTAGCACAGGAGAATGCCGGTATTGAAAATACCGCTACCGAATTTACCCCTTCCATGCTGGCGGATATGATATCAGAGTTAAAAGCCTCCCTTGAAAATGCACCAGCCGCATCGGACAAGGAAGAAAAGAAAGCTAAGAAACAAAAGGTAAAGCAAATCAAGCAATTGGAATCGCACTGTGAGAAACTTGCCGAATATGACAGGCACATGAGAATACTCGGCAAACGAAATTCCTACTCCAAAACAGATTCTGATGCTACATTTATGCATATGAAGGAAGGCCCTATGGGAAACGGACAATTAAAACCGGGATATAATCTACAAATCGGAACCGAAAACCAGTTTATGGTCGATTTTGGACTCTACCCTAATCCTACAGACACTCTTACATTGATTCCTTTTGAAAATTCGTTTCATGAACGTTATAACCGTTTTCCATTGGAAGAGGTTGCCGATTCAGGTTATGGCTCGGAGGAGAACTATAGCTTTATGGAAGAAAACGGAATAGAAGCATATGTCAAGTACAATTTCTTTCATAAGGAGCAAAGGGCAGACAAATATGTGACAAATCCTTTCAAACAGGAAAACCTATATTATAACAAGGAGAAAGATTATTATGTTTGTCCCATGGGGCAACATATGGAGCGGACAGGTGTAAGGCATTCTAAAACTGAAAGTGGATATATTACAGAAAGCATTGCCTATAGGGCTGCCAGATGTGAGGGATGTCCTCTCAGATGTATGTGTTTCAGTTCAAAATCACCAAGACGTACCATAGAAGTCAATCAAAGGCTGAAAGAATATAAACAAAAAGCGCGTGAAAGGCTTACCTCAGAGAAAGGTATCAGCCATAGAGGGCAAAGATGCATAGAGCCTGAAGCCGTCTTTGGACAAATCAAATACGACATGGGATACAAAAGGTTCAGGCATTTTGGAAAAGACAAGGTCACAATGGACTTTGCCTTCTTTGCCATTGCCTTTAATATAAAGAAAATGTGTGCTAAAATCAAAAATCAGAAGATGACAGACAAAAATTATCAAAATATAAGGGTGGCATAAGCCATCTACAGCACATTATACCACCAAAAGGCATGGACATAGGAAAAACATAAATCATACTCTATGAAAAATGGCAAAACGATGATTATATAACGAAAAAGAGGATGCATCATTTTGACACATCCTCTT
>NZ_JACJKA010000052.1 GCF_016900355.1 Bacteroides mediterraneensis | reverse complement strand
AAAAAAATCGGGCAAGCCCAAACTTCGCTCAGTCAGGACTTGCCCGTCTCCCTAATTTTTCGTATCTTAGGGAATCAAGCAATATATCCCAAAGATAATGTTTAAAAACTATACCTCCAACGATAATCTGCTTTTACCTCCGTGTTTAGGCGATTTTATTCCCCAGAACGACCCGGTCCGGGTTGTTCACCGTATCATTGAACAGATCAGCCTGGAAGAACTTTATCGCAAATACTCCGTCAAAGGCTGTCCGGCCTACCATCCCCGCATGATGCTGCAGATTCTGGTATATGCCTATCTGCGCAACATCTATTCCAGCCGCCGCATCGAGGAGTTCTGCCGCAATGACATCCGCTTCATGTGGCTGACTGGTAACAGGGTGCCTGACCACAACACCATCAACCGTTTCCGCAGCAGTCGGCTGAAGGATGTGCTCAAGACCGTCTTCGCCACCATCGTGAAGTTCCTCGTGGCGGAAGGCTTTGTAAGTCTGGACGTAGCCTGCACTGACGGGACGAAGATGGAGGCGAACGCCAACCGTTATACGTTCGTCTGGGGCAAGTCCATCCACACCCGCATCTCCAGAATCGCGGAACGGCTTGAGGAGATATGGCGGTACGCCGAGTCCGTCACCAAGCAGGAGCTGCGCGACTCCGCTCCCGTCACTTATCAGGACATCACCCCCGAGAAGGTGGAAAGGGCGCTGGAGCAGATACATGAGGCTCTGGAGGGAACGGATGCGGACCGGAAAGTGAAGGCCAAGGTCCGGCGCGTGAGGAAGGCATGGCCCGAACAGCTGAAGAGATACGAATCCCAGGGAAAGATTCTCGACGGGCGTAACAGCTACTCCAAGACAGACCCCGACGCCACGTTCATGCGGATGAAGGAGGACCACATGAGGAACGGGCAGCTCAAGCCCGGATACAACCCGCAGGTCAGTACCAACAGACAGTTCATCCTGAACTATACCCTCCACCAGTGTGCCGGTGACACCTCCACCTATCCCCTGCACATGGAAGACTTCCATTCCCTTTACGGCAGATATCCTGACGTGTCCGTCTGTGACGCCGGGTACGGAAGCGAGGAGAACTACCTGTACGCCTTCAGGCACGGCATTGAGACCTTCATAAAGTACAACTATTTCCACAAGGAACAGAAAAGGAGCTTCAGGAATGACCCGTTCCTGTCCGCCAACTTCTACTATAATGAGGAAACCGACGGGATGTACTGTCCGATGGGACAGAGGATGGAGAGACTCTCCGATGTGAAGCGGACGACAGACAACGGTTTTGTACAGACCATCTCAAGGTACAGGGCACGGAACTGCAAGGGCTGCCCGTTAAGATGCCGGTGTCACAGGAGCCGGTCGGAAAGGATTGTGCAAGTGAATCATCGGCTGAGAAAAATCAAGGAAAGGGAACGTGAGAAACTCCTCTCCGAGGAAGGTCTTAAATACCGGAGCCAGCGGCCGCAGGATGTGGAAGCCGTATTTGGAAACCTCAAGAACAACAAGCGCTTCAAGAGGTTCCATCTCCGTGGGCTGAAAAAGGTGGAAATTGAATTTGGCCTGCTGGCCATAGCACATAATCTTGCAAAAGTAGCCTCTTAGGAGGCTTCTGACGGGGGAAAACGGTTTAAAATGATGAAATTTGCAGGAGGAAACTTAGATACTCCTTTT
>NZ_JACJKA010000051.1 GCF_016900355.1 Bacteroides mediterraneensis | reverse complement strand
AAAAAAATCGGGCAAGCCCAAACTTCGCTCAGTCAGGACTTGCCCGTCTCCCTAATTTTTCGTATCTTAGGGAATCAAGCAATATATCCCAAAGATAATGTTTAAAAACTATACCTCCAACGATAATCTGCTTTTACCTCCGTGTTTAGGCGATTTTATTCCCCAGAACGATCCGGTCCGGGTTGTTCACCGTATCATTGAACAGATCAGCCTGGAAGAACTTTACCGCAAGTACTCCGTCAAAGGCTGTCCGGCCTACCATCCCCGCATGATGCTGCAGATTCTGGTATATGCCTATCTGCGCAATATCTATTCCAGCCGCCGCATCGAGGAGTTCTGCCGCAATGACATCCGCTTCATGTGGCTGACCGGCAATGTGACTCCTGACCACAACACCATCAACCGTTTCCGCAGCAGCCGGCTGAAGGATGTGCTCAAGACCGTCTTCGCCACCATCGTGAAGTTCCTCGTGGCGGAGGGCTTTGTAAGTCTGGACGTGGCCTGCACCGACGGGACGAAGATGGAAGCAAACGCCAACCGTTATACGTTCGTCTGGGGCAAGTCCATCCACACCCGCATCTCCAGAATCGCGGAACAGCTTGAGGAGATATGGCGGTACGCCGAGTCCGTCACCAAGCAGGAGTTGCGCGACTCCGCTCCCCTCACTTACCAGGACATCACCCCCGAGAAGGTGGAAAGGGCGCTGGAGCAGATACATGAAGCTCTGGAGGGAACGGATGCGGACCGGAAAGTGAAGGCCAAGGTCCGGCGCGTGAAGAAGGCATGGCCCGAACAGCTGAAGAAATATGAATCCCAGGGAAAGATTCTCGACGGGCGCAACAGCTACTCCAAGACAGACCCCGACGCCACGTTCATGCGGATGAAGGAGGACCACATGAGAAACGGGCAGCTCAAGCCCGGATACAACCCGCAGGTCAGTACCAACAGACAGTTCATCCTGAACTATACCCTCCACCAGTGTGCCGGTGACACCTCCACCTATCCCCTGCACATGGAAGACTTCCATTCCCTGTACGGCAGATATCCTTCCGTGTCCGTCTGTGACGCCGGATACGGAAGCGAGGAGAACTACCTGTACGCCTTCAGGCATGGCATTGAAACCTTCATAAAGTACAACTATTTCCACAAGGAACAGAAAAGGAGCTTCAGAAATGACCCGTTCCTGTCTGCCAACTTTTACTATAATGAAGAAACCGACGGGATGTACTGTCCGATGGGACAGAGGATGAAAAGACTCTCCGATGTGAAGCGGACGACGGACAACGGTTTTGTACAGACCATCTCAAGGTACAGGGCCCGGAACTGCAAGGGCTGTCCGTTAAGATGCCGGTGTCACAGAAGCCGGTCGGAAAGGATTGTGCAGGTAAACCACAGGCTGAGGAAAATCAAGGAAAGGGAACGTGAGAAACTCCTTTCTGCGGAAGGTCTTAAATACCGGAGCCAGCGGCCGCAGGATGTGGAAGCCGTATTTGGAAACCTCAAGAACAACAAGCGCTTCAAGAGGTTCCATCTCCGCGGGCTGAAGAAGGTGGAAATTGAATTTGGCCTGCTGGCCATAGCGCATAATCTTGCAAAAGTAGCCTCTTAGGAGGCTTCTGACCGAACAAAACGGTTTGAAACCATGAAATCTGTAGGAGGAAACTTGTAAACTTTTTGAGGAAAATCCAAACGACTTCAATCTGATATAAAACGACAGAGGCCATCTCAATTCATTTTGAGACGGCCTCTT
>NZ_JACJKA010000050.1 GCF_016900355.1 Bacteroides mediterraneensis | reverse complement strand
TCATTGCCAATTCTCTATCTGCCATAGCAGCATACTGTTTCTTTGAAAAGAAGCCCGCCATTGACCTGTGTTTTGTCAAAGACGGGCAACTTACTATGTTTTGAATTATATCGAACTCACGTTATTTTAACAAGAAAATTCATATCAACAGTTCCTTTAAATATCGCATCCCCCATAAGACACTGAAACTCATCTACAACAAAAAAGAACTTATCTATAATACTACAGGATTCCAAAACAGAAAACACCTTACCTACCGAGTCCAATGTAACCAATATTTTAGCAGGAGGAGGTTGCTGTCCGAAAGGTGTCAATTCATAATGTAACCATAAATACGAATTCAAATCTTCCATTTTCTGTTTTATAGCACTTTGTCTGTCATCACATTGAGGAATATGAAACAGAAAACTATCAGGATACTGTTTGTGTTTATTTTTCAATACCTGAATACGTGGAGAAATGATTACTACCATCAGACCAGAATTAAGAAATAACGATGTTCCTCCACAACCAGTAAGTGTCTTATTAAGAATAAACTTACCGTTTATAGGTAAAAGGCCATTTATAAGTTTATCATAATCACTCATATATCTACAACTTGGTGGCATGCTAATATTTATGACACTTATCATTTCTTATTATTTTTTTGATTATTAGAATATTGGATGCATCCCGTTTCCTCTTTGATGAGTAAACGGAACGCATCACTTTTTTTTCTTAAAAACACTATTACTTATAAGTAAATTTCATAAATTCATTAAAAAAAAGTGCATTATCTATATTTTCTCTTTCGTTTGTTGTAGGCTAACGCCGCTTGAGTGGTATAATACACTTATCATATCTGCCTTCGGTTTACTCATACCATATAAACTTCAATACATCCTGAATTGTAATGTTCCGAAGTTATCAGCTTCTGCCTTATAAGCATTTATTACATGATTCATAATTTCATCTTCATGCATTGTCTGGCTTTTCCAACCATCAACGAAATATTCAATAACTAGATCTTTATCAATTCCCCATTTGCACATAAGGCAAGCCAGTTTAAATATACTATTAGCTCTGTTGCCTTCCTGCCAATATTCAGGATGGTTCTTTCTCCATGAAGAATCCATTATGCGAATAATACTTTCATCTGAAACAGTCTTTACATTATTAGAAGAGTATTGTTTTGAATTGCTTTGAGTTTTTATGGTAGGAATATAATGAAAAGCAACCGGATTATGATTAATCCAAATATCCGGATCATAGCTCAAATAGTTTCTTCTGGCTATATCTTTACAGCTCTCATCTTTACTTGCCACATTGAATTTCTTCAATAGTTGTTCATACAAATCCCTATGCAAGTCCGGACTCTCATTATCATGCAGTACTAGAGCTTTCAGTCCTTCTCCACTGGGAGTAACAAACACACAGACTACACATGGTGTAATTATCAAGCGATTTCGTAGATGTATCATTTCATCTCTTGTAGCTATATGGTCAAAATCCATAGCTGTAATACACGAATAATCATCCAGTCCCTTACTATTAACCTCTAAAAATCGGGCATTCCAAGCAAGAGCAGGCAATAATCTAGATTTCCAATATTGCCTATCTTCTTCTGGTACAGTTCTGATGTGTTCAATTGCTTGTCTTAGTGTATATTTCCCATATTCACTATCATACAATACCAAATCCCCATTACGAATAACTTCTACAACTTCATTAAAGTCAATATATTGCAAACCATACTTTGTGTAATTAATTCTTTGCAATAAAGTAAAAATTCCGTTATTTCCCATATTTCTTATTTTTTTGTTTTTCAGATATAAAGTTTTCAGGCCCTTCAAATTTCCCATTTTTATTAAATGACAAAAAAGAAGCCGTCATACACACGTACAACGACTTCTTAATCCTCAACACTCAGCAACCATTGGTGTTCTCTAATTCTTAGTGGATACTAATGATTATATACAGGTAAACTCCAATGGTACCGAACGTTCTGAAATATGGTACTTGACTTATGATATATACTTCCCGTGCGGATTGGTTATGTTATATCAATCAATTACAGATAATACAAATTATTTTTTACTCAATCTTTGGATTACTTGATATTATTTCTTTGTTGTCCAACGTAGATTATAAACTGCATTGTTGGTTATATCTCCATCAATATGTTCAACTTCCGTATAAACTGTTGGATCAGGATTGTACAAGAAAGTTTGTGCCACTAATATATCCACATAGAATTTCTGACCATCAAGAATAATGTAAAGTCTTCCATTGGCTTCTACAGAATACAAAAAATCGTCATTATCTTCTTCTTTCATACTATAAAGG
>NZ_JACJKA010000004.1 GCF_016900355.1 Bacteroides mediterraneensis | reverse complement strand
GCCTCCCGTAGGAGTTTGGACCGTGTCTCAGTTCCAATGTGGGGGACCTTCCTCTCAGAACCCCTATCCATCGTCGACTAGGTGGGCCGTTACCCCGCCTACTATCTAATGGAACGCATCCCCATCGTACACCGATGAATCTTTAATGATGATTTCATGCAATCTCATCATACCATCAGGTATTAATCTTTCTTTCGAAAGGCTATTCCTGAGTGTACGGAAGGTTGGATACGCGTTACTCACCCGTGCGCCGGTCGCCATCAAACTTAGCAAGCTAAGTTCATGCTGCCCCTCGACTTGCATGTGTTAAGCCTGTAGCTAGCGTTCATCCTGAGCCAGGATCAAACTCTTCATTGTAAAATATTTTCTTTACCCTTGCGGGTATTGTTGAATCTCTGTTTCAGGAAACCGATTTCTATATCCTTTTCAGGTTATTGACGGTTCTTGTTTCATCTCACATATACATTATATATAAGACTACTTCTTGTACTACATCTTCGTTTGTTTATCTAAAGTCTTTCAAAGAACTATCTTTTCTTGAGCTCCCGTTTCAGAGGGAAATCGTTTGCAAAGGTAAGGCGTTTTTTCTTTCCCTCCAAATTTTTCCGAAAGTTTTTTTTCGAAAAAGTTTTTCAGGGTGACCTCTCGGGGCTTATCCTTTTCTCGCTCCCTTGCCGTCTTGCAAGGTAAGATACTCGGGTGCAGCGCCTTCAAGTGTCTGCCTCTCTTTGTCAGTCTGTCATTCTCAGCGGCTCTCCCTCTCGAAAGCGGTTGCAAAGGTACGCACTTTTTCCTTTCCTGCAACTTTTACGCAATACTTTTTTGCGGATTTTTTGAAGTTTTTTTTGTAAATAACTGGGAACAAGACGGTTGCGTGTGAGTATTTTTTGAGGTCTACAAAAAGGAACGGAAACAGCCCTACATTATGTATTTCGCGCGGGCGTACGTACGCGCGCATATATGCATACGTAAACAAACAGGAAGAACATAACAGTTGCATATAGGAAAAACAGGTTGAAAAATCATTCTCCAACGAAAAAGAACGGCCGAAACACGGCAATATTGATCCGCAAACAAGGATTTCTTCTTGAAAAACCGGAAAGAAAAACCTGAAAAAGTCCGCTCTTAGAGACCGTAAGGATTTGATTTCTGAGAAAACTTGTTCCAAAACCGACGATTTCTTATGCCTTTCCACAACCCTCAAAGTGAAACTAGCCTTCATTTTTCCTGCTCGATGGGGAATGCAGGTTGGAATTTCTCCTCCCGAAGACAGAAAAATCAGAAAGAATCCCGCAAAACAGGAAACTGGATAACAGAATCTATCCGGGAACCGTAGTTTTTCCATATGGAATAGCAAAAGACACTCCAGCAATCTTATACCGCAGGCACATTTTTGCCAAAGACTCCCAACAATTTCTATGTTTTCCTTTCGGAAAACGTATGTTTCCGCCGTGGAAAACGTACATTTCTCGGCAGGGAAACATACGTCTCCCCTGACGGAAACATAAAAATCTTAAATGCAACCAAGGATTATCTCACCGCCATTTCTTCAATACGGAAGGCTTGAAGGAGAAAATACGGAACGCATAAAGAAAAAACAAACGGACATTTACAAAGGAAAACAAAAGAAACGGCTTGAAGAAAAACTTACAGAAAAACGAACAAATAGAAAACAGCTCAGCAATCAGAAAAAAGGACACTTCGCATACGGACATAAAAAAAGGAGTTCCGCTGAACTCCAACCTTTGTTAACCTTAAATCTAATACTATGAAAAACACAGTGCAAAAGTAAGCATTCCCGGAAAAACCACAAAGAATACAGCCGAAAAATCATATTTTACAACACATATTAACCATCTATACCCAACCGATAAAATCCATTAACAAATAAAGATGATAAACTAAAAAAATACAGAACTGCCTAAAGCAATCCTGTATTTCTTCGCTACTACATAATAAGATTACTGAATTATTTGATTCGCTTATAACCGTATACCGCCAAATCCCCCAGTTCTTCCTCAATACGCAACAATTGGTTGTATTTTGCCATACGGTCGGAACGGCTCAACGAGCCAGTTTTAATCTGACCGCTGTTCGTAGCCACTGCAATATCAGCAATTGTCGCATCCTCTGTTTCTCCCGAACGGTGAGAGGTCACTGTGGTATATCCATGACGGTGAGCCATTTCAATGGCATCCAGTGTTTCACTCAACGAGCCGATTTGATTTACCTTAATTAAAATAGAATTGGCACAACCCATTTCTATTCCTTTTGACAGGAATTCCACATTGGTAACAAACAAATCATCCCCTACCAATTGGCAACGGTTTCCGATTCGTTCCGTCAGTTTCTTCCATCCTTCCCAGTCATTTTCGCTCATTCCATCTTCAATGGAGTCTATCGGATACTTATCAATCAATTCTTCCAGGTAGGCAATCTGTTCATCAGAGGTACGTTTTTTCCCGTTTTCACCTTCAAAGATGGTATAATCATATACCCCATCTTTATAAAACTCGGAAGAAGCACAGTCCATCCCAATCATCACGTCTTTTCCCGGGACATAACCAGCCTGCTGGATAGCTGCTAAAATAGATTCCAACGCATCTTCCGTACCTTTCAATGCCGGAGCAAATCCTCCTTCATCTCCCACTGCCGTACTCAGTCCACGATCATGCAGCACTTTTTTCAGAGAATGGAACACTTCCGCTCCCATACGAAGCCCTTCCCGGAAAGAAGGAGCACCTACCGGACGGATCATAAATTCCTGAAAAGCAATGGGGGCATCGCTGTGTGAGCCTCCATTAATGATATTCATCATAGGAACCGGCATCACAAACGTATTTACTCCTCCAATATAACGATACAAAGGAATATCCAAATAAGCAGCGGCAGCTTTCGCTACAGCCAGCGATACCCCCAAAATGGCATTAGCTCCCAACTTAGACTTTGTGGGAGTACCGTCCAACTCCAACATTTTTTTATCAATGCTCCGCTGCTCAAAAACAGACCATCCAATCAAGGCTGGAGCAATCACTTTGTTTACATTATCTACTGCTTTCAGTACTCCCTTACCTCCATAACGATGCGCATCCTTGTCGCGCAGTTCCAATGCTTCATGTTCACCTGTAGAAGCTCCCGATGGAACAGAAGCACGTCCTACCACGCCAGATTCCAGTCTCACTTCTACCTCTACGGTAGGATTACCTCGTGAATCGAGTATTTCACGACCTTTGATTGATTTAATTTTCATATTGATGTGATTAAAAAATTCTGATATACAAAAATGAGTAAACTCCAACATCTATACAATACCTCAATTTAGGTATTTTGTTTCTAAATTTCCAGAAATAAAAAAAGGACTGTGACTTTAAAACTGCCACAGCCCTCTTCCGTCATTTATGCAATCAAAAAAAATGGATTTTAATAATTGTTCTTCTTCACTTCAAAATAAGCCTGTGGATGCAAGCAAGCCGGACATACTTCAGGAGCTTCCTTTCCTACATAAATATATCCGCAGTTACGGCACTGCCATACCACTTCCACGTCTTTCTTGAAAACCTTTTCGTCTTCAATGTTCTTCACGAAAGCCAGGTATCTTTCTTCATGACCTTTTTCGGCTACAGCAATTTCGCGATACATCTTTGCAATGGCTGGGAAACCTTCCTCGTCTGCAATGTCAGCAAACTTCGGATAATCCAGACTCCATTCTTCGTTTTCACCCGCAGCGGCTGCTTTCAGATTTTCCAATGTAGAACCGATTACTCCGGCAGGATAGCTGGCTGTAATTTCCACCATTCCACCTTCCAACCATTTGAACATTCGCTTGGCATGCTCCTTTTCCTGCTCAGCAGTTTCCAAAAAAATAGCTGAAATCTGTTCAAAACCTTCTTTCTTGGCCGCACTTGCAAAATAAGTGTAACGCATTCTGGCTTGAGATTCCCCTGCAAAAGAGATTGCCAGATTTTTTTCAGTTCTTGTTCCTTTGATGCTTTTTCCCATATCTATTAGTTATTAAGTTGATGAATAAATTACGTTTTTAGGTTTACATTGCAAATATAATAGTTTTATTCAAATTTAAAATCATTACAATTTTATTTTCTGCTTTATTAACGATTTACTCACAAAGGTCTTTACATAAAAACAAATGACAATGGAAAAAAGTTTCCAAAATTGCCTGAAAACAATCCATCTAACTCCAGGTAATTATCCGAAAAATATTTCCTACACATTTGTCGGATTTACACATTTGAGCACATTTTTAAAAGATAATTAAGATAAAACATCTCTGAATACCAGAAAATGTATACTTTTGTGACTCTTTTTAAATTACTCATATTCAAAGATAGATGAAAGGATTAGAATTCAAACCCAAACTTTTCACTATGATGAAAACCTATACCAAGGCCGACCTAATGACCGACCTGATGGCAGGTATTATCGTGGGAATTGTTGCCTTACCATTGGCCATTGCTTTTGGTATTGCTTCCGGAGTCAGCCCGGAAAAAGGAATCATCACAGCCATTGTAGCTGGTTTTATCATTTCGTTCCTTGGAGGAAGTAAAGTACAGATAGGTGGACCGACCGGTGCTTTTATCGTCATTATTTATGGCATCATTCAGCAATATGGTATTGACGGACTGATGGTAGCTACCATGATGGCTGGTGTGCTCCTTATATTATTAGGTGTATTCAAACTGGGAACCGTCATCAAATTTATTCCCTACCCTATCA
Organism: Bacteroides mediterraneensis; assembly: GCF_016900355.1. GTDB lineage: Bacteria > Bacteroidota > Bacteroidia > Bacteroidales > Bacteroidaceae > Phocaeicola. The sequence continues at coordinate 180,983 of NZ_JACJKA010000004.1, read as the reverse complement.
TTATTGGTTTTACCAGCGGTATCGCCGTCACGATTTTCACCACGCAGATTGCCGATATTTTCGGACTCAACTTCCAAGGTGAAAAAGTTCCGGGAGACTTCATCGGAAAATGGATTCTTTATTTCCATCATTTTGATACAGTGAACTGGTGGAACGTCATTGTCAGTGTGGTCAGTGTGTTCATCATTGCCATTACTCCCAAGTTCTCCAAGAAAGTGCCGGGTTCACTGGTCGCTATCATTCTGGTTACTGTCGGAGTTTACTTCCTGAAAATGTATGTCGGTGTCACTTGTATCGATACCATCGGTGACCGTTTCAGCATCAAATCACAACTTCCGGCCGCAGCCGTTCCAGCACTCGACTGGGAAGCCATCAAGAATCTGTTTCCTGTTGCCATCACGATTGCTGTGTTGGGAGCCATTGAATCTCTGCTTTCAGCAGCTGTGGCCGACGGTGTCATCGGCGACCGCCACGATTCCAATACGGAACTTATCGCTCAAGGCATTGCCAATTTTGTATCCCCTATCTTCGGAGGTATCCCAGCCACAGGAGCCATTGCCCGTACCATGACCAACATCAACAACGGAGGTAAGTCACCCGTAGCCGGTATTGTACATGCTGTAGTGTTGTTGCTCATCCTTCTATTCCTAATGCCTCTGGCTAAATACATCCCTATGGCCTGTCTGGCCGGCGTACTGGTCATCGTTTCTTATAACATGAGTGGATGGAGGGTGTTCAAAGGACTGTTGAAAAACCCAAAGTCGGATGTAGTGGTACTGCTCATCACTTTTTTCCTGACAGTCATCTTCGACTTGACAGTAGCCATTGAGGTAGGACTGGTCATCGCCTGCGTACTGTTCATGAAGCGTGTCATGGAAACGACCAAAATTTCCGTCATTACCGATGAAATAGATCCCAACAACGAGTCCGACTTGGAAGTACACGAAGAACACTTGGTCATTCCGCAAGGTGTGGAAGTATATGAAATCAACGGCCCGTATTTCTTCGGTATCGCTACCAAGTTTGAAGAAATCATGTCACGGTTGGGCGACCGTCCGAAAATCCGCATCATCCGTATGCGAAAAGTCCCCTTCATTGATTCTACAGGTATTCACAACCTCACGACCCTGTGTGAAATGTCACAGAAAGAAAACATCCACATCATCCTGTCGGGAGTCAATGAAAAAGTACACGAGGTACTGGAAAAATCCGGCTTCTATGAATTGTTAGGAAAAGAAAATATCTGCAGCAACATCAACGAAGCACTGGAAGTAGCTACTCGGGAAATTGCTGAAATCAATGCAAAATAAAAAGTTAAAATAGAAACTCTCATTCTGTTAAAATCAAAATAGGATTTAACAGGATGGGAGTTTTCTTTAAATCATGTTATAAAACCCGTTATTTTCATCTCAGGAGTTGCATTATTCCCAGAATTCCGTACCTTTGTACTGTGTTTTTCATAGTATTAGATTTAAGGTTAACAAAGGTTGGAGTACAGCGGTACTCCTTTTTTTATGTCCTTACTTCAGAAAATCACCACTTCAACCGTACCTGAAACTGTAAATCATATTTCTGATTTCCTAAGATTTCCTCTGCTCCTGAGCTGATTAGATTCCGGTCTCTGTAATGCGTCCATCCCCATTTCATCTGGAAAAAGACTCTTTTCTTCCAATTATAATCCAAACCTACAGCCAGCCTTTCTCCTCTACCATACAATGCCCCCATGGAAAACGCATACAGCAATCCTTGTTCATACATATACACTCGAGAAGCATAATCCTCCGTACGGAACCAGGTACCACTTACAAAAGCCCGTAGTGCCCAACGAGGAATCTCCAGTTTCAAATTGCTCCCCACTGCCAGACCATTGGATACTTCTTGCCGGAACACGGAGGAACGCACATATTCCATCACCGTTTTCCACCGGATGTATTTTACCGGTGAATAAGTCAGCTGATAATGGAAACGCTGCCGGATATTGGGTAACACATATTTCTCTTCATCCGAGACTTTATAGTTTTTAGCCTTATTCTTATAGCTATACTTTATCCACATATCCAGTGAATTTAACGGTGAATAAGAAAGTTGAACAACTCCTTCCATCCCCGTTGTTTTCTGCTTATCCACCAGATAACGATACCATGGAAAATAAAAGAAATCTCCATAACACAATAATTTGATGTTCCGCAAGAGACTTGTTTCCAGACCAATAAAAATCCCAGCTTCATTTTGCAGTCTTGAATTCTCTCTAAAACCATTACCATATAAACTCTGATATTTTTTATCATAATACCTGTTGATAACTATCCAAGAGGTATTCACAGTCGGTGAATAAGTCAATTGATTCAAGGTTGCTACCTTTCCTTGCTTGTCGACAGCAGTTTCCCCTGAAAAAACAAACTTTCCTTTATACCATTTATAATTCACCCCCACATTATAGAAATACTTTCCCCGAGGATAATAACGGTTATACAATCTTTCCGCCGGATTCAACATCTTGTTGAAAACATTATAAACAACTGTTAGTCCCCCTTCAAAATACTTTCCATCATAAGTCAAATTACTCCCTGCCAACGTATTAAGAGCCGTATTCTTCTTTTCCATATCTTTTTTCAACCGATGATAACCATCGGTTTTCAACGTGGTTATACACTTATTGTCTGTCGTAGCATCCTGTGGCCGAAAAGAGAAAAAACCTGTCCAAATCCAGCGTTTGTTCCACTTCCAAGACATCCCTACCCCTTGCAGATAATTAGCCTCATTCATAGACGTATACTTGCTCAACCCTTGTCCTGCACGACTCAAAGCCGAAAAAGAAGTTGCTTTCCCCAGTCCAAATCCCATGTTCATCACCAATCCATAACCGAAACTGGCCTTATAATTTCCGGCTACCAATGTGTGCAAATGCCCGAAATCTTTCAACTGTAGAGAAGCACTGTAAAAATCAAAACCCTTTCGGTTGTAACGCCTGAAAAAAGGTTCTCCTGCATCTTTTTCTGCAGCAAAACTTACATATACATGATCCCGATACTGAAACCTGTACCTCAAATTCACATAAAAAGGATCTCCATAATATCGTTTTGAGGCTAACTTATCCTCTTGCCCTAAAGGAATACCGGCATACCCAGCCTTCTTATTCAAAGGAACGTCTGTTCTTATCCACAATTCCTGTTTATTATTTTTCCATAAGTTCCTCCAGGAAAAACGCTCTTTATGTACCGGCTCTTCCACATAAAGAAAATCTTCCAGAAAGACCCGTGTCTGCCGGTCCATCCCTTCCACTCCCCACAATTCATTCATACTGACCAACGGCCCGTGTTTATACACATAATAAAGAATGTTTTCAATCATTTTGTCGGACAAAAAAGGCAATTGCTCCAGTTCTTCTTTGGTAACCGTATTCACATTCCATGGATGTTCTGCCAGTTCACTCAATTCTTCGTACCGTTCCCTCCACGAAGCCATACCCTCTTCTTCACCAATCTGTTCTTCCCACTCCATCCAGGAAGATTGCCCATACAAATTTACACAGGTAAAAATAGCTGATACACAGAAGTAAACGAGTCTTTTCCACATGTTATTAACCTGTTTATACACATCCTATAAATACGTTAATTATGCCACGTAATCTGAATATTATTTCTATTTTTGCGTGTATGAAAAAGAGTCTTCTTATATTCATCGTACTGTGGCTAAGCATTTGCTTCCATACACATGCCCAGGATTTGACCCCTACAGTAATTATAGGTCATAAAGTTCCTGTATGTGTTTATAAAGGAGACACTATACCTTGTGTAACGTTGAGAAACATCTACGTTTACCCGAAACTTAAATTTAAAAACAAACGACAAGAAAGATATTATTATAAGCTGGTACGCGATGTAAAGAAAACACTCCCGCTGGCCAAAGAAATCAAAAGAGCAGTCATTGAGACTTATGAATATATGGAAACCCTTCCCAACCAGAAAGCCAGGGAACGCCACATGAAACTGGTGGAAAAAGGGTTGAAACAGCAATACACTGCCCGTATGAAGAAACTTACCTTCTCACAAGGCAAACTGTTGATCAAACTGGTCAACCGGGAATGCAACCAGTCTTCTTATCAACTGGTCAAGGCTTTCATGGGACCTTTCAAAGCGGGATTTTATCAGGCATTCGCTGCCCTGTTCGGAGCCAGCCTGAAAAAAGAATACCATCCTGAAGATGACGACAAGATGGTAGAAAGAGTGGTTATACTGGTCGAAAATGGACAGCTATAACACTATAATTCAACAAATTAACAAGTTATCAATAGGATATTCACAAGCGGTGTTCAACGCAGTTTGAACAGCTTGTGCGCAAATTCCCATATCATAATGCCTGCCGTAACAGACACATTCAAGGAATGTTTCGTACCGTATTGAGGAATCTCAATGCAGCCGTCGGACATATTCACCACTTCCTGCTGCACACCTTTCACTTCATTTCCCAGCACAATGGCATATTTTTTCCCCTTCTCCAAGGCCAGTTCATCCAGCAAGGTACTCCCCTCGCACTGCTCGATGGCCAGCACGGTATATCCCATCTCATGCAGTTCATTTACAGCATCTTGCGTGCGGGAAAAATATTTCCAGTCCACCGTATATTCTGCACCCAGCGCCGTTTTATGCATTTCCGGATGAGGAGGAGTAGCCGTAATGCCACACAGATAAATACTGTTTACCAGAAAAGCATCCGACGTACGGAACACCGCCCCTATATTGTGCAGACTACGCACTTCATCCAGCACCACCACCAAAGGCAGCTTGTCTGCTTCCTTAAACTCTTCCACCGTCAGGCGGTTCATCTCCGTCACCTTCAATTTCCTTAATTCGGCCATAATTCCTATCTTTGAAATACGTTCGGCTGCAAAGATAAAAACTATATTCATAACCCTGTTGAAAACGGTGGAAAAGGTGTAAAAAACGAGCGCATAGAAAATAAAAATTATTTCTTGCAAGATTCCACAAATCAATTATAGCAAGCTGGAAACCAACAATCCAAAAAACTTAGAAATAATTTTCACTGCCAGTTTAAACACATTCTTCTTGAATTTTCAGAAATGAATCACCGAAAAGTTTTTAACTTTGCAACGTATCAACAATTTGTTAATAGAATCAGTAAAGATAATGATATCAATCAGTAAGCCTGTTTATGAGTGACTGATATCCTTCACCTCAAAGATGATAACGGAAAAACAAAAAAAGAAGCACTATTTTTACGAACACTATTAACGGGATATTATCAGCATCATATTTTCTTTTAAAAAGAAGAAAAAATATAATCTAATAATGAATAAAGAAGAATGGTTGAAAAAGGGTTATGTGGATGAACCCGTAGAAAAGAATCTTGACCTGAAGGCTGAGATTAAGAAGTTATGTCGTGAAAAAGAAGCGGTCATTTTAGGACACTTCTACCAGGCAGACGAAATACAGGAAATAGCCGACTTTATCGGTGACAGTCTGGCACTGGCCCAGTGGGCCGCCAAAACGGATGCGAAAATCATTGTGATGTGTGGAGTACACTTCATGGGTGAAACCGCGAAAATCCTTTGTCCGGACAAGAAAGTGCTGATTCCTGACCTGAATGCCGGTTGTTCACTGGCCGACAGTTGTCCGGCCGACAAGTTTACCGAATTTGTGAAGGCACATCCGGGATACAAAGTTATTTCGTATGTCAATACCAGTGCGGCGGTGAAGGCGGTGACGGATGTGGTGGTCACTTCTTCCAACGCCCGTCAGATTGTAGAAAGCTTCCCGGAAGATGAAAAGCTGATTTTCGGTCCCGACAAGAACTTGGGAAATTACATCAATTCGATTACCGGACGTCAGATGCTGCTTTGGGACGGTGCCTGCCATGTGCATGAGAAATTCTCAGTAGAGAAGATTCTGGAACTGAAAAAGCAGTATCCGGATGCACAGGTATTGGTTCATCCCGAGTGCAAGGGAGCCGTAGCGAAGCTGGCCGACAAAATCGGTTCTACGGCAGGATTGCTGAAATATGCCATGGCCAGTGACAAGAAAAACTTCATTGTGGCTACTGAAAGCGGTATTCTGTATGAGATGCGCAAGAAGTGTCCGGACAAGCACTTTATTCCCGCTCCGCCGGAAGACAGTACCTGCGCTTGCAACGAATGCAACTTCATGCGTTTGAATACACTGGAAAAACTGTATAACACATTGAAGTATGAATGGCCGGAAGTGAAGGTGGATGAAGCAATAGCAAAAGAAGCCATCAAGCCTATTCAGAAGATGCTTGAAATATCTGCCAAGTTGGGACTGTAATTATACAGTCTCAACTTTTTTGTTAAGAGCTTTTAATGGCGAGATACATCTTCTTAAAACATGTTATATAGCATAGATTTTAGAAGGGATAATTTGTAGATATCCAGAAAGTCCTTACCTTTGCATCGTGTTTTTCATAGTATTAGATTTAAGGTTAACAAAGGTTGGAGTTCAGCGGAACTCCTTTTTTTATGTCCGTACGTTTCCTTTGTGCCGGATACCGTACAGAGAATGCTTCATCGTTAAGGACATAAGCTGAAAATTCATCGTTACTTTTTATGTTTCCCTGCCAGAAAACGTACGTTTCCGGTAAGCGAAACATAGGTTTCCGCATAGAGAAACATACGTTTTCCTTTGCGGAAACCTAAAAAATGCAACGAGTTTCTCTTTTTTCTGTACGTGAGTTTTCAAATTTTTCGGGAGCAGTTGGATAAAAACAAACTGTTATTGCTGGATAGCCTCGTTTTAGATCTAAAAAAGATGATTTCAATGATGCTTGAAAATCAGTCGTTTGTGATTTTATGCAGAAAAAAGATGAAAAAAAGTGATAGAAAAGTTTGTGGGTTTGAAAAAATGCACTACCTTTGCAACCGCAATCAAGAGAGAAAGCAACGAAAGAAAAACTTAATGGTGCGTTAGTTCAGTTGGTTAGAATACATGCCTGTCACGCATGGGGTCACGGGTTCGAGTCCCGTACGCACCGCGAAATATGAAGCTCTGATTCAGAAAAGAATCAGGGCTTTTTTATTTTGAGTATTTTTCTGATGGTCGGAAAGGAGAATGGGTATGTGGAAATATTATGCGCTATTGTCGGCTTTTTTTGCGGCATTGACAGCCATTTTTGCAAAAGTAGGAGTGAAGAATATCAACTCAGACTTGGCTACGGCGATTCGGACCAGTATCATTCTATTGATTACGTGGGGAATTGTCTTTTCTGAACGGCAGGTTGTGAATATAAAGCAGGTAGATACACATACCTGGCTCTTTTTAATCTTGTCGGGAGTAGCCACAGGATTGTCCTGGTTGTTTTATTTTAAAGCTTTACAGACAGGCGATGTGTCAAGAGTGGCTCCTATCGATAAACTGAGTGTGGTGATTACCATTTGTCTGTCTTTCTTATTCTTAAAAGAGCCGGTCAGTTTGAGAGTCATAGTGGGAGCAGTGTTGATTACGTGTGGCAGCATCGTCATGCTACTAAAATAAAAAGAATGAAGGATGCCTTGGTGACAGATTTGTCACGGGGGCATCCTTCTTTTCAACTCAAATCATAATTAGTGCTTATTCCTGTACTTCACCTTTCTCATTGTAAATCAACGTAGCGGTATTTTCTTCCAAGTCGGCCAATACCACTTTATAAGTTTTCACACCGTCGGTTTCTTCTACGTATGCTGCCTTGATGGTCCATTCTGCATAATCTTTTGTGATGGCATCTTGAACAGCTTGAGGAAGATCTTTTACCTCAATGGGTTTGAATTCGTTGACTACGGTTACAGTGTCTGTACTTGCGTTCAGGTTTTCGGCAAATACTACTGAAGTTCCTAATCCCATTACCAATGCTGCTGCTACAAATAACTTTTTCATATTGCTTTTAATTTAAATAGTTAGTAAGTAAGTTTGTTTACGATAAGTGTAGTTCAACTATGATGCCAAACTTTATATACTGTACTAATTATTTGATAATCAGTATTAACTTTATTTTCTTATCCATTTAATAGGTGGAATGATGGGTAATTTCTTCTCATTCTTTTGTGGATATTTTGTACAATTCTACAAAGTAGGAGAGAGAAATATGGATAAATGCAGCAGCTTGAATAGGCTTTCTACTTTTCTCTTATACTGAAAGAAAATTGAGAATAAATTATAAAAAATCCAGTGTTTTGAATTTTTCTTCGATATATATGCATTATTTATTGTACTTTTGCCGCACCTTGTCAAGCAATGAGATTTTTTGCTTGGAATAGATGATTAAAATCACCGTTCATTTTTAGAGAAGAGAGTACATTGGGAATCTACGTCGGTAGAATCATTTTATTACAAATTTATATAACCCTATGAACATGTTGAAAATTTTGTCCGTAGCTTTATTAGGTATGTGTGTACTTTTTCTTAGCTGTAAAAAAGAGAAACTTTCTGTGAATGACGATCCTTCTGTAGTCGAAATTACGGTTTGCAATCCGAAAGGAGAGCCTTTGGGAAATACGATTGTCAAGATGTACGATGAGACTACTTACGAAGCTTTTAAAGAAAAACAGACTACCAAAGCATTGTGGGAGGTAGTGACTGATAAAAATGGAAAGGCGACTTTTGTGCTGGAGCGTCAGAAATGGTTTGTGAGAACACAGTATAGAGAACTGATGTTTGTGGTACTTGAAACTTTGGATGCCGCCAATTATGAGTGGTGGAGCAAGGGAGGAACAGTGACAGTTGGGAAAAAACAATCTTTTAAGATAGTAGTGAACCGTCAGGAAGCAGCAAAGGAAATAGAAAAGAGAGAAGAGCAGCCTGAAGAAAGTCCGTTTTTAATCGAAAATGGAGTACTCAAAGGAATAAAAGATTCGACATTGTCGCAAGTGATAATTCCTGCTGGAGTGAAAAGCATTGCTCCAGAAGCCTTTTGGGAGTCGAATGTGGAATCTTTAGTACTCAATGAAGGGTTGGAGTCTATCGGAGTACAAGCGTTTGCCAGAAGCAAGAAATTGGCTTCTGTGTCTTTTCCGTCTTCCTTGAAGGTAATCGAGAAACATGCGTTTGAAGATTGTGTGTCGTTGACGAAAGTAAATCTTTCTCACACTGCGGTAGAAGAAATCGGTTCAAATGCATTTCGTGAAACCGGAGTGAACAAGGTAGCATTTCCCGTTTCCCTGAAGAAAATAGGTTCGCAAGCTTTTTTGAAGACCCAATTGGAAAATGTGGTACTTCCTGTAAGTGTGGAAGAGATTGGACCGGAAGCTTTTCGGGAAGCAGTATCGCTGAAGTCAATTACTCTGCCGAATAATATACAAAAGATAGGTTGGCAGGCTTTTTACGGTTGTACTAAGTTGGCAAATGTGAATTATGCTGGTTCCATGAAATTGGCGGAGGGAGTAGTGGAAAGTGCAGCCTTCGAAGGTTGCGAAGCGTTGACACGAATTATCCTTCCACAAAGTATAGCTGAAGTTCAAGAAGGTGTATTCATTGAATGTAACAAGTTAACACAAATCATTCTGCCGGAGAATGTGAAGAAAATAGGAGGTTATGGACTGAGAACGAACTATCCTGTGGAAAAGATTGTGTTTAAAGGTGAAAAAGCGCCTGAGGTGGAAGATTCCTCTCTGCCTTTTGTAGACGATCTTACTTCTATCGTAGTACCTAAGGGTAAATTGGAAGAGTATAAAGCTGCTTATGTAGACTATCAGAAAATCATGACTGAAAATCCCTGACATTTTTGTATATTAAGGAAACAGCGTGTACAAGCTAAAATAAAAGCAGTGTACACGCTGTTTTTTTATGGAAATTTTCTGTGTATTCTGTACGATTTTAAGAATAAAACTAAAAGATATTTTCGTATTTTTGTGGAGAATCAAGATGTGGGTTGTACGTAAAAACGAGATAGCGATGAAAAACAGAAAATGGAGTTGTGTCGCTGTAATGATGGCGACATTGTTATTTGTGGGTTGCGGTGGACAATCCAAACAAAAGACAGAAAGCGAGATGAACACAGACAGCACAAACGTAGCATCTGACCAGATTCAGATGCAGAAAGACAGTATGTTGGCTACTCTTACATTGGATGGAATGAAGGTGACCTGGATTCGTGACAACGCCCAGGCACGTCTGATGCCTCGCACCTTGTTTCCGGATGCCAGCGACGCACTGATAGACAGTCTTTCATTACAGAATGGGGTACCCGCTTCTATCAGCACATTCTTGGTGGAAAAAGACGGCATACGCATGCTTTTCGATACCGGAATGGGCGCACCCGATAGTCAATTGCTGGAAGAGTTGAAGGCTTTGCACATCAGTCCGGAGGATATCAACTACTTGTTCATAACCCATTTTCATGGAGATCATATCGGCGGTATGATGAAAAATGACAGTGTGTTCTTTCCACGTGCAGAAGTTTATGCTTCCCAGGTGGAATACGATGCATGGATGAAGATGCCGGCGGAACAGAAAGCACAAGTAGAGAAAACCATGAAGGCCTACAAGAATCACTTGCATCTCTTTGCATTCGGAGATACACTTCCAGGAAATATAGTAGCCATGAACGCAGTGGGGCATACCCCTGGACATACCGTGTTCCAGGTAGGAAAGTTGTTGGTGATAGGGGACTTGTTCCATGGAGCGGCCTTACAGGTTATCCATCCTGAAATCTGTGCGCAGTATGACATGGACAAGAAAGGAGCCATTAAGAGCCGTAAATATTATTTGCAGTACGCCCGTGAAAACGGACTGACAATCGCAGGCATGCACTTGCCGGTGCCAGCCTTTATGAAGTAAGAAAACAGGACGTATAGATGAATAAACAGACAGCGTGTACAAATGCTTGATAGCAGGCGTACACGCTGTTATTTTTTATAAGATGCACTTTTTTATTAGTAAGAAGCACTGGCGTCGATACCCGCTTCTTTTACGAGCTGGACAATGCGGTCCAGTTCTTCGTGGGTAGCTTTCTGGAGCTTCTGGTCAGGAGTTTCCCGGTCGATGGTATAAACCATTACTTGACGAGGACGAATCTGCTTGACGGCTTCCAGCCAGGGCAATACATATTTGTCGGTGGTATTGTCCACGTCTTTTCCTTCGTCGGTAGTACCTTTCAGGAAAATCGTCTGGATAATCAGGTTGCCATTAAAAGCTTTCAGGCCTTCAATGATGTTTTTCACCTGATAGTTTCCGGTCGGGCGGTCAACGGTCTGTATATAATCTGGGTCTACCGTATCCAATTTCAGAATGTTGTTGTCCACTTTGTTCAGGGCAGCAAAAACCTTTGGGTTGTGGATAAAGGTAGAGTTGCTCAATACACTGACTTTGGCATTGGGGAAATACTTGTCGCGCAAAGCTAAGGTGTCGTCGATGATTTCCGGGAAATACGGGTTGGCAGTCGGTTCTCCATTGCCGGCAAAAGTTAGCACATCTGGAGAAGGACCGTTTTCTTTCATATCGGCCAGGCGTTTTTCGAGTGCTTCGCGTACGGCTTCACGGGTTTGTACTTTCTGTTTCGGACGAAAGTCCTTGTTGTATCCGCATTCACAATAAATGCAGTCGAACGTACAGAATTTGCCGTCGGCGGGCAGCAGGTTAATACCGAGCGATACACCCAGACGGCGGCTGTGGATAGGGCCGAAAATAGGGGCCGGATAAATAATGGTTGACATAGGCGTTACGGTTTATCTTCCTTTTACTATTTTTTTGATGTCATTCAGTTTGTTCAGTGCCTCCAGCGGAGTGAGGTTATTCACGTCCAAGTTCAGGATTTCATCGCGAATCTGGCATAGTACGGGGTCGTCCAACTGGAAGAAACTCAACTGTATTCCGTCGGAAGAAGCCTGTTTGGCTGCATGGGGTTTAGCAGAAATTCCTTCTTGCCGGTTTTCTGCTTCCAGCTGGTGTAGGATTTCATCGGCGCGTTTCACGATGGATTTCGGCATACCCGCCATTTTGGCCACATGGATACCGAAAGAGTGGGCACTGCCACCACGTTCCAGTTTGCGGAGGAAAATTACTTTGTTGTCCACTTCCTTGACCGACACGTTGTAGTTCTTGATGCGCTTGAACTGGCTTTCCATGTCGTTCAGTTCGTGGTAGTGGGTGGCAAACAACGTACGAGCCCGGGCTTTCTTATGTTCATGGATGTGTTCCACAATAGCCCAGGCGATGGAAATACCGTCGTAGGTGGAGGTTCCTCTACCCAGTTCGTCGAAAAGTACCAGACTTCGTGGCGAAATGTTGTTCAGAATATTGGCTGCCTCGTTCATTTCGACCATGAAAGTAGATTCGCCCACGGAAATGTTGTCGCTGGCTCCCACACGGGTGAAAATCTTGTCCACCAGTCCGATATGAGCGCTCTCAGCCGGCACAAAGCAACCGATCTGGGCCATGAGGGTAATCAGGGCAGTCTGGCGGAGCAGGGCAGACTTACCAGCCATGTTCGGTCCCGTGATGATGATAATCTGTTGCTCTTCCGTATCGAGGTACACATCGTTGGCAATGTATTTTTCTCCTGGAGGAAGCTGTTTCTCAATCACCGGATGTCGTCCCTGACGAATGTCGAGTACATCGTCATCTACCACATTCGGACGGATGTACTTGTTGGCACGGGCCACGTTGGCAAACGATAGCAGACAGTCCAGTCGGGCAATCTGTGTGGCGTTGATTTGGATGGCCGGGATAAATTCCGCCAGTTCAGCGACCAGTTCGTTATATAATCGGGTTTCCAGGATGAGAATTTTGTCTTCCGCTCCTAAAATCTTCTCTTCATATTCTTTCAGTTCCTGCGTGATGTAACGTTCCGCGTTGACCAGCGTCTGCTTGCGTATCCATTCGGCAGGTACCTTGTCCTTGTGTGTATTGCGTACTTCGATATAATAACCGAATACGTTGTTGTAAGCGATTTTCAAGCTTGGAATACCCGTCAGTTCACTTTCCCGTTGCTGGATTTGCAGGAGGTAGTCTTTGCCGGAATACGCAATCTTTCGCAGTTCATCCAGTTCCGCGTTGACACCGTCGGCAATTACCCCACCTTTGTTGACCAGCAGGGGAGGGTCGTTGTTTATTTCCTTGGCTATCTTGTCGCGGATGGAAGCACAGAGATTCAGTTGCTCACCAATGCGGCGTAGACTGGGATTGTCGGCATTCAGGCACGCATTTTTAATTGGTTCAATGGCCTGAAGGGCTATTTTTAGCTGTACTACCTCACGAGGTGAAATACGTCCTACGGCTGCTTTTGAGCTGAGTCGTTCCAAATCACCTATCTGGTGCAGTTTTTCTTCAATGAAATCCTTGAAATCCGGTTCCTTGAAGAAGAATTCCACCACGTCCAGTCGTTCGTTGATGGGTTTGATATCCTTCAAAGGGAACACAATCCAGCGTTTCAACATTCGGGCTCCCATCGGACTGATGGTATGGTCGATGATGTCCAGTAGGGAAGTACCCCCTTCGTTCATGCTGTCAATCAGTTCCAGGCTGCGTACAGTGAATTTATCCAATCGCACGTAGCGGTCTTCTTCGATACGAGAGAGCGATGTGATGTGTCCAATCTGGTAATGCTGGGTCATGTCGAGGTACTGAAGAATGGCTCCGGAAGCAATGATGCCATTGTGCAGATTTTCCACTCCGAAACCTTTGAGGTTTTTGGTTTCAAAGTGCTTCAGTAACTTTTCTCGGGCAGAAGTCTCATTGAATACCCAGTCCTCCAGTTCGAACGTGAAGAATTTGTTGCCGAAGTTGCCTTCGAACATGGGCTTCTTGCCTCGCTCGAAAAGTACCTCCTTCGGAGCAAAGTTATTCAACAGCTTGTCGATGTAGTCAGTGGGTCCTTCGGAAGTGAGGAATTCACCGGTAGATATGTCGAGAAAGGCGATACCGCAGGCTGTTTTGCCAAAATGAACGGCAGCCAGGAAGTTGTTTTCTTTGTACGACAACACATTGTCGTTGATGGCTACACCGGGAGTCACCAGTTCCGTAATTCCACGTTTGACGAGTTTTTTGGTGGTTTTCGGGTCTTCCAGCTGGTCGCAGATAGCCACTCTTCGTCCCGCACGAATCAGTTTGGGCAAGTATGTATCGAGGGCATGGTGAGGAAATCCAGCCATCTCCACCGTCTTGCTTTGTCCGTTGGCACGTTTGGTTAAGGTGATTCCCAGAATCTCGGCTGCTGCCACAGCATCTTCGGAATAAGTTTCATAAAAGTCTCCGCACCGGAAAAGCATGATAGCATCCGGGTGTTTGGCCTTTAAGTCAAAATATTGTTTCATCATCGGGGTTAGTACCACCTCTGTATCTTTTGCCACGGTTCAGTCCTTTCTTTAATTTAGTTCATGATTTTCCTGCAAAGATACTTTAAAAGCCCGAAATGAAAAAAGTATTTTTAGGGATGCTATTTAAATTCAGTTTAAAAAACGAAAATGGGAGAAAGAATTTCTTTAGCTTTGTAGAAATTTAAAGCGAACAGATTATGAGAGAAATCAGTGTGTCCGAATTGAAGGACAATATGTTTGATGCCATTGGCAAGGAGTGGATGCTGGTGACTGCCGGCACACCTGAGAAGTTTAACATGATGACCGCCAGCTGGGGAGGTACCGGCATCCTGTGGGGAAAACCGGTGGCATTTATTTTTATCCGCCCCGAACGTTACACGTATGAATTCATTGAAAAAGGCGATAAGCTGACCCTGTCATTCTTGGGAGAAGCCCATCGGGAGATACATAAGATTTGCGGAAGCCAATCGGGTAGGGACATCGACAAAGTTGCTGCTTCCGGCCTGAAACCATATGTGACGGAAGAGGGATACATTGGATATGAACAAGCCCGCTTGATATTGGAGTGCAAGAAGCTTTACGCCGATTTCATAGAGGCTGATAACTTTGTGGATAAGTTGTTGATAAACCGTTGGTATGGCGAAGAACATGGAGGATTTCATAAGATGTATATCCTTGAAATAGAACATGTTCTTGTGAAATAACAGCTTATTCACAGGATGTTCACAAGCTGTGGATAACAAAGCGGCCCTACAGGTGAATTTCCTGCAGGGCCGCTTTTATGATTTGTGGATAAGGTGTGTTATTCCTGCACCTCTTCCGCTGGAGTTTCTGGCTTCTTTTCTACTGTCGTATCCTTAAAGATTCGGTTGGTTTCTTCCAGATGGCTGGCATACAAACCATCGATGATGCCGTCTGCCAGACCGATGACAGGTACATAGATATATGTGGCATGAATGAGGTCGGCAATGGTCAGGAAAATATCTCCTGCCGGCACGATAACATCTGCCCGGTCGGGTTTCAGCTGGTACTTCTCCATACGTTCTTCGATGGAGAGTTTTTTCAGTTCCTCATGCAGCTGGTGCAAGGTTTCCACTGTCATCCGTTGTTTCTTCTTGTCCTTCTTGTCGGCCAGGCGATACAGTTTGTTGATGTTTCCACCCGAACCGATGATGTTGGTACCCGGGTAAGAAAGCGCCAGTTCCTGCATGTCGTTTCTCAACCGTTCCCATTCCGTATCTTTCACGGCATTGTTCAGGATACGGACCGTACCGATGTTATACGAGCGGCTGCACACCAGTGTACCTTGAGAAAGCAAGTTGATTTCCGTACTACCACCCCCTACATCTACATACATGTAGTTTCCGTTACGGTCTTCCATACATTCAATGTGGTTGTTGTAAATCATGTGGGCCTCTTCCTGTCCGTCGATGATTTCGATACGGATACCCGTCTTCTTCTCAATCCGTTTGATGATGGCTTTTCCGTTCTTGGCATCGCGCATGGCAGAAGTGGCGCAAGCCCGGTAGTCTTCTACGTCGTAGATTTTCATCAGGTGGCGGAATACCTTCATCAGACGCAGCATGTTCTTTTCCTTCTTTTCGGTAATCTTGCCCATGGCAAACACATCGAATCCCAAGCGAAGAGGCACACGCAGCAACAGTACTTTCGAGAAGAAAGCCTTTCCCTGTTCGTCTTCTTCCACACATTTGATGAGTAGACGTACCGCATTGGAACCAATGTCGATGGCTCCATAATTGGTTTCGCAGTTTTTTATGAGATTGTCCATAATAATAGTATTTAAGTTATTCTTCGGAATTTTCGGCCAAGTAGTAATTGTAGAGTGCTTCCTGTGAGCGGAAAGGAGTTTCCTGTCCTTCTTCACTCCAGAACTGGTTGTCGCCCAGTCCATCCACCACACGTCCCTGCAAGGTATCTTTCAGTCCGTATTCCACAATCCGTTTCATTTCACCTTTGATGGCCGGGTCATACACCGGGGTGATGACTTCGATACGGTGGTCGAGGTTGCGTGGCATCCAGTCGGCAGAACCCAGGAATATCTTTTCGTCTCCTCCGTTGGCGAAGATGAAGATACGTGAATGTTCCAGGTAGCGGTCGATGATACCGTGAATCCGAATGTTGGTGCTCAGGTTCGGAATGTTGGTAATTAAGGAACAGTTTCCACGTACCACCAGGTCGATGTCTACGCCTGCTTCGGAAGCCTCATACAGTTTGTCGACCATAATCGGGTCGGTAATGTGGTTGATTTTTATCTTGATGTAGGCTGGTTTTCCTGCTTTTTTGTTCTTGATTTCGTTGTTGATGAGGGTGATGAACTTGTTCTTCATTTCGTTGGGCGAAACGAGGAGTTCCTTGAACTTGATTGGTGTGTAAGGACGTTCGATGAACTCGAATACCTGATTGACATCCTTTACCAGTTTCGGGTAAGCCGTCATCAGCATGCAGTCGGTGTACATCCGGGCATTTCCTTCGTGGAAGTTACCGGTACTGATGCAAGCGATGTCCGGTCCGGTCTTCATACCGATGTGTGTAATCTTGGAGTGCACTTTCAAGCCTTCCACTCCGAAAATCACCTTGATGCCTGCATCCTGCATCTTCTTTGACCAGTTGATGTTGGAAGCTTCGTCAAAGCGGGCCAGCAGTTCGATGACCACAGTCACCTTCTTGCCGTTACGGGCAGCTCCAATCAAGGCCTTTACTACCTTGGAATCCTTGGCCAGACGGTAGAGTGTGATTTTGATGCTGGTGACCTGTTTGCTCACGGCTGCTTCCTGCAAGACTCGGATAAACGAGTCGAAGCTGTGGTAAGGCACATGGATGAACCGGTCTTTCTGCTGGATTTTTTTCAACAGGCTTTCCGGACCGTCGAGTTCCTTTTTTAGGATAGGCGGCCATTTCGGATATTTCAAGTTACTGTGTCCACAATCCGGGAATTTCATTAAGTCCTTGTGGTTCTGGTAGCGTCCGCTTTCAATCACCGTATCTAAGCTGTCGAGGTCGAGTTTTTTCAACACCCTTTTCAACAAGTCTTTCGGCATGTTGTTATCA
Source organism: Bacteroides mediterraneensis (assembly GCF_016900355.1). GTDB lineage: Bacteria > Bacteroidota > Bacteroidia > Bacteroidales > Bacteroidaceae > Phocaeicola. The sequence goes on along the minus strand of NZ_JACJKA010000004.1, from coordinate 163,657 downwards.
TAAATTACACGGAGAGGTTCGCCTCTTTTACGGCTCTTTACGCCTTTGGAAATTTTCTGGAGGGTACCTGTACGCAGGTCGTTGTCGATTTCCATTTCCGCATCGCGGGTAAACTTGAAGGCATAGGCTTCAAACTGGTCGTAACCCAGTCCCTCGAATACCAATGGGAGACAGCAGCGGATGACATCGTCCAGATACATCAGGTAGCTTTTGTTCTCATGGTCGGGCAGTTGCACGAAACGGCCGCAGATGTTGACCGGAAGCTCTAAAAAGGCATAATCCGGAGAGGGCTTGTTGCCGCTTTTACTCACTTTTACAGCCAGGTAAATATTTTCATCGTTCTCGTAGTCCAGCAACTTGATAGCCGAAAACCATACCGGCACGATGAATCCGTTCAGTTTTTCTTTATAGAACGACTGGATAAACTGCAGTTGGTCGGGAGTGACTTCCGAGTTGGATACCAGATAAATGTTTTCTTTTTTCAGTTCCTGTGTGACTGTGCTTACAGCCTCTTCGTAGTCTTTTACATAGCGTGCATTCAGCTTTCCAATCTGTTTGAGCAGCTTTTTGGCTTTCTCTTGTTCCTTGGCAGCCGATTTGTCCATACATTCGGCAATACGGCTCTGGGAGGCTACTCTTACCCGGAAAAACTCATCCAAGTTGTTGGAATAGATGCCAAGAAAGGCCATCCGTTCCAGCAAGGGCACATGACTACGGGTGGCTTCTTGCAGAATTCTGCGGTTAAAGTACATCCAACTGATGTCTCTTTCCAAATAAGGCTTTTCTTTCTTTCTATTTCTTGTTACCATAAAATCACTTTTTTGCAAAGAAAATGATTTTATGTTACAACATGATTTCAAAACGGTTATTTAGAATTTTTTACACAAACTCCTCCACCATATACATACCATGCAGGTTGTTTTGCGGGGCAAAGCGTTCTATTTCATTCAGAATGATATACTCGGCCGATCTTACCCATTGTGTGAACGGGCGGTTCGGTTTATAGCTCTGCGAAAAGCGCAACAGGTTGCTCAGGTTGAAGTTCCGGTCAATGATGCCGGCGCCGTTCTGCTGAGCATCGAAGGCATTGCATTCCTGCTCGATATGGGCCGGCACCATCAGGATGGGTTTTCCAAGGTACATGGCTTCGCACACAGATTCAAATCCGGCCGTGCTGGCGTAGGCTTTGCAGCCTGCCATCTGACGCAGGAATTCCGTGTCGTCGAGCTGGTAGAAGGAGAGGGTGTCATCGATTTTTTTCACCGGCTCTTCTTCCCAGTGGTCCCAGAAGAAACGCAAGGGTACCTCCGGATGCTTCTGATGCCATTGGAGAATGTTTTCCGAGAATCCGGCATTCAGCATGTAGCCGTGGATGTAGTTACCCGGCTTGCTTTCCTGTTGCAGTACGTCCTGACGCAACAAGGGAGGCACTACACTGATATGTTGGTGTTTGTCTTGTAGCATGGCTCGGAAGGAGAGAGCCAGTTTTTGCGAAGCCCCCAATGCGGTCAGCCGAGTGAAGAAATTCAGCATGAACAGGCTTCCTTTGTTTTTCTTGGGTAATTTGAACTGCGGGTGCAGGAACAGATACTGGTGTCCGATGCAGATTTGAGGCACCGACGGGCGGAAAAAGAAATAAGTCAGTCCGGTAAGCAGTTCGTAGAAATTGAGGACCAGATCAGCCTCCGTTTCCTGGATGCGATGATGAATAAAGCAAATACTTTCCGCATATTCCGGAAGCTTCATTAGATTGTAGAGTACACTTTTGGTCAGATTTGCCCGCTTGTTGGCATGAGTGGGCAAGAAATTCGGGCTGGTGAATTGCCGGATAGGAGCTTGAATGTTCCGTGTGAAAAATCCAGGAAGCCTTCTGGACTCACTTTTTCCTACAAGCACTTCCACCACTTCGTGTCCGTTGCTCCGAAGCAATTTCTCCATGGACATGGCTTGTGTGAGATGGCCGCGTCCTTCTCCTTGTACGATAAACAGCACTTTCATGAGGCAATCGGTAAAGGTATGACATGATTGTTTTCTTTCTCTCTGTCGGCTTGCTGTGCCAGTTCGGTGTAGTACACCACTTTCCACACGCCGTTTTCATCTTCCGTCAAGGCCGACATCGTTTCCACCCAGTCGCCCGAGTTCAGGTAGTGGATGTGGTTGATCATGCGGTTTTCCGGGTGATGGATGTGTCCGCAGATGACTCCCTCACATTGACGGTTGCGGGCGAAGTCCACCAGTACGTTTTCAAAGTCGGAAATATAGGACACGGCCGATTTCACTTTTTGTTTGATGGCCTGTGAGAGTGAGAAGTAAGGTTTTCCTTTTTTCACCCGGTAGCGGTTGTACTGACTGTTGAGCCACAGCAACAGCGTATAGCCCATGTCGCCGAGTTTGGCCAACCATTTCATTTGGGTGGTTACCTTGTCGAACACATCACCGTGCGTCACGAAATAATGCTTGCCGTTGCTTTCCAGTATGTAATCTTTCGTGATGGTCAGGTTGGCAAACTGTAGTGGGGCGAGGTTGTCCAGAAAGTCGTCATGGTTGCCACGGACGTAAATGATTTCCGTGCCATGTTTTTCCATCATTTTCATGATGATTTTGAAGAAATGTGTATGTGCCGGCTTCCATTTGCTGATACCCGATTTCTGCAAGTGCCATCCGTCGATGATGTCACCGTTCAGAATCAGTCGTCCGCAGTCGACTCTGCTCAGAAAATCGCTGATTTGATCCACCTTTGAATGCGTGGTCCCCAGGTGGATGTCCGAAACCACAATGGTCCGGTAATAAGGTCTATCTTCCATAGATACATGTTTTTCTTAACGCTTTACAAAGGAAAAGAAAGCATATTACAAGCGTGTGACTGTCAGGTGAATAACCTGTTTCATTTACAGGTGAATATACAAAAGAAAAACCATTTCAGCGTCTCGCGGAAATGGTTTTGAGAAATGACTAAATATCGGCAATTTATTTTACAATGTGTTTAAATAGTATCAGGCGATGTCTTCGATATAGAAAATAGAATTGAATTCACCATAAAATTCTTCTGCAGCGTCTTCCAGGTTTTCCAGCGCCTCTTCTTCTGTTTCACCATAAGCAAAGCATTGTTCGTGGTTGGCCAGATAAGCATAATAGGCTCCGTCGGGAGTACATTCCACTACATATTTACTTCCATTGATTTCCATTTTAACCTCCTTTTTAAAAGTCTGTTCAAAGGTCGGTTTTCCATGTTACAGAATGATTGCCAGGAGGTGACGTTTGCATGAAGAATTTACAAAGTCGGATGGAAGGGGTGTGAGGGAGCGGTAGGATGTAAGCGTTGGGCAGTTGTTCTTTCTGTATCAAAGAGTTTTTTAGGTTTCCCTTTAGGAAAACGTATGTTTTTCAGCCGGGAAACGTACGTTTCCGATAGGTGAAACGTATGTTTCTGGGAAGGGAAACCTAAAAAGGAGACGGGCGTTTGAGGAAAAACGAAAGGGGATTTAATGATGGGTATTCTTCGGATTTATTTGTCAGGATACACTTTATCCGTGATAGCAAGCAGAGGTGGCGATTCTTCAAAAGACCATTGATTGATGGATGGGGATGGGTGATAATAAAAAATCCCGCTAAAATTTTGTTTTAGCAGGATTCTGATTGAAAAACGTTGGACTACCAAGATTCGAACTTGGACAAACAGAACCAAAACCTGTTGTGCTGCCATTACACCATAGTCCAAACTTTATGTTGTTTTCCTCGGAAAACGTTGCAAAGATAAATGTTTTTAGGAATACTTTCCAAATAAATTCTGACTTTTTTTCCGTTTAGGAAGGGAATCCTTACCTTTGTTTTCAAAACCATTTGATTATGATGAAGAAAATATTGTCTGCATTAGTACTGGGAAGCACAGTGACTTGTGCCATGGCGGTTACTCCGTTGTGGATGCGTGATGTGCGTATCTCCCCAGATGGAAAAGAAATCTTGTTTTGTTACAAAGGAGACATCTATAAGGTGGCTTCCAAAGGAGGAGAGGCGGTACAGCTGACTACCCAGGATTCTTATGAATCGTCTCCGGTGTGGTCGCCCGACGGCAAGCAGATTGCCTTTGCCAGCGACCGCTTTGGGAATACGGATGTGTTTGTGATGTCGGCCAACGGCGGCTCGGCTCGCAGATTGACCACTAACTCGGCTTCAGAAATTCCTTCTGCTTTCACACCAGACGGAAAGTACATTGTGTTCTCGGCCAGTATTCAGGACCCGGCCAGCAGTGCGCTGTTCCCGACTTCTGCCATGACGGAATTGTATAAGGTGCCGGCTGAAGGAGGAAAAACGGAACAGATTCTGGGTACACCTGCCGAAATGGTTTGTTTCAATGCGGCGGGCGACAAGTTCCTGTATCAGGACCGGAAAGGTTTTGAGGATGAATGGCGCAAGCACCACACTTCTTCCATTACCCGGGACATCTGGATGTACGACATGACTTCAGGCAAGCATACCAACCTGACCAAACGGGCGGGAGAAGACCGTAACCCGGTGTGGTCGGCCGATGGCAAGGAAGTGTTCTTCCTGAGTGAACGCAACAAAGGTTCATTTAATGTGTATTCGTTCTCGCTGGATCACCCGGACCAGGTAAAGCCGCTGACTTCTTTCTCCACAAATCCGGTGCGTTTCCTTTCTATGGGAAGTGACGGAACGCTGTGTTATACGTATAATGGAGAAATTTATACACAGGCTCAAGGTGGAAAACCGGCAAAAGTAGCCATTTCACTGACACGCGATGACGAGGATATTCCGGTGACGTTGACCTATACGAGAGGGGCATCGGAAGCAGTGGTTTCGCCTGACGGCAAGCAGGTGGCTTTCATCGTGCGCGGCGAGGTGTTTGTGACCTCTGTAGAATATGGTACGACCAAGCAGATTACCCATACACCTGAAGCAGAAGAGGGACTGTCTTTCGGGGCAGACAACCGTACGCTGGTATATGCCAGTGAGCGGGAAGGAAACTGGCAGCTTTATAAGGCGGAATTTGAGCGGAAAGAAGATTTGAATTTCCCGAATGCCACTTTGATTAAGGAAGAAGTGCTGTTGCCTTCCAAGACCGTAGAGCGGATGTATCCGAAATTCTCACCCGACGGCAAGGAAGTGGCTTTCATCGAAGACCGTATCCGCCTGAAGGTGTTGAACCTCGAAACGAACAAGGTGCGTGAGATTACCGACGGAAGTACGTGGTATGAACTGAGCGGAGGTTTCCATTATGCATGGTCACCCGACGGAAAATGGTTTACGCTGGAATTTATCGGCAACAAGCACGATCCGTATACCGACATTGCTTTGGTCAGTGCCGACGGAAAGGGTAAACTCGTGAACCTGACCAACAGTGGTTATACCAGCGGGTCGCCGAAATGGACCATGGACGGTAATGCCATCCTGTTCACTACCGAGCGTTACGGAATGCGTAGCCATGCTTCCTGGGGCTCACAGGATGACGTGATGATGGTCTTTGTGAACCAGGACGCCTACGACAAGTACCGCATGAGCAAGGAAGATTACGAGTTGCAGAAGGAACTGGAGAAAGAACAGGAAAAGGCTGCGGAAAAGAAAGACGGAAAAAAGGACGATAAGAAAGAGGATAAAGACAAGAAAGAAGAGGCTGACAAGGTGAAAGACATCGTGGTGGAACTGGAGGGTATTCAGGACCGCATCGTGCGTCTGACACCGAATTCATCGAACATCGCTTCGGCCATTCTTTCGAAAGATGGAGAAAGCCTGTATTATCTGTCAGCTTTTGAACGGGGTTTCGACATGTGGAAACTGGATTTGCGCAAACATGAAACGAAACTGTTGCACAAGATGGGTTCCGGATGGGCCGACATGGAAATGGACAAGGAAGGAAAGAATCTGTTCGTATTAGGCTCGGGTTCCATGCAGAAGATGGACATGAGTGGAGAGAAGCTGAAACCGATTTCTTATCAGGCGGAAATGAAATTAGACTTGGCGGCTGAACGGGCTTACATGTACGATAACATGTGCCGTGAGGAACAGAAGCGCTTTTATGACGTCAATATGCACGGAGTCGACTGGAAGGCCATGACAGCTAATTACCGCCGTTTCTTGCCGCATATCAACAACAAGTATGACTATGCGGAAATGCTGAGTGAATTGTTGGGTGAACTGAACGTATCGCATACAGGAGGTCGTTATCGTCCGGCAGCCAAGGAAGCGACAGCCAGCTTAGGATTGCTGTATGACTGGAATTACACGGGCAAAGGCATAAAGGTGGACGAAATAGTGGAAAAAGGTCCGTTCGACCGGAAAACGACACAGGTAAAACCAGGTGTGGTGATTGAGAAGATTGACGGACAGTCGGCCGAGGGTGATTTTGCGGCGTTGCTGAACGGAAAGGCTGGCAAGAAGGTCTTGGTTTCCTTCTACGACCCCCAGTCGAAAGCCCGTTGGGATGAAGTGGTGAAACCCATCAGCGGTGGAGCTTTGAGCGGCCTGTTGTACGAACGTTGGGTGAAACAGCGTGCGGCAGATGTGGACAAATGGTCGAATGGGCGTTTGGGATACGTGCATATCGAATCCATGGACGACGGCAGTTTCCGTACCATCTATTCGGACATCTTGGGTAAATACAACAACCGGGAAGGAATCGTGATTGATACGCGTTTCAACGGAGGAGGCCGTCTGCATGAAGACATTGAAGTGCTCTTCAGTGGACACAAATACCTGACGCAAGTTATCCGCGGACGGGAAGCCTGCGACATGCCGAGCCGTCGTTGGAACAAGTCTTCCATCATGTTGCAGTGCGAAGCCAACTACTCCAATGCACACGGTACCCCGTGGGTGTACAAGCATCAGGGAATCGGCAAGCTGGTAGGTGCACCGGTTCCGGGTACGATGACCAGTGTGAACTGGGTACGGATGCAAGATCCGGATTTGATTTACGGTATTCCGGTCATCGGTTATCGCTTACCGGACGGCAGTTACCTGGAAAACAAGGAACTGGAGCCGGATGTGTATGTGCTGAATGCACCTGAAACTATTGTGAAAGGAGAAGATACACAGTTGAAGGCGGCCGTAGACGAACTGCTTAAAGAACTGGATGCGAAGAAATAAATGCTGAAGTTTCCGGAAGGGTTGCCTTCCGGAGATACAAAAAATACCGGTTGATTCATCAGGAGTCAGCCGGTATTTTTTTGTTCATGAAAGTACTGGCAGATTTCAGAACAAAAGAAAGGCTGCCCCAAATGGAATTGAGACAGCCTTTCGGTATCTTTTTTCTAAAAGAGTTTATTTGGCGATAACCAGATAATAGTTCTTCTTTCCGCGCTGTACGAGCAGGTATTTTTCATCCAGCAGGTCGGCTGCGGTGATTTCCTGGTCGAAAGCTGCTAGTTTCTCTTTGTTCAGGGAAACGCCGCCGCCTTGAACCAGCTTACGCATTTCCCCCTTTGACGGGAAGATGGCTGCTTTCTCCGTAAACAAGTCTACGGCCTTGATTCCGGCTTCGATATCCGTCTTGGATACTTCAAACTGAGGAACCCCTTCAAATACAGAAAGAAGGGTGTCTTCGTCCAGTCTCTTCAGAGCGTCTGAAGTGGCTTTTCCAAACAGGATACCCGAAGCTTCCACTGCCGCATTGTAATCGGCTTCTGAGTGAACCATGATGGTCACTTCCTTGGCCAGACGTTTCTGGAGCACACGTGCCTCAGGAGCCTGGTCGTGTTCAGCAATCAGGCCTTCGATTTCTTCCTTGCTCAGGGAAGTGAAAATCTTGATATAGCGTTTGGCATCTTCGTCGCTTACGTTCAGCCAGAACTGATAGAACTTGTAAGGAGAAGTATAACGAGGATCCAGCCAGATGTTTCCTGATTCTGTCTTTCCGAATTTGCCTCCGTCGGCTTTTGTAATCAGCGGGCAGGTCAGGGCAAACACTTCTCCTCCGTTGGTACGGCGAATCAGTTCGGCACCAGTCGTGATGTTTCCCCACTGGTCAGAACCACCTAACTGAAGTTTGCAGTTCTTGGTTTCATACAGATGCAGGAAGTCGTATCCTTGCAACAACTGATAAGTAAATTCTGTGAAAGAAAGACCGTCGCGGGCTTCTCCGTTCAGACGTTTCTGTACGGATTCCTTTGCCATCATGTAGTTCACGGTGATGTGTTTTCCTACGGTGCGGGCGAAATCCAGGAAAGAGAAGTCTTTCATCCAGTCGTAGTTGTTTACCAGTTCTGCGCGGTTCGGGGCATCCGATTCAAAATCGAGGAATTTGCCCAATTGCTTCTTGATACACTCCTGATTGTGGCGCAGGGTTTCCTCGTCCAGCAAGTTACGTTCCTGTGACTTGCCTGAAGGGTCTCCAATCATACCAGTAGCACCGCCTACCAGTGCCAGCGGTTTGTGGCCGCAGCGTTGGAAATGACGCAACATCATCACGCCACACAGGTGACCGATATGCAACGAGTCGGCTGTTGGGTCAATACCCAAGTAAGCCGTCACCATTTCCTTCTTCAGCAGTTCTTCTGTTCCTGGCATCATGGTATGTATCATTCCACGCCATCTTAGTTCATCTACAAAATTCATCGAATGAAATTCTTAGTTTAACATTTTATTTAATACTGGAGCAAAAGTACGACACTTTCTCTGAATAACCAATTTTTAGCGATTAAAAAAGAGATGGTTAGCATTTTCGTGGAGGGCTTTGATGAGGCTTTCCAGAGTCGTTCCGCGCACGGAGGCAACTTCGGAATAGAAGGCCTGGAAATCGATGTTTTCTTCATCGCTTTCCAGTAGCAGTCTCTCTACCGGTACGGCGGACAAGGCTTTTTCCTGGTATTTCTTTCCAAAGGAGAGATAGAATCCGTGCCGGAGCAGGTCTTCGGTCAGTTCTTTTTTCCCTCTGAATCCGTGGATAATCCAGGGTTGCGCAGGATGATGTTTCTTTTGGAGCGCCAGAAGCTCTGTGGTGGCCTTGACGGCATGAATAAGCAGTGGAAGATGGCATTGCTCGGATAAGTCGATGGCTGTCTGAAAAGCCTTCTCTTGCAGTGGGAAAGGAGTGTCGCACAGTTTGTCGAGTCCTGCTTCTCCTATGGCTACTACCCGTGGGTCGGAAGAAAGGCAATGTTTCATCCAGTTTATTTGTGACGGAAGATTCTCTGCCGACAGGTACCAAGGATGAAGACTGACCGAGAGAAACCGGGCCTGTTGAAATGCCGCAGAAGTGGATTCTGCCATGCTGCAGCTGAGAATGGCAGTGGTCTGTGCATCGTGAGGCAGGTGATGGGTATGTGCGTCGAAAAAAGGAGTCTCAACCATAAAGCAGAAGATTAGGGAACCGGGTCGTATCCGGAGCCTCCCCACGGATGGCAGCGGAGAATACGCCGTATGGCCAAATACAATCCTTTCAGGGGACCGTGTTTTTTTATGGCTTCAATGGCATATTGTGAACACGTGGGTGTGAAACGGCAGGAAGGAGGTGTGAAAGGAGAAATGCAGTTCCGGTAAAAGTAAATGGGAAGCAAAAGAAGAAAAGTCAGGATTTTTCTCATACCAGACGTTCTGCGGTAAGTTGTAACAATTTGACTACCTTAGCTTCTACTTCAGCGGAATCATGGAGTTCGTTGTCCAGCCAGATAAAGGCCAGGGTCACTTTTTTGTTCGAATTCTTCAGCGGGTCAATCAGAATCTGCTTGTGCTTGCGGTAGGCCTCGCGTATCTGGCGTTTCACGCGGTTACGCTTAACCGCCCGTTTGAATCGTTTCTTGGGCACGCTGATCAGGATGGTGGCTATGGGCAGAGTCTCTCCTTCTACCGGCATGTAGACAATGCGCAGAGGAAATGCAGGAAGCGACTTGCTGCCTCCTGTAAAGAGTTTCTCTATCAGTATCCGGCTGTTCAGCCGTTCTACCTTCGGTAAAGTGGGTTTTTGAGACTCGGTCATAGACACATATATAAAAAAGTAACAAAGCGAAGTAATGGCTTTATTGCTTCGCTTTGTTCATATCACTGCTATTTTTTTATTTGTTGTGTTCGCGGATAAACATATCCAATGCAGCCGGCATGGAAGGAGCGGTGCTGGATGGCGCTTCCAGGTCGAGGCGCAAACCTGCGTCCTTAACTGCCTTGGCAGTCGTCGGTCCGAAACTTCCGATGGCAATGTCCTTCTGCTCAAAGTTCGGGAAGTTTTTCATCAGTGACTGGATACCTGCCGGGCTGAAGAAAATCAGCATGTCATAGTTGAATTCTTCACCGGGCATAAAGTCGTTGCTTACCGTACGGTACATTACGGCTTCCGTATGCTGAATGTGGTTCTTATCGAGCAAATCTTTCACTTCATCGTTGTGTACATCCGACATCGGGATAAGATATTTCTCGGTATTGTGTTTGACGATTAATGGAAGCAGGTCGATAAATTTTCCTGTGGCACCGAAGAATACTTTCCGTTTGCGGTATTGTACGTACTTCTGGATGTACAATGCAATGGTTTCTGAAGTACAGAAATATTTCATCGTTTCCGGAATTGTTACGCGCAATTCGGCACACAGACTAAAGAAATGATCAATCGCATGGCGTGAGGTAAATACTACGGCTGTATGGTCTAAAATGGAAACCTTTTGCTGTCTGAATTCTTTAGCCGACAAACTTTCAACTTTGATGAACGGGCGAAAATCTATTTTCACTCCGTACTTCTCAGCAATGTCAAAATAGGGAGACTTTTCTGTCGTCGGTTTAGGCTGAGAAACGAGGACTTTCTTAATTTTCAACGTTACTAAAAATTTAAAATCAAAATGTGGTTTATATATGCCAATCCTTTCCAAAGGAAGAGGAGTGGAATCACTTCGAGGCTGCAAAAGTACAGAATTAAATGTAAAATGCCATGAAAATGATTAAAAAAGTTTCTAATGCATTTATAAAATAACAATATTTTGAAGCAAATTACTACAATGAGTACGAATGTTTTAGAAAAATTAAAGTCGAGGTTGAAATAAACGATGAGTAAAGCCAGCGGAAACAGGATAAGGGAAGCTCCAGACAAAAGGTCAAAATAGGCCGTAATCCAAGTGCTGTTTTTCTCTTTGTCAAAGAAAATCCAGTTGATAAATTGAGTCAACAGACTTTTGACTCCAATGGTCAGGAGTATGCAGAGTATATATACCGATAGGATTGCATAGTGTGGAATGGTTTGGTACAATACATCCTCGGTTTTGGAGAAGTAATCGTAGATAAACAGGCTGGCGGATATGCAGCTGATACTTCCTAAGGTAAGAGTATAACGAATGTCGAAATTGGAAATCTCGTCAAACAGGCCTGCCCGTTCTTTGTGTCGGAAAAAACCTTTCAGGTGCTGATGCAGGTATTTTTTCCCGTTTTTTAGGGCATAGATAATCAAAAAGAAACACAGAAAGACCACACAGGTAATGGGCAAGTCGGTGCGGAGCTGGTAGGGAAGAGGTTCTCCTGGCATACCTGTAAAGCTTCGCGTTTTTTCGCTACGCAACAGGGCATTGTCGATTTCCTTTACGTGTTGTTCGTAAAGCTCCTGAATCTGTGAAAAACCTATGTGGCTGACTTCGTTCATATGGCCGCAAATTTACGAATTTCTTTGCTCCAGTAGGGTATTGTATACAATAAATCCACTGCTTCTTCGGGTGTTTCTGCTACATGCCAGATGTTTTTGTGTTCTTCCCGCATGAAATGCTGATCAATGGCTTGCTGCAGCATTTCCAGCAACGGATCGTAAAAGTGGTTGATGTTCAGTATCACAATGGGTTTCAGGTACAGTCCGAGTTGCTTCCAGGTGATGATTTCAAGCAGCTCTTCCAAGGTGCCGCATCCTCCGGGCAGGGCGATGACGCCGTCCGACATATCTGCCATGAGCTCCTTACGCTCGTGCATGTTTTTGGTTTCTATCAGTCGGGTCAGGCCTTTGTGGTGCCAGCCTTGCTCTACCATAAAGTGGGGGATGATGCCAGTCACGGTTCCTCCGGCAGCTAATGCAGCATCGCTGATTCGGCACATGAGTCCCAGGCATCCCGCCCCGTTGATGAGGTTGATGTGTTTCTGGGCCAGAATTTTTCCAAGTTGTTCGGCGGCTTCGAAATAAATAGGGTCAATTTTTGTGCTGGAGGCGCTGTACACACATATATTTTTGATATCGTTCATTGCAAAGAATAATAATTTTTGCAAAGATAGAGATTAAACAATTATATGCAATGCTTGATATCGTCTGTAGTAGTCAATATTATAGGTAAAAGTTATTCCTCCAAATGTCCGGTACATCGTTTGTATTCTGTTTCATAAATCTTGTATTGCGTCAATGCTTCGATACGGTTGCTTTCAGCCTGTTGCCATTGGGATTGGGCTTCCAGCAAGTCAGTCAGGGTGCTGAGACCGTGGGTGTAGCGGTTACGCATCACACGCAGGCTCTCTTGGGCTTCCTTGGAACCGAGTGCGGCAGTTTGTACCAGGTTATATCCGTTGGTCAGGTTTTGTATGGCCTGTCGCACTTCGATGGTGAGCAGGCGTGAATTTTGTTGTAGGTCCAGTTGGGCGTTTTGCAGGTCCAGCTTGGCTTTCTTGACTTTTCTCAGTCCTTCTCCCCAATGGAAGAGCGGGATGCTTACCGAAGCCATGACCAGGCCGATTCCGTCATCCATTTTTTGCGTAAAAGGTATGTAGTTTCCTTGCGGGTCGGCCGTCATCCCTTTCAACTTGATGTTTCCGTAGTAGGCATATCCGGCAGAGAGTCCTATTTGCGGCAGAATATTCCCTCTGGCCATTTTTATTTGCTGTTCTTGGGCGGCAACCTGCTGTTTCAGCAATTTGAACTCAGGTCGGGAGTCAATTCCTTCGTCCAACTGTTCGGGAGGCGTGACCTGGATAAGGGTGTCTGTGGGAAGGATCTGTGTTTCTAACGGTTCGCCTAATACATGGCACAGGGCCAACCGGCACAGTTCGTTTCCGTTCTGGGCTTTTTGTAACTGATAGTTGATTTCGCTTCGTTTGGCAGTGATTCGCAAAAGTTCATTGTCTGTGCCCATTCCTGCTTTTACGGCTGTTTCTACTTGTTGGTAGAGGGTATCCATCTGTGTGCGATATGCTTCCAGCATGCGTACCTTTTGTTGGACGGCGATGTAGTTCCAGTAGGCCTTGTCTGCCTCCGCAATGACTTCCATGCGTGTCTTTCTCCTGCTTTCGGCGGCACTCTCTCGACCAATCTGGGCCAGTTTGTTTCCTGCCCTGATTTTCCCTCCGGCATATAACGGCTGGGTCACACTGATGCCTGCCAGGTACATACCGTGAATCTGGAGTTCCATCCCGGTCATTTCGACATTCGGAAACATATAGGACCCTGATACCATTCCGTCGAGTTTAGGCAGATAGGAACTGAAGGCAATCTTCTGGTCCAGTTCGGCTTGCTGTAAGGCGTTGGTGGCTTTCTGTAGTTCCTCGTTGCGTTGCAGGGCCAGTTCCCGGCAATCGGCTTGTGTGAGTGAAAGTATGTGTTGTGCAGGGAGTTGTGTCAGAAAGCCGAGCCACAATATCCCTATTAAAATGTATCGTTTCATAATTGTATGGATGAAGAGTTAGACATGGAGTGGGGTTTATGTATGTGGAACAGAGCCGTATAGAAGATGGGAAGCAGTACGAGGGTGATAAGGGTACCTACGGTCAGTCCTCCCATAATCGTGATGGCCATGGAACCATACATCGGATCGTTTACAAGCGGAATCATGCCCACAATGGTGGTCAGAGAGGCCATCAGTACGGGACGCACACGTGAAACGGTTGCTTCCACCACCGCATGATAAGGGTGAAAATGTTCTTCCTGTTGCAGGCGGTTGATTTCATCGACCAACACGATGGCGTTTTTCACCATCATGCCGATAAGTCCCATCATTCCGATGATAGCCATGAAGGTAAAGGGCTGCCGGAACAGTAACAGGGAAGGCGTGATGCCGCAGAAAACAAACGGAAAGCAAAGCAGAATGAGGATTACCTTTTTCCAGCTGTTGAAAAGTAACAACAGGATACCTAATATAATGAAGAGAGTCACAGGCAGGTATTTCATCAGGTTGCCGATGGCTTCTCCCTGCAATTCGCCTTCGCCCACCCATCGCATCCGGTAACCGTCTGGCAGAGGGATGCGTTCGATTTCTTTCTGAATGGAGGCGACGACTTTTGCCGGAGTAGCTTCGTATAAGTCGGTATTGGGGTCACATTCAGCTTCGATGGCTCTTTGTCCATTGAGACGATAGATGTAGTTGTCCTCCCAGTCCAGCCGAATCTGACGGGCTACGTTGCCGAGGGGTACACTACGGAACAACTGGTCTTGTAACTCATCGGTTTTGGTGGAACCGGTCAGCAGACCTTTCAGTTCATTGTCGTCCATGCGCAGGTTCAACGTACTCCATACGGGAATATCATTCAGGTTGGTAATCCGGCTTCCATCGGCATTCCGTACCAGCAGATGGATGAGTACGGTACGGTCTTGGTCGTTCAATACGCCTACGGGTAATCCGTCGGTGGCGGCCAGCAAGGCATTTCCTACATCACTCCGTTCGATACCCGACCTTAATGCATCTTCGCGTACATAATCGGCTGTCAGGGTTTTGCCTTTAGGTTTCCAGTTGTTACCCACGGAATAAGGGTCTACATACGGGCAGCGGCGCATAATGTCTTCTGCCTGTTGGCTCAGTTTTCGTAAGATGGCAGGATCTGGACCTGAGAATTCGACTTCTACCGTGTGGGAGGAAGCAATGGAGAAATTGTATTTTCGGATACGGATGTATGCGTCAGGGTAACGTTCGCGCAAGAGTTTTCTAATCGCAGGAATTTGTGCGACCACTGTCTCATAATCTTTACAGTCTACCATCAGTTCGCCGTAGCAGTCGCCTCCTGATGTCATGGGACGCACCAGGCAGTAGTGGGCAGGTGCACTTCCCATGCTCGCGGCTACCCGTTCGATAGCAGGGTTTTCCTTTAGCAGGGCCGACATTTCCAAAAGATCCTTTCGTACGCGGTTGGGGTCGGTTTGGGAAGGAAGAAAATATTCTACAATGAATTGCTTGTAGTCGAAATCTGGGAAAAATAGATTTTTTACCTTCGTCATGCCGAATATACAGAGAGCCAACAGGATGAAGGCCGTAGCCAATGTCGTCTTTTTGTATTCTACCAGCAGGCTGATGGTACGACGAATAAACCGGTGGACCGGGGAGTGGTATATTTGTGGCTGTTGGATTGTTTTTTCACGGACAGGCAGCCACGATTTGGCACACATAGGCACTTGCGTCAATGCCAGTATCCAGCTGGCCAGTAAGCTGACACAGAGCACCAGGAACAGGTCGCCGGCATATTCTCCGGCTGAATCGGGAGAAAGATATACCGCAAGGAAAGTTGATACGGCGATTAGGGTAGCTCCCAGCAGGGGCATGGCGGTGTGCTGTCCGATGCGGTACAAGTAAGTTTTTGGTCCTACTCCGCGTGCCTTATCAATCAGGATACCGTCCATGATGACGATGGCATTGTCTACCAGCATTCCCATGGCCACGATAAAAGCTCCAAGGGAGATGCGTTGAAGCGTGGTGCCACACATCAACAGAATGGGGAAGGAGACGGCGATGGTCAGAATCAGTCCGAAGCCGATGATGAGGCCACTGCGGAATCCCATGGTGAAGATCAGAATCAGGATGACAATCAGGACCGATTCTACCAGGTTGACCATAAAGGAGCCGATGGCTTCATTCACCTTGTCGGGCTGGAAGAATATTTTTTCCATTTCCATTCCCACGGGAATCTGTGGCATGATTTCTGCCAGCCGTTTTTCAACTGCTTTTCCCACATCGGGGACAATGGCATTTTCTTCCATGGTCAGGCAGATAGCCAAAGCCGGTTTTCCGTCCACGAAGAAACCGTTTCGTTGTGGCTCACTATAGGTACGTTCTATTTGTGCAATATCTCCCAGTCGGATGGTTTTCCCCTGCGGGGTGCGGATAAGCAGGTTACGGATGTCTTTTTCATCGGTAACGGCACTGCTCACATGCAATGGCAGCCGGTCGCTGTCATTCTGGTAACTGCCTGCGTTCACCGTTTTCCCAGCATTCTGTAGGCTCATCATGATTTGGGTCGGGATAATGCCATTACGGGCAATCTTCTCTTTCGATAACGTGATTTGAATGACTTCATCCCGGTTGCCCGTGATGAGGATACGTTTCACCCCCTTTACTCCCAGCAGTTCCCGGCGTATCAGTTTGGCGTATTTGTAGAGTTCCGGATACGAGTAGCCTTCACCTGTGAAAGCATAAAAGATGCCGTACACATCCATCATGTCGTCTATGACAATCGGGTCATAGCAGTCTTGTGGCAATTTGGAACGGCTGTCGTTCACTTTTCGCCGAAGGAGGTCGAAGTGCTCTTCCAAGTCTTTTTGGAGGACAGTCATTTGGAATTCGACGGTGATTGTGGCCATCCCGTTCTGACATTCCGATTTAATTTTCTTGACGTTGGGGAGTGCCCGGAGTTCGTCTTCCATGGTTTGTGCCACTTTTAGTTCTACTTCATGAGCGGTAGCTCCCGGATAAGGCACGATGACCATGGCTTGTTTGACGGAGACAGCCGGGTCTTCCAGCTTGGGCATCTGCAGGAAAGCCAGCACGCCGGCTATCAGAATGAATGTCATGAGCGACCAAAACAAGGTGGGCCGCTTCATAAAGTATTCGGTGAGTTTTATTTTCATCAGATAAGCCCTCCTACGTTGGTTTTATTATCCGTATGGATGACACGGACTTTTTCGTTCTCCTGCAGGGCATTTACCCCTGCCTTTATGATTTGTTCGTCTCCTTTCAGTCCGGCTGTAATGATAGCGCGACCTTTTTCGTTTATTCCGCTACAGTTTACTTTCCGCTTGTTGACGGTAGAGTCGGCGTTCATCACCCAAACGTAAGTCTCTTCCTGTGATTGAATGAGGGCATGCAGAGGAAGCGTAAAAGAAGTACGAAGGCTGTCAGTGCCGGTAATATGGATGCGTACGTTGACGTTCATGCCTGCACTGAGCTGTGAGTCGTTTTCCTTTTGAAAGGTGAGTTTCAGTTGGTACAACTGGTTGCCATCCGCTTTGGGGGTGATGCTCAATATCTTCATAGGAATATCTTCTCCTTTCGTAGAAGGAAGTTCGCAGGTGATACGCTGGAAGCGAGCACGAAGTTGATAGACTTCGGCTGGCAGTTCGGTTTCCACCTCCATGGAATGCATGTCGAGCAGGTTGATGACAGGGGTTCCTGCATCTACCATTTCCGACGGAGCGAAATTGACGCTTTGTATGTATCCGTCGGTAGGAGCATACAGGCGTGTATATGCCAGTTTGTTACGGTTGACTTGCAATTGTACTTTCAACTGCTGCAGTCCGGCCTGCGCTTTTTCATAATCGTTGATGGAAATGCTTTTGCTGCGATATAAGGCTTCTGTCCGTTTGACTTCATCTTCCAGTTGCTTGCATTGTATTTCCAAAGCCTGTACACCCAATTGGTAGTCTGCATGGTCCAGCTGGGCGATTAACTGGCCCTTCTTTACATAATCTCCTTCTTTTACGTATATTTTTTCAATTTGCCCTGCGGTTTTGAATCCCAGTCCGATATTGTGGCTTTCTTGTACCACTCCCGAGAAGTTTTTGATGCTTTCTGCTCCAGACGGGATAGGAGTGGCCAGCATCACACTGCGGATAAAGGTTTGCGTGGGCTTTTCTGTGCATCCACTGGCCAACCAGAGAAGGAAGGGAAGTAATAATAATCGTTTCATTTGTATGGATTTAGAAGTTCTTTGGTACAAAGGTCACATTTTTTGTTTTTTTCTTTACACCCTTATCATCCTGTAAAATGTTCGAAAGGTTGGATTTGTGGATTAAATAACCTGTTTTTCCCTTATTTTCTGTTCTAAAGGACTATCTTTGTAAGGAAATAAAGAGCAAAATAGATGAAGAAAGAAGATTCTCTTTTTAAAGAGCTGCATTTGTTGATGCTTCCTGATGTGGGGCGTACACTGATTTATGGAAATGAACTGGTTTTGCTGGATAACATTGGAATGAATGTGGAGGAGGAGCTGGTTTCCGATTTTGTGTCTCCTTCCTACCCTTTTAAGGTGACCTTTACCTTAGCGATGTTTTGCCTACGCGGGGTCATGCGAGTGCGGTTGCAGCTGAAAGAATATGTATTGTCTGAGAATGATGTACTGGTAGTACTTCCAAATACGATTGGGGAATGTCTGGGAGTGAGTGCCGAGGCTGAGGTAGCGGTTATCGGGCTATCCAGCCATCATTTGTTGGCTGGTCAACAATCTTCTTTAAGTATGGCGTTTTTGAAATTTCTTACGGCCACTCCCCTGATTCATATCTCGTCAGCTCAGATGGAAGAGTGTATGATACTCTATCATTCGATGCGGAAAAAGCTGGAACAAGCAGACTATCAATTTAAGTTAGAAGCCATTGCGGGCTATTTGCAGGTATTCTTTTACAATGGTTGCCAATGGTTGTTGGAGTATAACCGGCAGCAGGTGCGTAAAGTGGAAAGCAGGCAGGAAAAGCTGTTTGAAGACTTTTTGGAGTTGGTGCAAACACATTATAGAGCACATCGGAATATGTGTTTCTATGCCGAAAAACTTTGTCTGACGCCCAAATATCTTTCGCAGGTTATTTTAGAGGTGAGCGATCGCCATGCTCCGGATTGGATTCGCGATTATGTAATTTTGGAAGCGAAGGCTTTGTTGAAAAGTGGACAATATACTGTCCAGCAGGTAGGCGATCTCCTGAATTTTGCGAACGCTTCTTTCTTTGGTAAATATTTTAAAGCTGCGGTAGGGTGTACTCCCCGGCAATACATGTTGAAATAGCCGGTTAGAAAAACAAAAAAGCAGGAAGAGAACTTTGAGATTCTCTTTCTGCTTTCTGTGGTTATTGTGAATATTCGGATTATTTTAGTCCGAAAGCTTCTTTCACTTTGTCTACGTAGTCCAGTTTCTCCCACGTAAAGAGTTCCACTTCTACGTCTTTATTGCCTTCGTAAGCCGATTCGAAATGCTTGGTCACGATTTTCGGTTCACGACCCATGTGTCCGTAAGCGGCTGTTTCGCTGTAAATCGGGTTACGCAGTTTCAGACGTTCTTCGATGGCGCGGGGACGCATGTCGAAGATTTCATCTACCTTCTTGGCAATTTCTCCGTCGGTCATGTTGACCTTGCTGCGTCCGTACGTGTTGACGTAGATGTTGATAGGACGTGCCACACCGATGGCATAAGATACCTGTACCAATACTTCGTCGGCTACTCCGGCAGCCACTAAGTTTTTGGCGATGTGACGGGCAGCGTATGCCGCACTACGGTCTACCTTGCTTGGGTCTTTTCCAGAGAAAGCACCACCTCCGTGTGCACCGGCACCTCCGTAGGTATCTACGATAATCTTACGGCCTGTCAATCCGGTATCTCCGTGCGGGCCTCCGATTACGAACTTACCGGTCGGGTTTACGTGATATTTGATCTGGTCGTTGAACAAGGCCAGTACTTTCGGGTTGTGAATTTCAGCAATGACACGCGGCATCAGAATTTCGATGACATCCTTGCGAATCTGGGCCAGCATTTCCTCGTCGGCTTTCAGTTGTGCTTCTTTAGAATCGTTTTCCGGCTGGATGAACTCGTCATGCTGGGTAGAGACCACGATGGTATCGATACGTACCGGACGACGGTCGTCATCGTATTCAATGGTTACCTGGCTCTTTGAGTCCGGACGAAGGTAAGTCATGACTTTTCCTTCGCGGCGGATTTCAGCCAGCACCATCAGCAGTTTGTGTGCCAGGTCGAGTGACAGCGGCATGTAGTTCTCTGTTTCGTTGGTTGCATAACCGAACATCATACCCTGGTCGCCGGCTCCCTGGTTCATCGGGTCTTCGCGTTCTACGCCACGGTTGATGTCAGGGCTCTGTTCGTGGATGGCAGAGAATACACCGCAAGAGTTACCTTCGAACATGTATTCGCTCTTGGTATAGCCTATCTTGTTAATCACTTCGCGTGCTACGCGTTGCAAATCGATATACGCTTTGGTTTTCACTTCTCCTGCCAACACTACCTGTCCGGTAGTTACCAGCGTTTCGCAAGCTACTTTTGAACTGGGGTCGTAAGCCAACAGTTTGTCAAGCACAGCGTCCGAAATTTGATCGGCCACTTTGTCGGGGTGTCCTTCAGACACCGATTCGGATGTGAATAAGTATCCCATTGTTTTTGGTAAGTTAAATAAGTTGTTAATGGTTTTGTTTATCCGTGTACGGACAGAGTAGAGAAGTAATCTTCAAGGAAATATAACTACGTGTTTTAGCATTTTTTTCCGTGGTTGCAAGCTACTCAAATCTTTCCACTTTTTAATTCGCTTGCAAAGATAGGGAGATAATTGGAATAATTACAATTTCAGTATGTTTTTAACATAGCTTTATACGAAGCCCTTTTCATGCTTTATGCCAAAGGGCCGACAGACTTTCTTGCAGTACTGGATGCATCACATTACCCGCTATCTCCACTAAGGGTTGCATCACGAAGTCTCTTTCCGTCATCAAAGGGTGGGGAATGGTCAGTTCGGGAGTCTGTAGGATGAGGTCGTCGTACAGAAGAATGTCGATGTCTATTGAACGGTCGCTATAGACGCCATTGACCGATTTTTTCATTCTTCCGAGCTCCTTTTCAATTTCTTGGGTGGTATGCAGCACTTCCAGCGGTGCAAGCGGAGTTTCCAGGCAGATGGCTGCGTTGAGAAAGCTGTGGGTCGATTCAAAACCCCAGGGAGCGGTTTCATAAAAAGAGGATAGGGAAACTTGTTTCCCTATCCTCTCTTGCAGTTTATAGATGGCGGTACGTAAATTTGCTTTTTTATCGCCTAGATTCGTGCCGAGTCCCAGATAAACTTTTGCCATTGTACTTGCTTTTATTTATCTAAAATCAACATGGCATCACCGTAAGTACCAAAGCGGTAATCTTCCTTTAAAGCCACATTGTAGGCTTCCATAATCAGTTCGTAACCTCCGTAGGCGCATACCAGCATCAGCATGGTAGAGAGCGGCATGTGGAAGTTGCTCACCATGGCATTGGCTACCGAAAACTCGTAAGGTGGGAAGATGAACTTGTTGGTCCATCCTTCGTATTCTTTCAAGCGTCCGTCAGTGCCGACAGCGGTTTCAATAGTACGCATTACGGTTGTTCCGATGGCGCACACTTTGTTGCCTCTGTCTTTGGCCGCATTGACGATGCGGCAGGCATCCGCGTTGACAAACATTTGTTCAGAATCCATTTTATGCTTGGTCAAGTCTTCCACGTCGATGTCGCGGAAGTTGCCCAGTCCGGCGTGCATGGTGATGAAGGCAAAGTCGATGCCTTTGATTTCCATACGTTTCATCAGCTCCCGGCTGAAGTGCAATCCGGCAGCCGGTACGGTCACGGCTCCTTCGTTTTTGGCGTAGATGGTCTGGAAGCGCTCTTCGTCTTCCGGTTCGGCCGGACGATGGATGAAAGGAGGCAATGGAGGTTCTCCTAAGGCATACAAGGCCTTTTTGAATTCATCGTGAGGACCGTCGTACAAGAAACGAAGGGTACGTCCGCGTGAAGTAGTGTTGTCAATCACTTCGGCCACCATGGAATCATCATCACCGAAGTACAGCTTGTTACCGATACGGATTTTGCGGGCCGGATCTACCAGTACGTCCCAAAGACGCAGTTCTTCGTTCAGCTCGCGGAGCAGGAATACCTCGATACGGGCTCCTGTCTTTTCCTTGTTTCCATACAAACGGGCGGGAAATACTTTGGTATCATTAAAGATAAACACATCTTTGTCGTCGAAATAGTTCAGTATATCCTTGAAAATGACATGCTCAATCTGTCCGGTGGATTTGTGAACTACCATCAGGCGGGATTCATCTCTGTATTTGGCCGGGTAAAGTGCGATTTTTTCTTCCGGCAATTTGAATTTGAATTGTGACAGTTTCATCTTCTTCCTTTCTTTCCTTAATCGTTTATAACTTCTATTTCTTGCTGGTCAAGCCAAGTTTCAAAATCTTCCACTTTCATGCAGTCTTCCAGTCTCACGTTCCCCACTCGCGTGCGGATCAGTCCCGTGAGATGTGCGCCGCTGTGCAGAGCTTCCCCGATGTCTCTGGCCAGTGCCCGGATATAGGTTCCTTTGCTGCACACCACCCGTATTTTTATTTCCGGCAGGTTGTATTCCAGCAGCTCGATTTCATCGATGACCAGTATCTTGGGCTTCAGCTCCACTTCGTCCCCGTTGCGGGCCATTTCGTAGGCACGTTTTCCGTCTACCTTGCAGGCCGAAAAGGCAGGAGGAACCTGCTCGATGGTGCCTATGAATTTTTTCAGTACCTCCTCTACCATTTCCCGGGTGATGTGTTCGATCGGATAAGTGGCGTCAATTTCCTTTTCCAGGTCGAACGAAGGAGTGGTGGCTCCCAATTGGAGGGTGGCGATATACTCTTTCGTGTGATATTGAAACTCCTCGATGCGCTTGGTGGCTTTTCCGGTACAGATGATCATCACTCCGGTGGCCAGCGGATCGAGCGTTCCGGCATGTCCTACTTTTATTTTCTTTACTCCCAGCTTGCGGCTGATATGGTATCTTATTTTATTGACCACTGCAAAGGATGTCCATTTCAGTGGCTTGTCGAAATATAGTACTTCTCCTTCCTTAAAATTCATTAAGCCAATTCTAAATTATATCCTAAAAAAGACATGATGAGTATGATGCTTCCTACAATGATGCGATACCAGCCAAAAGCCATAAATCCATATTTTGTGACAAAACTAATGAAAAACTTAATAGCCAGCAGAGCTACAATGAAAGCTACCACATTGCCCACAATCAAAGGAGTCAGATTAGCGGATATGATTTCTGTTCCTCCTTCCATAAATAATTTGGCCATTTTATATACGGTGGCAGCGAACATGGTGGGTACGGCTAAGAAAAAAGAGAATTCTGCCGCTCTTTTTCGGGTAAGTTTCTGTGCCATACCTCCCACAATAGTAGCCATGGAGCGTGATACACCCGGTATCATAGAGATACATTGGAACAATCCTATAAAAAAAGCTCTTTTTTCCGTCAATTCCGTTTGTTCGTTTCCATTCCCAAATATTTTGTCACAGAACAGCATGAATATACCTCCTACTATCAACATGACGGCTACTACCGTTACACTTTCTAACATTGCGTCTATCATGTCGCTGAAAAGCAGCCCTAATACCGCGGCGGGAATAAAGGCAACTAATAATTTCCAGTAGAAATCATATTTGTGAAGGAAACGCTTCACGGGAGTACTGTTTTCCGGCATCGGGACATGGTTGAGGCGGAAAAAGTTTTTCCAATATAAACATACCACTGACAGAATGGCACCAAACTGGATGATGAATGTAAAAGCCTTTATAAAGTCGGTACTTTCTACTCCTAAGATGTGTTGGGTAATGATCATGTGACCAGTAGAAGATACCGGAAGAAATTCTGTGAGGCCTTCTACAATCGCAATCACAATCGTTTGAAATAAGCTTAAATCTCCTTCCATTATAGTTTTTCCTCTTCTTTAGTGGTTCTTTCATTGTCTTTGGGTTTGCGCAAAATGCCGTAGATCATGAAAATGAAACCTACAAAGCAGACAAGCGGGGCTACTTTGATGCGGCGTACGCTGAAAATGTCCGGTTCAAAAGTGGTTTCCGTAGAACCCGGACCGCTCATCAAGATAAAACCCAGAATAATCACTACCATCCCTATTGCCAAAAGGATGAAGTTGGTTTTATCGAAGGCAAAATTTTTTTTATCCATAACGATTCGTTATCTATTTATTATTAGTTGATATTAAAGACTATATAATTCTCCCGCTTTCATCCGCAAGTATTTGTTGATGGAGATGTAAGCGCATAATGTGGTGATTAGGATGCCGGATATGAATACGGAACCCATGACATAAAGCATGACTTTCGGAGTAATCAATTCGAGCAGTCCCGGCTCGTAATTCACCATCATGTAGGCCATGCTGATCAGCAAGGCATTGGCGATGGCCGCTGCAAGGATGCCAATTCCTATGTTCCGGGCAATGAACGGGCGGCGGATGAAGCCCCAGCTGGCTCCTACCAGTTTCATGGTGTGAATCAGGAAACGTTTGGAGTAGATGGTGAGCCGGATGGTATTGTTGATCAGGGCAAATGAAATCAGAGTGAGCAAGGCGGCCAATCCCAGTAGGAACAGGCTGATTTTTCGGATGTTCTGATTGATCGTGTCAATCAAGTCCTGTGGATAATTGATTTCTATCACCTGTTTGTTTTCCAGCAGCTTCTCCTGTATCCATTGGATACTGTCCGTATTGGCATATGCTGCATTCAGTTTGATTTCAATCGAGGCAGTAAATGGGTTGTAGCCTAAGAATTCGGCCGGGTCTGTTCCCATGGCTTCGGTCTGTTCTTTCAGCGCCTGTGCCTTGGAGATATACACCGCTTGTTTCACGAAAGGCTCCGATTCCAGCTGTTTTTGGAAACGGATGGCGTCGGTTTCTTTCATGTCATCGTTCAGCAGGACCGAAAAGTTGATGTTTTCACGCACGTACACAGACAGGTTGTTGGCGGTCATGACGAAGAAGACCACCATCCCCAAGAGCAGCAATACCAGCATGGTACTGATGCAGGAGGTAATGAATTGCATGTCAAAAAGTGTACCCGACTTGTGACTCATAACGACTTATTTTTTTCTGAATACATAAATCATCGAACTGCTTCTTTCTTTTTTAGCCAGTGAAACGAACCAAGCCTCCGTTCCCGACCATAATCCTTTCAGGAAAGGAATGGAAGACTTCCGGTATTTTTCGCTCAGCATGGACACGTAGAACGCATCAAAAGGCATCGGATGCCGTTCGCTCAGAATGAAATTATGTTTGGCTCCGAACTGTTGCATGGCCGAGGGCGTGAAGTGCCACAAATGGCGGGGCACATCGTAGGCCGCCCACATATCCTTGTATTTTTTCGCGTCGAAAGAAGTAGGGTTGGGGACGGCAATGACCAGAATACCACGGTCCTTGAGAATACGGCTGAGCGTTTCCCACGTGTCATTCAGGTGTTCCAGGTGTTCCATGACATGCCACAGTGTAATAACGTCGAACGATTTCTCCGGATAGTCTGTCAGGGCCTCCGGCTGGTTGACATCGAGTGCAAAATGCGTCTTGGCAAACTGACGGGCCTGCGGGCTTTTCTCGATGGCCGACACACGCCATTCTCTCTCTTGCATGAAATGAGGAAAATAGCCTGTTCCGGTACCGATGTCCAGTAACGTACCCCGGCTGAGCCCTGAATTATGTTTGATCAGGCGGGCTTTGCGGGCAAGCATGAAACGTCGCACCCAATGATAGACACGGTTCATCAGTCCTTTATGTGTATCACTGTGTGAAATATAGTCCGGGCTTTCATAATAGCGTCCTATTTCTGCCTCTACGGGAGCAGATTGTGTGAACTGAAAACCGCAGTGAGTGCAACGGCAGATGGTAAAAGGCTCACCGGAAGCATAGTGGTCCGTACATGTCATTACCTCCTCAAAATGGCTTTCTCCACAGAGTGGACATTTATCTATTTTTAGTGTATTCACTTCATTCCCTAATTTGCTGCAAAATAACAAATAAAAAGCCTATAGCACGACTTTCTTTAAAAGTTTTTAAGAGTATTAGACTGCTTTCTGTTTGTTTTTTGTATCTTAGCTGCCATTAATAGACACTTTGCAAAATAAATATGAACAAGAAACGATTGACACGGTCGAATAACCGCATGATAGGAGGGGTTTGTGCCGGTATAGCAGATTATTTTAACTGGGATATTACACTGGTACGCATTGTGTATGTGCTGGCTACTTTCTTTACTGCCTTTTCGGGAGGAATTGTCTACCTGATTCTGTGGCTGATTATGCCGGAAGCCGGAAGGGATACTGACTAAATTAGGAAACGCACTTCTATAAAAGGGAAAACGTGCGCGTATGTTTTATGTTTCCCGGTGCGAAAACGTAGGTTTCCCGTCCGAGAAACATACGTTTCCGCGTGGAGAAACGTACGTTTTCCGAACGGGAAACGTAAAAAATGTCGGGAAATTCTCACTTTATTTCTTTGTGATTTCCCGGAATATTATTCGGTCACTTCTATTCCTTTGAGGGTAGCCGAACTGGATTCGGTTATCTTGACGTTCACAAAATCGCCAATTCGGTGGTTGCCACGGTCGAATACCACCACTTTATTCTGCTCTGTACGACCGAAGAGTTGTTCTTTGGAGCGTTTGGATACGCCTTCCACCAATACTTCAAAGGTCTTTCCTACGTCTTTGGCATTGCTTTCAGCCGAAAGTTGGTTCTGCAACTCAATCAGCTCGTTCAAACGGCGGATTTTGATTTCTTCCGGTACGTCGTCGGGGAGATGCTTGGATGCGTAGGTGCCCGGACGTTCAGAATACTTGAACATAAAGGCCGAATCGTAGGCACATTCCCGCATCAGCGAGAGGGACATTTGATGGTCTTCTTCCGTTTCGGAATGGAAGCCGGAGAAAATGTCGGTGCTGAGTCCGCAGTCGGGGATGATTCTCCGGATGGCAGCCACTCTTTCCAGGTACCATTCGCGGGTATATTTACGGTTCATCAGTTTCAGGATGCGTGAACTTCCGCTCTGCACGGGCAGGTGGATGTGCTTGCACACATTGGGCACTTCCGCAATGACATGCAGGGTCTCGTCGCTCATGTCTTTCGGGTGGGAAGTCGTGAAGCGTACGCGCATGTCGGGTACAGCCTCAGCTACTATACGGAGCAGCATGGGGAAGGTCACCGTTTCACCATCTTTTTCAAAACGGTAGGAGTTGACGTTCTGGCCCAGCAAGGTCACTTCCTTGTAACCTTTCCGTTGCAGGTCGCGCACTTCGTTCAGGATACTTTCCACGTCGCGGCTGCGTTCGCGTCCGCGGGTGTAAGGCACGATGCAGTAGTGGCAGAAATTGTTGCATCCGCGCATGATGGACACAAAGCCTGAAATGTGGTTGCCGCAGATACGCGAAGGAATGACATCGCGGTAAGTCTCGGTGGTAGACAGTTCTACGTTGATGGCTTTTTCTCCCGCTTCGACTGCACCGATCAGGTCGGGCAATGTCAGATAGGAATCCGGTCCGGCCACTAGGTCGACGTGATGCTTTTCAATCAGGTCATTTTTTACTCGTTCGGCCATGCATCCCAATACACCCACAATCAGGTGCTTGCGTTTCTTGCGAAGGGAGTGGAAATATTCCAGGCGGTTCAGAATCTTCTGTTCCGCATTGTCGCGGATGGAACAGGTGTTCATAAACACGGCATCCGCCTCTTCCAGGTTGTCACACGGGGTATAGCCGGCCATTTGCATGATCGAGGCCACTACTTCACTGTCGGCCACATTCATCTGGCATCCGTACGTTTCGATAAACAACTTCTTGTTTTCGTTTTCAGTTGCAGATTTAAAGTCTGCTCCTGTGGTTTCTTTTGTCATAGAGTTCTTTTATTTAAAAATTTGCCTGCAAAGATACCTGTTTCTTGGTTAACTTCCATGAAAAGGGTAGGATATATAGATTTTATTCGTATCTTTGAAGAAAACCTTAACACTTAATATTTATGGATGTGTTTCAGATTCTTATCTTTCTGGTAGTAATAGGCTTGGGAGTTTTTAAGGCTGCACGGAAGAATCGGCCTCAGACGATTCGCCGGAGGGTGGTGAGAAAGTCCGTTCCAGCCGATTCCTTTCCAGTGGACAAGGAAGACGAGGGGGAACCGATGGCTGTGGAAGTGCAGATGACCCCTTCGCCGGAAGTGGGGAAAGCGAAACACTCTGTAAGACAAGAAAGGCCGGCGAGGAAAGAAGGAAAAGAAAAGCGGGTTCCCGGCCCGGTGAAGGCTTCAGAAGAAAAACTTTCGGAATATGCTTTCCGTACTCCTTCGGATGCCCGGAGGGCATTCATTTACTCCGAAATATTCCGTCGGAAATACGATTGAGAAACTAACTTTTATACTTAATTCTATCACATAAAAAACACTTGATACTATGAGCTTTAACTTTATTACGGCAGCCGAGGCTGCCAGCTACATCAAGGATGGGGATATAGTCGGATTGAGTGGTTTTACCCCTGCAGGAAGTCCGAAAGCGGTAACCGCAGAGTTGGCAAAAATAGCAGAGGAAAAACATGCAAGGGGTGAAGCCTTTCAGATTGGTGTGATTACCGGGGCCTCTACAGGAGATTCCTGTGATGGGGCACTGAGCCGGGCACATGCCATTAAATTCCGTGCTCCCTATACTACAAATGCAGATTTCCGCAAAGCGGTGAACAACGGTGAAATCAATTATACGGATATCCATCTGTCACAAGTCGCACAGCGTTTGCGCTCCGGTTTCCTGGGGCATGTCAGTGTGGCCATCATCGAAGCCTGCGAGATTACGGAAGACGGGCGTATTTACTTGACAGCCGGAGTGGGTATTTCACCGACCATTGCCCGACTGGCCGACAAAGTGATTGTGGAATTGAATGCAGCTCATAGCAAGCGTTTGATTGGTATGCACGATTTGTATGAGATGGAACGTCCGCCTTACCGTCGGCCGATTCCGATTGTGCGTCCGAGCGACCGTATCGGTCTTCCTTATATTCAGGTAGACCCTTCCAAAATTGTGGGGATTGTAGAAACGAACATGCCGGATGAGGCCCGTGGTTTCCATGCTTCCGATCCGGTGACAGATAAGATCGGGCAGAATGTGGCGGAGTTTCTGGCATCTGACATGCGTAAGGGTATTATCCCTTCTACCTTCCTTCCGTTGCAGTCAGGGGTGGGAAACATCGCCAATGCGGTGTTAAGTGCTTTGGGAAAGGATTCCAGCATTCCTCCGTTTGAAATGTATACGGAGGTAATCCAGAACGCGGTTATCACCTTGATTAAAGAAGGGCGCATCAAGTTTGGCAGCACCTGTTCGCTGAGCGTGACGAACGACTGCTTGCAGGATATCTATGATAACATGGACTTTTTCCGCCACAAGCTGGTGTTGCGTCCGTCGGAAATTTCCAACTGTCCGGAAGTGGTCCGTCGTATCGGGGTCATTTCCATGAATACAGCCATTGAAGCGGATATTTATGGCAATGTGAACTCTACCCATATCTGCGGTACCAAGATGATGAACGGTATCGGTGGTTCCGGTGACTTTACCCGCAGTGCCTATATCTCTATTTTCTCTTGTCCGTCGACGGCGAAAGGTGGGTGTATCAGTTCCATCGTACCGATGGTATCGCATCTGGACCACAGCGAACACTCTGTGAATGTCATTATCACCGAGCAGGGTATTGCCGACTTGCGTGGTAAGAGCCCGATGGAACGTGCAGAGGCTGTGATTGAACACTGTGCACACCCGGATTATAAACAATTGCTTTGGGATTATTTGAAGATTTCTACGAAAGGTCAGACTTGTCACAGTCTGTCGGCGGCTTTGGGCATGCATCAGGTCTTTTTGGACAAGGGTGACATGCGCTTGACTAACTGGGCAGATTTCCAGAAATAAAAAAGATAATTTATTGTTTGATAAAAAAGCCCCGTGTCTGCTTCGGCGGATACGGGGCTTTGGTGTATTGGTAAAACTCTTTCTGCGTTATTTCACTTCAATCTGGATCTTTCCGGCTTTGATGCCTTTGGCAGAAACTTGTAGTTCAAGCAGACCTTTTTCTTCTCCACCCTGTACGATGGCGGTCAGCATTCCGTTGAAGGCATGCATCTGAGGCAGGTGGAACAAATCCAGACAGGTAGGGTCGCCGTTGGCTGAGGCTTTGTAGCTTCCGGCTCCTGTTACGTGGAATTTCACCAGACGCATGTCGGTGGGGCAGAGGTTGCCGTCTTTGTCTACAATGCGTACGGTTACGTAAGCCAAGTCTTTTCCGTCGGCTTTCAGCGATTGCTGTGCAGGAACCAGTTCAATGTGATGCGGCTTTCCGGCTGTGCGGATTGTCTTTTCTGCTTTGGCCGTACCCGCTGCATCGTATGCCACAACTTTTACCTCCCCTGGTTCGTAAATGGCGTGCGGCCACATCAGGCGGTAGCGGTTTTCTACTGTTTGGTTGTTTTTTGTCTGTTTTCCGTAGCTCTTTCCATTGATGAAAAGTTCAGCCGTCGGATAGTTGGTATACACAAAGACGGGCACTTCTTGTCCTTCTCGTCCTTCCCAGTTCCAGTGCGGGAGAATATGCAGGGTTTCTGCCTGCTTGTTCCATACACTGCGGTACAGGTAATAACGGTCTTTCGGAAGAGAGGCCAGGTCGATGATGCCGAACATGGAGCTGTGGTTAGGCCATGCATTGGTGTCGTACGGGCTGGGTTCACCCAGGTAATCGAAGCCGGTCCATACAAATTGTCCCAGTGTCCAGTTATGGTCATCTGCCTGGGCAAAGTCGATGTCGGGAATGTTGGACCAGGAACAATATTCCAAGTCGTAGGAAGACGACTGATGGTCATCATATTTGGCGTCTGCTTTCCGTTCGGCAGGGAATTTATATACACCGCGGGAACTGACGGTAGAAGAAGTTTCCGAACCCAATACCAGGTTTTGAGGTAATTGCTGATAAGCTTCTTCATAACGATGTGCCCGGTAGTTGAATCCTGGAATGTCGAGCATGGCCGCAAATCCATTGTTCAACACACAACTTACTTGGTCCATGCCGCAGGTAACCGGACGGGTAGGGTCTTCGCGATGGCAGATGTCTTGCAGGAATTTAGCCACCTTATAGCCTTCGGCACTGCACTGGGTGGGTACTTCGTTCCCGATGCTCCACATTACCACACAAGGGTGGTTGCGATACTGATGCAGCATGTTCACCATGTCTTTTTCGGCCCATTCGTTGAAATAACGGTGGTATCCGTTGTCGCATTTGGCGATGTCCCATTCGTCGAACGGTTCAATCATCATCATGAAGCCCATTTCGTCACAGAGGCTGACCAGTTCGGGGGCTGGCATGTTGTGGGCCGTGCGGATGGCATCGCATCCCATGTCTTTCAACAGGGTAAGTTGGTGGCGTAAGGCCGAAACATTGATAGCTGCTCCCAGCGGACCTAAATCGTGGTGGTTGCATACGCCTTGGAACTTACGGTGTTTTCCATTCAGGAAAAAGCCCTTGTCGGCCACGAACTCAATGGAACGGATACCGAAACGGGTAGTATAGGTATCGGTGAGTTTCCCGTCGACATAGATTTTGGAGACTGCCTGATAGAGTACAGGGGTTTCCGGAGACCATAGCTGTGGCTTTTCCACGATGAAGTTTTGTGTAAAAGGTTGGCCATGGTTGATGTGTCCTTCGTTCTTTTTGCTGGCTACTTTCTGTCCGTCGGGAGAAAGGATATCTGTTTCTACGGTAATTTTTTCTTTTCCCACATTATTCAGTGTGGTGCGAAGGCAGACGGATGCATAGTCAGTAGCCACATGAGGAGTGGTGATTTGAGTACCCCATATAGGTACATGTACCTTTTCGGTAGTTACCAGATGAACATTCCGGTAGAGTCCGGCACCCGGATACCAGCGGGAAGACTGAGGACGGTTTTCCAGACGTACCGCCAGTACGTTATCTTTCCCGTCTTTATGTAGGAATTCAGTCACGTCACAATGGAAAGAATTGTAGCCGTATGGCCAGAAACAGGCTTCTTGCCCATTGACATACACATGTGCCTCACTCATGGCTCCATCGAAAATCAAGGTTGTTTTTTTCTCGGGGTCTGCATCGAAGTGCGTACGATACCAGCCTACACCGACGTAAGGCAATCCGCCGGTACGGCCGGTTTTTATCGAGGCCTGTGTTTCCAGATTTTGTGTAATGGCTACATTTTGCAAGTCGTTATTCCGGTCAAACGGTCCGAAGATAGCCCAATCGTGAGGAACACGGACTGACTCCCATTTTGTATCATCGAAAGCGATGGAGGCGGCTCCGGAAGCTTCTCCTTTATGGAATTTCCAACCGGTTTCTAAAAGCTGTTCGTGGCGTTGTGCGCTAAGGTGACAGATGCTACATAGTAGCACCGCGAGCAGAAAGAGTTTACGGATGTGCATAGATTTTTAGTATTAGGTTTTCATTTATCAAGCAAAGATAAACTTTTCGTTCGAAACTATCCTTATTTATTCCTGAACTCTTACTATATTTGCGGAAAATTTGGAAAATACGTAAAAATCAATCATATAATATTTCGATATGGAATATAATTTCAGAGAAATTGAGAAAAAATGGCAGCAAAGATGGGTGGATCGGAAGACCTATAAGGTTGTCGAGGATGAATCCAAAAAGAAGTTCTATGTGTTGAATATGTTCCCTTATCCTTCGGGAGCCGGCCTTCACGTAGGTCATCCGCTGGGATACATTGCCAGCGATATTTATGCACGCTACAAGCGCCTGCAGGGATTCAATGTGTTGAATCCGATGGGATACGATGCATACGGTCTGCCTGCTGAACAATATGCCATTCAGACAGGACAGCATCCGGCTATTACTACCGCAGCCAATATCGCCCGTTATCGGGAGCAGCTGGATAAGATCGGCTTCTCGTTCGACTGGGACCGCGAGGTACGTACTTGTGAGCCGGGATATTATCACTGGACCCAGTGGGCTTTCCAGAAGATGTTCAACAGCTTCTACTGCAATTCTTGCCACAAGGCACAGCCTATCAGTAAGCTGGTGGCACATTTTGAAAAGGAAGGTACGGAAGGTCTGGATGTGGCTTGCAGTGAGGAACTGCATTTCACAGCCAAGGAGTGGAAAGCAAAGACCGAAAAGGAACAGCAGGAAATATTGATGAACTACCGTATCGCATACTTAGGAGAGACTATGGTGAACTGGTGTCCGGCTTTGGGTACCGTACTGGCCAACGATGAGGTGGTCGATGGAGTATCTGAGCGTGGAGGTTATCCAGTGGTACAGAAGAAGATGCGTCAGTGGTGTTTGCGTGTGTCTGCTTATGCACAGCGTTTGCTTGACGGATTGGATACCTTGGACTGGACCGATTCTCTGAAAGAAACTCAGCGTAACTGGATTGGTCGTTCAGAAGGTACGGAAGTCCGTTTCAAGGTGAAAGACAGCGACCTGGAATTTACCATCTTTACGACTCGTGCCGATACCATGTTTGGAGTGACCTTCATGGTACTTGCACCTGAAAGTGAACTGGTTCCGCAGTTAACTACTGAAGACCAGCGTGCGGAAGTGGAAGCTTATCTGGAACGTACAAAGAAACGTACCGAGCGCGAACGTATTTCTGACCGTCGCGTAACAGGTGTATTCAGCGGTTCGTATGCAATCAATCCGTTTACGGGTGAATCCGTTCCGGTATGGATCAGTGATTATGTATTGGCTGGCTATGGTACAGGTGCCATCATGGCCGTACCTGCACATGATAGCCGTGACTATGCATTTGCCAAGCATTTCAATTTGCCGATTATTCCGTTGGTAGAAGGTTGCGATGTCAGTGAAGAAAGTTTTGACGCCAAGGAAGGTATCGTCTGCAATTCTCCGAAAGCCGGTGTGACTCCTTATTGCGACCTGACTTTGAACGGTCTGACCATCAAGGAAGCCATTGCCGCTACCAAGAAATATGTAAAAGAACACAATTTAGGTCGTGTGAAAGTCAACTTCCGTTTGCGTGACGCCATTTTCTCTCGTCAGCGTTACTGGGGTGAACCGTTCCCGGTTTATTATAAAGACGGTATGCCATACATGATTGACGAGCACAAGTTGCCGCTGGAATTGCCGGAAGTAGATAAATTCTTGCCGACCGAAAGCGGAGAACCCCCGTTGGGACACGCTACCCGCTGGGCATGGGATGTAGAGAAAGGCGAAGTCGTAGAAAACTCTAAGATTGACAATGTACACGTGTTCCCGTTGGAACTGAATACCATGCCGGGATTTGCCGGATCAAGTGCTTATTATCTGCGTTACATGGACCCGCACAACGATAAGGAATTGGTTTCTGCAAAGGCCGATCACTATTGGCAGAACGTAGACCTCTATGTGGGAGGTACGGAACATGCAACTGGTCACTTGATTTATTCTCGTTTCTGGAACAAGTTCCTGTTCGACCTGGGTGTCAGCATCAAGGAAGAGCCGTTCCAGAAGCTGGTGAACCAGGGAATGATTCAGGGTCGAAGCAACTTTGTATATCGTATCAAGGATACCAATACCTTTGTATCTTTGGGACTGAAAGACCAGTATGACGTGACTCCGCTGCATGTGGATGTAAACATCGTATCCAACGATGTGCTGGATGTGGAAGCCTTCAAGAACTGGCGTCCGGAATACCATAATGCAGAGTTCATTCTCGAAGACGGCAAGTACATCTGCGGTTGGGCGGTAGAAAAGATGAGTAAGTCCATGTACAACGTGGTCAACCCGGATATGATTGTAGAACGCTATGGAGCCGATACCTTGCGTATGTACGAAATGTTCCTCGGTCCGGTAGAACAGTCTAAACCGTGGGATACCAACGGTATCGACGGTGTACACCGTTTCCTGAAGAAACTTTGGAACCTGTTCTATGACCGTCAGGGCACTTTCTTGCCGGTGGAAGGAGAGGCGACCAAAGAAGAACTGAAGTCTATTCATAAGCTGATTAAGAAGGTGACAGGTGATATTGAAACCTTCTCTTACAATACTTCTATCAGTGCGTTTATGATTTGTGTGAATGAGCTGACTTCTTTGAAATGTCATAACAAGGAGGTGATGAGTAACCTCGTTATCCTTCTGGCTCCGTTTGCTCCTCACTTGGCTGAAGAATTGTGGGAGGCACTGGGTCACACCACTTCTGTGTGCGACGCACAGTGGCCGGCATTCAATGAAGACTACCTGAAGGAAGACAGTGTGAAGTACACCATCTCGTTCAACGGCAAGGCACGTTTCACGATGGAATTCCCTGCTGACGCTGATAACAATACGATTCAGGCTGCGGTAATGGCTGAAGAACAATCACAGAAATGGATTGACGGCAAGACGCCGAAGAAGGTGATTATCGTACCGAAAAAGATTGTGAACATTGTACTTTAACTTTTTATTTCTCGTCCGGGACAAGAAGGGAACAGCTTACCCTTCTTGTTCCGGATGATTTTTTAGTTGTCTATGGGAACATTATTGAAAAAGAAATTAGGGAGAGAGTCAAGGGATTATTTGGCTATTACCTTTGGATTGATTTGCTATTCTATCGGTTGGGCGGCCTTTATGCTTCCTTACCAGATTACTACCGGAGGAGTCACAGGTATTGCTGCTATTATTTATTATGCGACGGGCATTGAAATACAGGTTTCCTATTTTATCATCAATGCGGTCTTTTTAGGCTTTGCACTGAAGATTTTAGGTCCGAAATTCAGTATCAAGACTATCTTTGCCATTTTCATGCTGACTTTCCTGCTTTGGTTTTTCCAGATGATTTTGAAGGACGAAAACGGGAACTTACCGCAACTGTTGGGGCCTGGACAGGACTTTATGGCCTGTGTGATAGGAGCTGGTCTGTTGGGATTCGGTATCGGTATCGTCTTCTGTAACAACGGAAGTACGGGAGGAACGGATATCATTGCATGGATTATCAACAAGTACAAGGATGTGACCTTGGGACGGATGATGATGTATTGCGATATTGTTATCATTTCTTCCTGTTATTTTATTTTCCATGACTGGCGTCGGGTGTTGTTCGGTTTCTGCGTGCTGTTTATCATGAGCATTGTGATTGACTATGTCATCAACAGTACACGTCAGTCTGTGCAGTTCTTGATTTTCTCTCGCAAATACAATGAAATAGCCGAAGGCATTGCTACACAGATTGACCGTGGAGTGACGCTACTCGACGGACAAGGCTGGTATAGCAAGCAGGACATCAAAGTGGTAGTGGTTTTGGCCAAGAAGAGAGAGTCACTCGACATTTTCCGCTTGGTAAAAGACATTGATCCCAACGCATTTATTTCGCAAAGTAATGTAGTGGGAGTATACGGGGAAGGCTTTGATAAACTTAAAGTAAAATAAACATTTCCCTAAGATATTTAAAATGAAAGAAGGTTTTCTCGTTTAATTTGCTTAATCGGGAAAACTTTTTTTTATTTGTAAATAAATATTGTGATACTTAAATCTATAGCGTGAAAAGAATATTCAAATTTATTCTGATGGCAGTATGGTTCCTGACCTGTGCTTTCGGAAATCATGTGTGGGGAAAAAGTTTACCTCAAGTTCGTCAGTTGCATACGGGTTGGGAATTTTCAATGTATGGCAGTAACGAATGGTTGTCTGCTGAAGTCCCTAGTACGGTTCATCAAGATTTGTTGGCTCACCATCAATTGCCGGATCCTTTTTATGGCATGAATGAGGAGAAAATCCAATGGGTAGAAAAAGAAGACTGGCAGTATCGCACTTCATTTGTGCTTGGCGAAGAAGAAATGGAGATGGAAGAAGTGTTTCTGGTTTTTGAAGGACTGGACACCTATGCCGATGTGTTCTTGAACGGTTCTCTTTTATTGAAGGCGGATAATATGTTTGTGGGTTACCGCATCCCTGTCAAGAAAGTATTGAAAAAGGGTGAAAACAAGTTAGTGGTACGTTTTCGTTCACCTATTCGGGAGGCGATGCCGCAATGGGAAAGTAATGGGTTTGATTATCCGGCAGACAATGACCATTTCCCACAGAAATTAAGTGTGTTTACTCGTAAAGCTCCTTACTCTTATGGTTGGGACTGGGGCATCCGTATGGTGACCTGTGGCATCTGGCGTCCTGTGTATCTGGAGTTTGCCAATAAGGCGGTGGTAGAGGATTATTTTGTGCATCAAACCTCGGTCAGCTCAGCTCGTGCAGAGGTGGATAATCAAATAGAGATAAATAATATAGGCAATGACAGGCAGCAGGCCTTGGTCCGTGTCACCTACCGCTGTCCTGGAGAAGCTGATAAAAGCATGGAAAAGAAGGTAGAGTTGCAGCCGGGACAAAATACCGTGTCGCTTCCTTTGTCGGTAGAATCACCGCATCTTTGGATGCCCAACGGCTGGGGAGAGCCTGCGTTGTATGAGTTTGAAGCATCGGTTTGGGTTGACGGACAGCTGGTTTCGCAGAAAAGCCACCAGATAGGGCTTCGTCAAGTACGTGTGGTACAAGAAAAGGACAAAGAGGGGATGAGCTTCTATTTTGAAGTGAACGGTATTCCAATGTTTGCCAAGGGTACCAACCTGATACCTTCCGATGCCTTGCTTCCGCGGGTGACTCGTGCCCGTTATGCACGTTTGCTGGAGGATGCACAAATATCTCACATGAATATGATACGTGTGTGGGGAGGTGGTATCTATGAAGATGATGCTTTCTTTGAGGAGGCCGACAAGCGGGGAATCCTCATCTGGCAGGATTTTATGTTTGCTTGTACCACGTATCCGCACGATCCGGTTTTTCTGCATCGGGTATCGGAAGAAGCTGAATACAATATCAAGCGATTGCGGAATCATGCTTCATTGGCTATGTGGTGCGGCAACAATGAAATTTATGAAGGCTTGCGTTATTGGGGCTGGAAAGACAAATATACACCGGAAGTCTACCAGCAGATGCTGGAAGGATACGATGTGCTTTTCCGTCAGCTTCTGCCAGAAAAAGTGAAAGAGTTGGATCCAGGTCGGTTCTATCTGGAGGGCTCTCCGTATGAAGCCAACTGGGGAAGACCGGAAAGCTGGAAGATTGCCGACAGCCATAACTGGGGTACTTGGTACGGCCAGAAACCTTTCGAGAGTCTCGACAAGGAGATTCCCCGCTTTATGAGTGAATACGGGTTCCAGGCCTTCCCGGAAATGAAAACTATCCGTACGTTTGCCTCTCCGGAAGATTATGCACTGGAATCGCCGGTGATGAACGCACATCAAAAGAGTACCATCGGGAATGCCTTGATAAAAAAGACGATGGCCCTCTATTATCCAGTGCCGGAGAAATTTGAAGATTTGGTGTATGCTGGTCTTGTCTTGCAAGGACAGGGCATGCGTCATGGTATGGAGGCACATCGCCGGAATCGCCCGTATTGTATGGGAAGTCTGCCTTGGCAGCTGAATGATAGTTGGCCGGTCGTGTCCTGGTCGGCCATTGATTATTATGGCAACTGGAAAGCCATGCAGTACCAGACCCAAAGAGCTTTTGCTCCGGTGCTGATCAATGCCATCCGGGAAGGAGATAAACTGCGTGTGTATGTGTTGTCGGATTGCCTGAAAACGGAAAAAGTGACCTTGCAACTGGAATGGACTGACTTTCAGGGAAAGGTACATCGTCGGCAGCAAATAGACGGCAACTTGCCGGTCAATGCTTCGGAGGTACTCTATGAAGAGGATTGGCAGAAGGCTTTTGCAGCCTGTGATACGACGGCTTCTTTCCTGCGTATGACCTTAAAAGGGCATCAAAGCCGGAAGATACTCTCGGATGAAGTCTACTATCCGGTATATCCCAAATACCAGCGTCTGCCTAAGGCGAAGATTTCTTGCAAGAAAACGCCTAAGAAAGGAGTTTACGAGCTAACCTTGAAATCCAATCAACTGGCGCGGGATGTATTTATCGAGATACCGGTGCAAGGGGTACGTTTTTCCGATAACTTCTTTGATTTGCTGCCGGGAGTGACCAAGAAAGTGACGGTCTCTTCGGCCGATGGAAGTCCTTTGGAGGATATTACGGTCCATATTCATCAATTGAGTGATATTACTTCTAATTATTAACCTTTATATTATCGACATGAAACCATTTTCAAAAATGAATTGTTTGGGGTTGGCATTGGCTGGAATGCTGATCACTTCGTGTACGGATAGTCCGACCGCAGTGGCAGACTATCAGGTGGTACCTATGCCATTGGAAATTACAGCGGCATCACAGGGATCGTTTCTGCTGAAGAGTGGAGAAACGGTCTATTATCCTGCCGGAAACGAAAAAATGAAAAAGAATGCGGAATTCCTGGCTACTTTTATCAAAGAACAGACGGGGATTACGTTGAAGACACAAGAAGGAGAGAAAGAAGAGGGAATTGTGCTGAAGCTGGGTCTGGAAGCCAATTCTCCGGAAGCATATCGTTTGACGGTGGACGGAAAGAAAGTGGTGATTGCCGCTCCTTCGGAAGCTGGTGTGTTCTATGGTATCCAGACTTTACGTAAGTCTGTATCTGTGCATGAAGGAGGGGGTGCCATTGAATTGCCCGCAGTAGAAATCAACGACAGTCCGCGCTTCAGCTATCGTGGAATGATGCTCGATGTAGGCCGTCACATGTTTACGGTAGATGAGATTAAGACGTACATCGACATGCTGGCGTTGCATAACATCAACCGTTTCCACTGGCATCTTTCTGAAGACCAGGGGTGGCGTATTGAAATCAAGAAATATCCGAAGCTGACCGAAATCGGTTCCAAGCGTAGTGAAACGGTTATCGGACGCAACTCGGGCGAATACGACGGTAAGCCTTACGGTGGTTTCTATACCCAGGAACAGGCTAAGGAAATTGTGGCATACGCGGCAGAACGTTACATCACGGTCATTCCGGAAATCGACATGCCGGGACACATGCAGGCCGCTTTGGCGGCTTATCCGGAACTGGGATGTACAGGTGGTCCGTATGAAGTATGGCGTATGTGGGGTATCTCCGACAATGTGCTTTGTGCCGGAAACGACAAGACCATCCAGTTTATCAAGGATGTGCTGGCTGAAATTATCGAAATCTTCCCGTCTAAATACATTCATGTGGGTGGCGACGAATGCCCGAAAGTGAAGTGGGAGACTTGTCCGAAATGTCAGGCCCGTATCAAGGCCTTGGGTATCAAGGGCGACAGCAAGCACTCCAAGGAAGAATATTTGCAGAGCTATGTGATTCATGAAGCTGAGAAGTTCCTCACTGAGCATGGACGGAACATGATTGGGTGGGATGAAATCCTGGAAGGTGGACTGGCTCCGAATGCTACGGTAATGTCTTGGAGAGGCGAAGCAGGAGGTATTGAAGCCGCTCACCAGAAGCACAATGTCATTATGACACCGAACACTTACCTGTATTTTGACTATTATCAGGCGAAGGATACCGACAATGAACCGCTGGCTATTGGTGGTTATCTGCCGATTGAAAGAGTGTATAGCTACGAACCGATGCCTGCTGCACTTTCTCCGGAAGAACAGAAATACATCACGGGTGTACAGGCTAATCTGTGGACGGAATACATTCCTACGCTTGCACAGGCACAGTACATGGTATTGCCGCGTATGGCTGCCCTCTGCGAAACCCAGTGGAGTGCTCCTGAAAAGAAGAAAGATTATCAGGGATTCCTGAAACGTACGGCTCGTCTGACCAAGATTTATCAGTTGAAGGGATGGAACTATGCGACTCATATCTTTGATGTGAACGTGAATATTGTGCCGAATTCGGAAACCGGTAAACTGGATGTCAGTGCGGCTACGATTGATGAGGCTCCGATATATTACACCCTGGATGGAACTGAACCGACGGCTTCTTCTACCAAGTTTGAAGGCAGTCTGAGCATTGATGCAGCCTGTGTTTTGCGCATGATGGCGGTACGTCCGGAAGGCAATTCCCGTGTGACACTCGACAGCATCTCATTCAGTAAGTCTACGGCGAAACCGATTACAATGCTGCAACCCATCAACAAACCTTACGAGTTCAAGGGAGCGGTGACGTTGGTAGACGGTATGACCGGTAACCGGAACTACAAGACCGGCCGTTGGATTGCGTTCTACAAGAACGACATGGAAGCGGTAATTGATTTGAAGGAAGAGACTGAAATCAGTTCCATGACCCTGCGTACCTGCGTGGAAAAAGGTGACTGGATTTTTGATGCCAGAGGAATCACGGTAGAAGTATCCGATGACAACAAGACCTTCAAGAAAGTGGCTTCTGAAACCTATCCGGCCATGACCGAGAAGGATGCCAACCAGATTTATACGCATACGCTGAAGTTTACGCCGGTGAAGGCCCGTTATGTGAAGGTAACCGCTTTGTCTGAAAAGAACATTCCGGCATGGCATGGAGGAAAAGGCAATCCGGGCTATCTGTTTGTGGATGAAATCGTATTGAACTAATATATTGACAGTTCTTTTATAACGATGGGGTCTGGTTTCCTGAGAAGGAAGCTGGACCTTTTTTATGTAGTTTTTAGGGATACAGTTTGAATACTAAAGGGTTGGTATGTATCTTTGTACCTGTAAATTTGATTAGGAAGTTTGTATGAAGAAGAAACTGGTTTTTGCGACAAACAATGCCCATAAGTTGGACGAAATACGGGCCATCTTGGGAGATAAGGTAGATATCTTGAGCCTGAAA
Organism: Bacteroides mediterraneensis; assembly: GCF_016900355.1. GTDB lineage: Bacteria > Bacteroidota > Bacteroidia > Bacteroidales > Bacteroidaceae > Phocaeicola. The sequence goes on along the minus strand of NZ_JACJKA010000004.1, from coordinate 122,313 downwards.
GATATTCATTGTGAGGCAGATATTCCTGAAACGGCAGACACCTTGGAGGGAAATGCGGCACTCAAGGCGGAGTATATTTATCAGCACTACGGTATGGATTGCTTTGCAGACGATACGGGTCTGGAAGTGGAAGCACTGAATGGAGCTCCTGGAGTGTATTCAGCACGCTATGCGGGCGGTGAGGGACACGATTCGGAGGCCAACATGAAGAAATTGCTGGCTGAGCTGGAGGGAAAAGACAACCGGAAGGCACAGTTCCGTACGGCCATCTGCTTGATAGAAGGCGGTCAGTCGCACTTGTTTGAAGGCATCGTAAAAGGTGAAATCATCCGGGAGAAACGGGGAGCCTCAGGCTTTGGTTACGATCCGGTGTTTGTACCCGAAGGTTATACCGAGACTTTTGCCGAGATGGGAGCAGAAGAGAAAAATAAAATCAGCCACCGGGCAAGGGCCGTACAGCATTTGTGTGAATACCTGAACGGACAGCCTTCTTAATTTGAAACATTGTCCGCAGTAAGCGTACACTTCAGATAATATCCCCGTCCCTTGACGGTGACAATCCGATAATCCGGGAAGTCCTGTAGGACTTTCCGGATGGTTTGTATATGGGTTTCGAGTTTTTCGTTGGCTTCGGCATCATCTGGCCAGCAAGTGGCTGTAATTTCTTCCCGATTGACGCATTCTCCATTCTTCGTCCACAACTGATGGAGAATCTGTAAATCCAGGCGGGAGATGGCACATTGTATGCCGTCGATGAGGAGGGCCTGATGCATCAGGTCGATGTAGAGGCCTTTTGCAGGCTTTTTCTGCCGTTTTTTGTATCGCAGATAAAGAAGTATGCCTCCGACAAGCAGCACCAGGAAAAAGGTACTATAATAAGCCACAGGGACATAGCGCAGCAGCGTAAGGAAGTCGTAGTCTGCCCATCCTTGCAGCTGGAGATTGTGCGTCAGGTCGAGCTGATAGACGGGCGTTCGATAAGCTGAGGCTGTCGGCAGGATGCCTGCCCGTGTTTGGGTGCGGGCCTGCGTGTGGATATAAAACACTCCGGCCATTCCACTGATGTGTCTTTGGGCAAGTTGTGCCTGGAACAGCTGGTTGATTTGTTCGGCATTGACTGGCAGAATATCATCTAACAAGTATTCATTCAGCAGTTTCCGGGCAGTGGCTTCCGGAATACTGTCCTGAAATACATAAGTCGTTTTTTTCTCCAAGGTCTGGAGGGTATAGCTCTTGATTTTCCGATTGGCAATGGGAGCAAGAAGATAGGCCTTGAGCGCAGGGTCTACGAATAGTCTGTTGTCTGTCTGAAAAGTATTTAGACGGTCCTCATAATGTAAGCGTTCGGCTTCCCGCAAAGCCTTGTTGATGGCCGTGTGTACCTGTGTCCGGCTACAGCGGAAGGCGATGTCGCAGATGGCAATGCAGGCAAGGAAAAAAACGGCGGCAAACAGGAGTGTGGTAGTTCTTTTTTTCATGACAACTTCTTTGAGGGCAAATTAAACGAAAAAAAGCGGGAATTCAAAAACGTAACAGTATCCATGAAAAAGTGCGCTTACTTGTTTTAGGTTTCCCAGTCAGGAAACATATGTTTCTCGGTGCGGAAACATACGTTTCGCGTAAGGAAAACGTACGTTTCCGCGCCGGAAAGCGTAAAAAAGAACGAGGCCTTTTCCAGGAAAAGTACCTGTGTTTTCTTATCTTTCTTTCAGGTATTGTGCTACTTTCTCAAAAAACTGGGAGATGTGGGCTCCGTCCACGAACGCATGACTCACTGTCAGGGCAATGGGCATTACCAGCCTTCCTTCCCGCTTGACGGCCTTTCCTGCGTTCATCAGCGGGTAATCCAACGGATGGCCGGGGGCATACTGTGTGTAGGAAACAGACGTGAAATACAATTTCGGAGTCGCGCTGAGCAGGATGACGTCGAAATCTCCCTGCGTGGCAATTTCCTTGTCGGTGCCGTACGGGTCTCCATCTTCCGGAATGGACGTGATGATGCGCCGGGCTTCTTCGTAGAAGGCCTTGAAATCGCTTTGCCAGGGGATACGTACGGTGTAGAAGGTCTTTCCGGGGACGGCAATCGGGGTGGTGATGTCTACCATGTCATGGTAGACCACCTGGCCGTCCTTGTCCCATCGGTAGCGGAACTCCTTGATTTCATTTGCAGCACGGAGTACGGCATACAGGTAATACAGGAAAAAGGAATGCCCTTTGGCCTTGGCTTCGGCGTAAGCTTCGGTACAGTCCACTTCGCTGGTGATGGCAATCCATGAGTTATGGAAGTCACGGAAGAAGAGATAATTGTCCTTCCGTTCCCAGGTGTCAATGTCAATCAGGTGTTTCATGCAGGTTTGAATTTCTGAGCCACTTTTCGGTAGGTAGGCATGTCGATGTGTAACTGTTCTCCCAAGGCAATCATGTCGAAGAGCAGGCCCTGAATTTCCGATTCATGACCGCGGGCGATATCTTTCTGCATGGAAGCCGTGCTGTGTGGGTCGAGTTTGTCGATGACCATCAGGTTGTAAGCAACCGGGTCGTGGGGGTAGTGGATGCCTAATTTCTCACCTATCTGTGCGCTTTCACGCGACAGGCCGATGAAGGTATCACGTACTTCACCTTCGTGTTGCACTTCTCCCATCGGCACATCGTGATAAGCTCCTGTGCAGGCCATGGCAGAGATGAACGACCATTTGATGAAGGTATCACGGTTGATATCGTCCGATACGTCCACTTTGATACCGCATGCACGGAGTTCTTCGGCAATGGCTTCCAGCCGTTCGGGGGCGACATGCTGCTCCGGTCTGGCTCCAAATACCAGGCGGAAGATGCTTCCCATCTGGCTGATTTCTCCTTCACCGGATACGAATCCTACGATGTAAATACAGCCGTCGAGTACCTGGACCGACGGAACAAGGCGTCCGATACGGGGACCAGTGCCATACACATTGAGGATAGGGATCACCAGTGTGTCGGGAGTGGAAGCCCGTTCCAGCACGTCCTTGATGGAGTCGATGGAATAGCCTTTCACACAGACAAAGATTACGTCGGCCTTTCCCTGAAATTCTTCGGCGGTACAGGCTTTCACGGGGAGAAAATGTTCGCCTTTCAAATCCGATTTCAAATGCAGTCCCTGATGGCGGATGGCCTCCAAGTGCTTTCCTCGGGCAATGCAAGTGACTTCCTTGCCTGCCAAGGCAAGAAATCCGGCGATGCATCCTCCTACACCGCCTGTTCCGATGATGAGATAGTTCATGGTGTAATCAATTTAGCGGGATAAAAAAACAGCACGGAACCGTGGAAGTCCCGTGCTGAGGTAATGAGTTTTATACATTGAAGCGGAAGTGCATGATGTCACCGTCTTCCACGATGTAATCCTTACCTTCCACATTGAGTTTTCCGGCCTCGCGTACGGCAGCTTCTGAACCGTAGTGGATGAAGTCGTCATACTTGATGACCTCGGCGCGGATAAAGCCTTTTTCAAAGTCGGTGTGGATGACACCGGCACACTGCGGAGCTTTCCAGCCTTTGTGGAAGGTCCATGCGCGGACTTCCATCTTTCCGGCCGTGAAGTAAGTCTCCAGGTTCAGTAGCTTGTAGGCAGCCCGTATCAGTCGGCTCACGCCCGATTCTTCCAGCCCGACTTCCTGCAGGAACATCTGGCGGTCTTCGTAGGTTTCCAGTTCGGCAATATCGGCTTCCGTTTTGGCGGCCACAATCAGGATTTCAGCTCCTTCGTCTTTGACCGCTTCGCGTACCTGCTCTACGTATTTGTTGCCACTTACTGCACTGCCTTCGTCCACGTTGCAGACATACAGTACCGGTTTGGAGGTCAGCAGGAAGAGGTCGTGTGCGATTTTCTGTTCGTCCTTTGATTCAAACTGTACGGTGCGGGCCGATTTTCCTTGCAGCAGGGCATCGCGGTAGCGTACCAATACTTCGTAGGTTTGTTTGGCCACCTTGTCACCGCCGGTCTGTGCTTGTTTCTGCACCTTCTGGATACGGCTTTCAATGGTTTCCAGGTCTTTCAGCTGAAGCTCTGTGTCGATGATTTCCTTGTCGCGCACAGGGTCTACACTTCCGTCCACATGGGTCACGTTTTCATCGTCAAAGCAACGCAACACGTGCAGGATGGCATCCGTTTCACGGATGTTGGCCAGGAACTTGTTGCCCAGTCCTTCTCCTTTGCTGGCTCCTTTCACCAGTCCGGCGATGTCCACAATTTCTACCGTAGTAGGAACGATGCGGTCCGGATCCACCAATTCGGCCAGTTTGTTGAGGCGGTCATCGGGTACGGTGATGACTCCTACATTCGGTTCGATAGTACAGAATGGGAAATTGGCTGCCTGCGCTTTCGCGTTGGACAGGCAGTTGAAGAGTGTCGATTTTCCGACGTTCGGCAAACCGACGATACCACATTGTAATGCCATAATTTATTGTTTGTTTTTAATCTATTTCTACAGATAATCCTCTAATTTTCTGCAAAGATAGTGAAAGCCTTGCGCAGAGGCAAATAGAAAACGCAGTTTTCTGAATTTGGCTATGCCGAGGCGCCTCCTGTCTTCTGTAAAGATGGGAAAAGCCGCACACCACCTTCTGTCCAAGCTGGGAGCATAAATACAAAGAGGCGCTTCCTCACGAAGCGCCTCTTTGTAAAGAAAGAGAGTTTATGAATTTTTTATTTAATCATTTATCCATGGTAACGGTCATTTCAGGAATCAGAATGAAATCGTTCTTCTTGGAATTCCATTTGTAGTATTCAGTAGTTACACTCTTGTTGTCGTAAGTATACCGGATACACAAATCATTTTCCCAGCAGTTGTCGCTTGCATCCCATTTCTGCGACATATTTTCTGTCATTTGGTTATTGGCATTATACTTGTAACTATATCTCATATAGTTTGTCAGCATGTTGCCATCTTTCTTATATACAGTTTCAGAAACTTTTAATCCGTTTACTTCTTCTGCATTGTAAATCAAATTATTATTCATCTTTTCAGCGTAAGTTGATACACTTGCGATGAAAGTCATAACCAAAACAACCAAACACTTTGCTAAACTTGTCTTTTTCATATCTTTTGTATTTTAAGGTTTTACTTACTTTTTGTTCCTTTTGACAGTGCAAATGTAGTAAAAGCTTTGATATGTTGTATGGTTTACCGCGAAAAAATGCGATAAATTAGCAAAATGTCACGAATTAAGCATTTGTTAACAAATTGAATGGGTTAGTGTGCTTCCAGCCAATTTTGTCCCCAACCATAGTCTGCACGCAGTGGAGCTTTCATTTTGTAAGCTGCTTCCATTTCGGATATCACAATTTGCTGTACTTTTTCTTTTTCTTCAGGCAAGACGCTGAAATTGAGTTCGTCGTGTACTTGGAGAATCATCTTTGAACGGATACCTTCTTCTTGGAAGCGGCGGTAAATTCGGATCATGGCTACCTTAATAATATCAGCTGCACTCCCTTGAATCGGGGCGTTGATTGCATTTCGTTCAGCATAGCCTCTGACTACCGCATTTTTGGAGTTGATGTCGGGCAGATAGCGTTTGCGCTTGAAGATGGTTTCGATGTAACCTTTCTCTCGTGCCTGACGGATACTTTCATCCATGTAAGCCTTCACTTTTGGATAGTTCTCAAAGTAACCGTCAATCAGTTCCTTGGCTTCTTTCCGGTCGACGTTCAGGCGTTCGGCCAATCCAAAGACTGAAATACCGTAAATAATGCCGAAATTGGCGGTTTTGGCCTTGCTGCGTTGTTCGCGGGTCACGTCCTCCAGTTTTACCTTATATATTTTAGCTGCGGTGGCTGCATGAATGTCCTGTCCTTTCTGGAAAGCTTCTATCATGTGAGGGTCACCACTCAGGTGAGCCATGATGCGTAATTCAATCTGAGAATAGTCGGCCGAGAAAAATTCACATCCTTCATCGGGGATAAAGGCTTTGCGGATTTCTTTTCCGTCCTCGTTGCGAATAGGAATGTTCTGTAAGTTCGGATTGCTGGAACTCAATCGTCCGGTGGCTGTGACCGTCTGGTTGAAAGAGGTGTGAATACGTCCCGTTGCCGGATTGATCAGTTGGGGGAGGGCATCAATGTAAGTGCCTAACAACTTTTTCAGGCCTCGGTGTTCTAAGATTTTTTCAACAATCTCGTGCTTGCCTTTCAGGCTTTCCAGTACTTCTTCCGAAGTGACGTATTGCCCTGTTTTGGTTTTCTTGGCTTTTTCCACAATCTTCAAGCGGTCGAAGAGCACCTCACCAACTTGTTTGGGAGAAGCGATATTGAATTCCATTCCGGCCAGTTGATATACCTCTTTCTCGATTTGGTTCATGCGGGCTGTAAAATGACGGGAAGTCTCTTTCAAGGCTTCCGGATCGATACGGACTCCTGTACGTTCCATGTAGGCCAGTACCGGCATAAGGGGCATTTCAATTTCCTCAAACAATTTCTCGACTCCGTTTTCCACCAGTTCCTTCTCAAGTACGTGTTTCAACTTGAGGGTGACATCGGCATCCTCACAAGCGTATTTGTAGACATCCACCGGAGGCAGGTCTCGCATGTTGCCCTGTTTCTTTCCTTTCGGACCGATGAGTTCTTCAATCTTGATGGTTTCGTAGTGCAAGTACACTTCTGCCAGGTAGTCCATGCCGTGGCGCAGTTCAGGCTGCAGTACATAATGGGCAATCATGGTGTCGAACATCTTTCCTTGCAGGGTTACTCCGTAATGTGCCAGCACATTCAGGTCATACTTGATGTTCTGCCCGATTTTGAGCGAATGGGGATTTTCAAAGGCGGGTTTAAATATATTCACAATTTTAAGAGCTTCTTCACGATTGGACGGTACAGGTACATAAAAAGCCTGATTTTCGGCAAAACTGAAGCTCATTCCCACCAGTTCGGCGGTGATAGGGTCTACTCCTGTGGTTTCCGTGTCTAAACTGAAAAAATCTTGAGCAAGTAATTTTTGGGCTAAAATCTCCATTTCTTTTTGATTGTCAATCAGTTGGTAGTCGTAGGAGAGAGATTCTAACCTCGTGAGAGTTGAATTTTTGGCATCGCCCGTATCTTCCTGCGCAAATAAGCCAAAGAGATCGGGTTGAGCGGCGGAGGAAGAAGGAGCCTTCTGTTCGGTTTTGAGTACCCGGTCAATCAGGGTCCGGAATTCCAGCATTTCGAATAAACGGCGTAACTCTTCTTCGTTGGGGGCTTCCCTTTTTAGTGCTTCCATGTCGAGGGCAATGGGCACATCCGTTTTGATGGTTGCCAGGAATTTGGAGAACGTAATCTGTTCCTTGTTTTCTTCTACCTTCTTTTTAAGAGCTCCTTTCAGTTCGTCAGTATGCGCTAACAGGTTCTCGATGCTCCCGAATTGCGCAATCAGTTTCTGGGCGGTTTTTTCTCCTACGCCGGGACAGCCGGGAATGTTGTCGGCTGTATCTCCCATCAGCCCCAGCATGTCGATGACCTGTAGGGGAGACTCGATGTCGAATTTAGCTTTGACTTCCTTGACTCCCATGACCTCGAAATCTTTGTCGCCGTATTTCGGACGGTACATAAATACACAGTCGCTCACCAGCTGACCATAATCTTTGTCGGGGGTCATCATGTAAGTGGGGATACCTTTCTTTCCGGCTTCGGTAGCCAGTGTGCCGATTACGTCGTCGGCTTCATAGCCTTGCACCTCCAGAATAGGAATATTGTAGGCACGGATAATATCTTTGATGATAGGGACAGACTGCCGGATGGCTTCCGGCGTTTCTTCCCGCTGAGCTTTGTAGGCTTCATAAGCTTCGTGGCGAAACGTAGGTCCCGCAGGGTCGAAAGCAATACCGATGTGTGTCGGGTTTTCTTTTCGCAAGACCTCTTCCAGTGTGTTGACAAATCCCAGGATGGCCGAGGTATTCAGCCCTTTGGAATTGATACGGGGATTCTTGATAAAGGCGTAGTAGGCACGGTAAATCAGTGCATAAGCGTCTAATAGAAATAGTTTCTCCATTCGTGTAAAAATATTAAGATTTTTCATGTAAAAGTACAAAAAAATACGGTATTCGGTCTTTTATTATTACTTTTGTGGGCTTAAATGAATGTACATGAACAAAATTGAGTTAATAAAGCAGCCTGTAGAAAAGGAATTGGAAGAATTCAGAACGCTTTTTGAGAGTTCTTTGACCAGTACAGACCCTTTACTGGGAGAAGTGCTGTCGTACGTAAAGAAACGGAGTGGAAAGATGATGCGTCCGATACTGGTGATGCTGATGGCGAAGTTGTTCGGTACATTAAACGATTCTACCTTTCATGCGGCCTTGTCGCTCGAGTTGCTTCATACGGCCAGTCTGATTCACGATGACGTGGTAGACGAAAGTGACAAACGCCGTGGACAGTCCTCAGTCAATGCAATCTATAATAATAAAGTATCTGTGCTGGTGGGCGATTACATGCTGGCTACAAGTCTGAAGCATGCGGCTCATACCGGTAAGGTAGAGTTGGTGGAACTGGTGGCTTGTCTGGGACAAGAGCTTTCGGAAGGGGAGATTCTTCAGTTGGGAAACACCGGCAAGGAAGATTTTGCGGAAGACACCTACTTTGATATTATACGGAAGAAAACAGCCGCCTTGTTCAAGGCCAGTGCGCAAAGTGGGGCGGTATCTGTAGGAGCCTCTTCAGAAGAGTCGATGAAAGCGGCACTTTTTGGTGAAATGATAGGAATCGCTTTTCAGATAAAAGATGATATCTTCGATTATTTTGAAAGTCCTGAGTTAGGTAAGCCGACAGGTAACGACATGCTGGAAGGTAAGCTGACGTTGCCGGCGTTGTATGTGTTGAACAAGCTGCACGATGCTTCCTTGAAGGAACTGGCGTTGCAGATACGCGCTTTGCATGCATCGAAAGAAGAGATTGCCCAGTTTGTGGAGACGGTGAAGAAGGAGGGAGGCATTGAGTATGCTACGCAGAAAATGTATGAGTTCCGCGAGAAGGCTCTTTCACTTCTGCCGGCTTCTACCGATGAGGCGATTCGTACTTCACTCACTGCTTATATTGATTACGTCATCGAGCGAAATAAGTAGTTCATACTACCAATCATAATAAATGCCCCTTTCTGCTGCGGTTTTCCCGCGATAGAAAGGGGCATTTCCTGTTTTTTTATGTGTCCTTTAGAAGAACTTGGTTTCACTGCCTACAATCTCTGAAAGCAGGAGATTGGCCAGACGGCTGGTGCCCAAACGGAATCGTTCGTTGGTCAGCCATTCTTCACCCAACAGTTCTTTCACAATGGTATAATAAACCAACGCATCGTGTACGGAGTTGATGCCGCCTGCCGGTTTGAAGCCTACTTTCCGGCCTGTTTCCAGGAAGTATTCCTTGATGGCTTGGCACATCACATAAGCCGCTTCCGGAGTGGCTGCCGGTTTTTCTTTTCCAGTAGAAGTCTTGATGAAGTCTGCTCCGCAATACATGGAAAGGATGGAAGCTTTCTTGATGTTCGACGCACTGCCCAAGGCACCTGTTTCCAGGATTACCTTCAGGTGTTTGTCACCGCACACTTCTTTCAGTTCTTCGATTTCATCGCACATGCCTTCGTAGTCTCCGCTCAAGAATTTGCCCACTGAAATCACGATATCGATTTCATCGGCGCCGGCATGCAGTGCCATGGCGGTTTCAGCTACCTTTACTTCGATGAACGTCTGTGAGGAAGGGAATCCTCCCGATACGCAGGCAATCTTGACATCATCTGCTTCCAGAGTATCATTGACAATCTCGGCCATGTTGGGGTAGACGCAGATGGCGGCCACGTTCTTCAGGTCCGGATAGCGGTCTACAAATTCATTCACTTTTTCGGTAAACTTCATCACGCTCGTTTCACTGTCCGTGCATTTCAGCGTGGTCAGGTCGATGCAGTTGAAAAGGAATTTCTTTACCTCCAGGGTGTTGTTTTCTTCCAGATGCTTTTCGATGAGCTTTGCTGTCTTTTCAGCGATTTCATCGTCATTCAGCTTCGTATTGTACTTGTGCAATGCTTCGTCATACTTGCTGGTCTGGTTCGGGTTTTCTCTTTCGTCCTCGGGGTTGTATCCATATCCGTCCCCATGTTCGCGATAATGTTCCATACTCTTATTATAGTTTAGGGTTGTTTTTATGTCTGTCTTTGTCACGGTTTGTCTTTTTCTCCAGATTCTTGCGGAAAGCCTCGGTCAGGTCCACTCCCGTCTGGTTGGCCAGGCAGAGTAGAACCCAGAGCACATCCGCCATTTCATCGCCTAAGTCCGTCTTTTCTCCGGTCTTGAACGACTGGTCGCCGTAGGTCCGTGCCATGATGCGGGCCAGTTCTCCCACTTCTTCGGTGAGCACGGCCATGTTGGTCAGTTCACTGAAGTATCTCACTCCATACGTCTTGATCCACGTATCTACCGTTTTCTGTGCTTCTTCCAGTGTCATAGTTATTCTTTGTTTTTGGTATCCATGCAGATGGTTACCGGTCCGTTATTGATCAGTTCTACTTTCATGTCGGCTCCGAATTCACCGGTTCCTACCTCTTTTCCGAGGGCGATGCTCAGTTCGTTACAGAAGTAATTGTAAAGAGGAATCGCTGTTTCATGTCCTGCCGCCCGGATGTAGGAAGGACGGTTTCCTTTCTTGGTCGAAGCCATCAAGGTAAACTGGCTGATGACCAGAATTTCCCCTTGCACATCCAGAATCGATTTGTTCATCACTCCGTTTTCATCGTCAAACACGCGCAGGTTGACAATCTTCTTGCAGAGCCAGTCGGCATCTTCCTGGGTGTCGGCTTCCTCAATGCCGACCAGTACCATGAAGCCCTCTTTTATGGCCGATTTGCATGTCCCGTTGATGGTCACGGAGGCACGCGTCACACGTTGTATAACTACTCTCATGATATTCGTTTTCTTTCTACAAAAATACGCATTTTATTTGGATTCCGACAGCGATTCCTTGACGCTTTTCGCCGCGCTTTCTCCGACGACCTCTGCAATTTCCTCCAAGGTTGCCTGGCGGATGCGGGCCACGCTTTTGAATTTCTTCAGCAGGGCGGTTTTCCGTTTCTCTCCGATGCTTTTGATGGTGTCGAGTGCCGAAGCTATCTGACTCTTGCTTCGCTTGTCGCGATGGAATGTGATGGCAAAACGGTGTACCTCGTCCTGTATGTTTTCCAATAAGTGGAACAGGGGAGTACCTTGTTTGATGCCGAGCGTCTGTGGTGGAAATCCATATAGAATCTCAGAGGTCCGATGCCGGTTGTTCTTGGCCAGTCCCACAATGGGAATTTGCAGGTGCAGTTCATCTTCTATGACTTCTCGTACGACTTCCATTTGTCCCTTTCCACCGTCGGTCAGAATCAGGTCGGGCAGTTCGCCTTGTTCTTCCAGAATGCGGGAATAGCGGCGTCGCACCACCTCCTGCATGGAGGCATAATCGTCGGGACCCACCACGGTTTTGATAAGGTATTTGCGGTAATCCTTTTTGCTGGGCTTGGCCTTTTTGAACACCACGCAGGCCGCCACAGCATCCGAACCTTGGATGTTAGAGTTATCGAAACATTCGATGTGGTTGGGCATTTTCTCCAGGTGGAGCTGTGCCTGGATTTCCTTCATCAAGCGTACACTCCGTTGTTCTGGATTCAGCTTTTCTGCCTGTTTCAACCGGTCTACCTTATATTGCTTCACATTCATCAACGAAAGATCGAGCAGGTGTTTCTTTTCGCCTCGCTGGGGTACGGTGAATGTTACCCCGTTCATTTCCATATCCAGCTCGAACGGTACGATAATTTCCTTGGAGGTACTCTTGTAACGCTCCCTCATTTCCACGATACCGAGCGAAAGCAGCTCTTCTTTGCTTTCGTTCATTCGCAGTTTGTATTCAAAGGTGAAGGCTTGGTTGATGCATCCGTTGGTGATGTGCAGGTAATTGATGTAAGCCGTGTTTTCATCCGTTTCTATTGAGAACACATCAATCTGGTGCAGGGTCGCACTGACCACTTCGCTCTTGGCTCGGTAGCTTTCAATAAGCAGGTATTGCTCTTTGATTTTCTGTGCTTCCTCAAACCGCATTTCGCCGGCCAGTCGCTTCATCTCTTCCATTAGGGCGTTGCTTACGGCCTGTGTGTTTCCCTTCAACAATTCTTTTGCCTGTGCGATGTGTTGCATGTATTCCTCGTGCGACTGCTGGCCGATGCAGGGACCCAGGCAGTTCTTGATGTGGTATTCCAGACATACCTTGAACTTCCCCTGTGCGATGTTTTCAGGCGTCAGGGCGAGGTGGCAGGTGCGTAGCGGATATAACTTCTTGATCAGTTCCAGGATGGCTACCATTGAAGGAATATGGCTGTAAGGACCGTAGTAGGTAGACCCGTCGCGAATGATTTTCCGGGTCTTGTAGATACGCGGAAAATACTCGTTGCTGACGCAGATGGAAGGGTAGGTCTTGTCGTCTTTCAACAGCACATTATAGCGCGGCTTGTATTTCTTGATGAGGTTGTTCTCCAGCAGCAGGGCATCCTCTTCCGTGTTGACTACGATGTAGCGGATGTCCGCAATCTTCGACACCAGCATCCGCGTCTTGGCCGACTGGTGGTCCTTGGAAAAATAAGAGTACACCCTCCGTTTCAGGTTCTTGGCTTTCCCTACATAAATGATGACTCCCTCCTTGTTCAAGTATTGGTAAATGCCCGGACCGTCCGGCAGGTTCAGCACAATTCCCTTCAGGTATTCGCGGGTATTTTCTTTCTTTTCTACCTCTTCCATGGTTGCTTTTTAGGGTTGAAAAGCAGCCTTCCCTGCAGGGGCTTTCCGCTCCTCGCAAAGAAGGCTGCTTGGATTTTTTTGTATTACGCCGAAGCGATTTTTACAGCTTCAGCAGGGTAGTGACTTCTACGTTTTCGTCGAATGCTTTCCGGCCGTTCAGTCCTTCCAGTTCGATGACAAAGTTGACGTATGCTTGCTTCACTCCGCATCGTTTCACCAGTCGGTGAGCGGCTGCCATGGTGCCTCCCGTTGCTAACAGGTCGTCGTGCAACAGCACCACGTCGTCAGGGCTGATGGCATCTTTATGAATCTGGATGGTATCGGTGCCGTATTCCTTTGCATAGGTTTCTTCAATCACTTCAGCCGGCAGTTTACCCGGCTTGCGGGCCATGATGAAGCCTGCTCCTAAACGGGCTGCCAGAGCCCCTCCTAAGATAAATCCTCTCGATTCGATTCCCACTACTTTGGTGATGCCTTTGTCCTTGTACATCTCGTAAAGTTCGTCTATCATGCCCTGCAAACATTCCGAATTTTTGAAGAGGGTAGTGACATCGTAGAACAAGATGCCTGGCTTGGGAAAATCAGGAATTTCTCGGAGGTTTTTCTTTAATGTTTCTTTGTTCATATCCAGTGTTTTATATGTAATCTTTAAATAAATTGTTTCACGTGAAACATCGCTCGTTTAACGCCCTAACAGCACGAGCAGCACGTTGATGTCGCTGGGCGAAACGCCTGGGATACGGCTGGCTTGTGCCAGGGTCTCTGGGTCTATCTTCACGAGCTTCTGGCGTGCTTCGGTCGACAGGGATTGGAGGTTGGCGTAGTCGAACCGGCCCTTGATGCGGATGGTCTCCAACCGGTGAATCTTGTCGGCAATGGTTCGCTCCCTGTCAATGTAGCCTTTGTACTTGATACGGATTTCGGCGGCCTCTATAATCTCTTCTTTCCGGTCTTCAATCTTGTCCAGCTCGGCCTGGAACGCGGCGATGTGTGGCGCAATGTTTTCGATGGTAATCTGTGGGCGACTGATTAAATCCACCAGCTTGCATCCATGAGTAAGTCGGGCCGTGCCCAGGCTTTCCAGCGCGTCATTAATCTTGTCGGCCTTTACCGAGAAGTTGTTCACGAAGTCTACCAGATGGTCGATGGCTTCCCGCTTCTTTTGGAAGATGGCATACCGGTCTTCTTTTACCAATCCTAATTGATAAGCACGTTCTGTCAGTCGCATGTCGGCATCGTCCTGACGAAGCAGGATACGGTATTCGGCTCTTGAGGTAAACATACGGTACGGCTCGTCCACACCCTTCGTTACCAAGTCGTCAATTAATACGCCGATGTACGCTTCATCACGTCCTAATACGAAAGGCTCTCCGCCATGGCAGTTCAGGTGGGCGTTGATACCGGCAATGATTCCTTGTCCGCCGGCTTCTTCGTATCCGGTCGTACCGTTCACCTGTCCGGCAAAGAACAGGTTCTTCACCACCTTCGATTCCAGTGTATGCTTCAGCTGGGTCGGGTCGAAATAGTCGTATTCGATGGCATATCCCGGACGGTATACTACCAGATCTTTGAAGCACGGAATCTTCTTCAAAGCCTCTAACTGAATCTCCATCGGCAGCGAAGAAGAGAATCCATTCAGGTAAAGTTCGCGGGTCGTTTCCCCTTCCGGTTCCAGGAAAAGCTGGTGTTGCGGTTTGTCGGGGAAGGTCACGATTTTGGTCTCGATGCTCGGGCAGTAACGTGGTCCGATGCTCTTGATTTGTCCGTTGAAAAGGGGAGAGTCGGCCAGTCCTTTCCGCAAGGTGGCATGCACTTCCTCGTTGGTGAAGCACGTCCAGCATTGCAGTTGCTTCAGGTGACGCGGCTCGCTGATGAACGAGAAACGGTGGAAATCATTTTCTCCGTCCTGGGTGTCCATCAAGTCGAAGTGAACGCTCTTGCCGTCGATGCGGACCGGTGTACCCGTCTTCATTCGCCCGGCCGTAATGCCGTGGCGGGTGATGGATTCGGTGAGATGATACGATGCCGGTTCCGCACAGCGTCCGCCGGGCAGCATCTTGTGGCCGATGTGCATCAGTCCGTTCAAGAACGTACCCGCGGTGAGTACGATACATTTGGCATGGAACGTCACGCCCCAGCAAGTCACCAGTCCCGTCACTTCTCCGTTTTCTACCAGCAGTTCCTCTACGGTGTCCTGCCAGATATGCAGGTTCGGCAGATTCTCGAGCACCTCTCTCCAGGCCCAGATAAACTTGCCACGGTCGCATTGCGCACGCGGGCTCCACATGGCCGGACCCTTGGAACGGTTCAGCATGCGGAACTGGATAGCCGTCTTGTCGGTCACGAGTCCCATGTATCCGCCTAAGGCATCAATCTCTCTCACGATTTGTCCCTTGGCAATACCTCCGACGGCCGGGTTGCAGCTCATCTGTCCGATTTTGTTCATGTCCATGGTAATCAGGCAGGTCTTTGAACCCAAGTTGGCGGCGGCCGCTGCGGCCTCGCATCCGGCATGACCGGCTCCGATTACGATTACATCATACTTGAAATCCATTCGTTTTTATGTTTTTATTTCTTTTGCAAAAATACGAATTACATGAAATCTTTCCGCATTTCCAGGGCCTTGTTTTCGGCGGCCTCCATGATTTCGCGTTCGCCGGGACCCTTGTCGTTGATGCCGCACAAGTGCAGTACACCGTGGATGATAACCCGGAAAAGTTCCGTCTCATACGGCGCTTCAAACTGCACGGCATTGGTGCGTACGGTGTCCAGGCTGATGAACAGGTCGCCCGACAGCCGTTTCCCTTCGCAGTAGTCGAAGGTGATGATATCCGTGTAATAATCGTGCTGCAGGTACTGGCGGTTCACTTCCAGAATCTTCTCGTCCGAGCAGAAAATATAGGCAATGTCGCCCACTCTTTTTCCGTAGGTTTCTGCTACGGCTTTGATCCATGCGGTGGTTTCACGCTGCTTGATGGCGGGCATTTCCACGCCTTCCGTTTGATAAGTGATCATAATGGTATGTTAATTGAAAAATAAATATCCGATAAAGATGGCAGCCAGAATACCGGCAAAGTCGGCAATCAGTCCGCAAGGCACGGCGTGCCGGGTGCGCGTTACGCTCACACTGCCAAAGTAGACTGCCAAGATGTAGAACGTGGTATCGGTGGAACCTTGGAAAATGCAGGCCAGCCGTCCCACGAAAGAATCAGCCCCGTAGGTCGTCATGGCATCCACCATCAGTCCACGGGCCCCGCTTCCGCTCAACGGTTTCATCAGGGCGGTAGGTAATGCCCCCACAAACTGGTCGTCCAGTCCGCAGCCTCTCACCAAGGTGGCGATACCTTGTATCAGAAAATCCATGGCACCCGAAGCCCGGAACACTCCGATGGCAACTAAGATGGCCACCAGATACGGGATGATTCGTACGGCAGTGGAGAAACCCTCTTTGGCCCCTTCCACAAAGGCATCGTACACATTGACCTTTTTCCGTACGCCGGCCACGATGAAACCGATGATAATCAGAAACAGGAAGACATTGGCAAAGGTGGTAGAGTACAGGTCAATCTGCTGCCGGGTAAGCAGGTGGAAGAAATAGATGATGCCCGCGATGAAAAGGCTGGCTCCTCCCAAGAACAGGAGGATGGTACGGTTCAGCAAGTTGATGCGTTGGTACAGGCTGACTGCAAGAATGCCGGCCAAGGTTGAAAAGAACGTAGCCAACAGGATGGGTACAAACACATCGGTGGGTTGGGCCGCTCCTAACTGCGCCCGATACACCATGATGCTGATAGGAATCAAGGTCAGCCCCGAAGTGTTCAGCACTAAAAACATAATCATCGGGTTGCTCGCCGTGTCTTTTTTCGGGTTCAGTTCTTGCAGTCCTTCCATGGCTTTCAGTCCGAGCGGAGTGGCTGCGTTGTCCAGCCCCAGCATGTTGGCCGCTAAGTTCATGAAAATACTACCCGTCACCGGATGTCCTTTCGGGATGTCCGGAAACAGTTTTGAAAACAGCGGACTGAGCAGCCGGGCAAAGAGCTGGATCACGCCTCCCTTCTCACCAATCTTCATGATGCCGAGCCAAAGCGAAAGTACACCGGTCAGTCCCAAAGAAATCTCGAAAGCCGTCTTCGACGAGTCGAAAGTAGAGTTGATGATGGTTGGAAAAACCGTCGTGTCGCCAAAGCACACCAGTTTCACAAGGGCCACCCCGAAGGCCAGCAGAAAGAATGCAATCCAGATGTAGTTTAATGCCATTTTCTGTCTAAGTATAATTCATGATTAATCTGTGTTACAAAAGTATATATTTTCTTCGTCACTACCTTCACCTTCTTTGAAAACATATAACTTTGTGTGTATGAAAAGTTTTCCGTTACGTTTTGTCCGTTGGGGCATAGAAGCCTTTTTGCTGGTGCTGGTAATTCTCTGCCGTTATTGGCCGGCGGCGGGAGAGGCGTATGCCCGTTACGTCTATCCCGTGTGTTCCACCGTGCTGTCTGCCCTGGTGGCATGGATTCCATTTTCGGTGGAAGAATGGCTGGTCATCGCTTTTTGTGCCCTTTTCATCGGGCTGCCGTTTTGGGCACGCAGGAAGAAAAAAGGCTGGAAGTGGACGTTGCGTGCCGAAGCCGAAGTCCTCGTGGTCGTCTATCTTTGGTTCTATTGGGGGTGGGGCATCAATTATTTCCGGAAAGACTTTTTCAATCGGTCGGCCATCGAACCGGTGGCCTATGTGGAAGAAGATTTCCATCGTTTCCTGACTACTTATACCGACAGCCTGAATGCGGCCTATACCACCCTGTCGCTTCCCGCCCACGATGAAATCGAGCAGGAAGTGAAACAACTCTATGCGCAGGTACCCTCCCGTTTCGGTTTGTCGTCTCCTCGCAGCTACCAGCATCCCAAGCCGGTAGCTTTCAACGCCCTCTATTCCGGTGTGGGAGTCTTGGGCTACATGGGACCTTTCTTTGCCGAATCGCAGTTGAACCGTGAGTTGCCTCCTTTGCAATGGCCTTTTACCTATGCGCATGAATATGCCCACCTGTTGGGAGTAAGCAGTGAGGCCGAAGCCAATTTCTGGGCCTATCAGATTTGCATCCGTTCCCAGTCGCCGGCTGTCCGTTATGCCGGTTACTTCGGATTGCTCCCTTATGTACTTTCCAATGCGGCCGGTTTGCTGGATGACGATGCTTACCGTCAGCTGCTCCAGTCCATCCGTCCGGAGGTCATTCAGACTCTTCGGGAGAAGCAGGCGTATTGGGAAGAAAGATACAGTCCGTGGGTCGGACGGATACAGGAGCAGATTTACGAATGGTACCTGAAGGGCAATCAGATTCCGTCCGGGCAGAAAAACTATGGGGAGGTCATCGCCATGGTCTTGTCATTACCCGCCGACTGGTGGAAATGAGTTTGTGAGAATGTAAAATTCACGTCCACTCGTCGGGCGGTGAATAAATTTTCGATTCTCGTGAGGGAAAAGTGACGTATTTTGTTGTAGGATAGTGACTTATCGGTTTTGGAGGCTTGGCAATCTGGAAACAAATGAAAAGAATCGTTAAAATGCATCCCCACAATAGGCCACAGAGAGCCGTCTCGGTTTTTTCCCGTCCGGGCTTAAAGTGTGAAAATCAGTAAATAGACCGCATTTTCGGAGAAAAAGCATTATCTTTACAGCCTTAATTTTTCTAAACTCTTAGCGAACGAAAGAAAATTATACCGCAATGACTATCTCGATTCAAAAAGTTACGACGAAAGCAGAACTGAAGAAGTTCATACGTTTCAATTACGAACTTTATAAAAATAATCCTTATTCTGTCCCCGATTTGTACGATGACATGCTCAACACCTTCAACCCGAAGAAGAATGCAGCGTTTGAGTTTTGTGAGGCCGATTATTTTCTGGCCTATCGGGGGGATGAGATTGTAGGCCGTGTGGCTGCCATCATCAATCACCGGGCCAACGACACCTGGCACAAGAAGGAAGTGCGCTTCGGCTGGATTGACTTCATTGACGAAGAAGAAGTGTCGGCAGCCTTGCTCGATGCGGTGGCCAAATGGGGAAAGGAACGAGGAATGGAAGCCATGGTGGGTCCGCTGGGGTTTACCGATATGGATGCCGAAGGCATGCTGGTAGAAGGGTACGACCAGTTGGGTACGATGGCTACCATTTATAACTATTCTTACTATCCCGAACACATGGAGCAGTTGGGCTTTGAGAAAGAAGCCGACTGGGTGGAATACAAGCTCACTGTGCCGCACCAGCTTCCCGACAAGTTTGTGCGTATCTCTGAAATCATCCTGCAGAAATACAAACTGAAAATCAAGAAACTCAAACGGGGTGACATCAAAAAAGGAAATTACGGGCAGAAAATCTTCGATTTGATTAATGAAGCCTACGCGCCATTGTATGGCTATTCACAGATGACCCAGGGACAGATTGACCAGTATGTCAAGATGTATCTCCCACTCATCGATTTGCGCATGGTGTCGTTGGTAGAAGACGAAGAAGGCAATCTGGTAGCCGTGGGTATTGCCATGCCTTCGTTGTCTGTTGCCTTGCAGAAAGCCAAGGGCAAGATGCTGCCTTTCGGTTGGTATTATTTGCTGAAAGCCCTGTTCATCAAGCGGCCTCGCATCCTCGATTTGTTGCTGGTAGGCGTGAAGCCCGAATACCAGAGCAAGGGAGTCAATGCCCTGCTGTTCTACGATTTGGTACCTATCTTCCAGCAGATGGGATTTGAGTACGGTGAGAGCAACCCGGAACTGGAGCTCAACAAGAAAGTGCAGGCACAGTGGAGTGCCTTTGAATCGGTACAGCACAAACGTCGTCGGGCTTATAAGAAAATGATTTAATGTCAGAAAGGGGATTTATATAATGGAGGAAATTAACGAACACACCGTTTCTTCCGCCAACTATACGGAAGAGAACATTCGTCACCTGAGCGACATGGAGCACGTGCGCACTCGTCCCGGTATGTACATCGGACGACTGGGCGACGGTTCACAGGCCGAAGATGGTATCTATGTACTGCTCAAGGAAGTGGTGGACAACAGCATCGACGAGTTCAAGATGGGCGCCGGAAAGCGCATCGAGATTCAGCTGGAAGACAACTTGCGTGTGTCCGTGCGCGACTATGGGCGAGGCATCCCTTTGGGAAGTCTGGTCGATGCCGTCTCCATGCTGAACACCGGAGGTAAGTACGACACCAAGGCCTTCAAGAAAAGTGTGGGACTGAATGGAGTAGGTGCCAAGGCGGTCAATGCCCTGAGTTCGCATTTTGTAGCCTGGAGTGCCCGCGACGGACAGATGCGCAAGGCCGTCTTCGAACGTGGAGAACTGATCAGCGACGAAACCTGCGCTACCGACGAGGAGAACGGTACCTATATCTTCTTTGAACCCGACGACACCCTGTTTCTGAACTATCGCTTCCGTCCGGAGTTCATCGAGACCATGCTCCGTAACTATACCTATCTGAACACAGGTCTTTCCATTTATTACAACGGCCACCGCATCGTGAGCCGTAACGGACTGGAGGACTTGCTGAACGATAACATGACGGCCCCGGGACTGTATCCCATCGTGCACCTCACGGGCGAGGACATTGAGATAGCCTTTACCCACAGTGCCCAGTATGGCGAAGAATACTATTCGTTTGTCAACGGACAACACACCACCCAGGGAGGAACTCACCAGAGTGCCTTCAAGGAACACATTGCCCGCACCATCAAGGAATTCTACGGGAAGAACCTCGAATACCAGGACATCCGTAACGGACTGGTGGCTGCCATTGCCATCAACGTGATTGAGCCTACTTTCGAGAGTCAGACCAAAATCAAGCTCGGTTCGCTCACCATGGCCCCCGAAAAAGACTCCGACGGGAATCCCTATCCGCTGTCGGGTGTCAGCGTGAACAAGTTTGTGGGCGACTTTGTGAAAGAGCAGGTAGACAACTATCTCCACAAGCATCCCGATGTAGCCGAAATCCTGTTGCAAAAAATTCAGGAATCCGAGAAAGAGCGCAAGGCCATTGCCGGCGTGACGAAGATTGCCCGCGAGCGTGCCAAGAAAGCCAACCTGCACAACCGCAAGCTGCGCGATTGCCGCATCCACCTCAATGACCAGAAGGGCGGTAAGAAAGACGACGAGGACGACCCG
Organism: Bacteroides mediterraneensis; assembly: GCF_016900355.1. Classification (GTDB taxonomy): domain Bacteria; phylum Bacteroidota; class Bacteroidia; order Bacteroidales; family Bacteroidaceae; genus Phocaeicola. Next base: position 101,406 of record NZ_JACJKA010000004.1, on the reverse strand, counting down.
CGTTTGGAAAGCTCCATCTTCATTACCGAGGGAGATTCGGCCAGCGGTTCCATCACGAAGAGCCGCGATGTCAACACCCAGGCCGTGTTCAGCTTGCGCGGTAAGCCGTTGAACTCGTTCGGCCTGACCAAGAAGGTGGTCTACGAGAACGAAGAGTTCAACCTCTTGCAGGCAGCCCTGAACATCGAAGACGGACTCGACGGACTCCGGTATAATAAGGTAATCGTGGCCACCGATGCCGATGTGGACGGTATGCACATCCGTCTGCTGATGATTACTTTCTTCCTGCAGTTCTTCCCCGACCTGATTAAGAAAGGTCATGTCTATATTTTGCAGACCCCGTTGTTTCGCGTGCGAAACCGCAAGAAAGGTGTTTACGAAACCATCTACTGCTATTCGGACGAAGAACGTCTGGCCGCCATCGAGAAGCTGAGCCCCAATCCGGAAATCACCCGATTCAAAGGACTGGGAGAAATCTCGCCCGACGAGTTCCGCCATTTTATCGGCAAGGACATGCGTCTGGAGCAGGTCACCCTCCGCAAGACCGACGCCGTGAAGGAACTGCTGGAGTTCTACATGGGCAAGAATACCATGGAACGCCAGAACTTCATCATCGACAACCTGGTGGTGGAAGAAGACCTGATCAAGGAAGAAGAATGAATCATTAAATAAGTATCGACTGTCAATTATCAGTGATGAAAAAAGCAATATTCCCGGGCACCTTCGACCCGTTTACCATCGGCCACTATTCCGTGGTGAAGCGTGCCCTGACTTTTATGGACGAAATCGTCATCGGCATCGGAGTGAACGACAAGAAGAAAACCTGGTTCCCCACCGAGAAGCGTGTGGAGATGATCCGGAAACTCTATGCCGACGAACCCCGCATCACCGTCGAGGCCTACGATAACCTTACGGTGGATTTTGCCCGCGAACGGGGAGCCGGATTCATTATCCGCGGCATCCGTACCGTACACGATTTTGAATACGAAGAAACCATTGCCGACATCAACCGCAAGCTGGCCGGTGTGGAAACCATCCTGCTCTTTACCGAGCCGGAACTGACCGCCATCAGCTCCACCATCGTACGCGAGCTGTTGCAGTATGGCAAGGACGTGTCGGCGTTCCTGCCCGAAGGAATGGATATAGACGACAAATAAAACTTTCAGCACATGAAAATCAGCAAATATGTTTTGGCGTTCTGTTGCGGACTGGCTGCCTGGACGGCCCTGCCTGCACAGAACAGACTGCTCGACTCCCCTTCGCGCAAGTTGCAGTTGGCGGAGTTTGCCATTTCCAATCTTTATGTAGATAAAGTAGACGAAGACAAGTTGGTGGAAACCGCCATTGTCAGCATGCTCGAAGAGCTCGACCCGCATTCCACCTATTCCGACCCGGAAGAAGTGAAACGCCTCAATGAACCCCTTCAGGGAAATTTCGACGGTATCGGCATCCAGTTCAACATGGCCACCGATACCCTGTTTGTCATCCAGCCCGTATCGGGAGGACCTTCCGAGAAGGTCGGTATCCTGGCTGGCGACCGCATCATTGAAGTGAACGACACGGTGATTGCCGGCGTGAAGATGAACACCGACGAAGTGATGCGCCGTCTGCGCGGACCGAAAGGCTCCACGGTGACGGTGAAAGTGCTGCGTGCCGGGGTGAAGGAACTCCTGCCGTTCACCATCAAGCGCGACAAGATTCCCGTATACAGTCTCGACGCTTCCTACATGGTGGAAGGACAGATTGGCTACATCCGCGTGAACCGTTTTGCGGCCACTACCGCCAAGGAATTCACGGATGCCCTGCATAAATTGCAGAAACAAGGCATGAAAGACCTGATACTCGACTTGCAAGGCAACGGCGGCGGTTACCTGAATGCGGCCATCAGCCTGTGCGACCAGATATTGGGAGCAAAGGAACTCATTGTCTACACCGAAGGCCGCCGCAACCCGCGGTCGGAATTTGAGGCCAAAGGCGACGGGGATTTCCAGCAAGGTCGTTTGGTGGTACTGGTCGACGAATATTCCGCTTCGGCCAGTGAGATTGTCACCGGAGCCATCCAGGACTGGGACCGCGGTATCGTGGTCGGTCGGCGTACCTTTGGAAAAGGACTGGTGCAGCGTCCCATCGACCTGCCCGACGGTTCCATGATCCGCCTGACCGTAGCCCGCTACTACACTCCTTCGGGCCGTTGCATCCAGAAACCTTACGAGAGCATCGAAAAATACAACCAGGATTTGATTGACCGCTACAACCGCGGCGAGATGATGAGTGCCGACAGCATCCATTTCCCCGATTCGCTCAAGGCCAAGACCCTGAAGTTAGGACGTACCGTGTATGGCGGTGGAGGCATCATGCCCGACTATTTTGTGCCCATCGATACCACGATGTACACCGACTACTACCTGGCTCTGCGCGACAAGGGAGCCATGGTACAGCTGAACATCAAGCTCATCGACCGTCACCGGCAGGAATGGCTCAAGCGTTACAAGACCTTCGACCGTTTCAACCGCGAGTTTGAAGTGACCAAGGAGATGCTCGACGAGCTGGTGGCACAAGGTACTTCGCTGGGCGTGAAGTATGACGAAGCCCAGTTCCAGACCGCCCTGCCGCTGATAAAGACCCAGCTGAAGGCCCTGCTGGCCCGCGACATCTGGGACATGAACGAGTACTTCCAGGTGATTAATACGCTGAGCGACAGCATGAAAAAGGCACTGGAACTGCTGCGCCAGCCCGGCATGAATTTCCCTAAAAGATAGGCCCGGAAAAACGCAAGTGCGTTTGTCCTGAAACGCAAGTACGTTTCAAGTAAAACGCAAGGACGTTTTCCCTAAAACGCAAGTGCGTTTGGATCAAAACTCTTCGGCGTTTTGTTTCAAACGCACTTGCGTTTTTTTAGACCTCCGAATCCAGCTCCCGATTACAGAATTTTTTCCATAATCTGTTGTATTATCTGAAGAAAACTTCTAATTTTGCATCATAATTTAGACCGTGGGGTACGAATTTATAGTTCTAACAATTAAATAATTTAAATTCAATCATTTATGTGGTTAAGTAATTCATCTATTGGAAGGAAAGTGGTGATGAGCGTCACAGGTATCGCCCTTGTCCTGTTTCTGACATTTCACATGGCGATGAACCTTGTTGCATTGTTCTCGGGCGAGGCATACAACATGGTCTGTGAGTTCCTCGGCGCTAACTGGTATGCACTGGTAGCTACTGTCGGACTGGCTGCCCTGTTTGTAATTCACATCATCTACGCTTTCTGGCTGACGATGCTGAACCGTGCCGCACGCGGTCACGAACGTTATGCAGTGACATCAAAACCGAAAACGGTAGAATGGGCTTCTCAGAACATGCTGGTACTGGGTATCATCGTAATTTTGGGTCTGGTTCTTCACTTCGTGAACTTCTGGAGCAAAATGCAGTTTGCTGAAATTGTAGGCAACCCGATGATGGGAGGTCTTGATGCAGCCGACGGTTATGGCTACATCCTGCAGACATTCTCTAATCCGGTGTTCTTTGTACTGTACATCATCTGGCTGATTGCCTTGTGGTTCCACTTGACTCACGGTTTCTGGAGCGCTATGCAGACACTGGGTTGGAACAACACCATCTGGATTAACCGCTGGAAATGCATCTCTAACATCTATTCTACCATTATCGTACTGTGCTTCATGCTGGTAGCTGTGGTATTCTTCATCAAGAGTTTGATGGGTTGCGGTGCTTGCTAATTTAAGTATAACTGATTAAATAGAAAAAACATTATGACTAAGATACTTGATTCTAAGATTCCTGAAGGCCCGATAGCTGAGAAATGGACCAATTATAAAGCTCACCAGAAACTGGTGAACCCGGCTAACAAACGTCGTCTGGACATCATCGTAGTAGGTACTGGTTTGGCAGGTGCTTCTGCAGCTGCTTCTCTCGGTGAAATGGGATTCCGCGTATTCAACTTCTGTATCCAGGATTCTCCGCGTCGTGCACACTCTATCGCTGCACAGGGTGGTATCAACGCAGCCAAAAACTACCAGAACGATGGTGACTCTATCTACCGTCTGTTCTATGATACAGTGAAAGGTGGTGACTACCGTGCACGTGAAGCTAACGTATACCGTCTGGCCGAAGTGTCAAACAACATCATCGACCAGTGCGTGGCACAGGGTGTTCCTTTCGCTCGTGAATACGGTGGTACACTGGCTAACCGTTCATTCGGTGGTGCACAGGTATCACGTACTTTCTATGCCAAAGGTCAGACTGGTCAGCAGCTGTTGTTGGGTGCTTACTCTGCATTGAGCCGTCAGGTAGGTGCAGGTACTGTAAAACTGTACACTCGTTATGAAATGGAAGACATCGTCCTCATCGGCGGTCGTGCCCGCGGTATCATTGCCAAGAACCTGGTAACTGGTAAATTGGAACGCTTCGCTGCTCATGCAGTAGTTATTGCTACCGGTGGTTACGGTAACACTTACTTCCTGTCTACCAACGCAATGGCTTGTAACTGTACAGCTGCCATGTCTTGCTACCGTAAAGGTGCCTTGTTTGCTAACCCGGCTTACGTACAGATTCACCCGACCTGTATTCCGGTACACGGTGACAAGCAGTCTAAGCTGACTTTGATGTCTGAGTCTCTGCGTAACGATGGTCGTATCTGGGTTCCGAAGAAACTGGAAGATGCCAAAGCATTGCAGGCTGGTACCATGAAGCCGACCGATATCCCTGAAGAAGACCGTGACTACTACTTGGAACGTCGTTATCCGGCATTCGGTAACCTGGTTCCGCGTGACGTTGCTTCACGTGCTGCCAAGGAACGTTGCGACCACGGTTATGGTGTAAACAACACCGGTCTGGCTGTTTACCTGGACTTCTCTGAATGTATCGAACGTCTGGGCTTGGATGTAGTTCGTCAGCGTTACGGTAACCTCTTCGATATGTACGAAGAAATCACTGACGTCAATCCGGGTGAAGTAGGAAAAGAAATCAATGGCGTGAAATATTATAATCCGATGATGATTTATCCGGCTATCCACTATACTATGGGTGGTATCTGGGTAGACTACGAATTGCAGACTACCATCAAGGGTCTGTTCGCCATCGGTGAATGTAACTTCTCTGACCACGGTGCCAACCGTCTGGGTGCTTCTGCATTGATGCAGGGTCTGGCCGACGGTTACTTCGTATTGCCTTACACTATCCAGAACTACCTGGCTGACCAGATTACGGTTCCTCGCTTCTCTACTGACCTGCCTGAATTTGAAGAGGCAGAAAACGCTGTGAAAGCGAAGATTGATCACCTGATGAACATCAAGGGTAAGAAGTCAGTTGATTCTATCCACAAGGAATTGGGTCGTGTAATGTGGGAATACGTCGGAATGGGACGTACGGCAGAAGGCTTGAAGACTGGTCTGGCTAAGTTGAAAGAAATCCGTAAGGAATTCGAAACTGAACTGTTCATCCCGGGTTCTAAGGAAGGCATGAACATCGAGCTGGATAAGGCTATCCGTCTGAACGACTTCATCACAATGGGTGAGCTGATTGCTTACGATGCATTGAACCGTAACGAATCTTGCGGTGGTCACTTCCGTGAAGAATACCAGACAGAAGAAGGTGAAGCAAAACGTGATGACGAACACTTCTTCTACGTAGCTTGCTGGGAATACCAGGGAAGCGACGACAAGGCTCCGGTATTGTACAAAGAACCGCTGGTTTACGAAGCTATCAAAGTACAGACTCGTAACTACAAGAGCTAATCAGTGAAGTTAAACAATTAAAGAATCTAAGTAAAATGGATAAAAATATATCATTTACGCTGAAAATTTGGCGTCAGAACGGACCTAAGGAAAAAGGTCATTTCGATACATTCCAGATGAAGGATATCCCGGGCGATACTTCTTTCCTGGAAATGCTGGATATCTTGAACGAACAGCTGATTGAATCAGGAAAAGAACCGATTGTATTCGACCATGACTGTCGTGAAGGTATCTGCGGTATGTGTTCTTTGTACATCAACGGACATCCTCACGGACCTGCAAAAGGTGCTACTACCTGCCAGATCTACATGCGTCGTTTCAATGACGGCGATGTAATCACTGTAGAACCGTGGCGTTCTGCCGGTTTCCCGGTTATCAAGGACTTGATGGTAGACCGTTCGGCTTACGATAAAATCATGCAGGCAGGTGGTTTCATCAGCGTGCGTACAGGTGCTCCTCAGGACGCCAACGCCATCCTGATTCCGAAGCCTATTGCTGACGAAGCCATGGATGCCGCTACTTGTATCGGTTGCGGTGCCTGTGTAGCTGCTTGCAAGAACGGTTCAGCCATGCTGTTCGTTTCTGCCAAGGTGAGCCAGTTGAACCTGTTGCCTCAAGGTAAGCCGGAAGCTTTGCGCCGTGCAAAGGCCATGATTGCCAAGATGGACGAACTGGGCTTCGGTAACTGTACCAACACCCGTGCATGCGAAGCAGAATGCCCGAAATGCGTTTCTATCAGCAACATCGCTCGTTTGAACCGCGATTTCATCAAGGCCAAACTGAAAGACTAATTGTCAACTATTCCTGAATAAACCAAGATTCGCCCCGGAGCAGAAAGTGTTTCGGGGCGAATTGTTTTTTTCTATTGCTAAATAGTTTTAAAAAGCTGAAAATCAAGGTGTGAATACTTGCACAGAATAAGTGTTATTCTTACATTTGCAACGTGATTTTTTTCATAGTATTAGATTTAAGGTTAACAAGGTTGGGAGAAAGCGTTCTCCCATTTTTTTTGCCCGTTTTTTTGTAGAAAAAGAAAAAGTTGGTATTTTCGAGGCAGCTTTATATAAAACTGGGGATTTATGAAGCGGTTTATAGTTTGTATTTGGTTGGGTTTGTTCATTACCTTTCTTCACGGGGCAGCGTTATCTTTTGATGATATGCGCGAGAGGATAGCCTACGACCCTTTGGGCTCGTTAGCATCGCTGGATAGTCTGGAGACTGATTCGGCCTATTCTTCCTATCAGATAGATTATTTGCGGGCTTTGTCCTATCACACACAGTCACAGTATTACATGTCCGTGTATTATGTGCGGCGTGCGTTCGAGACAAAAGGCCTGCAGCGGGATACAGTATTGCTTCCTTATGCGTATACGCTGTGGGCCAAGTCATCCATCATGTCCTTTCAGTTAAAAGAGGCAGCCAAGGTGATAGCTGCAGGAAAAAGTTATGCCTTGAAGTGCCATAATTTGGGCCTGCAGGCCAGTATGCTGCAGCTGGAGGGCGACCTTTACCGTAAGATGGGAATCCTGCCTAAAAGCTATGAATGCGTCACAGAGGCTGTGGCATTGCTTTCGGAAGCTAGGACGCAGGAAGATTATCTCTTGCTTTCCGACAGCATGGGTTACCTGATGTCCTATTATATCACGGATAATCAGTTGCAGAAGGCTTGGGAGGTCGGTCAGCGTCGGGAAGAAGTGCTTGCCGCATGGGAGAAATGCCTGACCGAAGATGCCCATGTGCTGGACCGGCAGAAAGGTTTCTTCTACAGTAAGATGGCTTATCTGGCTTATAAGCTGAAAAAAGGTGGGCTGTCTGAGGCTTATCTCAGTAAATTCTATGCAACCAATTTTTCCAAGACCCAGAGAGGGATGCTTGAGATAAACAATTATTTGTTGAAGGTGGGTCGTTACGAGGAGGTGTTGCGCCATAACGAGGCCTATCTGGGTCTGGTGAGTGAAGCCGATTCACTGAATCTCATGCGTCTTCGAACACTGGAGCAGAGTAGTCAGGCCTACCGTGCCTTGGGAGATTATGTACATGCGTATCTTGCGATGCTTCAGGTGCATCAGATTTCCCAGCAGATGGCTACTAACCGTGAGCGCAGCCAGATATTCCAGTTGGCAGATGTGACGGAAGCGGTGGCCCGTCAATATCGGTTGGAAAAGGCCGATTATGAGCTGAAGGTCCAGCGCTATGTCATTTCCGCTTTGTTGGTTGTGACGTTGGTGTTGCTGGTCTTGTTTGGCGGTCTTTGGCGTACGCTGCGCGTGATTCGTCGGAAAAACCGGAAAATGGCAGAGCTGGTTTTGCAATTGGACAACCAGCGCAGTGAAATCCAGTCAGTAGAAAGTGAACTGGAATGGAAGGAAGAAGAGAGAGAGGGGAAAGATACAGATGAGCAGCTGTTTTTCAGATTCGACTGGCAGGTAAAGGAGCAGAAACTGTATTTGAATTATCAGTTAGGAAGAGATGATTATGCGCAGCTGATGGGAGTGGATCGAAATCGTTTTGCTGCCATTTTGAAAAAGTTTACCTCCAATAACCTGAGCACTTATCTCAATGACCTTCGTCTGGAACATTCGGTCACTTTGTTTCGCGAACATCCAGACTGGAGTATTAATAAAGTGGCCGAAGAAAGTGCCCTTCCTCGCATTTCTACTTTTTATCGCTTGTTTAAAGACAAATACGGCATCAGCCCCAACAGTTTCCGTAAAACTTTGTCTTGAATGTGGATAGAATCATACGTAAATTGGTCATTTCTATTTGATGAATAGACTATTATAAAGAATTCCCATTTTGTAAGAATGTTCTTGACAAAATGGGAATTTGTTGTGATTATATGGGAATTCTTAGCTTTTCGCTGTATATAATTTGTATATATTTTTGTAGCCGAAATGAAATGAGTATAAAGGTTAAGGTATTCTTACTATGAAAAGATTTTTTCTGTGGATGATATTTCTGTTTGTTTGCTTAGGGGGCTCTGCTCAGAAAATAGCCGTGAAAACAAACCTGCTTTATGACGTGACTACTACGTTGAATCTTGGTACAGAGTTTCGCGTAGCTCCGAAGTGGACCATTGATTTGTCGGGTAATTACAATCCTTTCAATTTGGGAAACGACCGCAAGATGAGACACTGGCTGGTGCAGCCCGAGGTGCGTTACTGGTTCTGTGAAGCGTTTAACGGGCATTTCCTGGCACTTCATGCATTGGGCGGACAATTTAATGTGGCAAATATGGATCTCAAGATTTTCCCTTCTTTTAAGGATTACCGTTATCAGGGGGGTATGTACGGAGCCGGTATCGGTTACGGTTATCAGTTTGTGCTGTCCAAACACTGGAACTTGGGGCTGGAAATCGGAGCCGGGTGGATACGTGCCAACTACGACCAGTACGACTGTCCGCATTGCGGGGAATGGCGCGGAAGCGACAAGAAAGATTATTTCGGCCTGACCAAGGCAGCCATATCCTTGATTTATATAATTAAATGATGGAGGAACGCAGGATGAAAAAATATATTATCTCTCTCGTATTTGTGCTGGCTGCCGGCATTCCCGTGTGGGGCCAGACTTCTTATTTGAGTGAAATCAAGATTGTGGACCGCGAAGTGGCAAAGACAGCCGACCGTCAGGCCCGTGTGAAGATGACGGTGAGTCTGGACGAGCTGGACATCAAGAACCAGCATTCGCTGTGCGTGGTACCGGTGATTCTTTCTGTCGACGGAACGCAGGAGCAGGAGCTGCCTTCTTTTGTGGTGAACGGAAAGGTGCGCGACAAGGTGCAGCAGCGTACGGAGGCTTTTGAACATACTGACCTCCATCCGGGGGCTGTGGCGAAAGTGCGCCGCAAGAACGGTACGTCCCAGACTCTCGATTACGATGCATCCGTTCCCTTCAAGCGCTGGATGATTGGGGGCAATCTTCAGCTTCGGGGCTATGTGACAGGCTGTGCCCAGTGTAATGACGGGGATGAAACGGCCACTACGGGCGATATTTTCCCACCGATGAATCCGGCTTACTATTCTCCGTTTATCCAGCCGAAAGAAGAGATGGTGAAGCGCCGTTCTGAAACACGGTCTGCCCGTCTGCAGTTCCGTCAGGACAGCCACCGCATCGATCCGAGGTATAAGAACAATCGGGCGGAACTGGATACGGTGCGCAACTCCATTGCGTTGGTGGAAAACAATAACGATTTGACCATTACGGGCATTTACGTGACGGGTTATGCCTCACCGGAAGGAACTTTCGATTACAACATGAAGCTGTCTGAACGCCGTGCCAGGGCCTTTACGGAGTACATGAAGGATGACCTGAAAGAGGTGGATCCGCAGGTGTACCATGTAGACTGGAAGGGTGAAGACTGGGTTGGCTTGCGCGAGGAGGTGGTGAAGCACCCTAAACTGCTGAAGAGTGAAGAAGTATTGGCTATCATTGATCACTGCGGAGACGACAAGGATGCGTGCGAAGAGCAGTTGAAAGCGCTGGTACCGCCTGAAATCTATCAGCGTTTGCTGAACGAGATGTATCCGGCAGTCCGTCGCAACGAATACCGTATAGAATACAACGTGCGTCATTTCACCGTGGCCGAAGGCAGGGAGATGATCAAGACCCATCCGGAACTGATGAGCGTGAGCGAGATTCAGCAGGTGGCCGACAGTTATGGAAAGGGGAGTCCTGAATACGTAGATTGCTTGGTGCGCGGTGCACAGGCTTATCCGAACGATGTGACGGCCGTAAATAATGCCGCACTGGCCCTGATGGAAGCTAACCGCACAGACGAAGCCATCCGCCTGCTGGACAATGCGCCGGCCGAAGGGGAACTGTTGAACATGAGGGGAGTGGTTTATATTAAGGCAGGCGAGCTGGAAAAAGCCGTGCAGGCTTTCTCCGAGGCCCAGGCCAAGGGCTATCCGCAAGCAGGGGAGAATCTGTCGCAGCTGAAGCAGTATATGGAATATATGGCAGAATAAAAGCAGGATAGAGAATAAGAAAAGAATATGTGTAATTTAAATTTTATGGATTATGAAATTTTCTAAAGGTTTATTTTTGGCATTTGCGGGCTTGGGTTTGTTCGCATGCTCTAATGAAGATGTAAATGAAAATGGAGGTGTGCAGGGTAATGCAGTTGTTGGTGTAAAGATTAGTGATCCTGCATTAAGTCGTGCTGTTGCTGGCTATACGGCATCAACTGATGTGACCTTGAATCGTATTAGATTGGTTCTGACTGCTCAGACAGGAGGAAGTGAAAAGACTTTTAACTTGGGCGATTATGATAGCCGTCAAGATTTATTAGATGCTGTGAATGAATTTCAATTTACGGGTGTTCGTAATCCGTCAAAGATGGAAGTCTATATCAATACGGATAAGTCATCTGGATGGACTTCTAGTGAATTTATGGCTGCAGGATTGGCAGAACCTTTATATGCATCTTCAACTACATTTGTAAATCAAGGTGATACAGACACGGATGGTATTGATGAATACAAAGTAACTTTGGAACCAGCACATACAATGGCTCGTTTAGAGTTTGGCGGTATTGCTCATGTAGATACTGAGGGGAAAGACTGTATATTCCAAACTATAAAAATTGATGGCGTGATTTTAGATGGTGTTACGAATGTTACTCAGGTTGAAGAGTGGGATGCAAGCAATTCGATGAGTAATACTATTAATGAAGACTTTACTGAGGCTACAGGTTCTGCTGATACCGGTTGGACTCCCTCATGGCCTGAAAATAATCAGTGCTATGCTTATAATATTGCTCCTATTGAGAGTGGAGATCTTCCTATTCTGAAAGTTTGTTTTAGTAACATTAGTATTAAGAGTAATCTAACTGGTGGAGGAGTGATTGCATGGAATCCAGAGCGCGTGGGTTATGCTACTGTGAAAAATTATAAATTGACAGCAAATTCAAGTCAATATGCTACTGCTTTCGGAGTTAACGGAGAAGGTAATATTACAAAATTTCCAGCAGGTTACATTTATCAGGTGAAATCTCTTGCAATTCCTGATGAAGCGATTGGTCAAGGTTGGCAAGGTGGTGAAGATATCCATGTAATAGCTTATGTTACTGTTAAATCTTGGACAATTGCTGAAGGAACAGTAGTATGGAATTGATGAATTGAATAATAAAAGTTTCATCTTGGCGGAGATATTCTCCGCCAAGATATTCCAAACATACAGTAAACAAAATCCTTAAACAAACAATAATGAAATCAATTAGATACATATTAATGATGCTGTTCGCTGCCGTCCTGACGACCAGCTGTATTAAAGAAGATCTGGATGATTGCGACAATGTGACCATTTACTTCCAGTATCTCGCCGACGGCGATAAGGACGTGTTACACCAGTATATGAGCAAGGTAGACCTGTATGTTTTCGATGAGAGTGGCCATATACTGGGAGTCGGCTCATACAATCAGGACGAATTAACTAATTTTGAGGCTGTCCCGTCTTTCAGACTCAAAGCAGGACAGCGTTATAAGGTGGTGGCAGTAGGGAATGCCTATGACCATACAGAGGTGGTAAACCACACTACCGAAACAGATTTTGCAAACATTTATTTACAGGACTCGGCATGGACTGACCCGGAGGTACCTGTAACCAATCATGATTACAATTATCTGGGCCAGCAGGAGTTTGTGATGCCCAGTCAAGAGGGAGTGATGTATCGTGATACAGTCACACTTTACAGTGCACACATCAAAGTAGATGTGGAAATTCATGGCCTTCCCGCTCCGGATGCTTCGCGTCAGGATGCCGGAATATCTTATCAGCTGAGCTTCGAACATTCGAATGCCCAGACTTCTTTTGAAAATGAAATCAATCTGGATCAGAAAGGTACCATTTACCCTGATTTGGTTTACGATAGTGAGAACCAGTGCTACCGCACACAAAACCTGGCCCTTTTCCGCCTGGACGACGAGACGGGAGAACTGAGTGCGGACTATTGCGAGCATGAGTTGGTTCTTGTAGATAAGAATACCAACCAGGAACTTATCCGTGGTAATCTGTACAATTATCTGGTGCGCAATGCGGATGCCATTGACGTGACGAAACAAGAGGCTGAATTGCCTATCTCTATTGAGTTCCATGGAGTGGATGTGGAAATTAAACTTCCGGATTGGATAATTGTGGATGGACAACCGGACTGGAATTAACCTTAAAGAGAGAGACGTATGAGGAAATTAGAAAGATATTTAGGAATTGTCCTGCTTGTGCTGCTGACAGGGATGGTGTGCTCGTGCGGTAAGGAGAGATTATCGGATACCTCTTCTGAGAAGGTAAATGTGACTTTGAATTTCGATACTCGTGTGGGAGATAGTGAATCTGTGGCTATTGATGAGGGAGAGGGTATTAGGACTTTACGTATAATTATTACAGATGAGAATAATCAGGTAATTGATAATATTTGGAGAGATTACTCTTCAGAAGGAACATTAACTGCCTCAAAGACTTTGACCATCATGGGATTGGAAGCCGGTATAAAGAAGTTCTATGTGGTGATTAATGAGAAGAGTATAGGATTATTTAATTATTTGAATGGAATAAATACGGTTTTGCCTTCTGATTTTACTTCTAAAGTCATTCAGAATACTACCACTGATACTTATTTTCCAAGAATGTATTCGAACATTGAAAATGGAGTCCCGGCAACAGGAATGATAGCAGTTGATTTAAATGAGACAAATAATACTTTTACAATTCCGTGTGTACATACAGTGATAAAGGTGGAATTGAACATTAAAAATTTGATGAATGTCCCGTGTCCTATATCAGCAATAACGTTTGGAAAGTTTGTTCCAAATGCAACTTATTTGTTTGATGATTATCCAGATGCTGAAGGGAAATCTGTTAACTTACCTGAGGGCACAACTATTTCAAATCTTCAATACGATGAGCCGAATGGATTTACTGGCATTTCTCTGCATGCAAATATGTCAAATTTTCAGAAGGTACTTGTATTCTATATGTTTGAGCCAAAGGTGGATACGTCTGAAGATTTTAGTATAGCGTTGACTGCTGCATGGTTTGAAAGTCTAAGTGTGGCTAAAAGTTTTATTTCTCAGACGGAGATTCCCCGTAATAGTTTATTAAGAATCAATGCAACAATTGATTTACAAAAAGAAGTTACAATTTCTATGTTAGATTATGAAGTTCTGCCTTGGGGTACAGCAACTGTAGAGGTTCCTGGGTTTAATTAAGAAAAAGGAGGATTGATATATGAAACAATTTGCTAAAATATATTCGTTATGCTTGATATTGCTCATTCTATTTGGAGTATCTGCATGTAATGATGATTGGGGCGTGAGAACGGGAAATGTCAAAGAAGGTGTTCCTACTACAATCTCCTTAAACTTCTCGACAAGTTCACAAACTATACAGTCTCGTGTGGAGCAGCCTGGAGAAACAGAATATAATGTATCTTCTGTGTATTTATTTGCTTTTAACAGCAATGGAGATAAAACGGGTGGACAGGCTTTTAATAGTCAGAAGGGTTTGACAGGCTCGTATGTAAATGATTCATTTACAGGCACATTGTCTGGATTTAATGTGCTGTCTGGAAGTAACCAGACATTGTATGCTTTGGTTAATTACGATAATGCAAATTTTACATTATCAAAATCTTTGGATGAGATTAATCGTATAGAGGATTTAAAAGATTTGACTGTAAAAATTGCGGATGAACGGATTACCCTGAATAGATACTCTTTTTTTATGTTAGGTAAAGAAGAAGGGGTGACTGTTTCAGAACGTGGAGAGGTAACTGCAGATGGGGGCAATGTAACATTACAAATGAAAAGATTGGATGCCAAGATTACGTTTGAAATTAAAACTAAGATTGATGGGGCTATCTCAGGAACTGTGAAATTTATACCTAAAAGTTTTTTAGTGAAACAGTTGCCTCTTTCAGCTAGGGTGGCTGAAGCAAAAGAAAATTCGTCAGATATAATTTATAAGTCGATGACTGAAGATATGAAAGTCACCAACTTTGATAAGGTGGGAGAAACAGAATCCTCCTTTAACTTTTATATGTTTGAGAATAATGTGGCTCCGCCTGTTAGAGGGGCTGAAGGTGGAAGTGGCAAATGGATTGATGCAACAGAACGGGATAAACATGCAGCAGAAAGTATGTATGCTCTGCGAGAAAAAGAGGAGAAATCTCAATTAGGAGAAGAAGATGCAGCTCATCCTGGAATGACAGAGCAGAATACAGGCAATTATGTATATGCTCCTGAGCATGCTACTTCTGTGGAAATTACAGGTGAATTATCTTATGAACGCGAGAATAATAAATCTAAAGTCACTGAGTATGTCAATGTCTCAGCTCGCTATACGATACATTTAGGAGAAACAAGAGAGGCTTCAGATTGTGATAATGAGGAATATGTTAATAATTATATGGTAAGGCGTAACACGCATTACACATATACTATTACATTAACTGGTATTGATTCATATCAGGCTGAAGTGGAGTCTGATCAAGAGGTACGTCCTGGTATGGAAGGAGATGTCATTATTGCTGGTGACCAGGTAAAGGCTATTGATAGTCATTTTGCGCGTACGCGAATTAAGTTTACGCGTGAGGCATTGAGAGGGGGGCTTTCTTGGATTGTCCAAACTCCTTTTGACAAAGGTATGAAATTGCATACTAGTAATGAAAATAGTATTAAAGATTATAAGTGGATTTTGTTTGCCGTAAACAAAGAATTTGGGCTTAATAAGGATGCAACTAATAGCCCTAATAATTCGAATATGGTTAAATTTCCGGGATATGATGCATATGATGGCGGAGCGAGAACATTAACCACACAAACAAATGCGTCAAGTGATGAGGGAAATGGTACTTCTAATGGAAAAGAAATATGGAAAAATCGTATGTCAACGGATGCATATTATTATCAATATTTGAACGATTTGTCAGATGATGCATGTCTGCGTGATGTGAATCAGTTGATAAATCATTTGGAAACTCAGGCACTTCGGAAGGATGATAATACGGATAATACGATTTTTGAGGTTGATGAGAATGGTGACGAAGTGGTATATGTCACCGCTTTTGTAGATGAGTATATGTATAATTATGATCCTCGTAACGAAGAATATCAAGCTCCAGTAGCTGGGATAACAGATCCAAAACGCTTGTTATTATGGAAGGCAGTGGTTAATGGCTCAGAACGAATGATGCATATATGTGTTAAAGGCGCACAATATAGTCCCGATGGAGATACTTCATGGTCAAATAGCGTGGTGACTTTCCGACAAACTCCAATTTATAGTATGTATGATGCCTCGAAAGTAAATTCTGCGTGGGGGACAGAAAGTATTTTAGAAACCGGACCATTAGCAGCTACTACATCTCATATTCCTTCGTATACTTTGACAATGAACAACGGCCGGAAAAATACATTGGCCTTTTTTGTCAAACAACAAGGGGGGAATAATTATGTTACCAATGGTACTAGTTGGACAGCAGTTTTAAGTCGAGATGCAGCAGAAGTAGAAGGTGGCGAGCATGAATTGAATACGAATTATCGAAATACTTGGTATGCTTGTATGACACGTAATCGTGATTTGGATGGAGATAATGTGATTGATCCGGAAGAAGTTCGTTGGTGTTTAGCTTCAATTGATGAATTGACAGATTTGTGGATTGGTGAAAATGCTTTGCCTCAAACCGCTAAATTATATAAGGGAGATGGAAGTTACATGGAGCACATGGCAAGTAGTTCTGGATCCTATGATGATGCCCGTACTACTCCATGGATTATATGGGCAGAAGAAGGTGCATCCCGTGGACAATATAATGATGGAAGTTATACAAATAAGGAAACAAAAGGGCGTGATTATACTTATCGTTGTATTCGTTATTTAGGCATAAGCTTAGACAATGTGGATGCTACTCCAACTGATTATGTACAAGTAACATCAGCCACCCCTGAAGTCTCTTCGTACGGGACAAGTTATCGTATTGATGTTTCTCGTTTGTCGAATGCTGCTAAACGTGATTTGCAGGATAGTGGGCTTGAGCTTCCTATACATTATGAACGAGGTACTGATTATCTGAATATGCCTTATACTGCATTTGAGGTGTTGATTACGCCTCACGGAGATGGTGCTACTGCTAGGAGGTGGAAGGATTATGATGGTACTAGTGCTATAGGGCTTAAATCGATGATGAATTACGGTGGCAATAGTAACCTTTGTCCTCCCGGATATCGTGTTCCTAATCAACGTGAATTAATGTTGATGTATACGTCCTTAAATGAAAACAATGGGTACAATGTCCCATGGTCTGACTCTTATTGGTCTTCAACTCAATTTAGTTATAGTAACAATCAGACTCTTTATAATGCGGAACGACCTGGTTTTGGGACCTCTGGTATTAATTTGATATTGACAAGTGTAGCATGGGGGTGGAATGCAGACAAACGCGAGTGGGAACCTTCAGGAGATAATATTGCTGGTAAAGTTCGTTGTGTCCGTGATGTTAAATAGTATCTGAATTCAAGTTCTATAATAGCCTTCATTTTGGCACAAAATAAGTAAAGTGTTGAAATGAAGGCTGTTTTTGTAATATATTTACAATCAGGTTTTATGTGGTATGAGAAATAGATATGTAGTATTGGTATTTATAATCTTATTATTTTCTGCCTGCGGAAATCCTTCCAAGCAGAAGCAAGCGGAAACTTCTGCAACGGTAGAAAACCCTCAAGCCGTCTCGGAAGCCAAGTTCCCTTTTCCAGAAATCCCCACCATGCTCACCCAGCCGGACGAACGGAAAGCATATCTCATGGCGCACTACTGGGATAACTTCAACTTCGCGGATACGGCATTGGTGAACAACCGGAATGTATCGGAGCAAGGGGCAGCCAATTACTTGGCCATACTGGCCGACGGTACGCTCACTGAGGAGCAAGTGAAAGGTAGTCTGGATGGTTTCTGCAAAGGAATGGAGGTGCAGGAACATGCACGGAAGGTGTTCTTACAGATGATGGAGGACTACCTGTATAACCCGAATTCGCCTTACCACAACGAGGCCTTGTATGCCTTGTTCCTGGAGCGGATGTTGAAAAGTGAATACGTGGACGAGGCACGGAAGAGTTCGCTGAAGTTCAGCTTGGATCTGATTAGTCGGAACTGCCCGGGGAAGAGAGCGACGGACTTTGTGTATTTCCTGCCGGATGGCAGCAAGCGGTCGCTGGCACAGACACGGGCAAAGAACAACCGTCTGCTGTTGGTGTTCTACGATCCGGAGTGCCCGAGCTGTCACGAAACGATGCTGGAGATGGTGGCCGACGGGCTGCTGGCGGAAGCAGTAAAGGCCGGGAAGCTGACGATATTGGCGGTGTACACCGAAGGGAATCAGGAGGTATGGAAGCGTACGCTGAGTGATTTGCCTCAGGGATGGACGGTGGGCAGTGACCACGAGACGGTGAAGCAGGGGGCCTTGTACGACCTGAAAGCGATGCCTTCACTGTATCTGCTGGACGGCTCGAAGAAGGTGCTGCTGAAGGATGCGCCTTACGCAAAGATTCGGGAGGAGATTGCGGCACTGTAAGCAGATTTTCGTATCTTTGCTATATACATACGCAAAGCCTATGAAACCTGTTCCCAAATTTTTTAATACGGCCGGCCCGATGAAGCCGGAGCTGCATTACTGCATTGACCCGCTGACACGCTTTGACTTGGAGGAAATAGAGTCGCTCATCCGGCAGAACAAGTATTTCATTCTTCATGCGCCACGCCAGACGGGGAAGACTTCGTGTCTGCTGGCCTTGCGTGACTACATCAACAAGCAGGGGGAATTTTATGCCGTGTATGCCAATGTGGAAGGGGGGCAGGCGATGAGAAATCAGGTGGAGGAGGTGATTGATGGAGTGATAGACATCATCAGCTTTCAGCTCCAGATGATTCTGAAAGAGGAAATGCCGAAGATATTGGCTTCACAAGTGAAACGGAATAGTGCGGCTTCAGTGAAGCTCACGGAATATTTGTCATTGCTTTGCCAGAAATTGGACAAACCCTTACTCTTGTTTATAGACGAGATTGATGCACTGGTAGGCGATTCGCTGGTGAGCGTGTTGCGTCAGCTTCGCAGTGGATACGACTTGCGGCCTCAGGCATTTCCGCAAAGTATTATTCTGTGTGGGGTACGCGATGTGCGTGACTATCGGATTGTGTTGTCGAATCAGGATATTGTGACGGGTGGTTCTGCGTTTAACATCAAGGCTGAATCGCTTCGTTTGGGGAATTTCTCCCGTGAAGAAATTCATCAGCTTTATATGCAGCATACGGCGGCTACGGGCCAGGTATTTGACGAGGCTTGTTTCCCGCAGATATGGGAAGCCACAGAGGGGCAGCCGTGGCTGGTGAATGCGTTGGGCTATGAGGTGACAATGAACATGCGTGAGAATCGTGACCGGAGTGTGCGGATTATACCGGAAATGATGTATCGTGCGCAGGAGCGGCTGATTTACCGTCGTGACACGCACATCGATATACTGATAGACAAACTCCGGGAAGAGAGGGTGAGAAATGTAATCGCTCCGATTCTGGCCAACGAGGACGGAGAGGTGGAGCAACACCTGAAAGACGATGACATCCAATATGTGGTGGATATGGGCTTAGTGGTGCGTGACAAGCCTCTGCGTATTGCAAATGCCATTTATCGTGAGGTGATTCCGCGCGAATTGACATGGGCACGTCAGCAGACGCTGGTGCAGCAGTCTGCGTGGTATATGAACCCTGATAACAGCATCAACATGGAAAAGCTGTTACTTGATTTTCAAGATTTCTTTCGTCAGAATGCGGATTCGTGGATTGAACGTTTTGATTATAAGGAGAGCGGGCCACAGCTGTTGCTTCAGGCTTTCTTGCAGCGTGTGGTGAATGGTGGTGGTTATATTGACCGCGAGTATGGCCTTGGCCGTGGTCGTACGGATTTGCTGATAACGAAACCTCTGACAAATCATTATGGTGGCCCAATGCAACGTGTGGTGATGGAACTCAAAATCAAGCGGGGTGAACAAGAAGGTATCATCCGTAAAGGATTGGAACAGACCGCAGCGTATATGGACAAGTGTGGCGGCACCATCAACGAGGGGCATTTTATCCTTTTCAATCGTGATAAGGGAGTGAGCTGGGACGATAAAATCTGGCATCGCGAGGAGTCGTTTGGCGGAAAGAAAATTATGGTTTGGGGGATGTAATACTCCCTCAGGCTAACTTGTAAACTCCTCCAGCCAAAGCACGAACCACGCCCTTCATCTCTAAATTGAACAGCAGGCTGGTCATACGGTTGATGGCGATGTTGGTCTCCACCACGAGTGTGTTGACCTGAATGCCGTCGGGGTGTTTCTTTAAATGGGTGACTACCTGTTCTTCTTCGGGGCTTAGTTCCGGGAAAAGCTGTCGCTGGACTACCTGCGGCACGACAGGGGCATGGTCCCAGTTCATGGCTTTTACTACGTCTTCCGCGCTCTGTATCAAGGCAGCGCGGTTTTTTTGTATCAGCACGTTGCAGCCCGTGGAGTAGGTATCGCCCACACGGCCCGGAAAGGCGAAACAGTCGCGCTGGTAGCTTTCGGCAATTTCCGCGGTAATTAAAGAACCTCCTTTGGGACCGGATTCCACCACGAGGGTGGCATCGCTGAGGCCGGCCACGATGCGGTTGCGCTTCACGAAGTTCTGCCGGTCGGGATTGGTGCCGCTCATGAACTCGGTGAGCAGTCCGCCCTGTGTCAGCATCTCGGTAGCCGTGCGGCGGTGTACGGCGGGATAGATGCGGTCCAGTCCGTGAGCCAGTACGGCTACGGTGTCGAAGCCGCGGGAGAGAGCTTCCCGGTGGGCATGAATGTCAATGCCGTAAGCCAGTCCGCTCACAATCAGCGTGTCGGGCAGCAGAGTACTGAGTTCCTGCATGAACCGCTGGCAGAGCGATTTGCCGTAATCGGTGGCGTTGCGCGTACCCACGATGCTCAGGATGTGGCGGCAGTTCAGGTTGGCCGAGCCTTTGTAGAACAGCACGAGCGGAGCATCGGGACATTCGCGGAGGCGGGAAGGGTAAGCTTCGTCGTCTTCGGTCAGGCATTGAATCTGGTGTTTCTGCGCAAACGACAGTTCGGCCTCGCACACGCGGAACACTTCGGTGTGCTGGAAGGCGGTAGCTATCTTGGGCGACAGGCCGGGGATGAGGGCCGGCAGTTCGCGGGTATGCTCGAAAAGCATGGTGGCACTTCCGGCAGCCTGAATGAGGTGGCGAGCACTTACCAGACCGATGCCGGGCAGAAGGGGCAGGGCCAGACGGCAGAGGAGTTCTTTTTCGTTCATTTCAGGTAAGGTGCAAAGATTTCATTGAAGAGAGGACTGTCTCCCAGTCGTCCGTGGATGACGCACACGGTTTCTACGGTTGATTTGATGACGGGTTTCAGGTCGGGCAGGCGGTAGATGTCCTGCACAAAGACGTATTTGATGCCTTCCTTGCGGAGAGCCAGCTTGGAAATGAACTCGTCGCCGCTGGTCAGCGGGGTTTTGAAGGCCATGTTCAGGCGGGCTACCACGGGGTCGATGCCTTGCTCGTGGAGCTGGGCGAAACTGACACCGACGGAGGTCAGGAACTCATGGCGGGTATGCTCGATGTAGTGCTGGTAATTTGCGTTGTTGACGATTCCTTGCAGGTCACATTCATAGTCGCGGACCTTCATTTTCAGTTCAAAGATGTAATTCTCCATGTGAGTGGGATTTATGTATTTCTACAAAGATAAGGAATTATTCCTATATTTGCGGAATATGAAAGAGAATGTACCGGTAATTTATGCGGCCCCTTTGCAGGGCTTTACGGAAGCGGCGTGGCGCAATGCCCATGCGCAGTGTTTTGGAGGAGTGGAGGCTTATTACACACCTTTTGTGCGGTTGGAAAAGGGAGTCATCCGCAACAAGGACAGGCGTGACGTGTCGCCCGACGAGAATACGGTGCCCCGGCTGATTCCCCAAGTAATTGCCTCGGAGCCGGAGGAATTGCGGCAGCTGACGGATTTCCTGGCAGGACTGGGCTATCGGGAGCTGGATGTGAACATGGGCTGTCCGTTCCCGCTGATTGTCCGCCGTGGAAAAGGAGCGGGTATCTTGTCCTCTCCGGAGAAAGTGGCGGCTTTGTTGGAGACGATGAAAACCTTTCCGGAAATACGTTTCTCGGTGAAGATGAGATTAGGAGGACAGGAACCCGACGAGTGGAGAGCGTTAGTGCCGTTGCTCAACGGTTCGTGTGTGACTCAAGTTACGTTGCATCCGCGTATCGGGAAGCAGCAATACAAGGGAACGGTCGACCGGGAGGCGTTCCGGGCGTTCTATGAGGCTTGTGAGCTACCGTTGGTCTATAATGGCGATCTGCAGACGGTGTCCGACATCCGGGAGGTGTTGGAAGCATTCCCTCGGCTGAAAGGGGTGATGTTAGGAAGAGGCTTGTTGGCCAATCCGTCATTGGCCCTTGCTTTTCGGGAAGGAGAACTGTCGGAGGGCGAGTTAAAAGGTCGTGTAGCTCAGATGCACCGGCTGATGTATCTGTATTACCATCGGGTGATAGAGGGGGGAGAAGCGCAGCTGCTGGCCAAGCTGAAGACCTGCTGGGAGTACCTGTTGCCGGAGCTGGACAAGAAACGGCGGAAGGCCATCTTGAAGAGCAATCGTCTGGACGGGTATCTGCGGGCAGTGGAAGAGGCGTTGCGGTGATGTAGTTCAAATCTCTTTCTTCTTGAAATATTCATACCCGATGCGGCAGAACAGGCATTTCTTCGGGTCGCAGTAGTTCTTCTTGAGCTGGATAAGAGCCTGGCTGTCGCCGGCATGGGCGGCGGAGAGGCCACATTCCTTCCACAGGCGGATAATGTAATTATTTTCCGGTTTCAGTTGTTCCAGCAGGTTACTGGCCCGTTCAATGAGCCGTTCTTCCCCTTTGTGCTTGCCATAGGCATAAAGAAAAGGCACCACGGTGTTGATAATCAGGAGGTCGATGGAAGCGTCGCTGAGAGTCTTCGGACGGGCAGGCGACGGTTCACCGAACACGTAGTGAGTGAGCCAGTAGAGGGAGGTGCCTCCCCGCAACAGGTCGCGCAGCTCTTTCACGGTAGGAGCCAGCAGGAGCTGGGAAAGCATCCCTTGGGAATGGTGATAGAGGTTGGCCAGTTGGGCAATGCGTACGTGCGGGAAATTGCCCGGACGCATGCGGAGCATCTTCCAGCGAAGGTGTTCGGAAGGATGCAGTTCGAATTTATGGGCCAGGTAAGCATATTCCTTGGTAAGCTGGGCAGAATACTCGTCGGAAGGGAGCTCCTGTAGCAGGCCGGCTTGTCCGAAGAAAATCGCTTCTATCTGGAAAAGGTTGTCACGGTGTTTGTTGACCGCCTGTAAGGGAATGGTCTGGGCCCATTGTTCGAAAGCATCGCTGTTGGTGCCGAAACCGAAGTTGCGGGCCAGGGTGAGAAAGAAGGCTTGTTCCCAGTCGCCTTTGCTTTGGGTGAGCTGGGCCTGGATACGCTTTGTTTTCTGCTCGAAGCGTTCCGTTTGCAAGCTGGAGAGCCAGCTGTGGAGCAGGAGTTTGGGCAGTTGGGGGATGAGGCGGTAGCAGGCCGGGTAGTGACTGGTTTCAATCAGTTCGCGGTAGTTTTCCAACAGGTAGGGCGGGTAGTGCAGTTCCATTTGCGGGATGGGTTCGCCATCCGTACGGAAGGTCTCTGCATCGATGTCGGAAGCCACATGCAGAATTACAGAGTCGTAGGCACGGTCCTGATGATGGTGGTGGCGTTTCCAGTCGGAAGCGTGCACGTGGATTTCTACATTTCCCACCCACAGAATGCCGTCTATCTTGATTTTCGCATTGAAAAAGTCGGGTCCTGCATCGGGATTGGGGAGTCCGGGGTCAATGACTTCCACGGTTTGTCCTTGCGTGGTATGCAGCGGAGTGAGCGGAAAAAGCTTGTGCTTCCATACAAACTGGAGTAGATGTTCCATGTTAACGAGCTGTAAATGTTGGGTAAATGTAATGATTAATACTGAAAAACACTATCTTTGCGAATAAAATTATCATCAGAATTATGAAAATTGCATTAATTGGATATGGAAAGATGGGAAAGGAAATTGAAAAAATTGCCCTTTCCAGAGGTCATGAAATTGTGAGTATCATTGATATAAATAATCGGGAAGATTTTGCTTCGGAGGCTTTCCGCTCGGCCGATGTGGCCATTGAATTTACGGCTCCTTCAGTGGCTTACGGCAACTGTCTGGAGGCGTTCAAGCAGGGCGTGAAGGTGGTTTCAGGCAGTACCGGATGGATGGCTGAACACGGGGAGGAAATGCGTCGCCTGTGTCAGGAAGAAGGAAAAACTTTGTTCTGGTCGTCCAACTTCAGCCTGGGAGTGGCTATTTTTTCGGCGGTCAACAAGTATCTGGCCAAAATCATGAACCAGTTCCCGAATTACGATGTTTCGATGGTGGAAACGCATCACGTACACAAGCTGGATGCCCCGAGCGGTACGGCCATTACGCTGGCTGAAGGGATTCTGGAAAACCTGGACCGCAAGCACAAATGGGTGATGGGTACGCTGACGGCTCCCGATGGAACCGTGACAGGTACAACCGACTGTGCGCCGGATGAATTGCCGGTAAGTGCCATCCGCGAAGGGGAAGTGCCGGGTATCCACACCATCAAGTACGAATCGGAAGCCGATTCCATCGTGATTACACACGATGCGAAGAACCGCAAGGGATTTGCCTTGGGCGCGGTACTGGCAGCGGAATATACAGCCGGACACACCGGTTTTTTGGGTATGAATGATTTATTTCAGTTTTGAGTATGATACAAGCCTCACGTAAGCAATGGATAAAGTTCAGCATAGTGCTGGTGCTTTACCTGATTTTCCTGATTTGGTTGAAAAGCTGGCTGGGACTGATTGTGGTTCCGTTCATCTTTGATGCTTATATCTCCAAGAAGATTCCTTGGACATGGTGGAAGAAGTCGACCAACAAGACCGTGCTGACGGTGATGGGTTGGGTGGATGCCATCGTGTTCGCATTGGTGGCGGTTTATTTCGTCAACCTGTATTTCTTCCAGAATTACGTGATTCCTTCGTCTTCACTGGAGAAATCGTTGCTGGTGGGCGACTACCTGTTTGTGAGCAAGATGAGTTATGGAGCCCGTATCCCGCAGACCCCGCTTCACATGCCGCTGACGCAGCATACGTTGCCGGTATTCAACTGCAAGTCGTACCTGGAATGGCCGAAATGGGACTACAAGCGGGTGTCCGGACTGGGGAAAGTGCAGCTGAACGACATCGTGGTGTTCAACTTCCCGGCGGGTGATACGGTGGCAACCGGTAATCCGGCAGAGGATATCTACCGCATGAGCTATGCCATCGGCAAGCAGCTTTCGCAGCCCATCGACTTGGCGAGCCTGAACGTGGAACAGCAGCGTGAAGTGTACGATTATTATTATACGGTGGGCCGCAAGTATATCGATGAGAACCCACAGCTGTATGGCAAGGTGATTACGCGTCCGGTAGACCGCCGGGAGAATTACGTGAAGCGTTGCGTGGGATTGCCGGGACAGACATTGCAAATCAAGAACCGGATTATCTACCTGGACGGCAAGCCGAACAAGGAACCGGACAACGTGCAGTATCGTTATCTGGTACACACCAAAGGCATGCTGCCGGAAGATTTGTGCCATGAACTGGGCATCAGCCAGGAGGATTTGATGGCTTATTACACGGAAGAATCCATGTACAACATGCCGCTGACCGAGAAGGCAAAAGCAGCCCTGTTGGCACGGAAGGATTTGGTGACTTCCATCGAGAATGCACCGGATGACGATGCGGGTGGTCTGTATCCCGACAATAAGCTGACGGGCTGGACGGTGGACAACTACGGACCGATATGGATTCCGAAGAAAGGGGCTACCGTGGATTTGACTTTGGACAACCTGCCGATTTATGAACGTCCGATCCGGAATTACGAAGGCAACCGCCTGGAAGTGAAGGATGGAAAGATTTACATCAACGGGCAGGAAACAACGAAATATACCTTTAAGATGGATTATTACTGGATGATGGGAGACAACCGTCACAACTCGGCCGACTCCCGCTTCTGGGGCTTTGTGCCGGAAGATCATATCGTGGGTAAGCCGATTTTTATCTGGCTGTCGCTGGATCAGGACCGCGGATGGTTTAACGGAAAGATACGCTGGAGCCGTCTGTTCAAGTTTGTAGATTCCATCAAATGATGTATGAGTAAAGGAAAGTCCGGATGGTGGTGGTTGAAAGCTGCCGGTCTGGCGGTATTGGCCGTCTGGCTGGTGCGGACGCTGCTTGTGACGACTTGTGTGATTCCTTCTTCCGGCATGGAGAACTCGCTTTATCAGGGGGAACGGATTCTGGTCAGCAAGTGGAGCTACGGGTTGCGTCTGCCTTTCTGTTCGCTCTTCGGCTATCACCGGCTGGCGGCTTCTCGGGCAAAGAAGGGGGATATTATCTTGTTCAACAATCCGCATCCCCAGAATCCGAAGAAGGGAATCGAATGGCGGGAATTGTTTATCAGCCGTTGTATCGGTACGCCAGGCGACACGCTGATGCTGGACGCTGATTTAAATAATGTAGGCGGAAAGGTGTTGAGCCCGGATGCCAAATCGCTTTATGCGTATCCGGTTTCGACAGAGGACCTGATGCTGACGGTGCTTTCAGTGTTGGGCATTGAAGGCAATACGCTGGTGGGATATACTTCCGACGGGGGATATATCCGGAGTTTCAGTCAGTATGAATATTATTTACTTTCGCAGAAACTGGAAGGGCGGATTCCGCTGATTCCATTGGACGAGAAGAACCGTACGGAGGCACATCCGTATGTGATTCCGGCCAAGGGAGTACCGGTGAAGGTCTATCCGTGGAATGTGACGTTGCTGTGCAACACGATTGTGGCGCATGAGCACGAGCCGGCAGAGGTGCGTCACGATACGCTGTACGTAAAGGGAAAGCCCGTAGATACCTATACCTTCCGCAAGGATTACTATTGGGTAGCTTCGAACGATCCGGTGAATATTCTTGACTCCCGTTTGTTCGGACTGGTGCCGGAAGACCATCTGGTAGGGAAGGCCT
This sequence comes from Bacteroides mediterraneensis, assembly GCF_016900355.1. Lineage (GTDB taxonomy): Bacteria > Bacteroidota > Bacteroidia > Bacteroidales > Bacteroidaceae > Phocaeicola. The sequence goes on along the minus strand of NZ_JACJKA010000004.1, from coordinate 74,513 downwards.
GGCTGATCTGGTATTCTTCACGGTCGGGACGTTTCGGACAGCGGGTGCAATGACTAAAAAAGAAAGAATGAAGAAGGAAGTGATTTTAGGGTCGGCCTATCTGGCGCCCGTGGAATATTATACCAAACTTTTTGCTTATCCTGAGGTGTATGTGGAACGGTATGATCACTACATGAAGCAGACGTACCGGAACCGTTGTGTGATTGCATCGGCCGACGGACCGTTGGCACTGACCATCCCGACGGAAAAAGGGGATGACCTGAAATGCCTGATGAAGGATATACGCATTTCCGACCACGGGAACTGGCGGCACGTGCATTGGAACGCCTTTGTGGCGGCTTACAAGCACAGCCCGTTTTTCGATTATTATGCGGACGAGTTTCACCGTTTCTTTGAACAGAAGTATGAGTTTCTGTTCGATTTTAATCTGGAACTGTGTGAATGGGTGTGCCAACAGATCGATATGCAGCCTCGGTTGATTCCGACCGATGATTATGTGACGGAGCCGGAAACGGCGGATGATTTCCGAGAAAGGATTCATCCCAAACGGGATTTCCGGGAGGTGGACAAAGCATTTGTGCCGAAACCTTACTATCAGGTGTTCGACCAGAAGTTGGGCTTCCTGCCTAACCTGAGTGTGATAGATTTGCTTTTTAATATGGGACCGGAAAGTCTGTTGGTGCTACGCGACTCTGTCGGTGCATGCAATGAATTTTAAGCATGCGGATGCGCCCAAACCAGATTTATATTGTACATTTGCAACTGAATCAATGATTTAACAACATGAATAATCTTCCAACAGTAACGAAAAACCTGCTTATTATCAATGTGCTCTGTTTTCTGGGTATGTTTGTGGCCCGGAAATACGGAGTGGATATAGAAAATTTGCTCGGACTTCACTTTTTCCTGGCTTCAGATTTTAATCTGGTACAGCTTGTCACTTATATGTTCATGCATGCCAATTTCTCACATATTTTCTTCAATATGTTTGCGGTATGGATGTTCGGACGGGTATTGGAACAAGTGTGGGGGCCTAAGCGTTTCCTGACGTATTACCTGGTGTGCGGTATCGGAGCCGGACTGATACAGGAACTGGTGCAGTACATTGAATATGCGATGGTGTGGTCGAATTATTCCTCAGTTGATACGGGATTAGGAATTATTCCGATGGATGTTTTCCTGAACCAGCTGACCACAGTGGGTGCTTCGGGAGCCGTGTATGGTATCTTGTTGGCTTTCGGAGTGTTATTTCCTAACAGCCAGATGTTTGTATTTCCTATTCCCATGCCGATTAAGGCCAAATATTTTGTGATTGGTTATGTGATTTTGGAATTGGTGTTGGGCTTGGGCGGCAGCGACAATGTGGCACACTTTGCACATTTGGGCGGTATGCTGTTCGGTTTAATATTGATTATGTATTGGAAAAAGAAAAATGGCAGCGGACGGATTTATTACTGATTTGAAACGGAAATTCCAGCAGGGCGATATTGCGGTACGGTTGGTGTACTTCAATGTGGCGGTGTTTCTGGTCGTGACGGTGGTACAGATTTTTCTGACCCTGTTTAATGTGCCTTCGTCACCGTGGATGCATTTTCTGGAACTGCCGGCCTGGACAGAAGCGTTTATCCGTCAGCCCTGGTCGCTGATTACGTATATGTTTATGCATGCCGGGGTATTGCACATCTTGTTCAACATGCTGTGGCTATTCTGGTTCGGGCGTCTGTTCCTGATGTTTTTCTCGGCCAAGCATCTGCGCGGATTGTATTTCCTGGGAGGTATCTGCGGAGGAGTGCTGTACATGGTAGCTTATAATGTATTCCCTTATTTCCAGGATGCCGTGTATTCGTCTTACCTGTTGGGGGCATCGGCTTCGGTGCTGGCCATCGTGGTAGCGGTGGGGGTACGCGAGCCGAATTATCCCGTACAGTTTCTGTTCATCGGCACGGTGCGGCTGAAATATGTGGCTTTGTTTATGGTCGTGCTCGATTTGCTCTTCATGACCTCAGGCAATGCAGGCGGACACATCGCACATTTGGGCGGGGCACTGGCCGGATGGGTATTTGCGGTGGGTTTGCAGCGTGGACACGATGCTACAAAATGGATAAACGGAGTGTGCGACTGGTGTTTGCAGCTGGAACATCCGGTGAAACGGAAACCTAAAATGAAGGTACACTACGGAGGCCGTCAGGCGGACTATGATTATAACGCCCGCAAGAAAGAACGGGAAGCTGAAATCGACCGAATTCTGGATAAGTTGCGGAAGTCGGGATACAACAGTCTGACGGAAGAAGAAAAAAAGAGTTTATTTGACGCAAGTAAAAAATGAATATTCTGGGACATACCGTAAAAGGAGTACTTCTGTTCGGTAACATAGTGGCCGGCGCGGGATTCTTGTTCTGTGCATATAGCTCTTCTTTGTCGCCTGTGGCACATCCGGTGCTGTCGTGTGCGGGACTGTTTTTCCCTTTCTTGTTGCTGGCCGTAGTGGCGTTTGTGTTTGTCTGGTTGTTTTACCGTAGACGACTGGTATGGGTTCCATTGGCCTTTCTGTTATTGGGTGGAGGGGCTATCATGACTTATACTCCTTTTCATGGTGCGAAAGAGACGGCAGACGGAGAAGTCCTGAAGTTTTTGACCTACAATGTAATGGGGATGCAGGGCGATGAGGAGGATGAGTCGCATCCGATACAGACTTATATCCAGCAGAGTGATGCCGATGTGGTGTGTTTGCAGGAATTCCGGTGGGATGAGAAGCAGATGAAGGAAGCTTTTCCGATGTATCCTTATGTGAAGAGTCTGGATGTGGAAAATGGAAACCGGATGGGATGTCTTTCACGTTTTCCTATACTTTCAGCCAAGCGGATTCCTTATGAGAGCGGCACCAACGGAAGTTTTCTTCTTCGGTTAAAAATGGAAACAGATACCTTGACGGTGGTATGTAATCATTTGGAATCGAACAAGCTGGATGCGCATGACAAGGAGGTGTATGAAGGCTTGCTGAAATCGCCGGATGAGCAGAAAGTCAAGACGGGAGGAAAGTATCTGATTCGGAAACTGGCCGATGCAGCGGTGATTCGTGCCCCTCAGGCTGATTCTGTGGCACAGGCCATCGTCCGACAGGCCACCAAATACTTGCTGGTGTGCGGCGATTTCAACGATTCGCCGATTTCGTATGCGCATCGTACCATCGGAAGAGGACTGACCGATGCATATCGTGCGGCTGGATGGGGTCCGGGGTTCTCGTATAACCGGAATTTCCTGTATTTCCGCATTGACCATATGTTTGTGAACAAAGGCTTCCGACCGCTGAAGTGCCGGGTGGACAATTCCATTTCGGCTTCCGACCATTATCCGCTGTGGTGCCTGGTAGAGAAATTATAACCTGATAAAAACAATATGATGAAGAATTTAATTTTTGCAGCCGCTATGAGTTGTATGGTATGTGCCTGCGGACAGCAGGCAGCTGATACGGACAATCCGTTTCTGACTGAATTTCAAACGCCTTATGGCACGCCGGATTTTGACCGGATTAAGGTGGAACACTATGAACCGGCTTTCCTGAAAGGAATTGAACAGCAAAATCAGGAAATCAAGGCTATTGTGGAAAATGCCGAAGCTCCGACTTTCGAAAATACGATTGTGGCTTTGGACAACAGTGGGGAAATCTTGGCTCGGGTTAGTGGAGTGTTCTTTGCGTTGACCGAGGCTGATACGAATGATGAACTGATGGCACTGGAAGCCAAAATCGCTCCGATGTTGTCGGAACACAGTGACAATATTTTCCTGAATCAGGATTTGTATAAGCGAGTGGCTTCTGTACATGCGCAGGAAGAAGCAGGCAAAATCAAGCTGACTACTGAGCAGCATTATTTGCTGGATAAATATTACAAGGAATTTATCCGTTCGGGTGCGGGACTGGATGCACAGAAACAGGAGCGTCTGCGCGAAATCAACAAACAACTGTCTACGCTGACCATTGAATTCGGTAACCATGTATTGGCCGACAACAATGATTATTTGCTGGTGGTAGACAAGAAAGAAGACTTGGCCGGTCTGCCGGAAGCAGTGATTGAAGGAGCTGCTCATGAAGCAAAAGCGCACGGAAAGGACGGAAAATGGGTATTTACTTTGCAGGAATCCAGCCGTACGCCGTTGTTGCAGTATGCACAGAACCGCGAATTGAGAAAGAATATCTATCAAGCTTATACCAGCTTGGGTAACCGGGGCAATGCGAACGACAACAAGGACGTGCTGAAGCAGGTACTGGCGCTCCGTCTGGAAAAGGCACAGCTGATGGGATTCAGTAACTATGCGGAATACCAGTTGTCCGACAACATGGCCAAGACGCCTCAGAATGCGTTGGATTTGTTGTATGGATTGTGGAAATATTCCATCAAGAATGCCGAGGCTGAGGCTGCAGAACTCCAGAAAATCATGGACCGTGAAGGGAAAGGTGAGAAACTGGAAGCATGGGACTGGTGGTATTATGCCGAGAAACTCCGTCAGGAAAAATACAGTTTGAACGAAGACGAAATCAAGCCTTATTTCAGTCAGGAAGACGTGTTCAACGGTTTGTGCATGGTTGTGAACAAACTGTATGGCATTACTCTTACGCCGTGTGATTCTATCTCTGTATACAACAAAGATGTAAAAACTTACATCGTGAAGGATGCGGACGGCTCGCTTTTGGGTGTGTTCTACAGTGACTATATGCCTCGTGCCAGCAAGCGGAGCGGTGCTTGGATGAGTAACTTCCGTGAAGAACAGGAAGGTGTCCGTCCGTTGATTTACAATGTGGCCAGCTTTACCAAACCGGCCGGTGACATTCCGTCATTGCTGACCATTGACGAGGCTCGTACGATGTTCCATGAATTCGGACATGCCCTGCATGGTTTACTGACTCAGTGTAAGTATAAAGGCGTATCCGGTACTTCGGTGGCACGTGACTTTGTGGAACTTCCTTCGCAGATTATGGAACACTGGGCTGTGGCTCCGGAGGTGCTGAAGATGTATGCCAAGCATTATAAGACCCGTGAGGCCATTCCGGATTCTTTGATTGCCAAGATTGAGAACCAAGCCTTGTTCAACCAAGGATTCATGACGACCGAGTTGCTGGCTGCCGCTATTCTGGATATGGAGATGCACTGCCTGACCACCATGGAAGGCTTTGACGTACTACAGTTTGAAAAGCAGCTGATGGATAAAATCGGTCTGATTCCGCAAATCGCACCTCGTTACCGTTCTACCTATTTCAATCATATCATGGGTGGTTATGCAGCCGGATACTACTGCTATCTGTGGGCTGAACGTTTGGATACGGATGCATTTGAAGCGTTCAAGGAACATGGATTGTTTGATCCGGCTACGGCCACTTCTTTCCGCAAGAACATCTTGGAAAAAGGTGGTTCCGACGACCCGATGAAGTTGTATGTCACCTTCCGTGGGGCAGAGCCTAGCATTGAACCGCTGTTGGAGGCACGTGGATTGAAATAAAATGTCTGAAAGACAGGGAATATCCTGTACTTTATAAATAAAAGAAGGAGCTATTGCTTAATTTTTGCAAGCGATAGCTCCTTTTTTAGGCTCTATGGCTTAAATATTTACAATGGTTTCCGCATATCTAATGAAAAAAAACTATATTTGCAACCTTGAATAAACGTATCAAATTTTAAAAGTAAATATAATAAATTAAAGTAACATGCAAAACAAAGGATTTGTAAAGGTTTTTGCGGTATTACTGACCCTTGCGTGTGCTTTTTACCTTTCATTCTCATTCGTTACCCGTTATCAGATGAACAAGGCGGCTGAGGACCCGAAGGGTTCGGCACATTACCTGGATTCCATGCAGAATCAGAAGGTGTGGTTGGGGATTTACACGCTGAAACAATGTCGTGAGATGGAAATCGGGTTGGGTTTGGACCTGAAAGGTGGTATGAACGTCATTCTGGAGGTTTCCGTACCGGACGTAGTGAAGGCGTTGGCCGACAACAAACCGGATGAAGCCTTTAACAAGGCTGTGGCTGAAGCTGCCAAATTGCAGATTAACAGTCAGGAAGATTTCGTGACCCTGTTTATCAGAGAATACAAGAAACTGGCTCCGGAAGGCAAACTTGCTGAACTTTTTGCCACCCAGCAGTTGAAAGACAAAGTGAATACCCGTAGTACAGATGCAGAAGTTGAGAAAGTATTGCGCGAGGAAGTAAAAGCTGCCGTAGACAACTCTTACAATGTTTTGCGTACACGTATCGACCGTTTTGGTGTGGCTCAGCCGAACATCCAGACACTGGAAGGAAAGATGGGCCGTATCATGGTGGAACTGCCGGGTATCAAGGAACCGGAACGTGTGAGAAAACTCTTGCAGGGTTCTGCCAACCTGGAATTTTGGGAAACTTTCGAAGCAAAAGATATCGTGCCGGTATTGGCTTCTGCCGACAACCGTGCCCGTGGCTTGCTGAACAACGAGGCTCCTGCTGATTCTGTACAGGCTGAAGCCGATACGACTGCAGTGGCTCAGGCTTCTGCCGTTTCTGCCAAAGACAGCTTGACGGCTGCCCTGAAGGGAGAGACACCGGCTGCTTCCAGTGCAGATATGGAACAGATGAAGAAAGAACATCCGTTGTTGTCTGTACTGCAGCTGAACCAGAGCGGAGTAGGTTGTATCGTAGGTTATGCCGATTATAAAGATACAGCGGATGTGAACCGCATTCTGAACATGAAGGCCGTGAAGGAAGTGATGCCGCGCGACCTGAAACTGATGTGGGGTGTGAAAGCTTCCGATATGGACAAGACCGGACGTATCTTCGAATTGTATGCCATCAAGTCGACTGAACGTAACGGACGTGCGCCGTTGGAAGGTGATGTAGTAACAGACGCCAAAGACGAATATGACCAGTTCAACAAGCCGTGCGTCAGCATGTCAATGAACACAGAAGGTTCTCGTCGTTGGGCTGCCCTGACAAAGAAGAACATCGGTAAGGAAATCGCCATCGTATTGGATGGATATGTATACAGTGCACCGCGTGTAAACTCTGAAATTACCGGTGGTAATTCACAGATTACGGGTAACTTTACTCCGGAAGTCACAAAAGACTTGGCCAACGTGTTGAAATCCGGTAAGATGCCGGCTCCGGCTCGTATCGTACAGGAAGACATCGTAGGTCCGTCTTTGGGACAGGAATCTATCAACCAGGGTATCGTATCCTTCATCGTGGCTTTGATTGTCTTGATGGCTTACATGTGTGTGATGTACGGATTCATTCCGGGTATGGTGGCCAACGGTGCGTTGTTCATCAACTTCTTCTTCACACTGGGTATCCTTTCCTCTTTCCAGGCTGCCTTGACGATGTCTGGTATCGCCGGTATGGTGTTGTCACTGGGTATGGCCGTGGATGCGAACGTATTGATTTATGAACGTACGAAAGAAGAGCTTCGTGCAGGCAAGGGAACCAAGCAGGCTTTGGCCGAAGGTTACAAGAACGCGTTCTCTGCCATCTTCGACTCTAACTTGACTTCTATCATCACAGGTGTTATCCTGTTCAACTTCGGTACCGGTCCGATTCGTGGTTTTGCCACTACCTTGATTATCGGTATCCTCTGTTCGTTCTTCTCAGCCGTGTTCTTGACTCGTCTGGTTTACGAACACTTTATGAATAAGGACAAATGGTTGAACCTGACATTCACTACAGGCGTTTCAAAGAACCTGATGCAGAATGTACACTATAACTTCATGGGTATCACCAAACGTTCGTTTACGATTTGGGCGATTATCATTGTAGTATGTATCGTTTCTTTCTTTGTACGCGGACTGGCACAGAGTATCGACTTCACCGGTGGACGTAACTTCGTGGTTCAGTTTGAACAGGTGGTACAGCCGGAAACCGTACGTGACCTGCTGCAGCCGAAAGTGGGAGATGCCAACGTACAGGCCATTGCCTTGGGTACAGATGGAAAGACTATCCGTGTGACGACCAACTACCGCATCAACGAAGATTCTCCGACAATCGATGCCGAAATCGAAGAGTTCCTTTACAATGCATTGAAAGAAGGTAACTTGCTGGGCAAGGGTACTACGCTCGAAATCTTCATCGACCGTGATAACCGTGCCGGAGGTTCTATCATCAGTTCTCAGAAGGTAGGTCCTAGCATCGCCGATGATATTAAGACTTCAGCTGTATGGTCAGTGGCACTGGCCTTGATTGCCATTGGTCTGTATATCTTGGTTCGTTTCAACAACATTGCCTTCAGTATTGGTGCTACGGTTGCATTGACGGTAGATACTGTGCTGATTATCGGAGCATACTCCTTGTGTCACGGATGGATGCCGTTCTCTCTGGAAATAGACCAGACATTCATCGGAGCCATCCTAACTGCAATCGGTTATTCTATCAATGATAAGGTGGTTATCTTCGACCGTGTGCGTGAGTTCATCGGCTTGTATCCGAAACGTGACCGTACGCAATTGTTCAACGATTCGCTGAACACCACTTTGAGCCGTACCATCAACACTTCTTTGAGTACCTTGATTGTGTTGCTGAGTATCTTCATCCTGGGTGGTGACAGTATCCGTAGCTTTGCATTCGCCATGATTCTGGGTGTGGTAATCGGTACATTGTCTTCTTTGTTCGTGGCTGCCCCGGTAGCTTACCTGACTATGGGACACAAGATGCCGAAACAAGTAGGTGAAGTAGAAGAAGCATAATAAGAATCTGATATAATGTTTGAGAAACGGCTGTTTTCCGCGTGAAGGCAGCCGTTTTTTTATGGTTTTTTCCGATGTCCGGAAAACGCCTTTGCGTTTGGTATCAAACACAAGTGCATTTAAAGTAAAACGCCCTTACGTTTTGGGTGAAACGCAAGGGCGTTTGCATTCAAACGTAAAGGCGTTTTGTCTGAAACGCAAGTCCGTTTTTTCAGCTTTCTTTTTTGTCTGTATTTTCTTCGATGGATTTGCCTGTCAGCTTCTTCAGGTACTCGGAAGCCGACATTCCGAATTCCTCTTTAAAACACTGCCGGAAATAGACATTGCTGTTGATTCCCACCTTGAAAGCAACCTCAGAGATGGTATATTTGCCTTCCAGCAGGTATTTCTCGGCCAGCTGCATCTTGATTTTCCGGATATACTCGTTGGTAGACATGCCCGTAAGTGCTTTGACCTTCCGGTAGAGGGTAGAGCTGCTCATGCATAAAGCATTAGACAATACGGTAATATCCACATTTTCCGCAGTAGAAAGACTTTCCGTGATGATGTTGGTTATTTTGTCCAGGAATTCTTTGTCCAGCTTGTTCATGGATTCTGTAATGATGGCTCTTTTTTCTTCCATGCTTTGCTTCTGTGGGGTTTCCGGCCGGATAGAGAAGCGTTCCGAGAGTCGTCTTCTCTGTGCCAGCAGGTTACTGATTCGACTTTGCAGCAGGCTGGCACTGAAAGGTTTGGTGAGGTAGGAGTCGGCCCCTGCCTGATAACCTTCTTCCTTGTCGGTGATGCTGTCTTTTGCTGTCAGGAGGATGACAGGGATGTGGCTGGTACGGATATCCGTTTTCAGCTTCTGGCACATTACGATGCCGTTCATGACTGGCATCATAATGTCGCTCACCACAATGTCGGGAGCACAGTCTGTGGCAATCTTCAGTCCTTCCTTGCCGTTGGAAGCAGTCTTTACCTCATATAAATCCGTAAAGGCATCGGCAATATAGTCCCGGATGTCTGCATTGTCTTCTACTACCAGAACGATGGGTTTTGAGTCTTTAGACGAATCTGCTGCCTCCAGTTTCTCTATATTCTCCTCCTTTACTTCCGGTGTATCTGTATGTACGTCCTCTCCATGCAACGCCTGTGGATAGGTATTGTTGGCTTTCAGGCGCAGGGAGAAGATGGTACCGATGTCGGGCTGACTTTTCACCTGTATGTCTCCTTCATGCAGCGTAACTAAGTTCTTGACCAGTGCCAGTCCGATTCCTGTACCCGAGGCCTGATGCTCTCCGCTTTCCTGATAATATCGTTCAAAGACGTGCGCAAGTGCTTCCTTTCCGATGCCATAACCGGTATCTTCCACGGAAAGCTGGGCGTATCGTACGTCATTTTCCGTCACCCATTCGGCACGGATACGGACATAGCCCTTCTCGGTATATTTCAGGGCGTTTGAAATCAGGTTGTCCAGAATCATGGTGATGACTTCCTTGTCAAAGAATAGAATCATGTTCTCTTCTTTCACTTCTATGAGTATCTGTACATTCGGGTTGTTGTTCAATTCCTTGTATTTCAGCCCAGTTTCATATACAGCACTGGTCAGGTTTCCTTTGGCGACACACAGTTTCTTATTCTGGGTTTCCGTTTTGCGGAAGTCCAGAATCTGGTTAATCAGGTTCAGCAGGCGTACGGCACTTTGATAGATGACCGAAATCCGGTGATGGTCTTTGGCGGACAGGCTGCTGTTTTTTACCATATCTTCCAAGGGACCTAATATTAAGGTAAGCGGTGTGCGCAGTTCGTGCGTGATGTTGGTGAAAAATCTCAGCCGTTCATCATTCAGTTTCTGCTCCTGTTCGTGGCTTTTCTTTTCCGATTCGTACAAGTATTCCAGGTTTAGTTTGCGTTTATAAACCGAAAAGACTCCCATGAGAATTCCGACTCCTGCTATCACGTACAGAAGTTTTGCCCACCAGGACAGCCAGAGCGGGGGAGCAATGACGATTTCTATCTGTGAGATTTCGTCAGACCATTCTTGGTTCCGGATGCGGGTTTTAACCTGGAATTCATATCTTCCCGGGGGCAGGTTACGGAAAGTCACATTGTTAGGATCTTTTACGGTGTACCAGGAGTCTTCCAGTCCTTTTAGCATATAGGCATATTCCACTCTTTCATTCAGGGAATAGTCTTGTATGTTGAATGTGATGCTGAAATTATTTTGTACGTACTTTAGTTTGATTTCCTTTTTGTTGAAGAGTGAATATTCTGTTTCATCACTATCGTCGGATGTCATGGGTTCAAAGACTGTAATTTTTCCGATGATAGCTTGGGGGCATTGCTTTTTTTCCAGTATCTGACTGGGGGTGAAATAACAAAGTCCGTCGGTAGAACCGAAATAAATAGTATTGTTCACGTCCCTGCAAACACTTCTTCCTGTAAAGCTGGCCATGGGAATATTGTCTCTATAATCGTAATTATAGATGCGCTTCCGGTCTTTGGACAAACAGCTGATTCCTTGGTTGGTACTGAACCAGATGTTGTGTGCTTCATCTTCTGTAATAGCCCAAATGAAGGTGTTGACAAGTCCTTCGTTTCGCTGGTAGACCTTATATGTCCAGGGCGATTGGTTTTCAAACTGTACCAGCCCCTCCCCGGTGGCAGCCCATATGGTTCCTTGGGAATCTTCAAAAATCTGGTTGATGGTATTGGAAGGAAAATCGAGGTAAGTATTGAAGTCTTTCAAATGCTTTTGATCGGCCGAATAGAGGAAAATTCCTCTTCCGAAACTTCCTATCCATATTTGGCCTTTTTGATCCTTGATGACCGTACGAATCAGGTTGTCGGGCGTATTGAAATGGTGCAGGATTTTCTGGGAATCTCTGTCGATTTGAAAGACTCCCTCACTGGTTCCCACCCAGATAATTCCTTCTTGATCTTCAAAAAGCGAACGGACATCGTGATTGCTCTCTTCTTTCGGGAAAACTTGCTTGAAGGTCCTGGAATAGATGTTGTAGTACATAATTCCTCCATTAAAGATGCCGAACCACAGGTTGCCTTTCCGGTCACACAGCGCCGTTTGGATGGAGTTTCCGCTGAGGCCACTGTTGGCTTCGGTATAGGTAGCCGTGCGTTGTCCGTTTTTCAGAACATTGATGCCTCCGCCGTCTGTTCCTACCCATAGGTTACCTTGCAAGTCGATGCAGACTGCGCTGGCAATGTGGGCATTCAGGTTGCTGCCGGGTGAACTGGACGAGTAACTGAACGACTTGAATAAGGCGGTATTGGAGCTGAGGAAGTTGACTCCTCCTCCCCAGGTACCTGCCCAGATATTCTGGTGGGAATCTTGGAACAAGCATCGCACTGTAGCGTTGTTGAGGCTGTATTCATTGTCACCTGCTTGTATGAGGTGAATCTTTTCTGTGGTGTTAAACAGGCTTCTGGAGAGATCTATGATGGAGATACCTCCGAATTCAGTAGCTACCCATAACTGATGCTCATTGAATTGTTGTATATCATAAATGAGATGGGAGAGTGGGGAACCTTTATCACCCAAGCGGATAAACTCTTCAGTTTCGGGGTTGAACAGAGCAAGTCCTTTACCGGTGCCTACCCATATATTTCCTGTATTGTCTTTGAATATACATTGTACGTTGTTGTTGGGTAGAGTTTTTTCGTTCGAGCCGTCGTAGGTGAAGTTCTTGACTTTTTTCGTCTTTAACGACAGGATGCTCATTCCATTCTCGTGATGCCCAATGTACAGATTTCCTCTTTGGTCGTCCATTAAGGTCCATACCGTGTTGCTGGGAAGTCCTGGAACGGTTGATTGATTGTAGTGGGTAAACTTGCCGGTTTTCTTGTCCAGATAATCAACTCCCCGCCAGTACGTCGTAATCCATAAATTTCCGTTCTTTGCAGGGAAAATGCCGGTCACGTCATTGGTAGCAATGCTTGACGGGTCATTCTGGTGATGCTGGTAGATTGTTTGACTATTGGTCTGGTAGTTGAATGCAATAAGCCCTGCCCGTTGGGTGGCAATCCATAAGATGGGTTCATTAGGATCATCCAGCAGGCTGTTTAGTTCATTTCCTGTCAGATTCAAAGCTTTGTGCTTGTTGCTCTTGTAGAAAGCGGTAAAATGGTTGCCTTCTAATTTGTTGAGTCCTTCCTCTGTGGCAAACCACAAATATCCGTTCTTGTCTTCGGCTATATCGATAATATAACTGTTCGACAGTCCTTTTTCTGGTCCCAGTTTTTTGATGGTATAGGGCTGTGAATGGACTGCGGAAAGAGAGAGTAATAAACAGAATAAGATTAGCTGGTATTTCATGGCCTTTTTATTTGCGTGACTTCAAAAGTACGAATATTAATTGAATAAGCTGCTTTATAAATTAAATAATGATTGATCTATAATTGTTTTATGGTAAATTTACTTTGTAGCTTCGGTGGAAGCTTGCTTATCTTTAAATCAATCGGTAAACCTCCATTGGTGTTAACGCATAAATACAATGAATCGTTGGGCTTGAAATTTAGAAGTGTATGAAAGATTGTTTAAGAATGGAGATTTTATTTGAATTTCTTGGTGTGAATTTGAATATGTTTTTTCCCCTCGAAAGTTGTATGAAGTTAGTTGGGAATCTCGTTTTTTAATGATATAAATCATGCAATGCAATATTTGCTGTTTATTATTGCATGATTTATTTATCTATGTGTGTATTTCTTTATATACTTTTGCGTTCACATTCATTAACTCTAATAATCTATGAGGAATTTAAAATTCTTAACGACTTGCATGATGCTACTGATGTCTGTTGTAGCATTTGCACAAAATCAGATCAAAGGTCACGTGGCAGACGCTGCAGGAGACCCTATTATTGGAGCCAATGTTACTGTGAAAGGCACAACTACAGGAACCATCACAGACATTGACGGTAACTTCACACTTGAGGTGGGATCCACCGATGGTACTCTCGTGGTTTCATTTATCGGCTATAAGTCAGTGGAAGCCAAGATGAATGGAACATCACCTATTAATGTGATACTACAGGAAGACACTGAAACGCTGGATGAGGTGGTTGTAGTAGGTTACGGTACGCAGAACCGAAAAAGCTTGACGGGAGCTATTAGTGACGTGAAATCTGAATCGTTGACACGTTCAGTTTCTACCACTACAGCTGGAGCGCTTACCGGTAAGATTGCAGGTATTTCAACTCGTGCAAAGGATGCCCGACCAGGTAAAGGTATTAACCTGGAGATTCGTAACATGGGTACACCGTTGTTCGTAATTGATGGTATTCCGTACGGTGGTAATACAAGCAGTGACTGGTTGGTTAACTCTGAGGTATCCGGAAACGATGTGTTCAATTCGTTGAATATTGAAGATATCGAAAGTATTACGGTATTGAAGGATGCATCAGCAGCCATTTACGGTTTGCGAGCTTCAAACGGTGTAGTATTGGTTACCACAAAAAAAGGTAAAAAGAACGAGAAAGTCAGCATCAATGTCAACGGATATTACGGCTGGCAGAATCTGACACGTTTCCCTGAACTGGCCAATGCGGAACAATACACAAGAGGTTTGGCCGAGGCTGCTCAGAACAGAGGCGAAGATCCTAACTCTGTATATACAAAAGAAGAACTGGCAAAATGGGCTGCAGGTACAGAAAAAGGCTATAAGAGCTATGACTATTATGATATGATCATGAGAAAAAATGTACCGCAATATCATATCAATGCCAGCGTAACCGGTGGTTCTGAAAGAACGAACTATTACTTGTCAATTGCACATACCAATCAGGAAGCTATGATGCCTGACTTTAACTATCAGCGTACAAACTTCCAGTTGAACTTGGATACCAAAATTACCAACCGTTTCACTATTGGTGCTCAGGTAAGTGGCCGATATGAAAAGACAAACGATGTAGGTTTGCCGGGTGGTGATGGTTACTACTCTTCTATTTTGGCTATCTTCAGAATGCGTCCGATTGACAGCCCGTATGCAAATGATAATCCTAATTATATTAGAAATATCGACTCTTATCGTAACGGATATAACCCGGCTGCTTTCAGACGCGACATCGCCGGTTATAAAGACAGCATGACCCGTTATGCAAATATCAACGCATATGCTCAGTATGACTTCGGCTTCGGATTGACAGCGAAGGCTACATTCTCTTATGGTTATACCAACAGCCGTTTCGACGGTTATCAGTATGCTTACCAGATTTATACTTACGATGAAGCATCAGATACTTATAATGGAACGAATGCGGTAGGTCGCTGGAGATTGCAGATTGACCGTAGCGTACCGACTCGTTACATGCAGTTGCAGTTGAACTACAACAAGCAGATCAAGAATCATAATATTTCTGCTGTGTTGGGTTATGAAGCTTCTGATTATGACTGGAGCAAGAAAACTTACGGAACTGAACCTTCTACAGACTATTTGCCGTTGCTGCAGATGGATGAAATCAACAGTTTCGGCGATGAATGGAGCTATGAAGCTCGTGCCGGTTGGTTGGCTCGTGTGAACTATGACTATGCTCACAAATATTTGATTGAGTTGCTGGCTCGTTATGATGGTTCTTATTTGTATGCTCCGAGCAAGCGTTGGGGATTCTTCCCGGGCGTATCAGTTGGTTGGAGAATCTCTGAAGAAAAATTCTTCTCACCGCTGAAATCGGTAGTAGATGACTTGAAGATCCGTGCTTCTATTGGACAGACAGGTACAGAAAGTGGTGTTTCTATGTTCGGTTATATGAGTGGTTATAACTGGAACCAAGGAAGTGCAGTTCTGGATGGAGAATATGTGACTGGTTTGAATCAAAGAGGTTTGCCTGTAACTAACTTGTCATGGACCAAGAATACGACAAAGAACATCGGTTTCGATTTGACAATGTTTGGTAGCCGTTTGACGGTAAGTGCAGATGCTTTCCGTAAGGATATCACAGGTGTGCCGGCTGCACGTTATGACGTATTGCTGCCGAGTGAAGTTGGATATTCATTGCCGAATGAAAACTTGAACAAGCAAGCATACATCGGTGCTGAAGCCATGGCTACATGGACAGACCATATTGGTGAATTCAACTATCGTGTAAGTGGTAATATCACTTTCTCTCGTTACAGAAGCATTGAAACCTACAAGCCTCGTTTCAGCAACTCATGGGATGAATACCGTAACTCAGCCGAAGACCGTTGGGGTGGTATCTATTGGGGTTATCAGGTAATCGGACAGTTCCAGTCTGAAGAAGAAATCAAGAACTATCCTGTCAACCTGGATGGACAAGGTAATACTACACTGTTGCCGGGTGACCTTATCTATAAAGATGTAAACAACGATGGAGTAATCAACAGCATGGATGAACGTCCTATCGGATTCCCTGAAAACTGGGCACCGATTCTTTCTTTCGGTGGTAATATCGGACTGGAATGGAAAGGCATTGACTTGAACATCGACCTCTCTGGTGGTGCAATGCAAGGATGGAGACAGAACTATGAGTTGACTAACGCTTATCATAATGGTGGTAACTCTCCTGCTTATTTGCTGGAAGACCGTTGGCATCGTCTGGATTTGTATGATCCGGAAAGTGAATGGGTTCCGGGACGTTATCCGGCCATCCGTAACGGTGAGTTTGCTTATAACAATAAAAACAGTGATTTCTGGTTGCACAATGTACACTATCTGCGTATTTCCAACTTGGAAATCGGTTATAGCTTGCCGATGTGGATGTTGAAACCAATTCATGCACAGAAAGTACGTGTTTATGGTAGTGTATCTAACTTGTGTTCATTTGATAATGTTCACCAGTTCGGTATCGACCCGGAAATTACTGCAGCAGCAGCCGTAGTATATCCGCAGCAGCGTACCTTCCTTGTCGGATTTAATGTCACATTCTAAAAATGATTCTTAAGATGAAAAGTAATTCTATAAAATTATTTGTAATTGGAACAGCGCTCGTATCTGTATTGTCAGGTTGCGGTGACAGCTGGTTCGAAAGGGATCCGAAGAACATCCTGACCAATGAACAGGTCTGGAACGATCCCAATATGGTAAAATCTCAGTTGGCCAATCTTTATAACCGTATTACAAGTTTGCATGGTGATTTCAATACCGGCGGTATGTGTGAAATTGATGATGCCATGTGGAGTGGAGCATTGGACCAGAATGGGAAGAATAATTTCCAGTATGGAAATGATTACGGTCGTCTGTGGGATTACGGATTGATTCGTGATATCAACATGTCTCTTGAGAATCTGGAAACTTATGGAACAGATTTGACTGCAGAAGAAAAGACTTTGTTCAAGGCTGAATTCAGATTCATTCGTGCATATATCTATTTTGATATGGTAAGACGAATGGGAGGTGTGCCATTGATTACGACTACTCTGGAATATGACTTCAGTGGAGATCCTTCTTATCTGCAGCATCCGCGTGCAAAGGAACACGAGATTTATGATTTCGTGTATAGCGAATGTGAAGATGTGAAGAATGACCTGAAAGCCAATAACGGAAGCCAGACCAGAGCAAATTATTACACTGCATTGGCTCTTGAAAGCCGCGCAATGTTGTATGCCGGCTCTATTGCCAAATACAATGCGTTGTATACTCCGACACTGGTAACAGACGGAGGAGAAGTAGGTATCCCGGCCAGCATGGCTACTGATTATTATCAGAAGTCTTTGGCTGCCTCTAAGGAGATCATCACACAAGGTGGATATGATTTGTACAATAAACAATCAAACAAAGGCGTGAACTTCTATCAGTTGTTCATGGATAAGGAAAAGAATCCGGAAATTATCTGGGCGAAGGATTATAAGAACCCGACTAAAGTACACAGTTTTGGTTATGATAATGTCATCCAGCATCTGAAAGAGGATAACGATAATTCTTCTTGTATCGCTCCGTCATTGGGATTGGTTGAGGCTTATGATTATCTGGATGGTACTTCAGGAAAACTGAAATACATGGATGAAAACAACAATTACATTGTGTTTGATAATCCGGCCGATTTGTTTGCCAACAAGGATCCGCGTTTGTATGGTACCATCATTTATCCGGGCACACAATTTAGAGGCTCAGATGTAGACATTCAGGCTGGTGTGGCTGTCTGGAATTCGGAAACAAATAGCTATGACTTGTTGAATGGCCCGGCATTGGGTAGTACTTATACTGATGGTAAGACTTATGTGGGTCAGGATGGTCCTCAGGATGGTGCACAGAATGTAAGTAACACAGGTTTCTATATTCGTAAATATATAAGCGAAGAAGTAGGTTTTACATTGAGAAACTACGAAGAGAACTGGTGGCCTTGGTTCCGTTTGGGCGAAATCTATTTGAATGCAGCTGAAGCTTCATTTGAATTGGGTGACCAAGATCCAGGTGCTTTGTATTATATCAATAAACTGCGTGAACGTGCAGGCTTCCCGGCAAACAGTCTGACAAGTCTGACAATGGAAAAGATTCAGAATGAACGTCGTGTGGAAATGGCCTTTGAAGACCAGCGTTATTTTGACTTGAAACGTTGGAGAATTGCAGATAAAATCTGGAATGGAGACGAAGGAACAGAAACTGGAAACAGTACTGCAGTAGTATATGGTTTGTATCCTTATCGAATTGCAGTGGCAAAACCGGGCACGAATGACCAAGATAAGTATATCTTTGTAAAACATCGTTCAAGCCGTTTCATCCTGGCTCGTATGTTCAGAATGTCAAACTACTACTCATCTATTGCGGATGACGTAATTAATAATAACCCATTAATTGTAAAGAACCCGCTTCAATAAAAAGGAATATGAAAAAGATAACATCATTTTTTACTTTGTTGTGCTGTTTATTGGCGATAAGCAGTTGTAGATATGATAACTTCGATGAGCCTCAGTCTGTATTGACGGGTAAAGTTGTCTATGAGGGTGAACCGATCTGCGTACGTGCGGGAGGTGCTGAGTTTGCGCTTTATCAGGATGGATATGCCCTTCATAACTCTATTCCTGTGTATATTAATCAGGATGGCACTTACTCTGCAGTGCTTTTTGACGGAGAGTATAAGTTAGTGCGTATGGGTAATGCCCCTTGGGAACGTCCTACGAATGATACCATCTTGGTAGAAGTTCACGGAAACACTGTACAGGACATTCCGGTGACTCCGTATTTTATCATCAAGAATGCTTCGTTCACCAAGAATGGTTCAAAGGTCACTGCGAAATTCACGGTCCAGAAGGTCTCTTCAAGTGCTACACTGGACGATGTACGTATCTACTTAGGTGAAACACTGATTACGGACAATAATACAAACCGTACGAGTGTGAGCCTCGGAAATAACATTCAGCTGGATCAGGAGATTACTGCGGATATTGATATTCCGGAAAGTCTGGCTTCTGAAGATTATTTCTTCGCACGTGTAGGTGTGAAATCGGGACAGGCTTCTGAATATTGCTACACTCAGTCTACTAAGATTGAATAAATCTGGTCGTGTCAGATAAAAATGAAAGGCTGACTCCTTTGAGGGGTCGGCCTTTTGTGATTATGCTATTGAAATCTAAGAACCTCTAATGTGGAAAGTTTATGAACAATAAATTGTTACTATTTTGTTTGCTCTTTTTATGTACATGGGTATCCTTGTCGGCCCAAGTCTCTTTCGGAGAGGCCAAGAAGTTTAATGAAGGCTGGCGTTTCAGTCTTTCGGACGACAGTCTGGGGGCGTCTGTTTCGTATGATGACAGTAAATGGAGACAGTTGGACTTGCCGCACGACTGGTCTGTCGAAGGACAGCTTTCTCCTTCACTGGCAAGCTGTACGGGTTATCTGCCGGGTGGTATAGGCTGGTATCGGAAACATTTCCAGCTGACCGACGATGCCGCGCGCCATTACATTTATTTTGAAGGAGTCTATAACCGGAGCGAGGTGTATTTGAACGGTCATCTCCTGGGCAAGCGTCCCAACGGTTACATCTCTTTTATGTACGACATGACTCCGTATTTGAAAAAGGGAGACAATGTGCTGGCCGTACGTGTAGACCATAGCCGGCATGCAGATTCCCGCTGGTACACAGGCTCAGGTATCTATCGGGATGTGTGGATGATTGCTGCCCCGGAAATTCATTTTGCACAGTGGGGCTTAGGCTGGCAGGCCACTTCAATTACCGACAAGCAGGCGGTGGTTTCGGTGGAACTGGCAGTGGAAAAGCACGTGAAGGCAGAGGGAAAACTCGAGGTGAAAGCTGCCTTGTATGATGCGGATGGAAAGCTCGTGGCAGAAAGCCAGAAAAGTGTGGCTGGTCAGGAAACGGGACTTTCCAAGCAAACGCTTTCGTTGAAGGTGAAGAAGCCACATCGCTGGAACTTGGACGATCCGTATCTTTATACCTTGAAAGCAGAATTGTATTGTGACGGGAAACGGATGGATGGCGCTTCTAGTACTGTAGGTTTGCGTACGCTGCAGTTCGATGCCAATAAGGGATTTGCCCTGAACGGAAAATGGATGAAAGTGAAAGGGGTCTGCCTGCATCACGATGCCGGTGTATTAGGTGCGGTTGTGCCTCCGGAAGTATGGGAAAGACGTTTGAAGAATTTGAAGGAAATTGGGGCAAATGCCATCCGTATGAGTCACAATCCGCAGGCACCTGTATTGTATGATTTATGCGACCGTCTGGGTTTCTTGGTCATGGATGAGGCTTCCGATGAATGGGAATTCCCGAAACGTAAATGGATTCAGGGATGGAATGTGGGAGAACCCAGCTATGAAGGTTCTTTCGACTTCTTTGAAGAATGGATAGAGCAGGATGTGACCGACATGGTACGTCGTGACCGGAACCATCCGTGTGTCTTCTTGTGGAGCATCGGTAATGAGGTGGATTATCCGAATGACCCTTATTCTCATCCGATATTGGACGGAGCGAAAATCAACCAGCCGATGTTCGGGGGCTATAAGCCGGATGCACCGGATGCCATGCGGATTGGAGTGATTGCCCAGAAGCTGGCAGCTTGTGTGCGTGCGGTCGATACGTCACGTCCGGTGACCGGGGCACTGGCAGGTGTCATCATGTCAAACCAGACGGCTTATCCGGAAGCGGTAGACGTAGTGGGATACAATTATACGGAAGACCGTTATGCAGAAGACCATAAGACCTACCCGAAACGTATCATTTACGGAAGTGAAACCGGAGTGGGTATTGATGCCTGGCATGCCGTACGCGACAATGATTTCATTTTCGGACAGTTCTTGTGGACAGGTACCGATTATCTGGGTGAAGCCGGTAGATGGCCTTCTCGCGGATTGTATACAGGCTTGCTGGATTTCGGTAGCTTTGCAAAACCCCGTGGCTATTTCCGCGCTTCGTTGTGGAGTGATAAACCGGTGACATACATCGGTACTTATCCGGTGAAACCGGGACACAGTTGGCTTTCTATGGATGCCTGGGACAGCTGGAACTATGATCCGGACCAGCTGATTCGGGTAGTATGTTATACCAATGCCCCACAGGCACGTCTGTTGTTGGACGGAAAGGAAGTCGGACAGATGAAGCCTTACGATGACAAGAGTGGAATCATTTACTGGGACATTCCTTATCAGGATGGAGAACTCCGGGCCGAAGGTTGTGACGAGAGCGGAAAGGTGCTTTCCACCTATACCATAAAGACTTCAGGTCGTCCATACGCCTTGCGGGCTACGGTAGATAAGGACGTATTGTCGCCAGACAAGGCTACGGCTCATGTCACGATTGAAGTGGTCGATGAACAAGGTACGATCGTGAAATTAGGTGACAGTGAGGTGACTTGTGAAGTGGAAGGTCCGGCTCGTTTGTTGGGCTTGGAAGGCTCGAACAACAGTGATATGAGCGATTATACGGACAATCGTCACCGGGCTTATCACGGACGTCTGCTGGCTTATGTGCAGACCACAGGTAAGAAAGGGGAGATTCGGGTCAAGCTGACTTCTCCGCTTTTGAAAGGAACGGAAGTGGTATTGAAAGCTGAATAATCCTCCCTCGGCAGTACTGCAGTACTCCCTTGAAAGTACTGGAGTACTGCCGAAGAAGTACTACGGTACTGCTTAGGAAGTACTGACAGAGCACCGGCAGGCTGTCTGAAAAGCGCCTGGCCGGGCTTTTTATTTTTCAGACCTGCCCTCAGGGAATACCCTGTTTGTGTTTTCGGGGCAGGGAATAAGATTTTACAGGGAAGCCGGATAGTTCAAGTTTTCTTCGGTGAGCTGTTCCAGCACTTCGTGCAGGAATTTGGCAGCTTCCCACTTGGCCATGGGCAGATTCATCATGAGGTAGTTGCCGCAGTCTTTCGGAGTGGCACCCGGCACTTCGCCTTCATAATCGGCAATGAAACGGAAAGTTTCGGTCATCAGCGGCGCAATGTCTTTAGATTGCAAGTCGCCTTTCACTACCAGATAGTTTCCGGTGAGGCAACCCATCGGGCCCCAGTAGATGATTTTGTCGGCCCATACCGGATGGTTGCGCAGGAAAGTGGCAGCCAGGTGTTCAATGGTATGGATGGCCGCAGGGCCTAACGCCGGTTCCCGGTTCGGCTCTTTCATGCGGATGTCGAAAGTTGTGACAATCTCATTTCCGACTTCATCTTTGCGGGATATGAAAATGCCGCGTTTCAGATGGATATGGTCTACGGTAAAGCTTGGTATCTTTTTCATGATTCGTTATAGTTTGTTGGGTAATGCTTTCAGGAAAGTTTCAGTCACATGGAAAGAACGGTCGGCCATCTCTCCCCAGAAATTCAGGTACTGTTCAAAATGCTTGTCGGCTCCCGGCGTATCGCTGATGATACGGAAGCTGATGAAAGGTACCTGATAGAGATAACATACCTGCGCGATGGCAGCTGATTCCATGTCGACAGCCAGTCCCTCGGGGAAGTTACGCTTGATTTCATCCAGTTCGCTGCGGTCGGTGATGAACTTGTCGCCCGTGCAGATGAGGCCTCCGTGGATAGCCGTTTCCGTGTCCAGTGAAAGCGCACATTGGTAAAGGGTTTCATTGCCCTGGAAGAAGGTAGGGAGACCCTGTATCTGTCCGTAGGCATTGCCTTCGCCACACCATACGTCGTGATATACAATCTGCTGGCTGACTACTACGTCCATAATTTTCAGGCAGCGGTCGATTCCTCCTGCCACTCCAGTACTGATGATGCAGTCGGGCTGGAAAGTGCGAATCAGTTCTACGGTACCTGCGGCGGCATTGACTTTTCCGATGCCGCATTGCATCAGGATGATGGTATTTTGTTTGATGGAACCTTCGATGTAGGTGAAGGGACCTTCTTTACGTTCTGTCTTGTTCTCGAGTTGGTTAGCCAGTTGCTTCTGCTCAGAAGCCATGGCCGTGATGATTCCTATTTTCATGCGTTAAAAAAGATTTTCAGGGGCAAATTTACGACTTTTCAGGCAGTATTGTGTTATCTTTGCCTGCCGAAAACATTAATTATGAATAATATGAACTTGTTCAAGAAACTATTGCCCGATGTGGTAGTAATCGTTCTTTTTGCTATCATTTCGTTTGCTTATTTCTTTCCGGCAGTGACCGAAGGACGCATTCTGGCACAGCACGATGCCGTGGCCGGTATCGGTTCGGGACGTGAGATGAGTGAATACCTGGAGAAGACAGGTGAGCGGACCCGGTGGACCAATGCCATCTTTGGCGGTATGCCTACCTATCAGATGTCGCCCAGCTACGATTCAACTGATACGTTGAGCTGGTTACAGAAGGTATATCACCTGTTCTTGCCGACCTACGTGTGGTATGTGTTTGTGATGCTGCTGGGCTTTTATATCCTGTTGCGGGCTTTTGACTTCAAGGTGTGGATGTCGGCACTGGGGGCCATTCTTTGGGCTTTCTCGTCCTATTTCTTCATCATCATTGCGGCCGGACATATCTGGAAATTCGTAGCCTTGGCATATATCCCGCCTACCATTGCCGGTATGGTGCTGGCCTATCGGGGAAAATTCCTGGCGGGAGGTATCGTGACGGCCTTGTTCGTGGCACTTCAGATTATGGCCAACCATCCGCAGATGAGTTATTATTTCTTGTTTGTCATGCTGTTTATGGCGATTGCCTACGGTGTGATGGCATGGCGTGAAAAGAAGATGCCTCAGTTTATCAAAGCCACTGGAGTCTTGATTGTGGCTGGTCTGGTGGGTGTCTGCGTGAACTTGTCAAACCTGTATCACACGTATGAATACAGCAAGGAGACCATGCGTGGCAAGAGCGAACTGGTAAAAGAAAATACTTCGGACCAGACCAGCAGCGGACTGGAACGAAGCTATATCACCCAATGGAGTTATGGAATTGGGGAAACTTTCTCTTTATTGGTGCCGAATGTAAAAGGAGGTGCTTCCGTGCCGTTGGCTAACAATGAAAAAGCCATGGAGAAGGCCGATCCGAATTACATGGGACTGTACAGCCAGTTGGGACAGTATTGGGGTGAACAGCCGGGTACTTCCGGACCGGTGTATGTGGGAGCCTTCGTGATGTTCCTTTTCATCTTGGGACTGTTCATTGTGAAAGGTCCGATGAAATGGGCCTTGGTGGTCGGTACCGTGTTCTCCATCTTGCTCTCTTGGGGACATAACTTCATGGGCCTGACGGATTTCTTTATCGACTATATTCCGATGTACAGCAAGTTCCGTGCGGTATCCTCTATTTTGGTCATTGCAGAGTTTACTATTCCTTTGTTGGCCATCATGGCATTGAAAGAAGTGGTAGAACGTCCGCAGCTGTGGAAAGAATCGCGCAAGGCCTTTTATATCTCGTTTGTGTTGACCGGTGGCTTGTCACTCTTGTTTGCCCTGGCGCCGAGTTTCTTCTTCCCATCGTATGTTTCTACTGCCGAGATGAACGCGTTGCAGAATGCCATTCCGGCCGACCAGTTGGCGTCTATCCTGGTCAATCTGGAAGAAATACGCAAATCCATCTTTACCTCTGATGCATGGCGCAGCTTCTTCGTGATTGTGATTGGTGCAGTGCTGTTGTGGGCATATTGCGCCGGGAAGTTGAAGGCCAAACTCCTGGTGGGCCTGTTGGCTTTGCTGTGTCTGGTGGATATGTGGAGCGTTAACAAGCGCTATCTGTACGATGAACAGTTCGTGGCAAAAGGCACGGAGATGCAGCCTTTTCTGGAACCGTCGGAAACCGACCGGGAGATTCTGCAAGACAAATCATTGGATTACCGTGTGTTGAACTTGTCGGTCAATACATTCAATGAAAACAATACAGCCTACTGGCACAAGAGCATTGGAGGTTATCATGCAGCCAAACTCCGTCGTTACCAGGAAATGATTGACGAGCACATTCAGGGTGAGATTACAGCTTTGTTCAAGACCCTGCCGGCAGTGAATGCCGATTTGACTCAGGTAGGCGATACATTGACTCCGGTACTGAATATGCTGAACACGCGTTATTTCATCATTCCGTTGCAGCAAGGCAAGACCATTCCGGTGTTCAATCCGCATGCGTTGGGCAATGCCTGGTTTGTAGAACAGGTGCAATACGTGAACAATGCCAATGAGGAGATAGACGCGTTGCATCACGTCAATCCGGGTAAGGTGGCGGTCGTTGACAAGAAGTTCCAAGGTGAAGTGAAGGCTTCTGCCGGGGCAGACAGCTTGAGCTCCATTGTCTTGACAAATTATGAGCCGAATGCCTTGAAATACGAAGTGAACTCTCCGAAGGGAGGAACCGTGGTCTTTGCTGAGATTTATTATCCGGGCTGGCGCTCGTTCATTGACGGAAAAGAAGTGCCTCACGGTCGTGCCGATTACATTTTGCGTGCGATGAACGTACCAGCCGGAAAGCATGTGGTAGAATTCACCTTCGACCCGAAATCACTGCATGTGACGGAATCGATTGCTTTCGTAGCACTGGGAATCCTGTTGCTGGCCATCGTTGTAGCTGTGGTACTGGCTTGGAGAAAGCAGAAAAAAGAATAAGGGGTAAAATTACCTTTGAGAAGATAAAACGTCCTGTGGAAGATGCTTAGGCATTGGAAACAGGACGTTTCTTGTTTTTCAGTGCCCGGATGACGAACCATGCATGGCGCATGACAGTAGATACCACCCCATAGTGCTTGCACATAATGTGGAAGCGTTCCTTCAGAGAGGCTTTGTGATTGCGGGTGGTCATCCCTTCGTTCAGGTAGTCAATCAGAATCAGATGGGTGTGGTGAAGGACTTTGCTTTTCTTCATGATTCGGATGCACCAGTCAAAGTCGGCCGAGAAACGATAGTGCAGGTCGTAAGGTTCTACCAGGTCACGACGGGCAAAGAAGGCCTGATGGCAGACCAGCATACCTTCCTTGAAGCTCTTCCAGGTCAGGTTTTCAGGGGGACTCAGGCGTCGCATGTGCAGAAAATGTCCCTCTTCGTCTACAATGGCTGTGTCGCCGTAAATCACGTCCGGCAGGGTCGTTTCGGTAAGTGAATGTACCATGAGCTGGAGCGTATCGTCTTCGTGCAGTTCATCGCCGGCATTCAGGAAACAGAGGTAATCGCCGGTGGCCAGTTTGATACCTTTGTTCATGGCATCATACAATCCTTTGTCCGGTTCACTTACCACCTTGTGTATATGTTCCTTGTATTGGTCGACAATCTGCAGGGTACGGTCTTTCGACCCTCCGTCCACAATGATGTATTCCACATTCTTGTAGGTTTGGGTGATGACGCTCTGAATGGTATCTTCCAATACGGCTCCGGCATTGTAAGTGACGGTAATAATAGAGAACTTAGGATGTAAGTGGTGAAAATTATGCATTTTGTCCGGTAATGTGATTGTAGATTTGTATGTACTGACTGGCAATGGTGCTTTCTGAATAAGTCGTCACGGCTTTACGGTAGGCCTCTGAACTCATCGTTTCATAGTCTCCTTCGGTCAGGGTCCAGCTGATGCCATTGGCCAAATCTTCCGCCGATTTGTATTGCGCTACATAACCGTTGTGAAGATGGTCAATCATTTGCGGGATACCGCCTACATTGAATCCTACACAAGGAATGCCGCAGGCCATTGCTTCCACAATGGTGTTGGGCAGGTTGTCCTGCAGGGAAGGCGTCACGTAAAGGTCAACGGCATTGTAGATATCCACCAGTTCTTTCTCGTTGCTGACGTAGTTCATCGGGTAGATGGGGAAGGGGAAGAGCGACTTGCATTGTTCTGCCTGGCTTCCCAATACGACAACCCCTAATTGCTGACTGAGTTCCGGTTCCTGTTGAGCCAACAGTTTGCAGGCTTCTATCAGGTAGTCGATACCTTTCCGTTTGTCGGTGATTTTCATGGAGCCGAACAGCAGCAGTTTTTTGTCGGTGGGAAGATGCAGCTTTTCACGGGCAAACTTCTTGGCACGTGGTTTGAACAGATTGGTGTTGATGGCATTGGGGATATTAGTAATGGTATGTCCCTGAAGCAGAGAACTTTTTCGGGCCATAGCTTCCAACCATCGGCTGCAGGCGATGAACGTGATAGGAGCGGTAGTATATAGTTTCTGCTTTTTACGGAAAGTCTTTTCCGACAGGTCATGACGATGAGGCTTCAACAAGAGTGGGCAGTCATGGCATTCGGTCGTGTATTTCTCGCATTCGCCGGAGTAGTGGCAGATACCCGTAAAAGGCCACATGTCATGTAAGGTCCATACCACGGGCTTTCCAGAAGCAAGAATACGCTGTATGTCTTTCAGTGAAAGCATCCCCTGATTAATCCAATGCAGATGGATGACATCGGCCTGACGGAATTCCGGTAAGGAAGTGATGTCGGTACCGGTGTTCGCAATGTCTACGGCAAACAGGTTATGGCGTTTGAAGCCGTTGGCTGCCCAGATGACGATGCGCTCCCAAGTGAATTGCCAGATTTTACGCCATGATTTCTTGAGCGCGACAACGGTGACTTGGTCGGTCTGTTTGTTGCGGACCAACATCTTGGCTTTTATCCCGTTGTTTTTCAAGGCTTCCATCAGCCGGTTGGCGGCAATGGCAGCACCTCCTATGCGTTCTGCAGTGTTGATGATAAGTACTCTCATGGCGTGTCGTTCAAGTTTTCTGCAAAGTTAGGAGTTTTTTGCACTTATGTGCAACAGTCTTTCGGCAATTTCCTTACTGAATATCGTCAAATTGAAACGCTCTTCTCCTAATTTGCGGGCATTGCGTCCCATCCGTTCCGCTTCTTCCGGGTGCGTATGTAAGTAATTGATGGCTTCTACCCAACCCTCCACATCGCCATATTCCACGGCGATACCGATTCCTTCTTTCTCAATGTCAATTTCGAAGTTCGGATTCTTTGAGCAGATGACGGGGATACCCAGTGCGTAGGCTTCCACCAAGGTGGTAAGTCCTACGGTATAGGGGAAGTCCAGACAACAGATGACAATGGCTTTCTTGCGGGCTACCTTCTTTGCCAGCTCGTAGGGGATGACTCCTTCGGTATAATGAATATGGATGTTGTCGGTCAGTGTCAGGCTGTCGGCTATTTGTTTATAGTTGAGGTTCCCACAGGTTTCCGCGATGAATACCTCCAGGTCTTCTTCCGTCTGTGAGAAGGCTTCCAGCATGGTTTTCAGGTCGCGGTTTTCCTTTCCGGTCGAGATGTAACCAGTCCGTGGTTGTGGAGGCAGCTCTTTCAGCAGGTGGTCGTAGAACGCCAGATCAGGTCCCCAGTGTATCAGCTCCAGCTTGTGTTCCGGTACCTTGTGGGTGGCAATGGAATCCTGAATCAGTTTCCGGCTGAAGAGGAACATGTGGTCAATGCCTCGGTAGAAGAAACGGGAGATGGCTTCTTTCAGCCGGTTGGGCGATTGGCGCAGGGCGGTGTGATGCCAGATGACGATAGGCTTCCGGTACAGTCCGAGAGCCCGTAAGAAGATAATCAGCTCCAAGCCTCGGAAAGAAGTGCCGTAGAGTACCTCGTAGGGCTCTTTGCAGAAAAGAATCTCTTTGGTGGCATAGAGCATCAGCTTCCATCGGCTGGCGAAAGCTTTGTAACGGTGCATCACCGAGTGGATGCCGTGGTTTTCCAGCAAGGGCAGGCCATAGAGAATGTGACCCGGAAACCGGAAGTTTTTCCACTCTTCGTAACTTTCCCGCGTAAGACGGGTGTGATAGAAATAAATATTGAGTTTTGGATTCATGTCTCAGGGATTAACGCCATTTGTTTCTGCCCAGCCACTTGTTGAGGCGGTTGCACAAAGCTTTACTGATATTCTTGAAATTCCCGTAACGCATGTTAAGGTAAAGTTCCTCGAACGAGCGGCCGATTTTAATCCAAGGATGTCCCCAGGCCATAATACGGAACATACGGTCTTTGTAGCCCACATTCTCAATCACGTAACGCGGGTGTTTCAACGGGAAGTCCAGTTCATGACGTGCCATGGTAAAGATGCGTCGGTAGCCCCTCGGGAGCAGGTTGTTGCCGCTGCCGAAGTGGGTGGAACCTGCTGTAGCCCCCAGGTTGTGGATCATGTTTTTCGTAGGCACGATGCTCAGCCCGGAGTTGAAGAACATGGCGGCATGGAAAATACTCTCGTAATAAGCCTTTCCGCTTTCCCGGTGATGTTGGCAGAATTCAATGAATTCTTTCTGGTATTTCCGTTCCTTGATATACTCTTTCAGTTGCTGCAGGTTGAATGAATCGTCCAGGAAACTGTAATGCTCGTCCCATTGGTCGATGACACGGCGCCAACTGGCCCATCCCCAGATGGAGAAGGTGGTGCTGAAAAAGTAGTCGTAGGGTACGTCTTTCGTCACCTCGTCGTAGTTGATGCCGGAAATCATGCAGATACGGGTATCGTTCTCGTATTTGTCGAGTAGTTCCTTGCAGAAGCGGAAGAAACTGACGGAAGGGATGTCGTCATCTTCCAGTACAATGCATTTGTCTACGTGGGAAAATGCCCATTTCTGTGACAGATATTCGGAGGGGTCACAACCAAAGTTTTGTTCCTGGTACCATTGGTGTACCTCACATTCCCAGTCTATCTCGTCTACGACCTTCCGGCAGGCTTGTATGCCGGGTAGGTCTTTCTCTCCTCTGGGACCGTCCTGATAGAGGAATAGCTTGGAAGGGCGTGCCTTTCTTACCTGTTCGAAAACAGCTTTAAGCGGTTCTGGGCGGTTGAAGAACAGAATCAATACGGCTACCTCTACGAGGGCCGGATGACTGTGCGTATGTTTAACGGTTGTTTCCATGAGTAATCAATTCCGGGTGTACATAAATGGCATGTATCTTGCGTTTATCCTCTGGCGGGATTTCCATATAATTCTTGTAAAGGTCTTTCAGGTAGGCGTCCGGGTTGTGTGGAGCCGGAAATTCTTTCCCCTCAAAGGTCATGCGGCCCAGCGGGAAAATAGAGTCTTTCCGATGCATGATACCGTATCCGTTGTTGATCAGGATATTCGACATATAGGTACCTTTGGGATAAAGAAGGTTGAGCAGTCCCCAGAGAGTCCGGTAGAGACCGTATTTGGCATGAAACCAGAAATATTCGGCAAAGGCACGCAAGGAATAGTAGTGTGCCTTGTGCAGGATGGAGTAGCTGGTAGAGATGCCTTTGGTCAGTTTCTTTACCCATGCCTTCGGTACGCTGGGATAATCGATAAAGGGGAAAATGTCAATGTACAGTCCTTTTTGGTAGGGGGCCTGCATGTTGTCTCCGCTTTCGATGTACAGCGAGTTCAAGTCGCGTACCTTGACAATCGGTTCCTTGTGGGTGGGGTCGCTTTCCGAGGTTTGCAGGAAGAGTCCTTCACGCAACTCCTGAGGGGCTACACGGATGAATTGTTTCAGCCCTTCCAGAGTCATGGCGATGTCGATGTCGTCATCCCAGGGAATGAATCCTCCGTGACGGATGGCTCCCAGCAGGCTGCCGCCGTCAAGCCAGTAATCGATTTGGTGCTTCCGGCAGATGCGGTCCACTTCTTCCAGGATGGAGAGCTGCTTCAACTGGCATTCTCTCAGGTTTTGCTTTACATATTCAGTCAGGAACGGATTGTTCATAATGTTTCCCGTTTTACGTCAATCACTTGTCCGGTATAGTCGGAGGCTAAAGTTCTCAGGGTGGCTTCGGCCACTTTCTCTGCCGATAGCAAAGTATCTTCTGGCTCGATGCCGAAGTTGTGTACCCTCATTGGAGTCTTGGTCCGTTCCGGGTTGATGCAGTTGATATGGATACCAAAGCCTTCCCATTCCTGGGCAATGGCCTGTACAAAGTTCACGATGGCTGCTTTCGTTGATGAATAGATGCTGTAGAAAGCCCGTCCACGGGTATAGGAACTGGACGTAAAGAAAATCAGTTGTCCCTTGTTTTCTTTCAGATAGGGGAAGGCTTCCAACGCTACGTTGACCGTACCCATGTAGTTGGTCTGTACGGCCGACTGGATAGTCTCGTAAGAGGTGGAAATCAACGGTTCTTTGTTGAGCACACCGGCTGTATTGACCACGAAGTCGATGCGTTTCTCTTTCTGGTACACCGATTCCAAAGCTTCCTTTACTGTCTGGCGGTTGCCTACGTCCGTGTGGTTGAGGCTACGGGAGAAACAATACACCTTTCCGCCTTTTTCCTGTAGCATCCGGGCGGTCTCGGCCCCGATGCCGTAGCTGCCTCCGAAAATGACAGCCACTTTGTCGCGGAAAGTTTCTTCCTGAATCGGTTCGTGGTTCAGCTCACTTTTCCGGAGTTGGAAGAACTTGTCGAGCAGATAGGTATCTTCTTTGTAGGTCAGCTTCATGTTGCTTTCTTCCCCTTGTACCACATAGATGGGTACTTCCGGCAGGTATTTCTTTACCACGCCACAATCATCCGTTACTTTGAAGTTCGGGTCTTTCAGGGCAATCTGGTAGGCCTTTCGGATGGTGTTGATGGCAAACGCCTGCGGAGTCTGTCCGCGTCTCAGCCGGGAACGGTCCGGAATCTGGCAGATGAAATCGTCTTCCACCTCGATGATGGTATCGGCAGAAGGGAGGGCTACGTCAATCGCCTCGTATTTGTCGAGCGCTTCAATCACATCGTTAATGATACGCTGGCTGATGAGCGGGCGTACGGCGTCATGAAAAATCAGGTTGACATCGCTGCCGGCGTAGGCTTCAATGGCAGAAAGGCTGGAATCGTATCGTTCTTTTCCTCCTTTGAGGATTTTCTTGATTTTCTTCCATCCGTTTTTGATGACGATGTTCTCAAATTCAGAGATATAGAACGGGTTGGAGACGATGGCAATCTCGTCGATGTGGGGATTGCGCTCGAAAGCGTCTACCGTATGTTCCACGACCATCTTTCCGGCCACCTTGAAGAATTGTTTAGGGGTGGAAAGTCCCAGTCGACTTCCTACTCCTCCGGCTAATATGACTGCAATGTTCTTTTTCATGCGTTTTTATGGACGATAAGTTGTGACAAAAATACGAAATCTTGCTCACCTCTCCAATTTAAAGGTAAAAATAAGTATTCCCGTAGGCCCGTATCATCGGATAGCAGAAACTTCTTACGTAGCTGAGCAGTCCTTTTTGCTGTGGATAGAAGTAAATCAGGTGTTTGAACCGCATGCACAGCAGACACAGACGGTACAGGCTGATTGGATCTTTTTTCAGCAAGAGGCCACTGAGTTGATGGGCTAAGGCGTGCTTGTCCTTGCTGGTATGCCGGTGGATGTAGCCGTAGAAAAACTGCCAGGTGGTCAGTTGTTGTTGCTCACGGAATTTTCGGAAACCATAGACATAGGGTTGCCAGGTCGGTTTCTTGACCAAATAGGCTGCATATTGCGCATTGAGCCGGTTGATGGCGGAGCCTTGGTGCGGACGATGCCAATTGAGCGGCTCGTTCACGCAGGCGATACCTTTCCCCAGTTGGGCATTGACACTCAACCACCAGTCGTAGAGGATGTGTCCGTCCCATTCCGTAAAGACCTGCCGGATGAAATCGCGGGTCAGCAACATGCTGTGTCCGGGGGTACTGTCGTAAAACAGCAGGTATTCCAGGTTGTGGCGGGGAATGACTACTTTTTTCATTTCGCCCTCTTGATAAGTTGTATCGGTATGATAACCCGAAATGCAGAGGTCGTGCGTACCGATGGCGGCTACTTGTTTAGCAATTTTCTCCGGATACCAGATATCGTCTTGGTCGGCAATGGCGATGAAATCTCCCGTGGCCTTTTTCAGTGCATTCTCAAAGTTTCGGTTGAAGCCGAGGTTTTGTGTGTTCCGTTCGATGCGGATAAAAGGATATTGCGCGGCATATTCCCGGGCGATGTCTAACGTATGGTCGGTAGATCCGTCGTCCTGAATAATCAGTTCGTGGATGGGATAGGTCTGGCGGACGATGCTGTTCAACTGTGCTTTCAGGAAGCGTTCGCCGTTGTAGGAGCAGAGTACGATGGATACAGTTTTCATTTAGCTTTTCTTTTTGAGCAAGTAGTTCAGGCTTTCCTTGAAGGTGACGGAACCACTGAGCCAGATGATAAGTGGATACAGGATTCCGGCAATCAGGATTTTCAGGGTGACCAGCCAGTAAATGTTCTCCACGGAACGGGTCAGGAAATAGACGCCTCCCATAATCAGGGCGGCGATGAGGCCAAACGAACAGACATCTTTTACCGCATGAAAGAGGCTGAGTTTGATTTCCCGCCACACGAAATAGTGCCATACCAGCAGCCACCCCACGTTGATGGCGATATATACTAAAATCATGCGATGGATGCCATAAGGGTAGAGCAGGTACATTACTACGAGCTGGCTGGTGCCCTGCGCGATGGTGTTCCACATGAAGAGGTTGGATTTTCCTTTGCTGATGAGGAGGTTGGTGTACAGGCTGGTTACAGGTAGGAAAGCGCCTCCGATAGCCAACAGTTGCAGAATGTGGGCACTGGGCAGCCATTTGCTGCCGATGGTCAGGGTGATCATTTCCGGGGCGATGAGAGACAGGCCCAGCATCACCGGGAAGGAGATGAAGGCTGTAAAGCGGAGCATCTTGCGGAACACGCGGCACTGGCGTTCAGGGTCGTCGGCCACCTGACGCAGTACGGGAAGGGCCACACTGCTCACCATACCCGTAATCAAAGAGTGCCCCATCAGGTTCCATTTGTTGGCCTGATTGAATTGTCCTACCTCCCGTTCGGAATAATAACGCCCTAAGATGATGGAGAACAGGTTGTTGTTGATGTGGTTGAAAATATTGGTCAGCAGGAGTTTGCTGCTGAAGCCGACCATGCTTCTCAGGGGACTGAAATCAAAATGGAACGTCGGTCGCCAGGGAGAGAAATACAGGTAGCACAGGTTGATGACCGCCACGTAGACAATGCTTTGCGTGGCAATTCCCCAGTAAGAATAGCCCAGCAGGGCCATGGTTACACCGGTGGTACCGGATACCAGTAAGGCGATGATACTCGACAAGGCTTTCTGCTTGACCATCAGGTTACGGAAGAGATAAGCACTGTGGGGAATCCCCAGACTGGCAATGAAGAAGCCCAGGAACGAGTAACGCGCCAGGGGAACCAGTGCGTCATTGTGGTAGAAATCGGCAATAAGCGGGGCACATCCGGCCAGAATCAGGTAGAGGGTCAGGCTCAGTCCGCTACAGAACCAGAATACCGCGTTGTAATCCTGATGGGTGATTTCTTTCTTGTTGACCAAGGCCGCGGTGAATCCGCTTTCCTGCAAAGAGCCGGCAATCAGGGAGAAAATACTCAGCATGCCCACCATTCCGTAGTCGCTGTCGTTCAGAATGCGGGCGGTCACGATGCCGAAGGCCAGGTTCAGTACCTGCATGGCTCCGTTGTTGATACCTCCCCAAAGTAGTCCTTTGGCGGTTTTTTCTTTTAAAGAGTGTTCGGGCATGCTCGTTTTTAGATGTAATGGAACAAACCACGCAGACCTCCATGGGTGGGCCAGGGAAATCTGCGTGTGTCTGTCAGTATATAAAATGGAGTAGGAGAAGCGGGATTATTTTACCTCACTTCCCGGTTTTACTTCGTTCAAAGTGGTCGTCACGGACAAAGAGCCGTCGAAGTTTTCTGCACTGAGAATCATACCTTCACTTACCAGTCCGTTCTTGAACTGACGCGGAGCCAAGTTGGCGATGAACAGCACCTGTTTGCCTACCAGTTCTTCCGGTTTGTAGTGCTGGGCAATTCCGCTGACGATGGTACGGTTTTCCAGTCCGTCGGCAATCTTGAATTTCAGCAGCTTCTTCATCTTGGGCACGTTTTCACATTCCAATACGGTACCTACACGGATGTCCAGCTTTTCAAATTCTTCGAACGAGATGGTCGGTTTGATGGGGTTGGCCTTGTAGTTGGCAGCCTCGTTGGCTTTCTTGGTAGCCAGCAGTTTGTCCACCTGTGCCTGAATCACATCATCTTCAATCTTTTCGAACAGCAGTTCCGGCTTGTTCAATTGATGGCCTTCTGCTAACAGGTCGGTACGTCCCAGCTGCTCCCAGTCGAAGCTTTCCAGGTTCAGCATCTTGCGCAGTTTTTCAGAGCTGAACGGCAGGAATGGTTCGAAAGCGATAGACAAGTTGGCAACCAGCTGCAGGGCAATGTTCAGGATAGTAGCTACCCGTCCCATGTCGGTCTTGGCCAGTTTCCAAGGTTCAGTATCAGCCAGGTATTTGTTTCCGATGCGGGCCAGGTTCATGGCTTCCTTCTGTGCATCGCGGAACTTGAATACATCCAGCAGTTTTTCTACTTCTGCTTTGACGTCGGCAAATTCTTTCAGGGTGTCACGGTCGTAGTCGTTCAGTTCGCCGCAAGCCGGCACTTTTCCGTCAAAATATTTGTGTGTCAGTACCATGGCCCGGTTCACGAAGTTTCCGTATACAGCCACCAGTTCGTTGTTGTTACGAGCCTGGAAATCTTTCCAAGTGAAGTCGTTGTCTTTGGTTTCCGGGGCGTTGGCTGTCAGCACGTAACGCAGCACATCCTGTTTGCCCGGGAAGTCCTGCAGGTATTCGTGCAACCATACGGCCCAGTTGCGGGAAGTAGAGATTTTGTCGCCTTCCAGGTTCAGGAACTCGTTAGCCGGTACGTTGTCCGGAAGAATGTAGCTTCCTTCAGCTTTCAGCATGGCTGGGAACACGATGCAGTGGAACACGATGTTGTCTTTTCCAATGAAATGAATCAGGCGGGTTTCAGGGTCTTTCCACCATTTTTCCCATGAATCTGGCAGCAGTTCCTTGGTATTGGAGATATAACCGATAGGCGCATCGAACCAAACGTAGAGCACTTTGCCTTCTGCACCTTCTACCGGTACTGGGATACCCCAGTCGAGGTCACGGCTCACGGCACGCGGCTGAAGTCCCATGTCCAGCCAGCTTTTGCACTGTCCGTACACGTTCGGACGCCATTCCTTGTGGTCTTCCAGAATCCATTTGCGCAGCCATCCTTCGTGTTTGTCCAGCGGTAGGTACCAGTGTTTGGTTTCCTTCATGACCGGCTGGCTTCCGCTAATGGCACTCTTCGGGTTGATCAGTTCGGTAGGTGACAGGGTGCTGCCGCATTTCTCGCACTGGTCACCGTAGGCGCCCTGTGCATGGCAGCGCGGACATTCTCCCGTGATGTAACGGTCGGCCAGGAAGGTATGTGCTTCCTCGTCGTAATACTGCATGGAAGTCTTTTCGATGAACTCATGCTTGTCGTACAGTTTGCGGAAGAAATCAGAAGCCATTTGGTGATGCGTCGGAGAAGAAGTACGTCCGTACACATCGAATGAGATACCAAATTCCTTGAAAGAATTCTTGATGAGGGTGTGGTAGCGGTCCACAATGTCCTGTGGGCTGACGCCTTCCTTCTTGGCACGGATGGTGATGGGCACCCCGTGTTCGTCAGAACCACCAATAAAGAGCACATCCTCTTTTTTCAGGCGCAGGTAGCGCACATAAATATCGGCCGGTACGTAAACACCTGCCAGATGGCCGATATGGACCGGGCCGTTGGCATAGGGCAGTGCCGATGTCACGGTCGTCCGTTTGAATTTCTTTTCCATATACGTATATAGTTTATTCTAAGTTGCAACCTTACGATGTGCAAAGATACGATTTATTTGGAAATTATTCTTTTTTGCGGCGTGCGAAGCGAATTTTTCGAGGATGGTTTTAAGATATAGAAGTAAATGCTTGTAGGTAAAGTTGTTTTTGTATTGAAGAGTATTTTAAAACGTTAATAATAAATTCTCTGTTTCACACTGTGGGATACAAAACCCACAGTGTGGGATATATATTTCACAGTGTGAAATACAAATCCCGCACTGTGAAACAAAGAATTTGTTGAGAGATTCTGAAAAATATATCTGAAAGTTTGATAAAATGTGTGCGTGACAAAAATATTAGTTCAATAGGAATATTATATCTATTAAATCCTCTAATGTAGAAAGGCTAAGACCGTAAATTTATGATTTCATATTATTGCCGATAAAAATATTTGAAAATTATTCATGAATGTTAGATTTATATGTGGATTAATAGAAAGTTTGGACTTGTGTAAGGGTAGGTATATTGTTCATCATTTCTTATTTCGTTTGTAAAGATTTGGTATTTTTTTCGTAATTAACTTGTAATAGGCCTAAAATACCTTTGCGGCGGTAAAATTGAACAAACTAAAATATTATTACATTAAACTATTAAAGCATGAAGCAAAGGTTGTTTTTAGTTTTTGGTTTGTGTTTGTTAATAATGAATGCACAAGCTAGAAATATTAGGGGAATCGTCCTGGATTCTTACAAAGAAAGTATTATCGGGGCGACAATTATGGAAAAGGGTACAACGAATGGTACGGTTACAGATGTAGATGGGAAATTTAGCCTTGAAATTAATGAGAAGAATGCTACATTGGTAATTAGTTATATTGGTTATAAAAGTCAGGAAATAAAAGTTGGAGGTAAGTCACAACTTAACATTATTCTGCAAGAAGATACAAAAGAATTGAATGAAGTGGTAGTTATTGGATATGGTACGACTACGACTAAAAGTAATACAGGATCTATTGCCTCTGTAAAATCTACTGATATTCAAAATTATCCGTCAACAAACTTTGCAAACTCATTGTCTGGAAAGGCTACTGGAATTCAGATAATTCAGTCTACTGGAGATCCTGGAAGTAATCCTCAGATTCGAGTGAGAGGAATTGGCACATTGACAGCTGGAAACTCTCCTTTGATTGTTGTGGATGGTTTCCCTCTTTCCGAAGGTTCAGATATAAATAGTATTAATCCGAATGCGATTGAATCTATTGAAATATTAAAAGATGCTGCTTCTACAGCGATTTACGGTTCAAGAGGTTCAAATGGTATTATAATGATTACTACAAAAGGAGGTAAGACTGGAAAACCCACTGTGACATTATCTGTAAATTATGGGATTCAGCAGCGTTCAGATAGAGTAGAACTGGTGGATGCTTATGATTTTGCTCAATTCTTGAAAGAAGCCCGCAATACAGGGTATGTGAATAAAGATCCATTGCATAGAAGTGAATCAGATAGTAATGAGGTGCGTAGAAGCAAGGGAGCTTCTAAACGTGAATTAATACCAGATTATATAATTCCTTATTTGAATGGAGAACCAGGGTTAACCAATACAGATTGGTATGATGAGATATTTCGTATTGCACCTATTCAGGATTATAATGTAGCTGTCAATGGCGGAACAGAAAAAATGTCTTATTCTTTTGCAGGTGGCTACATAAAGCAGGATGGTATTCTTATAGGCTCTGATATGGATAAGTTTTCTGCTAACTTGAATATGAGATTTAATCCTAATGAATATATAACGATGGGATTATCGATGTCTCCTTCGTATACACGTACAAATGAATTTGCATCCTCTGGAACATGGGGAGGAACATTGATAGGTCTGGCTTCTATTAGTTATCCATTTTTCTCTCCCTACAATGAGGATGGAAGTTATGCTATTTCTGAACAGATTGCAGCTAATCAGGAATCGGATGGAGCTCTTTGTGAGAATCCGGTGGC
The DNA here is from genome assembly GCF_016900355.1 of Bacteroides mediterraneensis. Classification (GTDB taxonomy): domain Bacteria; phylum Bacteroidota; class Bacteroidia; order Bacteroidales; family Bacteroidaceae; genus Phocaeicola. The sequence continues at coordinate 35,897 of NZ_JACJKA010000004.1, read as the reverse complement.
ATGGGCTAATATGATAACAAATAATAAAAAACGGACTCGTATTTTCGGAAATTTTTACACGGAGGTCAAATTGTTTGATTTCTTACGCTATAAAATTAATTTGGGATCAGACTATAATTCTTTAACTTCGAATTATTTTAATCCTTCATCTTTAGGTGCTTATCGTGTTTCTGCCCCGAAACCTACAGAGTCTTCTCAAGGAAGGGGTGAAACTTTGAATTATTTGATAGAGAATACCTTGACATTTAACAAGTCATTGTTTAATAATACTAATAATATTCAGTTTCTGTTGGGGCAATCTTATCAGAAAGAGGAATATACAGCAGTAAATATTGTAGCTTCTGGTTTTTCAGATGATTCTATTGAGAATATTGCAGGTGGAAGTAGCTTTAAGATTACTCCTGATCAATATAGCTGGGCGATGATTTCGTATTTTTCCCGTTTGAACTATAACTATATGAATAAATATATGCTTAATGCGTCTGTCAGATGGGATGGTTCGTCGCGTTTTGGTAAGAATAGCAAATGGGGAGTGTTCCCGGCTGTTTCTGCTGCTTGGTTGATTTCTGGTGAGGATTTTATGAAAGGAAACCCTGTAGTTGAGTATGCGAAATTGCGTGCCAGTTGGGGAAAATCAGGAAACAATCAGATTCCAAATTTTGGTGCACAAGCTATAATGGGAAGTGCGGATTATATTAATGGAGGGACTATTGCTCCGGGTACGATTATATCAGAATCTCCTAATGCTGATTTGTCATGGGAGATGACTTCTACATATAATATTGGATTAGACTTGACTTTGTTTGAATATTTAGGTGTAAATGCTGATTTTTATGTAGCAAATACTCAGGACTTGTTACTTGAAGTGCCTGTTCCTGAACAGAGTGGATATGCAACTTCATTGCAGAATATTGGAGAAATACGGAATGTCGGTTTTGAATTGAAATTATCTACTGCAAAGAATGTAAACTTGGGACCTGTATCCTGGAATTCAAGTCTGAGTTTGTCTACAAATAAAAATAAGGTACTGGCGTTAGCTCCTGGGCAGACACAGATTATTTCTGGAAGTAATATTACGAAAGTCGGTGAATCTATCAGTGAATTGTATGGATATGAGATCTTAGGTATATATAAATCAGAAGAAGATTTGCAGAAATATCCATCTATGGCTGGTACTCAGATTGGAGATTATATTATTGCAGACTTGAATGGAGATAAAATTATAGATTCAAAGGATAAAAAAAGCTTTGGCTCTCCAGCTTCTAAAGCAATCATTGGTTTTAATAATGTGTTTGGCTACAAAGACTTTGAGCTTACTTTTGATTTCTATAGTGAACTGGGAAAGAAAAAATATGGAAGTACCTTGGAATCTCTTGAACGTGGAGAAGGTTTTATGATGGTAACTCAAGACTATTTTGATAATCGTTATCACCCTGTAAATAATCCGGACGGAACTTATGCAACTCCGAATATGGCAAATTATTCCAATGCAAGAAAGGCTGCGGCAACTTCGAATATCTGGTTTAAAGACGCTTCTTATTTATTGTTGAGAAACCTGAAACTGTCATATAATTTGCCTCAGTCATTTACTAAAAAGTTGGGATTGAGTCGTGCGCAGGTTTATGTATTAGGAAATAATCTATTTATGATAACTCCTTATAAAGGCTTTAATATTGACGCAGAAGGTACTAATCTGCTGGAACAAGGTAAGGAGCATTATGTATATCCGGTACCACGGACAATTTCACTTGGAGTAAACGTTAGTTTTTAATTATTAAGAAAGTGTTTATTATGAGAAATTATAAAATGACATTATGTGCTGCAATATGCACTTTATGTGTAGGCTGTTCTGATAGCTTACTTGATTTGACTCCTGAATGCAATAATGTAATTAATAATTATTTTACGAACGAAGAACAAATTCTTCAAGGAGTGAACGCAGCGTATGCCACTTTACAATATAGTGGACAATATGGTATTGCCAATTATGTGTTGGGAGAATTGCCTTCTGATAATACTTGGGATGAAGTGCCAGCTAATGATGGCGGTAACTACGGACAATTGGATGAGTTTAATATGACATCATCTAATTCTGTTGTAGCAGATTCTTGGCGGCATAACTATATCGGAATCCAGCAGTGTAATGTTATCTTGAATCGGATCGATGCTGTAGAGATGGAAGACGTGGAACGTAACCAGGTAAAAGGAGAAATGAAGTTTCTTCGTGCACTGATGTATTTTAATTTGGTTCGGATATTTGGGGATGTTCCTTTAGTAACAAAAGAAACTGTGGATACGAATGAGTATTTTGGTCAGGGACGTACGAAGAAGGAAGAAGTTTACAAGGCAATTGTAGATGACTTGACTGATGCTATTAAGCTGATGCAGGATGAAAATTCGATAAAAGAGCGTGCTTGTAAACCTGCCGCACAAGGATTGCTGGGAAAAGTCTATTTGACTTTGGGTGATTATGCGAGTGCAATACCTCAGTTGGAAGCTGTAAAGCAAAATCCACGGTATGGTTTGCTTGATGATCCAGATATGATATTTGATACGAATAATAAGGGGAATAAAGAAATCCTTTTTGATGTGCAGTTTGAATCCGGATTAAATGGAAACTCAGAGGGTAGTGATGCTTTAAGAATGTTCAGCCCTTCGGGTACCATAAATGGAGCAAAGGGACATAATTTACCCACGGAAGAAGTATATGCCTTATTTGCAGATAATGACAAACGTAAAACTGCTTACCTGAAAAGGACAACGGTTCATCTGGTTTCTAATAAAATAAAGCAGACTTCGGAGGTCGTTGAAGATTGTGGAAGTAATGCGGTGGTTCTTCGCTATGCAGATGTTTTGTTAATGTTGGCTGAATGTTATGCACAAAGAGGTTTGCAGGATGACATGGATTTGGCAAATGATTGTTTGGAAGCGGTAAGAGGAAGAGCGATTGATAATTTGTCATATACAAATTATACAGACAAAGATGAATTACTTGAGGAAATTGCTACTGAACGTAGAAAGGAACTTGTTTGTGAAGGACATCGTTGGTTTGACTTGATTCGTACAGGAAAGGCTGTAGAAGTAATGACTGCATATTTCCAGAAAACGACAGGATATAATGGAGTAACTGTAAACGAGAATAATTTGGTTCAACCAATTCCGTTGTCACAAATAGATACCGATTCAAGTATTAAACAAAATTTGGGTTATAACTAATTGTTATATGATAAAGACTAATTGTTATATGATAAAGAAATGTATAGTGTTATTCATATTGGCGTTCGTAGCCAATATGAATTGTACTTGTTTGACTGCACAAGTACGATTTGAAAAAGGGAAGACGGTTGTTGTTTCTCATCGTGGAGATTGGAGAAATGCTCCGGAAAATTCCATACAAGCAATACAGAATTGCATTGATATGGGGGTAAATATGGTTGAAATAGACATTAAGAAAACTAAAGACAATGTGCTTATCTTAATGCATGACCAGACTTTGGATCGGACGACTTCAGGAAAAGGGAAACCAGAAGATTATACTTTAGCTGAATTGAAACAATTAAGACTGAAAAATGGGGCAGGAGTACTCACAACGCATACAATTCCTACTTTAGAAGAAGCTATGTTGGTTGTAAAAGGAAAAATATGGGTTAATATTGATAAAGGATATGACTTCTTTGCCGACGTAAAAAAAGTTTTGGAAAAGACACAGACTACTCAACAGGTTATTATAAAATCTGGTTTGCCTTTTGAAACTGTAAATGAGGAAAATAAAGAGGTCGTAAAAGATCTTTATTTTATGCCGATAGTAGATGCAAATCGTCCAAATGCGGTGACATTTGTGGAGGATTATATTAAAAATCTTCACCCGCAAGCATTTGAAGTTTGTTTTCAGAAGAAAGATGCACAAGTAGAAAAGGTATTAAACTTGATTCAGGCATCGGGAGCTAAAGTGTGGATAAATACATTATGGCCATCACTTTGTGGAGGGTTGAATGATGACCGTGCGGTAGAAAAAAATGAAAAAGATCAGGTTTGGGGAGAGGTCTTGAAAATGGGTGCTTCTTTTATTCAGACTGATAGACCGAAAGAACTTATTGAATATTTGAGATTAAACAATAAATTTATAAATAATTCTGGGTATGTTCGGAAGAATTTGTTGGACAGAAATCAGTCCTATGTACATGTAGTAGCACATAGAGGAGACTGGAAGCATTTTCCTGAAAATTCTTTGGATGCTATCAATAGTATTATAGAGATGGGAGGAGATGTGGTCGAGATAGATGTACAACGAACGAAAGATGGTGTCTTGATATTAATGCATGATGAAACACTTGACCGTACGACTAATGGACATGGAATTATTGCAGAAACTATGTTTAGCGATATTCAGAAGTTAAATTTGAAGGATTATGAAGGTAAGCTTACGAATTATAAAGTTCCTACATTAAAAGAAGCATTGCTTTTGGCACAAGGAAGGATTATGTTAAACTTAGATAAATCAGATCGTTTCTTTAACCAAGTAGTTGATTTGTTAAAGGAAACTGGCACACTGGATATTGCTATAATGAAAGGATTACATCCTTTGGCAGATGTTCAAACTAAATTTGGAAAATATCTGGATGACGTGATTTACATGCCAATGATTCGGTTGGACAATAAGGGTGCTGAAGATGCTATGGTAGAATTTGTTGATGGTATGTCTCCTGTTGCTTTTGAATTAGGTTTTAATGAAGTTACCAATCCTTTACCTAAAAAAGCTGTACGGCTGATTAATTATCAATCTTTAATTTGGTATAACTCTTTGAAAGGCAGGAACGGTGGCCATGATGATGTAATATCTTTAGAGAATCCTGATGCAGGATTTGGATATTTAATAGATGAGTTGGGGGCTCGTATGATTCAAACAGATGAACCTCAAAAGTTAATTGAGTATTTAAAGAGAAGAGGATTACATTAATCAAACTATTTCTTTTTTGTATACACACTGAGCTTTAACAATCATAAGGTTCAGTGTGTTTTTTGTTTATTTTGAATTGCTATCAAAGTCTAAGTTCTCTTTTTATAGCTGGTTAATAGATATTTTTTAGACTTAAATTTCAGCTTGTAAAAATCTGAATAGTAAAGAAAAATGCATATTTTTGTATTCGAAACTAAAATCCTAAAATAAATAGTATGAGAAAAATCGCTGGTTTTATTTGTTCATGGTTTAGTGTTTCCTTAATCAATATAGATGATAATTTTTAGTATGAGTGTCGTTGATTTCTGCAGAAACGGTTATTTCTTAGGATAAATATGTAAACTTTAAATTTGATACAATGAGACACCTGATTTTATGTAGTGTGATGTGGTTGTGTGGGTTAATGATGGCAGTAGGCCAGAATGTGCCACAAGTGATTCCTGCTTTGCAGCAGTGGAAAGCAGCAAAAGGAAAGCTGGTGCTTCCGGAGGCTGGAAAAGTGATTGTTTCTCCAGAGGAAGAAAAGGAACTGAAAGAAGGAGCCGAGATCCTGGTACAGGATTTGAAAGCAATGTTTGGCTGGGATTATCGGGTAGAAGTAGGAAAGAAAGAAAAAGGGACCGTTTATCTGACTTTGGGAAAACCGGACAAAACCTTGGGCGAAGAAGGATACCGCATGAACATTCAGAGTGAGGTTACCATTGAAGCACCTACTGCCAAAGGTGTCTTCTGGGGTACGCGTACTTTGCTTCAGATGATTCATAACCAGCCGGAGGGACTGATGAAAGGACGGGCTACGGACTTTCCTTTGTATCCCAACCGAGGATTCATGATTGATGTGGCTCGTAAATTCTTTACGATGGACTACTTGCGTGATTATGTCAAAATTCTTTCGTTCTATAAGTTGAATGAGTTGCAGGTACATTTGAATGACAATGGTTTTGTGGAATTCTTTGGGAATGACTGGAACAAGACGTATGCGGCTTTTCGTCTGGAAAGCGAGCGCTTCCCGGGGCTGACGGCAAAGGATGGTTCTTATACCAAAGAAGAATTCCGTGATTTTCAGATTATGGCAGCACGTTATGGGGTAAATGTGATACCGGAGATTGACGTGCCGGCTCATTCATTGGCTTTCACACATTATAATCCGCGTCTGGCAGCCGATAAGAAAGAGTATGGTATGGACCACCTGGATTTATACAAACCGGAGGTTTACGAATTTGTGGATGCACTGTTTGATGAATATCTGTCGGGCGAGAATCCCGTGTTCGTAGGACCGGAGGTGCATATCGGTACAGATGAATATAACCAGAAAGAATCGGAACAGTTCCGTCGCTTTACGAATCATTATCTGGATTTTGTGTCAAAATATGGCAAGACTCCGCGTTTGTGGGGAAGCTTGAATGTGATGAAAGGAAATACTCCTGTCGATTTGAAAGGAAAAGTGGTGAGTGCATGGAATTATGACTGGATGGATGTGCAGACTTGTCTGGATGCGGGTGCCAAGGTGGTGAATTTGTGTGACGGGCTGTTGTATCTGGTGCCTGCGGCGCATTATTATTATGATTTCTTGAACTATCAGTGGTTGTATGAAAACTGGATGCCGGAAATGATGCGGAAGGGTGATCCGAAAATGACCGTACGTCACCCTAACTTCCTGGGGGCGATGCTGGCAGTCTGGAATGACCGTGTGGGTAATGGAATTAGCGAACAGGATGTACATTTTCGTACTTTCCCAGGTTTGCAGGTGGTGTGTGAAAAGATGTGGAAGGGTGAAAATGCGGATAAAGTGCCTTTTGAGCAATTCATGGCGCTTTGCGCTACTACTCCTGAGGCTCCAGGTGTAAACTTGTTAGCTAAGGTAGACGAGCAGACCACACTGATTGAAGCAGGAAGAGAAGTGACTTTATCTGGTACGGAGATCGTAACTACGGAAGTAGATGAAATAGGCTATCCTTATGCGGTAGAATTTGAATTGTGTCCGGATGCGTCGCCTAATATTGATGCCATATTGTTCAAAGGGCCGCATTCAGAATTTGTTTCCAATTGGCAGAATACCGGCAAGTTTGCTTTCCGTCGTGACGGCTATGAGTTTGTGTTCCATGCATATCGTTTGCCTGCCGGACAATGGACAAAGGTGAGAATTGAGGGGGATGTGAAGGGTACTTCTCTATTTGTGAACGGACAGCTTCAAGAAAGACTGGAAGGTCGTGTTGGTGAAGTGTATAATGAAAAACGGCAGCGGAAGGATCGTTTCTGGTATCAGGAAACCTTGATTTTCCCATTGAGGCAGTTGGGAGATACTAAGATGGGATTTAAGGGAAAAGTTAGAAATTTAGTATGTATTCCACTTTAATATAGCAAATGTTATGATGAAAATTTATCGTTTTTTGATGGTCCTGGGACTTCTGGTATGGATGGCTCAGAATGTATCTTCGCAAAGCAGATACGATAAAGATAAGCTTTATAATGTATTCCCTGCAAAGGTATCAAATAAGGTACTGGGCTATGATAAGGGGTCGTCTGTGATATTGAAATCCTTGAGTAAGGACGACCAGAAACAGCAGTGGAACATTAACGAGTTATCGGGAAGTTTCCGTTTTGTGAATGTATTCGAAGACAAGGCGCTGAGAGCTGATGTAGACCATAAGGCATTGGTCGTTACAGAGGTAAACGGAAGTGATGAGGCGCAGTTGTGGAGCATACAGGAAACCGCAAACGGGGTGAGACTGGCTCCGGCCAATACTCCGTCGCTTATGCTGGTATGTCAGAAAGACGGCCGTCTGCAGTTGATGGACAGAAAGAAGGCTGAAACGATGGAAGCTTCTTTGTTCCAGATACGGGTAAGCGCCGTGCCTATGCCCGAAGGAGCAGGTATGGCTGCACGCGAAAAAGTGTACTGGGAAGATGAAACTCGCTTTGAAGAAAATAAGGAAGTAGGTCATGCCACGTATATGCCTTATCCTTCAGAGAAAGATATGTTGGCAGACAAGGCTTTCTATGACCGCCCTTGGGAGGAAGTACATAACTCTGCCTATATGCTGCTGAACGGTACATGGGCTTTCCATTGGGTGTCAGAACCCTCACAACGTCCACTGGATTTTTATAAGGAAGATTTCGATGTATCGGGATGGGACCGCATTCCTGTGCCGTCTAACTGGGAAATGCAGGGATACGACCGTCCGATTTATGCCAATGTAGAATTCCCGCATGCCAACACACCGCCTTATATTCAGGCACGTAAAGGTTTTAACGATGGCGGAAAGAACTATGGTATCAATCCGGTAGGTTCGTATGTACGTACGTTTAATTTGCCGGAAGGCTGGGATGGAAAACGTACTTTCATTCATTTCGGTGGTATTTACAGTGCAGCTTTTGTGTATCTCAACGGAAAATATGTGGGCTATTCACAAGGAGCAAACAATGTAGCTGAGTTTGATGTGACCAAGTACCTGAAACCGGGCGAAAATCGTCTGGCTGTGCAGGTGTTCCGCTGGTGTGACGGTTCTTATCTGGAATGTCAGGATATGTTCCGTATGAGTGGTATCTTCCGTGATGTATATTTATATAATGTACCGAAAGTAAGTGTACGCGATCATTACATTACCTGCCTATTGGATAAAGACAAGAACTATAAAAGTGGAACCATGAATGTGAAGTTGTCTTTGGATAACCGTGACAAGCTGAAGGGTACCAAGAATCTGCTGGTGCGTCTGTTAGATCCGGAAGGCCGTAAGGTAGCCGAATCGGAAGTAGCTGTGAAATACGCTCCTTCTTCTCCGGTAAGTACGGCTAATGTGTCATTCGATTTGACAGATTTGTCTTTGTGGACTGCTGAAACTCCTACCTTGTATACTGTGCAAGTGATACAGCGTCAGGGAGGAAAGGACGAAATGGCCTTTTCTACGAAATACGGTTTCCGTGACATCGAAGTGAAGGGCTCGTTGCTTTATCTGAATGGCAAGCGGGTATTCTTTAAGGGAACCAACCGGCATGATACGCATCCGATGTACGGACGGGCTGTGACGACGGAGTCCATGTTGTGGGATGTGCTGACCATGAAGCGGAACAACATCAATACGATTCGTACGTCGCATTATCCGAATGCCGCTAAAATGTATGCCATGTTTGATTACTATGGCCTGTACACGATGGATGAGGCTGACTTGGAAAACCATGCCAACCAGTCTATCAGTGACATGCCTTCCTGGATACCTTCGTTTGTAGACCGTATTGACCGGATGGTATTGAGAGACCGTAATCATCCGAGTGTGATTTTCTGGAGTCTGGGCAATGAAGCCGGAGGAGGAGCGAACTTCCGTGATTGCTATGACGCGGCCAAGAAACTGGACAGCCGTCCGGTGCATTATGAAGGTGCACGCGACGGGAAATCATACGGAGGTAACCGTTTCAGCGATTTCTATTCCAAGATGTATCCGAGCATGGACTGGATGGAGGAACATGTGAGCGCGTTCGAAAAGCCTCTCTTTGTCTGTGAATATGCGCACGCCATGGGAAATGCCATCGGTAATTTGAAAGAATACTGGGAAAGCATAGAAGGCAGTAAGGCTACGATTGGAGGAGCTATCTGGGATTGGATAGACCAGGCGATTTACGAACCTCATGAAATGAAGAAAGGGATTTATCGCTTGCATACGGGATATGACTTCCCGGGTCCGCATCAGGGTAACTTCTGTTCAAACGGTATCGTCCCGGCCACACGGGAAGAATCACCGAAGCTGAAGGAGGTGAAAGCCATTTATCAATATGTAGGCTTCAAGTGTCTGGGTATGGATGCGGCACACGATGTAGCCAATATCCAGGTGACCAATAAATATGCGTTCCTGCCGTTGAACGGCTTCGACTTGAAATGGGAGACGGTAAAGAATGGAGAGATTGTGGGGGCCGACAGCTTGAAACTGGAGGCGGTGCTTCCGGGCGATTCCGTGGCTCTCAGTCTGAAACTGACGGGTGTGAATCTGTCGGGGGCACAGAAAAACGGTGACGAGGTGATGGTCAATCTGCATGTGCGGATGCTGTCGTCTACCGTATGGGCAGAAGCAGGACATGAGGTGGCCTTCCGTCAGTTTGAACTGACCGAACGGGCGGCATTGCCGGAACTGGCTGCGAAGAAAAAGAAAAACAACTGGGATGTTCGGGAAGATGAGAAACAGGTTTCAGTAGCGAATGAAAAGGTACGTGCCGTATTCGACAGGAGCACAGGGCAGCTGATTCAGTTGAACATGGGCGGTAAGGAAATTATCAGTCATAAGGGCGGTTTCTTGTACGATAACCATCGCTGGATTGAAAATGATTTGTTCAAGGAAGTGGCCAACGGGCTGGATGCAGCCGGTACATGCGAAGTAACTGTGGAAAAAGGAAAGGTACTGGTACGTACTTCCCGCGGAGGCTCTTTGTGTGCCACCAACATTGTGTATACTTTCACTCCAGACGGTGTGTTGGATATGGATGTACGCTTCTCTCCGCAGACTGCCAATTTGCGCCGTTGTGGGCTGGTATGCCTGTTGGATTCTACGTTGACACAGGTAAATTATTATGCACATGGGCCGTGGGAAAACTACGTAGACCGGAAAGACGCTTGCCCGGTAGGACGTTATACTACTACGGTAGATGAAATGGGCGGTAAGTATGTCAAACCGCAGTCCATGGGCAACCGGGAAGGCTTGCGCAGTTTGGAACTGACCGATGCATCCGGCAAGGGTATCCGTATCCAGACGCAGGGTAATGTGTCGTTCTCCGCGTTGCGTTACACTGACGAGGATTTGATGAACACCAAGCATACATGGGAACTGGAGAAACGTCCTTACGTAGTGTTGCATCTGGATGCCGCACTTCGGGGATTGGGTAACGCAAGCTGTGGTCCGGAAACCATGCTGAAATACCAGATACCACAAAAGCCGATGAGTTACAAACTCCGTATTTCCGCTTTATAAACTTTAATAACCTAAAACCAAATTATGAACAAACTTTACCCCCTTGCCGGTATGGTTATCCTATCGGCTGTGACCACTGCCTGTCAGCAAGCTGACAAGCAGGAAAAGAAGCAATACAACATTGTGTATATCATGACCGATGACCATACGGCGCAGATGATGAGCTGTTATGACACACGCTACATGGAAACGCCCAATCTGGACCGGATTGCCAATGAAGGTGTACGTTTTACCAATAGTTTTGTGGCCAACTCGTTGAGTGGTCCCAGCCGTGCCTGTATGCTGACTGGAAAACATTCTTGCGGCAACAAATTCTATGATAATACCACTTGTGTGTTCGACAGCGCGCAGCAGACGTTCCCGAAACTGCTGCGCAAGGTTGGCTATCAGACGGCCATTATTGGAAAATGGCATTTGGAAAGTCTGCCCTCTGGTTTCGATTATTGGGAAATTGTGCCGGGGCAGGGTGATTATTATAATCCGAATTTTATTACACAGGATAACGATACCATCCAGAAGCACGGATATATTACCAATATCATTACGGACGATGCCATCGACTGGCTGGAGCACAAGCGGGATGAGAAGAAACCTTTCTGCCTGATGATTCACCATAAGGCGATTCACCGTAACTGGATGGCAGATACCTGCAACCTGGCCTTGTATGAAGACAAGACTTTCCCGTTGCCGGATAATTTCTTTGACGATTATGAAGGACGTGAAGCAGCTGCGGCACAGGAAATGAGCATCGTAAAGGACATGGACATGATTTATGACCTGAAGATGCTCCGTCCGGACAAGGATTCCCGCTTAAAGAGCGTGTATGAAAGTTTCCTGGGACGTTTGGACAGTGCACAGCGTGCGGCCTGGGACAAATTCTACGGCCCGATTATTGATGACTTCTATAAAAAGAATCCGCAAGGAAAGGAACTGGCCAATTGGAAGTTCCAGCGTTATATGCGTGATTATATGAAGACGGTCAAATCGTTGGATGACAATGTGGGGCGTGTGTTGGATTACCTGAAAGAAAAAGGTTTGCTGGAAAATACATTGATTGTCTATACTTCCGACCAAGGATTCTATATGGGAGAGCATGGTTGGTTCGACAAGCGTTTCATGTATGAAGAATCCATGCATACCCCGCTGATTATGCGTCTGCCGGAAGGTTTTACCCGCAAGGGAGACATTACGGAAATGGTGCAGAATATCGACTATGCGCCTACTTTCCTGGAATTGGCGGGAGTGGAAGTTCCGTCGGACATGCACGGAGTTTCTCTGCTGCCTTTGTTAAAAGGAGAGCACCCGAAAGACTGGCGCAAGGCTTTGTATTACCATTTCTACGAGTATCCGGCCGAACACATGGTGAAACGCCATTACGGAGTACGTACAGACCGTTACAAACTGATTCATTTCTATAATGACATTGATACATGGGAGCTGTATGACTTGCAGGAAGACCCGCACGAAATGCACAATTTGTATGGTCAGAAAGAATATGAGGGAATCGTGACGGAACTGAAGGCGGAAATGGCCAAACTGCAAGAGCAGTACAATGACCCGGTACGTTTTTCTCCGGATCGTGACAAAGAATAATCTTTAAAGTTTGGACAAATAAAGATGCCCGGACGGCTTGTGAGGAGCAGTCCGGGCATCTTTTTTAGGTATAGGAGTGATTTATTTCGGGAACTTCGCTTCGTTCTCGGCACCTATCTTTTTGATGGCTTGCTGGAAAGCGATGAATCCGCCACCCAATACCCGGTTGCCTTCGTAGAACACAGCCGACTGACCGGGGGTGATGGCAGAAGCCTCTTGTTGGAAGCGGACCAACAGTTGCCCGTTCTCCAGCAGAATCACCTGGCAAGGAATCGACCGGCTGCGGTAGCGGATGCGTACAGCCAAGTCCTTACAACTGAGCAGTTCATCCAGACTGGCTACATTGTAATCTTCTACCAGCATATATTGGGTCTTGAGCTGGTCGGCATCTCCCAGCATGACTGTGTTTTTGGCAGGATTGATTTTCAATACGTAGGCCGGTTTTCCCAAGGCGATTTCCAATCCTTTCCGCTGTCCGATAGTGTAGTAGGCGAAACCTTTGTGCTGTCCCAGTTTCAGCCCTTTGCTGTCGACAAACCATCCCGGACCAATCCTTTCGTCAATGTCGGGGCAATGCTCTTTCAGAAATTCCCGGTAGTCTTTTTCAATGAAGCAGATTTCCATGCTTTCTCCTCCACGGGCTTTGGCCTCGAAACCTTTTGAGGCGAGGTAATCGCGTACGCTGGCTTTCGTCATGCCGCCAAGAGGGAACATCATCCGTTTCAAAATCTCTTGCGGCAGTTTCCATAGAAAATACGACTGGTCTTTCAGGGGGTCGTCGCCGGTCAGGATGTAGCGATAACCATTGATATCTTTCAACTGGCAGTAGTGTCCCGTGGCAATCCAGGCACAATTGCATCGGTCTGCCCATTCACAGAGAATCCGTTCCTTGAACAAGGGATTGCACATTACACAAGGGTTGGGGGTACGTCCCCGCATGTATTCATCGATGAAATACTGCACAATGACTTGGCGGAACTCGGTCCGCACATCGGCCACGTGGTGTTCGATACCTAGGCGGGCAGCCAGTTGTTGTGCTTCAATCACTTCATTGGGCTGGTCGTTGCCGGGGGTAAAATGAGACGCGACGTCCCAGGTACGCATGGTCACGCCTACTACTTCATATCCTTGCTCCTGTAGCATGATGCAGGCAGCCGAACTGTCGATGCCTCCACTCATGCCGACCAAAACTCTTTTTTCTCTTTCTTTCATGTAAACGCTGGGTTGAGATTAGAAAAACAATTCCGGTTGACGGCGGGCACTGCACTTTTCGTGGAGGATGGCCGCAAATGGAGACTTGAACTCACGGGCCTTGTTTGGACAAACTTTTACGCAGGCACAACATTTGATGCATTGCTGGATGTCCGTTTCAATGGCAGTCTGGTCCGCATTGAAATGAATGGCGTGAGTCGGGCAGACTTCGATACACTCGCCACAGGCAAAGCAATTTTCCGTACAGGTAGGACATGCAGGGGCACCCGGCGTCCACAATTTATAAGGAAAATTCCCTTTGACGGTCAGCTCGGGAATTGGGGTACCGGCTGTATGCAGTTGGTTCCATTTTTCCAGGCTGTCCTTCCCGAACCCGCGGGACTGCTGCAAATCATCGGTATCCGGCCGTCCGGCGGCAATCGGCAGTTCGGGTGTGCTGTAACTGTGCTCTCCAATGAAGGCTCCGGCAGTCAGGGGCGCAAAGCCCAGGCTGATGGCCGTATCCCGAAGTTCCCGTAAGGCATCTTCGTAATCCCGGTTGCCATATACGACGACGAGAATCACGGGAGCTCCGTTTCCTTTGAGACGCTGTAAACGTTGCAGGGCAAGGGTCGGTACTCGTCCACCATAGACAGGGGTGGCAATGACACACAATTCTCCTTGCATCTCAATTGGAGAGGAAGATTCATCCAAGGTCAGGTCGGTTTCTATTCTCCTTTCCATGCCGATACCTTCTCCAATGGCCCGTGCAATCTGGGCCGAGGTGTGGGTGGGAGAGAAGAAAATCAATCGGTTTCCATTCAGTGGGGTAGTGGTTGATGTCATAAATTCAATCAGTTTTTGTAGTAGACAAAAATACAATATATAAACGAATTTCGGGATTCTTCATCGGGGATTCTTCTTTTATTCGTACTTTTGTGACCAGACTTTTAGACGAATTTATGGAAGAACAATTTGATATACGTGATTATAAACCTACCGGAAAAGAGCGTGACTTTGAAAATGCGCTCCGTCCGCTCCAGTTTGAAGACTTCAGCGGACAGGACAAGGTGGTGGACAATCTGCGCATCTTTGTAAAAGCGGCACGGCTTCGGGCGGAAGCACTCGACCACGTATTACTCCACGGCCCTCCCGGACTGGGAAAAACCACATTGAGCAACATCATTGCCAATGAACTGGGGGTAGGGTTCAAGGTGACTTCTGGCCCGGTACTCGATAAGCCTGGGGATTTGGCCGGGGTATTGACGAGCTTAGAACCGAACGACGTGCTGTTCATCGACGAGATTCATCGGTTGAGTCCGGTGGTAGAGGAGTACTTGTACTCGGCCATGGAAGATTATCGCATCGACATCATGATTGACAAAGGCCCTTCGGCCCGTAGCATCCAGATAGACCTGAACCCGTTCACCCTGGTGGGAGCCACGACCCGCAGTGGATTGCTGACAGCTCCGCTTCGTGCCCGTTTTGGCATCAACCTCCATCTGGAATATTACGATGATTCCATACTGACGCGTATCGTTCTTCGTTCGGCCCGTATTCTGGATGTGCCGTGCGATGTGGATGCGGCAGGAGAAATTGCGTCACGCAGTCGGGGAACTCCTCGTATTGCTAATGCTTTGCTCAGACGGGTGCGCGATTTCGCACAAGTGAAAGGTTCGGGGCGGATAGACCTGGAGATTGCCCGTTTCGCCCTCGAAGCCTTGAACATAGACCGGTATGGGTTGGATGAGATAGACAACAAGATTCTCTGTACACTCATCGACAAGTTCAAGGGAGGTCCGGTGGGACTGACTACCATTGCCACTGCCTTGGGAGAAGACCCAGGAACGTTGGAAGAAGTGTACGAGCCTTTCCTTATCAAGGAAGGGTTCCTGAAGCGTACTCCCCGAGGACGTGAAGTGACCGAACTGGCGTATAAACATTTAGGAAAAAGTAAATACAGCAGTGAGAAGACACTGTTTGATTAATTGAAGAATATGGCCGGAATAAAATCTTTGGCAAAGGATACTGCCATTTATGGACTGAGCAGTATCGTAGGACGTTTTTTGAATTATTTGTTGGTACCTCTCTATACGGCCGTGTTGCCCGCTGCTTCCGGAGGATACGGAGTGGTATCGAATGTATATGCTTATACGGCATTGATTTTGGTGTTGCTGACTTTCGGTATGGAAACGGGATTCTTCCGTTTCGCCAACAAGTCGGACGAGGATGCCCAAAAGGTGTATGCCAACTCCCTGCTGTTCGTGGGAGGACTTTCGTTGTTGTTTGTGGTGCTGTGCATGGTGTTCCTGCATCCGCTTTCTGCCTTGTTGGAATATCCGGACCATCCCGATTACATTGCGATGATGGTGTGTGTGGTGGCCCTCGATTCTTTCCAGTGCATCCCTTTTGCGTATCTGCGTTACAAGAAGCGCCCCATCAAGTTCGCTTCCATTAAATTGTTGAACATTGTAGGAAACATTCTGTTGAATCTGTTCTTCCTGCTTGTCTGTCCGTGGCTGAATGCTCATGCCCCAGAGACGGTGAACTGGTTCTATAATCCGGAGTATTTGGTGGGCTACATCTTCGTGTCCAACTTGATTATGTCGGCCTTGCAGATGTTCTTCTTCATTCCGGAGCTGCGTGGCGTGTCTTATCATATGGACAAGGTGTTGATGAAGCGTATGATCAACTATTCATTCCCGATTCTGATATTCGGGTTGGTCGGTATCCTGAACCAGACGGTCGACAAGATGATTTATCCTTATCTGTTCGATGACCGTTCGGAAGGGCTGGTGCAGTTGGGTATCTACAGTGCCACAAGTAAGGTGGCACTGGTCATGGCGATGTTCACGCAAGCTTTCCGTTATGCCTATGAGCCGTTTGTCTTTGGCAAGAACAAGGATGCAGACAGCAAGAAAGTTTACTCTTCGGCCATGAAGTTTTTCTTTATATTCTCATTATTGGCCTTCTTGGCCGTGATGGGCTACATGGACATCCTGAAATATATGGTGGCTTCCGACTACTGGGAAGGATTGAGCGTGGTGGCTATCGTCATGTTGGCCGAGATTTTCAAGGGCATTTATTTCAACCTTTCTTTCTGGTACAAGTTGACCGATGAAACCTACTGGGGCGCTTACTTCTCCTTGATTGGTTGCGCCGTGATTCTGGGACTGAATATCTGGCTGGTGCCGATTTACGGATATGTGGCTTCCGCTTGGGCTTCAGTAGCAGGCTACGGAGTAATTACCTTGTTGTCTTATTTTATCGGGCAAAAGAAGTATCCGGTAGCTTATCCGTTGAAAGACATGGCGTTCTATCTGATTGTGGCTGTGGTGCTCTATGTGTTGTCACAGGAAACGCCGATTGCCAATCTTTGGTTGCGTTTAGGCTTCCGTACGATATTAATTTTGCTGTTTGTCGCATTTATTATCAAAAAAGACTTACCTTTAAGGACTTTACCTTTTGTCGGTCGCTTTTTCCGGTAACCGGCAAGAGGATGTTATTTACCATGTAATCTAATCGGGCTTTTATGGAACTGAGAAACAAACGAAAATTTCTGCTTCGTAAATTTTTCAATGAATATCTGGATTTGAACCGGAGCAAGGAAGACGAGCAACTGACGGTGGAAACTATCCGCAACGGGGTGGAATTTAAAGGGACCAACTTATGGGTCTTGATTTTTGCGACTTTCATTGCGTCGTTGGGCTTGAACGTCAATTCTACGGCGGTGATTATCGGTGCCATGCTGATTTCTCCGTTGATGGGACCGATCATGGGAGTGGGTCTCTCCATCGGTTTGAATGATTTCGAGCTGATGAAACGTTCCTTGAAAAGCTATCTGGTGGCTACGTTGTTCAGCGTGACGACCGCCACGATTTATTTTGCCTTTACTCCGCTGGATGAGGTGCAGTCGGAATTGTTGGCTCGTACGTCACCCACCATCTACGATGTGTTTATTGCCTTGGTCGGCGGGTTGGCCGGTATTGTGGCGTTGGCTACCAAAGAGAAAGGAAATGTAATACCGGGTGTAGCTATTGCTACGGCCTTGATGCCGCCTTTGTGTACGGCCGGTTTCGGACTGGCTACGGGTAATCTGTTGTATTTCTTAGGTGCCTTTTATCTGTATTTCATCAATTCTGTATTTATCAGTCTGGCCACTTACATCGGGGTGCGAGTGATGCACTTTCAGCGCAAGCAGTTTGTCGACAAGGCCCGCGAGAAGCTGGTGAAGCGCTACATTATCTGGATTACCATTGGTACCATGTGTCCGGCCGTGTATCTTACCTATAACATTGTGCGAGAAACCTTCTATCAGACGTCTGCCAGTCATTTTATTGCAGAGGAACTGCAGTTTCCCGATTCTCAGGTGTTGAGTCGTGAAATTTCCTATGACAAACGGGAAATAAAGGTAGTATTGGTGGGCAAGGAGGTGTCTAAGGAACAAATAGCTGCCGCACAGCACCGCCTGCCAGATTACAATCTGGCGAAAACCAAGCTGGTAGTATTCCAAGGGATGGGAGATGGCAATGCCGTAGACATCAGCAACATCAAGTCGATGGTGATGGAAGATTTCTACCGGAACAGTGAGAAACGCTTGAAGGAGCAGGAGGCTGAAATTGATACCCTGCACAAACAATTGGCTGATTTTTCTGGTTCAGACTGGCTGGGAAAACAGTTGGGACAAGAACTCAAGGTATTGTTCCCGGAAATTAAATCCTTGTCTGTATCCAAAAGCTTGCGTTTGTCGGTGGATAGTTCGAGAGTGGATACGTTGACTTTTGCGATTATTGATTGTCGTAAAGTGCCTGACTTGAAAAGCAAGGAGAAGATTGTGAAATGGTTAAAAGCAAAGACGGGGGACACTCATCTAAAATTGATTGTCGAGTAAGTTGAATAAAGTGTACTAAATGGTTGGCATCAACCTATTTAGTACACTTCTTTATTTATCCGAAACAGATTCCCATACGGCGGCCTTGTACGACCAAATCATGGTCTTCTGTCACTAATTTCAGTTTCCCATCTACTTCACTGAGTGGCACAGAATCGATGGTGTCTCCTTTCAGGGCGACCATTCGTCCGAATAGGCCTTGTGCGATTAGCTCGGTAGCATGTCCTCCCATGCGAGTGGCGAGGTTACGGTCGTAAGCTGTAGGACTTCCTCCTCGTTGGATGTAGCCTAACACCGTTTCGCGTGTTTCAAAGCCAGTTTCATATTCAATTTCTTCGGCAATGTATTGTGCGGCTTTTTTTCCTCCCAAGGTAGGAATACCTTCTGCCACTACGACGATAGAGTAAGGCTTTCCTTTCTTGAGACGTCCGATGATGGCATCGCCGATGCGGTGGATGTCGAACGGAATTTCCGGAAGCAGAATAATATCACCTCCTCCAGCCATTCCTGAATACAGGGCAATCCATCCGGCTTTGTGTCCCATCACTTCAATGACCATCACTCGCTGGTGGGCACTGGCTGTGGAATGCAGACGGTCGATGGCATCAGTAGCGATAGAAACAGCCGAATCAAAACCGAATGAAACATCGGTTCCCCATACGTCGTTATCGATTGTTTTAGGAATACTGACTACGTGAACTCCTGCTTCAGCCAGTTTGGCCGCTGTTTTTTGTGTTCCGTTTCCTCCGATACACACAATACAATCCAGCTGTCGGTCGTGGATAGTCTGTAGTAGGATGGCAGGCTTGTCTTCCGAGACGGCAGTACCTTTTTTCTTGAAAGGTTTTTCACGCGAAGTGCCGAGAATAGTTCCACCCATGTTCAGAAGACCTGTAAGTGAACTTTCATCCATGGGAATGATGTCATTGTCCAGCAATCCTCGGAATCCACTGTGAATTCCGTACACTTCCATTCCGTAATGATTGATGGCTGTCTTGCAAACTCCTCGGATTGTAGCGTTTATGCCGGGACAGTCACCACCTGAAGTCAAGATTCCTATCTTCATGTTTTGTTGTATTAATAGATTGTGTGGTAAAGGTAAGAAAAAACTGTATATTTGTCGTAGAGGTGGAAAAAATAATGTTCCTGCCTGTTGATTTAGGCAGAAAAAATCTACCTTTGCATATCTCACATATAAGGATTTGAAATTTAAAAACGAATGAATTCAACGAAGTTAATAGGAAAGATATTTGCTCCCAGACAAAGGGAAATTGACCTATATGGGACAAAGGCTGAAGAAATTCAGAACCATGTATTCCGAAAACTGATACAGAAAGCAGCTTCTACAGAATGGGGCACAAAATATGATTTCAGCCAAATCCGGAACTATACCGATTTTCAACATGTGCCGATACAGACATATGAAGATGTAAAAGGGTATGTAGACCGCATGCGTCATGGGGAAAAGGATGTGTTGTGGCCGGGGAAGGTTATTTGGTATGCCAAATCTTCTGGCACTACCAATGACAAAAGTAAATTCATTCCTGTCAGTCCGGAGGGCCTGAAAGGAATTCATTACCGAGGAGGTACAGATGCAGTGGCGCTTTATCTGCGGGAGAATCCGGAAAGCCGTTTCTTCTCGGGGAAAGGCTTGATTTTAGGTGGAAGCCATAGTCCGAATTACAATGTGAAAGACAGTCTGGTGGGGGATCTCTCTGCTATTTTGATTCAAAATATCAATCCGTTGGTCAATCTGATTCGGGTACCGAAAAAAGAGATTGCCTTGTTGAGTGAGTTCGAGGAGAAGGTGGAACGTATTGCCGAAACGACTATTCATCAGAATGTGACGAATCTTTCGGGTGTGCCTTCGTGGATGCTGGCTGTGATACATCGCATTCTGGAGAAGACTGGAGCCAAGCATCTCAATGAGGTGTGGCCGAATCTGGAGGTATTTTTTCATGGGGGAGTATGCTTTACGCCTTATCGTGAGCAGTATAAAGAATTGATTCCTTCTGATAAGATGCATTATATGGAGACGTATAATGCCAGTGAAGGTTTCTTTGGTTTGCAAAGTGATTTGCACGACCCGGCCATGCTGCTGATGATTGATTACGACGTGTTCTATGAATTTATTCCGTTGGAAGATATTGATAAACCGAATCCGACTATCGTACCCTTGTGGGGGGTAGAAGTCGGACGCAACTATGCGATGGTTATTACTACCTCGTGCGGCTTGTGGCGTTATATTATTGGCGATACGGTGAAGTTTACACAGAAAGATCCTTATAAGTTCATTATTTCCGGTCGTACAAAGCATTTTATTAATGCCTTTGGCGAGGAACTGATGGTGGACAATGCCGAAAAAGGATTGGAGCGTGCCTGCAAGGAAACGGGGGCCCAGGTGTTGGAATATACGGCGGCACCAGTGTTTATGGATGCCAATGCCAAGTGCCGTCACCAGTGGTTGATTGAGTTCAGCGTGATGCCCGATTCGCTGGAAAAGTTCACACAGGTGCTCGATACTGCTTTACAGGAGATTAATTCGGACTATGAAGCCAAACGGCATAAGGACATTACTTTGCAGCGGTTGGAAGTGATTGTGGCCCGTGAGGGACTGTTCCACGACTGGTTGAAGCAGAAAGGTAAGCTGGGCGGACAGCACAAAATACCTCGTCTGAGCAACGGTCGTGATTATATTGAAGAAATGTTGAAACTGAATAACTAGACGACAGACAATTACAGATGAGACCTATTCCTAAATATGTAGCTTTTTTGCTCGTTATTATCGGGTTCTATGCCTGTGCGAGTACGGGTATGCCCGATGGGGGGCCGTATGACGAAACACCACCTAAGTTTGTGCGTGCGAATCCGGAACCCAATGCGACGAACAACAAGCGAAAGAAAATCTCCATTGAATTCGACGAATACATTAAGTTGGACAATCCGTCGGAGAAAGTGATTATTTCTCCCCCTCAAAAGGAGGCTCCTGAAGTGAAAGTGAGCGGACATAGGGTATTGGTGGAATTTTTTGATACGCTTCGGGAAAATACTACCTATACCGTGGACTTTGGAGATGCTATTGTTGACAACAACGAAGATAATCCTTTAGGAAATTTTGCCTATGCGTTTTCCACGGGGGCACATATTGACACGATGGAGGTCTCAGGAACAATACTGAACGCAGAAAATCTGGAGCCGGTGAAAGGGATTCAGGTGGGACTTCATCAGAACTTAGAGGACAGTGCGTTCGTAAAATTGCCGTTCGACCGTATTTCGCGTACTGACAGCCGCGGACATTTTACCATCCGGGGAGTGGCTCCGGGGAAATACCGTATCTATGCCTTGATGGATGGAAACCAGAATTATCTGTTTGACTCAAAAACAGAAGCGATTGCTTTTCAGGATTCGCTGGTAATTCCTGATATGCGTCAAGCAGTGCGGCAGGATACAGTGTGGAACGAACTCGATACGCTGGCATACGATACGATTTACGAGGTACACTATACACGATTCCTGCCCGACAATTTGGTCCTGCGTTCATTTAAGGAAGAGAATTCGATGCAGTATTTGGTGAAAA
Source organism: Bacteroides mediterraneensis (assembly GCF_016900355.1). Lineage (GTDB taxonomy): Bacteria > Bacteroidota > Bacteroidia > Bacteroidales > Bacteroidaceae > Phocaeicola. The sequence continues at coordinate 13,734 of NZ_JACJKA010000004.1, read as the reverse complement.
GCGAGCGGGAACAACTGAATCGTTTTTCGCTGTATTTTAGTGCAAAGGCTGATACGCTGCCTACAATTAAGGGACTGGATTTTGATGAGAAGAATGCGTTTGTCATTGAAAGTAATCCTCGAAACGATACAATCCGTTATTGGATTAAGGATACGGTGATGTGTGAACGGGATACATTGACTTTCCAGATGGATTATTTGGCCACGGATACTTTGGGACAGTTGGTTCCGAAAACCGATACGTTGCGTATGGTGAACAAGATTGACAAGAAACGGCGTATGGCTTTGGCCGAAGAGGCGATGAAGAAAGAAGAGAAGGAACGGAAAAAACGAGCTAAAAAAGGAGATACGTTGAAGGTAGAGCCTAAGTTTTTTGCGATGTCGGTGGATGCTCCTTCCAGTCTGGATTTGAACCGGAATATTGTCTTGAAGTTTGATGAACCTGTAGAACATATTGATACGGCTGCCATTCATATGGCTGTTAAGGTGGATTCTTTGTGGAATACCATTCCATTTATTCTGATGAAAGATTCAATAGTTCCTCGTCAGTATCAGATTTTAGCAGATTGGCAGCCTGGACAAGAATACCAACTTAAAATAGATTCGTTGGGCATTAAAGGCATTTACGGGCTTTATACAGATAAAGTAGAAAAGGAATTAAAGGTGAAAACATTGGAGGAGTATGGCACATTGTATCTGAATATTGTCGGTGCTGGACCTCATGCCATCGTGCAGTTGCTGAATAGTAGTGACGGGGTGGTTCGCCAGCAGCCGGTGACAGATAAGAATACGTGTGACTTTTATTTCCTTCAGCCCAGTACGAAGTATTATATTCGTTTGTTCAACGACGACAATAATAACGGGGTGTGGGATACCGGCAATTACGAAGAAAAACGGCAACCGGAAGAAGTGTTCTACTTTCCGAAAGTGTGGGAAATGAAAGCTAACTTTGAGTTTGAAGAAACGTGGGATGTGCATGCTGTACCACTCGACAAACAGAAGTTGGACGAGATAAAGAAACAAAAGCCCGATGAGGCGAAAAAAATCAAGGACCGCAACAAAGAGCGGGCGCGTAAACTAGGAAAAACATGATTAAGAAACTGATTCTTTGCCTTTTCCTCCTGGTGGGAGGAATGGCAGCCAATGCACAATGTGGTGCTGTAAATGATGCAATCAAGCCAGGGGAGACGCTCTCTTATGAGCTGAAGTTTAACTGGAAGTTTGTCTGGATCAATGCCGGATGGGCAAAGATGACGGTCAATGAGATGAAATACAAGGGTATCCCGTGTCTAAAGACAGATTTGCAGTCATACACTAACAAGAAGATTGATTTCTTCTTCAAGATGCGTGATACGCTGACTTGCATTACGTCGAAAGATTTGGTCCCGCTGTATTTCAGAAAAGGAGCGGAAGAAGGGAAACGCTATACGGTGGACGAGGTAAAGTTCAGTTATCAGAACGGAAAATGTATCGTCGACCAGCAACGAACATTGCGGGGGCATACGGATAAACGTCACGACGTGATGCCAGTTTGTGTTTACGATATGTTGAGTATCCTTTTGCAGGCACGTTCGTATGATCCTACCGACTATAAGCCTGGTCAAAAGATTCTTTTTTCCATGGCAACCGGAAGAGAGGTGGAAAAGCAGACTTTGATTTACCGTCGCAAGGAGAATTATAAGGCAGAGAATGGAGTAACTTACCGCTGTCTGGTATTCTCGTTGGTAGAATATGTGGGCGAAGAAAAGAAGGAAAAGGAAGTCATTACCTTCTACGTGACGGACGATCGTAATCATTTGCCGGTACGTTTGGATATGTATTTGAATTTTGGTTCGGCGAAAGCCTTCCTGACCGATATCAAGGGAAATCGGCATCCGTTGACTTCTGTGGTCAAGGAAAAATAAGGCAGGAGCCTGTCGGGAAGAAAGAGTCTTTTAAGACTGAATATACAAAAAATCCTCAACTATTACTTCGGGGTAGTTGAGGATTTACTGTTTAGGTAATCAGGCATTTGCTGCCACTTGTAGCGCTATGTAACGCTTATGTAGTGGCAGGTGTTTCCTGTGTGTCTTTTTCAGGTTCTTCTGTAAGCTGGAAAGCGGCTTCTTCTGCTTCTGCAATAATCCGTTCCACATCGTCGTACTTCTCTTCTGTGGCTGTCGCTTCTTCGGTGACTTCCAAGGAAGCGACTTTCACCTCTTCGGCTGTTTCTTCAGCAGAGGGTAGATTATCACTCTGACTGGTTTCCTGTGTCATTTCAGGAGAAGCACTTTGGACTTCTTCAGTTGCCTTTTCACGAGCTGCTTTTTCGGCAAAGATTGTATCAATAAACTGCGGATCGTTCTTGATTTTGTTCAAGGTTTCATGGGCTGCTTCCTGTTGTGATTCCTTTTTGGAATATCCCTTTCCTTGTCCTGCGGGAACCTGTTCTACCATGACCTGTGTCTCGAATACCGGATTCAGGTCTTCATCAACTGTTTGTTCCAAAAGACTGAACTCGATGAGAAACCGGTTTTTCTGCCCCCATTCAATCAATTTCGATTTGAAGTTGACTTCCTTACGTGACAGCTTGTCCAAGTTAAGATAAGGCTTGATAATGCGTTCTTCCATGAAGAACTTGCAGGTGACATATCCCCTGTCCAGGTAGATGGCTCCTACGAGTGCTTCAAAGGCATTGCCGCACATATAGCTGTTGTGTGATGATTGTCGGGTAGTGTATTTAATCAGCTTGTCCAGTCCGATTTGTACTGCAATCCGGTTCAGTGTTTCTCTTTGTACGATTTTAGAGCGCGTATTGGTCAGGAATCCTTCTCGCTTTCCTTCGAACCGTTTGTACACGATATCGGCTACCACTGCATCCAGGATGGCATCTCCCAAGAACTCCAGTCTTTCATTGTTGAGCAGTCGTCCTTTGGCCTTTACGGAAGAGGATTTGTGCAAGAGAGCCTGCTGGTAGATTTCAATGTTCCGCGGATAGAATCCCAGCATCTTATAAAAACAAAGATAAGACTCCTTATCCTTACGAAAAAGGAGTCTTATCTTATCTAGTATATTGCTAAACACAGTTTATTCAGTGTATTTTTTAACGATTACACACGCATTGTGTCCGCCAAATCCGAAGGTGTTGCTCAATGCGGCACGTACAGTACGCTGCTGTGCCTTGTTGAAAGTGAAGTTCAGGTTATAATCGATGTTTTCATCGTTATCGCCTTCTTCGTGGTTGATTGTCGGAGGGACAATGTCATTTTTCACAGACAGTACACATGCAATAGCTTCTACGCCACCTGTTGCTCCCAAAAGGTGACCTGTCATAGATTTAGTAGAACTGATGTTCAGTTTATAAGCATGTTCGCCGAACAGGTCTTTGATAGCTTTTACTTCTGAAATATCACCTACCGGCGTAGAAGTTCCGTGTACGTTGATATAGTCGATATCTTCCGGTTTCATTCCGGCATCTTCCAAGGCGTTTTTCATAACCAGTTTCGCACCCAGACCTTCAGGATGAGAAGCTGTCAGATGATAAGCGTCGGCAGAAGCACCAGTACCAGCGACCTCGGCATAAATCTTTGCGCCACGGGCTTTTGCGTGTTCCAGCTCTTCCAAAATCAGACATCCAGCACCTTCACCCATTACAAAACCGTCACGGCTTGCGCTGAACGGACGTGAAGCATGAGTTGGATCATCGTTACGAGTAGACAGGGCATGCATGGAATTGAAACCACCCACTCCCGCAGGGAAGATGGCAGCTTCTGCTCCACCCGTTACAATGATGTTGGCTTTTCCCAGACGGATATAGTTGAATGCGTCAGCTATAGCGTTTGAAGAAGAAGCACATGCAGAAGTAGTGGTGAAGTTAGGGCCATGGAAGCCATACATAATGGAAATCTGTCCGGCAGCGATGTCTGCAATCATCTTCGGGATGAAGAACGGATTGAATTTCGGTCCGATTGTATCTTTAGTCTTTTCATACCCAGCCACTTCTTCTTCGAAAGTATGAATACCTCCGATTCCGACGCCGAGAATTACTCCGACTTTGTCCAAATCTTCTTTTTCTACGTCGATTCCCGCATCAGTAACAGCTTCTTTAGCAGCTACTATGGCATATTGGGTATAGAGGTCCATTTTACGGGCTTCTTTACGGTCAATATGGTCAGCCGGGTTGAAGTTCTTCACTTCGCAGGCGAATTGAGTCTTGAACTTCGACGCATCAAAATGAGTAATAGGTCCTGCTCCGCTGACGCCGTTCAGGATATTGTTCCAGAATTCTGGAACCGTATTACCTACAGGAGTCAACGCACCAAGACCTGTTACTACTACTCTTTTTAATTCCATAAAAGTAGAATTAAATTATTTTGCGTTAGCTTCGATGTAAGAGATAGCGTCGCCTACAGTCTGGATTTTTTCTGCCTGATCGTCAGGAATAGAGATTCCGAATTCTTTTTCGAATTCCATAATCAATTCTACTGTATCCAAAGAGTCAGCACCCAGATCGTTAGTGAAGCTCGCAGTTGGAACAACTTCTGATTCTTCTACGCCCAATTTATCTACGATAATTTTCTGTACTTTTGATGCGATTTCAGACATAATTCTAATTTTTTAAGTTTATAAATAATGTAATTTATTGATTTTTCGTTGCAAAGGAATAAATATTTCTGCTTTTAAGCAAGTATTCTAACAAATAAATGCATCTCCTTTGCACATTTTTATACATTCTGTGCACGAAAACATGTATTTTTGTGCCTTATTCTCTTCGCAGGGGATAGTCTCCGCGGAGTTGTTCGAACCGTTCCGGATGGGCTCGTAAGTTCTCACAGTCAATGTGGGGATTGTATTGTTGGAGATACTGGAAATCCTCCTCTCCGGAAAGAGTGGGGCGGGAAATCTCCGGTAGGGTGAGATGGAAGTTCATCGGTTTATGGAAAAAACGGCAGAAGGATTCCAGTACCATTCGAGTGGCATTGGCTTTTCCGTCGGCAGAATAGCCGGCAATGTGGGGTGTACCGATGAACACTTTATTGAGCAACTCTTGGTTGATGTGTGGTTCATTTTCCCATACGTCAATCACGGCTCCTGCCACAGTGCTCGTGTCGAGGGCTTCTAATAGGGTTTCTGTTTCTACCACTTCTCCACGGGAGGTGTTGAGGAGATAAGGTTTCCGTTGCAGCTTTTGGAAAAAAGTCCGGTCGGCCAGGTGAAAGGTCTGGTATTTTCCTTCCCGAATCAATGGGGTGTGGAAGGTTAGGATGTCGCATTGCTCAGCCAGTGTGTCCAGTGAAGTGAATCCTTGTTCGCCTGCATCGGCCCGTGGAGGATCGTTCAACAGTACTTTTATGCCGATGCGTTCTGCCATTTGATGGATACGTTCGCCCACGTGTCCTACACCAATAATTCCCAGGCAAGATTCTTTGAGTGATATTCCTTTTTCTTGTTGCAGCAACAACAGAGCCGCATGTATATATTGCTCTACGGCTCCGGCATTGCATCCAGGGCAGTTACTCCACGTAATACCGGCTTTCTGGCAATAGTCTGTGTCAATGTGGTCATAGCCGATGGTAGCTGTACCGATAAAGCGCACTTTGCTGCCTTCCAGCAGCTGGCGGTTGCAAAGCGTACGAGTACGGATGAGTAATGCATCTGCGTCTTTCACTATCTCTGGAGTGAATTCTTTTCCCGGGAGATATACTACGTCCTCTGCCAGTGTTTCGATGAGACCTTTTATATAAGGTATCTTGTTGTCTACAATTACTTTCATTTTTGTGTTGATTTTGCAGAGTTGCAAAGATAGTATTTTCCTTGACTTTTCATTCCATAATTTTGGACGTCTATCAGTTGGTTATTAAGGAAACAATCATTATTTTTGTTTTTCATTATTATTTACCGTTTTAAATTTGTGGTTATGACTTTTACAGAATTATGCCGTCCTATTTTCGAACAGGCTATCAATGATTATCATAAGACGGACAATGTGGATGCTCCGATTCATAATCCTTATCCCGTGAAAAGCATAGAATATTATTTATATCTGAAGAACTGGATTGATACTGTACAATGGCATTTTGAAGATATTATTCGTGATCCGCATATTGATCCGTCGGAAGCATTGGTGCTAAAACGTAGAATCGACAAGTCGAATCAGGACCGTACGGATTTAGTAGAGTTGATTGACAGCTATTTCTTGGATAAGTATAAGAATGTGATGCCGTTGGCAGATGCGACCATTAATACGGAAAGTCCGGCATGGGCTATTGACCGTTTATCGATTCTGGCATTGAAAATTTATCATATGCGTAAAGAAGTCGAACGTACAGATACGGATGAAGCGCATCACAAACAGTGTGAAGCCAAACTGGCAGTCTTGCTGGAACAGCAGAAAGACTTATCGTTGGCTATTGACCAGTTGCTTGCTGACATTGAGGCGGGGCGTAAATACATGAAGGTGTACAAACAGATGAAGATGTACAACGATCCGGCTTTGAATCCGGTATTATATGGTAAGAAATAATCCATTTCCTTGAAATTATGGCAAGGATTCTGGTCATCCGTTTTTCAGCACTGGGGGATGTAGCAATGACAGTCCCAGTGTTGTATTCTTTTGCACAAGCTTTCCCTCAACATCAGATTGTGGTGTTAAGTCGGCCTCATATGGCTGCATTATTTGCAAATGCTCTTTCCAATCTTTCGTTTAGAGGAGTCGATGTGAAGAAAGAATATGCAGGAGTCAAAGGATTATTTCGTTTGTTCCTTCTTCTCCGCCGTGAGCATTTTGATTTTGTGGCCGATCTGCATGGAGTGTTGCGCAGCAGATTCCTTTCTTTGTGTTTTCAGACAAGTGGAGTGAAAGTAGCTTGTATAGACAAGGAGAGAAGTAAAAGAAAGGAACTGGTTTCTCAGAAGCATAAGATATTGGTGCCTCAGACTACCTCTTTTACCCGTTACATACGTGTCTTTCAAAAATTAGGTTTTTCATTCCCGATTTCTTTCCACTCTCTTTATGGAGTGCGAAAAGGAAATATTGATTCCCTTCGTCAAGAAGTGGGATATAAAGGTGAAAATGACCGATGGATTGGGCTGGCTCCGTTTGCGGCCCATAAAGGAAAGATTTATCCGATAGCTCTTCAGGAGCAGGTTGTACAAGCACTCTCAAAGAAAGAAAATGTCACTTTATTTCTTTTTGGAGGTGGAAAGGAAGAAGTCGCTTTGTTGAGTAAATGGGAAGAGACTTATCTTCATGTGATTTCTGTGGCTGGGAAATTTAAGATGTCGCAGGAATTGGCTTTGATGAGTCATTTGGATGTCATGATTGCCATGGACTCCGGCAATATGCATCTGGCTTCCTTGACAGGCATTCCCGTGGTGTCTATTTGGGGAGCTACCCATCCTTATGCCGGTTTTATGGGATGGGGACAAAGCGAAGCCAATGCCATACAAGTGAACTTACCTTGTAGGCCTTGTTCTATTTTTGGAAATAAACCTTGCCTGAGAGGGGACTATGCATGTTTGAATCAGATTACTCCTCGTCAGATCATACAGAAAGTGGAGAGCCTTTTATAAGGCCCTCCACTTATGTCTTATAATGACTGCATGTCATGAAGTCGTTTGTAATACCCATTTTTTTGGATGAGTTCATCGTGGGTTCCTCGTTCTACAATTTCTCCTTCATAGAGTACACATATCTCGTCTGCATTCTTGATGGTAGAGAGACGGTGTGCGATTGCGATGGTTGTACGTGTTTTCATCAGTCTTTCCAGCGCCTCTTGTACCAGACGTTCTGATTCAGTATCAAGGGCGGAGGTTGCTTCGTCCAGAATCAGAATCGGTGGGTTCTTTAAGATAGCCCGTGCGATACTGATACGTTGGCGTTGCCCACCGGAAAGCTTGCTTCCCCGGTCACCGATGTTTGTGTTGTATCCTTCTGGTTTTTCCATGATAAAATCGTGTGCATTGGCAATTTTGGCCGCTTCAATGACCTGTTCCATGGTAGCCCCTTCTACTCCAAAAGCGATGTTATTAAAGAACGTATCGTTGAAAAGAATAGCCTCTTGGTTCACGTTCCCAATCAAACTGCGTAAATCATGAATGGCCACATCCTTGATATTGGTACCGTCGATGGTAATTTCTCCTTGCTGCACGTCGTGGTAGCGCGGTAATAAATCTACGAGAGTTGATTTTCCGGAACCAGATTGTCCGACCAAAGCCACAGTCTTGCCTTTTTCAATGGTCAGGTTGATATGCTTTAAGACTTCTTTCTTTCCGTCATAACTGAATGAAATATCTTTGAATTCAATCTTGTCCTTGACCTTATTCAGCGGTTGCGGATGGATGGGGTCTTGAATGGTATTTTGGGCTTTTAAAATTTTGTCGATGCGCTCCATGGAAGCCAGTCCTCGAGGTATGTTGTAGCTGGCCTTTGAAAATTCTTTCAAAGGATTAATCACACTGTACAGGATGACCATATAAAAAATGAAAGTAGATGCATTGATGGAAGAATGATTGGACAGAATCAAAGACCCACCGAACCAAAGTACGGCTACAATCAGTATTGTTCCTAAAAACTCACTCATCGGATGCGCCGATGATTGGCGAATAGCGACTTTATTTACGGCATCACGATAATCGTTACAGCATTTCTCAAACCGTGATGTCATTTTCTTTTCTGCGATGAAGGCTTTGATGATACGCAACCCTCCTAATGTCTCTTCCAATTGAGACATGGTATCACTCCATCGGTTCTGTGCATCCAGTGATTGACGTTTTAAGGCTCGTCCTACTTTCCCCATTACCCATCCCATGGTAGGCAGGACCAGAATGGTAAACAACGTTAATTGCCAACTGGTAACAATGAGAGTGGCGAAATAAGAGATGATCAGAATAGGATTTTTCAGCAACATGTCTAATGAACTGGTAATGGAGGTTTCCACTTCGTTCACGTCTCCACTCATGCGGGCGATGATGTCTCCTTTGCGTTCTTCCGAGAAGAATCCTAGAGGAAGGGATACCACTTTTTTATAGACTAAAATACGGATGTCTCTTACCACACCGGTCCGGAGTGGAATCATGATGGCAGAGGAACCAAAATAGCAAGCTGTTTTTAGTAAAGTCATTCCGGCAAGGAACAATCCGAGAAAAAGCAAGGTGGTAGCGGGCCCAAAGCTGTCAATCAGCTGGGTTGTATAATAATAGAAATTGTTGGTAGCGACATCTTTGAAATCAGCGCTGCCCCATTCCATTAATTGATACACACTTCTGTTCTCTCCGGTTTTGAACAGGATATTTAGTATAGGAATCAGTAGCGAGAAAGAGAATATATTGAAAACTGCGGACAATACATTCAGTAGTATTGACCACCCTAAGAACTTTTTGTACGGTGAAACAAAGCGCCGCATCAATTGAAAGAATTCTTTCATCATGTTGGTTGAGGGTTTGAAAAATAATGGGCAAAGATAATGTAAATCTGCAAGTTTAACCTGATAAACCTTCTGAAAAAGCAGGAATTTTGTAGTTTTGCAGTGTTTTGTAAAAAAGAGGTGGAATGAAATTTGCATATTATCTGGTTTTTGTCTTGTGGTACTTGTTTTCACTGTTACCATTGCGCGTACTTTATTTTTTCTCGGATCTTTTGTTTATACCTTTATATTATGGCTTTCGTTACAGAGGAAGAATTGTCCGTAAGAATCTGGTAGAGTCATTTCCAGATAAGGACTTAAAGGAGATTAAAGCTATCGAAAGAAAGTTCTATCATTTTTTCTGTGACTATGTGGTAGAAGTGATAAAGATGTTCTCCATCTCTCAAAAAGAGATGAAACGTCGCATGGTATTTACCAATTTAGATGAAGTACGAGCCGAGTTAGAAAAAAATGATAAGAAATTTTGTTTTCTTTATTTAGGGCATTATTGTAATTGGGAATACATTGCTTCTTTGACCGCCTGGATTCCAGGTATGCATGGGGGACAGATTTATCATCGCATTTACAATCAGGCTTTCGATGAGCTTTTTTTACGTTTGCGCGGTCAGTTTGGAGGAGAATCCATTTTGATGAAAGATACGCTTCGCCGAATCCTGACATTAAGAAAACAGGATAAGAGAGTGATGATTGGTTTCATTTCTGACCAGCTCCCAAAGTGGGAGAATATGAATCACTGGACTCGCTTCTTGAATCATGACACTTCTTTCTTTATAGGTTGCGAACGTATTGCGAAGCAGGTAGATGCTGCGCTTTATTATGTAGATGTAGAGCGGGTAAAAAGAGGATATTATCGTGCTACCTTTCGGTTGATGACGCTCCACCCCAAAGAATATCCGGATTATGAGTTGACCGATATGTACGCACGTATGTTGGAAAAAATGATCCAGCGGGAGCCAGCCTATTGGCTTTGGAGCCACAATCGCTGGAAACGTACGAAGGAAGAGTGGGAGCAAAGGATCAATGAAAAGAATCATAATTTATAGAATGATTTATATTATCCTTACTTTTGTAGTTAGGATTTTATCCTCTGCTAAATAAGTGGCCAATTGTTTGTAGGATTTTATGAATTAATTTCTTTTTCCAGCTGTGGGCACAATAATGGATGGCATATGAGGCCGGAGTGACCTCATGTTTATTCCCTGCGAAAATTTCTGAGCGAAATATTTTCATGTTGCAGTTAAGATCTTGATCCTGATCTTTGTAGATAAAGCCATAATTTTCTGCTACTCGGGCGTAAATATAAGGAGATAATACATCGATCGCTAAACTGCCATCTTCTTTAATAAAATGTTTGTCCTGATACCAGTCTAAAACATCTTTTAAGAATGGTATGCCTTTTTCTGCTCCCATAACTGCTGCTTGGATTTGGATTCCAGAGATATAGACATCAGCTGTTCTCTTTCCATCTTTATCGATAAAAGCCATAGTTCCGTCTCGTTCAATTTGGCTAGGATGATATTCTAAGCTGGAGAAGAAAGAGTAATGCAGAAAGTCATCGAATCTTTTTAATATCTTTACGTCAGAGTCAAGATAGATGCCTCCTTCTGTATAGAGGGCATACATTCGGATGTAATCTGCGGCAAAGGCCCATTTGCGCGCTTTGATTGCTTCTTGTACATATACTGGTGCAGTTGATACATCGAAAGTTTCCATGTTCCAAAGTTTTATTTTGTAATCAGGCATGACGTTTTTCCAACTGTCTATGCATTGTCTGATCTTTTTGGGATATGGATCTCCGCTTAACCAGCAGAAATGAATGATTTTAGGTATCATGAGGCTTTTATTTTTTTAATAATTGTTTTATTTTCTCTTTTCGTTGATGCTTTTGTTCCAACTTTTCTAGATAATGAGTGGTATGTGCGAGGGTTTCTTCCTCACTCCATCCCCTTTGTCGGGCATATTCCCGGACCATGAACTCGAATAAGTCTCTTCGGTGAGTAAGCGTACTCAAATTTTTTAGGCATATTTCTTTGGGTGGACAAGTGTCAAAAAAAACAGAGCGATTGATGTCGATTACCTGAAATTGATAATGTGTCTGGGATGTTGATTTCCGAAATAAGAAATTGCCGAAATTCAAGTCTCCATGTATGATTCCTTTCTGATGCATGGAAATAATAAATGTAATCAAGTCTTTCGCAAGTTCTTTGTCATAATCTTCTTTTGGAACCAGATAAGGGAAGGCTGGAGGGTCTGGGCAAGCTGTGCAAATGAAATAGCCGGTAGTGAACAAGCCATGCTCCTTTATTTCTATAAATGCGATTTCATGTGGTGTTTCAATACCTCGTTCCCTGAAGATTTTCGCATAGCGAAAAGCCCTTTCGGCCTTGGTACTCCGAAAGAATGTGTAAGCAATCTGTTGGAAAAAATTAACTCGCTTGAATCGTTTAGCGATGACCGGTATTCCTTGAATGGTAAAACGGCATATTAAGTTTCTGCCAGAATAGACAATCTCTCCCTGTTCCTCGTCGAACATACGTGGGATATCGAAGAGTTCTTTTGTCATGTATTGATAATCCGGAGAAATTTCTATCTTCATATTTATTTTTCTTCTATGAGTGAGTAATATAAACTTATCAGTTCGTCGGCCTGTTTTTTTTCGGAAAACCGGGTAACGTATTTTAGCCCTTGTTCGATTAAATATTGCTTTTTCTCAGGTTGATTCAGCAGGGTATTAATCGCTTCTTTCATTCCTTCTTTGTCGTCAGGATGGACATATATAGAATCCGGTCCGCCTGCTTCTTCCAAGCAAGAACCTGTAGCAGCAATAACAGGTACACCTGAGTGAAGAGCCTCAATAATAGGAATTCCGAAACCTTCAAATCGAGAAGGATACACAAATATTTCGGCTTGCTGGTAGATTGCCGGAAGATACTGGAAGGTCACATTATGAAGAAGATGTACACGTTTTTCTAGTTGGTGCGCGGATATGAAAGCATCAATTTGATTCGTGTAGTGGGTACGTTTTCCTACGAGGACGAGATGGAGGTCTTCGGGAACTCCGATCATGGCTTCTACGGCCAGTAAGGCGTTTTTCCTTTCTTCTATGCTTCCTACACATAATATGTATCTGGCAGGAAGATGGTATTTTGTTCTGGCTTCTTTTTTAAGTCTTTCTTCTGCCGGGTGCGTAAATGATTCGTCGCATCCTTGATAGATTACCCGGATTTTACGTTCGTCAATACCGAAATACTGGATAATATCTCGCCGGGTACATTGACTGATGGCGATGATGGCATCTGCATCCTGACATGCTTTACGAAATTTATAGGTATAAATAAGACGGTCAATAAATGGATAGCATTGTGGATAGCGTAGAAAAATCAAGTCGTGGATGGTTACTACGCTTTTGGTATGAGACGCTTTCCGGATATTGAGTGGAAGTTCATTGCTCAGGCCATGATAGATAGTCACGTGATCCTTCTCCAGATTGTAGGTGATGCCGATAGACCGCCAAATTGAGCGACATTTTTCCCATATTCCCTTGGGAGAAATACAGTGAAGGGCTGGACATACGGAGCGTAAACGGTTGAATGGGGGATTCGAGCGGATACGAGGTGCATAAAGAAGGTATTCGTTTTCTGGATAGAAACGATAAAGAATTTCAATCAGGTAACGGCTGTAGTTGCCTAATCCGGTAAAGTTCTGTACGGCTCGTTTGGCGTCAAATCCTATCCTCATTGTGGGTGTATTTGGTTAAGAAGTTTACAAAGGTAGGTTTTCTTCTTAATTTTACCAATGGAATGGGTGTTTCATTCATGCCTTGTTGTAAAAAAACTTTTTATTTTGGTACATTAGTGTCCCGTTAAAATGGGACGAGTTAAACAATTAATCAAAAAGCCCCGGAATCAGGGGATCATTTAGATCTTTGACATCATTGAAATTAGTCTTGTCGAACAGGTCACGCAAGTGGGTTTTGTCAGTCAATGATATACTGAGAATTTGCAAAACTTCATAGGTTGAACGTTTCAACTTCATATCATGTTGGACAATAGCCACAAGACAGTACGTGATAATAGCCACACTGATTTGTATGCGAACAGCGTTCTCTGTTGTGCCCCAGAATTTCTTTATCTTGAGATGCTGCTTGAGCCATTTGAAGAACAGCTCGATTAACCATCTTTTCTTATAAAGATTGGCGACATCCAGTGCAGAAAGTTGTTTTGCATTCGTCAAGAAAGTGAACTCACGGTCATCCTCTTCGTCGTAATATCGGACGAGTCTGAATGACTCAGGATATTTTTTCTCGGAGAGATATCCGGTCAGTTTCACTT
>NZ_JACJKA010000049.1 GCF_016900355.1 Bacteroides mediterraneensis | reverse complement strand
ATCTCGTGAATGGAAGCATCTGGAAAGTTGCACCACAGACGGTGAGAGTCCGGTACATGAAGCGAGACGAAGCGTAGCGGTATCCTGAGTATCGCGGGACACGAGGAATCCTGCGTGAATCCGCCGGGACCATCCGGCAAGGCTAAATACTCCCGAGAGACCGATAGCGAACCAGTACCGTGAGGGAAAGGTGAAAAGCACTTCGAACAGAAGAGTGAAAGAGTACCTGAAACCGTGCGCCTACAAGCGGTCGGAGCGCGCAAGCGTGACGGCGTGCCTTTTGCATAATGAACCTACGAGTTGCCGTGTCTGGCAAGGTTAAGGGGCACGAGTCCCGGAGCCGAAGCGAAAGCGAGTCTGAAGAGGGCGTCAAGTCAGATGCGGCAGACGCGAAACCAAGTGATCTACCCTTGGCCAGGATGAAGTCTGGGTAACACCAGATGGAGGTCCGCACCAATAAGCGTTGAAAAGCTTCTGGATGAGCTGAGGGTAGGGGTGAAAGGCTAATCAAACTTGGAGATAGCTCGTACTCCCCGAAATGCATTTAGGTGCAGCCTCGCGGGTTACTGATGTGAGGTAGAGCGACTGATTGGATGCGAGGGCTTCACCGCCTATCAAGTCCTGACAAACTCCGAATGCGCATCAGTTCTACCGCGGGAGTGAGGGCATGGGTGCTAAGGTCCGTGCCCGAGAGGAGAAGAATCCGGACCACCGGCTAAGGTCCCGAAATGACAGCTAAGTTAAACTAACGAAGTCTGATTGCTAAGACAGCTAGGATGTTGGCTTGGAAGCAGCCATTCATTTAAAGAGTGCGTAACAGCTCACTAGTCGAGGAATCGGGCGTGGATAATAATCGGGTATGAAGTTGTCTACCGAAGCCGTGGAACCAGCAATGGTTGGTAGGGGAGCATTCCATTCGGCGTCGAAGGCGTGGCGTGAGCCATTCTGGAGCGTATGGAAAAGCAAATGTAGGTATAAGTAACGATAAAGGGGGTGGGAAACCCCCTCGCCGAAAGACTAAGGTTTCCTGATCAACGCTAATCGGATCAGGGTAAGTCGGGTCCTAAGGCTCAGCCGAACGGCGAGGCCGATGGCAGAAACGGTTAATATTCCGTTACTACCTTTGAGGGTGACGTGGGGAAGCAGCAGTGACACCGCCGCCGGCTGACGGAATAGCCGGTTGAAGGGTGTAGGCATTGATTTCCGCAGGCAAATCCACGGAAAGAGCCGAACCTGATAGTATGGAGCGTCCTTCGGGACAATCCAATAGTGCGGGTAAGCAGACTGCCGAGAAAATCCGCTAAACATAACTTCAGAGGTACCCGTACCGCAAACGGACACACGTAGTCGGGTTGAATATACTAAGGCGCTTGAGTGAATCACGGTTAAGGAACTAGGCAAACTGACCCTGTAACTTCGGGATAAAGGGTCCCTCCTCGCAAGAGAGGGCGCAGAGAATAGGTCCAGGCAACTGTTTAACAAAAACACAGGGCTGTGCGAATATGAAAGTAGAAGTATACAGCCTGACACCTGCCCGGTGCTGGAAGGTTAAGAGGAGATGTCATCGCAAGAGAAGCATTGAATTGAAGCCCCAGTAAACGGCGGCCGTAACTATAACGGTCCTAAGGTAGCGAAATTCCTTGTCGGGTAAGTTCCGACCTGCACGAATGGTGTAATGATCCGGACGCTGTCTCAACCGTGAGCTCAGTGAAATTGTAGTATCGGTGAAGATGCCGATTACCCGCGATGGGACGAAAAGACCCCGTGAACCTTTACTATAGCTTAGCATTGAATTTGGGCACGCGATGTGTAGGATAGGTCGGAGGCAATGAGACGGGCACGCCAGTGTTCGTGGAGCCGCTGTTGAAATACGACCCTTCGTTTGTTTGAGTTCTAACTCCCGGATGGGAGGACATTGCTTGGTGGGTAGTTTGACTGGGGTGGTCGCCTCCAAAAGCGTAACGGAGGCTTCTAAAGGTGCCCTCAGGACGATCGGTAACCGTCCGCAGAGTGTAATGGCATAAGGGCGCTTGACTGGGAGACAGACAGGTCGAGCAGGTAGGAAACTAGAGCATAGTGATCCGGTGTTTCCGAATGGAAGGGACATCGCTCAAAGGATAAAAGGTACTCCGGGGATAACAGGCTGATCCCTCCCAAGAGCTCATATCGACGGAGTGGTTTGGCACCTCGATGTCGGCTCGTCACATCCTGGGGCTGGAGAAGGTCCCAAGGGTTGGGCTGTTCGCCCATTAAAGTGGCACGCGAGCTGGGTTCAGAACGTCGTGAGACAGTTCGGTCTCTATCTATCGTGGGCGTATGAAATTTGCGTGGCTCTGACACTAGTACGAGAGGACCGTGTTGGACCGACCTCTGGTTTACCGGTTGTGCCGCCAGGCGCATCGCCGGGTATCCAAGTCGGGATCGGATAAGCGCTGAAAGCATCTAAGTGCGAAGCCGGCCACAAGATTAGATTTCTTTAGGGTCGTTGAAGACGACAACGTTGATAGGATGCAGGTGTAAAGCTGGAGACAGCAAAGCCGAGCATTACTAATTGCCCGAAAGCTTTCCTTATCCGCGCCGGGCGGATGGAAGACA
>NZ_JACJKA010000048.1 GCF_016900355.1 Bacteroides mediterraneensis | reverse complement strand
GTAAGCATTCGGACAAATGCCCCTTTTACACTTTGAGGTTTGATTGTAGCTTTGCGGCAGCGAATACAATTAAACCTCAATTATTATGAATAGACTGGAATTTGAAGAATTGGAATTGCAGGTACAACAAAGCGGCCTGCCGTTGAAGTCGTACCTGCAACAGATAGGTGTAAGTTATTCAACCTATCATTACTGGCGTAGAAAATGTTCGGTTAACAGGAACAATGTTAAACAGGAGGTGGCTCCCATCAGTTTTAAACAGTCAGTCATGGAATCGTCCCCTGAAGAACAAGTGCCGCATGGTGTGTCCGTTCTGTTTCCCAACGGTCTTCGTGCCCACTTCGGAAACGGTTCAGAAGAGATACTGATGGAGCTGTTCACCCAAAGTCTCCGAGGCGGCCATGTTTAACCTGAACGACACAATGCGCTACTTCCTGTGTCCTGGCAGGACAGATATGCGTAAGGGTATCAGTTCGCTGTGCGGAGTGGTACATGAGAAGATGAACAGCGAAGTGAAGAACGGGGATGTCTTCATCTTCATCGGTTCCAGCCGCAGGCTCATGAAGTTGCTTCATGCGGAAGACGGAGGTATGGTGATGTATGTAAAACGCTTGGAGGCGGGCCGCTTCAAACTGCCGGAGTACGATCCCCAATCAAACAGCTATCCCATGGAATGGCGCGACCTGGTGATGATGGTCGAGGGCATTCAGGAAAATCCGCAGCAGAGGCTCCGGCGCCTGAGGGCAGAGCGCAAGGAATATCATGTATAATATGCTTCCGGAGTGAATAAAGTGCGGATATTATTGTGTAATCCGCTTATATTTAGTATATTTACATAAACAAAACAGATGCGGACAATGGAAGAAAAGGATATACTGCTCAAGACGATAGAAGGGCTGAATGCCTCCATTGCTTCATTGTCTGCCACTAATAAGGATCAGGCGGAACAGATTAAGAATCTGCAGGAACGAATCAAAGAGTTGACGGCTCAGATTGCATGGCTGAACCGTCAGCTCTTTGGGCGTAAGACAGAAAAGCTTCCCGTATATAATCCCGATATGCCCGACCTTTTTGCCGAAGAGTTTGCCGGGCTCCGGCATCAGGCGGAAGAAAAGCGTGACGGGGCCGTGGAGCAGATAGAAAAGGAACCGGTGGAAGTCCGGAAGCAGAAGCGTCAGAACCGCAAAATGACAGAGGATCTGCCCATACTCGAAACCGAGGTTATAGAGCCGGCCGGTGTGGACCTGTCCTTATATCGTAGGATTGGCGAAGAGGTAACCAAAGTGGTCAAGCACAAACCGGGGATGCTCTATGTCAAGGAAATCATCCGTCCCAAATATGCGCTCAAGGACAGCACCCGGCTTCCTCCCGCAGGGCAGAAAGGCGTGGAGATTGCCCCCATGCCGCTGATGCCCGTCGACAAGTGCATCGCCGACACCAGCCTGCTTGCCGAGATACTGCTTCAGAAGTATGAATATCACGTCCCGTTCTATCGGCAGATACAGCAGTACCGGCATCTTGGGATGAAAGGCCTTACGGAAAGTACGCTGGACGGATGGTTCAAAAAAACGGTGGAGCTGCTCAGGCCTCTGTATGAGGAGCTCAAGCGTGAAGTCTTTTCCTGCGACTATGTACAGGCGGACGAAACCACTGTTCCGGTCATCAACAAGGAAAAGCACAGGGCCGACAAGGAATACCTGTGGATGGTAAGGTCGGTCATGAAGAAACTGGTCATCTTCCATTACGACCAGGGATCGCGTGCCGGAGCGGTCATCGAATCCCTGGCAAATCAATATCACTTCAAGGGTTATCTTCAATGCGACGGTTTTGCAGGCTATGAGACAGCCTTCAGGACCAACCCCGATGTGCGGCTGCTCAACTGCCTGGTGCATATCCGCCGTCATTTTGAACAGGCTCTGGATGAAAACCGGGAGATGGCCGAACATGGCCTGACCCAGATACAGCATATTTACCGGATTGAACACTGCTGCGATAAGGCGGGCCTGTCGTACGACGAGCGGAAGACGAAGCGCCGGGAACTGGCCGGACCTGTCATGGATGCCATGAGAGTGTGGATGGAAACGGAAGGAATCAAGTACAGCCCCAATTCCCAAATTGGGAAAGCCATCACGTATGCCTATACCCGATGGGACAACATGATGGGATGTCTGGAGGAAGGACGCCTGCTCTGGGATAACAATCTGGCTGAAAATGTCATCCGGCCGATTACTCTGGGACGGAAAAATTACCTCTTCTGCGGCAATCATGAGGCAGCGGCTAATATGTCGGTGATCTGTTCCCTGCTGGCCACCTGTAAGGCACATGATGTAAACCCAAGGGATTATCTGAATGATGTCATCGCCCGAATGCCCTATCACAAAAAGGCTACTCATGAGGAACTGCTGGAACTGCTTCCACATAAATGGAAGCTGCAACATCCGGAAAGTGCATTGACAAAACAAGAGGAGGAAGCCGGCAACCGGTGCTGACTGCAACATATAGGTTCAACAAAATAATAGCGACTGCAACTATTAGGTTTATAGTGACAGTCGCTATTGTTGTATATAAAGTTCAATACCTGTAGTTTAACGAATGCTTAC
>NZ_JACJKA010000047.1 GCF_016900355.1 Bacteroides mediterraneensis | reverse complement strand
TTGTACCTGCAATTCCAATTCTTCAAATTCCAGTCTATTCATAATAATTGAGGTTTAATTGTATTCGCTGCCGCAAAGCTACAATCAAACCTCAAAGTGTAAAAGGGGCATTTGTCCGAATGCTTACACAAAGAGGCATACAGGAATGAATAAAATCTATGTCTTCCTATTGGAACCAGCATCACTTATCAAACAGGTGGGTGATACTGATTCTATTTTGTTCTTATTCTAAAAGGTAGGGAGAAAAAAGAAATAAAATGGGGAGGAAAAGATGAAAAGTAGGGAGAGAATTATCGAAAGACAAATTGATATATGATAAATGAATGATATGAGGAGGCATGTGAATGAGAGCACTTTAGGGTCAATCGAACTATTCTATCAATTGAAAAATAAAAGTAACTCTTGTTGTGGAGTAATATTTTTACGTTGAGTCCAATTTTTTCGTTTTTTGCGTGTCGGGGGAAAACAAAAAATCCCGATTTCGCTTGGAAATCAGGATTTTACTGCTTTTTGCTTTTCTTCAAAGTGGTGCCACCAGGAATCGTAATCTAACGATAAGTGGCTGAATATCTTTGATGTATCTTTTAGCTAAAGAAGTAATCTCCCGCTATTGCTCCACCGGAGGCTTGCAATATTTTGCAGTGTCTTGCGGAGTCGATTTCCTATTATAGAACAAAGATAGCGTTTTATTTTGAAATACAAGTAAAGAGCTTATAGTGAAGACAATTATTTATTAACATATTTAATTATCTTTTTTCTTAGAATTAGAACGATACAAATTATCTGTTATGACACCTCTAAATATATCCTCATTCAAGAACTCTAATATACGATTCAATTCAGCAACATTATTAGTAGGCAATAAAAGCTTTTTATTTTCATCTAGTTGCACATTAACTCCATACTGTTTTAAAAGAGTTGTTCTTGATCGAGGAGATTTTTGCATAAATAATTTTATATTTTCAGTTTTAGACAGCGATTTGACCAACCTACGAGTTTTAACATTCGCTATACTTTTAATATGTTCCACATTTACATTAATACCTTCTGTTTTACCAAATTCGTCAATCTCTACATCAGTAGCCTCTGTAACAAAGTCTATTAAGGAAAATATTTGATTTGCACTTGTATAACTTTGAAAGTATAATTTCCCAGCCTCATAAATTGCATGAATTTTATCTTCTATCACAAAGGCTGATTGGCTCATTTTGGTAAATTTGTTTCCAACTTCCAACTGTAAAACAGTCTTACGTTGTAGCAGATTCTTTTTGTTAAAAACTTGAAAATAATATATTCCATTATCATACCAAAATATACTTTTAGGTATATCTTCCGCTATATTATATACTGAAATATCAGCCTGATTATCTGGTATACGAATAAAATCTTCAGGTAAATTATAGTATACATACGTTATATTTTCTCCACGTCTACTTGTAATATCGCCATTAAACAGATCCTCTTCTATACCATCTGGCTTTAAAGCTCTACCTCCAGCTATAAATTTATTTTTAACCTCATCAACTATTTCTTCTTTGAGAGAAATATGTTTTATCGTATTATCCGGCATTAATGCATAAAATTGACTCATACTGCTAACTATTAATAATTAATCCCATGTAATCTGTTACTTCTACGAATCTTTTGATTTCATTTCTGTTTCTAATAGATTTTTTCGAAAGAAGCATGTATGTGTTTTCTTCAGTATAAACTTCGTAATAACGATAACCTAGTATAGAACATAATAAGTTATAGCTATTGTTATTATAGCTCGCAATTGTTATAAAGCAGCATTGTAAAACTACACACATAAACAATACTAAAAAATCCAATTGATCTGCAAATATTGTTAGCCAAGGAATTATTGATGATAATACTTGGTCAATACCACTTTGTGACATAATTGAATATGATTGTACTTTAATTGTTTTACTTTCTTTCTGTTTTAAGGATTTGTGTTTGAGATATATTCCAATCCAAATAAGACAAATTAACATATATAGAAAGCTAATACTTATTCCCCACCATTCAAAGCTAATGGGAACCTCACAATTTTGGAGAATTCTATTCCACGCTTCAAAATATTTATCAGAGTTTTTCACAATGCCAATAAGTCCCAATGATAAAAAGGTAGGTGCTGTTACTGTCATTGTAAATAAAAGCTTTATAATCATATTTGTTTTTTATTATAAAGAAACAAATTACTTAAGTATTTCAAACAGTTTTTTTAATTCATCTTCAGTCTCAAACTTGGGAACTGCTCCATAATCTCCATTTAGATAACTGTTTTGTAACATTTTATCGAAACGAACATTATATAATTCATCCATTCGGCCAAAAGAACTGATACCATTAGAACTTTTTTTCATTAGCCATATCTCATCTTTTCTAAAAATCTTTTGATTCATCAGAGAACTTTCGTGAGTCGTAAATATTAGTTGGCTAGAAGTACCTTCTGAATATTTATAGAATAATTTAATTATTTGTTGTATAAGTGAAGGGTGCAAGCTACGCTCCATTTCATCTACAATGAAAACTTTTCCTCCTTGAACTAAATCTAATATTAGTGGTATATAATCAAATAAACGTTTGGTACCATCGCTTTCATCTCCTAATGAGAATAGTTCAATGCCCTCATTATCTATTTTTTTATGTACTGTCATTAATTTTTTTGCTTTAATTTCTCCTTCAATGAAATTAATTAGGAACAAATTGTCTTCAAATCGTAATGTTCCAAAGGCTTCATCACTATTAGATTTTGACAAATCTGTTTTTATTGCACGTTGTAAATCTTGTGGAATTCCAAGTTTATCAAATTGAACATCTATGAGCTTGACTCCATCAACACCAGTATTAAAATATCTAAGAAGTGCTCCAAATCCTCGTTTAAGGTCATTGTCATCAACAGCTTCAAGTAATACTCCTTGTTTGTAAGGGGTATCTGGGAATATAACCTTTAGTGAATTTGCAAACCAATTTATAACAGACTCTAAGTCATTAATATTTGATACATTATCACGGATATTACGACTTAGTACTTCATGTAAAAACAATTGGCGTTGCGGGGTAGCTTTGGCAAAAAAAGATAAAAATTGCGATTCTTCTTCTTTGGGGTTTTGTTTTATTAAATACGATATATCAAATATAGATTTCTCTACATTCCTTTGAAAAATCGTATAAACGGTTTTCTTTGTTATTTGTTTGAGCCATTCTTCTTTGATTAGTTCAGCATTATATTTAAAACCATATTCATATTTTTTATTATTACATAAAATATGATAAATAAGAGTTGTATCTTTTTTGTTACTGTCTGAACTGAGGCGAAAAGGATAATAATCAATCAGATCATCAGTACGAGTTCCTCTAAGTACTAATTTCTTGCCTAGTTCTATAGCTTTAACAAAATTACTTTTACCTCCCGCATTAGGCCCAAATATAGCAGCAGACTTTAAAATCCATTGTCCTTTTATAGCTTCTACTTTATGGCTTTTTTTTAAGGATCCTTTACCTGGCTGAAGAGAGAAGACTTCTTTATTTTTAAATGAAAGAAAGTTCTCTACTATGAATTGTTGCAACATAATATTATAGGTATTTATAATAGTGCAAATTAAACGATTTTTTCTCAAATTAAAAAGCTAAAAACAGCTTTTTTGCCAAAAAGGATATTAAGATGAGATTTTTTCTCTTTTTTAATGGCTTTTATTTTGATAAGATGTTTTTTATTTGTATGTTTGCAAAACAAAAACATCCCCCAAGGGTGGAGCCTTGAGGGATGCTTATACCAAAAAGTTCGGAGGATGCTCATCCTGAAATGAGCGGCCAAATTAGGCTGGTCAGGTGCCTAAAGAGTAATTAACCCCAAATCATAATTAATATGACGGCGAAAACAGGAGAAAGATGTCCAGTAAGTGGCGTTTGGAAAGTTGACGGCTTTCCTACTACTACAGCACCTATTGCTAAAGGCAACGTAATGCCTCCTTATTGTGGTAAAGCGGTAACATGGAGATTAATCCAATACGCTTAACCTTTTGTGTGAAGAGAAGGTCTTGGTAAGAAATTTATTTTCTTCCAAGGCTTTCAAATCAACAAATGATTAATGTGCATATACACATATGCCAATAACATTGTAGAAGGCAAATTACCCCTGAATAATAATGGCTATGGGATATATTTTATATTAATCAGCTGCAAAATTAGTGATTTGCCTTGTAAAATACAAATATATTGTGTTTTCTTGAAGCTGAGCCATTAATTAAATAAAATAAATATGGGAATAAAACCAGGACCAAAGAGGATTGCAATATCTACTGGGAAACCAGATAGAAGACAGAGAGACAATAAAAAAACTCCCGGCAATACACCATCTCTTAAGCCTCACATTCATAAGAAAGGCGATTGATATAGAAGATGGGGATAAGCTGAATTTTACGAACTAAAAAACGTAAAATCTAACCGCTATTAAAAAGAGTCGTATCAAATTTTTATGAGAAATGATACGACTCTTTTTTAGTATTATAGTAATATAATTTTATGAACGGAATTTTTTTTGAATTGTTTTTTATGATTGTAAAATAAATATCTCCATAGATATTGAATAATTTCTGCATTATCTTTATCATTTTTTCTATAAAAGCTATTTCTTTTCTTGATAAATCATACTTAAT
>NZ_JACJKA010000046.1 GCF_016900355.1 Bacteroides mediterraneensis | reverse complement strand
ATCTACAGCACATTATACCACCAAAAGGCATGGACATAGGAAAAACATAAATCATACTCTATGAAAAATGGCAAAACGATGATTATATAACGAAAAAGAGGATGCATCATTTTGACACATCCTCTTTTTTGTTTCTTTTAATGAAACTGATTGTCGCTGAATTCTTTTGATGTTGCTATCTTTTTGATAGATATAATTATCTATATGTTGTTTTTGATTTTGTTTTTATTTCATAGCTTTTTCTGTTATCTTTTGTTTATTCCCTTTGTTTTTCTTGCTACTTATATCTTTTTCTTTTGTATCAGAGATGAATCGATATTCGTTTTATTGTGTCTTTTTGGTGATTATTATTATTTTTCTGTGATATTTTGTTGTTTATTAGATTAAATATATATCTTTGTGGTGTTGTTAATAGGTTTTAATATGTATTTATAATGTATTTTATTAACTAAACGAGGTTTATTCATGTTTAATCAAAGGAGGGATTTATGAAAAGGAAACTTACATTGATGCTGACCTTTCTGTTTGTATGGATGGGAGTAGCATGGTCGCAAGGATTAACGGTGAAAGGTGTGGTGACTTCAGAAGAAGACGGGCTTCCTATTGTAGGAGCATCAGTGCTGGTGAAAGGTACTACCCAAGGAACCATCACCGATGTGGATGGTAATTTTGAGATTTCAGGTGTGAAGGCTGGAAGCAAGACCTTGATTGTTTCATTTGTGGGAATGAAAAGTCAGGAGGTAGCGATAAAGCCCAATATGAAGATTGTATTGCAGTCGGATACGGAAACCTTGGATGAGGTAGTGGTTACTGCAATGGGTATTTCACGAGAGAAGAAAGCATTAGGATACGCCTTGCAAGAAGTAAAATCGGATGAAATTACTCAAGCCGCACCGTTGAATGTGGCTAATGCACTTTCGGGTAAGATTGCCGGAATACAGATTACTTCACAAGGTGGACAGGTCGGAGCCTCTCAAAATATTGTGATCCGTGGTAATTCCTCATTTGGAAACAATGCACCTTTGATTGTGGTGGATGGGGTACCTGTACAGAATGATAATGGAACCGGTTCATCTGTCAATCTGGGTTCAGGTTTGAACGATATTAATCCGGAAGATATTGAATCCATATCAGTATTGAAAGGTGGTTCGGCAGCCCTTTATGGTATGCGTGCCGGAAACGGTGTTATCCTTATCACAACCAAGTCTGGTAAAAAAGATAAAGGTGTACAGATTTCGTATGATGGAAGTTTTACGGTTGACCAGATTTATAACTTGCCAAAACTTCAGAACAAATATGGGCAAGGATATTACGGAAGTGAGTTCGACTGGAAAGAAGGAGGTTACAGCGATGTCATGTCATACGCAGATTTTGCTGTACAGCATGGATTCTCCTACTACGACGGTATGGGAAATGGTGTGAATGATAATGCTGACGAGTCTTGGGGACCACGTTTGGATATCGGTCTGATGATTCCACAATTTAATAGCCCGGTTGTGAATGGTGTGCGCCAAGCTACTCCGTGGGTATCTCATCCGGACAATATCAAAGATTTCTTTGAAACGGGTTACTCACAGAGTCATATGATTTCATTGACTACTTCCAATGAAAGATCATCCACTCGTGCTTCGTTGGGATACCGCGATCAGAAAGGTACTACACCCAACACAGACCAAAAACGTTACTCTATTGCCATAAACTCGAAGATGAGTGTAAACAAGTATCTTGACTTCGATTTGTCTGCAAACTTTGTCCGCACCAAGAGTGACAATCTTCCTGGAACCGGATACAGCGGTTCAAACGTACTGCAGTCCTTGCTGCAATGGCATGGACGCCAGATTGACATAGAGGATTTGAAGGCAAATTATGACCAGAAGGACGAGATGGGTAATTATACTCATTATAACTGGCAGCAGGCTTATGCCACGAATCCGTACTGGGTGCTGAACCATAACTTGAACAAATACACCCGTGACCGTTTCTATGGTAAGTCTTCTATTTTTATCAAGCCGACTGACTGGTTGAAGTTTGAAGGACGTCTTGGCTTTGATCACTTCGATTCAAACCAGTTGTCTAATATAGAATGGAGCGTGGATTACCCGGATGGATATTTCCGTAACTACGATCGTCGTACCACGGAAATCAATGCCGATTTCATCGCTTACTTCACCAAGCAATTCGGTGACCTCAGTGTGAATGCGTTGGCTGGAGCTAACTATCGTGACTATGCGTATGAGATCAATACCATAGGGGCTGACCAGTTGACCGTTCCCGGACTTTATACCGTAGCGAACGCAAAAGGAACAGCTTATACTGCACAGAACCATGAAACACGGCGTTCGAACTCTGTGTACGCCAACCTTTCATTGGGGTGGAAAAATCAGCTTTATGCAGATATCAGTGTGCGTAACGACTGGGATTCTACCATTAAGGATGCATTCTTCTATCCGTCATTTAGCGGTAGCTGGATTTTGACAGAAACACTTCCGATGCTGACCAGCGGGGGTATTCTCAATTTCCTGAAGCTTCGTGGTGGATGGGCTAAAATTGGTAATGCCACAGATCCATATGTATCTAACTCATATTATTCAGTAGTATCTGCACCGTTTAACGGTACTACGCTTTACTACAATCCTACGACTTATCCCGCACGCGATTTGCGTCCTGAAATGATAAAGACATGGGAAGTAGGTCTTGAGGCAAGCTTGTTGGATAACCGTATCCACTTCGATGGAGCTTATTACCAGAAAGTTACTACCGATCAGATTATGCAAGCTAATGTCGCAACTTCCACTGGTTATAGTTCTATGTATATCAATGCAGGTAAGGTAAGCAACAAAGGTGTTGAACTTCAGTTGTCGGCCGATATTTTCCGTAATCCAAAAGGGTTCAGCTGGACTACTACATTTAACTGGGCAAAGGATAAAAGCCGTATCGACGAACTTTATACTGATCCTGTTACCGGACAGAAACTGGACGCTTATGAAATCGGAAGCAGCTGGAGCTGTACCAGCTATGCAATACCTGGTGAAAGCTGGGGAACACTTGTAGGAACAGGATATGTATATAATGACGATGGTTCCATTCGGGTAGAAAACGGAATGCCGGTATATGAGGATGCCAAAAAAATCGGAAATGTAAGTCCGGACTGGTTGGCTGGCTGGAGCAACGAATTTACTTACAAAGACTGGAGTTTCGGGTTCTTGCTTGACTTCCGCAAAGGGGGAGATGTTTACTCTGTTTCACAGGCTTTTGGTACACAGACAGGTATATATGATTTTACTGCAGCGGGAGATATTCGTGAAAACGGTGTGATTGCAGGTAAGAACGTGATGACCGACAAAGTGTTCAAGACAGCCGACGGTAAAATCAATGATGTGGCAGTGAATGCGGAAGACTTCTTCTATAACTTCTATACCATCTGCGAAATGTCAGTCTTTGATGGTTCTTACTTGAAGTTGCGTGAAGCACATCTTACTTATACCTTCCCTAAACAGCTGTTGAAGAATACATTCATCAAATCAGCGAATATTTCACTGGTTGGAACAAACTTGGCATTGTTATGGGTACATAGTTCGAACCTCACTCACCTTGATCCGGAATCTACAACAGGTTCAAGCAATGGAGACGTAGGTTTCGAATCAAACGCTTACCCTCCTTCACGAAGCATCGGTTTAAAATTAGGAGTAACATTCTGATAAAATTAATTTAAAAGGAATTGACTATATGAAAAGATATATTAAGAAAATCATCATGGCATTCATGGCTGGAGCTTTAATTTGGAGTGCCACCGGATGTACGAACTCGTTTGAGGAAATCAACCAAGACCCGGACAATGCAACCAATGTTCCAAATGGGAACCTTCTTGCCTATGTTATTTACTACACTTCCTATCGATTCAATGACCGCTGGTTTGCGATGGATGAACCTATGACTTTCTGCGGTTATGCGGCAAAGATGAGTTACATCGATGAATCGCGTTACAGTTATCGTACGGGTATACAAGATAATAACTGGGAATATGTATACCGTATCCTGAATAATGTGATGGATTTGCAGGGACGTGCCACGGCTGGTTCGAATCTTATGAATGTGGCCAAAGTGTTGGAAGTAACTGTCATGCAGATTGCTACCGACAGATGGCGTGACGTTCCTTACAGCGATGCCGTAAAAATGGGTGAAGGTATTCTTACTCCTAAATACGATAAGCAGGAAGACATTTATCCGGCCTTGCTTGCGAAGTTGAAAGAAGCTGCCGATAGTTTTGCCAGCAACGAGGGAACCGATGATATCAGCGATGGTGACCTATTGTTTGGTGGGGATATCACAAAATGGCAGAAGTATTGCAATTCACTGCGCCTTCGTTTGGCTATCCGCATATCTGAGGTCAGTCCTGAGCTGGCACAATCAACTGTGGAGGAAGTGTTGGGTGATCCTTCACGCTATCCGATTATGGACTCTAATGATGACAATGCATTCTTCTGGTGGCAGGGTTCCGATTCTAACTTTTTCGAACCGATAGCCGACCAGTATCGTACACGTAAAACGGAATATTGTGCGTCCGACGTGATGGTCGACAATTTGTTGGCGGCCGACGACCCCCGTATTGGCATTTATTTCACTCCTACTCCGGCAAGTCAAACGGAGGGTGATGACGATTATACCGATGGAACCCCTGTGTATAGAGGATATACTATCGGAGCTTCCTCAAATGCGGTTTCTAAATTATATTCGGTATGGAATTATAAATACGGGCAGGATTTAGGAGGATTTTCTCCTTGGATGCGTGTAGCCGAAGTATATTTCCATATTGCTGAGGCTGCCATGCTGAACTATAATACGGGTAATTACGGTACTGCGGCCGTCAACTATGAAAAAGCCGTACGTTTTTCTATGGTTGAAAATGAAGTAAGTGATGCAGACGCAACCGAGTATCTGGAAAATGGAGGTAAATTTGACAACACGTTAAAGAAAATATGGTACGAAGAATGGGTGGCTATGTTTAAGCAGGCGATGGAAGGTTGGTCGTTGTACCGTCGTACGGGAGTTCCTGAAAACAACTATATTGCTCCGGGGCGTCCTGCTCAGTACGCGAACCATAATGTGCCCCCATTGCGTTCACCGTATCCTTCAACCGAACTGAATTTGAACGCGGCCAACAATGCACCTTATAATGCTGAAGTCGTGGATAACTTATGGGGTAAACCTATGTGGTGGGACACCAGAGAAGGTGTATATTAATCTACTCTTAAAGTTGACATTGGACAGAAGGGGTGTTCTTTTGATAGACCCTAATGTATATGTCTCTCTTTTAATTTGCATTTTGAAGGGGTTTCTCAGTGATGAGAGGCCTCTTTTTTACTTTATGTATGTGTTAACCACTTTGAATATTATTCCTTGAAGGTTAATATGTGTTGTAAAACATGATTTTTCGGCTGTATTCTTTGTGGTTTTCCCGGTAATGCTTACTTTTGCACTGTGTTTTTCATAGTATTAGATTTAAGGTTAACAAAGGTTGGAGTTCAGCGGAACTCCTTTTTTTATGTCCGTAGGTGAGGTTTCCTTTTTTCTGTTTGCTTGTTTTTCTGTAAGTTTTCCTTTAAGCCGTTTCTTCTGTTTTTCCCGTAAGCGCCTGTTTGTTCTTCCTTGTAAGCGTCCTGTCTGTTTTTATGCATTCCGTATTTTTCCCTTTCAAGCGTTCCATATTGAAGAAATGCCGGTGAGATAATCCTTCGTTGCCTTTAAGATTTCTATGTTTCTGTCAGGAGAGACGTATGTTTCCCTGCCGAGAAACGTACGTTTTCCAAGGCGGAAACATACGTCTCCCGAGAGGAAAACATAGAAAATGTCGGGGTCTTTTAACAAAAATGTGCCTGCGGTGCGGGTTTTACACATGCACGCATATGCGCGCACGTACACGCCCGCGCGAAATACATAATGTAGGACCTTTCCCGTCCGCTTTTAGCAGCGTCAAAAAATATTCACCTATAACCTTCTTGTTCCCAGTAATTTACGAAATTTCTTCAAAAAATCCGCAAAAAAGTATTGCGTAAAAGTTGCAGGAAAGGAAAAAGTGCGTACCTTTGCAACCGCTTTCGAGAGGGAGAGCCGCTGAGAATGACAGACTGACAAAGAGAGGCAGACACTTGAAGGCGCTG
>NZ_JACJKA010000045.1 GCF_016900355.1 Bacteroides mediterraneensis | reverse complement strand
CTATAAAGGTTTTTTATTATTAAAAAATGTTATTATTACAATACTAAGGATTTCAGGGGAATCAAATGACATTTTCTATAATAAAAAATCAGCAACAAAGAGTGATTTCGTGGAAAGTTTTTTATATATGACTTCCCCTTCGTTCTTGTCATATATCACTTCTTACTATTAAATTTATCCTGATTAGAATGATAGTATTTCTCGATATATCCTCCATCATAAAATTCATTTTTACCATTTCTTTTCCTGCATATCCATTTCAGATTTATGGCTACAAAAAAGGTGACAGTCTCAAATTCGACCATCTCCTTACATTATTATCACTTTGTCTGTACTCTCAATATGATTGATCCTGGATTTATCTCCAACCAGGCATCCTTTATTTTACTGGCACCTAATCTTTTAGCACTTTCTTTATAAATCTCCAGAAAGTCTGACTGTTCCAGATTATAAATTATATGTCCTAAATAAGGCATAGGAGGAAGAGGTGATGGCATTATGAACCCATTATATCTATCTCCTGTAATGATTAAAGCATCCTCACCAATAATACTTTCTCTCGGGTCAGCCCCTAAAGTGGAATATTCTAAAGGTCTATTGAAAAACATGGCTACAACATTTCCTAATGTACATAGCTTAAATTCAACTTTATCTTTACCAACATAAGCATCCAAATCTTCCTGCACCGCTTTTTCAATTTCACTAGTGTTTGTTTCAGTTATGGTATATACTTTACCCATAACGAATACCTTCTTTTCTTTTTTCATTACTGCCTCCTCCTTAGTTTAATACGTGATTTTCATTATGATACAATCTGGATAACATCTTATACCGATTTCTTCAACAAACCCTTCCTCTTTACATGTAAATAGTAACAGTGTCTTATAGAACTGAATGAAGGTAGTTACATCGGTATAGAAATTTTTACCGTTAAAACATAGTGGACTAATTAATGGATAACCACCCATCTTTTTAGGAGTAAAGGCTGTAAGACCAATGCCAGATATAATATTTGCGTCAGTATCATATATCACTGGTTTGTCCGGGTTGATATAAAAGTCACGAATAAATTTCATAATTACATGATTTTCGCTTAACTCCTCAATCGCGAAAGACACCATTCCACCAGTTGTTTCCTCCAAAGAATCATTTACGGCTGATTCAATCTCCTCTATCGTCATTGTAGTATCGAGGACTTCTCTGTTTGCAATAAAATAGTTTTTCATAGTTTAGATTTTTGTGATTTAATGTTTAGTGTAATTCCCATTTTGCCCTTCAGGAATGATATAAGTCCAGTATAAGCATCAGTTCGCCTTCTTTCTCTCGGGCATATCTCCAGAAGTTCCTTCAGTGTTATTTCAATGCAGAGACCAGTTTTAAAATTCTCTCCATACTTCTTTCGTAAGGCTTCTATATCTTTCTCGTATTTTTCAGGGATTGGTTTGGCGATTGTACTACTTTTTTCGGTTACATCAGGAGTAGTTTCTCTAACCTGACGCTCTGACGATTCTTCTAAAGTACCATCAAAGAATATATTCATAAGATTTCCTAACATAGTTGTTGATATTATTTTTGTCATTAGTTAGAGTTTCAATCCACCAGAATCGCGTTTTGTCATTTTAAGAAAGTAGATATAAAAAAAGAACGACTAAGTTTTTATTCTTAATCGTTCTCTATGAATGTTGATTTATTTTAAACTAAAATTAAAGGGTATCGTCATCTTCATATTAACAAATTGTCCATCATGGATTCCAGGTTTAAATTTAGGTAGTAATTTTGTAACTCGTAATCCTTCTTTATCTAAATAAGGGTCTCCACTGCTTTCTACAACTTCTATGTCTTCTATTTCACCATCACGTGTAACAATAAACTGAACCACTACCTTTCCTTCACTTTTACATTCTTGAGATATAGTTGGATATTTCAAATTTTGTAAGATAAACCTTTTAAAACCTTCATCCCCCTCTGGATATTCAGGTTTACGATTGGATAACGAAGTTGCATATTTTGCTTTTAATTCCTCACTCGTCATTAAAGTATTTTCTGGTAGAGAAAAATTTTTAGCTCTCTTTGAGATTTCATCTATATTCTCATCAATATTTGATAATAAGAATTTATTTAAAGATTCACGACTACATGGAGATAGTTCAGTTTCTCTATCAATATCATATAATCCATTGTTAGTGATTTTATATTTTTTCTCTCCAACAAACACATTGTCACTTTTAAAAATTAAGCAACCATTATCAAATGTATAATTGTAGATACATTCTTCTATCAAATCTTTGCCTAACATATTTTGTTGTAACAAATATCCTCTGTTATAAGATTTCGGTTGATTTTCAAGTTTTGCTCTTTGAACAAATAAAAGCTTATTTTCATCAATCGGGATTATACAAATGATAACCGCCATATTCTCGTCAAACATATTTTTAAATTCTGATCCAAATATTGGTGTGTTAAGTAGACGAGAATAATATTTAGAGAAAAGTTTCTTAGTATAAAAAACTTTACCGGAAAAATACTTTTCAAAATTTTCCTGTTTCTCCTTTCGCTCCTTTAAAATAAGTATATCCACTATGGATTCTGCTAAATTTATATCATTAATGCCTGAAGGAAGTACATTTTCCACGGTTTGTTTGCCATCTATTGATATTTTAGCAATCTTCTTATCAGACATGTTTTCTATATCAAAAGTAACCTTACTATTATTCCAGGATAAACGTCCATTTCCATTAAGTAAAATGTTATTTACCCAAGTCCCTTTTAAAGAGTAACTATATTGATCCACATAGAGTTCTCCTTCACCTTGTTTGGTAAAAACACTATCAACCTCACCAACATAAGTACCGCCTTTAAATTTTAGTTTTCCATTATAACAACCATCACTCTTACGTTCTCCTTCAAACAAAGAAATTTTGTCGGTACATTCTTTCAATATGCAATGTCCGGTAAATTCTCCATTCTCCCATTTCCCATCATAATAGTTTTTTGCAATTCGTCCTTTACCTATACCAGCAAAAGGTAATCCGTTTTTAACCTCTCCTTCAAAATAAAGTGAATCACTGATAACAGATTTACATTTTCCATTCAGTAATTTATTATTTTCCCAATCACCTTCACACCAGTTACCGTTGGAATAGGTCATTCTCCCAGTTTTTACAGTCTTTCCATCTACAAATGTTCCTTCAAAAACATTTCTTTTAGGGTCTGTTACTTTACCTTCTAAAATCTTCCCCTCATTCCATAATCCTTCATAAGTAAAATTATCTATATACATTGTACCACTACCATTGGGTAACCCGTTTTTCCATGTACCATTATAGGTAATGTTCTCCCTTTGGTTAGTCATAACCCCTTGACCTTCCATTTTTCCGAACACCCAATTACCTTCATAAACATCGCCATTTGCATAAATCATCTTTCCAAATCCATTAGGCTGTCCCTTTTTCCATTCGCCTTCATAATAATCACCATTTGGATATTTCTTTTTCTTGGCTTCAACTGTACCAGATACGAGTAATGCAAGTATCAGTGGTAATAAAAATAATAGCTTTTTCATTATAATATCTTTAATTTAAACTATCTAGTTCTTTTTGATTTTCTAGTAATTTCATATAAACGTCTTTGATATTATTGAAGTTTTCAGGATTGTTTATTATTACATTATTCCCATAATCACTTCTTATTGATATCGTATAATTCTCTAAGGAACTTATTGTATCTATAAATTTTCTCATATTTTCCCCAAACATATAGACACCTATAGATGTAAACCAACGTTTTTCCTCATTCTGAAATGGTCTATCAAATGAAATATTATAAATTATACCTGAATCATGGTCTTTTATTCGTATATCTTTTACTTTCTCCAAACCACCAAATTTATCTGTCCATAATGTTATA
Organism: Bacteroides mediterraneensis; assembly: GCF_016900355.1. Classification (GTDB taxonomy): domain Bacteria; phylum Bacteroidota; class Bacteroidia; order Bacteroidales; family Bacteroidaceae; genus Phocaeicola. The sequence goes on along the minus strand of NZ_JACJKA010000045.1, from coordinate 2,484 downwards.
CAATATGTTCTCATTACAACCATGAAGTCTTTCTGATTCAACTCAGTATAGCCTTCACCATCTTTGGTAAGTATCATATATCCTGATGCTGCTTCTCTCTTTTCTATTTCGCCAAAATCATTTTTATATTCATCTATACCCATATGCCATCCTTCTGTATTATAATGAACTTCTCCGTCAGATTGAACAAGTCTATCTTCTTCCATTATTTTTACTGTCAATAAATCAGATGTTGGGTCATAGATTAAATCAACACTTGTTCCAGCTAAGCGAGTAAGACTTCCAAATGCCGTATATTTTCCATCTTTATAAATTATTTCATAAGCAAATACTGTATATTCAAGAGCTTTATTATAAAAATTAGCACTATATTCTCTTATTATTCTTTCTTTAATAATGTCTTTTCTTATGAGGTCATAAAGAGTTTCCTTTTTCTCACAAGCTTCTTTAAAGACCATTTCAAATGGATTTACCTGCTGTGTAGTTACTTCTGTTTGTTGCTTTTTAGATGAATTACCACAACTAATGGTAAAACAACAAACAATTAATACTATAAATAAGTAATGCAGTTTCATATAGATTTCCTGAATTTAGTTTTTTAATTTACTATCCAATTGTTTTTTGAGTTTATCTGCCATTGGCTTGAAAGTCCAGTAGGTAATAGCAGCAGAAACAGGAGCACCAATCAGAGGAATTACTTTACCAGCTCCCTTTGCAAAGGTTTCTCTTGTAAGTCTTATACCTATCCATTTTGCTACTTGTTTAGAGATATTATAGAAAGCATATTTTGTTAATGCCATTTTAGGTAATCTTTTTACTACTTGTTCAGCAAATGCTTTTGTTAATAAATTTACTCCCTGAACAGCTTCACGCGACCCCATCATCACACCGACAAATAAAGTCAAAACACTCAATGTTTCATCAGTCAATCCATTATTCTCATCTTGTAAATCCGGCCATCCATATAAATATAGGAGCTTTTGGGTTAAAGCTAAAATATGACCATAAAACTGAGCTATATCAGCAGGTATAGCAGCTGCCATGAACCAACCTCCAGGTAAACCAGATAAAGCAGATGTAGCACATACTATTGTTGTATGATAACTAATACATCCATTAGCTATTTTATTTACAGTTCTCTTATCCAATACTTTGAGAGGTGAATCATCTATAGCAATTTGTATCTGTTCTTCGGTACAATAAGGTTGTAGTTCCTTTCTTAAGAAAACAATACGTTCAACTTTTACGAATGGTAATTGTAATGAAGCATTTAAAGTTTTCTTCCATAAATCAGTTGTTTCCATATTATAGATTTTACCTATAAGCCCCCGAAGTCAGTATTAAATTTTAAACAAAGAAGGCGTGAGGACTTTTCCTACTATCCATCGAAAACAGGTATCGCCAAACACCTCGTGAAGATGAATAAGAAAGAAACAATACTCCCACGCCTGTATGATATATGTACCTATACAGCATTGGCTATATGGGAAACATATACAAACAGAAAATGAGCGTAATATTGTCTTTCATCCCTTCACTGTTGAAATTGGCGATTTCGTTTTCAGGATAAAAGCAAAAAACGCTTTCTATTATGATCCAACCATTTCTCCGGTCAGACATTACAAATATACGTTTTTTGTTCAATATTACGCTCTGATAAAGAGTATTATTTCTTTCAAATATAAGGATTTTAGCAGCTTCATGGGCGGAAATAATCGGATATTTGTGTCCCAGTAAAATAAAATTGGATATTGTACTTATATTTCATACCCGAATAAAACATTTAGTAATCAAATACTTATCTTATTATTCAAAACTGTCCCACTAATAGTATAATATAAAGCTGGGACAAGGGTAAGGGGTGAATTGGGATTATTACATAACCGACAGGATAATAGAATATTTCATTTAGGGATTTCTATCTTTATAGAGGTTTTTGAAGTCTTTGGAGATTTTTTATTCCACCCTACGGATGTTATGTATACTCCTTAACTCCTGACCTGAAAGAAGAAAAAAGAGACCACCATCAATCGGCAGCCTCTTTCTATATTAATCAAAGAACTTATAATCAATAATATCCAGTTCAATCCAAGGTTCTTTCATTGATTCTATTGGATTACAGATAAAGGTTCCCATGAAATTAACCATTATACCTCCTCTTTTCAATGATACAGGTGCAATCCAGTCCTCATCACTATGTCTTATCTGATACCATTCCTTATTGTCTGGTATCGTATCAACAGAAATCCTGAGTTCCAGAAATTCACCTTCAACCTTAACACCATTCTCCAGTGTTATATTCATTCTGATTTTGCTTGTTCTGTTGTAATCGTATGTCATCGCTCTATATTCTTTATCATTAGTGTCCCGTTAAAATGGGACGAGTTAAACAATTAATCAAAAAGCCCCGGAATCAGGGGATCATTTAGATCTTTGACATCATTGAAATTAGTCTTGTCGAACAGGTCACGCAAGTGGGTTTTG
>NZ_JACJKA010000044.1 GCF_016900355.1 Bacteroides mediterraneensis | reverse complement strand
CAAAACCCACTTGCGTGACCTGTTCGACAAGACTAATTTCAATGATGTCAAAGATCTAAATGATCCCCTGATTCCGGGGCTTTTTGATTAATTGTTTAACTCGTCCCATTTTAACGGGACACTAATGGAAACAAATCAATTAATAACGAATATTTAAGGAGAAAAATTATGGCTTACATGTCAGAAGAAGGCTATCAGAAACTGGTGGCCGAATTGAAACACCTGGAATCAGTGGAGCGTCCGAAGATTGTCGCTGCCATTGCGGAGGCGCGTGACAAGGGTGACTTGTCGGAAAATGCAGAATACGATGCGGCAAAAGAAGCTCAGGGTATGCTGGAAATGAAAATCAATCAGCTGAAGGCTACCATCGGCGATGCCAAAATTATTGATACTTCCAAGTTGAAAACCGATACGGTACAGATTCTGAGCCGTGTGGAACTGAAGAACGTGAAGACCGGCATGAAGATGGCTTATACCATCGTATCCGAAAGCGAAGCCAATCTGAAGCAAGGCAAGATTTCCGTCAATACGCCGATTGCACAGGGTTTGCTGGGCAAGAAAGTGGGCGAAGTGGCAGAAATCACTATCCCGCAGGGAAAAATCTCATTGGAGATTACAGGTATATCATTTTAATTTGTAAGGCAGGTCTGCTCCGGCGGGCTTGCCTTATTTAATATTCTATCAATATGGCAACAATATTCAGTAAAATCATTGCAGGTGAGATTCCCAGCTACAAGGTGGCTGAGAATGACAAGTTTTATGCTTTCTTGGATATCAATCCGCTGGTAAAAGGACATACGCTGGTTGTACCAAAACGGGAAGTAGACTACATTTACGACCTGAGCGACGATGAACTGGCTCAGATGCATGTGTTTGCCAAGCATGTGGCACTGGCTATTCAGAAAGCTTTCCCATGCAAGAAAGTGGGTGAGGCAGTCATCGGTCTGGAAGTTCCTCATGCGCACATCCATTTGATTCCTATGCAGAAAGAGTCAGATATGCTGTTCTCCAATCCTAAACTACAGCTTTCTTCGGAAGAGTTTACCGCGATAGCCAAGGCCATCAACGAGGCTTGGAAAGCTGAAAGCAAATAATTTTCTTCTACAAAATACCTTAAATATAAAGTATTCTTCGTATTTTTCAGGTGTGGTTTTCAGAAAACTGAGATTTTTGGAAACCGCACCTGATTTTTTTTTGTACTTATGCATCGTAGACGAATTTCTTTTTTTATTCTCTTGTTGTGTGTGGTGGCGCACCTCTTTGCCGCGGAATATCAGATTAAAGGGATAGTAATCGACAAATCTACCCGTCAGCCGCTGGAGTTTGTAAACGTATTGGTCGTGGGGCTGGGTATTGGAGCTTCGACTGACAGTGAAGGACATTTTACCATAACACAGGTACCACCGGGAATCTACCGTTTACAGGCTTCGTTCTTAGGGTATAAAACGGCGTTGACTCCCGAATACCGGGTGAACCATGTCACTCCTTATGTGCAGATTGAGCTGGAGGAAGAAAACACCTCCTTGAACGAAGTGGTGGTCACTGCTTCTCCCTTTCAGAAAGTGGTGGAGAGTCCAGTCAGCCTGCGGGTCATCGGTTTGCAGGAGATAGAGAAAGCTCCGGGTGCCAACCGCGACATCTCAAAGGTGGTGCAGAATTATCCGGGAGTGGCTTTTTCTCCCATCGGCTACCGTAATGATTTGATTGTGCGAGGCGGCGGTCCTTCGGAGAATCGTTTCTATCTGGATGGGGTGGAAATTCCGAACATCAACCATTTCAGTACCCAGGGAGCTTCCGGCGGACCTGTAGGACTGATTGACGCCGATTTGATTCGTAGTGTGAAGTTTTACAGTGGAGCTTTCCCGGCCGACAGAGGCAATGCCCTGAGTAGTGTGCTTGATTTCAGCTTGCGTGACGGTGATATGGAACGGAATTCCGTGAAAGCCACCTTAGGCGCTTCGGAAGTTTCTTTGAGTTCCAACGGGCATTTGGGTAAAAAGACCTCCTATCTGGTGTCGGTCCGTCAGTCCTACTTGCAGGCCTTGTTCAAGATTTTAGGATTGCCTTTCCTTCCTGCGTATACCGATGCCTCCTTCAAGCTGAAAACCCGTTTCGACAGTCACAACGAACTGACCGTGCTTGGATTAGGAGGCCTTGACCGCATGAAACTGAATCTGGGTATTGAAGGCGAGGATGCCGAATACATGCTCAGTTACCTTCCCAAGATAGAGCAGGAAACCTATACCGTAGGCGGGGTATACCGGCATTATACCCCTATACATGTGCAGACCATCGTGTTGAGTCAGAGCTATCTGAACAACCGGAACATCAAATACCGTAACAACGATGAAAGCAGTGAGGACAATCTGACGCTGCGACTGGGTTCCGTGGAACAGGAAACCAAACTGCGAATGGAGAACACGTCCTCGTGGAGCGTGTGGAAGGTGAAAGCCGGCTTCGATTTGAACTATTCCCGCTACAAAAGCGATGAATACCGTAAAATATTTGCCGATGCACTTCGGGAGTATAAATATCACACCGACCTTGCCCTTTGGCGCTGGGGATTGTTTGCTTCTATCGATTATGTGGCTCCCGACAAAAGTTTCACTGCTTCTATCGGTGTGCGTACCGACGGTAACAACTATAGTGACAAGATGAGAGAACTGTGGCGCCAGCTTTCTCCCCGTCTGTCCGTGTCCTATCGCCTGGCCGAAGGGTTGTTCCTGAGCGGTCATGTAGGGCTGTACTACCAGCTGCCTTCTTATACCGCCTTGGGTTTCAAGGGAGAAACCGGGGATTATGTGAACAAGCATTTGGATTACATTTCGGTATCGCAGGAAAGTGTGGGACTGTCTTGGACCCCTAATGAGAATATGGAGTTCTCGGTGGAAGGTTTCTACAAACTCTATGGAAACATGCCGTTCTCTTTGTCCGACCAGATACCCTTGTCGTGCAAGGGAAATGATTACGGGACGATTGGTAATGAAGCCCTTTCATCCCAGGCCAAAGGACGTTCCTACGGAGCGGAACTGATGTTCAAGTGGTTGCTGACGCAGGAACTGAACCTCTCTTCTTCCCTGACCATTTTCAAAAGTGAGTTCAAGGACGACAAGCAAGGTAACTATGTGCCTTCCGCTTGGGACAACCGGTTTATCCTGAACGTGAGCGGTACTTACAATTTCCCCAAGCACTGGAGCGTGGGAGCCAAAGTCAGCTGCATCGGAGGTTCTCCATACACTCCTTATGATGAGGCAAAATCTTCCTTGGTGGAAGCCTGGGATGTACAGGGACGAGCCTATTATGATTACAGCCGTTACAATCAGGAACGTCTTCCCGTGTTCGGTCAGTTGGATGTGCGGGTAGACAAAACTTTCTATCTGAAAAAATGTATGCTGGGCTTTTACCTCGACATCCAGAACATCACAGGCAGCAAGTTGCGCCGACCAGATGCCCTGATGAGTACGGGCCAGATTGAAAACCCTTCCGCTCCGCTGGCTGAGCAGCGTTACGTCATGAAATCCATCCGTCAGGAAAGCGGCACCCTGCTTCCCACACTGGGTATTACTTTTGAATATTAAGAATAAGACAACATAAAAAACGGTCTGCTTCTTTCTTCGAGAAAAGCGGCAGACCGTTTTCATTATCTGAGTGGACGGATTGCTTTTGCGGTTTATGAGTATTGTTCTCCGAATTTCATTTCCGCGTCATTAACGAACTTTCGGATAGCATTCTGGTCGTCTTTCTTGCAGATGAGCAAGGCGTTCCCCTGTTCGGCAATCAGGTAGTTTTCCAAGTCCTGCACTACGACCAATTTGTCCTTCGGCGTCATGATGATATTTCCCTTGCAGTTGTACAGCAATGTGTTGCTTTGTGCCGTCACATTCTGGTCCTCATCCTTCGGTGAGGCATCGTAGAGCGAGTTCCACGTGCCGATGTCCGCCCATCCGAAGTCACACAATAACACGTACACATTGTTCGCTTTTTCCATGATGCTGTAGTCGATGGAACTGTTCGGACATGTGCTGAACTTCGGCATGTCACATTCCACTTGCGGACACACATCCGCCATCATTTCATGAAACGCTTTCAGGATGGTATTGACATGCCATACAAAGATGCCCGAGTTCCAGTAAAATTCATTGCTCTGAACGAATACCTCCGCAAATTCCCGTAGCGGTTTCTCGATGAACGTCTTAACCTTATAAAAATCCTCTTCCTGTTCCTCCGAAATCTGGATGTAGCCGTAACCCGTTTCCGGATAGCTGGGTTTGATGCCCAGTGTCAGCAGTTTGTCCGTACGGGAAGCGAATTCCAGTGATTTCAGGATATCCCGTTTAAATTCATCCATTTTGAGAATCAGGTGGTCGGACGGGACGACGACGATACTTGCGTCAGGATTGATTTTGTGGATGACATACGAAGCATATGCGATAGCTGGAGCCGTATTTCGGTGTTCTTCCTCAATGATGAGCTGTGATTCCTTGAAATCAGGGAGTGAGTTCAGCACCAGCTCCCTGTAATGCTGGTTGGTGGTGATAAAAATGTTCTCCGCAGGAAGTATTTGCTTGTATCTTTCGTAAGTCTGTTGCAAGAGCGTCTGCCCGGTTCCGAAGAAGTCCAGGAACTGTTTGGGTAAGGCTTTCCGGCTATATGGCCAGAACCGACGCCCGGTTCCTCCGGCCATGATGATGCAATAAAAATTCTTACTGTCCATGGTGTAGATGCTAGCGTTAAAGTTTGATGCTAAGATAAAGTTTATTTTGAAAGAAACGCCTGAAAAGGATTCTAAATAGTGTTAGAAAACTTTTTTTCGTTTTTTTTGCGGGAATCCTTGCAATATCGGAAAAGATGTGTACCTTTGCACTCGCAATCGGAAATTATGCCCAGATGGCGGAATCGGTAGACGCGCTGGTCTCAAACACCAGTGGAGTAACATCCATCCCGGTTCGACCCCGGGTCTGGGTACAAGAAAAAGAGCTAAATATTTGTAAATCAAATATTTAGCTCTTTTCTTTTTTGTAACTTGTTCCCAAATTGTTCCCATTCGTCTTCATGTCCCCAATATTCCCATCAACACTCAAATCATTATTATGAATAAAAAATGCAGATGAAAAGAGTATTTTTTATATTTTCATCTGCATATAATCTATTATTTAGTCGGGAATAGTATTTCCTCTTTCTCTATATCCCAATCTTTGAATTTGAACTTCCAACGTTCCTCCATAAACTGTAACATTGATAATCCTCTTTCTTTTATTCTTTCTGTTGTCCACTCAGACTCTTTCGCAACTTCTATTTCACTATACGAACCATTATAATATCCTATATCTTTCCCTTCTTTGCTTTTAAGGCATTTCTTTTTATCAAAATCATAATTCTGTAACTTAGAATTCTTTGAACGACTTAAGAGCAATAGATTTCCTAAAGAATTAAGATACAATCGTCTTTCTGTTGGCTTAAGATGCCCAAAACGCTTTTTCCAGTAAACATCGTTTGCTGATTGAGGATATATATGTTCAATGGTGTCTTCTTTCTTTCTCTTGTTGAAATCTTCCCAGGTTACTTTGGAATTTGCATTATCTTGGAGGTGTAATTCGTATTCATAAAGAAAATATCTTAGTCCACTCCATGAATAGAAGCCATCTCTGTCATTTTTTGAAAATAGCTCTTTTATATGATTTTTAAATCTTTCTAAATCAAACCATCCACGATAGTATTCTTCATCCTCACCATCAGTTATAAAATCAATCTCATGAGTTAAAGTTTCAATGTCTAAATCTCCAACATAATATTCTCGTGCTTTCCTATATAAGTTACTATTTTGCGTGTTTGACGCTCGATGTGATATTGCAAAAACTAAAAAATTAAATCTTTCACAAGCATCTAGGAAATCCCAAATTAAATCTTCGTTACTTTCTTTAGTGAATACTGCCATTATCATTGGAGGGAATGCTCCCCACCCAACTCGTTCTAATTTCTGAATATGCTCTTTTATTCTACTTGAATAACTAGAATATTGAATGTTAAATATATAAAACCATTGTTTTACGCATTTAGATAGACTATCTATATAGGCTTTTATTTCTTCTATGGAAATTTTGTTACATAATACATTTTTAGATGTGAATTTTTTCTTAAGTAAAAACTCTGCATATACATCAGATTGACTTCTATCATATGTAAAATACATAATCCAATGATTGAATAAGAAGGTGTCATCATCTAATGGATTATCTTTATTTTTACCTAAATATTCATATATTGTTTTCCATGTTTCATTAATATCTCGTCTTAATCGTCCTTTGGTTTCATCATCTTCATGTAGAAGAGTTGACAAATACATAAGACGGTTTTTAAGAAGTTCTAAATGTGACAAGCTTTTCCCTCGATTGTTCATCGTTTCAAATGTCACATATACATCTAAAGAATCATCTATTTCATAATAATTGAATTTTAAGCGATTTATAACTTTATCAAAAATACTCTCCTTGCTTTCCTTATTTAACGTGAGTTCGATATAAGGAATAAAATTATTCGTTTGATAATTAGGAACATAGCGATAAAAGCATTAAATTTATAGTGTCAAGTTATAACATTTAAGCGATTACCACTATGTTCTCAGAGGATAA
>NZ_JACJKA010000043.1 GCF_016900355.1 Bacteroides mediterraneensis | reverse complement strand
GCAGCCATTTGTATTAGACTGCAAAGTTGCAAAATCAAGTCCGTTTCATTTCAAAAGACCGTGTAATTGACTATATTTCAATAATTTCAAAGAACTATTTATCCACTTTTACGGGACAGTAGTGATTCTTTATATTAAACATTTGCAACTTCTTTTCCATTCTTGTATCTGTAAATGCTTAAAGATTCAGTAGTCATCCAATTACAGTCAGACAATCTAAATCCATACTTCTCCTCAATAGTCATAAGGAAACTTTCAAAATCATCATAACTGAAAGATTCGTTTATTTCTTCATCCGTCAGCTCTATTATATTTAAAGCTCCTATACAATAATCCAGTATCAATACATATTTAGGTTCCATATAACATGAATTAATGTGTCAGCTTCCAAACTTCACCATGAAGAAGACTTGGCTGACATCAGTCTTTTATCCCATTTTCTCACTATACATGAAATTTATCTTCTCCGCTCCCGGATATAGTTTCCTTACCTTTGTCTGTGCCGAGTAGATATTGTTCCCATATACATGAAACTTTATTCTCTTTCCTCCAACGGTAACAGAGAAATAGTATCTGTAATAGTAATTCATAATCCGTAACGTTTTATTAGTTTATAAACTGTTGACTTAGAAAAACTGCAACCTCTCGAAGTGGTAAATCCCTGTTCATTCAAGAAGTCCGCCATTTCCTGATAAGTTGCATTTTTACCTGTTAATGTTCTTAGCATAGCAACAGCCCTCTTATTGTTAGGGTTGTTATCTGCTTTTTCTTTTATTGTTCTTATACTGTTCTGGATTGCCTGCTCGTGTTTATCCATCAAGTGTTCCGGATTACCAAGCTTGAATCCTCTCAGTTTCTTTGCTTCCAGTGCTTGTTTAGTTCTGGATGCTGTCAGTTCTGCTTCATACTGACTGATTGCTGATAGAATATGCAATACCATCTTGTTTGCCTGTGGAAAATCACAAAAGACTATCTCTGTATCACTTTCCAATAGGTTTGATAAAAATGATACATTTCTAGCCAATCTATCAAGTTTAGCCACGATAAGAGTTGCACCGGTTTTTCTGCATTCTTTCAGAGCTTCCTTCAGTTTAGGTCTTTCTGTTTTTCTTCCGGATTCGACCTCCACAAATTCAGCTATAGGTATTTTATCCTGAAGATGTCTCAAGATAATCTCCTTCTGAGCTTCAAGTCCGAGACCTGAATATCCCTGCTTTTTTGTACTTACCCTTAGATAAGCCACATATTTTTGTTCCTTAACCATAATTTTAACATTGGTTCCATAAGTTAGATGTTCGTCTTGCTTTTGGAACTTCACAATAAAAAAGGAGAATACATGATTCTGTAATATTCTTACTTTTCACATATTCTCCATTTTCTGTTATCCCAGAATATCATACAGACATACTTTTTTCAGTAATTCCGTATTCTCTGCATATTCTTTCCTTGTAATCTTCCGTTTTTTCAATATTCTCATCTATCACAGAAACGAGATTATCAAGAAAAACGTCTTCTATAGTTTTTATCTTTTCTCCATTTTCAGAAATCAGGTGCACTTCAAACAGATCTTTCCCCTTCATCAAGAACAATCTGTACTTTTCCTGTATGTTTGAATCCGTTACATTCAAATTCAAGCCCTCCTTCAATCACTTTCATACTCTCAGGATTAACTCCCCAAGACATAAATATTGTAATCTGAGTTTTTAGTATTGACCAGATATATCTGGTCAATTCCAAGTTATAATCATTATTTTCCATACATAATCATATATAAGGTAAACACTCATTTTCCACTACGGTCTTCAGTTTCTTTGCTACCTCATGTGAAGCTTTGTTTCTTGCATCGTAGTATCTGTTCTCGTCAGACTGTACATTTATGATTTCTCTTATAAGTCTGAACAGATTCTGTTGTAAAGTCGGATGATAATACTTCACTGACTCTGCAAACATTTTATAGTCAAAGCACGTATTGTTCAGTGCATCTTCTAAAGCCATAGCCGCTTTGTATTCACGGCTCCCTTCAAGTTCGTATCTTTCCATAATTCTTCTTGATTTTTAGACTGTTATTAATAAAAAAGGAGGATACATGACTTTTAAATCACATAACCTCCATACATTGTAGATCAACTCATTCATACAGCAACACCATGTTCTACAAGTTCATGGCAGCTCAAATTCTCATCTATTACAGAAACTAGCATGTCAATATAAACGTTTTCTATGATAACCGGATTTCTCTCATCGTTAGCATGTATTATAGTAACATTGAATAACCCTGTTCTTTCTGAATATTGGATTATTACTTTGCCTGTTTTTTTGTGATTCTGAAACATAAACTCTGTTCCATTATCTATAACCTTAATACTTCTGAAGTCAATACTCCATAAAAAAGGTTTTATGGAATTTTGTAAAGCATCATGCCATATTATACGACAAATCCGCTCATTGAATTTTTCCTTATCCATATTTGTCTATCCATTTTTGAGCGGCTGATAGAGTTGAAAATGTACCACTCTCTATATCACCGTCCTGGTTCATAACAAATGCTTGAAAATCATTGGAAGAGAAACATACTATCTTGTTATCTTTATATATTATCTCATCCATTTTCCAAAGCTGTTTTAATGAGTTCCATTTTTTCATTAGGACAGGAATAGATAATTATCGCATCATCATCTACCATATCATCCCAATATACCTTTAGAATAATTCCACCGTTTTCTGTTATTATCTCAGTGAAATAGTTGATGTCTCCATAATGTTCACAGTCCGGGACAATAAAATGATTCTTAACATTCATAATACTCCTCCATATAACACCTCTCGCAAAGACTGCCAAAATCATTTACTTCGGATCTTGTCATTGGTTTACCACAACAGGCACATTCTCTTACTGTCTCATGATGTGTTTCATAGACTGTCTGATACATTGTTTTTCTGGAATTTTCCTTACCAAAAAGAAATTCCATACTTTGCTGTTTTTTTATTGCTTTTCTTTCTCATTTCCTTCTGTTTTAATTATTACTTCTGATTCAGTAAAGTCTTCATCACAGTACAGGCATTGAAATCTGTAACCTTCGGTTTCTGACTTTATAAGCTTTCTACCACATATCGGGCAATAATATTCTTCCTTCATATAAGACTATTTTCTTATGAAGTACTCTATAGCTGAATGAACCAGTATATAGTACCTCTTGTTAGACCTGCATTTATCCTGATACGGATTGTAGTATTTAAGACACAACCCCTCGTATACTTCAGGCAAATGTTTCTTTATTTTCTTGACCAGCCAATCATAATTTATCGGTCGGTTTCCTTTCATTTTCCTTTCCCATTCCTCTATGGAAATCTGGGAACAGTCACATTCCAGATACATATTCTTATTCCAGTATTATTTTCACTTCTTTCTTAATCCAGATTCCTTCAGGTTCGCAGTTAAAACTCATTCCGAAAAAATATATATGTTCATGTAATTCTTTATCCTTATAGAAATCATAAACTTCTTCTTTGCTGGTTCCATATTTGAACAGATTTTCGGTATCCCCAAAATATCGTCCTTTCTCATCTTTGAATACAGGACGGTTCCAGTCATCTATAGATATGAATTGTAATCTAAGTTCTTTCATTGTTTCTTCTCCTTATTCTTTAGTTAGTTTTACATAAAAGAAAAAGACCGGAGAGACATCTTTTATATGATTATCTCCCCGGCCTATTTCCCGAGTTATTAAATGGCTATTACCAATGACCCAGCCACTTTTGAGGTCTTCATGTAGGATTCAAAATCAATATCAGGATGATCATTTTTGAATGCCTGTAGGTCGAAAGAAGTTCTGATTCCCGGTAATTTTCTGGTAAGTCTCATCGTATCTGTAAACCACAACTTAACATCCATCATTTCCATTTCTAAAAGAATCTTTGATTTGAGGGTACTAAGTCTTTCCTCAACTTCATTCTTTGTCTGAATCAATTCCCTTATTTCCGATTCATGATTTCTGATTTCTTCTGGAATATTGTAAGGGTTTTCAAATTGTTCCCCTCGTAAATCACAATCCAGAAGTTCCCTGCAAATCTCAGATGGTATTCGACTTATTGAAATTAAGTTACTGATATGGTCAAATGTACCATCCTTCTTTAGCTTATTTCTAAGGTGCATAATGAAAAGGTTTCCTACTTTCGCTTTCTTGTTCTGAAGCTCAAATAAGTAGGCATAAATACTGAGCTGAAATCTTGCTTTCTCAAGTTTTTCAGCTGTCATTGTTCCATAGGTCTTAATGTCACATATATCAAATGTGGTATCATCAACTCTGTAAACCTTATCAATGTTGCTTGCCCAGTTTTTACTGTCTGTAACTGTATATTCAGAGCATTCATGAACCAGCCCATGATCTTTACAGATTTCAATGTAATCCGCTACTTCTCGGGTTCCGTCATTAATCCAGTTCTTATCAAAGTCCTCTATCGAGGTATGAACGTCAGTACCATATTCAGCTGCTGATTTAATCCTGTATTCCGGTATCCCTTCAAATTCATCAGGGAATAATTGTCTTTGTAACATTCCGGTAATTCCACTCAGCTGTTTATTTCCCAGCCAATATTGGTGCAGTTCTTCATTGAAAAACACACCACTGTCTTTAAGTTCTATTCTTTTTGTTGCCATAATTAAACTGCTTGATTAAGTTGTAATTTTCGTTCTGTAAATAACGCCTTGATTTCAGTATTACCCGTTACTTCATTCTGATGTTGCTTATAAAGTTCCATCAATGAATCCTGAGTTTTACATTGCTGTAGAGCTATTCTGATGCCGGCGTATTTTTCCTGTACCGGCTGTTGGATAGGTCTGCTTTTTCTTGTTCTCTTGGGTTGAACAGGTGCTGGTTCCTGTTGGATGGTATTATCTTCCACCATCTTTTCCGGAATATCTTCACCTGCGTAAATATAAAGTCCAAGACCAAACATTGCCAAGTTTTTCACTAAGCATCTCATAATGGTCTTGTTGATGTCAAACATGGAAGCTGCTTCAACCATTCTTTCAACATATTCCTTCTTGAACTTATCATAAACTTTGTAAGTGTATGGTTCAAGTTTCATCGCCTTATTGGAAGTATTCATTACAGGAAGCCACATTTCATGAGTTATTTCATCTACTGTAACTTCCGTATATACCATGATACCTGTTCTCTCATCTGCAAAGTATGGGAGATTTGTGATTGGATCCTTCACGATTCTATAGGTTGCACTTGGATAGGCTCTTTTGAATTCAGCCCAAGCATTAGCCCAGCTCAGGTAACTAAGATTTTCTCTCTTCTCTACCTTATCATTCATATCAAGTGAATAAAGAGCATCAAAATAGATTGCTCTTCTTTCATCAGCCGTTGCACCAGCTGGTATTTGAGGTTTATTGAATTTACACATAGTCTTTATTGTTTTTATTCGTTATTACTAAGTTTTGATTTATACTTTGTATTGATGTATTCAAGACAAAAGCTTCTGAAAACTTCAGCTTTGGCTCTTTTCCCATATACAAAGTATTCTGTTTGGATATTTCCATAGAAGTCTTCAGTCTTTATCGATCCTCTGAAAGTCTCTTCCTTGAAAAAATCATTTAACGGTACAATTATACTGGTATCTGTATCATCCAGCTGAATATAGGTTATGAGGCTTAATTTCCCCTTGTATAGCCATATTCCTTCTATAATAGAATTCCAGTCATTTCCTCTTCTTCTGTTTGGATGTACATAGAATTCATAATTTCTGGAGCCAGTCTTTCTCCGACCTGTCTCTTTTACTATCCTGAGTATGGTTTCTTTCGATATACCCAGTAATTCATCCTGTTTCAGATTTTCTATAATTTCAATCTTTTTTACAGGTGTAGTTCTCTTGAAAAGTTCAATATTTACATCTATCATTTCTGTTGTTTTTTTATTGGTAAAACAAAAAGTGGAGGTATGGATTATCTCGGTTTATAATTCTGTTTTCTAATAAACTTTGATATTCCATACCTCCTCCGGTATTTTATAAAGGACAAAAATGCCCTTATATTTCAATGTAGGAACCAGCTATAGCCTCCGGTATCGTTACCTTCTATGGCATTCTGTATTCCTAATGCAAAATCAGTACAATTCTGGTTTCTGTCAAGCCAGGTATCAATATATGATCCCTTTACCGCTTCATTAGCCAGTTGTAACAGATTCCAACAAGTTAAAATCTCTCCCTCTTTCTTTCCGAAATTAGGGTTTGATACATAACCTTTCACCATCGCATTCACAGCCTGATCGCCTATTTCCAACGATGGTAATGCTCTTTGTTCGTTCACAGGCAGGAACTGATATAATCTGAGTCTGCCTATAATCTTACAAAATAGTTCCTCTGAGATTTCTGTATTTCTCAGATTCTCCAAAAGTCCCAATGTTTCTTCCTTGTGTGGATTAAAACCGCTGAATAGTTCCAAAGCCTTCTGCATAATATCAGCTTCGGTCATACATTCTATGGTTCCTGAAAATCCGTCACATGTCAAACATAAGTTCGAACATACTCTCACTTTCCAGCCGACAAAGATTTTAAATTTCATTGCGGTCTGTGTTCTGTAGAGTTTATCTTCGCTATAACTTCTCACTCCACCTATACAAAGATGGACTGTCTGGTTATTGATTGTACGAGTTAGATTCTTTACATGTGCTACCCATGCTAAACGCTGGTAGAACACAGTTTTTTCATCTTCTCTTAGTTCACTCGCTTTTTTGTGTTGTGCTGAGGGTATTCTTCCTATGATAGGATGTGATACCCTACATTCAACCGGAGTTAATCCTCCAAAAACTTGTTCAGCAACCTTACTTACTGCATTGATAAAATTCTGATGCGAAATAGTCAGTGTGTTGTCGCTGAATGTCGGTATTATATTCTTAGTAGTTAGTTCCTCAAGCGAAATTGCTGAGGTATTAGATTCGATAAAGTTGGGATGATTTTCTTCTGCCCAAAACTTATCATCATCTTCAATAATTTCAGCATCTGTAATATCTTCATTATTTCTGATGCTAAGTTCCTTTTCTGATGCGACTTCTCCCATAATGAGAGAATCCGTTACTTTTGATGTCTTTTCCTTCATATTGTACATCGTTATTGTTAGTTACTTGGAGAACTTGATCCTCCGGTTAATTAACTCTGGATGACTATGCTTTTTTTCTTCTCCGCATATCTTCCAACACTTCAATGAGGGCTCGAATTATCGCCATCCCCATCTTTAAAAAATCTATTTACAACATTATTCCTTTCTCATATTTTTAATTATTATATTATTAGTATTCTTATTTATCTTCTTATAAATAAGGCTTTTAAGAATTATGAGACGGAATAAAAAAAAGAGCCGTCACCATAAGTTTCTCACTCTGGCTCAGCTCTTCAATAGACATATCAAGGTTCAATATAAAGACTGAAGCTGTTATATTTACTTCCAGCTGCCTATCCTTCCAATCCAATCTAAACCATTCTCTGAAATTTAGACGAACCGGGATGTATTTTTCGTTTCTAATTTATACTTTGATTTTTCTATTGTTATTGTTTTGTTTATTACATGTATAAGGGTTTGGAGGATTTGAGAAGGGGGGAAAATGTATTAGGATAAAACATAAATTTATACTATCTTTGTACCAACAAAACATTGATAATCATGTGTGAATACACTGAAATAGAAAATATCAAACTATCCAACGGAAAGACCATCAAAGAAGTAAATGAAGAAGTACGCAAAGAAGTAGAACGTATTTACTTGGAAGGGTGGGCTAAAGGAATTTCTATACCGTTTAAAGACGAAAAAGGGAACATTTATTTAGCCAATCCAGACGGAAGTGAAGACCTGGTAGAATTTAATCGTAACGAAAGAAGCTATAAAGTCATATCACGTGTTGCACAAGCAGGACATGGAAAATACGCTTACCTTCTAAACAAATAGCTTAATGGAAGTACGTCCAGAATTTACAGTCATAGCAGGTCCTAACGGAGCAGGAAAAAGTAGATTATCCCCTTATTACATTCACTGCAAATCTTTTGATGGCGATTTACTTGCACTCAACTTACGTAAAGAACACCCAGAATGGGAAGAACGGTGGATTGGTGGTACAGTAGCTGGCGAATTACAAAAGCAGAAAGAAAATGCAATTTCATTACATAAAGATTTTGCCTTTGAGACCAATTTTTCCAATGACCTTATCTTAAACATGATTGATGAATTCAAATCTGCTGAATACAAAATCAGCCTGTTTTACTTTGGATTAGAATCATTAGATGAGAGCACATATAGGGTAATGCAAAGAAAAATGTTTGGAGGCCATGACGTAGCAGATGAAATCATAGAATACAACTTCCATGAAGGGATCAAACGAGTCCAACAGAATCTGCATCTATTTGATAATATCACTTTCATAGATGGAAACTCCAACTATGGTGAAGTGGTTGCTATTTACATTAAAAAATCTACAAAACATGAAGTAACCAATCACGGTATTAAGTGGTTCAATCTGTTTTTTGCAGAAGCTTTTAAAGAGTTGAAATAAGTCGTAATTTAGTCCTTTTGTAACTTATTCACGACCATTTTACAATATAACAGCAATAAATAAACAAAAGAGTTCTTTCTAATATTGATATATATTTCTGTAACACAATTATTTACAAAAGAACAAATCAAAGTTATAGGGATAAAATTTAGCTGCTTCTTACGGTATGACAGATACTATGGGCCGTATGCACTCAGACGCACAGTTCGCTGGTTCTTCATCAGTTCCTGCTCACGTAGAAATGATGGGATTCCTGGGTATCGGTAACAACCCGATGGTAGGATGTACAGTAGCTTGCGCTGTAAACGGTAAGCATTCGGACAAATGCCCCTTTTACACTTTGAGGTTTGATTGTAGCTTTGCGGCAGCGAATACAATTAAACCTCAATTATTATGAATAGACTGGAATTTGAAGAATTGGAATTGCAGGTACAA
>NZ_JACJKA010000042.1 GCF_016900355.1 Bacteroides mediterraneensis | reverse complement strand
ATTCACTAATATTCAAAAGTGAATATTGGAATATGAGTTTAAATACCTGATAATAAATTATTTACATAGAAAAATTAATATGTAGCGCAAAATGGATATTCACTTTTATCTGTTTTGCGCTATTTTTGTATATTCAAGTTGATTAAAAATTCATATATTTACATCCATATTGATTTTTATATCACTATGAGAGAAATAGACAATATAAAGAGAATTATGGATGAGGCTCGTATGAGCCAAAGGGAACTGTCACAGAGAAGCGGTATAGCTCATGAAACAATATCTAAAATTCTAAATGGGAAATATCCTCTTAGCCATAAGTTATTGGTCAAAATTGCTGATGGTTTGAGTATTCCCATATCTGAATTAATGGAAGATGTCATAACTCCTATCACTGTTGGAGTACAAGGGTATATTGAGTATAATGATGAGATAATCAAGATTAAATCATTCCGTCAATTACAGAAGTTGGTGGAACAGATAGAGTATGAGACTAGCATTTTACCAAAGCAAGTGAAGGAAATCAAAGCTCTAAATGAGAAAAATCGAAGGTTGATTAAAAATTCAACAAATGGAAACAACTATGAATTTAACATCAATGACTTTGAGCTAATTCAAACACATGATGCAACTAAGGTAGATTGTTGGGCTTTCAAAACAGCATCCGACACTAAAGATGGCATAATATTAGATTTGGGTAATCAGTGTTCGGGTTATCCGTTTAGCCTACATGGACACATGTTCTATACTTCTGAATCAGCTTATCTTTGCGGTCAATTTTCAAACAATACAGAAGAGCATAAACGTATTCAAAATCAGCTATTATATGAAAAAAACGGCTACACAGCCAAAAAGAAGGTGAAAAACGCAAACAAAGCATTAATAAGAGCCGATTGGGATTCATTCAGAACTGAATGGATGTTGTATGTTATATGGGCTAAATGTCAGAATAGAGATTTTGCAGAAAAATTAAAATTACTCCCTCCAAACGCAATCATAATTGAAAATAGTACGACAATACATGAGGGCACAAGTTCATCATGGGGATGCAAGAATGTGGAACTTGAAGAGGCTAGGGATAAGGTAAAGCGTTACACTACCTTACAATACATGAAGAAGGTACGTGAGGGAAAAATAAAAAAGAATAGCCTAGAATTAGATGCGCTTATTCAATCAGAGAGGAATAAAATTCAATATATTGGAACTTATTCTGACGGTAAAAATTATATGGGTAAAATATTGAAACGCTGTCAATTAGCATTACTGAATAATACTGAACCCCGTATTAATTATGACTTGTTGAGGACTAAACAGATATACTTATTTGGAGAGTTATTATCTTTCTAAGAGAGGTTTGCGTAAAGTGAGAATAGGTTGCTTTTTGCGCAACTTATTGGAAAATGGTGTTGAAAAAAGTGTTGAGAAATAAAAAAGAGGCTTGATAATCAATATCTTGCCTCTTTTACCAGTCGGGGTGACTGGATTCGAACCAGCGACCACACGCCCCCCAGACGCGTACTCTAACCGGGCTGAGCTACACCCCGAATTGCGGATGCAAAGGTAGTGCTTTATTCGGAATAAGCAAACTTTTTCCGCAATTATTTCATCTAATTTTAAAATTCAATTTGACTGTCAGGAAAAGGCTCGTTGGGTTACAAGGGACTTATCCCATTGTTTCTCGATAAAAATCCAGCAGTTCGTAGATTTCTTCCTGTGAGGCGGTCTGATTGATTCGGATATCCCCAATTCCTCCCAGCAGGGTAAAGTTGATTACACCGGAAGCCACATTTTTCTTGTCATGCTTCATCAGGTCGTAGAGAGTATCATAATCATCGCAGGTGAAGTACAGGCTGCCATAGTTTTCTTTAATGAACTGGATGGTAGTGCGTAATGCTTCTTTGGGGAAGCCGCAACGGAGGTGGGAAAGATAGAGTTCGCAAACCATTCCCCAGGCTACGGCATAACCATGAAGCACTGGATGTTCCGTCTTTAGGGAAAAGCTTTCGAAAGCATGCCCGATGGTATGTCCGAAATTCAAGGCTTTCCGTATGTTTTGTTCATAAGGGTCTTTTTCCACGATGTCTTCTTTCACTTGTACGGACTCTCCGATGAGGTTTTGCAGCTGGGAGTAGTCGATGTGGTTCAAGTCGAATTTGAGCAATTCGCTCCAGTGTGCCTGGTTGCTGATGAGGCCATGTTTCAGCATTTCCCCGTAACCGGAAAGCAGATTCTGTGGGTCAAGAGTTTTCAGAAATTCGCTGTCAATCAATACTTGGTCGGCAGGGTAGAAAGAGCCGATTTCATTCTTCAGGTCGTTGAAGTTGATGCCCGTTTTGCCGCCTACGGCTGCATCGACCATGGAGAGCAGGGTGGTCGGGATATTGATGCAGGCAATGCCCCGCTTGAAAGTGGCTGCGGCAAAGCCTCCTAAGTCGGTCACCATTCCGCCTCCTAAGTTGATCAGGAGAGTATGACGTGTGGCTCCCCGGCTGCTGAGCTGGTTCCATACGTAGGCCAGCGTTTCTAAATTTTTATGTATATCTTCCGGACCGATGACAATCTGTTCAGCCTCTTTCAGGCAGGGAATGTCTTGCAGTAGGGGAAGGCAGAAACGGCAGGTATGTTCATCGGTAAGGATAAAAATCTTGTCGTATGAATGGGCGGATATCTTCTGGCTGAGTTCCGCGGTAAAATTTTGGCAAATGATAACTTCCTGTTTGCTCATAAGTGTATTTGTTTTAGCCGCAAATTTAGAAAAAAAGTTAGAAGATGTCGGATATTGCCTTATAATTAAGTATTTTTGTGCCAATAAAAATAAATTAAGTTATGAAAGGAATTTTACCGGCCTCGTGCCGTTTGTTAGGGTATGTATTGCTGTTGCTGGCGGTATTTGTACCTTTATTGATGTATATGTTCGGGCAGGTAGACGATGGAAATCTGCTGTATGTGAAACTGGGAATGAAACTGGTGATTTGGATTTCACTGTTCATGATTTTTCTGGCCCGGATGAAAGATGAAGAAGAGGAGGGAGCTGCCATTCGTCGGAAAGCGATGGTAATTTCGCTTTATCTGTGGGGAATTTATTATGTAGTAATGCTGGTGAAGTCAGCGTACGATGGAAATTTGCAGGAAGCAGATAATTCCGTAGGTATTGTATATATGGTAATCAATGTGTTCTGCAAGGAATTTTTGATGCAGAAAGCGAGAATAGAGAAGAATTTCAGACGAAAATAAATAAAAAAAGAAGATAGAGGGTTAAACCTTTTTCCATGATGATTGTCAAAGGTACAATTAATCAATGGAAGAAAAAGAAAAGGCAATGAAAAGGTTTTTATTGGGATTGCTGCTGATGGTTGGGGTAGCCATCTCTGCTTTTGCACAAAGTGGGGGCAGCCGAGGTTCCGTTTCGGGAACGGTAATAGACAAGGGAGACAATTCGCCTGTGATTCAGGCTACCGTGCAACTCCTTTCAGTGAAGGACAGCTCGATGGTAGTGGGAAATGTGACGGACTTGAACGGCCATTTCTCTTTATCAGTACGTCCGGGTAAGTATTTGTTGAAAATTTCATACATTGGTTATTCGCCTTATTTCAAGCAAATAGTTTTGTCCAGGAACAATCTGAGAGCGAATGTGGGTAAAGTGCCATTGGAGGCAGATGCCATTATGCTGGCAGAGGCGGTGGTAGTGGCAGAAGCTCCGGAGGTGACAGCTGCAGAAGATACGTTGGTGTATAACAGCTCTGCATACCGTGTGCCGGAGGGCTCCGCTTTGGAGGAACTGGTGAAGAAATTGCCGGGAGCCGAGGTGGATGAGAACGGCAAGATTACCATCAACGGTAAGGAAATCAAGAAAATCATGATTGACGGAAAAGAATTCTTTGCGGACGATCCGAATATCGCCATGAAGAATCTGCCGGTGAATATTATTGATAAGGTACGTGCATACGATAAACAGTCTGATTTGGCTCGAGTGACAGGTATTGATGATGGAGAGGAAGAAACCGTGCTCGACTTGAGTGTGAAACCGGGAATGAACAAAGGCTGGTTTGGTAATGTGGACTTGGCCGCCGGAACAAAGGACCGTTATAGTGGCAAGATAATGTTGAACCGTTTTGTGGGGAACAATCAGTTTACTGTCATCGGTTCTATGAACAATGTGAACGACAATGGTTATCCTGGTGGTGGAGGCGGTTTCCGCTGGGGTGGACAGAATGGATTGACCAGTATCAAGATGGGTGGTTTTAATTTTAGCACTCAGAGTGAAAAACTGGAAACCGGTGGTAGTGTAAATTATAATTATAAGGATGCGGATATCATCAGCAAGCAGGCTTCGGAAACATTCGTTTCTTCCGCAAGCAGTTCGTTCAAAAATGCGTTGACGTCTAACCGGAACAAAACCACTTCGTTGACAGCTGATTTCCGCATTGAATGGAAACCGGATACCATGACCACGGTAATCGTTCGTCCGCGTCTGACTTACGGAAAAGACAATAATGGAAGTGGCACCCATTCATATACCTTCAATCAGGATCCGGGATATTCTACCGATGAGATTCTGAATGCGGGGGATAACTTGTCTGATTTGATTCCGGAAGAGAATATCGTCAATACGATTCTCCGTAACAGCCTGCAAAAAGGTAGTGATTTCAATGTGGGAGGTTCGGCCATGATTAATCGCCGCTTAGGAAAGGCAGGTCGTAACATTACTTTCCGTGGTACTTATAATTATACGAACAGCTCGAGCGAACAGTTCTCTGAATCTAAAACAGAATATTTCCAGAAAACGGAAGCGGATCTTACGGAAGCAGACCTGCAGGAGATTTTGAACCGTTATATCACTACTCCGACTTTGAACTACAATTACGGTGCACGCTTTACGTATAGTGAACCTATTTTCAAGGGTGGTTTCTTGCAGTTCAGCTATAATTTCCAGTACAAGCGTTCGAAGAGTGACAATTCAACTTATACGATGCCTGAAGACTGGGTTATTAGCCAGGGATTCGGAGGTGATTACATGGGAGAACTGGATACGCAGAATAGTAAGAGTGCCCAATATACATACTACAATCATCAGGCAGATATTTCATTGCGATGGATTCGTGAGAAGATGCGTTTGAATGTGGGAGCTTCTTTCCAGCCGCAGAAATCAAAATTGACTTACAAGAAAGATCAGCTGGATACCGCTACAGTACGTCGCGTCTTCAATTTTACTCCGACGTTTGATTTCCGTTATAATTTTTCGAAGACGAGCCAGTTGCGAATCACCTATCGTGGAAGAAGCTCTCAGCCGAGCATGACCGATTTGCTTCCGGTTGAAGATACTACCGACCCGTTGAATATCCGTCGAGGAAATCCGGGGTTGAAGCCGGCGTTTACAAATACTTTCATGGCTTTCTATAATACTTTCAATACGAAAACGCAGCGGGGTATTATGACGCATTTCCGCTTTGAGAATGTGATGAACAGTATTAGTAACCGAAGCGTTTATGACCAGTCGACAGGTGGAACGATTACCCAGCCGGACAACATTAACGGAAACTGGAATTTGTTTGGTATTTTAGGGTCGAATACGGCTTTGAGAAACAAGAAATATACCATCAACACGTTTACCATGGCTCGCTATAACAACATCGTAAGTTATATGAGCGATATGCAGTCACAGGGACTTTCAGACAAGAACAAGACTCGTCAGTTGTCATTGAGTGAACGTTTGAGAGGTACTTACCGGAATGACTGGTGGGAATTTTCATTGAATGGTTCTTTGGCTTATACGCACTCACGAAACAGCTTTAAGGAGGAAAACAACATGGATACTTACCAGTTCTCTTACGGTGCCAGTACGAATGTCCGCTTGCCGTGGAACATGTCACTTGCTACAGATATTTCACAGAACTCACGTCGTGGATATGCGGATGCAAGTATGAACCGTGATGAGTTGATTTGGAACGCACAGATTTCACAGGACTTCCTGAAGGGAAATGCTGCTACGGTCAGCATCCAGTTCTATGATATCCTGCGTAATCAGAGTAATATTAGCCGTGTCATCAGTGCTGCTATGCGAAGTGATACAGAATACAATGCTATTTACAGTTACTGTATGATTCACTTTATTTACCGCCTGAATCTGTTTGGCGGTAAAGGTGCCGGTCCTCGTATGGGAGGTCCTGGATTTGGACCAGGTCATGGTCCGGGTCCCCGCAGATTCTAAGAAAAGTTGGAAATGCCGCAAAAGAGAAGTCTCACTTTTGCGGCATTTTTTTGGCCTTTTTTCAAATAACTTGTATTTTTGTTAAAAACCAAAGCCTGAATGGATATAGCAGTCTGGAATAGTATCTTTGTGGCCGCAGCCTATTTCCTCTATTTTGCAGTGATACTGACGACCATCTTTGTCGTGATTCTTGATAACCGTAGTCCGGTAAAGACCATGGCATGGATTCTGGTGCTTTTCTTTCTTCCGCTTGCCGGATTGATTCTCTATATATTCTTCGGACGGAGTACGCGCAAGGAACGGTTGATAAGCCGGAAAGGATATGCACGCTTAAGTAAGCGTCCCATGGCAGCCTATCAGGCACAGTTATCGGTAGGAGGTGAGCATGGAAAACAGCGGCTGATGGATTTTTTCAACCGGGTCAATAACGCCTTGCCTTTTGCCGGAAATAAGGTAACGGTGTACACGGATGCTGTATCTATGTTGTCTGATTTGTTGAAAGCCATTCACCAGGCACAACATCACATTCACATGGAATTTTATATTTTTGAAGACGATGCAGTGGGCAGATTGGTTCGTGATGCCTTAATCGACCGTGCTCGTGCGGGAATAAAGGTACGGGTACTGTACGATGATGTGGGTTGCTGGAAAGTGCCGCATGATTTCTATGAGCAAATGCTTTGTGAGGGTATTGAAGCTCTCTCGTTCTTGAAGGTTCGCTTCCCTCAGTTTACCAGTAAGGTGAACTATCGGAATCATCGCAAGATTGTGGTAGTAGATGGGAACGTAGGTTTTATTGGAGGCATGAATCTGGCCGAACGTTATGTGAAGGGATTGGGAAAAGGAGTGTGGAGAGATACGCATGTGCGCTTGGAGGGGAAAGCTGTATATGGACTTCAGACGGCTTTCCTGACCGACTGGTATGCCATTGACCGTACCTTACTGACCTCTGAAGCCTATTTCCCGAAGATTCCAGTTCAGGGCAGGGTATTGGTGCAGATTGTGACTTCCGACCCGGTGGGAGAGTGGCGTGACATCATGCAGGGATTGATGATGGCGATCTGTGGTGCCAGAAGGTATTTCTATGTGCAGACCCCTTATTTCCTACCCAGTGAGGAGATTATGGCGGCTTTGCAGACGGCGGCCCTGGCAGGCGTGGATGTACGGATTATGTTGCCTAAGAGAGGGGATTCGTGGTTAATTCACAAAGGGTCATTGTCTTATTTGTCGGAAATGATGAAGGCTGGTGTCAAGATTTATTTGTATAAGAAAGGTTTCCTGCATTCCAAACTCATGGTATGTGATGATGTGCTTTCCACGGTAGGATCAACCAATATGGACTTTCGCAGCTTTGAACATAATTTTGAAGCCAATGCCTTCTTTTATGATAAAGAGACGGCACTGGCTTTACGTGAGATTTTCTTGGCCGATCAGAAGGATTGCATCTTACTTTCGGCCAGGGTTTGGGAAAAGCGTTCCTGGAAAAATAAGGTTACAGAGTCGGTTGTTCGTCTGTTTGCTCCTTTGCTCTGAAAAAAGAGAAATTGACGCTGCCGTAGTGACGGTGCTCAAAGAAGCAGGGATGTTGTTCAAAACTGAGATTCTTGCCATGCTCCAATACAAAAATTCCTTCAGGTTTCAGCAGGTTGTACTGAAAAATCAGGTCAGGAATGCGGGCCAGGTTCTCCAGGGCATACGGAGGGTCGGCAAAGATAAAGTCGAACTGCATGCCGCATTTCTCAATGTATTTGAATACATCGGCTCTTAACGGGAGGCATTTGTCTGTCTTGACTTCTTTCATGACCTTGCAGATAAAGGCGTGATGCTGTGGGTCTTTTTCCACAGATATCACTTGGTCACAGCCCCTGGATACCAGTTCGATGCTGATGCTTCCGGTTCCGGAAAACAGGTCAAGGGCAGTCACTCCGTCTTCAAAATCAATGTAGTTGTTGAGTACGTTGAACAGGTTCTCTTTGGCAAAGTCCGTGGTCGGGCGTGCCTTGAATGTGTGGGGGACGTCGAAACGTCTTCGTTTGTATATTCCGCTTATTACTCGCATGAAGTTAAAGATAGCATGTCAAATGGAATCTGCTTGATGAGACTAAGGGTCAGATTGTTGAATTCCATTTGTGGATTAATGATATAAAGTTTTCGTATGTATTTCCGCAATACAAGAAGTAATTCTTCCCACTGGTCTGCTTGTGTATTGCTGTGGATGTATAAAGCATCTTTTTCCTGGTCAAATCCGGCTTGTTGCCACACATTGAGCAAATAGTAGCATGAGTCGTGCAGACTGGAGGTGGGATATGAGTTCAGTAAGGTCAGTTGTTCCTTTTCAAATCCAATCACTTCCATGCTTTCCGGGTGGAGAATGGCAAACAATTTCCGTCCTTCATTCTGCTTGCATTTATGTGAGAAGAATTCCGTGAGTGGACTGACGGAAGCAAATAGGCGTGCATTGGGAAAATGTTCTGTCAGAAATAGATGAGTCAGCTTATCCAGTCCAAAAAGAATCACCACATTGCTTTTACCCAAGATATTGCAGAGTATCACCTCATTGCTTTGAGGTGGAAGATTCTGATAGAATAAAAGTTCCGTCTGTTCGTCTTCATATAATTCCAATGGAACAGTCGTGTAGCGGGAGGTATGAATCAAGATGTTGACTTGCTTGAAAGAGTGTTTCCATTCTTCTGTTTCCGTCAGATAGGCTTTCACATTGGCCGCCATAGAACGTTGTGTGTTGACAGGTGAAGAACTGAAATAAGCTTCACTCTCGTACTGAGGGTGATAGATAGAAAAAGAAAATCCATCCGTACTAAGACGGATGGATAATATATATTGTTCTGATTTATTAAAATCAATGGGTTGGGCCATAAATTATTCCCAGTTTCCAGCGTTGTTATTCGGCTGTTCGATGTCACCAACTTTCAGACCGCAGTATTTACCCAATTTAGTCTGCATATCTTTCAAGTTAATCAGTTCCTGTTCGTTCAGACCTTTCAAATATACATCGTAAGATACCTGTGCCTGGAACAAGTTCAGAGGAGCACCAGATTTAGTAGTATCCTGACGGACAGCCATTTCAAATTTAGCACCGTTTCCATAAGGAACATAAGCCAAAGAGTCAGGATTGAATCCTTTTTCAAAGATCGTATCCATTACGGCTACCCACATGGTATCACGACGGAAGTTCTGCAGGCCTTCTTTTTCTACTTCACTCCAGTTACCAGTCTTTTTGGCTTTATTAATCAATTCCATGGCTTTCTTTTCAGTCATACCATTGTTCAACTGGTCATCAGTCAATGAACCCACTTTCATGATGAACGGAAGTTTTGCAGTCTTAACGAAAGCAATCAAGCTATCGAAGTTAGCTGTATAGGCTCCATTGTGAACTGAACGATATTCCTGCTGAGCTTTACGGATATCAATCAGACGGGCAATAATTGCTTTTTCTCTGACTTTCTTTTCATTGTCGAAGTTGATAGGGCCCATAATACTGCCGTAGCATATATATACCAAGCAGATAACACAGATGGCCAACACAAGATTAATAACTGTTTTCATGATAATATTGTTTTTTTAGTTTATATTCGTAGCGCAAAAATAAATAATTTACTTGAACCACGTCAATCTTAGGTAAACTTTTTATACGGCTTTATGTTAAATAATGATTTATCGCAGCAAATTAAGCGAAATTTTTCCTATAAACCAACAGAAGAGCAGGAAAATGCGGTGAAAAGTTTTGCAGATTTCATGCTATCAGCCTCTGAAGATGCCGTTTTTCTGATGAAAGGGTATGCGGGGACGGGGAAAACCACATTGACGGCCGCGTTGGTACAGACGCTCGACCAGCTGCAGTGGAAAGTAGTGTTGCTGGCACCTACAGGAAGAGCTGCGAAAGTTTTCTCTTCTTATGCGGGGCATCCGGCTTATACGATACATAAGAAGATATACCGCCAAAAGGTGTTTTCCAACGAAACCGATAACTTTGTGGCTAACCAGAACTTGCATCGCCATACATTGTTTGTGGTAGATGAAGCTTCCATGATTTCGAATGAAGGGCTGTCTGGAGGGCATTTTGGCAGTGGTCGTTTGCTGGATGATTTGGTGCAGTATGTATATAATGGTATGGGATGCCGCCTGATGCTGGTGGGGGATACAGCACAGCTGCCTCCAATAGGGGAGGAAGAAAGTCCGGCTCTTTCAGCAGCCATGTTGCAGGGATATGGACTGAATGTGACAGAATGTGTACTTACAGAGGTGGTGCGTCAGAGAGAAGCATCGGGTATCTTATGGAACGCTACTGCATTGCGGACACATATCGTGGAAGAGGATTTCTTTGAGTATCCGCGCATTCGTTTCGATGGATTTCCGGATATTTGTCGTGTACCGGGGGATGAACTGATTGAAGCCATCAATGATTGTTATGATCATGTCGGTTTGGATGAGACCATTATCATTTGTCGTTCCAACAAACGCGCTTCCTTATATAATAAAGGAATACGGAACAGTATTCTGTTTAGGGAGGATGAGTTGAATAGCGGAGATGTGTTGATGATTGCCAAGAACAATTATTTCTGGGGAACCGATTGTAAGGAACTTGATTTTATTGCCAATGGTGATGTGGCAGTAGTACGTCGGGTACGTCGTATTCGAGAGATGTATGGATTCCGTTTTGCCGATGTGTTGCTGTCCTTTCCTGATTATGGAGACTTGGAGCTGGAAACGAAAATCTTGTTGGATACGCTGCATTCAGAATCTCCTTCTCTTTCGAAAGAAGAAAACGACCGGTTGTTTTATGCTATCCTGGAAGACTATGCCGATTTGCCAACGAAGCGGGAACGGATGAAAAAAATGAAAGAAGATCCCTATTACAATGCGTTGCAAGTGAAGTATGCGTATGCAGTGACTTGTCATAAAGCTCAAGGCGGGCAATGGAAACGGGTGTTTCTGGATCAGGGATACCTGACGGAAGAGATGCTTTCATCCGATTATTTCCGCTGGCTTTATACTGCTTTTACCCGGGCGACTGAAAAATTGTATTTAGTGAACTGGCCGGCAGCACAAACAGAAGAATAGGAAAGAGGGTGTGTCAAAATGCATACCCTCTTTTTTTATGACAACGCCCCGACTTTCCCAAGCCGAGGCGTTGTTATTACCTAAAGATTTTGTATCTTTAGGCATAAGCAAAGTAATATGGCAAAGAT
>NZ_JACJKA010000041.1 GCF_016900355.1 Bacteroides mediterraneensis | reverse complement strand
TAGCAGCCATTTGTATTAGACTGCAAAGTTGCAAAATCAAGTCCGTTTCATTTCAAAAGACCGTGTAATTGACTATATTTCAATAATTTCAAAGAACTATTTATCCACTTTTACGGGACAGTAGTGAAAATAGATATAAAAATAGTTGAGAACTATGGAAATTACACTTACTATTATAAAATATTTGGATTATCCGGAAGGCTACTAACAATCAATGGGTGGACTTTAAGGAACGCAACTTTTCATAAAAGTTGGAATGTGAATTATAGGCCTACAATAAATATAACAGACCCACAAGGAGCACGATTAGATGATTACGAGTTACCAGAGCCATATTATAAGACAGAAAAAAATATTGGTGGAGAGATTGAAAACAGATTAAGAGAAACATTTATGTTTATGCAATATATTTCTCAATATCATAGTCTTTATGACTTCAACATAGTGCATAATACATCACTTTCAAGCATTGATGATGTTATGCGCTTTTATTTAGAGTGCTTAAAGATAAAAGACCGACTACCCCCAAAAGCCTTATTCTATATTACAGATACAATCAAAAGAAATTTTGAAAGTTATCTACGAAATAAAGAGAAATAAAATTTTTCATGGCTTACGAGAATAAGAAAAAGTAAGTATAGCCACCAAACAATAAGCCATAATCATTGCATAAACCTGCAAGTATACCTATCTTTGCATCAAGAACGAATGTTGACTGATTGTTGACTAATTTGTTCTATTACGAGTTCATTAAACGGTTGACAATGATGTGCAAAGGGCTTGTAGCTCAGTTGGTTGCATAGGAAAGCGAAGCTTTTCTATGCCGTAGAGAGCAACAGACTCATAATCTGGAGGTCCTTGGTTCAAGCCCAAGCTGGTCCACGAAAAATTGCAGGCAGTTACGGATTCCGTAGCTGCTTTTTTTGTGTCCTGCCACAGAATATTCCTCTTTATCCATATCCATTTTATGAAACAGCATGGTCCGATTTTCAGTCAAACTCCCCTGCAAAAATACCTCGGCACGTTCGTGCCGACTGCTCATCACGTTCGTGCGGAGACCTCGTCACGTTCGTGTCAAGACCTCGTCACATTCGTGTCGAGGTAAATCTGTCTGCACTTTTGACTAACATACCCATAGCATTGCCGGATAAAGGCGAGAATCTTCCCTCCTAAAATAAAGACAGATTCCCCTTACGAGCCATCGCAGGGGAATCTCATCCAACAAAAATATATGAAATATACCTATTAAAATAAAGCAACAAGGTGGTTGCAGACACTATTTCCCGATGGTCGGATTAGGCGTAGTCGAATTTCCAGTCTCATTATACGCACCGGGCAACCATGCGTTGTTGTTCCCTACCGCCTGATTATAGAACCGAGTTCCAGGAGTCATAAACGACTTCACCTCGCTCCGATAGCTCCGAGGCTCCATACCAAAACGATACACCCAGTCATAAAACTGATACGTGTGGCTCATGTCATAAATTGCATCATCCACCGGAAGGTGGCTTTTGCTTTCATCCAGAAAGACCTCATTATCCCTCTCTGCCACAGGATACATCACGCCTTCTTTTCGGGCCACAAAGACCCAGTCGCCACTCATACCCCCCGAGAACACGGGAAGGACTTTCTGCTGCAACTGTTGCATGATGCTGGGAGTACAAGCCGAATAAAGCCAGTCGACCGGCGCATAACTTTGGCCCTGCCCAGCTTTTTTCACCAAGACCAGTACCTGTCGGGACCCGTACTGCAACACACCCGCTGTATTCATATAGCGTTCGTGACGTATTGGCTGGCTGTAGACCCATTGTCCACGGCCACGGCATACTGGCAGAATCCCATCTTTACGGCATTGGCCAGATAGGGCGAATCGTACATAAGAGAACCTGTCGGCCAGTAGTATTGCGAGCTTGTTGACTTATTGGCAAGCTCATAGCGTAACTGTCCCGCTCCCAACACAATGGTGTTTCCCGGCTTCAACATGTATCGGCCCGGGCCTTTATCCACAACATATCATAAAACCGGTTATTACCCTGATAAGAGATATGAGCCTTTTGCCCGTCTCCTCTGTACACCGTCTGATTAAAATCTTCTACATACAAATCCTGCACCAGTGCCTGGTCAAATGATTTGGGAAAAGTATTTGCCTCTCCTACCATCAAGGGAAGGTCGGTATCCCATGAGAGTATTCGGCACAAGCCATAGTTACGGATGTCAATCTCCTTATTGGTCGGATTATAGATTTCCACTACCGTATAATTGTACCACCACGACGGATTCAAGTGCAGCAGCTCGGTAATCATCAGGTCGGATTCCGGCAAAGAGGCATTGACCTGATAAAAATACCCCGATTCCAAATCCACGGCCCGCTCCGAGGGAGGAAGGATGATGCTATCCCTGAGCATGACATCGTTGGAAGAAGAGGTAGTATACACAAACTCTACCTGGCTGGCTGCAGGAGCAGACGATACCGGAATGCACCACAAGTACAGGATTTCGGGCGTTGTTCCCACCATGACTGGCTTGATGTTCCAGATACACACCTCATTATTGTCCCACAACGCACGTTCAGACCGGCTGGGAGCATCCCCACCTGCCCGACTGGAAGTCGAAAAATCAAAGGAAAGAATCCCGTTGTTTTCGTTTCCCAAAGCTACACGGGCAAATCCCGACTTGATGTTCGGGTTCTTGATTCTTACCTTATTGACATACACCGGAATGGCCAGCGGATTCGTCACCTTCATCCGTATAATGGTACCCAAAGGCTTGAAATTGAGATCAAGGAATACTTTCCCATTCTCTTTTCTCACGGGTACATACCGACTATATAAAGGAGTGGTCAGCGAGGTCAGATGATCTTTCACAATATTTCCGTCTGGAGAGAAATAAGTATTTGTATTGATTGTCGCGGTATACTTATCCTGACTGAACATTCTCTGCGCCTCGGTTCTTTCCTGGGTTTCCATGATGGCACACACTTTCCAATTGTCTCCGGCCAAGTCTCCTTTCTTCAGCCGTATGTAAGGGTCATCGACCAACACCTGGAATCCCCCTCCGGCTTTCGGTTCAATCTTCGCGGAAAAAGTTTTAAAGCTCCGGGTAGACACATCGTCTCCATTCTGCAGACAGACATGTATAAACACGTCTTTCATATTCGCATAATCAAAGTGAATCTTCTCCTCGGCATCTTCAGTAAGGCTTCTGGAGCCTACACCAGCCTCTGTGTTTACTACATCGGCATATTGGGGGATGGAGATTTCATAATCCACATCTAATATTTCTCCGGTATATTCTTCCAAGGAAATACTCTTTTCCATGTTCATGTGCTCCATTTCTGCCTCTTCATCTTCCTTGCAGGAGGTAAAAGCAGCCAATGGGACCAAACAGCAGGTGATTATATTGATTATTGTAGCTTTCATTCTTGTATTCATTTATATCTCTTTTATCTTGGATTTTCAATTTTGTGTTCCTGTGGTTATAACTCACCTCCATCCATCCAATCACTTAAATCGCCCACTACTACCAGGGCTCGCTCCTGAATACTCAGATTGTATCTCACAATCTTACCCATCTGCCATTCTGTATCTGCCAGACTGGCTGTATATTCGGTAACCGCGCCCGACGCGTCTTGCAGTTCCAGCTTCAGCTTGGCCCCTGCAGGCAGCACTTGCGGAATCAGAATCAGACGATTGATGTCATTCCTGATTTCCACGTTCGCATCTTCGGCCTCAGCCGTCTGATAGTTCACTGGAAACACGAAATCAGTCACCATCGAATAACTGTCCCACATATTCTTTCCTACATAATGACGCGCTTTCCCATATACTCCCGATACGGTAATCTTCGTCACCGTGCCTTGAGGCATTCCCATATCGACAAACCGGATTGCGGTCATGGCATGCTTGAAAGTCAACGGCACCACCTGATTAAAGTCTCCCGGATACTCTTCGGTAGAAGCCACCAAAATATCTTCCTGGGCTGCCACATCCAAAGGTGCTGTATACTCAAAGGCCGGATAGCCGGAACGGTTTTCCAGAAACGACAAACCAGAATTACCGTAAGGTGCATACGCAAAAAAACGTACCTTCTGCCAGGCTCCCGGCCAGTAGACGTCGGAGCGATACGACAAATCTCGAGTAACCTCACGATTATTCATCAGGTTAATGGGAGATTGTTCGTTCCACGTCTCTGTCGCACTATACATGCTGGCCCAGCAACCCAAACGGCTATGCATCGTACTTGTAGACACCAGAACACCTCTCGAATACTGACTGGCTTTTCCTTGTGTACCGGTACGCAATGCACCTGTCTGCCATTCCATCCCATTCACGTCCGAGCAAAAACTGATTGGTGCTATTTCGGCTGCCATGTGCTCATCCTGCTGGCACGATATCAGTCCTATAAGCATTGCCCCAAAAACAAAATACCCCAAAAACCACCTCTCTCCATATTTTTCTTTAAAAGCTTGATAGAATAAAAGCGCAAGAAGAATGAGGCATTAATAACGAACATTATGAAACTAAAGACATAGTGTCCTCATCCTCTTACGCCATAAAAACTTTACTGTTGAGGGTTATATCATCCCTTAATTCATGTTGACATCAACTGATGCCGGAGTCCAGTTGTCTACCTGTACCGTAAACTTGATCGGTGCTCTCAGAATCAAATCACCGCCTTTACCATTTGGAACAGGAGTCTGGTCGATAGAAGAATCATTTGTATCCGGATTCGGGTCAATTCTTCCAGCACCACTTCCATCACCGCAGAAAGTCAAAGTATAAGTGTACTTCTTGCCCGGTAACCACTCAGTATTAATCGCTACAGCAGAAAGTCCATATTTACCAACTTTCTTGTCCGAAGAAGTAGCCAAAGGATACAATAAGACCTCATTGTTTCCATCCTTGCTATAAATACGGCACAACACAGATAAGTAAGCACCCGTCTGCTGCGAAGTAGAATTCCAGCTTACCAGCTGTTGCGGAATCAGCATAAAGTTGTCTGTGCCCATCATGATACTCTGAGGATTCTCCGTCAAGGTTACGGCATTTGTTCCTTTAACCATATAGCCATTCCCTTGGTCTGCTCCTTCATAATTATCCCACTGAGTTCGGGGCAACTGATAAGAAGTACCGGTAGCCTCGCTTTCCGGGAAAGTAAAATCTGCGGTTCTTGCCACATTCATCACCTTTACCCCGAGGACTTCAATCTTAATGTTCGGGTTCATACATTTTGCCTGCACTTCAATCTGCGACAACGCATGCTTGAAATTCAAAGCTACGCCAGCACTTTCATTATTCGCTTTGTCTCCTGTATTGTAAGCAATGACCAGGTCTTTCAGCTCAGCCACAGTCTGATTAGGAGAAAAACCCGTAATTTTCTTCTTTACATTGCTGATAGTTACCTGTCCACCACCCGCATCTTGAGGCGCATAAGCGAAGAAAGCCAGATTAAAGCTCGGCCAGTAATAAGTAGAAGCAGTTTTCCAGTCCTTCCCTTGATTAGAAGAAGTTACCGCCAGGTCTGTAAAATAATTCTGATCATTACCTATCGCAGTCACATTAAAGGCATTCAAATTGGCCAGATTCGTCACCGGACCTCGTGAGATTGCCTTATCGATGGATGCTCTGAAAGCAATGGCGTTGCCATTATTTACCTCTATCACTTCATCTTTTGAGCAAGAGGACATTGCAGCCAGTACAACGGCTGCCAAAACAAGATTCTTTTTCATTTAAAATTTAGTTAAGTTGTTAGTAATCTAAAATATAAGTTGTCAGTTTTTGTAAATATGTTTTTGACTGTCTGTTTACATTGGTAAATCCACGTCAATACTTTCCCACTCATCCACAGAAGCATGGAATCCTCCTCCAGGCACAATCGGCTTCGGCAAAGGAAGGCCGTCCAAAATAATCAGCACGTCGCGGGGATTGGGAGCCGTATGTATCTGTTCACTCACATCGTAAAGATAACATTTGTCATTGCCATCGGGCATAACTACATGTACCGCTATCTTGTGAGTCTGTTTCAAAGAATACTCTCCAAAAGTCAGGAACTCCGTCTTCAAAGTAGAAACTCCATCCGAATGCATTTCAAAAGGAATAATGACCGGTTCCGCATCCAGTTGGTTTTCTCCCAAAAACCGCCCGACCGACATTCCGGAAAGTCCTCCTGTCACCCATCCGGCAGCCACATATTGCAGATTTGATACATTTCGGATTTCTATCCGATAACGGCAAGCCAGGTTCTCTGGAAGGAAACGTATGGTCTGCTCGTTTTCCGTAATTTCCAGACGCAGATTTTCTATCCGGTCTGTATAAAAACGGTCGGGGGAAAGACCCACACGTTCGGCCGGAGATTCATCCTGATTCAGTGTCGCATATGCAGCCGCATTTAGATTCCCTTCCGAAGAATAGACCTCGAAAGTATCATACCTGTCCATATCACGGTAAAGCAGAGAATCCGTATCCGAGTTAATGCACAAAGCCTTGTAACGCCCTACCGGTACGGTGATTTTTCCTCCCTGCAAATCGGTAAACTCATATAGCAAGGCCTTTCCACCATCCACTGGAAAAAGATACACACGCATCGTCTCCACATGGGCATCCGGTGATTGGGTCCAGTCGAAAACCACTCTCACATCGGCAGCAAATATCTTCTCATCATAAAGTTCCTTGTGCCTGCATGACACGAAACACACCGTAAGGATTATCAGGGCTGCTTTCAACAGCTTATTCATGTCTGTTCTATTCATAACCTTACTCTCTTTTTTCCCGATTAGTTATTTTATTACCTAAAAGCCACACCAAAGAAACTTCTGCTTTAGTAGGCCCTATCCAATGGCGTTGTTTGGTGACCTGCCACACGTAATATTTGTCAGCCGGCAAATATTCATGACAGATTCCTCCCAGGTAGCCCAGTCCCAGCGTAAAATCCAGGTTCAGCCTTCTGCCTATGGGCAGGGAATAACCGTATTCAACACCAGCTCCATGATGTGCCTTGTCCCATAAAGTTCCGCCTGGTTGTCCGCCGATATACCCACGTCTGCCCATCTCGAGGTCGTAGGTCAGCATCTGCCCGTACAAGCCCAGATGATGCCCGGACAAAGGCCGGTCTTCCGTCACTCGTCCCCAATACTTCCGAATGAACAGCTCGCCGCCATACGACCGCCAGTACAGGTTCGACTTGTCTCTTTTCCACCATGCATACATCCAGTTTCCGCCTACACTCCATCCTTTTCCGAGATCGAATTCCACTCCCACGTTCGGAACCGCAAGCAAATCATACAGTAAGTTGGTCTTTACAGCCATAAGAAAATGTCTTTTTTCCCGGGACTTCAAATCTCGTACAGGCATTACAAGCGAATCAAG
Organism: Bacteroides mediterraneensis; assembly: GCF_016900355.1. Taxonomy (GTDB): domain Bacteria; phylum Bacteroidota; class Bacteroidia; order Bacteroidales; family Bacteroidaceae; genus Phocaeicola. The sequence goes on along the minus strand of NZ_JACJKA010000041.1, from coordinate 6,122 downwards.
AGCAAGAGAAATGTCCGGCTTTACCCAGTCAAAAGACAGGCTGTCTCCCTGAGGAATATAGTGAACATAGAGTACACAGGTTCGCATGTCAGAATATAAACTGCGGAGCATCTCGTTTCACACGCGACCGCCTTTCAGGCTTTTCAGCAATCTTTTCCGGTCGGACTCAGGCTCCTTTTCAAGAATTTCCAATACCTGTTTCTTCTCTGGGAGGTCTGAACTGTTTACCAATTGTTTGAACAGGCTCCAATCCAGTTCCACCGGCGTCATCTCAAACTCTACTCCCGACCATTCCACATGGCTCCGCATGTAGTCTAAAAGTACCTTAGCCCGGTTTCGTGCTAAAATCTCATTCAAGGCAGACGGGCCTTCAGGAGAAGCAGAAGAAAATACCCGTACATTCCCATACCGTACCTTTCGGTTGTTCAATTCCATCAGTTATCTGGAAACCGGTCCAGCTTTTCTTCATTTGCCCTGTAATTCAAATCAAGCTTGTCTACTCCCTGCCTGAAAAAAATGCGGACAGAATCATGAGAAGAATTTGTCTGTGCACTGATGTGTTGCCAGCATAGGAAAGAAAGCAGAAACATGCACTGCTTTAACCCTCCCCACCTGTCTTTCTTGTCTAGTCGTTGTCTTTGCATATCATAAAACAGGAACTGCTTTTGTCTTCACTCTTCTATCCAGCTCCCATAGCCTAAGGGATAAAAAACCTGTTTAGTACTATTCTTTCAACTGTCATTTAACCAAAATTAAAATATTTACAATTCTAAGAGAGATTTTACCGGCAAAAGCCAGAAGCTTCCATCCAGTCTGTTTCATACAAATGGCAACCGCCCACAATCCCAATGCCATTGACGACATTCGTATACCTTTTATATATAGGAGCCAGTCCGGCTTTCCCCAGATCATTGTTATTTAAAGCATTTACAGATTTCAAGTATTTATACAAGTCAGACGAAAGTGCAAACAATACCACCTTATAATAGACCTTATCGTCTGCAGGCTGTGCTGTACCGTGATTTCGTTCAAAACAGTCCAAATTCAAGGTATAAGTTCTTCCGTTTATCTGGTGATCACCGTAGATATACAAATGCTGATAGAAGTCATTAGACAAATCGAACACATCATCTACCCCGAGCTTGTTGTTCATAAGCGGTTCATTTTCCACGTGCAAAACCAGCGGTTTTACTACCGAATCGGGTACTCCAATCGTGACGCCCTCAGGAAATATACGTTTACGCAGTATCCTTATCCCATAATAATTTTCCACCTCCGCACAGTCTCGCAAGGTTATCTGGAACCTTACCGCTTGATACCCGCATACGCTCAAACGAATCCCTTCTACCTTTTCCAACGGAAAACAAGAGGGAACCGAGGTCCGTGCAGTGACGGCTGGTAATCCAGGAAGTTGTGCCTTGACTTCCACTTCGTCACCCTCCTTCAATCTTCCTACGGCATAAAAAGTATTTCCATTTCCATACCTCGGCAACCTACCGGCATAGCCCGTTTCCCTTTCAACTCCGTTCACACGGAAAGAAACCTCAGCCCGGTCAGTCGTCCGGTCTGCCTGCGTTTCTCCATTCAACGAACGGCTCCACAACAACTGGATAAAAGTGGTATCCTTCACATTGGAAGGAATGCAATACACCACTAACTTCCCGTTTTCCGCCACATTTTCTACCGTCACCTCCTTGTCACAAGAGGTGCACAATCCCATCACCGGCAGCCACATTGCTGCCAATAATTTCTTCATTTTCTGCTAAAATTTAATTGTATAACAAAGCGACGGAAAAAACGGAAGTCCCCCTACAGTTTTCCATCCTACAGTTCCATCCGGATTCAATACTTGTTCGGCATAAAAGGCATTGTGCCGCGCATACATATTATAAATAGATACATCCCAAATCTGCTCACGTCCTTTCTTCATCGGCTTTCTATAACGCACCCCACAATCCAACCGGTGATACGCTGGCAATGCCGCATTGTTCGGAACATCGTATAACAGAAAATCGGCAGGGGCAATCTCCTCGTCCGGCATCAACGGAGCAGAAACAATCTGTTGAGGAAGGGTAAACCGGTTTCCGCTATGGAAACGCCACAAAGCATAAAAATCCACCTTCTTACCTAACGAACAATTCAATGAAGCGTTCAGCGTATGACGGTTATCAAACTTATCAAGGAACCATCCATCATAAAAGTCAGGGAAAAAACGTTTGCTCCAAGCCAATGTATAAGACACATGCAGAGAGACTGGTCCCTTGTCGTAGGCCGCTTCACACTCCGCCCCATACGATATTCCTTTTCCTTTGCTGATATTTTCTTCCCATGCCACGGCCGAAGGGGTCAGACGCTCCATTCCATTGTACTCTATCAGGTGATTCATAGTCTTATAGAAGCCACCTACCCTCAGATGTACGTAATCGGAACATGCCTTATAGAATCCAGCCGTCAGCTGCCACGAATAAGAATAACCCGTCTTGTCTGTAGAAAACACCCAGCAGTCAATCGGCATATTGAGATAGGTGCTCGACAGCCTCTGCATGGCCTGACTCATCTTGGTGACTGAAACTTTCAACGAGGCCATAGAATTCAGCCGATAATTGAAGGAAACTCTCGGCTCAATGGAACTTTGTGTAAGACGACCCGCCCCAAACAGATTCCAAGCCACTCCAACATTTAACTTCATTTTCTCCCCCCATGTCATTTCGTCTTCGGCAAACAAGGACAACTCATTGCCATGAAATGACATTTCAGTTTCAGTCTGACGGCTTTCAGGGGTCCAATGATTATCATCCACCAAACTACTGCGAACATAATCCTGCGGGCGAAGCAGATGGTTCGTATAATTCGATCCCAGATGCAGTCGGTGTCCAGACGCGGGACGATATACCAGTTCCAGCCGATAACCCACGTCGTCAATCGTGGAACTATTGTATCTGGTTTCTTCCATACGCTGCTGTTCCACATTCCTGTCACCCACTTGGACCTGCCCCTGATAATGAAACTCTGCAAAATTATGGGTATAGAATCCCGTCAGGTTCATCGACAGACTGGAAGAACACACGGATTCCCATCCGACCGACAGGGCCGTATTTCCCCATCCCACTACAAACCTATCAGTTTCCTGCCGCATTCCTTCATCATAGGTCTGCCAATGATTCATCCGTGCCTTGTCATAGCCTGAATAAAGCCCCACACGCAACCGGTTTTTCTCTGAAAACACATGCGAAACACATGCCGTAAGATCATGGAAAAAATATTTTCTTTTTTGATTTCCTTCCTGCTTCATGCTTATCACATCCAACAGGGGCACAGGAACCAGATTCAGCAAAGTGCGGCGAAAGGCTACGTTGAACGAAGTTTTCCGCTTCACAATCGGCCCTTCCAGCTGGATTCTTGCATCCATCGCTCCCAAGGCAAACTTGCCATGAAACTCTTGCAGGTTACCCTCACGGGTCCGGGCCTCCAGTACCGAAGACAATCGTCCTCCATATCGGGTCGGAAACCCGCCCTTATAAAAATCCACCTGCTCTATCACATCAGCATTGAAAGCGGAAAAAAGTCCGCCGATATGATTCACATGATAAAGAGGTGCTCCATCAATCATTATCTGATTTTCATCATGGTCGCCTCCATGTACATACATTCCAGACGCAGGATCTGCCCCTGAGGAAACTCCAGACAGGCTGTGTAAGGTGCTGACCACATCGGGTGTACTCATGAAATACACACCCCGTTCCAAATCTTTTGCCTGCACGGATTCTTTCCCGTCGCGGAGCGTATGGAAAGACGAATGGGCATCTACTGTCACCACCACTTCCTCCAGTTTATAACCGAACTTTAAGAATACGGTTTCCATCCGGTCACTCTTCAGGTCTATATCCCTGACCTCTTCCTCTGTTCCAATATACGACACCCTGATTTTATGACGACCTTCGCATAACACCAGGCTGAAGAATCCAGACTCGTCAGTCAGGGTACCCTTTCCTGTATTCACATCCAGCACAGTGCCCTGAACGACGGCTTCACCGGTTTCCTGATAAACATATCCGTTCAAAGTGTATTGCTTGATTTTCTGCAATAACACATACCCATCTCTTACCTCATATTTGATATCCGTTCCAGAAAAGACCATCTGCAGACTTTCCTGCAGATTCTTGCCGGTCAAATCGGCTCCTTCATATCCGATATTCAAATCGAGAGAAGCGTTATACACAAACATCACGGCATATTTTTCCCTCAATTTCTCTATTGCGGATTGGACCGTCAACTTGTCCTGCTGAGCCCAGACATGACTTACCTTGCAGCACAAGGCAGTCAGCATAAGCGCTCTAAACACCAGCGCACCCATTCAACTTGTTTTTCTATTCTTTCTTTATTTTTATCTCCAGCACCTGTTCCAGCATCGACAGAATGGAGTCTAAATGATCTGTCTTGAATTCAGCCGTCACCTTGCGGTCTGTCTGCAAAGCCGACAGCTTTACTCCATAAAATTCAGACAACTCTTTCAGTACCTTCTCTACCGGTACATCTTTATATACAAATACATTCACAGCCCAAGCCGTAGGATTCAACACCGATATTCCGGTGATACGAGGTTCTACTTCGCCAGGAGCCAGCACCGCTTCCATACCTTTTGTCAGAATCACTCCTTTATCCTTCTCAGAAAGCGAAGCGAAATACACTTTCCCCGAAGTCACATAAATTCTGGTGAGTGAATCCGGATTCTGCTCACTGACCTGAAACTTTGTACCAAGTACCTTTGTCACCGAACGCTGTCCGTACACCCAAAAAGGCGACTGCTTGTTCTTCGTCACCGAAAAATAAGCTTTCCCTTTCATCTTCACCACTCTCCTGCCGGTATGGAAGTCTTCCGACTCGTAACTTAAGGCAGAGCCCGGTGCCAGCATTATCTGGGTACTGTCGGGAAGCACATGTCTCACGATTCCAGCATCGGCCACTATCTGAACCTGTCTGTGGTCAGAGGAACGGAAATACATAAAAAGACCAGCCAGAATCAACACCGAAGCCGCAATCCCTGACACATACCATCCAATTCTTCTTGACGGGCGGGAATCCTTTCCTTCACCATTTATTTTTCTCAAAGCCTTACGGGTATCAAACATTCCTTTTCTGTAATTTTCCAAAACAAACTGTAAACTTTTATCTTCCAAATCTTTCATGGTGTCATCAAATTATTTTGTTATACTACATTCTACTCAGGTTATGAGACAAACCTTTCTACTCAACCGCCACAAGCTATCCCCAAAAGAAAACGTATACCTTATTTCCACTCTGTCGGATTATTTTCAACGCCTTGCTGATCTGATTCTTTACCGTATTGACTGAAACCGACATGCTTTTGCTATCTCTTCATGCTTCAACCCATCTCTCCTTGACAACAAGAGTGCTTCCCTGCATCTTTCAGGAAGACTTTCTATGGCAGTCAGCATCCGGGCTTCAAGAAACGAACGTTCCTCGTATTCTTCCTCCTCATGCGTCTCATCCTCCAGTTCATACAGGCTGTCATTATCAACCTGCTGCTTAGACTTCTCCTTCAGAAAGTGCCCGCACCTGTTCCGAACCATCGTGTACAGGTAAGCACGTATATTATCCACATCCTCCAGGCTGTCTTTTCTCTCCCACACTTCGGTAAAACAATCCTGTACGATGTCTTCCGCATTATCAATGTCTTTCACATAATGAAGAGCATACATACATAAAGGACGATAATAATAGCGGAAATTATCATTGAAAACCTTCTTGTCTATTCCCATAATTATCCGGTGTACCGTTTATTACTATATTCCATGCTGAACACAATTTTAATTTGTTACACCTAATAAACGCTCCCCTACAGACCTTTGTTTTGAATTTGCCTTCTTCTTGAGAATTATTATTATACAACTAATATACAGGTGAGAAACAGCACAATATTATATTAATTACAAAGAGACAGCCAACGTAAAGTGTTGAATTTACATTTATATATTAGAGTTTATATCGAATAATTGATTAAAGCGTTCTTTGACTTATCTTTGTGGTCTAAAAGGTTCAATTGATGTATTACGACAAGATTCGCCACCGTTATAGCCAAGTGCTTGCAGCGACAGGATTAA
>NZ_JACJKA010000040.1 GCF_016900355.1 Bacteroides mediterraneensis | reverse complement strand
TAAAGAACGATTCAGATGCCATAAATTCGGTTTCGAAGATATGGTGATTCTTATTGCTTGTGGATTACACAACTTCAGAATCACGCACAAAATGAGTCATATAATAAATTAATCTATATAAAGTCTATTCTACCAATAAATAATTATCTGATATTCCTAAACATTACCATGACCCCCATCGTATATTTTTTAAGGAGTTAACAATTTTACATGCAGGGATTCCGTATTTTCTACATTCTATATATACCATATAAAAAAGAAATAACTAAAAAAATCATTATGAAAACTCTATCATTTATTCACAAAGGCTTCATGATTCTGATGGCTGTATGCCTTTCTATGGGTGTTCAGTCTTGCAAGAATGACGATGACACCTTCTATCTTTCACATTATTATGCCAACGCACTTGTTACCGTTAAACTAAGTGCCGACAATACGCCGTACCTGCAACTGGATGACAGCACCACCCTGCGTCCGGTCAACATGACCACTTCTCCCTTTGGGGAGAAAGAAGTAAGAGCCCTGACTAACTTCGACTTCTCTGACGAAGCCACCCAAGGCTATGACAAAGCGGTATTCGTCAACTGGATTGACAGTATCCTGACCAAGCCCATGGCAGCCAATCTGGGAGAAACAGCCAACATGCAGACTTACGGTAACGACCCGGTGGAAATTCTCAACGACTGGATAACGATTGCAGAAGACGGATATCTGACACTTCGATTCGCCACCCGATGGGGAAACGGACAACCGCATTTCGTGAACCTGATCAGTACACAAAATCCAGAAAACCCGTATGAAGTGGAATTCCGACACAATGCCTTTGGCGACCTCAACGGGAGAATGGGAGATGGACTGGTTGCATTCAAACTGAATGAACTGCCCGATACCCAAGGAAAGACAGTCAAACTTACCTTGAAATGGAACTCCTTCAGCGGAGAGAAATCGGCCCAGTTCAATTATTGCACCCGAGAAGCAACCAATCCGCAAGCTACGGAAATAACCTCCATCCGTTATATTGAGAAAGTCAAATAATATGTATATAAAAATCCTCCTGGTTTAGCCTCAAGTCATTCAACTAACTAAACCCAGGAGGATTTCCTACTTTAAACTTCAATCAACTATATTCTTAACGCTGAGATCTTCCCATTCAAGAAGTTTTCACTCACAGAACGTTTCCATTATCCGATAACCCACTTGCTTCCAGGTATCAGACTGATTAGTTTGGTCGTAACCACACAACTTACAAAACACAATATAGCGATGCAAGGAATAGTCAAGTAAATCGGAAGAACTGGATCTGCCGGTCCTTCGGGCATGAAGAGAGGAGCAATATTGGAAAGAAACAGTATATGCATCAGATACATGCCGAAACTTAACTTCGAGATGCCTGTAATCCAGCCAGGGGCTTTCTGTTTTTCGATACAGGTAAACAACAAAAATGCTCCAAAAGTAGCCAACAACACATTAGGCGTACAAAATTCCCACGACCATTCATAGCTGGGAGTTTGCATGACAACACCTGGAACTCCCGCATACCAAGCTGACCATGCAGTGAATGCTGCTCCAATTACAAACAAACTTATACCTATTCTCAAACGCTTCCCCCTATTCCACTTCAAATGCACACGAATATAGTGGGCCATCACCAAATAACCCAAGTAGCCCGAGCAATAATAAAGCATGCCAAAATAAGGATTCCAGAAACAGGTTCCCCACAAATCTGCACTTACAAACCGGGTAAGCCAAGGAACCAGGGTAGAGACCAGGAAGAAACAAAGAAACAACCGTTCATCTTTGGCCGAAGCCCGTTCCAGCCACGGAGAGACAATAGGAATAATAAGGTAAAGTGAGATAAGCGGATACATAAACCACAGATGCCCAGCCAGGGAAGGGAAAGTAAATGGCAAAAGCTTGAAATCATGCCAAGCCTGCTCCCAGGTGGTCTGTCCCCATACCAAAGGCAGGAAACAATACACCCACATGAAAAATATCAGGGGTGGAATAATGCGTTTGAATCTACGTTTGTAGAAATCACCCATGGACATACCAGACTTGACGGGTACCAGCAGGAAAGCACTGACTACCATAAACAAAGGAACACTGATACGTCCCAACCCACCATCATAAAAGGCTACCCAGAAACGGTTACTCTCATTAGCCAACATGGTGGTATCGGCTGAGACACAATAGAAATTCTCACTGGCATGTACCAGCATCACCAGAAAACAAGCAATTACACGGATGTAATCAATAAAGACAATTCTATTTGAATCACTCATATTTATGTAAAACTTAATCCGACTTTAGTTTCCTATTTCACCAAGAACATTGCACAAAATCCCTCATGCGCCTCGTCTTTTCTTGCAAATTTAAGAATAAAAAACACTTCTCAAAAAAACGCAAGTACATTCGAAGCAATGGGAAACAGCCAAAAAATCACCTGTAAACCGCTTTTTTCAGACCAAAGACAGGAATATTCAATAAAAAGACTTACTTTTGCAAAAGTTGCCCTTGTAGTTCAACGGATAGAATAGAAGTTTCCTAAACTTTTGATTCGGGTTCGATTCCCGACGAGGGTACAAAAAAATAAGCCGCTCTTCCCGAAAGAAAAGCGGCTTATTTTTTTGCCTGCAGCAAGTAACGGATTACTTACGAAGACCAAGTTCCTTGACAATGTTACGATATCTTTCGATATCACGGCTCTTCAGGTAGTTCAGCAAAGAACGACGCTTACCTACCAAAGTTGTCAAAGCTCTTTCAGTGCTATAATCTTTTCTGTTGAGCTTCATGTGCTCAGTCAGGTGAGAAATACGGTATGAAAACAATGCTATCTGCGCTTCAGGTGAGCCAGTATCAGTGTTAGACTTTCCGTACTTTCCAAAGATTTCTTGTTTTTTAGCTGCGTCTAAATACATAATTTGACTGTTTATTAAAATGTATAAATTTGATTTGCGGTTGCAAAGATAGACATAATCTTTTAAACGACAATTCTTTTCACGCTTTTTTTCACAAACAAATTCAAGAAGAAGTCAATCCTTCCGTTCGTTGGCACGTTCAATGAATGTAGCCAATGTAATCGGATCGGCCTGTTCAAAACGCATTTTACGTGTCTGACATTTTTGGCAGGAACAGCTCCTGCACTTGGCCTGCTCAAAAACAGTACAAGGATCCAAGTGTATCGTCAGTTGAATCCAGTCGGCATATTTCTGTTCCAGAATCTGCTTCAAACGGGTTCCTTCCCGGTGTCCCTCTTCAATGGTATAGAACCAAGGAAGCGTCAAATCACAATCCATATACAGATAGCTTCCATATTTGATGACTTTCGCATTGTGAATATCTATCCAGTCGGGCGAACGCTTCTCATTCAGTTCCTGAGCAATCTCGTTCAGCAAAGCCTCATCCGCCTTGTCCAGCAGATTCGCAATCGTCTTGCGCAAGATAGAAATTCCCGTCACAATGATAATTCCTCCAAACAAAAAAGCTAACACACTATCAATCCAGGCTATTTTCGTGAAATAAAGCAACAGCAACCCCGCCACCAGTCCGATGGTAGAATACGTATCCGACTGCAGATGCTTCCCCCCTGCAATCAAAGCCATTGAATTATACCGCTTCCCGATATGCACACTATACCATCCCATCAGATAATTAATCAGTCCGGAAAACGCCACGATGTAAATACCCACATCCAGTTTCCGTATCCCGACTGGGAAAAACAAATGATACACTCCTTCATACACTATCAGTATCCCGGCAAACGTAATCAGAATACCTTCAATGGACGCTGAAACCTGCTCCATTTTCCCATGCCCGAAAGGATGGCTCTTGTCTTTGGGCTGTGCCGACCAATGCAAACTGTAAAGGCTCACCACTCCTGCTACAACATTGACAATACTTTCCATTGCATCCGTTAAGATTCCTACAGAATTCGTCAGCCAGTAAGCGGCAAACTTCCCTATCAGTATCAAAGAAGAAATCAGAACAATTCTTTTTTGTACTCTTTGCTTAAGCTGTTCCTCGTTCATACCTTCTCTATTTTTAAAACGGGCAGCAAAGTTAATGAGTTCCTGTAAAAAGTATTCAGACAATCGCTGATTCTTTCTCTTATTCTTTATTATTAACAATGATTTTTTCGAAGAAAAATCGTACCTTTGCGCACAAATTATAGGTATAGTATGCAAGACATTAGAAACATTGCCATTATTGCCCACGTTGACCACGGTAAAACTACCCTCGTGGACAAAATGATGTTGGCGGGACATCTGTTCCGCAACGACCAGACCAACGGTGAACTGGTGTTGGATAACAACGACCTGGAACGTGAAAGAGGTATAACTATTCTTTCCAAGAACGTTTCCATCAATTACAATGGTACAAAAATCAATATTATTGATACTCCGGGACACGCCGACTTCGGTGGAGAAGTAGAACGTGTCTTGAACATGGCCGACGGATGTATTCTGCTGGTAGACGCCTTCGAAGGTCCGATGCCACAGACCCGCTTCGTACTGCAGAAAGCTCTTCAAATCGGGCTGAAGCCGATTGTGGTGGTCAACAAAGTAGATAAGCCAAACTGCCGTCCGGAAGAAGTATACGAAATGGTATTCGACCTGATGTTCAGCCTCAACGCCACAGAAGACCAGCTGGACTTCCCTGTACTCTATGGTTCAGCCAAGAACAACTGGATGGGTGAAGACTGGAATACTCCAACCGGAACCATCACTCCGCTGCTGGATGCCATCGTAAAATATATCCCGGCTCCCCAACAGTTGGAAGGAACTCCGCAGATGCTGATCACATCACTTGATTATTCTTCATATACTGGTCGTATTGCCGTAGGCCGTGTACACCGCGGAACCATCAGCGAAGGCATGAACATTACACTTACCAAACGCGACGGCACGATGGTTAAATCAAAAATCAAGGAAGTACATACCTTCGAAGGTCTGGGACGTAAGAAAGTACAGTCTGTTTCTTCAGGCGATATCTGTGCCATTGTAGGTGTAGAAGGCTTCGAAATCGGTGATACGATCTGCGATTACGACAACCCAGAACCGCTGCCTCCTATCGCTATCGACGAGCCGACTATGAGTATGTTGTTTACCATCAACGATTCTCCGTTCTTCGGTAAGGAAGGTAAGTACGTAACTTCTCGCCACATCCACGACCGTCTGATGAAAGAGCTCGACAAGAACCTGGCATTGCGCGTACGCAAGACAGAAAACGAAGATGGTAAATGGATCGTTTCCGGACGTGGTGTGCTGCACTTGTCTGTATTGATTGAAACCATGCGTCGTGAAGGCTACGAACTTCAGGTAGGACAGCCGCAGGTTATCTTCAAAGAAATAGATGGTGTAAAATGTGAACCGATTGAAGATTTGACCATCAGCGTACCCGAAGAGTTCGCCAGCAAGATGATTGATATGGTTACCCGCCGTAAAGGTGAAATGGTGTCCATGGAAACACAGGGCGACCGTGTAAACATCGAATTCGATATGCCATCACGCGGTATCATCGGTTTGCGTACCAACGTGCTGACTGCTTCTCAGGGAGAAGCCATCATGGCTCACCGCTTCAAGGAATACCAGCCGTACAAGGGAGAAATTCCTCGCCGTACCAACGGCTCCATGATTGCCATGGAATCAGGAACTGCCTTTGCTTACGCCATCGACAAGCTGCAAGACCGCGGTAAGTTCTTCATCTATCCGCAGGAGGAAGTTTATGCCGGACAGGTAGTCGGTGAACACGTTCACGAAAATGACTTGGTAGTCAATGTCACCAAATCAAAGAAGCTGACCAACATGCGTGCTTCAGGTTCTGATGACAAGGCCCGTATCATTCCGCCGGTCATCTTCTCACTGGAAGAAGCACTGGAATACATCAAGGAAGATGAATACGTAGAAGTAACTCCGAAGAGCATGCGTATGCGTAAGATCATTCTGGATGAAACGGAACGCAAGCGTGCCAACAAGAACGCGTAAGCATACATTATCATTGATATAAAATACTAAGAGTGGAGAACTTGTAACCAAATAAATTTAACAGGTTCTCCACTTCTTGGTTTTATATCACGTGAAATCACCCTATAATATACCTATACAAATGAAAGCAGACTCAAAAACATTATTTTTTATTCTAACAGGAATCTGTATTCTTGTCCTACTGCCTTTCCTTGGGATGACATTCTTCCACACAAAAGGAGAACCGAGAGAAGCCGTGGTCGCATTATCCATGATTCAGTACGATAACTGGATCTTACCCATCAACAATGGAGTAGATATCCCTTATAAACCCCCGTTCTTTCATTGGTGCATCGCAATCTTTTCCACACTCACAGGGCATGTAAGCGAATACACTTCCAGACTACCGTCTGCTATAGCTCTAATTGCAATGATTTTAACCTGCTACCGCTTTTATGCTCCGCGAAGTGGAAAGGAAATTGCTTTTCTAACAGGCCTCATCACACTGACCAATTTTGAGATTCATCGTGCCGGCATAAACTGTAGAGTAGACATGGTATTAACTGCATTTATCGTTCTCACTTTATTTCGTTTTTATCAGTGGTACGAACACAAACAAAAAGGAATACCTTGGTTAGCTATACTGTTTATGAGTGGTGCCACGCTTACCAAAGGCCCCGTCGGCATCATCCTTCCTTGCTTCGTCACAGGAGTATTTCTTTTAATAAAAGGAGCCAAGATCTGGCGTACAGTCTTCTCACTCATGGGATTTGCCCTACTCGCATGTATTCTTCCCTCTTTATGGTATATCGCCGCCTACCAAATAGGAGGTGATACATTCCTGTCATTGGCCATGGAAGAAAATTTTGGACGTTTCATGGGGAAAATGTCTTACGCAAGTCATGAGAACCCATGGTATTATAATGTCATTACCGTATTAGCCGGCTTCACCCCCTATACACTGCTGGCTTTATTTTCATTGTTTTTTCTTCCATATGGAAAGCTTAAAACAATTAATTTTCCTCACCGCTGGCAACACATTCTCACCCGAATCAGGCAGACAGATGACGTACGTTTATTCTCCTTCCTGAGCTTCTTCCTGATTTTCATATTTTACTGCATTCCCAAAAGCAAACGGAGCGTCTATTTAATGCCTATCTATCCATTTATCGCATATTTCCTGTCTTATTATATCCTTTGGCTCATCAAAAAAGCACCAAAGGCATTGACCGTTTTCAGATACACTCTCAGTATCATCAGTCTCCTTCTGCTTTGCACATTTGCAGCAGTCAAAATAGGATGGATACCCGACTCCATCTTCCAGGGCAAACATGCAGCAGAAAACATTGCTTACATGAATGCACTTAAAGATCTACCTATAGATTTCCTGACGAGCATACTCCTCATCCTGTCATTCCTCTCCGCAATCGGCAGCCTCACTTATTCCCGACTGAGAAATATATATGGAAGCCTTGCAATTATCATCTCTTTGTTCCTTTCACTCGACGGAGTTTATCAGCCCGCCGTCTTAAATACAAAGTCTGACAAGACCATTGCAGAAGAAATCAAGAAAATCATTCCAGAAGGTAAGATTTATTCGTATATTTCTACTGACATGATGCACTTCTTCACAATCAATTTCTATAACAATGACCGGATTGGAGAATTCAACCAGCCCGGAATGCCAGCCACAGGCTACTTACTGGTTGGAGAAAACGATTTCAAGATACTGGAAGAAAAATATGGTACGCAATATAAATTTATCGACATATTCAACAGCCATAAGAGAAGCTGCGACACAAAAGATATAGTACATCTATATACATTTGAAACCATCGCACGATAAAGACAATAAAAAGGCTTCCCTATTTTCTTCCCCCAAAATTGAGGAAGCCTTTTACTATTATACATTATCAAAACAGGTTAACTTCCTTCTCAATAAAATACCGAGGACGACGTTTCACCTCTTTATAAAGCTTACCAACGTATTCTCCAATGATACCTATACTCGTAAGAATACACCCTCCTATAAACCAAATTGAAACTAACAAAGAAGTCCATCCTTGTATGGCTTTCCCATCCATATAAATAATCACCCCGTAAATAATTACAGCAAGTGAAACCAAGATAAATAGTATTCCGAGTACTACAATATAGCGCAAAGGTTTCACAGAGAAAGAGGTTATCCCATCCAATGCAAAACTCAACATCTTGCTAAAAGGATATTTAGATTCTCCGGCAAAACGTTCCTGACGGTCATAATACACTACAGAGGAAGGAAATCCCAATGAGCATACCAAACCACGCAAGAAAAGATTGCGCTCTGGGAAACTCATCAAAGCCTGTAAGGCACGCTGGCTCATCAACCGAAAATCGGCATGATTATACACAATATCACCTCCTAAGAATTGCATGAAGCGATAAAAGAATAATGCCGTATACTTTTTGAAGAGTGTATCCTTATTCCTTTCCCTACGAACCCCATACACAATATCCATGCCTTGATGATAGCCATCTACCATGGAAATAATAGCCCGTACATCATCCTGTAAATCTGCATCAATAGATACAATCGCATCAGCATGCACTGCAGCCCACTCCATACCGGCCCATAGAGCTTGCTGATGTCCTACATTATGAGCCAGCTTCAATCCTGAGATTTCCGGATATTCTGTAGACAACGACTCTATCAGCGACCAAGTTTTATCTCTACTTCCATCGTCCACATACAATATCCTGCCAGCCGTAATTTTCCTTCCCAGCCGTAATTCTTCTATAATAGCGTGCAATTGCCGGCTCGTTTCAGGTAAAACTTCCTCCTCATTATAACAAGGTACAACAATAACCAGATTCATAATAGATTATCTCTTAGACTTAAAAACAAAACGGACCAATAAAAAATTGGCAGGAATAGCTATACAAAAGACAGGAACGGGAGCCCATGCATTCGATATTCCCATCCATAAAAACAGATTAAGCAAACATATATGCAACAAATAATTGATTCCATGAGCCACCCCCATACCACACATTTTCATCCATGAAGGTTTCACTCGGAATGTAAAACAAGAAGTCAAATAAAAATTCAATAAAAAAGAAATTACATAACCTACGGTATAAGCGATATTCACTTCCACATATTGCTGCATAAATAAATAGATTCCATAATGTAACAACGTGGCAATACCGCCAACCAGTCCAAAACGAACCACTTCATGCATCCATTTCTGCTTCATATCTACCCTCTTAGTCCAAGCAAAGATAAAACGAATTATTGGTAAATCCATAAAAAGAGAGTATCTTTATCCCAGCAAAACCTAAACCTAAACGAATATTTAATTAATCACTTTTATTCAACTAAAAAAATATCTCATATGATTGTCAATTGCGTAGTTGTAACCTATAACAGAATAGAGTTATTAAAAGAAAATATAACCGCCTTAAAACAACAAACATATCCTTTACATAAAATATTTATTATAGATAATTGTTCCACCGACAACACGCCAGATTATCTTGCCCAACTGAACGACCCACAAATTCAAAACATACGCATGACAAAGAATATAGGAGGCGCCGGCGGTTTTAATGAAGGAATCAAACAGGCCGTTCTTTCCGGATGTGAATATGTATGGGTCATGGATGACGACACCATTCCTACCCCCCAGGCTTTAGAAGAACTGGTCAAAGGATTTTCCATATCCCCACAAACAGGATTCGTTTGCAGCAAAGTGATTTGGACAGACGGAAGTCTGCATAAAATGAACAAACCAGGCCTTGTACACCCCATACAAAAAATTACAAATCCAGATAATCCATCCATCTGTGGAATGTCTTGCACGAATTGCACTTTTGTGTCCGTCATGTTCGATGTTAAAGCCATTTACCAGGTAGGATTACCTCTTAAAGAATTCTTTATCTGGCACGATGATATTGAATACACCGACCGAATGATTAAGGCTGGTTATAAAGGATATTACATTGAAAAAAGTGTGGTTGTTCATAAAACGGGAAAGAACTATGCTCCACATATTGAAGATACACCTCAAAAAGACTTATGGAAATTTTATTACCAAGCCCGGAATACCACCTTTATGGCGCGGAAAAATAAGCCCAACAGGCTGCTATTCTATCTCTCTATTCTCAACAAATATCGTAGATATATGCGCAAAATCAGAAAAATAAAAGACAAAGAATGCCGCGCATTTATCAAAAAAGAAATAAAAAGAGGATGTCAAGACGGCTTAAAGTTCAATCCGAAGATTGAATACATTAAGCCACAATAAACCCATCTATTCCCATCCCTGATCCGTCATGCGAAAATACTTCTCAAGAACAAGGAGAGAAATCAACTTTTCTCTCTTTTTATTCTTGAACTGGGACACATACTCATGGGCATGACGAATAATATCTTCTGCCTCAGCCGGATGTGCAATATAATAATTTACACGCTCCAACAAATCTGAGAAATCAGGCTTTATCTCAATATAATGATAATTAGGTTTCAACGTCCCTTCCATAAACCAAGTTTCACAAGTGGGACGCGGCATCACTGCTATTGAATTAGAAGACATGACCCACTTTAGATTACTTGCGACATCATTACCCTCCAAAGCCATTATAAATTTATAATCTAAATGCTCTGTAATCGTTTTTTTCTCCGTCCTCCATTCTATTGGATCAGTCGTATTTTTACTGACATCTCCTAAATCACACATGGGATGTCCAAAATACATCTGCATAAACTTCCGGCGGGAATCCTTACCTTTTACTTTTCCACGAAAAATAATCTTATCCTGCTTTTCAGTGAAATTCTTCTTATCATGTACAAAAATGAAGTGACGTACTTTGTCTAATTTCATAAGAATTGAATTCTCATTATGGTCTACCAAAGGTCGACTTTTCACAATGGAAGGATAAGAAGGCACATGGATAATATCTCCTGGCAGAAATCCCCATCTCAAATGCTGAGGGAACCATCTCGTATATTCATAGGTATCAAAATAATAAACCTTAGGACTTTTCATCTTGTGCGTAGCAAGGGGCTTTGCATCCAAAGGTAAAGTCACAGGATGAGAGAGTTGATTATAATAATCCACCCTCCATCTGATATATTCTTCATCTTTTCGCCCTGCCAACGAGGCCAGTTCCTTTTTCAACCGCCAACGAAACAAAAACTTAGGCTCCAACTGACGAAGGTAATTTACTACATAATAAACAAATTTAGGTTTCTTTCCACTTCTGAGTTTATAAACCAACGTATTCTTCATAATCTAAATGCATTTAAAAGCAGACTGGAGTGCCGTATTCACATAATATCCTTGAGCCAGTCTTGCACTTATTACTTGCACGTTTCTCTTCATATTACAATAATCATCCACGCTCATCTCACTCAAGACTTGATTTAATTCAGCCAATGAGGAAAGACAAAGTCCCACCTGATGTTTTTTCACAAAAGGAGCCAACGCTGCTTTATCCCAAATAATCACAGGAGAATTACAACGCAAATACAAGGACATCTTGTGGGGAGCATTATATTGCAGATATTCTCCCAAGGGTCCATGTCCCCCTTCCAGTTCCGGTCCATACCAAACCAATCCAAAGTGCCCTTCTGCCGTTTGAATCAACTCGTCAGAAGTCACAAAGCCTTTATCCTCCACCGCAGCACCCTCTAAATACTCTTTATCCAATCCGCTTCCATACAACACAATCTTAAATACACGGTCTGGCAGCTTCGCCAGTTTGTAAAGGAAAGCATTATGCTTAGGAGAAAGTACACCAGCAAACATTACTTTATACTCATTCTCCTGCGGTAATATATCGGAAGGTTTACTATCCGATAAATAATCAAAAATCTCAAGTACAACTACAGGTCTTTCCAAGTGTTGGGCCTCAAGCCAGTTTTTCATTGACTCACTATGAGCAATAATCACATCAGAATGACGCAGACGGTGTATTTCTTGACTCACAGTAAGGCGCTTGCTACGGAAACTACCCAAATCATGGATAATAGTCACCACCTTGGCTCCTTTCCAGTGAGCTACCCGACAGACAAAAGTAAAATATTTCTTCAACGGATATTGTAAAACCAGTCTATCTCCTTTCTTCAATGAAAAGCATGCTTTCAACACGCTTGCCAATGTAACAAAGAAAGCCAGTATCGTATTCGTATAACGTGTTTGAGGAAAGCCGACATTCACGTACCCATTCTGCTTCATAACCTGCTCAATGTCGGTCTTTGCCTTATTTCCAGCCCCATTCACGCCTTTATAGTTACGCGACAAATAACAATTTCTCATACCTTTTCATCGATTATATTCATTCTTCCATGCCTTCAACGCAGCAGCTACCGTATCGTCCATATCCGCATATGCATACAATCCTAAGCGTCCGCCAAACAATACATTCTCACATTGAGCAGCCAACTCCCGATACTGACGATACATCGCCCCATTACGCGTATCATTTACGGGATAATAAGGTTCTTTACCCGGTTCATAAGAATCCGGATATTCATAAGTAATTACGGTATGGGGCTGCTTTCCGTATTCGAAATGTTTATGTTCAATCACACGGGTATAAGGGATCTCGCGTGCCGTATAATTCACCACTGCATTCCCCTGAAAATCATCTATTTCCAGTCTTTTCTCTTCAAAACGCAGGCTACGGTACTCCAAATGACCGCATTGATAATCAAAGAATTCATCGATACAACCCGTAAACAAGATTCGATCGGCAACCTCTTGCCAATGGCTCCGGTTCTTCAGAAAATCTGTATCCAATTGCACCTCAATTCCTTCTAATAAGGCATCAATCAACGCATTATATCCACCTTCAGGTATTCCCTGATAACGGTCATTGAAATAATTGTTATCATACACAAAGCGAAAAGGTACACGACGAATGATAAATGCAGGAAGTTCCTTTGCAGAACGTCCCCACTGTTTTTCTGTATAACCTTTTATCAGATATTCATACACATCTTTTCCACATAATTTCAAAGCCTGTTCTTCCAGATTAGCTGGCGTTACAATATGGCTGTATGCGGCACATTGTTCTTTTAGTTTTTCTCTGGCCTCTGCCGGAGTCACCACCCCCCATAGCTGATGAAAAGTGTTCATATTAAACGGAAGATTATAAAGCTTATCATGGAAACGAGCTAAGGGAGAATTTATAAAACCATTGAACGGGACCAATGCATTTACATAATCCCATACCTCCTTATTGTCCGTATGAAAAATATGAGCCCCATATTTATGAACATGAATTCCATCCACATCCTCACAATATAGGTTCCCTCCTTTATGGCTACGCTTATCTATCACCAGACATTTTTTCCCTACCAATGTCGCTTCACGAGCAAAAACTGCGCCAAACAATCCGGCTCCTACAATCAAATAGTCGTACTTTCTCATCACGTTCCAATAATATTGATTCCTACTTATGCTTTTCGCAAAGCTACATAAAAAGTACGAATTAACAGTTTTCTTTTAGATGTTTAGTACGGATACTACACATAAAAAGGCAGATGTTTATACCAAAATCACTACTGTCCCGTAAAAGTGGATAAATAGTTCTTTGAAATTATTGAAATATAGTCAATTACACGGTCTTTTGAAATGAAACGGACTTGATTTTGCAACTTTGCAGTCTAATACAAATGGCTG
>NZ_JACJKA010000003.1 GCF_016900355.1 Bacteroides mediterraneensis | reverse complement strand
GGAAATTGAATTTGGCCTGCTGGCCATAGCACATAATCTTGCAAAAGTAGCCTCTTAGGAGGCTTCTGACGGGGGAAAACGGTTTAAAATGATGAAATTTGCAGGAGGAAACTTAGATACTCCTTTTTTGAGGAAAATCCAAACAACTTCAATCTGAGATGAAACGACAGAGGCCATCTCAATTCATTTTGAGACGGCCTCATTTTTTTATGTAAGCCAAGAGCCTAGAATTCAAATTTTTCCAGTTTCATGGCAGCCAGTCCCTGAATCTTGGGAACCAGGGTCGTGAAGTGTGCGCTCTGTTCGTGGGCAGTCAGTGAGGCTGCATCCTTCCATGTTTCACAGATCATCAGGACATCCTTGCGGGTGCTGCTTTGAAAAAGGTCATATGCTACACAGCCATTGTCTTTCAATGAGGCCGCTACCAGTTCTTTTGCCGCAGTGACTACTTGGTCGTAGTTCTTGTCTTCTACTTGAATAAATACGTTTAGTCTGATCATTGTTTCTTGTTTTTAAGTTTATAACGGTCGTAAAGATAGATAAAAAAAAGGGATTACACTCATGTGCAATCCCTTTTTGATATTTATTCAGAAAGATTATTTCTTACCTTCCAGCTGTTCTTTCAATGCAGCCAGTGCATCGATGTCACCCAGGGTAGTAGAAGCAGCCTGGTTCTGAATCATCGGAGTTTCTTCTTTCTTAGAAGCTTTCTTTGCTTTCTTTTCTGCCTTTTCTTCAGCTTTTGCAGCATCTTCGAAGATACGGCTGTGAGAAACGATGATACGTTTAGCATCCTTGTTGAATTCGATTACCTTGAACGGCAATTTTTCATCCAACTGAGCCTGAGAACCGTCTTCTTTTACCAGGTGTTTCGGAGTTGCGAAACCTTCTACACCGTAAGGCAATGCTACGACAGCACCCTTGTCCAACATTTCAACGATAGTTCCTTCGTGGATAGAACCTACTGTGAATACTGTTTCGAATACATCCCAAGGATTGTCTTCCAACTGCTTGTGACCCAAGCTCAGACGACGGTTTTCCTTGTCGATTTCCAATACAACTACGTCGATGTCAGCACCAATCTGAGTGAATTCAGAAGGATGTTTGATTTTCTTCGTCCAAGACAGGTCAGAGATGTGGATCAATCCGTCAACACCTTCTTCGATTTCTACGAATACACCGAAGTTAGTGAAGTTACGAACCTTAGCTACGTGCTTAGAACCTACAGGATATTTTTCTTCGATAGTTTCCCATGGATCCGGTTTCAGCTGTTTGATACCCAAAGACATCTTGCGTTCTTCGCGGTCCAGAGTCAGGATGACAGCTTCTACTTCGTCGCCCACTTTCATGAAGTCCTGAGCAGAACGCAGGTGCTGTGACCAAGACATTTCTGATACGTGAATCAAACCTTCAACGCCCGGAGCGATTTCGATGAATGCACCGTAGTCAGCCATAACGACTACTTTACCTTTCACGTGGTCACCTACTTTCAAGTTAGGATCCAGTGCATCCCATGGGTGCGGAGTCAACTGCTTCAGACCAAGAGCGATACGTTTCTTATCGTCGTCGAAGTCCAAGATAACTACGTTCAGTTTCTGATCCAGCTGAACCACTTCATGCGGATCGCTTACGCGGCCCCAAGACAAGTCGGTGATGTGGATCAAACCGTCTACGCCACCCAAGTCGATGAATACACCGTAAGATGTGATATTCTTGACAGTACCTTCCAGTACCTGACCTTTTTCCAGTTTGCTGATGATTTCTTTCTTCTGCTGTTCCAGTTCAGCTTCGATAAGAGCTTTGTGAGAAACAACTACGTTCTTGAATTCCTGGTTGATCTTCACAACCTTGAATTCCATTGTCTTGCCTACGAATACATCGTAGTCACGGATAGGTTTCACATCAATCTGAGAACCCGGCAAGAATGCTTCAATACCGAATACGTCTACAATCATACCACCCTTCGTGCGGCACTTGATGTAACCCTTGATAATTTCTTCGTTTTCAAGCGCAGCGTTAATACGATCCCAAGAACGAGTAGCGCGTGCTTTCTTGTGAGACAAGATCAACTGACCTTTTTTGTCTTCCTGGTTTTCGATGTATACTTCTACAGTATCACCTACTTTCAAATCCGGATTGTAACGGAATTCGCTCAACGGAATAATACCGTCTGATTTGTAACCGATGTTTACAACCACTTCGCGTTTGTTCATTGCGATAACAGTACCGTCTACAACCTCACGGTCGTTTACTTTGTTCAAAGTGCTGTCGTAAGCTTTTTCCAGTTCTTCCTTGCTTACGTTGCTGGTTGCTTCACCGTTTTCATACGCATCCCAGTTGAAATCTTCAATAGGAGCAATGTTCTTTAAGTTTTCCATTAAATAAAAAATTGTTGTTTAAATAACTAATTGTGTTAGACTTTATATTGTTTATATAAATCGGCTGCAAAGGTATAATAAAATACTGAATATTAAAATACTTCGTTGTTTTTTTTCGGCAGAAGGAAAAACAGAAAATCCGGGAAACGGCTCTCAGCGGGATTCGTTTTCCGGATTTTGGATTTTTTTAGTTTTCGAGGGAGTAGTCGATGGTAGTGACTACCCGTATTTTCTTGATGTAGGGCGTGTTAGGATCGCGGTCGGTGATGCTGAACTGTCCCTGATTGGCCTGGCGGATTTTTCCGAGCTGGCTGCCGGAATCTTTGGCAAACTTCTCGGCGGCTTCCCGGGCGTTCTTGGTGGCTTCTTCAATCATTTGGGGCTTTACTTTGTTCAGGTCGGTATATTCATACTGTACCCGGTACTGGTATTCGCCCGAGGTGATGGCGATGCCCCGTTTCAACAATTCTCCCTGTTCGCTGATGAGTCCTCGGATGAGGTCTACCTTGTCGGAGGTGACGGTGATGACGGTAGTCACATTATAACGGTTGGCGGGGGTTGGGTTGTTGGTGTAGCGTTCGGCTGCCAGGTCGATGATTTCCGGCGCGTTGATGCTGATTTCCTGTTCTGTCAAGCCTTTTTCTTTCAGGAAGCCCGTGATGGTCTGGTTGGAACGTTTGATGTCGTCATACAGTCTGCCCAAATCATTCCCCAGACTTTTATACACCAAAGGCCAGGTTACCTTGTTGGCCGGAACTTCCATTTCTGCCAGTCCCTTTACGGTGACACTGCGGTCTTTCTCTGCAAACTTGCTGAATCCTTTTTCGATGAAGACTCCGAGCAGAAGGAGTCCGACAGCCAGGATGATGGCTTCAATTCTGAAATTTTTCATGATGATTCTGACGATTAAAGGTGAAATATGGACTGGCAAGGTATTGAAAATAAATGGATTTTCCAAGCTTTTTAAAACGTCTTTGCGTTTGGGATAAAACGCACTTGCGTTTGAACCAAAACGTCCTTGCGTTTAGATCAAAACGTCCTTGCGTTTTAGATGAAACGTCAAAGCGTTTTTTCAAGCAGGTGAAAACGCTTCAATTCCTGTATGGGAGCCTGGATGAAAATCCCCGTATGAAGGTTCAGTTTCTGGGCCGTTTCCTCGATTTCCGGGCGGAAGTACCACGCTACGGAACCGGTGAAAGATACCGGAAGCTGGTGGCAGCCGGGATAGGAAAGTACATTGCGCCGGAAGAAGTCGGTAAAGCAGGTGGTCAGGAATTGATGTACCTCCGGTTGTGATTTATACCTATATATATAAGGTGTAAGACTGGCCAGGAAACGGTTGGCCAAGGGTTGCCGGTACACTTTGTCCAGAATAGCGGGCAAGGTCAACTGATATTCCTCCAACAGACCTTTTAGCAGGGAGGAGGGTAGCTGCTGCTTGATGCAGTCGCCCAGGAAGCGTTTGCCGAGGTAGGCCCCGCTTCCTTCATCTCCTAAAATGTATCCTAACGGGGGAATGTTTTGTGTGATTTTCTCTCCGTCATACAGGCAGGAGTTGGCCCCAGTGCCCAAGATGCAGGCAATGCCCGGCTGGTGTTGGCATAAAGCCCGTGCGGCTCCCGTCAGGTCACTGTGGACTTCCACTTTGGCGTGTGGAAATGCCTGAATGAGGAGGGAGGATAGTTTCTCGATTTTGTCGGGCGTGCATCCGGCTCCATAGAAGAATACAGCTTGTATGTCGGACGGAGAGCAGGGAAGCTGCGGCAATAATCCGTCACGGAGTATCTGGTTTATTTTGTCGGCTTCCTGATGAAAAGGGTTGATGCCTTCTGTCTGGACAATCTGGTTATGGCTGAGAGTCGTACCGACGCACCAGTCGGTCTTGGTCGCTCCACTGTCGGCTATAAGAATCATAGGGATATAAGATTAAAAACGGGTAGAAAAGAAAAAGAAGACGGAATGCACCGTCTTCTTTTCTGTATTATTGGTTTTCTTGGGGATTAGTGACAGTGTCCGCAACCTCCTCCGCAGCAACCTTCGTCTTCCTGTGCGTGGTCACCGCATCCGCCGCCGCAACCTTCACATCCGCCGCCGCAGCCTTCGCCGCTCATCAGCTTGATGATGCTTTCCATTTCCTTGTTGGTGGCATCGCGCATTTCCATCACCGTACCTTCAAAGTACAGGTCTTTGCCTGCATGCGGGTGGTTCAGGTCGAGCACCACTTTGTCGTCTGTAATTTCACCCACGTTGGCATAGAACTGATGACCTTCAGAATCGTTCAGCATGATGATGTTTCCTTCGAAGATATTGTCGCTGTCAAATTTTCCATCCGGTCCGCAGAACATAGACTTAGGCACCTGACGTACGTTGTCTTCGTCTCTTTCGCCGTATGCTTCCGCACAAGGGATGGTGAAGCTGAAATTGTCGCCTTTCTGCAGGGCCAGAATTTCTTTTTCAAAGCGGTCCAGCGTATAGCCTATTCCAGAAATGAACTGAAACGGATGGGCTGCCGGAGCTTCTTCACGCAATTCTTTTTTCCCGTCTTCCACTGCATACAGTTTATATGCTACTGTGATGTATTTATTTTCCATGTTAAAAAATTAAATGTGCATTAATAATCGGTCGCAAAGATAGGAAATCTCGCGGTAATAAGCGAATAAAAACAAAAGAATGAATCTCGTTGCAATTTTTTGTCGGAATGCGTCTTATCTTTGCAGCCAGATAACCGAAGGACGGGCAAAAAGCCTGTTGCTAAGATGTGAAGTTATGAAAGGAAAAGTGATTTTTATTACAGGTGCCACAAGTGGTATCGGTGAAGGCTGCGCACGGAAATTCGCAGCCATGGGAAGTAATCTGATTTTGAATGGAAGAAATGTGGAGAAGTTGGAAAGCCTGAAACAGGAACTAACTGCCCAGGGCGTTGATGTACTGACACTTCCGTTCGATGTGCGTGACCGTCAGGCGATGCGTCAGGCAGTGGATTCCTTGCAGGGAAAATGGAAAAATGTGGATGTATTGGTCAACAATGCCGGACTGGTCATCGGGCTGGATAAAGAATATGAAGGTTCGCTGGAAGAATGGGACGTAGTGATTGATACGAATATCAAGGCCTTGCTGGCCATGACACGGATGATTGTGCCGGGCATGGTGGAACGCGGATGCGGACACATTATTAACATCGGTTCCGTGGCCGGAGACGCAGCTTATGCAGGCGGCAGTGTGTATTGCGCCACGAAAGCGGCAGTGAAAGCTTTGTCCGACGGATTGCGTATTGACTTGGTGGATACCCCGTTGCGGGTGACCAATGTGAAGCCAGGACTGGTAGAGACAAATTTCTCCGTTGTCCGTTTCCGGGGTGACAAGGGAAAAGCCGATGCGGTATACGAAGGCATTCGTCCGCTCACGGGCGATGACATTGCCGAGGTGGTTTATTATGCCGCTTCTGCTCCGGCACACATTCAGATTGCCGAAGTGCTGGTGATGCCGACAAATCAGGCTACAGGAACAATCTGTTATCGGAAAAAATAATTCGTTCGTTCAAAAATGTTAGTTTCCTGTTATTTTTGTGAAAAAATAGAAAACGAATAAATATTGATCTAATATGTTGAACAATAGCACTTGTTTATGTGTAAATTTTAAGAACATAGAAACGAACTTGAACTGATGAGGCAACTGAATAAACTGTGGACTGTACTTTTAGGAAGTATGTGGTTCCTGATTTCATGTGACCGTACGGAGGATATTTCTTTTTCGGATAATGAGGGTTTTACCTTGGAGTGTGCCAAGTCTGCTTGGGCACAAGAAAGTCGTACGGTAATTGATGACGAAGGTAGCGGCCATTTTGAGGCCGGCGATCGGATTGATGTGTGGACGCAAGTAGGAGAAGAGACCTCCAACGTTGGGTTGCAGTATGAAAGCGGAAAATGGACACCTTCCTTGAAGTGGGTGAATAACGGACAGGGAGCGTGGACTTTGTCAGCCTTGTATCCTGTGTTGTCACGGCCTGTGGGGGATGCAACCCGTCGGATTCTTAATTTACCACTGAATCAGAGTACTGCAGCCAATCAGCAGGAAGCAGATATACTTTTTGCCCAAACCACTGTAGGGGCAGGAGATGCTTCTGCCAAATTGTTGTTCAAGCATGCTTTGCATCGGATTAATATTCATCTGAAAGGGACTGTTCCGGAGGATTTGGAACTGAAGATACGAAGCTGTACGAACGGTGAGATTTCTTTGGTGGATGGACGTGTATATTTGCCCAATAAAAGTTATTACTGGATTACGCCACGGCAAACGGCGGAGCATACATACTCAGCCATCATCCTTCCGCAAGAAGCTTCTGATTACCAGAGAGGAGACGGATTGCTTCGACTGACTTTTGGCGGGAAAGAGATTCCTTATTTGCTTACTTCCGAGGTGCTGTCGTTCCAACCGGGAATGCAGACTACATTGAATCTGATCCTGAAGTCTGCCGATGAAGATGTAGATGATGAAGTGGTAGATGCGGAATTTGCCAATCAGACTCGCTGGGTATGCGGTATCACTTCGCCGGCCTGTCCGGAGAGAGATAAGCTACAGACGATATCGAATGCTTGGGAAACTGGCTATCCTAAAGGAGAATGGTTTCGTAAGGGGTATGCGTCGGGTGTATTGGACGAAGTGGAGTATCTTACTTGGAAAGAAGGATGCGGATGGTATGACTGCAACAAGACTTTCGAATATAAAGGGAATGACGGCAACATGTGTTGGGCTGCCACGGCTTCCAATCTGCTTCATTGGTGGCTGAATCATAATAGTAAGTATGTACAGGATACGAGAAAGCACATCCGGGAAACCCTTGTCCCAAGGAATATCGTCAGATGACGGAAGCAGACCAGAACCATAGTGATATATTTAACTTCTTCAAAAAAAATTTCCTCAATTTAGGAAGTTGGGAAACAGGAGGAGTCAATTGGTTCATTAATGGTGACGGCCAGAAATTGAATGCGAATTATAACAAGGATTTTAAAGGCTTTTTCAGTGAGGTGTTTTCGAAAGACAATGCCGTGGCTACGGACACCTACAATATGTCGAAAGAGAACTTTAACCGTTGGATGAAAGAGGCTTTTCGCATGAATAAAGCTATCGGATTCTCTGTGTTCGGCTTTGCCAATGCAGGTAGCGGCATGCATGCCATGACCATCTGGGGAGCAGAATTTGATGCGAATGGGAATGTGGCGTATTTATATTTTTGTGATAATAATCAGTCTGAGCTGGATCCTAACTATGGGGCTATCAAACGGTATAAGATGGTATACGAATTAGGAAAAACATCTTATGATAAGACACGTGAAACCTTCTTGGCTCCATTGGATAATATAGAAGGAACACCTTCCAAGCTAACCTCAATGATATGTTCGTTGACTTTAGTAGACTTGCGTCAGGATATATGGCAGAAAGCTTTTCCTGGCATAGAATGATAAATAATTGAAACAGAACAATAAAATGAAAAAGAATTGTTTTTATGTGCTGATGGCTGCTGCATGGATGGCAGTATCTTGTACCAGCAATGAGATTCCAACCCAGTCATCTTCCGATCAGGCTATTACGATTGTGGCCAGTGTTTCCTCTCAATCGCGTACACCACAGTTGAATCCGGATGGTAGCGGTAGTTTTGAAAAAGGCGATGTGATGACTTTGTGCATTGCAGAAACTGAGTCGGATAAAGTTTCCATGGATTATGCGTATCAGAAAGATGTTGTTACATGGGGAGGATTGAATTTGTCAGAAAATATAAGTCGGGTGAACCTCGCAGCTTGCTACCCCAAGCAGACAGTAGCGCAGGATGGTACTTTTACTTTTGATGTATTGACCGCATCGGAGAAAGATCTTCTGCTTGCTCCAGTTCAAACCGTACAAGTAGGGACTGCCAATACTGTCAATTTGAACTTTGCCCATGCATTGCATCGTTTGGATTTGACTTTTACTCCAGGAAATGGTTATTCGGCTGAGGACTTGCAGAATCTTTCGTGTGCATTGACCGCAAAGAACCAGTGTGTAGTGGATGCTTTCAAAGGAGAAATTAAAGAAGTAAAGGCAGAAACTGGAAAGAATACTGTAACGGGCAACACTGCTTCATTCTATATGATTCCGCAAGCTACCTCTGGGATAACCTTGGATATTGCGGTAGGTGGACAGAACAGAACATTGGTTCTGAGCGATTTGTTGCAACAGTTGAGCAAGCCTCAGGAGGAACTGAAAGGTGGAGCCAAATGTGAAATCACACTGAAGGTAAATCGTGATGGTATTGTGGTAGAAGGCGGCTCCATCGGTGCGTGGGAAGACCAAGTAACAGTGGAAGGTGACCTGACAATCGGTTAATCCGTTTTTTGAACCGTTAAGATAAATCCCCTTATTTAGCTTGTTTTTTGTAAGCTGAATAAGGGGATATTTTGTGGCCTTATAGAACTAAGAACTATTGGAAGATATGTTTTTCTATTTCAAGGATCTGCATCTGACGCTTGGAGGTGCCGAAGCGCTTCCCGTAGCGGGTCCAGTAAATTTCGGCTGCCATACGGAATAAAGTCTTTGTCAGAGGCATCGTACTGGTCAGGGTGCGGTAACGCCCTGAAGCGATGGACTGGGCCAGTTGGCGGATTTTGCGGGTAGCAATGTACTTGAAAGGCGTGCCCAGAATGGCTTCTCCACTTCCTAACATGAGAATAGAGCCTATAGGATATCCGTTTTGTCGGCAGAACAGCTGCATCATGCGGATGGCCACTTCATTCTGTTCGTATTCCAGGAAACCGCAGTTTATCAGAATGGAGATACGAGGTTTCCGGGCTGGCGGATGAGCTTCCAAGGTTTTTAAGAATTGAAGAAAACCGCTTGGAAGGGCATCGGCATACAGCGGGAAGACGAACAACACCTGTGTATAGTCGTTTATCTCCTTACAAAGGCTGAGGTGATTCTTGGGAGTAACAGAGCGGTAAACCGCTTCGTGCGGATAATGCTTCATGAAAATTTCCGCATACCGTTTGGAGTTTGATTTAGGCGCTCGTGGGCTGCCGTTCAGTATCAGTATTTTTTCCATTTTTCCAGTGTCTTTTTTACCGTGTCGTTTACCATGTCTTCGGTGGTGAATATAATCTCATGTTGTGCAAAACTCATGTTGCAGGCATTGCGGGCCACTAATTGACGGAAGATGTCCCGTTCTTCTTCATCTGTATCGCCGTAGGCAATAATGGTGGCCCGTTTGAGTTTCACGTCGCGTTGCACATGGTGTGTTTCACCTTGATGGATGCGGATGAAAGCCTGCTGTACGGGGATGGCTCGCTCGAGCATTGTTTTCATAGGAGTATCGTAACCTCCATAGGCCAGACGGCTTACATACAGTACGGTTTCACTTTGGGCGATACAGGGATAAATTTGAGTGGCATCGTCGCGGATGACACATCGTCCCGGAGTTTTTGTCCAACATCCGAAACATCCCATGCAATTCGCAATTTTCAGGGAAGACAAGTCGAAATAGCGGATGTCTTCCATGGGCTGGACGTGGATGTCCAGCGGTCTGTCGCTCATAATCAGTTTCATGTAATCATTCCAATTTTAAGAAAAGAACATTTTCTGTACTGGAAATGTTTAATGAAATTTTTTACTTTTGCAGAGTGTAACAAAATTTGGGGATTATACGAAGTTTATCAAAATCAAAAGATTATACGTTTTATGAATCGAGTCATAGTAGTGACAGGTGGTGCCGGTGGCATCGGCCGTTGTATGGTGGAATATTTTGCGGCTCAGGGAGATGATGTCTATTTCGTAGATTGTGACAGTGCATCCACTGTGGCGGAAGAGGCAAAATTGCGAAACCAAGGAAGAAAAGTCACAGGCTTTGTCGGTGACATCGCCGAGAAGAAAGTGCTGGAAGAATTTGCGGCTTTGGTGCTCCGGGAGCATCCGGAAGGTATCCATTGCTTGATTAACAATGCGTGTCTGATGCGCGGAGGGATTTTGGAAGGGTGTGAGTATGAAGATTTTCTGTATGTACAGCGTGTGGGGGTAGCGGCTCCTTATATGCTGTCCAAATTGTTTAAGGAGCATTTTCAAGGATTAGGTTCCATCGTGAACCTTTCATCTACCCGTGCATTTCAGTCGCAGCCGAACACCGAGAGTTATACGGCAGCCAAAGGAGGCATTACGGCATTGACACATGCTTTGGCGGTAAGTCTGGCGGGAGTGGCACGCGTCAATTCAATTGCTCCCGGATGGATTGATACGGGGGCTTACCATAAAGAGGAGGCGTATCAGTCGGTATATAGTCAAGGGGATTTGAAACAGCATCCTTCGGGTAGAGTGGGAGAGCCTATGGACATTGTGCGGGTAGTGGATTTCCTTTGCGACGAGCGAAATTCTTTCATCAATGGCGAGAATATCACGGTCGATGGAGGAATGAGCCGGTTGATGGTATATCACAACGATTGCGGCTGGACTTACAATCCCTGAGAAATCTGCGTGTCATTGGGGGATTCTTTTAGTCTTCTTTCTTTCCGCATCCGGAATTTGAGGGGAGAAAGTCCGGTTTTTCGCATGAAGAATTTGCCAAATACCGACTGGTCTGAAAATCCCAGGTAATCGGCAATTTCCTTGATGTCCATATCGGTACATTCCAGTAGTTTCCGGGCATCTGCACACAAGAGTTCCGACACATGGAAACAGACGGTATGTCCTGTCAGGCCTTTGACAATGCGTGAAAGATAAGTGGTTGAGATATGGAGCTGGTCGGCATAGAACTGGATGCTGTGGTTTTCTCGGTAGTGGTAGACCAGCAGTTTCTTGAAGTTACGGAATATCTCATTGGAACGTTTGACGCAGACGGGGGTATTCCGGTTTTCCTGACAGAGGGCTTCCGTGATTTGCAGGAGGAGAAAACTGCACAGGTGACGGATGACTCCCTCACGATACAATTGCATGGAGGCCAGTTGTTCGGAAAAGAGAGACATGGTTTTTTCCAGGTAGGCAGCTTGAGAGTCTGATAGTTGGAAGATGGGTAGCAGGTAATTGCCAAGATGGCGGGCCACTTGGTTGTATACAGGCTGTCCGTCGGGCAGGCTGTCAAAATAATCGGGAGCGATGTATAAAGTTGCCATGGAGAAATCAGTGCTGGCATCGGAAAGCACACTTTCAGTGCTGGGAGTAAGTACCAGAAGTTGGTTGGAAGAAAGCGTATAACGATGAAAGGCATCGGTGATGGCAATTGTTCCGTTTGTGACGAGCAGAAAGAAGAAACCTTGTTTGATTACCACGGGAGTTTCTTGAAGATGTGTATGTCCGATTCGGGAAGATAAGGTATTTCCGACCTTTTGTCCCGATTCTTCCATAATTTCTGTCAATAGTCTGTTCATTGTGTCTATTTTTTTACAAAAGTAAGTTTTGTTTCGTTTTCAACCAAAATTGGTTGCTCTTTTATGATGGAGAAGCGGAAAAATAGACAGAAATTTGCGGCGTTTATAAAAGCAGATGATATGAATGTATTTCTTTTTAGACGTTACCTGTTGTTTTGTGTTTCCTTGTTTGTGAATGCGCTTGGAATCGCTTTTATTACCAAGGCTTTGCTGGGTACGTCTCCGATTACGAGTGTGACGTATGTGTTGAGTATGTTTACGCCTTTGACTATTGGGCAATGGACTATCCTGTTGAATCTTTTGTTTGTGGTGCTGGAGCCGTTTCTGATGTCACGCCAGGAATTGAAATCTGATTTGCGGATGTATCTTTTGCAGATTCCCATTTCGTTCTGTTTTGGTACATTTATCGATATTTGTATGCACTATGTACTGTTCTGGTTGCATCCGGAGTCTTATGTATATATGATTATCGCCTTGCTGATAGGTTGTGTGATTTTGGCTGTTGGTATCGCATTGGAAGTAAAGACGAATGCAGCCATGATGGCCGGGGAATATTTTGTGAACGTCATTACGAAAAGGTTTCATGGAGAGTTCGGCTACGTGAAACTGGGATTTGATGTGACACTGGTCATTCTGGCTTGCTTATTGTCATTTATCTTTATGTCGGGTATCTATGGCGTGCGCGAAGGAACTGTGGTATCTGCCTTGATTGTCGGCCCGATTGTGCATTTCGTAAGTCCGTATTACCGTTGTCTGGACAAATGGATTACAGACCCTGCCGTACAGAAAGAAGCCGCTATGGCGCAGGGAAAACACATCGTTATTACGATTGCGCGTGAGTATGGAAGTGGAGGACATCTGTTGGGTGAGATGCTGTCGAAGGAACTTGGCCTCAAGCTGTATGATAAGGAGTTTATCCAGCTGGCAGCCCAGCGTAGTGGAATGGATGAGCAGTACATTGTGAAGAATGAACAGTCTATCCCTTCTTTTTGGTTGAAATGCATTCTGTCGAAGAACAGCGAACGGCCGCTGGAGTCCAGTCTTTCTTCGGATGATGTGTTGTTTGTATCCGAGAGTAAGATTATCCAGGAGCTGGCCGCCAAAGAATCCTGTATCATTGTGGGCCGTTGTGCAGACTTCGTGTTGAAGGATTATCCGAAGGTACTGAAGGTGTTCTGTTACTCAGATGTAGCCAGCGCGGTGAACCGTTGTGTGGAAGAATACGGTATTGCACGGGAAAATGCAGAAGCGGAAATCAAGCGGGTGAACCGTAACCGGGTTCATCACTATGAGTATTATACGGGCATGAAATGGGGTGAACCGCATCATTACAACCTGATGCTGAATACCGGAACGATTGATTTGAAAACGGCCTGTCAGTTGGTGAAAGGAGTTTATCAGGGTTTGGAGAAGGTTTGATAAACCATTTCAGAAATGTGTGAGATGATTGCTTCGGTATGCTCAGGATTTTCCTGGGAATTTTTGATGAATACTACCAACGTATAACGACGTCCGTCTGGAAACAGTACAAATCCGGCATCATTGATTGCAATGAGTTGACCCGATTTGTTATAGTCACCGGTACCGGTTTTGTGTCCTACGGTCACATTTTTATCTTGTAAGGGTCGGACTATTCTACTTTTTCCGGTCTGACAGGTGATAAGGGATTTTTTTATGAATTCCTGATGTTCCTTGTCGAAGAGGGAGCGGGTGAGTAAGGTTTCAATAACTTCTGCGGTGGCGAGAGGCGTACTCCAGTTCTGGTAGCAAAGATTCAGGTCGCGATGCATATCCTCTTCCGTATGATGGATGGAGAAATCTTTGATACCTAAACTTCGTATGTAACGGTCGGTCACATCTGGACCTCCCATAAATTTGAATAAAATGTCGCATGCATTGTTGTCACTCAGATGAAGGGTATATTGCATCAATTGTTTGAGTGAGAATTTCCCTCCGTTTGGGTATTGGTCTCTTAGCGGGCTATATGTATCACGTTTGAGGTCTGTTTTGCTTACAGTGAGCAGGGTGTCAAAGGATATTCGATGTTTCTCACAATAATTTCCCACGGCTAATGCCTGATGTAATTTGAACACACTCATCAGGGGATAGTGGTGAGTGTTTTCTATGGTGAGGGTGTCTTTTCCGTCTGCGATAATTGCCACTCCTATTTTTGCCTTTTGCTGTGCGATAAAATGATTAATATTTGAATGTAGTTCTTGGAGACGATTGCCGGCCAGTGAATAGATTGGGAGTAGGAGCAATAAAAGAATCAGGTAGCTTGTCTTCATATTTGTATAGTTAAGATTGGTTTGCACAAAGTTAGTTTTGTTCTTTGATGGAAGCAAGAAGATACAAAAAAAAGAGACTCTTCCGCAATGCGGAAAAGTCTCTTTTAAAATTTCCTTTTCAGTAGATTATGCTTCAGCGCAAGGAATTACAGAAACATAGCTTCTGTCTTCGCGACCTTTCTTGAAACATACAGTACCGTCTACCAATGCGTAAAGAGTGTGGTCACTACCCATACCTACGTTTTCACCCGGGTTGTGAACTGTTCCTCTTTGACGAACAATGATGTTACCAGCTTTGCAAGCTGAACCACCGAATATCTTTACGCCTAATCTCTTACTAGCTGACTCACGGCCGTTCTTAGAACTACCTACACCTTTTTTATGTGCCATTTTCTTCTACGTTTTAAATGATTAAGCAATAACTTGTTTGATTGTCAATTCAGTAAACTGCTGGCGATGACCGTTCAGTTTTCTGTAACCTTTTCTTCTCTTTTTGTGGAATACCAATACTTTGTCACCTTTTACCAAGTGAGAAGCTACTTCGCAAACCACTTTTGCACCGTCTACAGTAGGAGCACCTACAGTTACAGTACCGTTGTTGTCAACCAACAAGACTTTGTCAAATTCAACAGTTGCACCGTTTTCAGCGTTCTGGATGTGCTGAACAAACAGTTTCTTGCCTTCTTCTGCTTTGAACTGCTGACCGTTAATTTCTACGATTACGTACATTTTAAATAATTATTAAACGGGTTTCCTCCGCAAGGTGAACCGTTCTCTCCGGCTACTTTTTTACCTCCACGGACTAAAATCGGCTGCAAATTTACGGTTTTAAATTTACATAACCAACTATTTGTCTGAAAAAAAGACTGATAAGTCTGTTTTTTTTATTTGAGGGGAGTCAGATCGGGCAGAATGTCTACATGTGGATAGACAGCCAGTTCCTCGCGGGTGGTCATGCCGTGCAGGACGCCGGCAAAATCGACTCCGGCATTTTGGGCTGTTTCCGCATCCACCGTGCTGTCGCCCAGATAGAGTACTTGCTCTTTGGGGCATCCCAAGCGAGAAATGGCCAGCAGCAGTCCTTCGGGAGAGGGCTTGGCTTCTTTCACGTCTTCACCTCCTATGATGATGTCAATGAATCCTTCCGGAAATTTTTTCCCCAGCAGTTCCAGGATGCGGTAGCGGTATTTGGTAGAGATGATACCGATGCGGGCACCGCGGGCTTTCAGTGCGTGTAGCACCTCTTCCGTCTCGGGGAAAAGCCGGGTGTTGGCCGTCATGTGCTGGTCGGCTTCTTTCACGTATTCTTTCCGATAGGTCTCGAGGGTATTGGCATCTGTCACTCTGCTCAGGATGGAAAAGGAGTCGACCAGCGTTTTTCCGATGGTGCGTTTGATGGCGTGGTCGTCCACCTGGTGAAATCCATGACGTTCGAGCACGTTACGGTAACACATCACGATGCCGCGGGAAGAGTCGGCCAGGGTATAGTCAAAATCGAATAAATAAACTGAATAGGGTTTCATGTAATCACTTTATATAATAAGGTATATGTTCAATCTGCAGCAAGGCAAGTTTGCGTTCTGTTCCTCCAGCATATCCGGTCAGGCTGCCGTTGGTTCCTACCACCCGATGGCAGGGGATGAGGATACTGATGGGGTTGTGTCCGATGGCATTTCCTACCGCCTGGGCAGCCATGTGAGGGCGTCCAAGCCGACGGGCGGTTTCAGTGGCAACTTCTTTGTAGGTCAGGGTTTTTCCGTAGGGGATGCTACGCAAGATGTTCCAGACGGTTTGCTGGAAAGGGGTACCTACGAGTTGCATGGAAGGGAAAAAGTATGGTTGTCCTTCCGCAAAATAAATGTCGAGCCACTGTCGGGTCTGACAGAGGACAGGAGTTTCCGCTTCTTCAGTTTCTCCCTGAAGGGTGCTGCCGAAATATTTCTGTCCGTCAAACCAAAGTCCGCAGAGTCTGTCGTTTGTGGCAGCAAGGGTGATGCCTCCGAGAGGAGAATCGTAGTGGCTGATGAAAGTCATGTAAAAACGGCTTTTTAGGGGGATAAATAACGGGTAAAAGGTAGGTTTGGAGGACTTGCAGAAAACGCCTTTGCGTTTTGTCTAAAACGTAAGTACGTTTTGTTCAAAACGCAAGGACGTTTTATCGTAAACGCAAGTGCGTTTTGCTCCAAACGCTTAGGCGTTTTAAATGAAACGCAAAGGCGTTTTTCGGGAAACGTCCTTGCGATTTCTTAAGTCCTTAATCCATAGGTTGATAGTTTTTGGCAAGGCCTCCTTCGCTGGTCTCTTTATACAAAGACGGAAGGTCGTGTCCCGTCTGTTTCATGACCTCGACCACCTTGTCGAACGATACCCGATGGTGTCCGTCGGTAAAGGCGGAATAGATGTTGGCATCAAGGGCGCGGGCGGCTGCATACGCGTTGCGTTCGATGCAAGGAATCTGTACCAGTCCGCACACAGGGTCGCAGGTCATGCCCAGGTGATGTTCCAGTCCCATTTCTGCCGCATATTCAATCTGTGCCGGACTGCCGCCAAACAACTGACTGGCTGCGGCGGAAGCCATGGAACAAGCTACTCCCACTTCGGCCTGACATCCGGCTTCGGCACCGGAAATAGAAGCGTTGTGTTTCACGATGTTACCTACTAGGCCGGCAGTGGCCAGTGCCCGGAGGATACGTGCGTCACTGAATTCGCGGCTTTTTTGCAGGTGATACAGAACCGCCGGAACCACTCCGCAGGCACCGCAGGTGGGTGCCGTCACGATTTTTCCTCCCGAAGCATTCTCTTCGCTGACCGCCAGGGCGTAGGCAAAGACCAGGCCCCGGGAACGGAGAGAATCTTTGTATCCTTTCGACCGGATGTAATAAGAAGAGGCTTTACGGCGCAGGTTCAGCGGACCGGGCAATACCCCTTCGGCATCCAGTCCCCGATGGATAGCTGCCTTCATGGTTTCCCATACTTCGGCCAGAAAATCCCAAATTTCCTTTCCTTCGCACTGTTCCACGTATTCCCAGTAACTTCTGCCCGTGTGTTCACACCAGTAAAGTATTTGGCTCATGGTGTTCATGCTGTAGATGTCGTCGGTAGCCGTGCGGTCGTGTCCTTCCTCCGCCAGTGCGCCTCCTCCTACGCTGAACACCGTCCATTCGTCCAGTTTCTTCTTTTGGGCGTCGAAGGCCTTGAAGGTCATTCCGTTGGGGTGGAAAGGGAAGAATACATGAGGCTTCCAGATGATTTCCACGGGAGCGTGAGGTTGCAGGGTGTCCAGAATGGCCACGTCGGTCATGTGACCGCGTCCGGTGGCTGCCAGACTTCCGTACAGCGTGACTTCAAAAGAAGCAGCCTGTGGATTGCGTGCAAGGAACTGTTCAGCTGCCTTGCGGGGGCCCATGGTGTGACTGCTGGACGGGCCCGTTCCGATGCGATATAGTTCTCTGATTGATTTCATTTCAAAATAGGTGTGAGTTTTCTGCAAAGATACGCAATAATCGTATATGCTTGTCGTATCTGTTTGTAAAATCCCTTCGGGTTATTTTAAATCGACCACGGTGATGCCGGCCCCTCCGAATTGTACGTGCTCGTCCTGGAAATGAGCGACTCCCGGGACGGTGGCCAGATACTGTCGGATGAGGGTACGCAGAATACCGCTTCCGGTACCGTGCAGGATGCGTACGCGGCTGACTCCCACTAAGATGGCATCGTCAATGAAATAAGTGACGGCCTGGATGGCTTCATCGCCTCTCATTCCTCTGACATCCAAATCCTGCTTGAAGTTCAGTTTCTTTTCGTACATCCGGTCTTGCGTCTCGCTGCTCACGAAAGTTGTTTTGCTGGAAAGGGGAGCGGCTTTCGGAGCATCGGTCCGTTCCAGCCGTTCGGTTTTCACGTTGGTTTTCATCAGGCCGAACATGACTACGGCATTCTTTCCGTTGATGTCCATCACCTGTCCCACGCTGGTTTGTCCTTTGATGCGGACATAGTCGCCGGCTTCTATC
Source organism: Bacteroides mediterraneensis (assembly GCF_016900355.1). Taxonomy (GTDB): domain Bacteria; phylum Bacteroidota; class Bacteroidia; order Bacteroidales; family Bacteroidaceae; genus Phocaeicola. Next base: position 211,749 of record NZ_JACJKA010000003.1, on the reverse strand, counting down.
GGACGGACTTTAGGTACGGGCTGAGGCTCGGAGGCCTTCTGCTGCTGTTTGGCCTTCTTGTCTTTTTTCCGTTCCTGCTTTTCACGGAGCTGCTCCATCTTGCGGGCAATTTTTTCTTCCAATGCCGCCTTGTCGAGTTTTTCCACCTGCTCCTTGAAGTCTGTCAGCTCTTGGCGGGCAGTGCGGGTGCGCTCTTTCTCAGCCTGTGCCTCTTTGATGGTGCGGATGGTATTTTCAATCTTGGCGTTCGATTCCTGGAGCAGGTGTTCGGCTTCTTCCTTGGCTTTTTTCAGGATTTCTTTTCGGCTGCGCTCCAATTCTTCTATTTCTTTCTCGTAGCGGGCAATGGTGTCTTCCATCTGTTTTTCCCGCTTGCGGATGTTCTGACGTTTGGTTTCCCAGTAACGTTTGTCACGTACGATATCTTGCAGATACTTGTCGCTCTGAATGTATTCGCTTCCCACAATTTCCGAAGCATCGGCAATCACTTCTTCCGGAAGTCCGATTTTCCGGGCAATTTCCACAGCGAACGAGCTTCCCGGATTGCCAATCTGCAACTGGAAGAGGGCACGCATTTCGTGACGATCGTAGAGCATGGCACCGTTCACTACGCCTTCATGGTCTTCGGCAAAATGCTTCAGGTTCTGGTAGTGGGTGGTGATGACCCCAAAGGTGCCTTTCAGGTTGAAACGCTTCAAGACGGCTTCGGCAATGGCTCCGCCAATCTGTGGCTCCGTGCCTCCTCCGAACTCATCAATCAGGATGAGGCTCTGGCCGTTGCACGATTTCAGCATCACCTTCATGTTGGTCAGGTGGGAAGAGTAGGTACTCAGGTCGTCCTCGATGCTCTGCTCGTCGCCGATGTCAATGAAGATGTGGCTGAAGATGCCGGCATGGCTTCGCTCGTGCATGGACACCAGCATGCCGCATTGGAGCATGTATTGCAACAGTCCGACGGTTTTCAGGCAGACGGACTTGCCTCCGGCGTTCGGACCGGAAATCAGCAGGATGCGTTTTTCGCGGGTAAGGGTGATGTCCAAGGGAACCACTTTCTTACCGTGTTTGGCCAGCGACATTTGCAACAGGGGATGTACTGCCTGGAACCAGTCGACAATCTGCTGGTTTTCAAACGAGGGTTTCAGGCCTTTTATCTCAATGCCGAACAGCGCTTTGGCACGGATAAAGTCAATTTTAGCCAGAAACTCGTAAGATTGCAGGATGGCGGGTATCTGCGGACGGACCGTCGCCGAGAAATCAGTTAGGATACGGATAATCTCCCGTCGTTCTTCTCCTTCCAGTTCCCGGATGCGGTTGTTGGCTTCCACCACTTCTGCCGGTTCGATGAACACCGTTTTTCCGGTGGCCGACTCGTCATGCACGATACCTTTGATTTTTCGTTTCATACCCGGAGCGACCGGAATAACTAGACGGCCGTCGCGCATGGTGGGGGTGACGTCTTTGTCGACATATCCTTCCGACTGGGCTGCCCGGAGGATACTGTTCAGACTGCGTGAGATGCTTCCGGTGGTAGATGCAAGTTCCCGTCGGATGCGCAACAGTTCCGTGGAGGCATTGTCCTTTATTTTTCCGAACTTGTCGAGAATGCTGTCAATGCGCGCAATCAGTTGCGGAAAGGTCAGGATATCCCCTGCCAGTTCATGCAGAGCCGGGTAGGGGGAAGTGGCCATATCATCTGCTTCGTCTTCATCGGTCTGCTGGAGAAAGCGCACGATGTCGCGGATGGTTTCTAACGATCGGCGCAGGTCGAAGAGTTCCTGTTCGTCCAAGTACATGCCTTCCACACGGATACGTTTCAGCGAAGGGCGTACGTCGAAGAAATATTGTGCAGGGAAATCCTCCTCTTCCTGGGTGATTCGTACAAACTCCACCACCTGTTCCAGTCGGCGGTTGATTTCCTGATAGTCGTCCGAGAAGGCCATTTCGTCTACGCGTTCTTCTCCTAAGGTACTTAAACAGCGTGCTTTCAGCAATTGTCGGATTTGGTCGAATCCAATCTTTTGTTCGAAATTATGCGGATATATCATGGGTTGTAGGTTCATTTTACTGGGGTGCAAAGGTACGACAATGAAAAAAAATAATCAAAAAAGGCGGCAAATATTTGTGGATTCCAAAATAATCCCTACCTTTGCATCGCTTTTGAAAAACAAAGCAACTCTCAATCGGAGTTTTGGAGAGGTGGCAGAGTGGTCGATTGCGGCGGTCTTGAAAACCGTTGTACTGCGAGGTACCCGGGGTTCGAATCCCTGTCTCTCCGCTGAAACCTAAGACATTAGGTAGTCAAATTAAGACAAGTCCCGTAAAATCAACGTTTTACGGGACTTTTTCTATTTATCCGGTGGACAACCGAAAGACATTTAAATGCCCACTTCAGACAAAGTTCCGTTACAAAATCGTTACAGGAAAATCGGGAAAATCTTCTGTAACGATTTTCGATGTAAGTCCTTGATTTGTCGCTCATTGACGTTCAAATGTCTGCTTGTAACCCAATTATTAATTATTCCTTTGCAGAGGGAAGTCATTACACCCACTGTAACGGAGATAAATTAAAAAAGGATATGAGTAAGAGTACATTTAAGATTTTGTTCTATCTAAGAAAAAATCAGGTAAACAAGGACGGAACAGTTTGTATTATGATTCGTCTGTCACTTAATGGTGAAATCTCACAGTTCAGTTCTAAACTGAGCGTGAAGCCGGATGCCTGGGATACAGTTTTGGGCAAGGCGAAAGGAAATACACAGAAAGCCCGCCAGTTGAATGAAACATTGGAGGACATCCGTGCTTCGCTGAAAAACCACTACCGGGATATTGAAGTGCATGAGTCATTCGTAACGGTAGAAAATTCACTGTTGAATCCACAGGATATTGAAAGTGTATCTGTACTGAAGGATGCTTCTTCTGCCGCCGTATATGGTGCACGTGCCGCATTTGGTGTGGTTCTTATTACAACGAAAAAAGGTAAGAAGGGACAGAAAGTAACTGTAAATTATAATAATAATTTTTCTTGGTCAGCTCCATCACGCCTTCCTGATGGCATCTCTTCCGATAAATGGATTGATGCCGTACAGTTAGCGAATACAAATACAAATGGTAGTGGCTATTTTAGTCAAGAGCTAGTCGATGCCGTACACGCATATTGTCAGGATCCGAGTCGTCCGTCAGCCTTTTTGGATGAAACCGGTGCTTTTACCGCTAAAGGACAATGGGCTTATGCAGGAAATACCGATTGGTTTGATGAATTCTATAAGAGTGCCGCTTTCATGCAACAGCATAATGCCAGCATTCAAGGTGGTACAGAAAAGAATGCTTATTATGCTTCAATCGGTTACAAAGGACAGGATGGTTTGTTGGCTTATGGTACAGATACCTATAAGCGTATTAACATGTCGTTCAATTTCACTTCGCAAGTAACCAAATGGTTGGAAATCGGTTTCCGCGCAAAATACAACCGCAGTGAGTCGGATGAGCCTAATACACAGGCTTATATGGGTAGTTCTCCTTATTATGAAGTTTATCGTTCTTTCCCGTTCATTCCTATTTATTTGCCGGATGGACAGCATTTTGCTGCAATGGAGGGTAGTAACTTCAACTATAACTATGCCGGTATTTTGGCTGAAGCAGGACGGTTGAAGAATGTATATGATGATATTTGGTATACAGGATCATTTAATATCACTCCTTTTGAAGGATTGTCCATTAAAGGAGATTATACCGGAAATCGTTATTTCCGTACGCAGCGTGAGCATCTGAAAACAATTTATCAGCTGAATCCGGATGGTTCGCAGACAGCCAAAATGCCGACCAATAAGGCAGGACTGAGAAAATATGATGATACTTATGAAGCATTGAATGTATGGGCTGAATATAAGAAACAGATTAAGGATCATTCATTCTCTGTAATGGTAGAATACAATCAGGAACGTAAGAATACCAGTGATATGTATGGAGTAGCTGCCAATCTGTATGTAAATGATTTCCCCATCATTGATATGGCAAAGGACAAGGAAACATTGTCTGAGTCTGCTACCGTATGGGCTGTTCAAGGTGCTTTCTTCCGTGTGAATTATGACTACAAAGGACGTTATCTGGTTGAATTGAACGGACGTTATGACGGCTCTTCCAAATATGCTTCCGGCAGTCAGTGGGGATTCTTCCCTTCGGCTTCTTTAGGATGGCGTGTTTCTGAAGAAAAATTCTTTGAGCCAGCTCGTAAATTATTCGATAATTTCAAGCTACGTGCTTCTATCGGTTCTTTGGGTAATCAGGTAACGAATGGAAACTTTGACTACATAGGTACGGTAGGAAGTGAGAATTTGAATTATGTACTTTCCGGACAGATTCCTACAGGCATTACTCCGGCTACATTGGCTTATAATAATGTGACTTGGGAAAAAGTGACAACGGCCAACTTTGGTATTGATTTGGGATTGTTGAACAATCGCCTGACTGCCTCATTTGATTACTATATGCGTTATACAACGGATATGGTGGTTTCAAAAGCTTATCCTAATACCATGGGTACCAGTGGAGGTAAAGAAAACCTGGCAAGCATGAGAACGAACGGATGGGAACTTTCATTGAATTGGGCAGACCGTATCAATGATGTGGCTGGCAGTCCGTTGGAATATAATATCGGAGTTGGACTTTCTGATAGCTATTCTACTATCACGAAGTATGATAATCCGACCGGCACATTGAATGACCTTTATGTAGGTAAACGTTTAGGTGAAATCTGGGGTTATACAACGGATGGTTTCATAATGGATGCAGCAGAAGCAGCTGAACAATCTAAACGTCAGTCTTATATTTCAAATACATGGATTCCGGGAGATATCCGTTATGCCGATTTGAATGGAGATGGAGTGGTAAATGAAGGTGATAGTGAGAAAGGTCCTATCAATACATTGAGTAATCATGGCGATAAAAAAGTGATTGGTAATCAGACTCCTCGTTATCGTTTCAATATCAACTTAGGATTGAGTTGGAAGAATTTTGATGTACGTGCCCTGTTTGAAGGTGTGATGAAACGTGATTTGTGGCTTAGCAATGAAGTATTCTGGGGATTTAATGGCGTATGGAACAGTGCCATCAACGATTATCATGTGGATAATTCATGGTCAGAAGAAAATCCGAATGCCTATTATCCTGTACCGACCTGGAATAGTCGAAGCAAACAGGTTCAGACTAAATATTTGCAGAACGCATCTTATATCCGTTTGCGTGATTTGACCATTGGATATACGTTGCCGAAGAAATGGCTGGAACCGATTGGAGTGTCTCAGTTGAAGGTATTCTTTAGTGGTCAGAACTTGTGGGAAGCTACAGGTTTGTATAAATACGTAGATCCGGATATGACTGGAAATACATATCAGAAGTCATCAGATGGAATGGTAGGTACTTTGAATTCGGATATGAAGAGTTATCCGTTCTGCCGTTCTTATTCATTTGGTATTAATCTCACATTCTAAAAGATTTATGATTATGAAAAAAATATCTATATTGACCGGGTGTCTGTTTGCGATGGCCTTGTCTAGTTGTAATTTCTTGGACAGAGAGCCATTGGATGCCATTGGTAAGGATCAATTTTTTGCCACTGCGAATGCCACTGCATTGGAGCAGTATTGCAATGACTTTTATCCCAAATTGATTGTGGGTTACGGAGCTCCTAAAAGTTACGACTGGGGAATGTTGGGAGATGATTTTACCAGTGATGATGTGTTGCCGTGGGAACGTAATGTGACAAGTTTTGGCTTGGCAACCGTACCTTCCAGTGCCAGTGGAACACAGTGGACTTGGGAAAATATCCGTGCTTGTAACGACTTTCTCAGTAATTATGAGCAATCTCCGGAAAGTGAGGAGGTGAAGCATAAATATGCCGGTATGATATTGTTCTTTAAAACACTGGATTACTTCAATAAAGTGAAAGCTTATGGAGATGTACCTTGGTTTGAAAAGGTGATGAATCCAGGAGATGAAGAAATGTATAAGGCTCGTGATTCACGTATTGTAGTTATGGACAATATGTTGAGAGATATCGATCAGGCTATTGAATGGCTGCCTAAAAAGACGGACGTTACCCTTATCAGTAAGGATGCAGCTTTGGCCTTGAAGGCTCGTATGTGTCTGTTTGAAGGTACTTGGCGTAAATATCATGGACTTGAAAATCCGGAGAAGTTCTTGCAAGAAGCCTATAATGCAGCATGTGAATTGATGAAGCCTGAATATGGTTATTCTTTGTATCAGGGCTCAAGTCCGGCTACAGCTTATCATGAATTGTTCTGTTTGGCCGATCAGTCTACGAATCCTGAGGTGATTTTATCAAAGGCATACGATCCGGGAATTGATAAAGGAAATAATCTTACTCGTCAGATTTTTGTAGGTGAGACTCCTCTGGGAATGAGTAAGAACTGTGCCGATTCTTATTTGTGTGCCACTACCGGCTTGCCGATTTCTTTGTGTAACTGTCCGGGACATACGCAGCATACTACGTTGATTGCTGAATTGGCGAATCGTGACCCTCGTTTGTTGCAGACCACTGCTACGCCGGATGTGAATGATGTAGATCATTGCTATTATATGGACGGCAAGGCGCCTAACATTGCTTCTGTGACCAATACGGGTAATCCCAGCAAGTGTTCTACTGGATATCCGATTGTAAAGTTCTACAATGAGGCCGAATACAGCGCATCGCACTATCAGGGAACAGAAGATGCTCCGGTATTCCGTTTGGGTGAAATCATGTTGATTCGTGCGGAAGCAGCTGCAGAATTGGGAACTATAAATCAGAATGATTTGGATGAAACCATTAATAAGTTGCGTGCGCGTGTCGGATTTAATAAGAAACTGGAAGTGTCTGTTCCATTTAATGATCCGGTTATTGAGGCTGCTTATCCCAATGTCTCAGGTGATAATGCAAAATTGATTCGGGAAATCCGTCGTGAGCGTCGCATTGGGATGTTTGCTGAAGGTGTACGTTATGATGACATCCGTCGCTGGAAATGTGGTAATTTGTTGACAGCTCCACGTTTGGGTATTATTATAGAAGGAGCGGGATATACTCCGGAAGAAATTGCCGTTTTGAAGGAAACTGTAGGCGTAAATGAAGAAGGTGCGTTGACAATTTATGCAAAGCGTTATGCAGGTCAGAGTCCGGATCCGATATTTGAAGATCCTAAGCATTATCTGTCACCGATACCGACCGATGAAATTGGTAAGGCCCCTAATATTAAGCAGAACCCAGGTTGGTAAAATTAGCGCCGGTTATATAATGTTACTTTGAAAAGATTTTTTTATCTTTGAACTGTAGAAGTTACCCAAGTTTACTAATTAATGTATGCTTGGGTAATTTCTTATTAATTGTGTACCCTTAAATTACTTTGTAGATGAAACCCTTGTTATTCCTTTATTTCTTTGTGGCGATGGCGTTTTCGGCCGTGGCTTCTTCTGTATCGGAGAGTTATGTGATTCCTTACCCTCAACAGATGGTGGTGGGTGAAGGTCATTTTGTTTTTCAGAAAAATGCTTCCTTTTCATGCAATTTGAAAGGAGCCGATAAGGAAGATTTTGTAAAGTATGTCGGTCAGTCTCCTTTTGCATGGACTTATAAAAAGAGGGGCAAGGCGGATATTGTGTTTAAATTGGTCAGTCCGAAACAGTCTCCGATGAAGGAGGAAGCTTATCGGTTGGGAGTGACGAAAAAGGGCATCCAAGTGGAGGCTACTTCTACTTCCGGTTTGTTCTATGCTTTTCAGTCAATGAATCAATTGGTACAGCCGGCAGGAAACAATACCTTCCTGTTGCCGGAAGTGACCATCGAGGATGCGCCGCGTTTCGCGTATCGAGGTATGCATTTGGATGTGTCACGTCATTTCTATCCGAAAGAATTCGTCAAGAAGCAGTTGGATGCACTGGCCCGTTACAAACTGAATCGCTTTCATTGGCACTTGACAGATGGTGCCGGATGGCGGATTGAAATCAAGAAATATCCAGAGCTGACGCGTGAAACGGCCTATCGTCCTTTCCCGGACTGGAAAAGCTGGTGGAACGGTGGCCGTACATATTGCCGGCAGGATGCGCCGGGGGCTTCCGGAGGATACTATACGCAGGAAGATGTGAAAGAGATTGTGGAATATGCCCGTCAGCGTCATATTACGGTGATTCCGGAGATTGAGATGCCGGCTCATTCGGAAGAAGTGCTGGCTGCCCTCCCGCAGTTGGCCTGCGGAGGTGATTTGAAGCCCGGTGGTGAGTTCTGCCCTGGAAAAGAATTGACTTACACTTTCCTGACCGATGTGCTGAAGGAAGTGATGGCGCTTTTCCCGTCGGAATACATTCATATCGGGGGGGATGAGGCCAGCACGAACCACTGGAAACAATGTCCCGACTGCCAGGCCCGGATGAAGGAAGAAGGAATGAAAGAAGAAGGCGAGCTGCAGGAGTATCTTGTTTCCAGAATTGAAAAGTTCTTGCGGGAGAACGGTCGCAAAATGATTGGTTGGGACGAAATACTGACTGGTGAGTTGGATGAAACTTCGGCTGTGACCGTGTGGCGTGGAGAAGACAAAGGAGTTGAGTCGGTGAAAAGAGGACTGCGCACGATTTTGTCGCCGGGAGCCTATTGCTATTTTGACAGTTATCAGGATGCGCCGCGCACACAGCCTGAAGCCATTGGAGGGTATCTTCCGTTGGAAAAGGTATATTCTTATGAGCCTGTAACCCCGGCTTTCCCGGCAGATAAGCTGGATTGTGTGTGGGGAGTTCAAGGAAATGTATGGACGGAATATATGCCTACACCGGAACATACGGAATACATGATTTATCCTCGTTTGCTGGCCTTGGCTGAGGTGGCTTGGACCAACCCGGAACGGAAGAACTGGAAGCGTTTCCATGCGGAGGCTTTGCAGGAAGTGGAGGTACTGGATTCATTGGGATACAATACTTTTGACTTGAAGAATGAAGTGGGCAACCGTCCGGAGGCACTGAGTGTTGACAATCACTTGGCAAAAGGCAAGAAGGTAGAGTATCTGCGGCCTTATGCGGCAGATTCCTATCCGGCAGGAGGAGACGGAGCTTTGACCAACGGCATCCATGGAGGATGGGTTTACACCGATTTGCGTTGGCAGGGATTCCTTGGAAAAGGAATGGACGCGGTGGTGGATTTGGAAAAATCACAGCCTATCCGCCAGGTTTCCATCGACTTCATGCAGTTGATTGGTCCGGGTGTGTTCCTGCCGCAGAAGGTCAGTTTCCTGGTGTCGGACGATGGAAAGGAATATACGCTGTTGAAGACGATTACGACTACACTGCCTATTACGGATGAAAAGCTGACTATCCAGAATTATGCATGGGAGGGCACTTGCGAGGCTCGTTACGTGCGGGTACAGGCTGACATCAATCCTGAAGCCGGTGGATTCTTGTTTACCGACGAGATTGTAGTGAAATAATTCTATATCAGAGGGCCGGAAGCACGTACCCGAATCGTAACAGGCCAATCAAGTAGTGTGCTTCCGGCTGATGAATCAGATGCAAGGTGGGCTGTATGAACCCTTTGCCCAGGCAGGGAATCTTCCAAGTGAATTCACTGGCACATTCGTGTGAATGGGAGAACCGGGCGTAATCGGTGAATAGTCCGCCTTCTGTTTTTCCACATTGCCATACAAGGCCTGCTCCGGAATAGTGTTTGCATCCTTGGCTGGCGTGCCACTGGGCAGAAACCTGTAAGAGCACTTGCAGGCGGGGAGTGATGGTCTGTTCTGCGTATCCCCAGATTATTTTCCGGATTTCTTTCTTTTCTTTTGGGGACGCTTGTTCCGTATCTCCTTCTGCATAACTCCGATACATCCCGCTATGTAAAGCAAAGCCCATGTGATAATTGCTGTCATGATGCTGGTAGCTGAATGAGGTGAGACAGAGTATCCCGTCGTGCTTCGGGCAGAAACGGAATACATTTTCTTTTCCTGTAAAGCGATAGGAGGCTTTTCCGTTATACAAAGAAGCTTGCAGACTCCATTGAGCATGTTGCAGCTCGTAGTGTATCCCCATGGAAGACACCGGATAGTTGGCTATGGGATAATCGGCCGACAGGGTGGGGAAGATGCCGCATGAGCTGTTGGTGAACAGGCTGGTGGCTGGCGAAGTGAAATAGTCTTCGTTCAGGTTGCGGATGCCGATGAACAGGCTGGAGTTTCCCATTGGCTGCCGGATGCCCAGTATGGCTGCGGCAAGCGGGTGATTGTCTTCTTCGATGTTGGAAAAGGTCTGCAAATCGTTGGCCAAAGACTCGGCTCGGGTTTTGGCCGTGCTGAGGGTGGCTGCTTCAAGGGTGGCAGACGGGCCTAGCGGGGCGGAAAAATCCAACCGTAACAAATTCACCCAGTTGGCTCCTTTCTTGAAATCGCTCTGCAGTTCGGTGGTATAGCTTATCAGGAGTTTTTGGGCAAAGCAACGGCAAGGGGATACCGTTGCAATGACCAGTAGGTATTTGATGAGTTTTGTCATAACCATTTGGTGAAACGATGGATATACCAGTTCTTAATCAGTTGTGTCAGTACGCAGTAGGATAGCAGGATGCCGAACAGCCAGGGGAAATAGCTTGCAGGCAAGGCTTCCAGACTGATGGAGGTCCCAAACGGGGTGAAGGGAATCAGGATACCGGTAGCCATGATGAGCAGGGTCAGTCCGGTTACCTGCCAGGAGGCACGGCTTTGTATGAACGGCACTTTCCGCGTACGTATCATGTGTACAATCAGGGTTTGCGACAGCAGGCCTTCGATGAACCATCCGGACTGGAAGAGGGTCTGATGCTCCATGCTCTGGCAGCCGAAGGCAAACCACATCACCAGATAAGTGACGATGTCGAAGATGGAACTGATGGGACCGATGAAAATCATGAAGCGGCTCAGGTCGGAGGCATCCCATTTCCGGGGTTTCCGGAGGTATTCCGCATCCATCCGGTCGAAGGGGATGGTGGTCTGCGAAATATCATACAGCAGGTTCTGAATCAGCAGATGAATGGGAAGCATGGGCAGGAAGGGCAGGAAAGCACTGGCTGCCATGACACTGAACATGTTGCCGAAATTGGAACTGGCGGTCATCTTGATATATTTGGTGATGTTGCCGAAGGTCTTTCTTCCTTCCAGTACCCCGTCCTCCAATACCATCAGGCTCTTCTCCAGCAGGATGATGTCGGCACTTTCCTTGGCGATGTCTACGGCTGAGTCGACCGAGATACCGATGTCCGACTGGCGGAGGGCGGCCGCGTCGTTGATACCGTCACCTAAGAAGCCGACGGTATTTTGCTGTGCTTGGAGGAGGGTGATGATTTCCGTTTTCTGTACGGGAGTCAGTTTGGAGAAGACGGTCGTCTCGCGTACTGCTTTCATCTTTTCCTCCTCATTCAAGTCGGCCAGTTGAGGGCCGCTGAGCGCGTTGGTAGTGTTGATGCCCACTTGCCGGGCGATAGTACGTACCACGGCATCGTTGTCTCCAGACAAGATTTTGACCTCAATGCCGTGTTCATGCAATTGCTGTATGGCCTTGGCTGCCGATGGCTTGGGTGGATCGAGAAAGGCCAGATAGCCAATCAGTACCATCTCTTTCTCATCTTCCACACAGAAGTCGCACGCTTTGTCGAGGTAGCTTTTTTGCGCTACGGCAATGACCCGCATGCCTTGCTTGTTCATCTGCTCGATGATACGATGTGCCTTGTCTTTCAGGGCTTCCGTCATGGGATGTACCTCTCCGTCGAATTCGGCATGTGAGCAGATGGCCAGCATTTCTTCTACGGCACCTTTGGTGATAATCTGTCGTTTTCCTTGTCGGTCTTCCACCACGACCGACATTCTCCGCCGGGTGAAATCAAACGGTATTTCGTCCACCTTGACATAGTTGTCTTTCAGGTATTCCAATGACAGTTCCTTGACGTGCGACAGGATGGCCTTGTCCATCAGGTTCTTCAATCCGGTCTGGAAGAAGCTGTTGAAATAGGCATGACGCAGAATGCGGCGGCTTTCATCGCTGCTCCCGTCGGCATGGATGTATTTTTCCAATACAATCTGGTCGCAGGTGAGCGTACCGGTTTTGTCGGTACAGAGAATGTTCATGGCCCCGAAGTTCTGAATGGCATTCAAGTCTTTTACGATGGTCTTTTTCTTGGACATGGCGACGGCTCCTTTGGCAAGGTTGGCCGTCACAATCATCGGAAGCATCTCCGGTGTGAGACCCACGGCTACCGACACGGCAAAGATAAAAGCTTCCAGCCAGTCGCCTTTGGTTACTCCGTTGACCAGAAACACGAAGGGAATCATGATGAGCATGAAGCGTATAAGCAGGAAACTGACTTTGCTGATTCCTTTGTCGAAGGCGGTGGCGGCACGGTGTCCGGCGATGCTGCGGGCAATGGTGCCCAGGTAAGTGTCGTTTCCGGTGGCAAAGACAATGCCGGTGGCCGAACCGCTGACTACGTTGGAGCCCATGAAACAGATGTTTTCCAGTTCTATGACACTGCCTTTGCGGTGTTTGTTCGCATTCGTTTCCGGACGCTTTTCAATCGGGTCCGATTCTCCTGTCAAGGAGGACTGGCTGACAAACAAGTCTTTTGCTTCGATGATGCGGAGGTCGGCGGGTATCATGTCGCCGGCAGCAATCATGACAATATCCCCCGGCACCAGTTCTGTGATGTTGATTTCTTCATCGTGCTGGCCGGTACGTCTCACATAGCAGGTGTTCGTGACCATCTTGAGCAAAGCTTCGCTCGAAGCGTTGGCTTTCCATTCCTGACAGAAGCGGAGGATGGTGCTGGCAATCACCATCGTCAGAATAATGAAAATGGCCGTCCAGTCTTGTTCGCCAGGATTGGCCAGCAAGACGTCGAGTACGAAAGAAATGACCACCAGCACGGTCAGTACACCAATGAAGGGATTGATGAAGGCCTTGATGAAGGTGGAAACCGGATTTTTCTTCTGTTCGTGTGCTACTTCATTCGTTCCATAGATGGACTGCCGGTTCTCGATTTCTTCGGAGGTCAGTCCGTTTTTGCTGGTTTGGAAATAATTGCATACGGTGTTGAGAGGCTGGGTAGCTGCCAAAAATACCTTTTCCGCATTGAATGTGCTTGTTTCCTTACTTTTTCTTCTTTTCCACATAATACCTGAATTCATAGGGTGATTACTCTATTTCCTTTTCGCACGGCAAAAGTAAGCGATACTCTTGGTAGAGCCTGTTAGAGGATAATTAGAGTGGTATTAGAAAACTATTAGAATCCTGCCGGTTGTTTCCGGCCGTTGTTCTGATAGTGTGGTGTGGAAGCTGAAAAAGAAACTTTTAGATATGAGGCAGCTCAATGGTGAAGGTTGTGCCTTCTCCTTGCTTGGAATGTACGGCAAGATGCCCTTGGTGAAGCCCGATAATCTTTTGGGCAAGTGCCATGCCGATGCCGTGCCCTTCTGTTTGCTTGTCCTGTGCCCCTCGGTAGAATAAGGTGAAAATCTGCTCTTTTTCTTTGTCCGATATGCCAATTCCATTGTCGGACAAGCGGATAATCGCCCATTTTTCCCAATAGGAGATTTGGACGAAGGAGGATTTGTTTTCCGAATACTTGCAGTTGTTTTCAATTAGATTGGCAAAGGCGATGTTCAGCAGATAGGAGTTGCCCATGACGGTAATCATCCGGTCGTCTTCGGCATCTTCCTGTTCGAAAATCAGTTCGATGTGGTATTCCGGGTGGGCCCGCAGAATCAGTTCCCGGGTATCCAGCAGCAGTTCGTCGAGCCGGATTTCGTGCATTTTGATTTGCTCTTTCTGGTAATCCGCCTTGGCCAGATTGAGGAGCCCGTCAATCAGCTTGGTCATGCGTCGTGCATCCTGTAATACGTTTTGCATGGCCTGGCGGTATTGTGCTTCGGTCCGTTCCTTTTGCAAGGCCAAATCCAGTTCGGCCATCAGGGCAGCCAACGGCGTTCTCATCTCGTGGGATACGTTGCTGACAAACATCTTCTGTGCATTGAATGAAATTTCCAGTCGTTCAAGCAAATCATTAAAGGCCAGGCTCAGTTCTCCGAGTTCGTCTTTCTCGTTTCTCACCGGCAATCGCCGGTCGATATGGGAAGCCGTGATATTCTCCACTTTTTTTACGATTTCCCGAATAGGTTTCAAAGAAGCCCGTACAAGGAAATAACAGGTCACGAACAAGAGCAGCAATCCGAAGAGAAACAGAATGACTAAGGTCTTCTGAAGTTCCAGTAGGTTGGTGTGACCGTAGCCGTCGTAAGCTGCGGCAGTCACAATGTAATCCTTGCCTTGAAAAGGATAGACCATCCCGATGGCCTGGAACTTTCCGATGTGGAATTCTATTTCTTTTTCGTGAAGAATACGAGTGAGCATTTCCGGACTTTCCTTGATAATGTCATTCTCGACGGCATCGTGGTAAAGCATGCGGAAGTCGGGGGTATAGACCGCCACTTCCACTTCATTGATAAACTTTTTGTTGTTCAGATAGATGGACTGCATAATGCGGGCATCTACCTGGTCTTGCAGGAAAAGGTGTGCTTTGGTCACCGCCTCACTTTTCAGGTTGTGGAAGAACGTGTTGCTCCGGATGTGTTCGCTGACCAAGTAAATCAGGCTCATGCACAACAGAAATACCACGGCAATGACTCCGGTGTTTTTGAGTGTCAGGGTGGTCTTTATTTTCATGGTTTTTCGTCGGTAAGAATAAATCCGATTCCGGGTTTGGTGTGAATCAGCTTGGTGTCGAAGTCTTTGTCTATTTTCTTGCGCAGGTAGTTGATATATACATCGATGAAATTGGTACCAGTATCAAAGTGGGTATTCCATACCTTTTCGGCTATTTCCACCCGGCTGATGACCCTTTCCGGATGCTGTACCATGTAGGTCAGCAGGTTGTATTCTTTGGGGGAGAGTCGGATGGGAATGCCTTGACGGGTAACTTCCCGGCGGCTGGTATCCACTTGCAGGTCCTTGTAATTCAGTTTATCGGGCGGAGCAGTCGGGCTCTCTGCTTCGTTTTTCCGCTTCAGCAGCACTTTTATGCGGGCATTCAGTTCCCTGAAATCAAAAGGTTTCACCATGTAATCGTCTGCTCCGGCATCGAATCCGTCCAGCTTGTCATCCGTAGAGCCGAGGGCCGTCAGCATGAGGATGGGAATCTGTGCATTGAGTTTGCGTATTTCCTTGCAAAGTTCGAATCCGTCCAGCTTGGGGAGAATGATATCTGAAATGACCAGTTGGAATGCATGCGACTGAAAAAGTCGGAGTCCCATGGCACCGTCGTACGCCACGAAAGCGTTATAACCGTTTTCTTCCAGTCCGGTTTTCAAGAGGTCGGCCACCCTTTTATCGTCTTCTATGATTAAAATGCTGTACATAATAATGTATGGGTGGTAAGATGGACAAGGTTTGTTTGTGAGTTATCAAGGGAAAATTTCCACGGTGTGGGAAAGGAAATGTGGAGCATACAGGACTCGAACCTGCCACCTTTTGACTGCCAGTCAAACGCTCTAGCCAGATGAGCTAATGCCCCATTATTGCTTGAAAGCGTGACAAAGGTACAATAATATTTTAAAAAACCAAGCGCATTCGCCCGGAAAACGAAAGAAAACATTAGTTTTGTGTCGGTTTACGAAAAAAGGAGATTTATGGATTTACAGATACGCAAGGCCTCATTGGCAGATTTGGATCGTTTGATGGAAATATTTGAAGAAGCCCGTCGTTTTATGGTCCGTACAGGAAATCCGAATCAGTGGATTAACGGTTATCCACAACGGGAATTGATACAGAAAGAAATAGAGGCTTCTCATTGTTATGTGTGTGTAACGGAAGAAGGAAAAGCAGTGGCTACCTTTTGTTTCATTCAAGGGCCCGACCCCACGTATGCCTATATTGAAAATGGGGAGTGGAAGGATGATTCTCCTTATTATGTGATTCATCGTCTGGCTTCCGACGGCTCTTGCCATGGCATCGGAAAATTGTGTATCGACTGGTGTTTCCGTCAATGGCCCTGTTTGCGGATTGATACGCATGCCGATAACAAGGTGATGCAGAATTTGGTGCAATCCATGGGCTTTGTATATTGTGGCATTATTTATATTAGCAACGGTACTCCTCGCTTGGCTTACCAGAAACTGGCGTAAGAATTTCTCACTAACTTCTTAATAATCCTTAATTGTAGAATATTTTCCATTGGAAATTTATTCTTTTCTCGATTATTTCTTTTCTTTGCAAATAGTTTCCAATAGAAAATAATAACAAAGAAAATAGATTAATATGAAGTATGTCATTGTAGGTGGGGTAGCAGGTGGAGCCACTGCGGCTGCCCGTATTCGGAGAAACACAGAAAAGGCCGAAATCATTTTGTTTGAACGTGGAGAATACATTTCTTATGCCAATTGCGGCTTACCTTATTATATAGGGGGAGTGATTCAGGACCGTAACCGTTTGTTTGTGCAGACTCCTGAAGCTTTTTCCACCCGTTTTCGTATTGATGTACGGGTACGTTCGGAAGTGACGGCTATCGATACAGCCCGTAAGGAAGTGAAAGTACGCACTGCAGACGGAAAGGAGTACACCGAAACTTACGACAAACTGTTGCTTTCTCCGGGAGCTTCTCCGGTTCGTCCCCCTCTGCCCGGAATTGACAATGAAGGAATCTTTACCTTGCGGAATGTGGCAGATACCGACCGTATTAAGAATTACATGCAAGGACACGAAGTGAAGAAAGCTGTTATTGTGGGAGGTGGTTTCATCGGATTGGAGATGGCCGAGAACCTGCATCATGCAGGCATTGAGGTATCAGTGGTGGAAATGGCCGACCAAGTGATGGGGCCGGTGGATTTCTCCATGGCGGCTTTGGTACACACTCATCTGCAGCAGAAGGGTGTCAAGCTGTACTTGAAGCAGGCGGTAGCTGCCTTTGAAATGACGGCATCCGGATTGTTGGTGAAGTTCCAGTCGGGTTTGCAGACCGAGGCTCAGATGGTGATTCTTTCCATCGGTGTACGGGCAGAAACTCGTCTGGCTGTGGAAGCCGGATTGAAACTGGGTGAAATGAAGGGCATCTACGTGAATGAATACTTGCAGACTTCCGATGAGTCAGTTTATGCAGTAGGTGATGCCATTGAATATCCGCATCCGATTACAGGCAAACCTTGGCTGAACTTCTTGGCAGGTCCGGCCAACCGTCAGGCACGTATCGTAGCCGATAATATGACGTTTGGCAATAAAGTGAAATATGAAGGTTCCATTGGTACGGCTATTGCCAAGGTGTTCGATTTGACCGTGGCTTCTACCGGACTTCCGGCCAAGCGCTTGAAGGCGTTCGGTATTCCGTACTTGTCGGCTACCATCCATTCTGGTTCTCATGCTGGATATTATCCTGGTTCTCTGCAGATGGACATCAAGATCACCTTCTCTCCGGAAGACGGTCGGTTGTACGGGGCACAGATTGTGGGATACAATGGCGTGGACAAACGTATTGATGAATATGCATTGGTCATCAAGCAGAAAGGTACGGTTTATGATTTGGTGCAACTGGAACATGCCTATGCACCTCCTTTCTCTTCAGCCAAAGATCCGGTAGCCGTATCAGGTTATGTGGCTGGAAACATCTTGAGCGGCAAGATGACTCCGCTTTACTGGAGAGAATTGCAGCAGGCCGATTTGACGAAGGTTACATTAGTCGATGTCCGTACAAAAGACGAATACGAACTGGGACATATTGCCGGAGCGGTCAATGTACCTTTGGATGAGATGCGTAAGCGGATGAAGGAAATTCCGTCGAACAAGCCGGTGTTCCTGTACTGTGGCGTAGGTTTGCGTGGATATCTGGCATCCAATATTCTGAAAGACAATGGCTACAAGGATGTGCGTAACCTGATTGGTGGTATCAAGACCTACAATGCGGCAGTTACTCCAGTTTGCCAGCCAGACGAGGCATGCGAGGTGGTTTGCACTTGTGACACGGCCGAAGGAACCACGGACTGCAAGAAGGTACATGTGGTAGATGCTTGCGGCATTCAGTGCCCGGGCCCGATTTTGCGGTTGAAGAAAGGGATGGAGGAACTGAAAGCCGGGGAACAGATGGAAATCCATGCCACGGATGCAGGTTTTCCGCGTGATGCAGAAGCGTGGTGCCGTACTACCGGAAATCGCTTCCTGTCTTCGAAGTCGGAAGGAGGAATCTATAAAGTGTTGGTAGAGAAGGCTACGGCCTGTGCCATGGAGGCTGTCCGTCGGGCACCGGAAGAGAAGGGAAAAACTTTCATTCTTTTCAGCGATGACCTTGACAAAACTTTGGCTACCTTTGTGCTGGCTAACGGCGCGGCGGCTACCGGAAAGAAAGTGACTATTTTCTTTACCTTCTGGGGGCTGAATGCCATCAAGAAGGAGCAGAAACCGTCAGTGCAGAAAGATTTCTTCGGAAAAATGTTCGGCATGATGCTTCCCTCCAGTTCGCGGAAACTGAAGCTCTCGAAGATGAACATGGGCGGTATGGGTCCGAAGATGATGCGTTACATCATGCAGAAGAAAGGCATCGATTCGTTGGAGTCACTCCGCCAGCAGGCTATTGACAACGGAGTAGAGTTTATTGCCTGCCAGATGTCGATGGACGTGATGGGCATCAAGAAGGAGGAATTGCTGGACAATGTGACCATTGGTGGGGTAGCCACTTATATGGACCGTGCCGAGGAAGCCAATGTCAATCTGTTTATTTAACGTATGGAAAAAATAAAATGTATCTGTGTGATGAGAGAGCTCTTCCGGGCTCTCTCTGATCTTGAATCGCACTTGCTGCAGGCGCATGGAGTGTCTTTGAACGAAGCCATGGTGCTGTGTGCCATCGGCAAGGAACAAGTGGCAGCCCGCACGATTGTAGAACGTACCGGACTGACCCCTTCGCACGCTTCAAAGGTAATTCGGGCGGTGGAAGAACGTAACCTGCTGGTGCGTACCCTGGGTGAGAAGGACAAGCGGGAGATGTATTTTTCGTTGACCGACGAGGCGTACCGTTGCCTGAAAGGCATACGCGACGAAGGAGTGGAGGTGCCGGAAATCCTGCAACCGTTGTTTGCGGCCTATACGGATGAATCGTCTGAATCGTGTGCATAAAAAGGGAGGAAGCGATGAAAAAGAAAAAATTTGAACTGGAGGTGCCCGGTGGGGCAGACAAAGTGTTGCTACACACTTGCTGTGCACCTTGTTCATCGGCCATTATTGAATGCCTGATGCAGCATGGGGTGCGTCCTACCATTTATTATTGCAATCCGAACATCTATCCGCTGGAGGAATATACCATCCGCAAGGACGAATGTACCCGTTATGCCCAGTCGCTGGGGTTGGAAATTGTGGATGCGGACTATGACCACGAAGCCTGGCGATGTACGGTGGCCGGACTGGAAAATGAGCCAGAGCGTGGAGGTCGCTGTCTGAAATGTTTCAAGATGCGTTTGGCCGATACGGCCCGCTATGCTCATGAACACGGCTTTTCGGTGATAACCACTACGCTGGCTTCTTCGCGCTGGAAAAGTCTGGACCAGATAAACGAAGCCGGACGTTGGGCTGTGGCTTCCTATCCGGATGTCACATGGTGGGAACAGAACTGGCGCAAGGGAGGACTCAGTGAGCGCCGCATCGCCATTATCAAGGAATATAATTTCTACAACCAGCAATACTGCGGTTGTGAGTTCAGCATGCGCAAGCCGGATGGAGAGTCTTCTACTCCTTCTTCTCCGCTTCCGTCTCCGTCTCCTTCTTCGTCTCGATAGGCATGGTGTTTTCCTTGTAGGCGGAGAAGCCTTTCACTTTCACACGTTCTTTCTTTTCTTCCTCATTGATGGCGGCCTGCCCCAGCTGGTTCATGTTGTCCTTGATTACATTGTGCATGTCGAAGAAATAGTCGAGCAGCATTTTCATGTGCTCTTCCAGTTCTCCTTCGTTGGGAGAGAAGAAAGTGTGACAACGGGAATGCAGACCGATAGTCTTTTCATCCTCATCGGCCATATATACGGTGGTGACCAGTGAGTTCACATTGGCCAAGTTGATGATTTCTTTTAAATAAGGTAAAGCTTCATTGTCCGCATTGATGGAGCCCCACCAGGGATTCCAGATCATGATAAACCGGTTTTCCTCTTCGGCCGCAATGTAGAAATCATCTCCCTGATATTTGAAGGTGATGTGATTCTCTTCGTTCACTTCCGGCTGACAGCCGATTTTCTTCAGTACGCTGATGACAAGTTCTTTTGTGGTGACCTCGTCGAGCTCATCTTTTGTCATCCTCTCGATATGTTCCAGCTTCCTGCGGCGTTCTTGCCAGAAACGCAAGATAAACAGCACCACGGGCCAGAGCGCCAGTGCGATGACGGCAATTAATAGGGTGATTTCACTGAGGGGTGTCATAGGCTGTTTTTTTAGGTTAGTTGATATATTTTTCTTTTTCTATTCTAAAGATAACATTTTCCTTTGAAAAAGGAGATAACTATTATACTTTTTTAAGCGGATAGCATGCAGCAAAAATGCGATCCGTTTGTTTATTAGTTGTAAACTTTAAAACGAGAGATTATGCGAAAATTAGTATCTATTTTGATATGTGCTTTGGCCTTAATGGCCGGACATATCCAGGCTCAAGAAGTCGAATTGACAAAAGCAGAGAAGAAGGCGCTCCAGGAGAAAATCGACAGTATCCAGCATGCGGAAGCTATTAAGGCTATCAACGAAAAGGAATTTACGCTTGAAGCCGACCAAGTGGTGTTTAAGTATGGGCAGACAGCTTATGTAACTGCAAATACCAACTTTGTATCGGTTAACGGAGAGAATGCTGTAGTACAAGTAGCGTTCAACATTCCGGCGGCAGGACCTAATGGCTTGGGTGGTGTGACAGTGGATGGAAAAGTATCTTCTTATGAGGTAAAGACCGACAAGAAGGGCACTACTTATCTTTCCATGAATGTGATGGGGATAGGCATTTCGGCCCGTCTGGATATCACCATGCCGAAAGGTACAAACAGTGCCACTGTGACTATTTCACCGAATTTTAATTCTAATCGTCTGACCTTGAACGGTGTGATACTGCCGGCTTACAAGAGCTCTGTATTCAAGGGACGTTCACTTTAATAAATTGGAATGTAGTATGAGAAAAATTTTATTTTTTGCGTGTCTGTTGTTAGGGTTGTCGGCTTGTGAGAAAGACCCTGACATGAACAAGCTGGATGCGGATCTGGTGGTGTACACCGATTATGACAAGGATGCCGACTTTGGTAGCTATAAAACTTATTTCCTGCCCGACAGTATTCTGGAGGCAGGTGGACATCGTGCCACTTACTGGAAAGATGAGAATGCAAAAGCAATTCTGAATGAAGTGGCTGAAGAAATGAACAGCCGTGGATATACCCGTATCCTTGACCCGGAGAAAAAGGATGAGGCCAGCGTAGGCGTACAGCTGTCTTACGTGGCTCAGACCACTCAAGTGACTACTGGTGGCTACTGGGGCGGCTGGTGGGACTATGGTTTCTGGGGGCCTTGGTCCGGATGGTATTATCCGTACCCTGTCACCTATTCTTACAATACGAATACATTGGTGATGGAGATGGTAGACCTTTCAGCAGGAACAGACAGTTCATCAAAGAATCTTCCAGTAGTCTGGTATGCCAGTGCGTCCGGATTCCAGTATAGCGGACGTTTCAATCAAAGTTTGTTAGAGGATGCGGTAGTTCAGGCCTTTGAACAGTCACCTTATATCAAATCGGTCAATTAAACTAAGGAGGAATTTCAAATGAAACTAAATGTATTGAAAAGAATAGCGTTGGTGACCTTTATGTGCCTTGGAGTAGCCGTAAAAGGATTTTCGCAATATGATGTCAGCAAGACTACCTTGAAGATTGACTGGCAAATGAATGCTCCTTTCTCCACCAATTTTGCAGACAAGCTGAGCGGATGGGGAATGAACTTTGAATTGGGATATGAATTGACCCCTCGTTGGGAAGTGGGAGTGTTTGCTTCCTATCATACCAATCATCAGTATGTAGGGCGGCAGACCTTGTCATTGTCTCCTACGGAATCTTTGACTACCGACCAGCAGCGTTCGGCTTTTCAGGTACCGTTTGGCGTGATGGGAGCTTATAATCTTTCTACCAACCGTTATGTAAAACCGTATGTAGGAGTAAAGGCCGGTACCATGTTTGCCCGCTATACGACCTATTTTGGAAGTACCGGTATGTATGACAAGTCATGGGGATTCTATGTGTCTCCTGAAATCGGTGTGAAGATCTATCCTACAGGAAAGAAGTGGGGATTCCACGTAGCCGGATATTACAGCTATGCTACGAACAAGACCCAGACGTTGACTTTCGATGTAGAAGGACAGAACCAGGCTGGTTTCCGTTTGGGTGTCATCTTCTAAAGGAAACTGACGGGGTATAAATAATTGTCATATTTATTGATTCACAAGAGAGGTGCTTGAAGGCGTCAGCCTTCGGCACCTTTTTTATTGCGGGCATCATTCTTGTGGACATGAAAAAAGCCGCCTCAAGAATTGAGACAGCTTTTCAGTAGCCCGTGGGGGAATCGAACCCCCCTTTCAAGAATGAAAATCTTGCGTCCTAACCGATAGACGAACGGGCCATCCTTTTGCATCGGAATACCGTATGCGTTGTTTCTTTTTTCAGTAGCCCGTGGGGGAATCGAACCCCCCTTTCAAGAATGAAAATCTTGCGTCCTAACCGATAGACGAACGGGCCATCCTGGCTTTGTGTTGAAGCGTTTTTCAATCACGGGTGCAAAGGTACGCATTATTTTTGAATATGCAAGCGTTTCATGAAAAAAAGATACGCTATGATGTAAAAAAAAGACTCTGGAAGCTTAAAAATGTGTCTTTGTGAAGGGGCTGGAAAAACGCAAGTGCATTTAAAAGAAAACGCAAGTACGTTTCGGGTAAAACGTACTTGCGTTTTAGATAAAACGTCAAAGCGTTTTGGTTCAAATGCGCTTGCGTTTTACTTGAAACGTCTAAGCGTTTTTTGGAGAGGATATTTACATCCCTTTTTCTTTGATGATACCGTTCTGGTAGGCTACTAAGAGTTTCTTCAGGTCTTCAATCTGTACCATCAGTTCACGTCCTTTGTCGGTATCCTTCACCATCATTCGCTTGCTGCTCATTTCCACAATCTGGGTAGTCGACTTGATGTCGAGTCCTTCCTCGATGGCTTTCTGGGTAGAAGTGAACGGCTCATGCTGTACGAGTTGGAAACCGCGGGAATGGTATACCAGCGTGTAGCCTGCAATACCGGTTTCCGGCTGGTAGGCTCTGGAGAATCCGCCGTCGATGACCATCAGCTTGCCATTGGCCTTGATAGGCTTTTCGCCCTTCACGGCTTTCACAGGTACGTGACCGTTGATGATGTGGCGGTGTTCGCCTTCCACGCCGAATTCATCCATAATCATGTCGCAGATATCTTCCCGGTCGCGCAAGGTGTAATAGTATCCTTTTATTTCCTTGTGGGTTTCTTTGTCGGTCAGGAAGTACCGTTCGAAAGTAGCCATCTTGCTCTTGTCGAAGGCCGGGGAGTTCTTGCCGCACCACAGATACCAGATGAAATCTCTGGCAAACGCTTTTTCCGGATGGTCGTCTTCGGCAAAATAAGCGGTACGGATGAGTTGTCCTACCCGTTTCAGCAGGGCCTCTCCCTTGTAGTTCTGTCCTAATATGCTTACTTCCTTCAAAGTGCCGTCGGCGTTCATCGGCATGGAGGCATGGAAAAGCAGGTTGGAATTGCAGACATTGTACATGCAGCCGTAGCGGAATAGACACTTCATGTGCTTGCGCAGTTTTTCGCTGCCAGTGAAAGAATTGTGCAGTTTTTCCACGATTTCCTGTTCTTCTTCTGTCAGCTGGTACGGATGTTCCGGATCCACAGTTGGGAACAGGCAGTCGCGCATTTCGTAGTCTTTGCCGTCGAGCTGGAATACTTTCCGTTTGAAGTCGATGTGGTGCAGCAGCATGCGGTCGTTCATCTCAAATTCCGGATGACGGAGAATGGCGGCTGCTTCCAGCTTGAACTGTATGATGGTGATGGCCTTGTGCATCTGCGAGATGAGTCGCAAGGTCTTGTCATTGTAGGTACTGCTTTCCGGAGCTATTTTGGGCACGAAATATTCACACGGGTCGTTGGCATATGCTTCCATGGCAAAGGTTGCCAGCGGGAGCAGGTTGATGCCGTAACCGTCTTCCAGTGCCGGGAGGTTTCCGTAGCGCATGGCCAGGCGGAGTACGTTGGCAATGCAGCAGTCGTTGCCCGAAGCAGCTCCCATCCACAGGATGTCGTGGTTTCCCCATTGGATGTCGAAGTTGTGATAGTCGCAGAGCGTATCCATGATGATGTGAGGTCCGGGACCACGGTCGAAAATATCTCCTAAAATGTGCAGGGAGTCGATGGTCAGCCGTTGAATCAGGTTGCACATGGCGATGATGAAGTCATCGGCACGCCGGGTATCGATGATGGTGCGGATAATGACATTGATGTAGGCCTGCTTGTTGGGGTCCATGGAACTTTCGTGAAGCAACTCCTGGATGATGTAGGAGAATTCTTCGGGAAGTGCCTTGCGGACTTTTGAGCGGGTATATTTGGAAGAAACATTCTGGCACACTTTTACCAGCTGGTTCAAGGTAATGACATACCAGTCTACCAGGTCTTTTTCCACTTCTTTCACCAGTTGCAGCTTCTGTTCCGGATAATAAATCAACGTGCAAAGCTCCTTTTTCTCCATTTCGCGGAGGTTGTTGCCGAAAATCTCGTTGACTTTCCGCTTGATGGCTCCTGAAGCGTTGCGGAGCACGTGCTGGAAGGCTTCATACTCTCCGTGAAGGTCGGCCAGAAAATGTTCTGTACCTTTTGGCAGGTTGAGGATGGCTTCCAGGTTGATGATTTCCGTACTGGCAGCAGCCAGGCTGGGAAAATCGTGGGAGAGGAGTTCCAGGTAACGGATATCCTCTTGTATCATTTCGGGTGTGATTTGTTTATACGTTTCCATGTGAGTGGTTTAGTTTAGATTTTACTTTATAAGAACAACATCAGTATCAGTTGGGCGATGATGACGCGGGTAAACATGCCGAGCGGATAGACGGTGGCATAGCTTACGGAAGGTTCGTCGCCGGGGATGATGTCGTTGGCATAGTTCAGGGCCATGGGGTTTGCCATGCTGCCGCACAGCATGCCGCAGGTGTTTCCGAAGTCCATCTTGCACAGGCGGAGTGCCACCAGTGCCATGATGACTACCGGAATGAAGGTAATCAGGAAGCCGATACCTACCCACAGGGCTCCTTCCGGCCGCATGACGGTTTCAAAGAAGTGGGCTCCGGCATCCAGTCCGAGGCAGGCCAGATAGAGCGAAAGTCCGATACCTCTCAGCATCAGGTTGGCGCTTCGGGTGGTATAGGTGACCAAGTGCAGGCGAGGACCGTAGGCCCCGATCAGGATACCCATGATGATAGGACCGCCCGCCAGTCCCAGCTTGACCGGTGAGCTGATACCCGGGATGGCAATGGGGATAGAGCCGACCACCAGTCCCAGTACGATACCGATAAAGATAGAGGCCAGGTTCGGGTCTTTCAGGGTCTTGACCGTATTTCCCAGTACTTTTTCGACATTTTGGATGGCAGCCGCTTCACCTACCACGGTCAGTCGGTCGCCCAATTGCAACACCAGTCCTGGAGTGGCCAGCAGTTGCACACCGCTACGGAGTACCCGGCTGATGTTGATGCCGTATGTGTTTCGCAGACGGAGCGAGCCCAGCTTTTTCCCGTTGATTTCCGGACGTGACACGACGATGTGTTTGGATATCAGTTTGCTGTCGATGGCATTCCAGTCGATGTCTTCCTTGTTCCAGTCCCGTTTCTCCTGTTCCCCGAAAAGAATGGTCAGGGTGGGGGCATCCTTTTCGGTCGTGATGACCAGGATGCGGTCGTTCTCTTTCAGAATCTTTTCGGAAGTAGGGATACTGACGGTACCTTCCCGCCAGAGTCGGGAAATGACAAATTTGGGATATCCGGCTTGAGCGATGCTTTGTATGCTTTTGTTGAAGATAGCAGGGTTATGCACCTGGAAAGTGGCTATGTAAGTATGGTTCGGGTCATCGTGTTCCCGTTCGTGCATATCGGAAGGACGGACAAAGAATTTTTTGATGACTAAAATGGCTAAAATGACACCCACTACTCCCAGTGGATAGGTTACCGCACAGCTGAGGGCAGCTCCGCTGGTAGGTTCTCCCAACTGCTTTAAGGTTTGTTGGGCGGCACCCAGTGCCGGTGTATTAGTGGTAGCACCGCATAAGATACCTACCATGTCGGGAAGGCCTATCGGGGTAGTCAGACTCAGGATGACTGCCATGAGGGTACCCAGGAAAATGACTCCCAACCCCAGCATATTGAGGCTGAAACCTCCTCGTTGGAAGGAACTGAAAAAACCGGGACCGACTTGCAGTCCTAATGCATAGACAAACAATACCAGTCCGAAGCTTTCTGCGTAGCTTAGCATTTGCGGGTCAATGGCAAAGCCCAGATGTCCTGCCAGGATACCCATAAAAAAGACAAAGGTAACTCCGAGCGATATTCCGAAAACATGAATTTTCCCTAATCCTAACCCGATGGCTGTAATCAAGGAAAGTATGATGACCGCCTGTAGTGGAGACTGTTCTACAAATAAATTTATTAACCATTCCATGCTGCAAAGATATATACTTTGTAGAAAATAAATCTTTTGTACCGGACAAAATGTTAGAAAAGTGCGTCAATAACAAATCCCCGAAGGGCTTTCTGGCAGAAAATAGCCTTTGAAAAGCCTTCGGGGATGATAAAAATAAGGTTGTGGGGTACGGCCGAATTATCGTACGAACAGCAGTTCGCGGTATTTCGGGAGCGTCCACATCTGGTCGTCTACAATCAGTTCCAGCTTGTCAATGTGGTAACGAATTTGTTCCAGCATCGGAGCCACTGTGTCGTGGTAGGCGATTGCCTTTTCACGTTCAGTGGTAATGCGGTTGGCCACTTTGCGGGCTTCTACCATTTCGTCCACATGCTTCTTGATGTATGAAGTATGTTCCGAAATCGCTTTGATGATGTTCAGGTTCTCAGCCGACAGTGCATGAGCTTCGTCTTCCGGGAACAAAGATTTCATCTTGTAAGCATTGTCAATCAGCTTGCTCTGGTATTCAATGGCTACCGGAACCACGTGGTTCATTACCAGGTCACCCAGCACACGGGCTTCTATCTGGATTTTCTTGGTATACATTTCCCATTTCACCTCGTTGCGAGCTTCCAGCTCCTTGCGGTTCATGACACCGGTAGATTCGAACATGTGGATGCTTTCCGGTTTCAGGTAATTGTCGAAGATGACCGGACAGCTGGTTTCACAGTCCAGACCGCGGCGGGCTGCTTCTTCTTTCCATTCTTCGCTGTAACCGTTGCCGTCGAAGCGGATAGGCTTGCATTCCTTGATGCATTTGCGGACTACCTGGATGATGGCTGAAATCTTCGGTTCCCCTTTTTCAATCAGTTCGTCCACTTCTTTCTTGAATTCAGTGAGCTGTTCAGCTACGGCAGTGTTCAGGGCAATCATGGCGCTGGCACAGTTAGCTTCCGATCCCGGTGCACGGAATTCGAAACGGTTACCGGTAAAGGCAAACGGCGACGTACGATTTCGGTCTGTATTATCAATCAGCAGTTCCGGAATTTGCGGAATGTCGAGTTTCATTCCCTGCTTTCCTCCCAAAGACACGAGGTCGTTATTGGTGCTTTCTTCCAGATGGTCGAGTACTTTACTCAGCTGAGTACCCAGGAAAGAAGAGATGATGGCGGGAGGTGCTTCGTTAGCTCCCAGACGGTGTGCGTTGGTGGCGCTCATGATGGAAGCTTTCAACAATCCGTTGTGGCGGTACACAGCCATCAGGGTATTCACTACGAAGGTGATGAAACGCAGGTTGTCTTCGGAGGTTTTGCCTGGAGCCATCAACAGTGTACCGGTGTCGGTACCGAGCGACCAGTTGTTGTGCTTTCCGGAGCCGTTGACGCCTTTGAACGGTTTTTCATGCAGCAGCACGCGGAATCCGTGGTTGCGGGCAATCTTCCGCATCAGCGACATGATCAGCATGTTGTGGTCTACGGCCAGGTTACATTCTTCGTAAATAGGAGCCAGCTCGAACTGGTTCGGAGCTACCTCATTGTGACGGGTCTTGACTGGAATACCCAGTTCAAGAGCCTGGATTTCGAGGTCTTTCATGAAAGCAGCCACACGGGTCGGAATAGCACCGAAATAGTGGTCTTCCAACTGTTGGTTCTTGGATGCTTCGTGTCCCATCAAAGTACGTCCTGTCAGCAACAGGTCCGGACGTGCGGCATACAATCCTTCGTCTACCAGGAAATATTCCTGTTCCCAACCCAGATAAGATACAATTTTCTTTACTGACGGGTCGAAGTAGTGCATCACATCGAGTGCGGCTTTGTTGACTGCACGTAGGGCCTTCAGCAATGGAGCCTTGTAGTCGAGTGATTCGCCGGTATAGGCTATGAATACGGTAGGGATGCACAAGGTGTCATCTACTACGAATACCGGTGAGGAAGGATCCCATGCACTGTAACCGCGCGCTTCGAATGTATTACGGATACCTCCGTTCGGGAATGACGAACCGTCTGATTCCTGCTGTACCAGCAACTTGCCGGAGAATTCTTCCAGCATGCCGCCTTTTCCGTCATGTTCCACGAATGCGTCGTGCTTTTCGGCGGTGCCTTCGGTCAAAGGCTGGAACCAGTGGGTGTAGTGCGTTACTCCCAGTTCGATGGCCCAACGTTTCATTCCGTCGGCTACGGCATTGGCGATGCTGCGGTCGAGAGAAGCGCCGTTGTCAATGACGTCAATCAGTTTGGCATAGACATTGCTCGGCAGGTACTTGAACATTTTTTCGCGGTTGAACACGTATTTGGCAAAATACTCACTCGGGCGTTCTGCCGGTGACGGTACTTCTACCGGCTTCTTGTGGAATGCCTTTTCCACAACTCTGAATCTTAATTTAGACATACTATCTTATTTCTTATTTAAGTTGTTTGGTTTTATGGTTGATGTATGGGTTGTTGTTTGAGGTATTGGGTTGTGTTGGAAGGTTGCTTACAGGCACTGACAGATTCTTCGAATGCCTTCCTCGCATTGGTGACGGTCGCCGAAAGAAGTCAGTCGTACATATCCTTCACCGCTGGGGCCGAAT
This sequence comes from Bacteroides mediterraneensis, assembly GCF_016900355.1. Lineage (GTDB taxonomy): Bacteria > Bacteroidota > Bacteroidia > Bacteroidales > Bacteroidaceae > Phocaeicola. The sequence goes on along the minus strand of NZ_JACJKA010000003.1, from coordinate 182,475 downwards.
CCGACTCCCGGGGTGCTCACTACGTGTGCTTCGTACAGCAGTTTGTCGAAGAACTTCCATGCGGTCTGATTGCCCGGTGCCTTTACCCATAAGTAAGGTGCATTGTCTCCCCCAAAGAACTGTACACCGGTCTTCGAGAGCATTTTTTTCATGATTTTGGCATTGTCCATATAATATTTCACCATGGCCTTTACTTGTTCTTTCCCCTCCGGAGTATAAATTGCTTCGGCTCCTCGCTGAGTGATATAAGATACTCCGTTGAATTTGGTGGCCTGTCGTCTGAGCCATAGTTTGTTCAGTTGTACCCGTTCTCCTTCCAGGGTGGCTGCGGTCACCTCCTTCGGGATGACCATGTATCCGCAGCGTACTCCGGTAAATCCGGCGGTCTTTGAGAAACTACGGAATTCGATGGCTACTTTCTTGGCCCCTTTGATTTCATAGATAGAGTGGGGAATGTCGGGATCTTGTATATAGGCTTCGTAGGCTGCATCGAAAATGATGAGTGCATCGTTTTCTATGGCATAGTTGACCCACTTTTTGAGTTCGCTCTTCGTCAAGACAGCTCCAGTGGGGTTGTTCGGGTAGCATAGATAAATGATGTCAATGCGCTGCTTCGGAATTTCCGGCACGAAATTGTTTTCGATACGGCAAGGCATATAGACTACATTGCTCCATTTTCCATCTTCCTCCAGCACTCCCGCTCTTCCACAGGAAACATTGGAGTCGATGTAGGCCGGATAAATGGGATCAGTCACTCCGATGCTGTTGTCATGGCGCAGGATGTCACCGATGTTTCCCGTATCTGATTTTGAACCATCGCTGATAAATATTTCATTGCTGTCAAAATTGATGCCATGAGCCGCATAATCATGTTTCAGAATGGCTTCGATTAAGAAATCATATCCTTGTTCGGGACCATATCCTCTGAAGGTTTCCGCGTTGCCTAATTCTCCGGCAGCTTTTTGCATGGCTTCCACACATGCTTTGGGAATAGGTAGGGTCACATCGCCGATTCCCAGATGAATGATGCGGGCCTGGGGATGTGTCACTTTAAAAGAATTTACTCTTTTCACGATATCGGAAAACAAGTAGTTTTCCGGTAATTTGAGCAGGTGTTCGTTGACTAATGCCATTTATTCTTCTATTTGCCGGCAAAATTACAAAAATCATGCCATTTTAGAAAATCTGTTCTTGCTTTATTTTCTTATTTTTTGAAATTGATATAAGTCAATTCTGTGGATTTTTTTTTACTTTTGCATTCGAAATTTTTAAAGAAAACCAAAGAGATGAATCCAGCTTTGCCTACTACGAGAAAGCAGAAATTATTGAGAGAAACCAAGGATTATTTAATGATCGCATTGGGAATGATTATGTATGGTATCGGATGGACCGGATTTTTGTTGCCCAGTGATATTCCTTCGGGCGCAGTGCCGGGTATTGCGTCAATTATTTTTTGGGGTACGGGTTTTCCGGTGCAATACACTTATTTAATCATTAATTTCTTGCTGCTTTTACTTGCCTTGAAAATTTTGGGGCTTAAATTTTGTTTGAAGACCATTTTCGCAGTCTTTACATTGACCGTTATTTTGAGTGTCATTCAAAAAATTATTTCCGGGCCTTTGATTCATAATCAACCGTTCATGTCGTGTGTATTGGGAGCTTCTTTCTGTGGAGCGGGTATCGGAGTGGCATTTTCTGCCAATGGAAGTACCGGTGGTACAGATATTATAGCCGCTATTGTCAATAAGTACCGTGACATTTCATTGGGAAAAGTAATTCTGATTTGCGATGTGATTATTATTTCTTCAAGTTATTTGGTGTTACATAGCTGGGAGAAAGTGGTTTACGGATATGTGGTATTGTTTATTTCCAGCTTTGTGCTCGACCAGGTGGTGAACAGTGCCCGTCAGTCAGTACAGTTTTTCATCATATCCAATAAATACGAAGAGATTGGAGCCCGCATCAACAAGGACCTGCATCGTGGCGTGACTTTCATTGATGGGGTGGGATGTTATACTCACAATGGAGTCAAGATGATGTTTGTATTGGCAAAGAAAAGAGAGTCAAGCACGATTTTCCGTTTGATAAAAGATATTGATTCCAAGGCTTTTGTTTCACAAAGTGCCGTAATTGGAGTGTTTGGAGAAGGTTTCGACCGTATAAAAGTGAAGTAACGTTAGAGAAAAGTGAATAGTATGATGACAAATGTAGAAGTGGCTAGACTGATGACGTCGGGGATGAAATGTCTTCTAAACCGGGAGCAGCTTCATGAACTGGCGGAGATACTGACTTGTAGAAAATACAAGAAAGGTGAAAGGATTTTGAATGAAGGTGACGTTTGCCGTTGCATGCTTTATGTGGAAAAAGGACTGACTCGTCAATTCTATTTTAAGTACGATAAGGATTTGACGGAACACATTGCCTACGAAGGAGGAGTTGTTATTTGTCTTGAAAGTTACTTGAAAGAAGAGCCTACGCGGCTGATGATTGAAACCTTGGAACCTTCTATATTGTGGGAGATCCCAAAGGACCGGTTGGAGCAGTTGGCGCTGAAAGATGCAGGTATCGGGGCATGGTATCGGAGAATTTTTGAGTTGTCTTTAATTGAGTCGCAGGTAAAAGCGGATACGCTGCGGTTTGAACCGGCCCATGAGCGTTACAACAAATTGCTTCAGTTGCATCCTGAAATCTTGAAGCGTGCCCCCTTGGTGTATATCGCTTCTCTGTTGCAGATGACTCCGGAAACTTTGAGCCGGGTGCGTTCTGCAAGTCTGAACAGTTGATTCTGAAAAAATGAGGAATGGTCTGTTTAAAACAGAACCATTCCCGCTTCAAAGACCATTTTCTGGTCAAAAGCATGATTGCCTTTATAGGTACGGGTCCATCCGTATCCGCCGGATACGAAGAGACCAAATTTTTTCGTCAGGCTGTATTCCAAGCTGATGCGAGGTTCCAGCGCATACAAGCGTGCGGGGATTCCCTGATTTTTTTTGTCCAGTGATTCGATGTGGTAGTATCCGACGTCTGCGCTGAGATCGAGTTTCTTAGTCAGGCTGTGATATACACCGGCCCGATAAAATCCGCTGACGGAAACGGGACGATCGGTTCCCAGATAGTAAGCTCCCGCACCAATCTGTGTGTAAGTAAATTTGTTCTTGAAGCGGATAGACAGGCTTCCTTTGTTGGCATTACCTCCGGAGATGATCATTTGTACGCGTGTTTCCGGTTTCAGGTTGATACAGCCTATCTGATGTGCCGTACTGTCTATACTTACGTTGATAATTCCTATCTGATAGCCTCGGGCATCACTTTTGGTATTTACATTACCTATGCCTAACTGTACGCCTTTGTTTTCCACGCTGTAGTTCAGTAAGGCACTTTGTACACCTTTGTTTTCCACACTGACATTTCCTAAACCAGCCAGCTGCCATCCTTCGTTGGATTTTCCTGTGACGTTGAGCAACGAAGTCAATTGAACGCCTCTGGAGGAGGTTCCTGACACGTTCATCAGTCCGCTGAGAATCAGTCCGGCCTGTACATCTTTGTTGACGTTGGCCAGTCCCGCAATAGCTACCCCTCGAAAGTCTTCGCTTACGTTGACCAGTCCGGCAATACCCATACCTTTAATGTCTCCTCCCGAGATGTTTCCCAGTCCGGCCACAGACATGCCGTATGCAGAGGTCCCTGTTACGTTAGTTAGTCCGGAGAAGATAAATCCACAGGCTCTTTTTCCTGTCACATTGGCAATACCTGAAATCTGTACCCCCGTGGATTTTAATCCTGCCACATTGGTAAGTCCGGAAATCTGCAGGCCGTATGCGTTATAGTGTTGCAAGCTTGAAATCGCATTGATGCCCACTCCGTTCAGGCAAGGATAGTTGCTGAACAGTCCCAGGTTGAAGTATGTCCGTTGAGGGAATTTTTTTTTGCTGGTAATGTTCAGTGATACATTAGGCCCTTTTTTCAGTACACTTTTTTGCTCCTTTTTCTGGGCTGAAACAGGTGTTCCCGCCAGGAGGCTTCCCAGCAGGAACACGGATATAAGTTTTAATCTCATGGTGATTATTTGACTTCTTGGTAAAGGAATCGTTTAATACTCTTCTTCGGCGTTTTTTCAAACTCTTCCGGATAAATCTTGACACGCGCAATCTGTGAATAGGCAGGAAGTTCCGCATTGACTGCTACACGGTTTTCTTCCATGATTCTTTCAATGTCTTCCTTGGTCAGACCCTGTTTGAATGCTTCATCAAAGTCCGGATAAATCAGGGCTGCCAGTTTGTGGTCGCTTTGCTGGATGACAATGTTCTCACATACATACGGCAGGTTACTGATTTTCTCTTCAATCTCTTCCGGATAGATGTTCTGTCCGGAAGGTCCGAGCAGCATATTCTTGCTTCGTCCTTTGATGGTGAGATTACCTTCCTTGTCCATCACTCCCAAGTCGCCCGTATGCAACCAGCCTTCCGCGTCAATGGCTTGGGCGGTAGCTTCCGGATTCTTGTAATAGCCTAACATGACATTTTCGCCTCTTGTGAGGATTTCTCCTACCACGTTTTGTGGGTCTGGACTGTCAATCTTGATTTCCATTCGGGGAGCTGCTTTTCCACATGAACCAGGTTTGTAGCGCCGCCAGTCTTCATAACTGATAATCGGACCGCACTCCGTCATGCCATAACCTACTGTATAAGGGAAATGCAAGCTTCTCAGCAGGCGCTCCACATCCTGATTGAAGGCTGCTCCTCCGATAATAATCTCATAGAAGTTGCCGCCAAAGGCCTGTACCATGTGTTCACGTACCGCTTCTTTGATTTTGTCATTGATGATGGGCACCTTCAGCAGGATTTTCATTTTCAGTGTTTCCAGTTTGGGCAATACGTTCTTCTTGATGATTTTCTCAATGATAAGCGGAACGGAAATCACGATGTGAGGCTTCACTTCGGTAAAGGCCTGGAAGATGATTTTCGGGCTTGGCATGCGAGTGAGGAAGTATACATGACAGCCTGCGCAGAATTCGTAGATGAATTCGAAGGCAAGCCCGTACATGTGGGCCATGGGAAGGATGGAAATCACTTTGTTTCCTGGTTGTAGATGCAAGACTTCAAAAGCGAACTGCGTATTGGACCACAGGCTGCGATAGGGAAGCATGACACCTTTGGAGAAACTGGTTGTTCCTGATGTGTAGTTGATCAGGGCAAGCTCTTCCGGTGTATCTCTCCGGTAGCTGACATGTTCTTTCCGGAAGTTGCGGGGAAACTTTTTCCCGAACATTTCATTCAAATGTTCACGGGCATATTCCAGCTGTTTGCTGCGGCATACAAGCAGGGTGAAGTCGGTCATCAGGATGATGCCTTCCAGGTTGGGCATTTCGTTTTCATTCAATGATTCCCATACCACATCGCCTACAAAAAGCAGACGGGCATCGGAATGATTGACGATGTTGTGCACATTGTCTGCCTTGAATTCATGTAGAATAGGGACCGCTACCGCCCCGTAGGTCAGGATAGCCAGGAAAGCGACGCCCCAGTGCGAACTGTTACGTCCGCATAAGGCTACTTTGTCGCCTGGTTTGATACCGCTTTCTTCCAGCAGAATATGTAGTTTCTCTATTTTACGTGCTACGTCCTTGTATTGCAAGGTGGCTCCTTTATAATCTGTCAGGGCATCCAAATCCCAATTGTTCTTGATGCTGTCTTCTACAAAGGCCAGAAAACTTTTTTCCATATAATTGTATTGATTGTTTGCACAAAGTTGGCTCATTTGTGCAAAGATACCTTTTTGTTTCAAGTTACCAAATAAAATAAATCAAAACTATGCGATAGAGGTCGGTATTTCGCAGCGTATGAGTTATTTTATTTTGAACTTCAGGATTTTTCCGCCGAATGCCGGAAGTTCCGTGCAGACCGGACTGTCGGGAGAAAGGCAGATGGTTTCCTGTTTTCCGGAGAGCAGGTCCTTGCATTTGCATTTTGGTGCAGGAGTCATTTTCAGATAATCGAATGCATGTGAAGGTATATTGACGCCAATCTGTGCGGCAGCATCCCCGAAGTTTACCATAATCAGCAGTACCTCGTTGGCAAATTTCCGCAAGAAAGCATATTGCTTGTGTTCGTTCATCTGCCATCCGTTCAGGTTGACATACATCAAATCGAAAAAGTCACCGTCACTGATGGCCGGTTCAGTCTGACAGATATGCAGAATGGTTTCATAAATATGACGTAATTCTTTTTCTCTGTCATTCAGCAGATGCGTATTCCAGCGCCCGTGGTTGTTCCAGCGGAAAATACTGTCCACACACCAGTAGTCGAAGATGGTGGTTCGTCCGTCACGTCCGCTGAAGCCTTCGCTGTCCATACCTTTTTCACCTAATTCCTGTCCGAAATACAGCATGACCGGATTTTTCCGCAGACAAGCTGAAACGATGAAGGCTGGAATAGCCTTGAACGGGTCTTGTGCAAAGAACCCGGAGGCGATACGCTGTTCGTCATGGTTTTCCAGGAAGTTCAGCATGTGGTCTTGAATATCGTCCACGTTTTGCCAGCAATGCGTGATGCCGGTGGCTGAACCATAGCCGCAGGTGATGTTTCTCAGTGTGTCGTACAGTCCCACTTTGTCGTACAAGTAATCGAAATGTCCGTTGTAAATGTAGTTCCGGTATTCGTTGGGATTATATACCTCGGCAATAAAGATGATATGCGGATAAGTGGCTTTAATGCGCGGAATCACCCATCCCCAGAATTCGCAGGGAACCATTTCCGCCATGTCGCAACGGAAACCGTCGATTCCTTTTTCGGCCCAGTAGTTCAGGATCTGCTCCATTTTCAGCCAAGTATTGGGTATCGGGTCGAAGTGTCCTCCTGTATGGTTGATGTAATCCACGCCATAGTTCAGTTTGACTGTTTCATACCAGTCGTTCCGGTTGGGCCATGGGTCAAAGCGGTCGTTTCCGGTAGCTTTGGCCGGCATTTCCTCGTAGGTTCCCATTTCCGGGTTGTAAAAATCAATTTCTCCTCCCAGTTTCTGGTCTGGAATGTAGTAGAAGTTATTTTGTGGATTGAAAGCCTGTGTGCAGTCATCCTCTTCTCCCAAATCTTTTACTCCTTGTGGTTTGGCAATGGAATGATACTGACGAGCTACATGGTTTGGTACGAAATCGATAATCATTTTCAGCCCACATTCATGGGTACGTTTCACCAAATCATCGAATTCTTCCATTCGTTTATCTACGTGTTCGGCCAAGTCGGGATCTACATCATAATAATCTCGGATGGCATAAGGAGAACCCGCTTTTCCTTTCACGATGGAAGGATGATTCTTGGGGATACCGTATGCGGTATAATCTGTTTGAGAAGCATGGGCCAGTAGGCCGGTGTACCAGATGTGGGTGGCTCCCAGTTTCTTGATTTCATGTAAAGCCTGTTTGGTGAAATCTTTCATTTTTCCGCATCCGTTTACTTCGATGCTTCCATCTGGCTGACAAGTTTTGTTCTGATTTCCAAAAAGTCTCGTAAAGACCTGATAAATAATGATTTTTTTTGTCGTTTCCATAGTGATGTTCTTTATTTGTGGTTGATAAAAAAAGAAAAAGCACGAATTATACGGTTTAGCACGGATGTATGAAAGGGATCCGCCAGTTTCGTATAATTCGTGCCTGTGTCAGACTGATTGTCTGATTATGCTATTCCATGTGCATTGACTTCTTTGTTGATTTTCTTGATCAGTCCCTGCAGTACGGCGCCCGGACCACATTCTGTAAAGTCGTCGGCTCCGTCGGCAATCATGTGCTGTACGGTCTGTGTCCAACGAACAGAAGCAGTGAGCTGTGCTACCAGGTTCTTCTTGATTTCAGCCGGGTCTGTATGAGGAAGAGCGTCTACATTCTGGTAGATCGGACATTTCGGGGTGTGGAACTCTGTAGCGTTAATAGCCGCTTCCAGTTCAACCTTGGCAGGGTCCATGAGCGGAGAGTGGAAAGCACCACCTACTTTCAACGGGAGGGCACGTTTGGCACCAGCTGCTTTCATCAGCTCACAAGCCTTGTTGATACCTTCAATGCTTCCTGAAATCACAATCTGTCCCGGGCAGTTGTAGTTAGCTGCCACACAGACTTCTCCTTCGGCTGCTACAGAGGCGCAGATTTCTTCTACCTTCTCATCCGGCAAAGCAATGATGGCCGCCATGGTAGACGGATGGGCTTCGCAGGCTTTCTGCATGGCCATGGCGCGTGCATACACCAGTTTCAGTCCGTCTTCGAATGACAAGGCTCCGGCAGCTACCAGGGCAGAGAATTCACCCAAAGAGTGTCCGGCTGTCATTTCCGGTTTGAAGTTTTCACCCATGCACAAGGCAGAGATGACAGAGTGAAGGAATACGGCAGGCTGTGTGACCTTTGTCTGACGCAAATCCTCGTCTGTACCTTCAAACATGATATCAGTAATGCGGTAACCTAAAATATCGTTGGCTTTCTCAAATAATTCTTTGGCAAGCGGAGATGTTTCGTACAGGTCTTTTCCCATTCCTACGAACTGAGCTCCTTGTCCAGGAAATACAAATGCTTTCATATTTTCTTTATGGTTTAAGTTATTGGTTGCAAAGGTAATGATTCTTTTGACATATTACCCGTTTTTGTCGAAAATGTGCATTGGTACAGGCGAATAGAAGTGATTCAGCGGGCCGTGTCCATGGCCGATGCATACGTCTTTTCCTGCTTCAATACCCTTGTACACATATTGTTTGGCTTTTTCCACAGCATCGGTAACAGTCTCTCCCAAAGCCAGATAGGTGGCAATGGCCGAGGAAAGCGTACAACCCGTACCGTGGGTGTTCCGGCTGTCTACCTTCGGGGCGGCAAACAGATGAGGCGCTTCCTCGCCGCTGACCTGAAGTACATCGCACATACGGCCGCCTTCCAGGTGTCCGCCTTTGACAAGTACCCCCCGGCATCCCAGTTTCAGCATTTCTTTTGCCTGTCGTTGCATTTCCTCCACGGTACAGATCTTTTGTCCTGCTAAAATTTCTGCTTCGCTCAAGTTGGGGGTAATCAGGGTAGCCAGTGGAATCAGCCGGGTAGTGATGGCTTCAATGGCTTCGTCTTCCATCAATTTGCAGCCGCTGGTCGATACCATGACGGGGTCGAACACCACAAACTGAGGTTGGTATTTCTGAAGCATTTCAGCAATGACTTCCACTATTTTCGTGTCATTGATCATGCCAATCTTGATGGCCTGCGGGCGGATGTCGTCCATGACGGCTTCGATTTGTCCCTTCACGTAGGAAGGAGGAACCGGATGGATACCGGTGACGCCGCAGGTGTTTTGTACGGTGATGGCGGTGATGGCGCTGGCCGCATAGGCACCCAGTGCAGAGATGGTTTTGATATCAGCTTGAATGCCTGCCCCGCCGCTACAGTCAGATCCGGCGATGGTCAGTACGCATGGGTAAGTTCTCATTTCCAGTAGATAATTTTTTACAAAGATAGGAAATATTCAAATTAAACATTTAACTTTGCGAAGTTACCAAGAAAAGTTTGTTATGAATCCGACGAATAATCACGTGGTCATTATGGCTGGAGGCATAGGCAGTCGCTTTTGGCCGATGAGCAGTCCGGAAATGCCCAAACAGTTTATTGATGTATTGGGTTGTGGACGTACGCTCATCCAACTGACCGTAGATCGTTTTAAAGATGTATGTCTGCCTGAAAATATATGGGTTGTTACCTCTGCAAAATATGCGGATATCGTAAAAGAGCAATTGCCGGAAATCTCTTCAGATCATATCCTGCTTGAGCCTTGCCGACGGAACACAGCCCCTTGCATTGCTTATGTGAGTTGGAAAATCAAGGCCCGCAACCCCAAAGCCAATATCGTAGTGACTCCCAGTGACCATATCGTGATGAACGTGCGCGAATTTGACCGTGTAGTGACTTCTGCGATGAAGTTTACGGCCGATTCAGACGCCATTGTGACGTTGGGAATGAAAGCGACCCGTCCGGAAACAGGTTACGGATACATTGAAGCCGATTTGTCGATGGCCTGCCCTTCGAACAAGGAAATCTATCGGGTGGATGCTTTTCGTGAAAAACCGGATTTGGCTACGGCAGAACGTTATCTGCAGCGGAAAAATTATTTCTGGAATGCAGGTATTTTCGTATGGAATGTCAATACGATTGTCAATGCCATCCGTGTGTATCAGCCGGTCATGGCAAAGATTTTCGAACGTCTTTTTCCTTATTTCTATACCGACAAGGAGCAGGAGATGGTGGATGAACTGTTTCCTACTTGTGAGAATATTTCGGTGGACTATGCCATCATGGAAAAAGCGGACGAAATATATGTGTTCCCGGCTTCTTTCGGATGGAGCGACCTGGGCACCTGGGGCTCTCTTCATGAAAATTCCAAGCACGATGCCCATCACAATGTGTGTATCGGACCGGACATTAAAATGTATGAATCACGTAATTGTATAGTACATACTACCCAGGAAAAGAAGGTGGTGGTGCAAGGACTGGACGGTTACATTGTGGCAGAAAAGAACAATACGTTGCTGGTTTGCCGCTTGTCGGAAGAACAGCGCATCAAGGAATTCTCTGCAGAATAAACATACAAGGTCATAATATAAGGAAAGGGGCCACTCGTAATGAAACGGGTGGTCCCTTTCTTATTATTGTAGATGTTTTCCCTTTTTATTTGAGGGCAGCCAGTGCAGCTTCGTAATCGGGCTCTTCCACGATTTCCGGAACCAGCTGCGTGTAGATAACCTTTCCTTCCGGATTCAGGATTACTACGGCGCGAGCCAGCAGTCCGCACAGAGGGCCATCGGTCATCAGTACACCGTAATCTTTACCGAAAGTAGAAGTGTAACGGTAGTCTGACAATGGAATGACACGTTCGATGCCTTCAGCCGTGCAGAAACGTCCTTGTGCAAATGGCAAATCCTTAGAGATAGCCAGCACCAGTGTATTTTCCATGCCTGCAGCCAGCTGGTTGAACTTACGGACAGAAGCGGCACATACACCCGTATCCATGCTCGGGAAAATGTTCAATACCACATATTTACCTTTGGTATCAGCCAGGGTGAATGAACTCAGGTCGCCTTTGACCAGTGAAAAATCTGGAGCCTGTGCTCCTTTCTGTATAAACTCTCCGGCCAGTGTGACAGGAGTTCCTTGAAATAAAGTTGTAGCCATAATCAATCTATTTTTTAATAATCGCTATAAAAGTAACAATAAAAAACGTAAAATGTTTCCGATGGATGGTAGCATAGCAGTTTTTTTTCGTTTACTTTGCATCCGCTAACTTTTTACAAATAAATTGATGGAACGAAAACTGAAAGACTATGCGGTTCTGATGTTAAAAGGTATGGGGATGGGAGCTGCAGATGTGGTTCCCGGCGTATCGGGAGGAACCATTGCCTTCATTGTGGGTATTTATGATGAGTTGATTAATTCAATTAAAAGCATCAACCTGGAAAGCTTGAAATTGTTCTTTACTGGAAAATGGGGGGCTTTCTGGAAAAAAATCAATGGCAACTTCTTGTTTTTTCTGTTGGCAGGAATCGGTATCAGCGTGTTTTCACTGGCCAAACTGATTACCTGGCTGCTGGTAGACCATCCGATATTGGTGTGGTCGTTCTTTTTCGGACTGGTGCTGGCTTCCACTTGGTTTGTATCGAAAGATATCAAGGAGTGGAAAAGCTGGAAAACTTGGATTGCCTTTGTGATAGGGGTGGTGATAGCGTTTTATATTACGGTGGCCACTCCGGCCGAGACGCCGTCGAACTTGCTGTTTATCTTCGTGTGCGGGGCCATCGCCATTTGTGCGATGATTCTTCCGGGCATTTCCGGTAGCTTTATCCTGGTGTTGTTGGGGAAATACTTCTTCATTATGGATGCGGTGAAGACGCTGGACGTGGTGGTGATGGTGGTCTTTGCGGCAGGTGCCTGTATTGGAATCACTTCTTTCTCACGAATCTTGTCGTATGCCTTGGCCCATTTTCGTAATATCACATTAGCGGTGCTGACCGGTTTCATGCTGGGGTCATTGAATAAAGTATGGCCTTGGAAAGAAGTGGTGGAAACATTTGTGGACAGTCATGGAGAAGTGAAGCCGCTGGTAGAACATAACATCCTTCCGAATGCCTATGTACTCGAAGCGGTAGTACTGATGGTGGTCGGATTTTTCTTGGTATATTTTCTGGAGAAACTTTCGGCCAAGACTTCGGAACGTTAACTCGATATTTTCACAATGCTTTTACCGTCGGATGAATGTCCGGCGGTTTTTTTATGGCTGATTTTGGGGTTTGGAAGGGAATTTTCCGGCCTGAAAAAAAGACACCATTGCGTTTCAAAAAAACGCTTTGGCGTTTGGACTGAAACGCACTTGCGTTTTCCTTTAAACGCACTTACGTTTGAAATAAAACGCCCTTGCGTTTTAGTCTAAACACAAGGGCGTTTTTTGAGAGGGGGCGATATCCCGAAAAATCGTCAGAAATCTTCCAAAAAATCAACTTTTTCTGTATCCTGAAAGGGATTCTTATTTGTTAATTTTACTCCAAGTATCTTTCAGAGAAACCGTGCGGTTGAAAATCAGATGCTCTGGAGTAGACTCTTTGTCTACGGTGAAGTAGCCGATACGCTGGAACTGCAGGTAGTCGAGCGGTTTGGCATCGGCCAGGTATTTTTCCACGTAGCATTCCGGCAATACTTTCAAAGAATCCGGATTGATCATTTCCTTCATGGCTTCCAGTGCAGAGCATCCTTTGGCTTCGCGGATAGCCGCCATTTCGTCACGCGGATTTTCTACCTTCCACAAGCGGTCGTACAAACGTACTTCTGCTTTCAGGCAGTGGTTGCAGCTTACCCAGTGGAGGGTACCTTTCACCTTGCGGTTGGCTTCCGGCATGCCGCTCTTCGTGTTCGGGTCGTATTCTGCATATACCTCTACCACGTTTCCGTTTTCGTCTTTCTTGCAGCCTGTACATTTCACGATGTAAGCGTTTTTCAGGCGGACTTCCTGTCCCGGAGTCATACGGAAGTATTTCTTCGGTGCATTTTCCATGAAGTCTTCACGTTCCATCCAAAGTTCACGGCTGAATTCGATGGTGTGTGTGCCGGTGCTCAAGTCTTCCGGATTGTTGATGGCTTCCATTTCTTCCACTTTTCCTTCCGGATAGTTGGTCAGAATCAGTTTTACCGGATTCAGTACGGCAGACACACGCGTAGAGCGGGCGTTCAGGTCTTCACGTACGGCACTTTCCAGCAAGGCGAAGTCGTTCAGGGCATCATAAGTGGTATAACCAATCTTGTCGATGAACTTGTGGATAGACTCCGGTGAATATCCACGGCGACGGAATGCGCAGATGGTCGGCATTCGGGGGTCATCCCATCCGTCTACCAAACCTTCCTTGACCAGGGTCAGCAGGTTACGCTTACTCATCAGCGTGTAGCTCAGGTTCAGCTTGTTGAACTCATACTGGTGCGGACGGTTGTCGTTCAGGTCTTTGCCTTCTTTTACCCAGTCGACGAACAAGTCGTACAGCGGGCGGTGTACCACGAATTCCAGTGTACACAGTGAGTGGGTTACTCCTTCGAAATAGTCGCTCTGTCCGTGTGCGAAGTCATACATCGGATAAGCTTTCCATTTGTCACCTGTACGGTGGTGAGGCGTTTTTACGACACGATAGATAATCGGGTCGCGGAAATGCATGTTCGGGTTGGCCATATCGATTTTGGCACGCAACACCATCTTTCCTTCCTCAATTTCTCCGGCATTCATTTTCTGGAACAGTTCCAGACTTTCTTCAATCGGACGGTTGCGGTAAGGGCTTTCCGTTCCAGGTTGGGTCGGTGTACCCTTCTGGGCAGCGATTTCTTCTGAAGTCTGCTCGTCTACATATGCCTTTCCTTCTTTAATCAGACGGATGGCAAAGTCCCAAAGCTGCTGGAAATAGTCAGAAGCATAATATTCGTGTCCCCACTGGAATCCCAGCCACTGGATGTCTTCCTTGATGGCTTCTACGTATTCCACGTCTTCTTTGGTGGGGTTTGTATCATCAAAACGCAGGTTACAGACACCGCCATAGCGCTGGGCGATTCCAAAGTCCAGACAGATGGCCTTTGCATGTCCGATGTGCAGGTATCCGTTGGGTTCAGGCGGGAAACGGGTCTGTATTCTTCCGCCGTTTTTACCTTCCTGTAAGTCTTTCTCTACAATTTGTTCAATGAAATTCAGACTCTTCTTTTCTGAATTTTCAGTCGTATTTATCTCTGTCATACGGAAACGTTTTATGTTTTCTTTATATGGTTGCAAAATTAGTAAAAATAATCACCGTGTGAATAAATGCGGAAAATATTTCTGCAAATGGATGCGTTTTACTTAATTTTGCTTATCTTTGTAAGAGCACACGGATGTATGTTGTTAATAATGGCAAACGAAAGAAAATGAAAAAAAACGCAGAATGTGTTTTATGACATATTTTTTTATTTGGTTACCTGAAAAAAACGCCGCATCTTTGTGCCGTTATCCTGAAAACAATCTTTTTACCTTAAGAAAAAAAACTAATACCTATTGAAAACTTAAAAAGGCCCTTTGTGAAAAGCGCCTTTTTTTTGTCTTTACATTTCTGTTTCATTTTTATTTCTTCACTTCTTTTTTCAAGGTGTGGTAGGGGATTGCTGTATCACTTTAAAAGAAAGTTTGACTATCTTTACGAGCGCTTAGGATGCGCCTCGGTATCGTCAAAATTAGAAAACTACGTTTTCTTTTTGCCTCTGCGCTCAGCTTTCACTATCTTTGAAACGGTATTTAAATTGATAGTGTATGTCACAACCATTGGCTGAAAGGATGCGTCCGAAGACGCTGGATGAATATATTGGTCAGAAACACCTGGTAGGCGAAGGAGCCGTGTTGCGAAGAATGATTGAATCGGGACGGATTTCTTCGTTTATTTTGTGGGGACCTCCGGGAGTGGGAAAAACGACGCTGGCGCAGATTATCGCCAACCGGCTGGAAGTACCTTTTTATACACTGAGTGCGGTCACTTCGGGAGTGAAGGAGGTGCGTGAGGTGATTGAAAAGGCCAAGGCCAACCACTTCTTCTCGCAGCAGAGTCCTATTTTGTTTATTGACGAAATCCACCGGTTCAGCAAATCGCAGCAGGATTCACTGTTGGGAGCCGTAGAAACGGGGACGGTGACCTTGATAGGAGCCACCACTGAAAATCCTTCGTTCGAGGTAATCCGGCCGTTGCTGTCGCGTTGCCAGCTCTATGTGCTGAAACCGTTGGAAAAGGACGATTTGCTGGAACTGGTACACCATGCTTTGGAAAAAGATGCGGTGTTGAAGGAACGGAAGGTGGAACTGAAGGAAACGGATGCCATGCTCCGTTATTCGGGAGGAGATGCCCGTAAACTGTTGAACATCCTGGAACTGGTGATTGAATCGGACGCAGAGGATCCGGTGGTCATTACAGACGAGAAAGTGGTGGCCAACCTGCAACAGAATCCGCTGGCATATGATAAGGAAGGTGAAATGCATTATGACATTATATCCGCCTTTATCAAATCTATCCGAGGCAGTGATCCGGATGGTGCTTTGTACTGGCTGGCCCGGATGGTGGAAGGAGGCGAAGATCCTGCCTTCATAGCCCGACGGCTGGTGATTTCGGCTTCGGAAGATATCGGTCTGGCTAATCCCAACGCACTGCTGCTGGCCAATGCGGCTTTCGACGCGGTGATGAAAATCGGTTGGCCCGAGGGGCGGATTCCTCTGGCGGAGGCGACGGTGTATCTGGCTACCAGTCCGAAGAGCAATTCGGCATATGAAGGTATCAATTCGGCATTGCAACTGGTGCGTGATACTGGTAATCTGCCGGTTCCGCTGCATTTGCGCAATGCTCCTACCAAGCTGATGAAACAGCTGGGATACGGAAAAGATTACAAATATGCGCATGCATATAAAGGGAACTTCGTGAAACAGGATTTTCTGCCGGAAGAAATCCGGACACAGCGCCTGTGGCATGCCCAGGAAAATCCGTCGGAGCAGAAAATGAAGGACCGTATGGTTGGACTGTGGGGTGAACGTTTTAAAGAATAACATATAATAATTAAGGAGAATAAAAAATGAAGATTGTCGTATTAGACGGATATACATTGAACCCGGGAGATTTGTCTTGGGAGGATTTGAAAGCGTTGGGTGAACTGACTGTATATGAACGGACAGCCCCCAAAGAAGTGTTGAAACGTGCGGCTGGGGCAGAGGTGTTGTTTACCAATAAGGTCGTATTGGATGCCGCTACAATTGAAAAACTGCCCGACTTGAAATATATCGGCGTATTGGCTACAGGCTATAATATTGTGGACATCGAAGCAGCTTCCCGTCGGGGAATAGTAGTGACCAATATTCCGGCGTATAGCACGAAATCCGTGGCACAGATGGCTTTTGCCCATATTTTGAACATCGTACAGCGTACGGGACATTATGCCGAGGAAGTACGGAACGGAAAGTGGAACGGACAGGCTGATTTCTGTTTTTGGGACACGCCGTTGCACGAACTCGATGGAAAGAAAATGGGAATCATCGGTTTTGGACACACTGGAAGTGCTACGGCCCGTATTGCGGTCAGTTTCGGACTGGAGGTATATGCCTATACCAGCAAGTCGGCGATGGAACTTCCTTCGGATGTGCATAAATGCCCTTCACTGGACGAACTGTTCCGTAAATGTGATATCGTGAGCCTGCATTGCCCGTTGGCGGAAAATACCCGTGAGCTGGTGGATGCCCGCAAGTTAGGATTGATGAAGCCGACTGCCATTCTGATCAATACAGGCCGCGGCGGGTTAGTCAACGAGCAGGATTTAGCTGATGCCTTGAACGGTGGCAAGATTGCGGCAGCTGGTTTGGATGTGCTTTCTTCCGAACCGCCCCGTGCTGATAATCCGTTGCTGAAGGCACGTAATTGTTACATCACCCCTCATCAGGCCTGGGCTACGAGTGAGGCGCGTGTGCGTTTGATGAACCTGGCAGTCAACAACCTGAAAGCTTTCATGGAAGGTCGTCCGGTCAATGTGGTATCTAAATAAAAGAAATGAAGTATGACAAAAGAAGAACGTATAGCAAAGGCGGTCAGCCTGTTTAAAGAAGGATATAACTGTTCACAGTCGGTAGTCGGTGCCTATGCCGATTTGTATGGATTTACATTTGACCAGGCAATGCACATGGCCGCTTCCTTTGGAGGGGGTATCGGTCGTATGCGTGAAACCTGTGGGGCAGCGTGCGGTATGTTTATGTTGGCAGGTCTGGAGCGATGTGCTAAGGACGGAGCCGACCGGGAAGGGAAAGCGGCCAATTACAAATTGGTACAGGAACTGGCCGGAAAGTTTAAGGAAGAATGTGGGTCGCTTCGTTGTGCGGATTTGTTGGGACTTTCCAAGAAAGAACCGATTGTTTCTACTCCCGAAGCCCGTACTCCGCAGTATTATGCCAAGCGTCCATGTGCTCACATGGTGGAAACGGCAGCGAAAATTTGGGGCGATTTCTTGGAAAATGAAGGAAAATTGTAATAAGAAGTCGTTTTCTCAATATTAAAATGAAAGTTTCTTGTTTTTCTTTATACAATTATTTTGTTTTTTGTTAAATTTGCTGGCAAATAGGAAACGTCAATGTTAGATGTTTAATTATAAAAGCAAAAAGATTATGTTAAAAGAAAAAGCGGGTGTCATTGCCGGACAAATCTGGGAGGCACTGAATGAAACAGAAGGCAAAACTCAGAAACAACTGAAAAAAGCTGCTAAATTGAAGGCTGACAAGGATTTGTTTCTTGGACTGGGTTGGTTGCTGAGAGAAGATAAAATTGAAACCAGTGAAGTGGACGGGGAATTATTTGTAAAGTTGAAATAATTCTTTCAAAGAAATAAAAATGCGCCGAGAGGAAATATCCTGTTCGGCGCATTTTTGTTTATTGGATTTCTTGTTTGTAACATCCTTCGGCGGTGTCACAGCAAGGCGAGTCGGATGTTTCAAATTCAATGGTAGAATGGGAGATTCCATAAGTGGCAAGCAGATGCTTCAGTTGGTGTTTGGTCGTTTCCATGTCAGACAGGTTGCGGAGGACTACATGAAGGGTTGCTGCGTTTTCAGTAGTGCTGACAGCCCAAACATGCAGATGATGCCAGCTTTCTATGCCGGGAGTCTGGCTGAGGGCTGTTTCCAGCTTTTCCAGTTGAATCTGTTCCGGAACGGCATCCAGACTTAAATAAAGACTTTCTTTCAGCAGTTTCCAGGTAGAAACCAATATGATAAGGGCGATGGCCATGCCGATAAAGGCATCGATGATGTAACATTGTGTGAAACTGATGAGGATACCCGACAGGACGACGCCTACAGAAACTAAGGTGTCCATGGCCATGTGCAGGAAGGCTCCCTTGATATTCAGGTCGTTCTTTTGTCCTTTCATCAGCAGAAGGGCGGTAGCCCCATTGATGACGATTCCTACTCCCGCTGTCCAGGAAATTGCTTCACCGGAGATGGGAGCTGCATTTTTCAGTTTGTAGATACTTTCAATCAGAATGCCGCCTACGGCAATCAGCAGGATCACGGCATTGGCCAGTGAGACGAGTACGGTACTTTTTTTGTATCCGTAGGTGAAATGGCTGTTTCCCTTTCGGGTAGCCATGCGGATGGCAAAGAGAGAAAGCAGCAGGCTGAAGACGTCACTCAGGTTGTGTCCGGCATCGGAAAGCAGTCCCAGTGAATGATAGGCAAATCCGATGCCTGCTTCTACGATGACAAACAGCAGGTTCAGCAGGATACAGACAATCAGTGTGGTGCTCACGGATTCTATGACGTGATGATGTTCGTGGGCGTGTGAATGAACATGTGACATAAGTTTTTTGTTTTTTTGTTATCGGCTGCGAAGTTAAGGGCTTTTGTCCGATGTTGTACACGGTAGATGATAATAACAACTTGGTTGCAGGATGAGTGTATTGTAAGTCATACCTCAAATGGTTTGATTGGAAATCCTTATCTTTGCAACAAACTAATGGAAAGAAAAGATATGAAAAAAATGGTATGTCCGCAGTGTAAGATTGCGGCGATGTATGTAAAAAATGAGGCAGGAGAGCGCAGACTGGTGTATGTGACTTCGGAAGGAGAAGTGGTGCCTAAAAAGGAAGACGAATCACTGGAAGGCTTTAATCTGGAAGAAGTATTCTGTCTGGGATGTTCGTGGCACGGTTCCCCCAAGCGTTTGGTAAGGTATTGATGCCAGGCTGTGTTCTGCCTTTTGGGGGATAAATCAGAGAAATAGTCTATTTATCGTGAGTTATAGTATAGTTTATTTTGGTAAGAAAGCAGATGAAATAAGAAAATATACTTATCTTTGCCTATATTTTATGCAATTTAAAGAACAAAGATAAGTATGGGAAAAGTAATTATTAACTCTTACGAAGAGTTTGAAAAGTTGGTAGGTCAGCAGATTGGAGTATCCGACTGGCTGGAAATTCCACAGGAGCGCATTAATCAGTTTGCGGATGCCACATTGGACCATCAGTGGATTCACGTAGACACTGAGCGTGCTAAAGTGGAGAGCCCTTATAAGAGTACCATTGTACATGGTTATCTGACGTTGTCATTGCTTCCTCATTTGTGGAATCAGATCATTGAGGTGAATAACCTGAAGATGATGGTCAACTATGGAATGGACAAAATGAAGTTCGGACAGGCTGTATTGGCCGGTCAGAGTGTACGCCTGGTGGCTAATCTGTATTCTTTGGTTAATCTGCGCGGAGTGGCAAAGGCAGAAATCAAATTCTCAATTGAAATCAAGGACCAGAAGAAGAAGGCTCTGGAAGGTATTGCTACTTTCTTGTACTATTTCAATTAATCGATTGACATCAGAAAGAACAAACATAGAAAAGGCTGTCTCAAATAAATTTGAGATGGCCTTTATGCATTATATAAGCAAAGTATTTTCTTCTGGATTTTTCAGAAGATGGAATATTTTTAGAATTTCAGTGAGGCATGCAGTCCGCAGTAGCCATCGCCTGCTACCGGGCTGAGGGTCAGATCATGCTTTTGCGCAAACGGTCGGGTAAAGATGTAGGAGCTTCCTGCACCGATAACTGCCCCTGCAGCCACATCCCACCAGTCGTGCTTTTTTCCGTACACGCGACTCCATCCCACGTAGGTAGATACTACGTAGGCCGGTAATCCCCATTTCCATCCGTAGCGTCGCTGAATGAAGGAAGCAGCGGCAAAAGAAACAGATGTATGCATGGAAGGGAACGAATGGTTGTCACTGTGGTCGGGACGTTCCTTTTTGACCGCATACTTCAGTGCGTAAGTTACTCCCAAGGTCGTGATTCCGGCCAAGGCTCCTTGTTTCAGACCTTGCCAGTCCTTTTGAAGGAGGATGGCTGTCAGGCCGGCTACAGGAAGCAATACGGCACCGACGTCGCCGGATGTACGGACTGCCTTTCGCGGTCCGCTGACTTCCAGTTCTTGCGCCGGAAGGGATACCGCGAGGCAGAGAGCAGTCAGGAATAGTATAAGCTGTTTCATCACAAAGCGAGAATTTTAGGTACGAAGATAATGAGTCCGACAATGGCCGCCCCGATGGCCAGAATCAAAACGGCTCCGGCTGCCAGGTCTTTGGTGCGTTTGATGGCTTCGTTGTAGTCGGGAGAAACCAGGTCGGCCAGAGCTTCAATGGAAGAGTTGACCGCTTCTGCCGCCAGTACCATGGCGATGGCAAAAACCACGGCAATCCATTCGGTTGTCGAGAGTCCCAGCCAGCATCCGGCTATCGTGACGCAAACGGCAGCGAAGCAATGAATCCACGCATTGTGTTCGTGGGCAATGAGCAGACGGATGCCATTGCCGGCAAACTTGAAGCTTCGCAACCGCTTTCGCAAAGTAAATCCTTCGTTCTTCATTTCTATGTATTTAAATATCGAGCGTTACTTCCACCGGACAATGGTCTGAACCATAGATTTCAGTATGTATCTTTGCCCCTTTCAGCTTGTCGGAAAGGCTGGCTGAGGCCAGGAAATAGTCGATACGCCACCCTGCATTCTTTTCACGCGCCTTGAAGCGGTAAGACCACCACGAATAGATGTTTGTCTGTTCGGGGTAGAAGAAGCGGAAGGTGTCGATGAATCCGGCATCCAGCAGCTGTTGGAATTTCTCTCGTTCCTGGTCCGTGAAACCTGCATTCATCCGGTTGGTTTTGGGGTTCTTCAAGTCGATTTCTTTATGAGCCACATTCAGGTCACCGCACACCAGTACTGGCTTGGTCTGGTCAAGTTTCTTCAGGTAGGCCCGGAAATCGTCGTCCCAGGTCATGCGGTAGTCCAGACGTTTCAGGCCGTCCTGCGAATTGGGGGTATAAACCGTCACCAGGAAGAATTTCTCCATTTCCAGGGTGATGACACGCCCTTCATGGTCGTGGTCTTCCATACCAAGTCCATAAGTCACTTGCAGGGGCTGGTGACGGGTAAAAATAGCCGTGCCTGAATATCCTTTTTTTTCGGCATAGTTCCAGTAGGAGGTATAGCCTTCAAAAGAGAGGTCAAGTTGTCCTTCCTGCATTTTTGTTTCCTGCAGGCAGAAAAAATCGGCATCAAGCTGGTTGAATACTTCACGGAAACCTTTGTCGCAGCAGGCACGTAGCCCATTCACGTTCCAAGATATCAGTTTGATCATACGGATTATTTTTTCAAGTCAAATAAATAGGTAAGTCGTCCGCCGATATACGAGTGGGCGGAGCGGGAGAAATAATCTTTTTTACTGTTGTTATAAAAATCGCTCAGTCCGAAGTAGTAGCGGGCTTCGAGCAGGAAATGGCCGATACCGGTACGTATTTCCACACCTCCGCCGCCTACAATACCATAATCGAATTTCTTGTCGGCAAATTTTCCGTATTGTGCATCGGTTCCTTGCGGACGGTTGGAGGTATCCCAAGTGGATGGGTCACTGTAGAATTCTTTTTCTCCTATCAGAAAACCGACTTGCGGACCTAAGTTCAAGATGAACCGAGCTCCGTTTCCTTGGTCTTTTCCAAAGGCAAGATGAGCTAACAGCGGCACTTCCACGTAATTCATGGCTCGGTGGTAGGTGTTGTTGCTTCCGTCTTCGATGACTTCTTTCCAGCCTCGTTGTGAGTAGTTCACTTCAACCTGTATGCCGCAAATCATTTTGAAATATTTTTCGGAGATATAGCGGGCGGTAAGGCCGAACTCCGGAGCGATGAAGTTGGTCTGCTTGATATTGGGAGTAAAGCTGACAGAATTCAGGTTGACTCCTCCGTTGATTCCGATAGCCAGATTATGCCGTTCGTCTTGTAATTGGGCATGGACAAATTGTGGAATCAGGCAGAGCAGGCAGCTGATAAATAGGATTTGCCGGTATGTTCTCATCTTATTCAAAATCAAGTTTAATCAGTTCGTAGTCTTTGGTGAGGTGTACAAAAAAGACTTTCTGGTTAATGAATCCTCCCCAGTTGTTGACTCTCTCAAATTTAAAGCCGGTCTGGATAGGAGTGACATTTACCCGGTTCAGGTTTTCTTCCAGTTTATTTCCTTGTTGTGACAAGCCTTTCAGGAAGAAATATCCCGTATCAAATCCTAACATACCATATTTGGGGAAAGTGTTGGCCATGTCTTTGCTATACCAGCGGCGGAAACTCTGTGTGAAACGTACGGCTTCCGGGAAAAGATTGTTGGTATAGAAAGAAGAATAGAAATAGGTATCCAGTTCATAGAAGCTGGCCAGATGTTCCTGTGTATAGGTCTGCCATTCGGGATAACCGAACAAATGCATGTTGAAATGCGGATGCGACCGCAATACGTTGCTGAGCTGTGGAAGTATCTTTGTGAGGGCACTGCTGCGGCCTGATGTCGGGATGAAAATATTTTCCCGAAGCGTATCCATCGCTGCAATCACTTTGCCGGGAACCATATCCGCCCCCAATTGTATTTGTTTGAATTTAATGTGGTTGTCTTTCAGTTCATCTTTCAGTCCGTTGATAAATCCCTGTTTCTCTTTGTCGCCATTGGCTACATCGACAAAAATGACATTCGTTTGTTTGAATTTGCGCAGAAAATGGTCGTAAACTTCAGAATAAAAATAAGACTGAGGCGTATTGATTTGATAAATCATCGGATTGTTGAACACTTGGTCCACTTTCGGGGCAAAGGGAACCACCAGCCGTATCTTGTTGCGTTTGGCAAACTCCGCCAAAGCGCCGACTTGAGACGTGTGGGCAGGTCCGAAAATGATGTCCATGTTCTTCATTTCCGGTTTGTTCAGGATATTGGAAAGCGTATTTGAACTACCTTCCGTATTGTAGGTATACAGGTTTACCGATACCCCTTGCCGTTTCAGGCTGTCCACAGCAATCAGAAAACCTTCGTAATATTCCACCATACGGCTTTGTTCATCGTTGTTGGTGGAGGTAAACGGGAGCAAAACAGCTGCTTGAATCGATTTGAAATTCTTTTGGGCTATTTTGCTTTGATTGAAAAGTTCCTCATTGGAAGGAGTCGGGGTGGTTGCCGGAGTCTCAGACTTGTGCGACTGACTATTTTTAGGATAAGGAATAAAAAGGAACATGCCTTTTCGCAGTTTCCCGTCTTTCAGTTCCGGGTTCAATGCTAAAAGGTCTTCCTGTGTGATGTTGTATTCCTGACAGATGCTGAAGATGGTCTCTTTGCGTTCCACCTTATGCATTTCTTTCCAGTCTTTCTGCGAAGTGGCCGGAGTGGCAGTCGGTTGAGTCTCTTTCGGTTTGGAAACAGGTGATTCAGGGCTTCCTGTAGGAATGGAAATCACTTGACCAATACGGAAATTGCTGGCACTCAGTCCGGGATTGGCATCGCAAATGGCTTGCGCGCTGACATTGTATTTCACGGTCAGCTGGTACAGCGTTTCGCCAGCCTGTATGGTGTGAAACCTTCCGTTCTCGGCAGAGGAAGCATTGCTTGTTTGGGGTATTTTCAAGGCTTCTCCCGCCCGGATTTGTTTGTCACTGCCCGGGTTCAGGCGGACAATATCATCCACGGTGACATGGTACATGTTGGCAATGGAGTAAAGGCTCTGACCTTTACTTACAGTATGTAGAAAATAATTGTTTCCGTTTTGTGCATGAAGAAGTTTTCCGGCATTTCCCAATGTCAAAGCCAGTGAAAGACAAACTATCTGAAAGAATCTCATGGTCATTTATCTAATTTGTTGAGGGACAAAAGTACAAAAAAAATTGCATTGTAGGATGAAAATGGAAAAGTAAATATCTCTATCTTTGCAAAGATATCATTGAAGGACAATATGACTGAAGGAACTGAAACTATTTGTGTACAAGGAGCCCGGGTGCACAACCTGAAAAATATAGATGTGGAAATACCCCGTGACAGCCTGACGGTGATTACCGGATTGAGCGGAAGTGGGAAGTCTTCCTTAGCTTTCGATACACTGTTCGTGGAGGGGCAGCGGCGTTACATTGAGACCTTTTCAGCGTATGCCCGTAATTTCTTAGGAGGAATGGAACGTCCGGATGTGGACAAGATTACGGGACTGAGTCCGGTGATTTCCATCGAGCAGAAAACCACCAACAAGAATCCTCGTTCTACGGTAGGAACGACCACCGAAATATATGATTACCTGCGTCTGTTGTTTGCGCGGGCAGGTACGGCTTATTCGTATCTGTCGGGTGAGAAAATGGTGAAATACACCGAAGAGCAGATTTTGGATTTGATACACCGGGACTATAAGGGCAAACGTATCTTTATCTTAGCTCCTTTGGTGCGGACACGTAAAGGACATTACAAAGAACTGTTCGAGCAGGTGCGCAAGAAAGGGTATCTGTATGTCCGGGTGGACGGGGAAATCAAGGAGATTGTACACGGCATGAAGCTGGACCGCTATAAGAACCACGACATTGAGGTGGTGATTGACAAAATGGTGGTGGCCGACAAAGAAGACAGCCGGCTGAAGCAGAGCGTGTCGACGGCCATGCAACAGGGAGATGGCCTTCTGATGATTCTGGATGCGCAGACGGAGAGTGTACGCCATTACAGCAAGCGTTTGATGTGTCCGGTGACGGGACTTTCCTACAAGGAACCTGCTCCGCATAATTTCTCTTTCAACTCACCGCAAGGAGCTTGTCCGCGTTGCAAAGGATTGGGTTATGTCAATCTGATTGATGAAGACAAGGTGATTCCCGATCGTTCGTTGTCCGTGTATGAAGGAGCGGTGGCCCCTTTGGGAAAATACAAGAACGTGATGATATTCTGGCAGTTGGAAGCTTTGCTGGAACGTTATGAAGCGACCCTGAAGACGCCGGTGAGCGAATTGCCGCAGGATGCCATCAATGAAATTCTGTATGGGTGTGACGAGCGGCTGAAAATCAAGAGTTCGCTGATTCATACCACTTCCGATTATTTTGTGGTGTATGAAGGCATCGTGAAGTATATCCAGATGATGCAGGAAAAGGAAGCTTCGGCTACCGCACAGAAATGGGCGGAACAGTTTGCCAAGACAGATGTGTGTCCGGAATGTAAAGGGGCACGTCTGAACAAGGAAGCCTTGCATTTCCGTATTCATGACAAGAATATTTATGAACTGGCCACCATGGACATCAGTGAGCTGTATGACTGGGTGTGCCATGTAGAGGATTTCCTGGAAGAAAAGCAACGGCTGATTGCCACGGAAATTCTGAAAGAAATACGTACCCGCCTGAAGTTTTTGCTGGATGTGGGTTTGGACTATTTGTCTTTGAACCGTTCGTCCGTGACCTTGTCGGGAGGAGAAAGCCAGCGTATCCGTCTGGCTACTCAGATTGGGTCCCAGCTGGTGAATGTGCTGTACATCCTGGACGAACCCAGTATCGGACTGCATCAGCGCGACAATATCCGGTTGATCAATTCTTTGAAAGAGTTGCGTGACTTGGGTAATACCGTGATTGTGGTGGAGCATGACAAGGATATGATGCTGGCAGCCGATTACATCGTAGACATGGGTCCGAAAGCCGGTCGGTTGGGAGGAGAGGTCGTCTTTTCCGGTACCCCGGCGGAAATGTTGAAAACCAATACCCTGACTTCGCAATACCTGAACGGGAAGATGTGTATCGAGGTGCCTGCAGAACGGCGGAAAGGCAACGGACATTCTTTGATTCTGCGGGGAGCCCGGGGCAACAACCTGAAAGGCGATGATGTGGAGTTTCCGTTGGGCAAGCTGATTTGCGTGACGGGCGTTTCTGGTAGTGGAAAGTCTACGTTGGTCAACGATACGTTGCAGCCGATTCTCTCCCAGCATTTCTACCGTTCGTTGCAAGACCCCTTGCCGTATGACAGTGTGGAAGGGTTGGAGTACATTGATAAGGTAGTGAATGTAGACCAGTCTCCGCTGGGCCGTACGCCTCGTTCCAATCCGGCGACGTATACGGGCGTGTTTTCCGATATCCGTAACTTGTTTGTTGGTCTTCCGGAAGCAAAAATCCGAGGTTATAAGGCCGGACGTTTCTCGTTCAATGTGTCGGGCGGACGCTGTGAGGCTTGTGGTGGAAACGGGTACAAGACCATCGAAATGAATTTCCTGCCGGATGTGCTGGTACCGTGTGAGGTGTGTCATGGCAAGCGTTACAATCGTGAAACATTGGAAGTGCGTTACAAGGGAAAATCCATCGCCGATGTGCTGGATATGACCATCAACCGTGCGGTGGAATTCTTTGAGAATGTACCGCAGATTCTGAATAAAATCAAGGTGCTGCAGGAAGTAGGACTTGGCTATATCAAGTTGGGACAGCCTTCCACCACTTTGTCGGGAGGCGAAAGCCAGCGCGTGAAACTGGCTACGGAGTTGTCGAAGAGAGATACGGGTAAGACCGTATATATTCTGGACGAGCCGACCACCGGATTGCACTTTGAGGATATCCGGGTATTGATGAACGTATTGAACCGTTTGGTAGACAAGGGAAACACCGTCATCGTGATAGAACACAACCTGGATGTCATCAAGATGGCAGATTATATTATTGATATGGGGCCCGAAGGCGGAAAAGGAGGAGGCCAGTTGCTGGTCTGCGGAACTCCGGAAGAAGTGGCTGCTTCGGGAAAAGGATATACATCA
Organism: Bacteroides mediterraneensis; assembly: GCF_016900355.1. Taxonomy (GTDB): domain Bacteria; phylum Bacteroidota; class Bacteroidia; order Bacteroidales; family Bacteroidaceae; genus Phocaeicola. The sequence goes on along the minus strand of NZ_JACJKA010000003.1, from coordinate 155,362 downwards.
GGATTTTTAAAAGAAGAACTGAAAGGAGCGATAAAAAATGGCAAAAGATAAGATTGCAAAAACCAATGCAGCCCGCCTGCTGGATCGGGATAAGGTGAAATACGAACTGGTTCCCTATGAGGTGGATGAAAACGACTTGAGTTGCGTACATGTGGCTGCCACATTGGGAGAGAATATTGAACAAGTATTCAAGACGTTGGTCCTGCATGGAGACAAGTCGGGTTATTTTGTCTGCGTGGTTCCGGGAGAACACGAGATTGACCTGAAGCTGGCGGCCAAGGTTTCTGGTAACAAGAAGTGTGACTTGATTCCGGTAAAAGAGTTGCTTCCGTTGACCGGATACATTCGGGGAGGATGTTCTCCCATCGGGATGAAGAAACATTTTCCGACGTATATCCACCACACTTGCACGGACTTTCCTTATATTTATGTCAGTGCAGGTGTGAGAGGGCTGCAGGTGAAGCTGGCTCCGGCAGATTTGATTAAAGTGAGTCAGGCCGAGGTGTGTACATTGTTTTAAGAAGATAGAATAATAGCATTCGTTTATGGGATACGGAAAATGGATTGGGGGTATCATGGGATTCATGGCCATGGGTCCCTTGGGAGCTTTGGCAGGATTTGCCATCGGCTCCTTGTTTGACAAGAGTGTGACTGCACAGAATGAAATGAGGGAAACTGCTGGAACTTATACGCAGGAAGATGTCTATGCCGGTCAGCGCAACAGCTTTTTGTTTTCCATGCTGGTCATGGCTTCGTATATCATCCGTGCAGACGGTCGTATCATGCACAGTGAAATGGAATTCGTCCGTCAGTTCCTGCGGGTTAATTTTGGTGTCAATGCAGTGGACGAGGGCGAACGTATTTTGCTGAACCTGTTTGAACAGCGCAAGCAGATGGAACGGAATGACCCTTCTGCGTTTCGTCGTACCATCCGGGAATGTGGAGCACAGATTGCGGCCAACCTGACTTATGAACAGCGTCTGCAGTTGCTCGATTTCTTGGTGAAGATTGCCCAGAGTGACGGCGATGTGTGTCAGGCCGAAGTAGATGCATTGAAAGAAGTGGCTCAGTCCATGCAGCTTTCCATACAGGAAGTGGATTCCATGCTGAACCTGAAAGGCGATTCACTGGAAGATGCCTACAAGGTGCTGGAAATCGAACCCACGGCTACGGACGAGGAAGTACGCAAGGCGTATCGCAGTTTGGTACTGAAACACCATCCCGACCGCGTAGCCACATTGGGAGAAGACATCCGCAAGGCTGCCGAAGAGAAACTCCAGCGCATCAACGATGCCAAGGAGCGGATTTTCAAGGCACGTGGCATGAAATAAATACAAGAACGGCCTGTCTCGTTTTTTACGCTGGCAGGCCTTTTTTGTGTCTTTTTATGAAGCTGATAAATAGATTATTATGCTTTGTGAGTACTGCCTAAGAAGTACCGCAGTACTTCCTTGGCAGTACTGCAGTACTTTTGGGAAAGTACTGGCAAGTCGTACCAGTTGAATCCGGTTTCTTGCTGGTCGAATTCCAGGTTGTCTGTCACTCCCGCCTGTTTCAGGGCCTTGCGGATGATTTCCTGTTCTTGGAGATTCAGTTTTCTTTCCCCTCTTCTTCTTTCAAAATAAGGATTTCGCCCGAAGTAGGCAACCAGGATATTCATGAATTTTTGATATTGGTCGGGATACATCCGCTTTTTCATTTGAGTGAAACCGCGCATATAGGTCACCGGAGTGGCATCGCGGTAGTACGGGCAGGAAGTATCTTTGGTGCATCGAGCAGGATTGGCCAGGTGCAGAAATGCCTCCCGTTCCAGCAGTGCCGGATAGGCCAGCTGGCGCAGGCAATTGGAAGCGCAGGGGCAGTCAGTATGCAAGCAGATGGAAAAACTGGCCGGAGCCTCTTTGTAAGGATTCTTTTTCATAAGTGTGTGTTAGCTTAAGCTGATAGCAAACTTATGCAAAATAATTCTGAAAAGGGACAAGTTCGGCCACTTTTTTTGATGCTTTGACAAAAATATTCTGCGGCTTGCGCCGTGTTGCCTATGAGAAAATGGAGTACAATCAGTTGTGGGGAGAGGTCGGTATATCTGCCTTCGACGAACCAAACCACTTGTCGATAAGAAGAGCCAAGGCTCCGTCGCCCGTTACGTTGCAGGCTGTGCCGAAACTGTCCATGGCGATGTAGAGGGCAATCATCAGAGCCTGTGCATTCTCATCAAATCCTAACATGGACGACAGGATTCCCAATGAGGCCATGATGGCACCTCCCGGTACGCCGGGAGCGGCTACCATGGTGATGCCTAACATAAAGATAAATCCGGCAAACATCTGGAAGTCGTAAGGAATACCTTGCATCATCATCAGGGCCAAGGCACAAGCCACAATCTTCATGGTACTTCCCGAAAGGTGGATGGTGGCACACAACGGAATGACAAAGCCGGCAATTCCTTCGTGTACGCCATTCAGTATCGTCTGTTTCAGGGTCACAGGAATGGTGGCCGCCGATGACTGGGTACCCAGTGCGGTGAAATAGGCCGGCATCATCCTCGCTAACAGGCGGAACGGATTCTTGCGTACAAACAGTCCGGCCACGCAATATTGGAAAATCAGCAGGAAGATGTGCAGCAGGAAAATGATGCCGATAATCTTGATGAATACGCCTAATACGTGGAATACCTGTCCGGAATGGGTCATGTTAAAGAAAATTCCGAAGATATAAATCGGCAACAGGGGCAGGATTACGGCTTGTATGGTTTTGACGATAATTTCCTTGAAATCGTTGCAGGCATTTTTCAGGTAGGTCGTATCCAGGTGGGCCAGTCCGAGTCCGAGGGTGAAAGCCATCACCAAGGCCGTCATGACATTGAGCGGTTCGGGTATGGCTACGGTGAAGAACGGGGTGGTTCCTTGTGCCTCACTGATTTCCGACAAAGGTATGTTCCGGGTGATGAGACTGGGGAAAAAGGTTTCTCCTACGCCGAACGGAGAAATCCGGAAAACAGGGTGGCTCCGTAGGCTAAGAGCACGGTGGCCACCAGCATTTTCCCGGCACCTTTTCCAATATCAGCAATGGCCGGAGTGACCAGTCCCACAATAATCAGAGGAATGATGAAGTTCAGAAACTGGCTGAAAAGCGCGTTGAAGGTCACGAAGATACGTACCGGAAGAGCCGGTGAGACGATACCTGCACCAATACCTAAAGCAATGGCTATGATGATTTGCGGTAAAAGTCCTAGTTTAATTTTTTTCATGAGGCTTGGTTTTTGTTACAAAGATAGTATAATAATCCTGAACAAGCGATACACTCTACCTGAGGAAATGATTACTTTTGTGCCCGAGAAAAATAACGGACAAAATTAGTTAAATTATGGAACCGACTCAAAAGAAGATTAACAAGGTAGAGCTTCGAAATTTGCAGATTGAAGACTATGCACAGCTGGCCCAGTCGTTTACTCGCGTTTATGCAGACAAAGATGTGTTCTGGACACATGCACAAATAGAAAAATTGATTCGTATTTTCCCGGAAGGGCAGATTGTCACCGTGGTGGATGACAAGATTGTGGGATGCGCACTTTCCATCATCGTGGATTATGATTTGGTCAAGGGAGACCACACGTATGCGAAGGTGACAGGAGATGAGACTTTCAGCACACACAACCCGAAAGGCAATATTCTTTATGGTATTGAGGTGTTTATCCATCCGGAATACCGGGGTCTGCGTCTGGCCCGCCGAATGTATGAATACCGCAAGGAATTATGTGAAAAGCTGAACCTGAAAGCCATCATGTTCGGTGGACGTATTCCGAACTATTATAAATATGCCGACCAGATGCGTCCGAAGGAATACATCGAGAAGGTCCGTTCGCGTGAAATCTATGACCCGGTGCTGACTTTCCAGCTTTCGAATGATTTCCACGTACGCCGGGTAATGCGTAACTATTTGCCGAACGATGAGGAATCCAAGCATTGCGCTACCTTGCTTCAGTGGGATAACATCTATTATCAGCCGCCTACAGATTCTTATATCGACAAGAAGACCACAGTCAGAGTGGGGTTGGTACAGTGGCAGATGCGTTCCTATCAGACACTGGACGATGTGTTTGAACAGGTAGAGTTCTTCATCGATGCGGTGGCCGGATACAAGAGCGACTTCGTATTGTTCCCGGAATATTTCAATGCCCCGTTGATGGCCAAATTCAATAATATGGGAGAGGCCCAGTCTATCCGTGCTTTGGCTCAATATACGGAAGATATCAGAGACCGTTTCATTAACCTGGCTATCAAGCACAACATCAATATCATCACAGGTAGTATGCCTTATGTGAAGGAAGATGGCGGACTCTACAATGTGGGATTCCTTTGCCGTCGTGACGGAACTTACGAAATGTATGAGAAGATTCACGTAACTCCTGATGAAGTGAAGAGCTGGGGATTGAGCGGCGGTAAGAAAGTACAGACATTTGATACTGACTGTGCCAAAATCGGTGTGCTGATTTGCTACGATGTGGAATTCCCGGAACTTTCCCGATTGATGGCCGATCAGGGCATGCAGATTCTGTTTGTGCCGTTCCTGACCGATACACAGAACGGTTATTCACGTGTGCGGGTCTGTGCACAGGCACGTGCCATTGAAAATGAATGTTTCGTGGTAATTGCCGGTAGTGTGGGCAACCTGCCTCGTGTACACAACATGGATATCCAGTATGCACAGTCAGGCGTCTTTACGCCGTGCGACTTTGCTTTCCCGACCGATGGAAAACGTGCGGAAGCTACTCCGAATACCGAAATGATTCTGGTTTCCGATGTCGATTTGGATTTGCTGAATGAACTTCATACCTACGGTAGTGTGCGTAACCTGCGTGACCGCCGGAATGATTTGTATGAATTGCGCATGAAGAAAAGTGCTCAGGAAAATAATTGATAAAAAAATCCCCGGATGGCTTGGGCTTTCCGGGGATTTTTGTGTCTTATTCTTTGTAAAGGTCTTCGTGATAGTTGAACAATCCGTCGGCTTCGGCGAGCAACGGATGGTGCTTGTCTTTCTCCGAGAGAATGACTTTGTCGGCGGGTATCTTCCAGTCAATTTTCAAAGCCGGGTCATTCCAGGCAATGGCTCCTTCACTTTGGGGGGCATAGAAATTGTCGCACTTGTATTGGAAGATGACTTCGTCGCTCAGTACGCTAAATCCGTGGGCAAAGCCGCGGGGAATGAAAAACTGCCGGTGATTGTCCTCTGTCAATTCTACCGCCACATGTTGTCCGAAAGTGGGAGAACCTTTGCGTATGTCTACTGCTACATCCAGTACAGAACCCTTGATGACGCGTACCAGCTTGCTTTGTGCAAACGGCGGTTTCTGAAAATGCAGTCCGCGTAATACCCCGTAACTGGATTTACTCTCGTTGTCTTGTACGAAATGGATGGTGCGTACTTGCTTGTCGAAATCTCTTTGTGAAAAAGATTCAAAAAAATATCCTCTCTCATCTTTAAACAGACGGGGTTCGATGATGACTACCCCGTCGATTGCCGTATGTATTATTTCCATGTGTGAATGATTAATATCATTTATCGGTTGTTCCTTTGCAGTTCGTCAATAACTTTCAGCAAGTATTGCCCGTATTGGTTCTTCAGCATGGGCTGAGCTAGTTCACGCATCTTTTCGGGAGTAATCCATCCCTGGCGCAGGGCGATGCCTTCCAGGCAGGCCACTTTCAGTCCCTGACGTTTTTCAATGACTTCGATATAGGTGGAAGCTTCTGCCAGCGAGTCGTGCGTGCCGGTATCCAGCCAGGCGAATCCTCTTCCAAGGGTTTGTACCTTCAGTTGGCCGTCGGACAGGAAACGTTGGTTGACCGAAGTGATTTCCAGCTCCCCACGGGCGGAAGGTTTGATTTGTTTGGCCACTTCCACCACCTTGTTCGGATAGAAATAGAGGCCTGTCACCGCATAGTTGGATTTGGGGTGCTGAGGCTTTTCCTCAATGGAGAGGCAATTGCCCTCCTTGTCGAACTCCGCCACTCCATAGCGTTCCGGGTCACTGACCCAATAGCCGAAGACGGTGGCTTTTCCGTCTTGTTCGGCCGTACGAACAGCCTCTTTCAGCATGACCGTGAAACTGTTTCCATGGAAAATATTATCGCCCAAGACCAGGCAGACCGCCTCTTTTCCGATAAATTCTTCTCCAATCAGAAATGCCTGTGCGAGTCCGTCGGGTGAAGGCTGTTCGGCATATTCAAAGTGTACTCCGAAATCGCTTCCATCGCCCAGCAACCGGCGAAAGCTTGGAAGGTCGTAGGGGGTAGAGATAATCAGAATGTCGCGGATTCCCGCCAGCATCAGGACCGATATCGGATAATAAATCATGGGTTTGTCGAAAATAGGAAGGAGTTGTTTGGAAACTCCTTTGGTGATAGGATAGAGTCGGGTGCCCGATCCTCCTGCAAGAACAATACCTTTCATGGTTGCATGTTTTATAGTTAATTGTCTGCAAAGAAAAAAGTTTTTTGTGAGAACACAAAGTTTCTGCCTATTATCATTAAGGTGAAAGAGAGGGTCGGGGTGCTTTTTGTAAAGAAAAATACAAATTCCTTTCTTCAGGTATTGTAAGTTTGAAAAATAGTTGTACCTTTGCAACGCATTTGAGAAAAACAAGTGCAGCGAACATTTTGGTTCCTTGGATGAGTGGCTTAGTCAGCGGTCTGCAAAACCGTGCACGGCGGTTCGAATCCGCCAGGAACCTCGCAAATTAGCCAAAAAGAGAGCATATTCGGTTCCTTGGATGAGTGGCTTAGTCAGCGGTCTGCAAAACCGTGCACGGCGGTTCGAATCCGCCAGGAACCTCCAAACAACAAGATGCACTCTTAGCTCAGTTGGTAGAGCAACTGACTCTTAATCAGTGGGTCCAGGGTTCGAATCCCTGAGGGTGTACGAAGGATGGTTTCAAGAAATTTTCTTGAAACCATTTTTTTGTGCTTTGTAATTTTCCTTAATCTGTTTTTTAACATAAGGTATTCTTTTGTGGTTTCGTATAAAATCTTTTCCTTTGTATCAGCATGGTTCAGCACAGATAATGCATTGATATGGAAAAGAATGTGAAATTCGGACAGCAGTCTACGAAGGTAAAACAACTATCAGATATGATTGAGCAAGATATTCTGATAGGGAAATATCGTACGGATACCAGTCTGCCCTCTATCAATGCGTTGAGCAGAACTTATCATGTATCGCGTGACACCGTTTTCAAGGCCTTTGCGGCTTTGCGTGAGCGGCGGTTGATTGATTCCACTCCGGGTAAAGGGTATTATGTCATTAACCGGCAAGAGAAAATCTTTCTGCTATTGGATGAGTATTCTCCTTTTAAGAATACCTTATATAATAGTTTTATCAAGAAACTTTCTGTTTCCTACAAGGTAGATCTCTGGTTTCATCAGTATAATGAACATATATTCAATACCATTTTGCAGGAAGCCATTGGCAGATACAACTATTATGTCGTCATGAATTTTGACAACGAGACATTTTCTCCCTTGTTTGACAAAATCCCGTCTTCGCGGCTTCTGTTGCTCGATTTTGGCAAGTTCGAGAAAGGAAACCGTTCTTACATCTGCCAGGATTTTGATGAGGCATTTTATAAGGCTTTGTCTGAATTGACGGAACGCTTGAAGCGTTATCGCAAGATGGTATTTCAGTTGCCTCAGGAGTCTAAGCATCCTCAGACTTCCGTGTGGAGTTTTGAAGCCTATTGCCGTGACAACCATATGGTGGCAGAGGTAGTGAGCTACGAAGAGATTCAGCAGATAGAAAAAGGTGTGGTGTATATCGTCATCCGGCAGACAGATGTGGTAAACGTCATCAAGCGGAGCAGGAAGGAAGGGTTGAAATGTGGCACCGATTTTGGATTGATTGCCTATAACGACACGCCCGCCTATGAGGTAATCGATGACGGAATTACGGCGCTTAGTATTGACTGGGAAGAAATGGGGCGGAAGGCTGCCCGTTTTATTTTGACAGGTGAGCCGGTGCAGGAGTTTCTTCCTACGGAAGTGCATCTTCGGCACTCTGTTTAAATTAAAATGGAGAAGGAACAGAGTGTCTTTTTTGTACGGCTGTTTCAGCACAGTTCAGTATGGATAATTGAAAGAGACAGATATAAATAGAAGTTTAACTTTGTAAAGAATCTAAACAATGAAAAAGTACCCCAAAATTGGGATTCGTCCCACAATTGACGGACGTCAGGGTGGCGTTCGTGAAAGCCTTGAAGAAAAAACAATGAATCTGGCGAAAGCTGTAGCCGAACTGATATCTTCCAATTTGAAAAACGGTGATGGAAGTCCGGTGGAATGCGTGATTGCCGATTCTACCATCGGCCGTGTGGCTGAGAGTGCAGCTTGTGCCGAGAAGTTTGAACGAGAAGGCGTAGGTGCTACCATTACAGTGACTTCCTGCTGGTGTTATGGGGCTGAAACGATGGATATGAATCCTTACTATCCGAAGGCTGTGTGGGGCTTCAACGGTACGGAAAGACCGGGAGCAGTATACTTGGCTGCGGTGTTGGCCGGGCATGCACAGAAAGGACTGCCGGCATTCGGTATTTACGGGCATGACGTACAGGATTTGGATGACAATACCATTCCGGCCGATGTGGCGGAAAAGATTTTGCGCTTTGCCCGTGCGGCTCAGGCAGTAGCAACCATGAGAGGCAAATCTTATCTTTCTATGGGTAGTGTGTCCATGGGTATTGCCGGTTCAATTGTCAATCCGGATTTCTTCCAGGAATACTTGGGCATGCGTTGTGAGTCGGTCGATTTGACCGAGATTATCCGTCGTATGACCGAAGGAATTTACGATAAGGAAGAATATGCCAAGGCGATGGCATGGACCGAGAAATATTGTAAGAAGAATGAAGGGAAAGACTTTAATGTGGAAGCCAAGGTCAAGACACGTGCAGAGAAGGATGCCGACTGGGAATTTATCGTGAAGATGACCCTCATTATGCGTGATTTGATGACCGGTAATCCGAAGTTGAGAGAAATGGGATTCAAGGAAGAGGCATTGGGACACAATGCCATTGCAGCTGGTTTCCAGGGACAGCGTCAGTGGACCGATTTCTATCCGAACGGGGATTTCTCGGAAGCTTTGTTGAATACCTCCTTTGACTGGAACGGTATCCGTGAGGCCTACGTAGTAGCGACTGAAAATGATGCCTGCAACGGAGTAGCCATGCTTTTCGGCCATTTGTTGACTAATCGTGCACAGATTTTCTCTGACGTGCGTACTTATTGGAGCCCGGAAGCCGTGAAACGGGTTACAGGCAAGGAACTGACCGGATTGGCAAAGAATGGTATCATCCATTTGATTAATTCCGGAGCGACCACCTTGGATGGTACAGGACAGCAGACCGATGCCGATGGCCATCCGGCGATGAAACCGTCCTGGGAAATCACGGAAGGCGAAGTGGAGAGATGCTTGGAAGCTACTACCTGGTATCCGGCCAACAGAGATTATTTCCGTGGAGGTGGTTTCTCTTCCAACTTCTTGTCAAAGGGAGGTATGCCTGTTACCATGAGCCGGTTGAACCTGGTAAAAGGACTGGGTCCGGTGCTTCAGATCGCTGAAGGATGGACGGTGGAAATCGATCCGGAAATCCACAAACTGCTGGATGAACGTACTGACCGTACATGGCCGACCACTTGGTTTGTACCTCGCTTGTGCGACAAACCGGCCTTCAAGGATGTTTATTCAGTCATGAATAACTGGGGCGCCAATCATGGAGCCATCAGCTACGGACACATTGGTCAGGATTTGATTACGCTGGCTTCTATCTTGCGTATTCCGGTCTGCATGCATAATGTGGAAGACGACAAGATTTTCCGTCCGGCAGCATGGAATGCGTTCGGTATGGATAAGGAAGGAGCCGATTACCGGGCTTGCCAGAATTACGGTCCTATTTATAAATAACTCATATTAATAACCTTGCCGGAACGGATGGGAGAGCCCGTTGGTTCCGGCTTTATTTCCATTCTTGAGAAAATTATGATTACAAACGAACATATTGAAGAGTTTTTGAAACAGGCGCATCGGGTAGGTGATGCCGGATTGACGGTGTGCAGCAGTGGTAACCTTTCATGGCGTGTAGGCGAAGAAGTGCTGGTGTCTGGCACTGGCTCGTGGGTTCCGTCCTTGACAAAGGATAGAGTGGCTGTGTGCCGTTTGGATACAGGAGAGGTAATGAATGGCGTGAAACCTTCCATGGAAAGTGTGTTCCATTTGGGAGTGTTGAGAGAACGTCCGGAGGTAAATGTGGTACTTCATTTCCAGTCTCCCTATGCCACGGTGGTGTCGTGTATGGAAAATACCCCCAAAGATTTTAATGTGACAGCAGAAGTGCCTTGCCATGTGGGAGCAGAGATTCCGGTCATCCCGTATTTCCGTCCGGGTTCCAAGGAACTGGCTGAGGCGGTGATTGCAGCCATGAAGTCGCATAATTCGGTGTTGTTGCAGAAACATGGACAAGTGGTCTGCGGAAAAGACTTTGATCAGGCTTTTGAGAGAGCGATGTTCTTTGAAATGGCATGTCGTATCATCGTGCTTTCCGGGGGAAAGTACAAGACGTTGACACCGGAAGAGATTGATGACCTTGATACCTATATTTTAGGAAAGAAGACCAAATGAAAGAAGCATATTTAGCGATTGATTTCGGAGGAGGTAGCGGCAGAGTAATCGCCGGCTACCTTTCCGGTGAGGAACTCCAGCTGGATACGGTGCATCGTTTTCCCAATCGTCAGGTGCGGATGGGAGGTCATATTTACTGGGATTTCCTTTCCTTGTTTGAGGAGATGAAGACGGGCATCCGCAGGGCGGTGGAGAAAGGATATGTCCTGAAGAGTATCGGTATAGATACCTGGGGAGTGGATTTCGGATTGATAGACCGGCAGGGAAATCTGTTAGGGAATCCGGTCTGCTACCGTGACAATCGTACAGACGGTATGCCCGAGGAGTTCTTTGCGAAGGTGGATGTGGCGGCACATTATGCGGAATCGGGTACGCAGGTAATGGCTATCAATACCTTATTCCAGTTGTATGCCCTGCAGAAGGAAGATAATGTTCAGCTGAAGGTGGCCGATAAGTTGTTGTTTATGCCCGACTTGTTCAGCTATTATCTCACCGGGGTGGCCAACAATGAATATAGCATCGCCTCTACCTCGGAACTGCTGGACGCCAAGGCACGTACGTGGAATTTCAGACTGATTCGTGAACTGGGGCTTCCGGAGCATCTTTTCGGTGAAGTGGTTATGCCAGGCACGTCACGGGGCTTTCTGAAACAGGAAATCAAGGAACAGATAGGAATAGATTATGAGGTGGAGGTAATAGCGGTGGCTTCACACGACACGGCTAGTGCAGCCAGTGTGGTTCCTTCGTCTGTGGATGGAAAGAAAGTGGCATTCCTGAGTTCGGGTACCTGGTCTTTGCTGGGAGTCATGAACAACGAACCGATTCTGACGGAAGCAGCCCGCTTGGCAGGATTCACCAATGAGGGTGGAAGAGACGGACAGATTTGTTTCTTGCAGAATATCACCGGGCTGTGGATACTTCAGAAGCTGATGCAGGAGTGGAAGGATGAAGGGAAAGATGTGGCCTATTCTACCTTGTTGCCGGCTGCGGAAAGTGCGGAAACGGAGGCGTTGATTGATGTGGATGCAGCAACTTTCCAGTGCCCGGTGAGTATGGTAGATGCCATTACTACTTATTGTGTGGCTCAGGGTCAGACGCCCCCTGTCACCCAGGGAGAATTTGTGAAATGTGTGCTTCGTTCGCTGGCTTTGCGCTATAAGGTGGGGGTGGAAGCCTTGAACAAGCTTTTGCCGGAGCCGGTCACAAAACTGTATGTCATAGGTGGAGGAAGTCAGAACAAATACCTGAACCGGTTGACGGAAGAGGCCATCGGCATACCTGTAGAAGAAGGGCCGGTGGAAGCTACTGCCATCGGCAATATCATGCAACAAATCAAGTGACCAAGACACTTGCTGACCTTATTAAAATCTGATACCATGAGTAATACATCGAATAACCAATCTATATTAAAGAAAGATGGGGTAAATTTCCTGATTCCCTTCATTCTAATTACTTTTTGTTTTGCCTTGTGGGGCTTTGCCAATGACATAACCAATCCCATGGTCAAGGCTTTTTCCAAGATATTCAGGATGAGTGTGACTGATGGCACCTTGGTGCAAGTCGCTTTCTACGGCGGATATTTTGCCATGGCTTTCCCGGCGGCGATGTTTATCCGCAAGTATTCCTACAAGGCGGGAGTCATGCTGGGGCTGGGGCTGTATGCCTTGGGGGCCTTGTCTTTTTTCCCGGCCAAACTGACCGGTAACTATTATCCTTTTTTGCTGGCCTATTTCATCATGACGTGCGGACTGTCTTTCTTGGAAACCAGTTGTAATCCTTATATTCTGTCGATGGGAACGGAAGAAACCGCTACCCGTCGCTTGAATCTGGCACAGGCCTTCAATCCCATAGGCTCTTTGATGGGAATGTTTGTGGCCATGAACTTTATCCAGAACCAGCTTCATCCGCTGGACACTGCCGAACGGGCCCAGCTGAGTCAGGCCGAATTTGAAGCGATCCGTGATTCAGACCTGACCATCCTCATCACTCCTTATTTGTCCATTGGAATCGTGATTCTGATTATGCTGCTTGTCATTCGCCTGACCCGTATGCCCAAGAATGCCGACCAGTCTCATGGCATTGATTTTGTGCCTACCTTGAAGCGTCTGTACGCCGTCAAACGTTACCGCTATGGAGTGGTAGCCCAGTTCTTCTATGTAGGAGCGCAGATTATGTGCTGGACTTTCATTATTCAGTATGGTACGCATCTGTTCATGTCGCAAGGCATGGAAGAACAGGCGGCTGAGGTTTTGTCACAGAAATACAACATTGTCGCCATGGTGATTTTCTGTATCAGTCGTTTTGCCTGTACCTTGATGCTGAAATATGTCAATCCGGGCAAATTGCTGAAGGTGCTTGCCATCGGAGCTTCCTTGTGTATTTTAGGAGTGATTTTCTTGCAGAATATCTATGGCATGTATTGCCTGGTGGGAGTTTCTGCCTGCATGTCACTGATGTTTCCCACTATCTACGGCATTGCCTTGAAAGGCATGGGCGATGATGCAAAGTTCGGGGCCGCCGGATTGATTATGGCCATTTTGGGAGGATCGGTGTTGCCTCCTTTGCAAGCTTCTTTGATAGACTGTAAGACTTTGTTAGGAATGCCGGCGGTGAATGTGTCGTTTGTACTTCCGTTGATTTGTTTTCTGGTCATTGTGGTATACGGACACCGGATGCGTCGGGAAAAATAAGAAACTGGCAAACCTGTTTCCTTGTTTTAAGAGGGAATAGGTTTGTTCTCTTTACAATTTTGTTGTAAAGTTCAATTAAGTTCTTATCTTTGCACCAGTTTCATAAATCATGGATGTATGAACTTAAAGACTAACTTGCTATTCATTTTATTATTATTGCTTTCGGTGGCGGCTCAATGTGTGTTTGGCAATTTCCCGTTTACGTTCTTTTCCTTTCCGCTGGATGTCCTTTTAGCCTTGCTTTGGATAGGAGGGATGTGGTACGCCTATAAAGAAAAGCGTTCTTCCGAAGCTGTCAGACTATGGCTTTCCCCGCAGTGTACCTACTGGACACTCGGGTGGTTTCTGGCCGGTTGTCTGGTTGTGGGACTGTTTCCTCAACTGTCCGCACAGGAAATAGCGGAAAAATCAGGTGTCTTTTCCCGTTTGGGATGCTATCATTTTACTTCTTCCTGGATTTTTGTGACGAGTCTGTTTGTATTGCTTACCCATTTAGGGATGATTACCCTGAGGAGATGCTTCCTTCCGGGGCGGAACCGGTGGCGTTTCGTGCTCAATCATGCGGGATTGTGGCTGGCTCTTTTCGCTGGATTCATTGGCAGTGCCGAAGAACAGACCTTGCGTATTCCCGTATTCCGGACTTCGCCTACCAATGAAGCCTTTACAGAGCAGGGGGCTAAGGTTTATCTGCCTCAAAAATTGCAATTGACAGATTTTACGGTAGAGCATTATCCTAATGGAGCTCCTCGTCATTTCTTTGCCGAGGTCACGATAGATGGGAAACAGGCTCATTTGGAAGTGAATCATCCTTATGCGGCCAATTGGATGGACGATTATTATCTGACTTCCTACGATGTACGGTCACCCGAACCGCAGTATTGTGTGGTTCAAATTGTGCGTGAGCCTTTGAAATATCTTATGTGGCTGGGCATTGTAATGATGTTATGCGGGAGTTGCCTGTTGTTCTTGGCTGGGCCGAACAGGCAACGAAGAGCTTCATACTAAGAATTTCAGATGACTAGACTTAAAAAACTAATGTTTTGCTTAAATGATTACGTGGAATAATTTTGAATGGTTTGCCCTGTCGGCGATTGTTTTGTGGGCAAGTGGCGCGGCATTTGCTTTGTTCTCGAGAGAACGGAGTCGCTGGGCCATTCTGCTGACCTCGTTGGGCATCGCGGTGTTTGCGGTGTTTATTGCCGGATTTTGGATTTCTTTGCAGCGTCCTCCTTTGCGCACCATGGGAGAAACTCGGTTATGGTATTCCTTTTTTATGGGCGTCTCCGGCCTGTTGACGTATATCCGTTGGAAATATCCTTGGATTTTGTGCTTTTCTACGGTGGTGGGGGCGGTCTTTGCCCTTGTCAATATCCTGAAACCGGAGATTCATGACCAGTCGCTCATGCCTGCCTTGCAGAGTCCGTGGTTTATTCCCCATGTCACCATCTATATGTTTTCTTATTCTGTGCTGGGATGCGCCTTTATCCTGTCGTGTATGGGACTTTTCAAGCATCGGTCCAATTATTTGGAAGCTGCCGATAAGCTGGTGTATACCGGACTGGCCTTTCTGACGGTGGGGATGCTTACCGGAGCCATTTGGGCAAAGGCGGCTTGGGGGCATTACTGGAGCTGGGACCCGAAAGAAACCTGGGCGGCAGTGACTTGGACCGGTTACCTGCTGTATGTACACCTGCGTTTGTTCAGAAGTGCTTCTGCCCGTACGCTTTACTGGATACTGATTGTGTCTTTCCTCTCGCTCCAGATGTGCTGGTACGGGGTGAATTACCTTCCGGCGGCCCGGCAAAGTGTGCACTTGTATTCTCGTTCATAGTCTTATTTATAATATATACTGGTTGTTTAATTTTTAAATTCATTCTTTTATGAAAAAAAGTTCGAAGATTATTCTTTCCGTACTGGTGGTAGTCATCGTACTATGCGTAGTGTACCGGTTGGTGAATAGAGCACCTTCAGCCAGCCTAGAAAGTAATGCGCAAATGGAAGAAATCATTGAAAGTAGTGGCTGTATGGCTTGCCATTCAGCCAATCCGAAGTTGCCTTTCTATGCGGGCTTCCCGATAGCAGGCAAACTGGTGAAAGAAGATGTCCGCTTGGGCTATCGTTCTTTTGACATGATTCCGATGGTAGAGGCATTGAAAAAGGGCGAAAAAATCAATGAAGTGGATCTGGCCAAGGTGGAAAAAGTGATTGCCGATGGTACGATGCCGTTGGCCAAGTATTACCTTGTTCACTGGGGTTCTTCGCTGACCGATACGGAGACACAGATGGCACTTGCTTGGGTGAAATCTCAACGTGCGGCTTCCTATCCGAATCTGTTGGCCGATAAGCAGTGGGCGAACGAGGCTGTTCGTCCGGTACAGGATTCCGTGCCGGTGGATATGCGTAAGGTGATATTGGGTAAGATGTTGTTCCATGACGTACGTCTGTCGGCCGATAACACCGTGTCTTGTTCTTCTTGCCACGGATTGAATACCGGTGGTGTGGACAACAAAGCTTTCTCAGAAGGTGTCGGTGGACAGCACGGAGGGGTAAATGCTCCGACAGTTTACAATGCATTGTATAACTTTGTGCAGTTCTGGGACGGACGTGCGGCTACGTTGGCCGACCAGGCAGCCGGACCTCCTTTGAATCCGGTAGAAATGGCTTGCAAGTCGTTCGATGAAATCTGTGATAAGCTGAAAGCAGACGCCGCATTCAGCAAGGCATTTACGGAAGTATATCCTGACGGTATTAACGAGGCCAACATTACGAATGCCATTCAGGAGTTTGAAAGAACCTTGCTGACTCCGAATTCTCGTTTCGACAAGTATCTGAAAGGGGATAAGACAGCCATGAATGCAGAAGAAGTGTCTGGATACGATTTGTTCAAGAAATACAACTGCGCTACTTGCCATGTCGGTGAAAACATGGGTGGACAGTCGTATGAACTGATGGGAATCAAAGCTGACTACTTTGCTGACCGTGGTACGGAACTGACCGTAGAAGATAACGGCCGTTACAAGGAAACCAAGAACGAAAGAGACCGTCACCGCTTTAAAGTGCCCGGTTTGCGTAACATAGCTATGACTGCGCCTTATTTCCATGATGCTACTCAGGCTACACTGGAAGATGCGGTGGTAGCTATGGCTAAGTATGAAGTCGGTGTGAACCTGTCACAGCAGGAAGTGAAACAGATTGTCGCATTCTTGAAGACCTTGACCGGAGAATATGAGGGCAAGTTGTTGACGAATGCGAATGATTCGAAGAAATAAGACTATACCTTTATAATCTACCTGAAGGCCGTTTCAGTCGGGAAGATTGGAGCGGCTTTTTTTATCTATTTTTCTTCTTGATTTATTTGGTTTATAAAATAAACTTATTTATCTTTGTGGTGAAAGCAAAAGAGAAGCGCGCCTCCTTGCTTTTATTTATCAGTTTATGGTTTATAAAATAAACTATATTTAGTTTGAAACCTCTAAAATGAGTGCCTTATGGAAGAAAAGAAATTGTCAGAACGGGAAAGTTTGGAACTGATTTCGCAAATGATTCATTCCACACGGAAAAATTTGGAAGTGGGCAGTGGCAACCAGTTTCTTTACTGGGGCTATTTCACCACCGCCCTTTCGGTCTTGTTGTTCTTGTTGGTGTACTACACGGGGGATGCTCGCTGGAACTTTGGTTGGTTCACTATGTTTTTGTTCTGGGGCTTCATGCTTTGGGAGCAGCGTCGGCAGGTGGCTGAGGTGATTACTTATACTGACCGTGCCATTATGCAGGTTTGGAAAGTGATAGGCAGTCTGTTTGTGCTGACGGTACTTATCATGTGTTTGCTGACTTTTTGTTATGGAAGAGTGGATTTTTCATTGATGTTTCCTCTGTCCCTGCTTTATTGCGGCATTGGGGTTTCCATCACCGGGGTGGTTATCCGCAGCCGCTTGGTGACGTGGTGTCCGCTGGTGGCTTTCTGTTTTGCCATCTATATGCTGATGGCCTATACCATCCACCAGTCTTCTACGGTCGACTGGAATCTGTATTTCGGATTGTCGTTTTTGGTGATGATGGTTTTGCCCGGCCATTATCTGAACCGTAAAGCGCGTCAGGTATGTTGAAGGAATTAAATCCGTTGCTCCATTCCCAGTTGCGGCTGGCGGTGATGTCGATTCTTTTGTCGGTGGAAGAGGCTGAGTTCGTATATCTGAAAGAGCAGACCCAGGCCACAGCCGGCAACCTCAGTGTGCAGCTCGACAAACTGAGTGAGGCCGGTTACATCGAAGTAGAGAAAAGCTTTGTGGGCAAAAAGCCTCGTACCGTTTGCCGGATGACTTCGAAAGGCAGGGAAGCCATGGCGGAATATGTGGAGGCATTGAAAGAATACCTTCCGGGATTTTGAGGATTTTGGAGGACTTTTAGGGACCTGAAATGTCTCGTGAAAAAACGCAAGTACGTTTGGCATCAAATGTACTTGCGTTTTGTTTTAAACGCACTTGCGTTTCAAGTAAAACGTCCTTGCGTTTTGGTTCAAACGTCCTTGTGTTTCAGATGAAACGCAAAGGCGTTTTTTATGGCCTTGAAAAGGCCTTTTTTATGTTTTATAGCCTAAATGTATCATGGCATAAAGAAAATGTTACACGTGTGAGTAGGATGTAACATATAATATGCGTGTTTGTAATATGGTATAATTTCTTTCATTTATTAAGAATTACATTTGTGACATGTTAAATGATTTGTAAATGTGTAATCTTAAATGAAATGCGTATGAACACAACAAGGTATAATGGAGGATGAAGTAATAATAATGGAAGAATTATTACTTGGTAAGTAAGAAAGAAATTTATTAACTTTTAAACATACAACTATAATGAAAAACTCTTTTAATTTACGCCTGACATGGCTATTCATATTGTTTTGTATGATTCCTTTATGGGCTTTGTCCCAAAATATTACCGTAAAAGGAGTCGTTAAAGATGGAACTGGGGAGTCGGTTATTGGAGCGAGTGTGCTTCAGAAAGGTACGACTAATGGTACAATTACAGATTTTGAAGGGGGATTTACATTGAATGTACCTTCTAATTCAGTGATTGTGGTATCTTTTGTAGGATATAAAAGTCAGGAAATTTCGGTTGCTGGCAGAACAGACCTGACTGTTACGTTGAAAGAAGACACGCAATTACTGGATGATGTCGTAGTAGTAGGATATGGTACTCAGAAAAAAGAAGATTTGACTTCAGCAATTGCCACTTTAAGCCCAAAGGAAGTTTTGAAGTCTCCGGGTGGAATTACAGATGCCTTGCAGGGAAGTACGGCAGGTGTGAATGTATCAGGTGGTAAGATTCGTATTCGTGGTACTTCTTCTATTACAGGTAGTACAGACCCGTTGTGGGTAGTAGATGGTATCATTGACGCTTCTGGTAATATTCCGAATGATAATGAAATTGAGTCTATTCAGGTGTTGAAGGATGCAGCTTCGTGTGCTATCTACGGTGTGCGTGGTGCAAATGGTGTAATTGTGGTCACTACGAAAAAGGGAGCTGAAGGAAAACCGAAAGTAAGTTTTAATGCATATGCCGGTTTTGGTTCAAATACAAGTAAGGTAGACATGTTGAATCCTTATGACTATGCCGTTTATGTAAATGAACTTTATTATAATTCCTCCGATGCGAATGCAATTGCCAATGGCACATGGAATAAAACAGTTCCGACAGGTGTGGCAAATCCAAGTAACCCGCTTGGTAGCACAGACTGGTGGGATGAATATTTTAGCAATACAAACTATCAGAAATATGACTTGTCAGTAAGTGGAGGTAGTAAATATGCCAGCTATCGTATTGGTGCCACACATGCAGACAATGATGATAAGATGCATACAGAAGATGTGAAAGTGGATAACATCTATGCCAATGTACAAGGTACTGTGGGTCGTTTTACTTACGGTGGTCGTATCTTTGCCAATTATAGCAGAACAAATGGCTTTACGGGTGCCTCTTTGATGAATACTTTGCAGACTCCTTCCAACCTGCCAGTATATAATGAAGATGGTAGTTTCTTCTTGACTGGTAACAATGGACGTGACGGAAATGACTTGGTCAACCAGATCTGGTTCTTAAGAAATGAAAAGCTTCGCAATCGTTCCATCAGTGCATTGGGAAGTATTTTTGGAGAAATAAAGATTTTTGACTGGTTGAAATACCGTTTGACTTATACCTATTCATTTGCCAGAAACAATGATGCCACTCTCATTCCGGAACATGATCTTGGAACAGCCAATGGAAAACAGGCATATAATTCACAAACTACGACAAAAGGAGGAAGCGGACATGAGATTATTGAAAACTTGTTGACTTTCGATAAGACTTTTAATGATGTACATACTTTGTCTGGAGTTGTCGGCGTGGTTTCAGAAAAATTTGACGGATGGTCTACTGGTATTTCTGGTCGTAGCAATGAATATGCAGATTTCGGTCCGGAAAGTCGTTTCCCAGACAGTCAGAACATCACGAGTTCACAGTATAACGAAGCTTATTTTTCTTATCTGGCCAGAGTGATGTATTCATACAACAGCAAATATATGATTACTGCCAATTTCCGTGCAGATGAATCTTCTAAGTTTAAAAAAGGCAATCGTTGGGGATATTTCCCATCATTCTCTGTTGGTTGGAGAGTAAGCGAAGAATCTTGGATGAAAGAGGCCACTTCCAGTTGGTTGAACAACTTGAAACTTCGTGCCACATTGGGTTGGATTGGTAGTGCCAATGCGGTTGGACGGTATGATTATCAGTCAGTAGTGGTAACCGACAACAGATATTATACCTTTGGTCCTAACCAGATTAATCCTGAGGGAACTACTTCTAACGCACCAGCTCCATTGATTGAAAATTTTGCTAATCCTGATTTGTCATGGGAAACAACCAGAGATGCAGGCGTAGGTTTCGACCTTGATATGTTTAATAATAAATTCAGCTTGGTGTTCGATTATTATAATCGTAAGACAACCGATATGTTGCTTGCCGTACAGTTGCCTAAATCAACAGGTAATATCAATACCATGTATTCTAATGTGGGTAGCATGAAGAACTGGGGTATCGAACTTTCAGCTACTTATCGTGAACAGATTGGGGATGTGAAATTGACTATTTCTCCTAATTTCTCTCTTTATCGGAATGAAGTAACAAGTTTGGGTGATAATGCTTCACTTGCCGGTGGTGCTTGTAGTACAGGTAATGTGACGATGACGGTAGTTGGACAGCCAGTAGCTCAATTCTGGGGATATAAGACAGATGGTTTGTTCCGTACAGATGAAGAGGCCGCTAATTATGTAAATAGCAAGGGAGAACGTCTTCAGCCTTCTGCTGCAGCCGGAGACTTGAAATACGTGGACTTGAATGGTGACGGACAAATTACAGATGACGATAAGACATTTATCGGTTCTTCTTTACCGAATTGCTCTTTTGGTTTGAATATTACGGCAGAATATAAAGGATTTGATTTTTCAATGTTGTGGCAAGGTGACTTTGGAAACCAAATTTATAATAACTGGAAAACAGAGTTGATGGGTGGTTATGCTGCAAAGAATCAGATGGCAGATATGAACAATCGTTTCCGTGCGAAAGATGTGACCTTTACAACTGCAGGTGGTGAAACTATTACATTGCCGGCCAATGTGAATACCGATGTTCCTCGTGCCGTACTGAATGACCCGAATGGTAATCACACAATGGCATCCGACTATTTTATTGAAAATGGTTCTTACTTCCGTTGTAACCGTATTACACTGGGCTATACTTTTGACAAAGCATTGATTTCGAAAGCTCACATTGAATCTTTACGTTTGTATTTAGGTGTAAAGAATCCGTTCACTATTACAGGATATTCCATGTTTGACCCGCAGGTACCTAACAATGGTTCAACTTTGAATCGTGGTGTAGACGGAGCCTATTACTACTCTGGAGATACCTATTGGGCTAACCGTGAATTCTTTGCTGGTTTACAGTTGACATTTTAAATAACAATGAAATATCGGAAAATTATGAAACATCTTAAAACATATATGGGTATTTGTTTAGGCTCATTATTAATGACAATGAGTTCATGTGAGCCTGACATGGATTTTAACAATCCTTCCGCAGAAAACGAAGCTACATATTATAATACAAAAGAGCATTTGACTTATGCGGTAAATGGAGCGTATAACATTCTTCAAAGAGCTGGTGGATGGGCTCGTTGGATGCCGTTCATGCTGAATGCACGTAGTGATGAATATGTGTTTACAAGTGGAGCGGCTGCTGGTGAACCTGAAACAGCGAGATTGTCTCAGTATAACGTGAACGCAGACCTGGGTAGTGTATCAACTTGTTACCAGGACTTGTATGTATTGCAGTATGCGGCTAATTTAGCGCTTGAAAAACTGGAAGCAAATCAGGATGGAGCTTTTGATCTGAACAATGAAGATGACAAGAAGTTATATAACCGGTTAAAAGGAGAAGCCATCTTCCTGCGTGGATTGAGCCGGTTCTATCTGGTGTATTTCTGGGGAGACGAAATTCCTGACCGTGATTATGTGACTACCGGTGAAGGGGATTATATGTTGGCTCCTGCTGAACCAGGTGTTATTTATCAGCGTATGATAAAAGACTTCCAGGATGCCTCAGAGTTGCTTACCGACTGGTCATACGAAGGTACAGAGAATGAAGGTCGTGCCACCAAAGGTTCTGCACTTGCCTTTTTGGCAAAGACATATATGGCTCGTCCGATATTGGATGGAACAGCTAAGGCTGGAGATGCAGAATGGGCCTTGGCCAAAGACGTGTTGTGGCAGATTATTAATTCTGGTAAATATTCATTGGTGGCTAATTATCGTGACAATGCCACAGAAGATAATGAAAACAATTCAGAATCCTTGTTTGAGGTACAATTCTGTCAGAGTGTAGAAACAGACGGTTTTAACCCTGCAGCTAATGGTGACTTAAATGACTGGGTTGTAACCGGACAAAATACAATCCGTGAATTGGAATTGAGTGCTCCTAACTCTACTGAGTCTGGCAGATGGTGGAATGGACAGCCTTCTTTGGCACTGTACAATGAGTTTGAACGTGATGAGAATGACAATATTATTGATCCTCGTGCTTATCTGGGTATGTATATTCCAGGTGGTTGTAATTTCTTTGGTAAGTCTGGTAAATGGATTCCTTATGAGACTTTGTTCTCAGGCGATACCTTTGATGAATGGAGAGGAAAATGGTTTGGATGCCGTAAGTATAGCCTTGATCAGGTGAGAAGCAAGGAACAGAGTGGTATCAATGACCGCCTTATCCGTTATTCAGATATTCTGTTGATGTATGCAGAGTGCTGTCTGGAGGCTGACAACGATGAGGCAACGGCTAAGAAATACATTCAGATGGTGCGTGATCGTGCGAATAACAATACCGAAGCGTTCAATACCACTGAAGCGGATGCAGGTAAAGATTATTTGAAAGGTGGTACATTGCCTACTGTCGATGAATTGTTGCAGCATCAGCCGGTTGTAGGTAGAGTGGAAGGAACAAATGGTAATGTCATTTGTGAAGGCATGAAACTGAATACCGTACGTCGAATTCTGAAACATGAATATTCTGTAGAGCTGTATTGGGAAGGTTGGAGATTCTTCAACTTGATGAGATGGTATAATAATCCGAATGACCCGGATCAGAGTATCATGTTGAATAACTTGAAGAATAAAAATGCCCTTCAAGTTGAACAGACTAACTTGACTGGTACTCAGACGTTTGATTATTCTCGTCATTTACGTGTGCCAATACCTTCCACAGAACTTTCTACCAATACGAATATGCATGGTAATTCTGCGAACTAATTTCATTTTTTGTTGAATATAAGAAGCTGCTCCATGTAGTTTGGGGCAGCTTTTTTTATTTTTTGTTATACCTAATACTGATATTTATGAGGCATTTATATTCCTGTGTACTTGTTTTGTTTGTTTTTAAGTTTGCGGTTTACTCGCAAAATCCAATCATCAATCATTCATTCTCAGCCGATCCGACTGCGCGGGTTTTTGACGGGAAAATCTATTTGTATCCGTCACATGATATAGAAAGTCCGGTAGCCCGTCTTAAAGATTGGTTTTGTATGGAAGACTATCATGTATATTCGTCAGAAGATTTAGTAAACTGGATGGACCATGGGGTGATTCTATCGCAGAATAATGTGCCCTGGGTGGAACGTGATTCTTATTCTATGTGGGCGCCTGATTGTGTTTATAAGGGTGGAAAGTATTATTTTTATTTTCCGGCTAAGGCGAAAAATGCAAAAGGTTTTTCGGTTGGAGTGGCAGTAGCTGATAATCCGTCGGGACCTTTTATGCCTGATTGGAAGCCGATAAGTGGAATTCGAGGTATCGATCCTTGTGTGCTGATTGACAAGGATGGAAGTGCCTATATTTATTGGTCTGGAAATGGATTGCATATGGCAAAACTGAAAGATAATATGCGGGAGCTGGCTTCCGAACCGGTCTCGATAGAAGGTCTTCCAGAGGGCTTTAAGGAAGGACCATTTGTTTTTGAAAGAAATGGCAAGTATTATCTGACTTTCCCGTGGGTAAAGGATAAGACGGAAACTCTGGCCTATGCAATGGGAGATTCACCTATGGGGCCGTTTGATTTCAAAGGAATCATGATGGATGAATCTCCTACGGGATGCTGGACCAATCATCATTCTGTAGTGGAATACAAAGGCCAGTGGTATCTTTTTTATCATCATAACGATTTCTCGCCTGAAGCAGACAAACGCCGTTCGGTCCGGATTGATACTTTGTGCTTTAATGCGGATGGGACCATCCGGAAGGTGAAGCCTACACTGAGAGGAGTAGGCGTGACAAATGCACGTATGAAGATACAGATAGACCGATACAGTGAAGCCAGTAAGAAAGGAGTGGGGATTTCATTTGTGGATGAAAAGAATAAATTTGAAGGATGGAAATGTGAACTGGCAAAAGTGAAATCTTGGGTCCGTTATAATCAGGTGGATTTCGGTACTCAGCCAGTACAGGAAGTGAAGATGCGGGTAAAGTCTCTTCATGGCGGAACGCTGAAAGTGGAGGTCGCAGATAAGGAAGTGGCGCAAATCAAAGTTCCGGCATGTAAGGATTGGTGTATCATAAGGGAATCTGTGCGTGATGTACCAAAGGGAATACAGGACGTACGGCTTATGCTCCAGCAGGGAGGGGCTGTGGAGATTGATTGGTTAGGCTTTGATGCGGTGCCATGGTCTGCCGGAGCTTTTGAGACTCATCAATATCGGAATTTCTTTGCGGAGATGGGATATTCTCAGGCTGAAATCGATGCAAAACTGAATGAGGTTTTCAATGAGGTATTTTATGGGGAAAACAAGGTCTATTTTGAGGTAGGCGACTCTATGGCGTATATTAGTGATGTGAAGAATCATGATGTGCGTACGGAAGGAATGTCCTATGGTATGATGATAGCCGTCCAGTTTGACCGGAAAGACATATTTGACCGTTTGTGGAGGTGGTGTAAAAAATATATGCAGCATCAGGATGGAAGGTTGAAAGGTTATTTTGCATGGAGTTGTCAGACGGATGGAACTCGTAACTCAGAGGGACCGGCATCCGACGGGGAGTTATATTATGTGACATCCTTGATTTTTGCTTCAAACAGATGGGGAAACAGCTCAGGAATCAATTATCTGGCAGAAGCGCAGAATATATTGGATTGTTCCATGCAAAAGACCGGGATGGACGCAGTGACTCCTTTTATCAATGTGGAGCAAAAACTGATTACTTTTACTCCTACAGGTTTTGGAGCGAGATTTACAGACCCGTCTTATCATTTGCCAGCCTTTTATGAGGTATGGGCCAGATGGGCTAATGACGGGAGAGGTCGCTTTTGGAGAGAATGTGCCCAGAAAAGCCGTGAGTATTTGCATAAAAGCATTCATCCGGTAACAGGATTGAATCCTGATTATAATAACTATGACGGCTCTTTGCTTAATTCAGGCGGGATCATTGGGGATGCGTTTCGTTTTGATTCATGGCGTGTGCCTATGAACATTGCCTTGGACTATTCATGGGCATGTGCTGATAAAGAATGGCAGCAGGAATATGGCAATAAAATACAGAACTTTCTGTATAGTCAGGGGCTTTATGATTTTAAAGATCAATATAATGTAGACGGAAGCCCGGTAAAAGAGGTCTTGCAGGCTGGTGAATATAAACAGCTTCGTCATTCTTTAGGACTTGTGGCTACTTCTGCTGCTGTATCATTGGTGTGTACAGATGTAAAATGTTATGAATTTGTAAAGCAACTATGGGAGGCAAAGCATGAGCCTTATGAAGATGGTTACTTGGATAAATATTATGATGGTTTGTTGCGCTTGTTTGCTTTTATGCATTTGAGCGGGCGTTACCAGATAATCTTTCCACAGTAATTGAGCCGTGTTTTGTATTGGATTAAAAAAATCAGCCCACCAACCTTTAGCAGTCAGTGGGCTGATTTTTTTAATTGGAGAAGTAAAATGAATACATATTATAGTGCTTCCGCATCATTGGATGTGGTGGCATATAATCCGATCATGGCACCCGTAAATCCTCCGGCTACGTTGGTCGAGAGAATGTCTCCGGAAACGGTTCCTCCTACGGTTTGATAGTTGTCGTCTTTTACGGAATAGCTGAATGTATAGTTGTCGCCTTCAGCATTTACCCGCAGGTTGACAGGAGTATCCTTTTCAATCTTTTCACTGGCTAGCGTGGAAGAGTTTCCGTTCTCAGTCCGTTGCAGGATGATGTAGTTATCTTCCCCTTTCTTGGTCAGTCCGAATACGTAGTTGAACTTCTCACTTTGGTAGCAGGTGATTCCGGCAAGGTCTTTTTCTGTGCGAGGGACATATTTCAGGGTCGTGGTGACGGTGAAATTGATGTGCTGCTGACGATAGAAAAGAGTGGAAGTAGGAGCCACAGCCTTGATATTGGTTTCGTAAGGTGTTATTTTCAGTCCGTCTTCTGTGGTAGAGATGAATCCTTCTTTAGCTCCTCTGACTCCTACCCAGCGGTAATCTAGCGGGCTTTGCGTAAAGGTTTCTGTATAAGTGAAGTTTCCGTTGGGGAAGTAACCGTTCTTTCCTGTTTCATTCTTCACGCCTTGTGGCATGGTCAGTTTGGGCTGGATAGGTTCCAGGCCGCCTTTAAATACGGGGAAAGTACCACTCCAGTCAACAGGCAGCATGAAGGTCTCTCGTCCGGTATTTACTCGGTTGGCTTCATTGGGACGGATTGCCAAGAAAACACCGTAATATTGTCCGTCAGGGCCTTCTACCAAATCGGCATGACCGGCCCAGTCTACTTTGAACGGGCGTTCTGCCGGAAGATGTCTTTGTGAAAGAATCGGATTTTCCGGTGCAGGTTTGAACGGACCTTTCGGACTGTCGCCGATGAAAATGACTTCACTGTGCCAGCCGCCTGTACCTCCTTCTGCACACATGAGGTAGTATTTTCCTTCTTTTTTATAGAGATGAGGAGCTTCTATCCAGATGGGTTTCTTTGACAAATCTACTCCTCCATTGACTACAACTTTATCTGTTCCAGGAATAATTTGGTCTTTTTCCAGGTCATACTCCCACACTTTAATGACTCTGTGTCCTTCGTATAACGGCTTTTCAGGAGCATCGTTGTGGGTGACATAGGCTTTTCCATTGTCATCGAAGAAAATATCCGGATCGATACCTTCGAAATTCAGTTTGATTGGGTCACTCCATCCTTTCATAGGGTCTTTGGTTTTTACCACCATATTTCCCATTCCTCCCGAGAACTGGGTGGTAATCATATAGAAGGTATCATTGTACGGATTGTATCGTATGGTTGGTGCATATATGCCGGCACTGATACCGGAATCTTCCACTTTGAGCTGTGAGGGACGATCGAGCACATGACCTATCTGTTTCCAGTTTACCAAGTCGGTAGAGTGGAAAATGGGTACTCCTGGGTTAATGGCAAAAGAAGAGCATACCAAGTAGTAGTCAGTACCTTTTTTACAGATACTGGGGTCAGGGTAGCAGCCCTGCAGTATCGGATTGTAGAACTCGCCTTCATTGAGCGGATTTTTTTCGTATACCGCATCTTTTCCTGTATAGGTGAACTGACCGAAAACCGGTACTCCTGGCTCAGGCATGGTTACCTTGTTGCTACAGGAGGCAGCCAAGAGACTTAATGTTCCTAATGTAAGTAGTTTAAATTGATTTTTCATGATAATAACATTGTAAAAATTGAATGATTGTGTAGTTAAATGAAGTGTAATCTTTCTGAATACAAATGTATGCTTTTTGCAGGGGAAGGGTGTGACGGTATGTTGCAGATTTCTTATTGTATGTTACGATGTGGTATTTTTTGTGTAATTTGAATGTGATTCCTATAAAATATTGTCATTCAATGGTGTATCGAAAAAAATGTAATGTGAGCATAGGTAAAATGTACGCTTTGTAAATACAATATGTAGGGTGTGTAACATAGACAAAAGGACTGGTAACGTAAATTCTTGTAATTTATCTATATGTGAGTTATTTTTGTGTAGATTAAATTTTATGTCTATGGATAAACATTCTTTTATTGTTTTTTTATTGGCTGTAGCCTTGATTCCTGTCTCTTTGTTTTCGCGTAGCAGGGTAGTAAATGATACGATTTTCAGTAAAAAGTTGAATACAGAAAGGGTATGCTCTATTTATCTTCCTCCTTCTTATGGGGAAATACCTGGTAAGAAATATCCGGTACTTTATCTGTTTCATGGTATGTCGCAAACCAATCAGGATTGGGTATGGCGCGGACATGTGCAGGAAGTGGCCGACCGTTTAATTTATGCACAGGAGGCCAGTGAGATGATTATTGTTATGCCCAATGCGGGAGGGGATATCTACAAAGAAATATGGAATGGTTTTTTCAACATGCCGGGATGGCTTTATGAGGATTTCTTTTTTGAAGAATTCTTGCCTTATGTGGAAAGTAAATACAATATCATCGGAAATAAGGAAAATCGTGCGGTAGCCGGGTTGTCTATGGGAGGCGGCGGGGCCACTGGTTATGGTTTGTGGCATGCAGATAAGTTTGCCTCTGTCTATGCCATGAGTGCACTGATGTCTATTCCGGAAGAAGGAGCAGCTCGCTTTGAGAATCCCGACAGCAAGCTGGCCATTTTGACACGGGCTGTGATAGACCGCAGCTGCATCAAGCGTGTGTCTGAAGCGGATGCAAATACAATTCAGGCATTGAAGTCGGTGAGATGGTTTGTAGATTGTGGAGATGATGATTTCCTGCTCGACCGGAACATAGAGTTCTTTCAGGCGATGCGCAAGGCGGGCATTTCCTGTCAGTTCAGGGTAAGAGACGGTGGACATGATTGGGAATATTGGCATTCTGCTTTGTATATGTGTCTGCCGTTTGTGTCAAGAACTTTCGATAAATAACGGGTTAAGAATAGGCATCTATGAGAAAAGTTCTATGCGTATGTGTGCTTCTGATAGCTTCTGTCGTTGGGTTAATGGCGGCTGAGGCAGAGAATCTGAAATTGTGGTATTCGGCTCCGGCACGTAACTGGTGGGAAGCATTGCCTGTAGGTAATTCTCATATCGGAGGAATGGTGTTTGGAGGAGTTGCACATGAGGAAATCCAATTGAATGAAGAAACCTTCTGGGCCGGTGGACCGTATAGTAATAACCGGGAAGGGGCATCAGCCTATCTGAATGAGGTGAGAAGACTGATTTTTGAAGGGAAAAACTTAGAGGCCAGAAGTCTGCTGGATGCAAAGTTCATGACTTCCCAACATGGCATGCGTTACCTGACCTTGGGTAGTTTGCGGATGGATTTTGATTGCGAAGGAGAGGTAGATTCTTATTCTCGTGACTTGAATTTAGAGGATGCGACAGCTTCTGTACGTTTCCGTTGTGGGGGAGTGGAATATACCCGTCGGGTGTTTACTTCCTTTGCCGACAATGTCATGGTGATTGAACTGGCTGCGGGTGAGGGTACCCAAAAATTGGGAGTTGGCTTGAAATATGCTTGTCCGTTGGCTTCAGAGGTGAAAAGTGAAGGGGAATACCTTGTTATGTACTGTAATGGTGCAGAGCATGAAGGTATTCCAGCCGCACTTCATGCAGTAGTGATGATGCGGGTAAAGTCGGATGGAAAGGTGGAATGCAAGGATGGACATCTTTCGGTAAAGGATGCATCGTCGGCTACCATCTTTCTGAGTGCGGCAACCAATTTTGTCAATTATCGGGATGTGTCGGGAGATGCCTACGCCAAAGCGCGTCGTGCCATCGAAGGTGCTTGGGCCAAACCGGATAAAGTATTGTATAAGGAACATAAGGAAGCCTATTCCAAGCAGTTTGGAAGGGTATGCCTGAGTTTGCCTTCTTCAGAATTTTCGAAGAGGGAAACAGATATACGTATCAATAATTTCAATAAGGTAGAAGATTGTTCGCTGGCTGCATTGATGTTTCAGTATGGGCGTTATCTGTTGATATCGTCCTCGCAGCCAGGTAGTCAGCCGGCGAATCTACAGGGTATATGGAACAAGGATTTATATGCACCTTGGGACAGCAAGTACACCATCAACATCAATGCGGAGATGAACTACTGGCCGGCAGAAGTGACAAACCTGACGGAAACGCATCGTCCGTTCTTCGAGATGGCACGTGATCTTTCTGTAACAGGTAAGGAAACGGCTCGTGTGTTGTATGGGGCCAAGGGATGGGTGGCTCACCATAATGCGGATCTTTGGCGGGCGGCCGGACCGGTGGATTTTGCAGATGCAGGCATGTGGCCCAATGGAGGAGCATGGGTGGCACAGCATCTTTGGCAGCATTATCTGTATTCCGGTGACAAGGATTTTCTTCGGGAGTATTATCCGGTGTTGAAAGGTACGGCCGATTTTCTTTTGTCGTTCATGACCAGGCATCCCCGTTATGGCTGGATGGTGACGGCTCCTTCCGTTTCTCCAGAACATGGACCGAACGGGGTATCCATCGTGGCTGGATGTACGATGGACAACCAGATTGCGTTTGATGCATTAAGCAATACGCTGCGTGCGGCACAGATATTGGGAGAAAGCAAGTCTTATTGTGACTCTCTTCAGCACTTGATAAGCCAGTTACCTCCGATGCAGATCGGACAGTACAATCAGTTGCAGGAGTGGCTGGAGGATGTGGATGATCCGAAAGACCAGCATCGGCATATCTCTCATCTGTATGGTTTGTATCCAAGCAATCAGGTATCTCCTTATCGGAGTCCGGAATTGTTTCAGGCTGCAAAGAATACTTTGATACAGAGAGGCGATATGGCAACCGGATGGAGTATTGGCTGGAAAATCAATTTTTGGGCACGTATGCAGGATGGCAATCATGCGTATCGCATCATCCGGAATATGCTTTCTTTGTTACCCTGTGACAGTCTGGCCGGTCAATATCCTTTAGGACGTACATATCCGAATATGCTGGATGCGCATCCACCTTTTCAGATAGACGGGAACTTCGGTTTTACGGCTGGAGTGGCTGAGATGCTGTTGCAGAGTCATGATGGGGCTGTACATCTGTTGCCTGCCATACCTGATGAATGGCAGGAAGGAAGTGTAAAAGGTCTGGTGGCCCGTGGAGGCTTCGTGGTGGATATGGACTGGAAGAATATGAATCTCACTCAGGCGGTAGTCTATTCCCGGATAGGAGGAGTAATACGTTTACGGTCTTATGTTCCTCTGAAAGGAAAAGGTTTGAAGGAAGCTTCGGGTGATTGTCCGAATGACTTGTTGAGGCAGGCAGAAATAGCTGCACCGTTGATTTCAAAGAAATTGACGCATCCGGAACAACCTGAATTGAAGAAAGTATATGAATACGATTTGAAAACCATGCCGGGAAAGCGGTATGTAGTTTACGCAAAATAAATATAGGCGAATCATTTATAATAACTTTATAATCATGAAAAAACACTTTTTGTTAGCTTATCTGTTAATGGCTATGGGAGGCATGTGGTCCGGTCCGGTCAATGCCCAGTGTGGAGATAATGGAGATGGAACTTTTTCTAATCCGGTATTTTGGGCAGATGTGCCCGATCCGGATGTCATACGTGTGGGCGACGACTTCTACATGGTGAGTACAACTATGCATCTGGTTCCTGGAGCACCCATCATGCACTCTAAAGATTTGGTGAACTGGAAAATTGTCAGCTATCTGTATGACCGGTTGGATGAAAAACCTGCTTATGATTTGAAGGATGGAACGGTATATGGTCGTGGGCAGTGGGCTACTTCCTTACGCTATCATAACGGAATGTATTATGCCTATTTTTCTCCGAATGATACTCCTTACAAAGGATATGTATATACTACTTCCGATCCGAAAAAAAGATGGAAACTCTTGTCATGTATTCCTCATTTCCATGATGCTTCTTTGTTCTTTGACGACGACGGAAAGGCCTATATTTTTTATGGAACCGGACAATTGCGTGAGCTGAAGCCGGATTTGAGCGGTGTCATGCCGGGTGGGGTCGATATGAAGATATTCGAAAGAGATAAAGAGGAAAATGCCTTGCTGGAAGGTAGCAGGGTGATTAAACACGATGGAAAGTATTATTTGCTGATGATTTCATGGCCTCAGGGAGGTAACCGCCGGCAAGTATGCTATCGGGCGGATAAGATAACCGGACCTTATGAGAAAAAAGTGATATTGGAAGATGCATTTGCCGGATTCCCATATGTGGCACAAGGTACGATTGTGGATGACGGAAAAGGAAATTGGTATGGGGTCATTTTCCAGGACCGTAATGGAGTGGGGCGCGTATTGACCGTGATGCCTTGCCGCTGGGTGGACGGTTGGCCGATGCTGGGTGACGAAAATGGACATGTGCCGGCTACGATGACCAAACCAGTACAGGGATATGCTGCCGAAGAGCTGGTAGTCAGTGATGATTTTAGTGGAGATAAATTAAAGTTGAACTGGCAGTGGAATCACAATCCGATGAATGACTGCTGGTCATTGACTGAACGCAAGGGATATTTGCGGTTGAAAACCGGACGGGTGGTTGATAATTTGTTTTTGGCTCCCAATACGTTGACACAGCGCATGGAAGGACCGAAATGTTCTGGAGCGGTTTGTATGGATCTTTCAGGCATGAAGGAAGGAGATGTAGCCGGGCTGAGTGCCTTTAATGGAGATGCGGGCATCTTGGCCGTGACTTGTGAAGGAAACCGGAAGTATCTGACCATGAAAACGGAAAGTGTTCAACTGGATGAAACGAGCAAGGCAGTGACAAGTATTGATCGGAAGGAGATGCAGAAAGTGGAGTTGACATCGGATGTGATATATCTTCGTCTGGATGGAGATTTCCGGTTGAATAAAGACATGGCTTGTTTTTATTATAGTTACGATAATAAGGACTGGAAGAAAATCGGTACTGACTTTAAAATGATTTTTGACTATCGTCGTTTCTTTATGGGAACCAAATTTGCCTTGTTTAATTATGCCACGAAGAGTTTGGGAGGTTTTGTAGATGTAGACTTCTTCGATTATAAGCACATAAAGAAATGATAGTAGACTTTAAACTTAAATAAAGACTTGGATGATGAAACTGAATTTGATTGCAGGATGTGTAGGTCTGATGATGCTGAATGGCATCGTTCAAGATATTCAGGCTCAAGATAGACTATACAAGAATACTTTCCCGTTAGGAGATGTGGAATTACTCGACGGACCGTTTAAGCATGCCCAGGAATTAAACCTCAAGGTTTTGATGGAATATGATGTAGACCGCCTCCTGGCTCCTTTCTTGAAAGAAGCCGGGCTGCCCGTAAAAGCAGAACCATTTCCTAACTGGGCTGGTCTGGACGGACATGTAGGAGGGCATTATTTGTCGGCCATGGCAATGAATTATGCAGCGACTGGCAACGAAGAGTGCAAAAAGCGGATGGAGTACATGCTGAGTGAGTTGAAGCGTTGTCAGGACAGTAATGGAGACGGCTATATCGGGGGTGTTCCTAATGGAAAAGTGTTGTGGACGGATATTAAGAACGGAAAAGTAGAGTCTATCTGGAAATATTGGGCCCCATGGTATAACGTACATAAGATCTTTGCCGGATTGAGAGATGCTTGGATGTATACGGGAAATCAAGAAGCATTGGATATGTTCTTGAAACTGTGTGACTGGGGAATTTCCGTTACGGAAGGACTTTCAGACGATCAGATGGAACAGATGTTGGGCAATGAGTTTGGAGGGATGGATGAAATCTTTGCCGATGCCTACCAGATTACGGGAAATAAGAAATATTTGACTACGGCTAAGCGTTTCTCTCATCACTGGTTGTTCGACAGCATGGCAGCGCACAAGGATAATCTGGACAATATACATGCAAATACACAAATTCCGAAAGTCATCGGATATCAGCGTATTGCAGAAGTATGTGGAGATCATCAATACCTGGATGCGGCAGATTTCTTCTGGGACATTGTGGCCTGCAAGCGTTCGCTGGCGTTGGGTGGCAACAGTCGTCGGGAGTATTTTTCGGCCATGGACGATTTCAGAAGTCATGTAGAAGTGCGGGAAGGTCCGGAATCTTGTAATACCTATAACATGTTGAAACTGACGGAGGGTTTGTTCCGGATGACAGGAAAGGCGGCCTATGCTGATTTTTATGAGAGAGCACTATACAATCATATTTTGTCTACCCAGCATCCGGAACATGGGGGTTATGTGTACTTTACTTCGGCTCGTCCGGCACATTACCGGGTGTATTCAAAGCCCAACAGTGCCATGTGGTGTTGTGTAGGAACCGGAATGGAGAATCATGGTAAGTATGGGGAGTTTATCTATACGCATGCTTCTGATTCGTTGTTTGTCAATCTTTTCATTCCTTCACGGCTGAACTGGGAGCAGGAGAAGGTTACTATTACGCAGGAAACCCAATTCCCTGATGCGGAAACTTCTCAATTTACAGTGGGATTGAAGGGCGGAAAGTCTCGTCATTTCAAGTTGTTGGTAAGACGTCCGGCATGGGTGACAGAAGGATATGAAGTGAAATGCAATGGAAAGGTAGTGGAAGCCTCGAAGAAGGCAGACGGTTCTTCTTATATCTGCATCGACCGTAAATGGAAGGATGGGGATAAGGTGGAAGTGTCTTTACCTATGAAAATGCGTTTGGAAACGCTTCAAGGAGAGAATGATTTTGTGGCCATCATGCGTGGTCCTATTTTGATGGGAGCCTCAGTGGGTACTGATAATCTGGATGGATTGATTGCAGACGACGGCCGTTGGGGACACATCGCATCCGGAAAACTGGTGCCGCTGAGCGAGACTCCGGTTTTGATTGGAAGTAAAGAAGAGGTGACCGATTATCTGAATGGGCTGAAACCCATGGAAGGTCAGACTTTACGTTATAAGTTGTCGGGCATATTCAATGATTCGAAGTTTGATGGTTTGGTGTTGGAACCATTCTCCCGCATCCATGACTGCCGATACATGATGTACTGGCTATGCATGACTGCAGATGGATATGCGGCATATACGAAACGTACCCAAGAAGAGGAAAAACGGTTGATGGCTCTGGATGCCCGTACGGTAGATGCGGTAAGTGTCGCTGAGCAGCAGCCTGAAGTGGATCATAAGATGGCGAAGGAAAATTCTGAGACCGGATTGCTGAAAGGTAAGAAGTGGAGAGATGCCCGCGATGGAGGGTATTTTAAATACACACTTTCTACTAACGGCAAACAGCCTCTTTCACTCATGGCTACTTATTGGGGCAACGAACAAGGTAACCGGAAATTTGAAATTGTGGTCGATGGTACAGTGATTGCGACTGAGAATATCGTGGGCAAATGGAACAAGGAAGAGTTTGTGGATGTGGAATACAAATTGCCCGAATCTCTGGTAAAAGGAAAGAGTCAGATTGAAGTCATGTTTAAGAGTGAGAAAAACAGTGTGGCAGGTCGTATCTTCATGCTTCGTCTGCTAACGGAATAATATATGCTATAAAAACGAATGTCTATGATAAAACGTGTATTGTTATCATCCTTTGCGGCAATAATTTGTTTCACAGGACTATATGCGAGTGAAAAGGATGTGTTAAGTCCTGATGGACGTGTGAAGGTGGTTGTATCGGATGAAGGTGGAATGCCTTCTTACCAGGTCCTCTATGATGGAGTCGTTTTTATTAAGAAGTCTCCCTTGGGGCTTAAGACAAATATAGGTGATTTTACCTCTTCTTTGACGTTGGGAAGTGACATAGCAGAACTTCCTATATGGAAAAATTATCGCTTGCCGAATATCAAGAAAAGTAAAGTTGACTATTCTGCTGAATCGGCTGTCATTCCATTTACCAAAGAAGGACAGAAGGTTTTTGATGTGGAATTTCGAGTAAGTAACAATGACGTGGCTTTCAGATATACTGTGTATCCTAAGAAGGATATCTTGTGTTGTGTCGTGCAGCAGGAAGCTACGGGTTTTGTGTTGCCGGAAGGAACTACTACATTCTTATGCCCGCAGAGTACTCCGATGGGAGGTTTTGCGCGAACTTCTCCCAGTTATGAGACACCGTATACAGTAGCAATACGATGGGAAAAAATGGTTGGGGAGAAGGATACACATTTCCTTGTCTATTTAAAAATTCTGACAAAGGTTGGGTGTTAATATCCGAAACCGGAGTGAGCAGCTATTATTGTGGCAGTCGCCTGATAGGGCACGAGAACGGACTTTATACCATTGGTTTCCCGCAGGAAGGTGAATTTAACGGCAATGGTACGACTTCTCCAGGAATCGCTCTTCCAGGCAAGACTCCTTGGCGTACTATTACGTTGGGTTCTACTTTGGCTCCAATTGTAGAAACAACCGTACCGTTTGATGTGGTAGAACCGTTGTATGAACCGTCGAAAGACTATGCGGCTGAATATGGTTGCGGTACCTGGAGCTGGATTATTGCGGGCGATGCCAGTATGAATATGGACGACCAGAAGCGTTACGTAGATTTCTGTGCAGCGATGGGTTACCGTACGGTACTGGTCGATGCGCTGTGGGATACACAGGTGGGCTATGACAAAATAGAAGAGTTGGCAGCTTATGCCAAACAGAAGAATGTAGGCTTGTATTTGTGGTACAATTCCAACGGATATTGGAATGATGCGCCCCAAGGTCCTCGTGGAAAGATGAACAACATCATCACCCGTCGGAAAGAGATGAAGTGGATGCAGCGTATCGGTATTAAAGGAATCAAAGTTGACTTTGTGGGTAGTGATAAGCAGGTCACCATGCAGCTTTACGAAGATATTCTGGCCGATGCTAATGATTATGGACTCTTGGTGATTTTCCATGGATGTACTATTCCGCGTGGGTGGGAGCGTATGTATCCCAATTATGCGGCCAGTGAAGCCGTATTGGCCAGTGAGAACATGAATTTCTCTCAGGGAAGCTGCGATGCGGAAGCATTCAATGCATGTATCCATCCGTTTGTGCGCAACACGATTGGAAGCATGGACTTTGGAGGAAGTACACTGAACAAGTATTATAATGCGAAAAATGAGCCGGGTGGACGGATGAGAGTGACCTCCGATGTATTTGCGCTGGCTACGGCAGTATTGTTTCAGAGTCCGGTACAGCACTTTGCATTGGCACCGAATAACCTGACGGATGCGCCGGCTTGGGCCATTGATTTCATGAAGAAAGTACCTACCACATGGGATGAAGTGAAATTTATAGATGGCTATCCAGGAAAGTATATTGTGATGGCACGTAAACATGCCGGTAAATGGTATGTAGCCGGTATCAATGCACAGGATAAAACCATTAAGTTGAAAATCGATGTGTCTACCTTGTTTGCGGCAGGAGAGGTTGTCAATTTGTATGAAGATAATGATAAACTGGCGGGCTCAGTCAAGGAGCAGGTTATCAGCAAGAAACAGATTGTCAATCTTTCTATTCCTAAGAATAGAGGAGTGGTGATTACTCGGAAATAATAGTGTAGAAAAGGTTATGATAAGCAATAAAGTAGTATTGACAGTATTGGGAGGATTGATTTCTCCCATACTGTTGGCGCAAAATCCGATTGTGCAGACCTGTTATACGACCGATCCGGCTCCTATGGTGCACGATGGCAGACTTTATGTGTATACAGGCCATGACGAGGACAAAGCTGATTTTTTCTGGATGCAGGAATGGAGGGTATACTCTACGGAGGATATGGTCAACTGGACTGACCATGGCTCTCCGCTTGCCATAGAATCTTTTGAATGGGCAGATGATCGTGCATGGGCTGCGCAGTGCGTAGAACGTCATGGCAAATTCTATTGGTATGTCTGCCTGCATTCGAAACTTACAGGAGCGATGGCTATTGGGGTTGCAGTGGGTGATTCACCTGTGGGACCCTTCCGGGATGCCATTGGAAAACCGCTTTGTGACGGAAGCTGGGATTATATTGATCCAACCGTGTATATTGACGACGATGGCAGGGCTTTCTTGTATTGGGGAAATCCGAATATCTATTATGCGGAATTGAATGAGGATATGATATCCATCAAGGGAGAGGTAAAAAAGCAGGAGCAGACTGTGGACAGTTTCGGGGCTCCGAATCCGGAAAAGCGTGTGAAGGGAGAAAAATATAAGGATATCTATACGGAAGGTCCGTGGTTCTACAAACGGAAGGATAATTATTATTTGCTGTATGCGGCAGGAGGTGTTCCGGAACATATTGCATATTCCATGAGTAAGTCGCCGGTGGGGCCTTGGAAGTATATGGGAGAAATCATGCCTTTGCAGGATACAGGTTCATTTACGAATCATTGCGGGGTGATTGATTATAAAGGAAATTCTTATTTCTTTTATCATACCGGAAAGTTGCCGGGAGGAGGTGGATTCGGACGGTCCGTAGCTGTGGAAGAGTTTAAGTATAATGCAGATGGAACTTTTCCTGTGATCAATGCTACGCAAGAAGGCGTAAAACCGATAGGTACCTTCAATCCTTATCAACGAGTGGAAGCGGAGACCATGGCTTTTTCTGAAGGAGTGAAGACGGAACCGAATGACCAGACAGGAATCTATGTGTCGGACATCCATAATGGTGATTATGTGAAGGTGAGGGAAGTTGACTTAGGAAAGAAAGGTGTCAGCCGATTGGAAGTTAGTGTAGCCAGTGCGTTGAGAGGGGGAACCATCGAAGTACATGCCGACAGTA
This sequence comes from Bacteroides mediterraneensis, assembly GCF_016900355.1. GTDB lineage: Bacteria > Bacteroidota > Bacteroidia > Bacteroidales > Bacteroidaceae > Phocaeicola. Next base: position 116,817 of record NZ_JACJKA010000003.1, on the reverse strand, counting down.
TAGGTGGTACGTTGGTTGCGGAAGTACAAGTTCCTCATACTGGTGGATGGGAAGTGTGGAAGACTTTGGAAACAGCGGTGAAACAAGATGGGCAGACTGTTTCGGGTGTGCATGATTTGTACTTCTGTTTTAAAGGTAGAAAGGGCTGTAAGCTTTTCAATTTTGACTGGTGGAGAATGAAAGAGTAATTGTCATTAAGGTTAGATTATGAGAAAGTACATGCAAAATATTGTCGGTGGTTTATGTGTGGCAATGTTGCCTATGACTGCTTGGAGTATGTCTGAGGGCTATAAACAGCTTTCATACTGGAGCTTTGAATTGGGAACAGAATTACATTCTGATTCCATTGCCCCTACATTTGTGGTGGATAATTCTCAAAATGGAAATGCACTTCAGCTGAGGCCGGGAGCAAAGGTGGCGGAACTTTTCAGTAAAGACGTACCTTTTCAGGTAAGAGGCGGGAAGGCTAACAGTACTTCGCTTAAGCTGAACAACAGTGAATTCAAGGTACCGTTTAATGCATCTCTTCCTTTTTTGGACATTCAATACGGGTGGAACATCAGTTTGAGCCTTAAATGTAATCAGCTTGGAACGGAGCAGGTCTTTCTTTGTAAAGAAGGGAAAAAGGGTACTTTGACAGGGGATATATCTATCGGTTTTGACCCCATGGAAAAGAAGTTCTTTGTGGAGGTAGCTACAGACAAGGGAGAAACGGTTCGTATGACCGCAGGTGAGGATGTCAAGGCGGGAATATGGTATGATTTGTATGCTTCTGCGGAGTATGAAAAGACAAGAGACGCTACCATTCTGACGTTGGGAGTAAAGCCATCTGTAGAAGAGGGCTATAAAACTGCGAACACTTCCTATAAAGGATTAGCTGTACGGCATAATGCCGGCATGTGGATAGTAGGACGTGGATTCCCCGGAGGGTATCCCAATAGTTTGCAGGTATTAGACGGGTATATCGATGAGGTATCCATAAAAGGGATGGAGCGTCCGTATGAGTCCGGTCAGAATCCTTTGTTTCGGGATGAGTTTACTGCCGATCCGGCTGTGACGGTCTATAAGAATAAGGCGTATGCGTATGTGGGCGTAGACAAAGCAGGGGTCGGCGGTTGGTTCAATATGCCGGGATGGGTGTGCTATTCCAGTGAAGACATGAAACACTGGACGCCTCATGGAATGGTATTGCGTGCGGATGATTTCCCTGATTCCAATCCGAATGGAGCGTGGGCTGCTCAAGTGGTGGAGCATAACGGAAAGTTTTATTTTTATGTAACGCTTGATCAGAAAGAGAATGGCGCACATAAAATCGATGTGGCAGTGGGAGATAGCCCCTTGGGGCCTTTTAAACCTGCACGTACTGACGGAACGCCCCTCATTACAGACTCCATGACGTGTGATTCGCATCGTGCGAATGCGGACATTGATCCTACAGTGTGGATAGACGAGGATGGAACTCCCTGGATGGCTTGGGGAAACGGAGACTGTTACATGGTGAAGTTGAAGAAGAATATGATTGAGCTGGACGGTGAAATCCGAAAGGTACCTTATCGGAATTATTCGGAGGGACCTTGGCTTTTCAAGCGGAAGAACTTGTATTATAATATTTATGCGGCAGATGCCCCGGGTACACAGCCTGAACAGATTTGTTATTCTACAGCTGAGGACATAAAGGGGCCATGGACTTATCGTGGTTTCATTACCGGACCAGCAAATTTTGGTTTTACCATTCATCCGTCAGTGGTGGAATTGAACGGGCAATGGTATTTTTTCTATCATGACGGTTCTTATTCTTTGGATGGGCAGCCAGGAGGAGATTGTCGTCGCCATGTATGTGTAGAATATCTTTATTTTAACGAGGATGGCACAATTCAACCGATTGAATTGACGTCTTCTGGTGTAAGCGGGGCACCTCGCAAGTAAAATAAAGGTAAATTTGTAGGAACTTAAATTTTGAATATTATGAATATTAGTAAGATTTTATTGTTATGTGGAAGTTATGGGCTCTTGAATTGTTTGAATGTCAATGCCCAACGACCAATTATTCAGACAAAGTATACGGCCGACCCGGCACCGATGGTATATAATGATACGGTGTTTCTTTATACGACTCATGATGAGAATGATGCGGAAGGATTTAAGATGCAGGACTGGTTGTTGTATACTTCTACAGATATGGTCAACTGGACCGACCATGGAGCAGTGGCTTCGCTCAAAGATTTCGGCTGGACAAAACGTGACAACGGTGCCTGGGCAGAACAGGTAGTGGAGCGTAATGGGAAATTCTATATGTATTGTCCGATTCATGGGAATGGCATTGGCGTACTGGTGGCCGATAGTCCTTACGGACCGTTCAAGGATCCGTTGGGCAAGCCTTTGGTATGGCAGAAGGAACATTGGGATGACATTGACCCGACAGTGTTTATTGATGACGGACAGGCTTATATGTATTGGGGAAATCCGCATTGCTATTACGTGAAGTTGAACGAAGATATGATTTCTTATTCAGGAGAAATCGTGCAATTGGCAGAGACCCCGGAGCATTATCAGGAAGGCCCTTGGTTCTATAAACGCAACGGGCATTACTACTTGGCTTTTGCTTCTACTTGCTGTCCGGAAGGTATCGGTTATGCCATGAGTGACAGTCCTACAGGTCCGTGGAAGACTAGAGGATACATTATGCGGCCTACTGAACGCTCACGTGGCAATCATCCGGGTATTATGGATTATAAAGGAAAATCGTATGTTTTTGGCTTGAATTATGATTTATTGAAGCTGGAAACCGACACCCACTATGAACGTCGTTCAGTGGCAGTGGCCGAGATGCATTACAACGCGGATGGAACCATTCAGGAAGTGCCTTATTGGGCAGATACCAAGCTGGAACAGATAGGTACTTTCAATCCGTTCCGTAGAGTGGAAGCCGAAACAATGGCATGGGGATATGGATTGCAAACAGCTCCTAACGGGATGCAGGGCCTTTCTGTGGTGAATGTCAATAATGGCGAATATATTTGTGTACGTGGAGTCGATTTCGGCAAGAATAAAGCCCGCCGCTTTGAGGTTTTTGCATTGCCTCTTGTGGGAGGAAATCTGAAGATTCGTTTGGATGCTCCGGATGGAAAGATTGTGGGAAACGTGACTATCCCACAGGGAAGTGAGACTTCCAATTATCAACTTTATTCCTGTGAGGTCAATGCGGTCAGTGGAGTACATGATTTGTACCTTAGCTTTGAAGGAGAGAACAAGAAGGACTTATTTGAGTTGGATTATTGGAGATTTAGAAACTAATCGTGAAAAATATAAACAAACTTTTAAATGGATATTTCTATGGAAACAATCAGTTGCAAGAGCCAATGGCGTAATATCATGACCGGAATCGCTTTATTATCCGGCTTGACATTGAATGCGCAAAATCCTATTATTCAGACCTCATATACAGCCGATCCGGCCCCTCTGGTATATAATGACCGGTTGTATCTTTATACCAGTCATGATGAAGGCGGGTCTACTTGGTTTACCATGAATGACTGGAAACTCTATTCTACAGATGACATGGTGAACTGGACAGAACATCCTATGCCTTTGTCATTTAAAACATTTGAGTGGGCAGGAGGAGATGCTTGGGCAGCTCAGTGTATGGAACGGAATGGTAAATTTTACATGTATGTGCCGGTGACAGACCATAAAGGAGAAACTGCCATTGGAGTAGCAGTGGCTGATAGTCCTTATGGACCTTTCTATGATCCGTTGGGAGCTCCGCTCGTGCGGGCTGAATACGGAAATATCGACCCTACCGTCTTTATTGATGACGATGGACAGGCTTATCTGTATTGGGGAAATCCCAATTGTTATTATGTGAAGTTGAATGAGGATATGATTTCTTATGAAGGAGGAATACATGCGGTTCCGATGAAGCCGGAGGCCTTTGGGCTTAGGGAGGGAGATCCGCAGCGTCCTACCCTGTATGAGGAAGCTCCGTGGTTGTATAAGCGGAAGGGGTTGTATTATCTTTTCTATGCGGGAGGACCTCTGCCTGAGCATTTGGGCTATGCTACGTCGAAAAGTCCGGAAGGGCCATGGAAGTACGGAGGTACGTTGATGGCTACCGAGGGAGGAAGTTTTACGAACCATCCGGGTATTGCAGACTTCAGAGGAAAGACGTATTTATTCTATCATAATGCTGCTCTTCCGGGAGGAAGTGGATTTACCCGTTCAGTATGCGTCAGAGAACTGGATTTCCAGGCAGATGGAAAGATTCCATGTGTAAAAATGGTGAAAGAGGGTGTGGCAAACAGTTTGAAGCCTCTTTGTCCATATCGGAAGGTAGAAGCCGAAACCATTGCCTGGTCGGAAAAAATGAAGAGTTCCTATAATCCTCAAGTGGGAGTGTTTATTACTGCTTTGGCCGATGGGGCTTATACAAGAGTTCGGTCTGTTGATTTTGGTGAAAAGGCTCCTTCTCGTTTTACTGCCCGCTTGTCTACTACTCACAATGCGGAGATTACGATGGAAGTACATCTTGACGGATTGGATGGACAGGTGTTGGCAAAGATAAAGGTGCCGCGGACAGGGGGAAGCGACCGTTGGCGGATGGTGGAAGCACAGATTCCGCAAGTGACAGGAGTGCATGATCTTTATTTTGTCTTTAGAGGAGATGCTCCCAAAGATCTGGCGTATTTCGATTATTGGAAGCTGAATTACTAACTATGCAGCAACGACTTATGATGAAAAAGTCTTATTGTCTACTATTATTCTTTCTTGTTTGTATAGGGTGGAAAGGACAAAGTTTGGCCGGGAATGTTCCCGGCCTCTTGTCTGTTAGTCAGGCATCCGAATGGACCTTAGAAGAAGAAAAGGTGGGGCAGGTAGTGTTCCGTTCTGCGGATACAAGTTTAAAGCTCATTCCACTGAATGATGGAGTAGTCAGAGTGATTCGAAGCAAGGGAATCGCTCACCAGGTGCCAGAGCTGGTTTATCTGCAGACTGAAGCCCCGTCTTATACGCTCAAAAAGGGAAAAGATACTTATCTTCTGTCGCTCAAAGGATTGAAGGTACAAGTGGCTGTATCCGACGGACGGGTTTCTTTCCTCTCAGCCGATGGAAAAGAAATTTTGGAAGAAGAAGGTAGCCGGATTCAGTCGTCTGTTGTGCAAGGAGAAAAAACGTATGTTTCCACACAGACTTTTCATTCTCCTTCCGATGAATATCTTTATGGATTGGGTCAGTTTCAGGACGGGTATTTGAACGTACGTGGGCTGACACGCAGGCTGACTCAGGTCAATACGCAGATTGCCATTCCGTTTGTGATGTCGAACAGAGGGTATGGACTTTTGTGGAACAATTACGGCCTGACAGACTTCAACCCGGCTTCTTCTGTGGTTGCACTCCAAAAGACGGGTGTGTTGGGAGATAAGGTGACCGTGAACGTGACTTCCACCGAAGGAGGGAAGGAAGAAGTACGTGAAAGCAATGTCTTTATAGGTAGTCTGAAAGTGGAATCCGATGGGCAATATGCTTTGATGCTGGACGTAGGAAGTACCATGGCCCGCAAGCATAATTTGGTCATTGACGGTCGTACGGTGATAGATCAGAATAACCTGTGGCTTCCGCCTACAGCCTCTGTATTGGTTGACCTGAAAGCAGGAGAGCATAGTTTACGGACGGAACTGACCAAAGAAGATACACCTAAACTGTTTTTCCGGAAGGTGGATGCTACCACGACATTCCGTTCTCCGGTTTCCAATGGAATTGATTATACGTTTTTTGCTGGGACGGCCGACGAAGTGATTGCCTCTTATCGGGAAGTCACGGGAGAGGTACCCATGTTACCCGTATGGGCCTTGGGCTATATTCATTGCCGGGAACGCTTCCATTCTCAAAAAGAACTGCTGGAAACAGCTTCCCGGTTTCGGAAAGAAAAGTTTCCGGTCGATTTGATGGTACAGGACTGGCAGTATTGGGGAAAATACGGCTGGAATGCCATGCGTTTTGACGAGGCGGATTATCCTTCTCCCCGGGAAATGGTGGATAGCCTTCATCGGATGGATATGAAACTGATGCTTTCAGTCTGGTCGAAGGTGGATCAGAATTCCGTATTGGGAAAAAGAATGGCCGAGAAAGACTATTATATTCCGGGCACTCCCTGGATTGATTTCTTTAATCCGGAGGCAGCTTCTTTTTACTGGCAGAATTTCCGGGATAGTTTGGTTCTTCCGATAGGGATAGATGCCTGGTGGCTGGATGCCACGGAACCAGAGAATGATGATTTGGTAGGACGTCGGGTAAATCATTCCAGTTTTCCTGGTGAAGTATTCCGGAATGTTTATCCTCTGGTTGTCAATAAAACGGTATATGAAGGTCTGCGAAACCTTTCTGCTAATGGAGGGAAACAAGGTTTCTTCAGTTCCCGAACGGTTTTGCTTACCCGTAGCGGTTTCCCGGGAATACAGCGATATGGAGTGGCCACTTGGTCGGGAGATGTCGGAAACGATTGGGATACATTCCGTCGTCAGATTGTAGCTGGTTTAGGGATTTCAGTCTGCGGTCTGCCTTGGTGGACGTACGATGCCGGAGGATTCTTCCGTCCGGGCGAGGTCCAGTATACGGATGTGCATTTTCATGAACGGTTTGCCCGGTGGCTCCAGACTTCGGTCTTTCTGCCTTTGATGCGTGTACATGGATATATGACCGATACGGAGTTCTGGAACTACGGAGAGAAAGTGACAGAAATGGCGCGTAAGTCTTTGGCATTGCGTTATCGCCTTCTGCCCTATATTTATTCCGAATCTGCATGGGTTTCGCGCGAAAATGGTACGATGTTGCGTCCCTTGGTAATGGATTTTCCGAAGGATACGCAGGCCTTATCCTTGAAATATCAATATATGTTCGGCCGTTCCTTGCTGGTTTCCCCAATAGTGGAAGAGGGACCTGATACCTGGAATACGTACTTGCCTGCCGTTCAAGGGGGATGGTATGATTTCTATGACAATCAGCATTTATCCTCAGGATGGGTTCAGACTCAGGTCTCTCCAGACTATATTCCTGTATTTGTGAAGGCGGGTACCATTCTGCCTTTGGCTTCAGGATGCGCAGACGATGCGAAGACCGCCTTGAAGTCGGAATTGGAGATACGGGTGTATGCAGGGAAAGACGGTATGTACCAATTGTATGAAGATGAAGGAACGAATTACGCGTACGAAAAAGGCGAATATTCTTGTATCCGGTTGGATTGGGATGAAAGTCGTTCCACTTTAGTGATCGGAAAACGGACCGGTAAGTATGTAGGGATGGATACGACCCGGAAGATGAAGATTGTGAAAGTCACTCCATCAGCAAACGGAAAGGTTGAAGTAGCTGAAAAGTCTGTCATTTATAAGGGGCAAGAGTTGAAGGTCGTGTTCTGAGAAAGTAAGATATGAAGTTGAAAGTTGAATCTAATTTTTTGAATGATGGAAATGAAAAGAATGTTTGCGACGGTTGCGTCGTGGATGCTTCTGTCTTTGGGGGCAGTAGTGGCTCAGGAACCGGCGGAAGGAAGCAAGGTGAATGAAAACTTCTATGTTTATTTGTGTCTTGGGCAGTCAAATATGGAAGGGAATGCCAAAATAGAAGCTTGTGATACGGTAAATGTGAATCCTCGTTTTAAAGTGCTTCAGGCCGTAGATTGTCCGGATTTGGGACGAAAAAAAGGAGAGTGGTATACGGCTGTTCCGCCTTTAGCCAGATGCAGTACCGGCCTGACGCCAGCCGATTATTTCGGTCGTACGTTGGTCGACAGTCTTCCTTCCAACGTAGAAGTAGGGGTAATCAATGTGGCTGTAGGAGGTTGCAAAATTGAATTGTTCGATAAAGACAATTATACTTCATACGTGGAGACTTCTCCAGACTGGCTGAAGAACATGGTGGCCGAGTATGGTGGCAATTCTTATGCCAGGTTAATTGAACTGGCCAGGCAGGCTTCCCGCTGTGGGGTGATAAAAGGGATTCTCCTCCATCAGGGAGAGTCCAATACCGGAGACCCGGAGTGGCCGTTGAAAGTGAAGAAAGTGTATGACAATATTCTTTCAGACCTTAATCTGAAACCCAATTCGCTGCCTCTGTTGGTGGGTGAACTTGTGTCGGAAGGACAGGGAGGAGCTTGTGCTTCAATGAATCCGGTGATTCAGAAATTGCCGGAAACGATTCCCTCTGCACATGTCATTTCATCTGAAGGGTGTGAGGCAGTATCCGACAGATTGCATTTCAGTGCAGCCGGCTATCGGGAACTGGGCAAGAGATATGGGCAGGCCATGCTTCAAATTCTGAAAGCCGAGAAATAAAAGTAATCTGTTTCCGGGGGAACGAAAAATGCCGTGTATCTCTGGAAGCAGTTGTTCCGTGTTGTTTTATGTAGTTTGATTGCAGCCAGATAGACCTCTCGGTGAGAGGGGCTATCTGGCTGTCGGTTATTCTGATTCCTGTGTGGAATTCTTTTCGGTCTCGTTTTGCTTGCAGTGTTCCATGTATTTGCTTGGAGAAACACCATATAATTCTTTAAATGCGTTCGAGAAATACGTGGTGTTGTTGAACCCTACCAGCTGGGATATTTCAGAGATACTGTAATTCTTTTCTGATTTGAGCAGAATCTCCGCCTGTTTCAATCGGATATTCCGGATGAAATCCCGGGTAGACTGGTTCGTAATTTCTTTCAGCTTCCTGTACAAGTGTACACGGCTTATTCCTACTTCTGCTGCAATCATTTCTGCATTCAGGTCTGGATTGTTCAGGTTCTTGTTGATGGCTTTCATCACTTTCTTCATCAGCTTCTCATCTGCCGACTGGGGCTGGACGACTTCAATTTGTCCGTCCTGTTCCTGTTTCCCACTGAAGTTATTGCGTAAGACCTCTCGGTTTCTGATTAGATTTTCGATGGTCGTAACCAGAATTTCCAGGTTAAACGGTTTGGCAATATAAGCATCAGCTCCCAATGAGAGTCCTTCAATGTAATCTTTTTCACTGTTCTTGGCTGTCAGAAGAATGACCGGAATATGGTTGGTCTTGATGTTCTGTTTCAGCTTTTTGAGCAAGGTAATGCCGTTTACTTCCGGCATCATGATGTCACTGAGTACCAAATCCGGCATGTGCGACATAATGATTTCCAGAGCCTCTTTTCCATTACTGCAACTTAATACCCGGAAATAATTGCCTAACTCAGTCACTAAATAATTACGGATGTCATCTTCATCGTCCACAATTAAGACCGAATGTTTCTTTCTGGGCACTTTCTTTCCCGTTTCTTCTTCGTTTTCATCTTCATTGAGTGCCATGGGGATATGCTGGAGCATATTATCTTCCTGTAATGCAGGTGCGGTGTTTTCAGTGGGTTCCGGAGCAATATCTTCAGGAGACAAATGGGCACATCCTAATGGGATATGTATGGTAAAGCTGCATCCCGGCTGGTTCTCGTTGTTCTTGACCGTGATGGTACCATGATGCATCTTGACGAGTGACATGGACAGGTGGAGCCCGATGCCGGTTCCTTTGCTGCGCGACCGGTCGTCACTGATTTGGTAGAAGCGTTCAAAAATACGGGGCATTTCACTTTCCTTGATGCCGGTTCCATTATCTTCAATGATTATTTCAGCGCAGTGGTTCAATGGAGCTTCCTCTTTGTCGTTGTGGACTGTATTGATATAGATATTGATTTTTCCTTCATTCTGAATATGTTTAAGTGCATTGGACAGCAGGTTAAAAATGACTTTATCAAAGTTATTCGGGTCAATCCACACCTTCAGTTCATCCAGTTGGGTTATCAGATTCAGCTGTGCGTGTTTGCTGGCCGCTTGATAGTCGAATGTGTCTTTTATATTATGGATGAAGCCTATGAGGTCCACTTCCGTGAAGCTGAGCTTCATCTGGTTCTTGTCTATCTTCCGGATGTCCATCAACTGATTGATCAGGTTTAGGATGCGTTGGGCATTGCGCTCAATCAGGGAATAACTCTTTTGTCTTTCCGGGTTGGAATCGGTAGATATAAGTTTCTGCAACGGACTTATAATCAAAGACATCGGCGTTCTGATTTCATGAGAGATATTGATGAAGAACTGGAGTTTGGCTTCGTTTATTTCTTCCAGATGCTTGTGCTTGAGCATTTCTTGCCGCACTTTGTATTTTTCTTTTGCCTGGTGTATGAAAACGGCCGCTATGCCGCCTGCCACGATGATATAAATGATCCATGCTATGCCGGAATTATACCAGGTCGGATGGATATTGATGAGGATGGTCTTTACCTCAGATTCGGCAGTACCGTTGATTGCTTTGATCTTGAACTCATATTTTCCTGCCGGAAGATTGCTGAATGAGACACGGGATGTACCATTTGGCAGGGAGTTCCAGGTGCCATTGTTCATGGAATACATGAAGCTTTGGGGAGCAATATAATTATCGGTGGCAAATTCAATGTAGAAAGAGTTGTCGTAATGTGCCAAGTTGATTTCTTTTGCATTGAATATGTCATTGTCTATCACATGGTAATTCCCGGATTTCGTAAGTTCATTTACAGGCTTATCGTGTAGATAGAATCCGGTAATTCGGATTTTCCCTTGGAATTTCTGGATCTTGATATCGTCTGGATTGAAGAAAATGATTCCGTTGGTTCCTCCAAAAAGGATTTTACCGTCGGGATATAGGCAAAACGCATTTCTGGAGAATTCGTTGTTGTATAAGCCGTCGGAAGCATAAAACGGAATGAAAGATTTCTTTTGTGAGTCGTATTTGGCGAGACCTTGATTGGTGCTGACCCAGATATCGTTGTTTTTGTCAACAACAATGGATGAAACGGAATTGTTGGGCAAGCCGTTCTGGATGGTGAATTGCTCGAGGATATTCAAATCCTTGTCCATGATTATCACTCCATCAGATGTACCGGCCCAGATACGATGTTCGTGGTCTTCTATAATGGAATAGACTACCAGTCCAAGCAATGCCTTTTCTTGGCCTACTATTTTCAAGTTTTGAGTATCTATGCATTTTATTCCATCGTAAGTGCCAATGTATAACCTTCCATTTTGGGCATAATAAAGTGCATCAATCCATTGGTTGATATTTTGCATGTCTTGGGTGTTATACACATTGATATGTTCCTGAATGGAGGACTGTAAATCACTGAAATAGAGTCCCGTTCCCATTGTGCCAATCCATAGTCTTTTATGGTTGTCTTCAGCTAAGCAATATACGCGTTTGATTTCATTTCCGTTTTTGTCTTTCAAAGTTACTTTGGCAAATTTGTCCCCTTTGGCATCCATGAAAGAAAGTCCGCTCAGGTAAGAGCCTATCCATACATTCTTGTGGGAATCTTTGAACAGACACATCACCGTGGGAGGTATGTCAGAATCTGATTCAGGAGTCAGATGGCGGATAAAATTATATTGGTTATTCAGCTGGTAGATTCCGTCGTTATCTGTTCCCACAACAAGTTTCCCGTCGTCATAGTCGCATAAGGCCGTGATGCAGTTGTTTCCGATGTAATTCCGAAGCGAGGAATAACTTCCGATATACCCGAACATATTGGCTTGTAAAGGAATAAAAGCTACGCCTCTCTGGTAAATGCCTATCCACAGATTGGTACTGTTGTCTATCAGGAGGGAGTGTACTTTACTTCTTTTCAGGTTGACATTGTCTATATAAAAGTCCGTATCCGCAATGTTTTTTCCTAAAATGTCATAAGACACAATTCCTTCTCCGTCAATGCCAATCAGCATGAAACTTCCCTTTTGTTTCAGGTCTTTGATGGGAAACTCGGATTTGATGATTTGCTGGAACGTATCGTTCGCCTTTTGATAGACGAATGCGCCGCGTCCGGTGGTACCTATATATACATTGCCGTAGGAGTCTTCTGCACAGCAATTAATAAACTGGTTGCCGTTGTGTGTACCAAGCGAATAATCGTATCTCTTTCCATTTTTATCAATCCGGATGACACCATGGTATTCTGTGCAAATCCAGATATTTCCGTTCTTGTCCTCTTTGATCTCATTGATGGTATATCTGGGCAGAGGAATATTCCAGTCTTTAATCTGAAAGTTTCCTTTTGAGTCAATCGACAAGGTTTTGATTCCATATCCGCTGGTTCCAATCAGAATATTGCCGTTGCGAAGTTCTGTGATGCTTTTGTTATTATAGGACGAACCTGATTTCTTGATGGTTTTGAACGTGTCCGACCGGTAGTCATAAACTTGCAGTCCTTTGGTAGAAAGAATATACAGATTTCCTTTGGAATCCTGGAACACTTTATATACGTGGTTCCCTAATAAGGAAGTAGAGTCTTTTCGATGAGAGCGGTAGTTGGTAAATTTGGCTCCGTCAAATTTATTCAATCCATCCTCTGTTGTTACCCATATATATCCTTTTTGATCCTGATATATATTGTTAATCATACTGCTGGAGATTTCTCCATGAGTTGTATACAGCTTACAGAATTGCCCTTTACAGAGGAGGGGCAATAGGCAGCAAATAACAGCTATAATGAATGTCTTGTTTCTCATTATGAGTGTGGTTTGTAGGGCTGAATTTGAATTAAAATACCTTTGTTTGATACAAAGTAAGTTCTTTTTTCTTAGTTGTCAATAAAAAAAACGGGGATTTTTCAGGTTTTTGAAAATAGATTCTAAAGGTGGAAGTGAGTTCTTGTAAAAGATGCCTGGAGAATTATAGAAAAGCCTTTGAAGGGGATTTTCCTTATGTGATGTAACATTTCCGAAAGTTTTTGTTACAGCAGAAAGGATGGTGTAACAATAGATAAGAGGTTGGTATCCTGTGTGAGAGCCGATTCTATAGGGTTTTGCTACTTTTGTAATGGTAGAGATTAATGAAAAATACAAAGTATAATATATGAAAACACAGACTTATTTTGGTAGGGTATTGGGGGCTCTTCTCTTGTATGCTTGTTGTAGTTTTGGCTTGTCGGCCAAAGTTACTTTACCTGCGTTGGTTTCCGATGGAATGGTGCTGCAACGGGAGGTTTCGTTGAAAATATGGGGCACAGCCAGTCCGGGAGAAAAGGTGAATCTGACTTTCATGAAGAAGCAATATCACACGGTAGCGGATGAAGCTGGAAATTGGTCAATCGGGTTGCCCGCCTTGAAGGCGGGAGGTCCTTATTCTATGACCGTCAATGACATTTCAGTAAAAGATATTCTGGTAGGAGACGTTTTCTTGTGTTCCGGACAGTCGAATATGGAATTGATGGTGAACCGGGTGATGGATAAATATGCGCAAGAAATTACACAATATGAGAATTCTTCCATTCGATATGTTAAGGTCCCGTATGCGTATGACTTTTCCCATCCGTTGAACGATTTGCAAGCGGTAAAATGGCAACCGATGACCCAGGAATACGTGCAGAGTTTCTCCGCCCTCTGTTATTTCTTTTCTAAACTGCTGGAGGAAAAGACGGGAGTGCCGGTAGGTATTATTAATTCCAGTTGGGGAGGTACACCCATTGAAGCATGGATCAGCGAGGAAGGATTGAAGGATTTTCCGGCATATGTCAATCAGAAAACCTTATATGAAGATGCCGCACTGGTGGATCAAATAAAGAAAACCGAACAGCTGCATCAGTCGGCATGGAACAAGCAATTGTATCGGTCGGATGCCGGACTGCATGGGGAGATTCCTTGGTATGCCGAGTCATACAATGATACGGATTGGGAGTGGGTAGATATGTTTTCAGATAACTGGGCACTTCGTAACGGTCGTCCCTTGAATGGAACTCATTGGTTCCGAAAAGAGTTTGTAGTGCCCGATGGATGGGCAGGAAAAGACGCCGTACTGCGGTTAGGTTGTATGGTGGATGCAGATTCAGTGTATGTGAACGGACATTTTGTGGGGTCTGTTTCCTATCAGTATCCGCCGCGGATTTATCAGGTACCGGCCAAGTACCTGAAAGAGGGGAAAAACCAGCTGACCGTACGTTTGTTCAGCTACGGCTCCTGTCCTTCCTTTGTCAAAGAAAAACTCTATAAATTGCTGTGCGGCAATCAGGAAATAAACTTGGAGGGTAGATGGAAACATAAAATAGGCACGGTGATGCCTCCGTCACCTTCTTCTACTGCCTTTCATTATACCCCGGTGGGCTTGTACAACGGGATGATTCATCCGTTGCAGCATTATGTTTTCAAAGGGGTGGTATGGTATCAGGGCGAATCGAATGTGGACCGCTGGAGGGAATATTCTTCCTTGCTTACGGCAATGATTGCAGACTGGAGAGCCCTGTTTCAAAATAAGAACTTACCTTTCTATGTGGTGGAACTGGCCGATTTTCTGGCACCAGAGGATCCCGGACGTGCAGCTTGGGCGGAATTGAGAAAGCAACAGGCAAAGGCGGCACAGGAAAACATGCACGTAACCTTAATTAAAAACAGTGACACGGGTGAATGGAATGACATTCATCCATTGGACAAGAAAACGCCGGCTACCCGGTTGGTGAATGCAGTAATACAGAATGAAAAACAAAATAAGTAATGATGAGTAATATTCAGAATCAGAAAGTATCCATGGCCGAAAAAGTAGGCTATGGATTGGGGGATTGCTCTGCGAATCTGGTGTTCCAGATGATGATGATTTATCAGACCAAATTCTATACGGATGTGTTTGGGCTGGAAGGAGCAATTGCGGGTACCGTAATGTTGGTGGCACGTATCGTAGATGCTTTTGTCGACCCTACCGTGGGAATTTTATCCGACCGTACCCAAACCCGATGGGGAAAGTATCGTCCTTGGGTGTTGTGGACGGCTCTCCCGTTCATGGTATTTTATGTGTTGGCCTTTTATAATCCGGGGATTGAGGAGAAAGGACTGGTGGCGTTGTATGCGACCATCTCTTATACCTTGTTGATGACAATGTATTCTTTCAACAACACGCCTTATTCTTCTTTGGGCGGAGTGATGTCGTCGGACATTAAGGAGCGTACCAGCATTACTTCCGTGCGTTTCGTCTTTTCTACCATTGCTCAGTTTGTGGTACAGGGACTTACTTTGCCATTGGTAAGCAAGTTTTCCGATGGAGGAGACAAGGCTCATGGGTGGCTTTGCACGATTTCCCTGTTTGCGGCAGTCGGTTTTATTTTCCTTTTGATTGTATTTTTCTCGGCAAGGGAACGTATCACTCCACCGGCCAACCAAAAGAATGATACCCGTCAGGATATCAAAGACGTGTTGAGCAGTGTGCCTTGGCGTGCCATGTTTATCCTGACATTGTTCGTCTTCATCACACTGGCCATGTGGGGAAGTGCCATGAACTATTATTTTGAGAACTATGTAGACAAGGCTGCGCTGTTTGCTTTTCTGGATAAGATCGGGCTGGTGGCAGCAGAACCTGGAAACTCGGTGGGCTATCATGTGCTCAATGCCTTTGGATTGATTGTAACCTCACCGGATAAGGCATACGAAGTAGGATTTGGCGTCTTCAATATGGTCGGGGCACTGGTCCAGTTCTTTGGAGTGATTTTCTTATCTGAATTTTTGGCAAACAAATACGGCAAGAAGCGCACGTTTATTGTGTGCCTTTCGCTGACAGCTGTCTTTACAGCCATGTTCTATCTCCCTGCTAAAGACAATGTGGGCATGATGTTCGTGCTGAATTTCCTGAAGAGTCTGGCTTATGCGCCTACGGTACCTTTGCTTTGGGCGATGATTGCTGATGTGGCCGACCATTCCGAGTATATCCATTATCGTCGTGCCACGGGATTTATCTTTTCGGGTGTGGTATTTGCCTTGAAAGCGGGATTGGGTATCGGTGGTGCCGTACTGGGATTTTTATTGTCTGGATTTGGGTATATTTCCGGTTCAGGTGTCGCACAGAGCGATACGGCTGTGCAGGGTATCATCCTGTCTTCCAGTCTGATTCCTGCCGCTTTCTTCCTGGTGGGAGTGGTAGCCTTGTTTTTCTATCCTATCAGTAAGGAATACAATGAGAAAATGCAGGCAGAACTGAGCGAACGCAGAAGTAAAAATGATTATTAATTAGGAAATACGAAGAAAAATGAAGAACAAACACATTGTATCTGCGCTATTATGTAGCCTTTTTCTGATGGCATGTGGAGGAAATGCTTCCCAAATGGCCGTTTCGGAAAAATCATTAAAAGAGGTGGTTGGGGATAAATTCTTGGTGGGGGTAGCCCTTAATGTACGTCAGTCCTCAGGAATGGACACTTCCGCCTTGAAGATTGTGAAACAGCATTTCAATGCCATCGTGGCAGAGAATTGCATGAAAAGTGGGGAAATCCAGCCGAAGGAAGGAGAATTCCATTTTGAGGATGCCGACCGCCTGGTACAGTTTGGACTCGACAACGGGCTGACGGTGACGGGGCATTGCCTGATATGGCATTCACAGCTTCCTGAATGGTTTTGTGTGGACGAAAAAGGAAAGAATGTTTCTCCTGAAGTGTTGAAACAGCGTATGAAAACCCATATCCAGACGGTGGTCGGACGCTACAAGGGAAAGATTAAAGGATGGGATGTAGTGAACGAAGCCATTGTGGAAGACGGTTCTTACCGCAAGAGCAAGTTCTATGAGATTTTGGGCGAAGAGTTCATTCCCTTGGCTTTCCAGTATGCACACGAAGCCGATCCGGACGCAGAGCTGTATTACAATGACTACGGGATGGATGTGCCGGGACGCCGTGACGGAGTGGTGAAACTGGTTCGTTCGCTGAAAGAAAAGGGTTTGCGTATCGATGCGGTAGGCATGCAGGGACACATGGGGATGGATTATCCGGACATCCGTCAGTTTGAGAAAAGCATGCTGGCTTTTGCTGCTACCGGTGTCAAGGTGATGATTACGGAATGGGATATGAGTGCACTGCCTACGGCTATGCGAAGTGCCAATGTGTCGGATACGGTCGCTTTCAAAAAGGCATTGAACCCTTATCCGGAAGCTTTGCCAGATTCAGTCAGCCAGGTTTGGAATGAAAGAATGCAACAGTTCTTCCAGCTGTTTGAGAAGCATGCCGACATCGTGGAACGGGTGACTGCTTGGGGAGTGACGGACGGAGATTCCTGGAAAAATGATTTCCCTATCCGGGGCAGAAAAGACTATCCGTTGCTGTTCGACCGGAATTACCAGCCGAAAGATTTTGTGCGGAAAATGATAGAAGAGGCTTCGGATACGGCAGCGCTCGCAAAAAAGTAAATGTTTAACCGGAGACTGCTTTCGGGCGGTCTCACAAATCATCATAAAATGAAAAAAGAAGAAAGATATCTGTTTCCTGCCGATTATATGGCAGACCCTTCAGTACATGTATTCAATGGCCGTTTGTATATATATCCTTCACATGACCGTGAATCCGGCATTCCGGAAAATGACAACGGCGACCATTTTGACATGAATGACTATCATGTGCTGTCTACCGATGATGTGATGCATGGCGAAATCGTGGACCACGGAGTGGCTTTGAAGGTGGCTGATATTCCTTGGGCCGGACGCCAGCTTTGGGATTGTGACATTGCCTGCAAGAACGGAAAGTATTACTTGTATTTCCCGTTGAAGGACCGGAACGACATCTTCCGGATGGGAGTAGCCATCGGTGACAAGCCGGAGGGTCCGTTCATTCCTCAGCCCGACCCGATTCGGGGCAGTTACAGCATTGATGCCGCAGTGCTTCAGGATGAGGATGGCAGTTATTACATGTATTTTGGCGGTATCTGGGGCGGACAGCTGCAACGCTATCGGGACAATAAGGCCATTGAGCACCCGTTCCTTCCGGAAGCTGATGAACCGGCCTTGCCGAGCCGGGTGGTAAAATTGTCGGATGATATGCTCGGTTTTGCAGAAGAACCGCGTCCGGTGATTGTGTTGGGGGAAGACGGCAAACCGCTGACCGCAGGTGACCCACACCGCTTCTTTGAGGCTTCCTGGGTACACAAGTACAATGGGAAATATTATTTCTCCTATTCTACCGGTGATACACACTTGCTGTGTTACGCCGTAGGTGACAATCCTTATGGTCCGTTTGTGTATCAGGGAGTGATTCTGACACCCGTGGTGGGATGGACCACACACCATTCCATTGTGGAATATAAGGGAAAATGGTATCTGTTCCATCACGACTGTGTGCCTTCGGGTGGAAAGACCTGGCTTCGCAGCCTGAAGGTGGTGGAACTGGAATATGACGAGAACGGTAAGATTCAAACCGTAAAAGGCAGTGCGGATGAATAAACGATTTTGGAGTGGTCTCTGTTTCCTGTCTTTGGCCCTGACACTGTGGGCCGAAGACGGGAGCAGACTTTGGTTACGACAGACGCCTGTGAATCAAGCGTCTGTTTGTTGTTTAGTGACTTCCCCTATGCTTACGGTGGCGCGTGAGGAACTGGCCGCCTTGTGGCAGGGAGGGGAAGTGGATTTGCAGCTCTGTGCCGATGAAACTCATCGTCGGCTGGGTAAAGAGGGATATACCATACGTACTTCCGAGGGAAAGACGGTGTTGGGAGCCGCTACGGAACAGGGATTGCTGTACGCGACCTACCATCTGTTGCGGTTACAGGCGGAGGGAGCGGATTGTAGCCAGTTGGACATTCAGGAAAAGCCGGCTTTTGACATCCGTGTGCTGAACCATTGGGACAATCTGGATGGTACGATTGAACGAGGTTATGCGGGACGTTCTTTGTGGAAATGGGAGGAACTGACCGATTCCGTATCGGCCCGTTATCGGGAATATGCCCGTGCCAATGCTTCGGTGGGTATCAACGGGACTGTGCTGAACAATGTGAATGCTTCGCCCGAGATTCTTTCCGAAGACTACCTGCAAAAGGTGCGGAAGTTGGCCGATGTGTTCCGTCCTTATGGCATCAAGGTGTACCTTTCGGTCAATTTTGCTTCTCCGATGAAGTTGGGAGGCTTGTCTACGGCCGACCCACTGGACGAGGAGGTAGCCCGTTGGTGGAAAGAGAAGGTACGTGAAATTTACGGGTTGATTCCTGATTTTGGTGGTTTTCTGGTGAAAGCCAATTCGGAAGGACAGCCCGGTCCGTGTGATTACGGGCGTACGCATGCCGAGGGAGCAAACATGCTGGCGGAGGCTTTGAAGCCCTACGGGGGAATCGTGATGTGGCGGGCTTTTGTCTACAGTCCGTCGGATGCCGACCGGGCCAAGCAGGCTTACTTGGAATTTCAGCCGTTAGACGGCCGGTTTCGGGACAATGTGATGGTGCAGGTGAAAAACGGACCGATTGACTTTCAGCCGCGGGAACCTTACAGTCCCTTGTTCGGGGCCATGCCGCATACACCCTTGATGGTGGAGTTTCAAATAACGCAGGAATACTTAGGACATTCCAACCACTTGGCTTATCTGGCTACTATGTGGAAAGAGTTTTACCGCTATGTGCAGCCTTCTTCCCTGAAGGGGGTAGCGGGTGTGGTGAATGTAGGTGATCACGTGAACTGGTGCGGACATGATTTTGCACAGGCCAACTGGTATGCTTACGGGAGGTTGGCTTGGAATCCGGACTTGTCGGCGGAAGAGATTGCCCGCGAGTGGCTGGCACAGACTTTCACGACCGACCGCCGGTTTGTGGAACCCATGACGCAGGTCATGATGGAGAGCCGGGAGGCGGTGGTCGATTACATGATGCCGCTGGGCTTGCATCACATTTTTGCCTGGGGACATCATTACGGTCCGGAACCTTGGTGTGAGGTGCCTGGGGCACGTGCCGATTGGCTGCCTTCGTATTACCATCAGGCGGACAAGGAGGGATTGGGTTTCGACCGGAGCCGTACGGGAAGTGATGCCGTGTCGCAGTATCCGGATTCGTTAGCCCGGGTGTTCGATTCGCTGGAACAATGTCTGGAGGAATATCTGCTTTGGTTCCATCATGTGAAGTGGAATCAAAAGCTTCGTTCAGGACGTTCCTTGTGGGATGAACTCTGTTACAAGTACCAGAAAGGGGTAGACGATGTGCGTGCGTTCCAGCGGGTGTGGAAGGAAATGCAGCCGTATGTGGATGCGGAACGCTATCAGGCAGTAGCTGAACGGCTGGACATTCAGGCACACGATGCCGTGTGGTGGAAAGATGCTTGTCTGGAGTATTTCCGTACATTCTCCAAGCAACCCTATCCCAAAGGGGTAGAGCCTCCGGTATTTACCTTGAAGGAATTGAAAAAGGTGAAGTTACCCATCAGTAACTATGAACCTCCTACGGTTGAGATGCTTCCGCGGAAAAAATAAGGGATATTGGAAGTGGATTCGGAGGATTTTAGAGGACTCTTAGGGACCTGAAATGTCTCGTGAAAAAACGCAAGTACGTTTGGCATCAAATGTACTTGCGTTTTGTTCTAAACGCACTTGCGTTTTAAGTAAAACGTACTTGTGTTTTGGGGCAAACGCCCTTACGTTTCAGATGAAACGCAAAGGCGTTTTTTTATATGTGGTTGTGTAATTTTTAAATAGTTATCAATCAGTTGGTTATGATTTTGTATCAGAACCTGCACCGTATGTCGATGCCCACTTGTACGGGGCGTCCCTTTTGGGCAAAGCCTCGGCTCATGGTTTCGAAGTAGAACGCCTGGTAATCCTTGTTCAGGGCGTTGTTCACCCAGATACCGATTTGCCCGTTTCCTTTGTTCAGGCTGAGGCGTCCGTTCAGTGTGCCGTAGAGGGCCTGACTGGCGTTGTTCTGCTCTGTCCAGTAGATACGTCCTGCCGCCCGGTAGTTGGCATCGAGGGTGATGTTGTCCAGAATGGCATTCTTGCGGAGCGGGAAGATATACTGTCCGCCTACGGTAAAGGTATGTTTCGGTACGAATGGTACGTAATTGCCGTTGTAGTTTCCCGTCTCGCTCACCACATAGTCGGTGAAAGTGGCACAGGTATAACCGTAGTTACCGTTCAGGCTGAACTGGTCGGTGAGCTGGGCACGCAGGCTGGCTTCCGCTCCCAGGCTTCGGCTCTTACCGGCATTGACCGTGATACGTCCCAGTCCGCTTTCGGCGAAGCGTGACAACTGCTGGTCGCGGGTATCCATGTAGAAGGCAGAAAGGTCGGCCTGCAGTTTGCCGTTCAGCAGGGTGAGGTGCGAACCGATTTCGTAGTTCCATGAATATTCTGGCTTGTAGAGAGTGGCTGCCTTCACGTCGGTTTGAGGAGCCTGGGCCATGCCGTTCAGCATACCTGCAATCATCTGCTTCTTGTCCTCGCTCAGCATGGGCACGTTATTGACGATAGGAATCGTTACATCGGCCACATCTTTCATCATGCTGGCCTGCATGTCGTTTTGCAGCAGGTCGGAGAACATCTGGATGTTGTATCCTCCCGAGCGGTAACCTTTGCTCACGCTGGCATAAATGTTGTTGCGTGAATCAAAGTTGTATTGCAGGGCAAACTTGGGCAACAGCTGGATGTAGTCGTGCGACAGCTTTCCGTTGTAACTGTTGTTCACGTTGAAATCTTGTGCCGGTACCATCGGGATGACTTTGTTGCCAGGAGTCAGTGTGCCGCTCAGTGAGTAGGTATGGGTAAACTGGCAACCGCTGTAATAATTTAGCTTCAGGCTTTCATAGTCCATGCGGAGACCGGCGGTCAGTGAAAGTCCTTCCAGACCGAAGAGGTCGTTGAAGGTGGACTGATGGAACACGGCTGCATTCAGGATAGGCGTGCCGAACTGTCCCGGAATGACCAGTTGTTCGCCGTTGATGACGTCATTGAAAGTCATTTTCATGGTCATCGGACCGGCCGATATGGTCGGCATGTATTTGTTGGCGTTGGTGTTGATGGTGCTGTTCAGCCAGTTGACTCCGTCTTTCTGGAAGGTGACAGGTGCTTCCGTATCCAACCATTGGTAGAAACCGCTCACTCCGGTAGTCCACTGCCAGCGGCGTCCGGGCTTGGATTTCAGGACGATTTCCTCGCTCAGGGTCTTGGAGTTCTGTTTCTGCATCATGGTATAGATGTTCTGTTCCGTGAAGTCTTGGTCCAGGTCCATGTGGTCGCGCAGGTATTGGAAGCCGGTCACACTGCTCAGAATGAAGTTGTCGGCTTGATATTCTAAGTTCAATCCACTGTTCAGCAGGTTGCGCTTGTAGCCGCAGGCGTTGTCGTAGGAGATGCGTCCGATGTATTGCGCACGGTCTTCTTCGCCACTTACCTTTCCGGTGTATTCATACGGATAGCCGCCCTGGTTGGTGTATTCGTAGTTCACGGTGAAGTCGAGTTTCAGATTATCCGTGGGCAGGTAGATGGCACGGATACGTCCGCCGAATTCATTGTCCGTATCAATGCGTTTGCCGTTGAAGTCATTTTTGAAGAATCCGCCTTTGTGGTCGTAGAACATGCCTACACTGAAAGCAAACTGGCTGGAGATACGGTGGTAGTGGGTGAGCGAAGCGTTGTAGTTGTTGTAAGTGGCCGCACCCAGGCGAAGGTCTGTGCCCTGATAGGTGAAAGGCGATTTGGTGAACACACGGATGAGTCCGCCCATGGTGTTTCGTCCGTAGAGGGTACCCTGCGGTCCGCGCATGACGTCGATACGCTCGATGTCCGAGTAGTTGAAGTCGAAAGCCGACTTGTCAATGAAAGGAATGTTGTCGACGTAGAGACCTACCGCCGGCGTATTGATACGAGAACCGATACCGCGGATATAGACGGAAGTGGTCAGTTTGGAACCGTAGTCAGGAATGAACAGGTTCGGTACCAGAGCCGACAGGGATTTTACGGAAGTGACCGAGTTGTTGCGCAAGGCACTTTGTGAAAACGAGGTAGACGAAGCGGCCTGCTGGCGCAGACGGTTGTTTTCCTTCGGCGTGGCAATGACGACTACTTCTTCAATGTCGATGACCTTGGTCGTATCTTTAGGCAAGGCATCTACAGGAGAAGTTCCGGCCCATACACAGGGTGCTGAGACGGCCCATAGAAAAGCGATAGCGGTATTTTTTTTCATTCTGCTGTAATATAGTTTAGTTAACGGGTGCAAAGTAACGCCAATTTGTCGGGACGGGCAATCCTAATAAATGAGGATTTTGCTAATTTTGTGTATCATAAAAAGAAGGTACATATAAATAAAGGTATAAGACTATGAGAAGAATTTTAAGTTTGGCGGCGATGTGTGTATTTGCACTCGGCGTCTGGGCACAGGAAACTGTGGCTGTCAATACGGGCAATTTAGTTTCACCTGAAGTAAAGAACCAGACCGTGACTTTCCGTTTGTGGGCCCCGAATGCGAAAGAAGTCTGTGTGGAGGCCGATTTCTTTGAAAAGCAACGTCAGCAGACTCCGTTGGGCGAAATGGAAGTCGCCGGCAGAATCCCGATGCAGAAGGATGCGAACGGGGTATGGTCGTATACCACTTCGATGCCGAATCCAGAGCTGCACACCTATTGTTACTATGTAGACGGAATGCGTATGCTGGATCCCAACAACGTATACATGTTACGTGACATTGCTACTTATACCAACTATTTCCTGGTCGACGGGGATTTGTCGCAGAATTATTTGGTGCGCGAAGTACCTCATGGCACCGTAGCAAAGGTGTGGTATCCGAGTCCCACGCTGGGGATGGAACGTCGCCGGATGACGGTCTATACTCCGGCAGGCTATGAAGACAGCAAAGAAAGTTATCCGGTGCTGTATCTGTTGCATGGAGCCGGTGGCGACGAGAATGCTTGGAGTGAACTGGGGCGTGCCGTGCAGATTTTGGACAACCTGATTGCACAGGGAAAGGCCAAACCGATGATTGTGGTGATGCCGAACGGGAACGGAGCTCAGGAAGCTGTGCCCGGAGAATACCCGAACAGCATGTACAAACCTTCGTTCATGAATTCAAAAACCATGGAGGGTTCGTTTGAAAAAGCATTCCCGGATATTATGAACTTTGTAGAGAGTCATTACCGTACGGTGAATGACAAGGCACACCGGGCCATTGCCGGATTGTCAATGGGTGGATTCCATTCGTTGTATATCTCAGCCAATTATCCGGATAAGTTCGGTTACGTGGGATTGTTCTCTGCCGCCATCAACCGGCAGGCAAAGGGTGAAAACGCATCTATTTATGAGAATCTGGAAGATAAACTGGCCGCTCAGTTTGCCGAGGCTCCCAATTTGTATTTCATTGCCATCGGTAACGGAGATTTCCTGTATCAGGATAATGTGAAATACCGTCAGTTGCTCGACAAGCACGGATACAAGTATGAGTATATGGAGACCGACGGCGGTCATGAATGGCGTAACTGGCGGAAATACCTGAATCACCTGCTTCCGGAACTGTTCAAGTAATTCACACCTGATCGGCTTCCACGTATCCGTGCATGACCGCATAGATGGCCAGGCCGGATACGGATTTGATACCTAATTTTTCGGTGATATTTTTCCGGTGGGAAATCACCGTAGTCAGACTGATGTGCAGCTTGTCGGCAATTTCCTTGTTGATGAGTCCCTTGGTCACCAGTCGGAGCACCTCTATCTCACGGGCTGTCAGCTCATGCTCCGTATCGGCCGGTGTGGCGGGTACGGGATGATGCGTCAGCTCGTGTCCTTTTTTCCGGGTCATCATGATGGTTTTCACCAGTTGCTCCTGTGGCAGGAGAATGTTGAGGCTGGGAATTCCCGTCAGTAGGGTCGGTTCTCCGGCAGAAAGGACGATGCATTTGGGCCTCCGTTCCAAAAAGAAGGCCGTATGCTCAAAATAGACTTGAGCCGACACGAAATAATGGGCATACATATCCGGCGTGTCGTCAATGAGTTGCTCGAAAGACGAGAACGTGCGGATGACCGCTTCGGGAATCAGCTCTTCTAAGATGGTGCGTAGTCCGAGAGCGGTCAGCGTATTGGGTTCAATAATGGCTATTTCCGGCTGGTGCATAATGGGGAAAGTTAACGGTTCAGGTAATGGGCCACAGCTTCCGCGCAACGTTCTCCGTCGATACCGGCCGAAACGATTCCTCCGGCATAGCCGGCTCCTTCTCCGCAAGGGAACAATCCTTCTACGGTGAGGTGTTGCAGGGTATCCTTGTCACGTACGATGCGTACGGGCGAAGAGGTGCGGGTTTCTACGGCAATCATGACGGCCTCGTTCGTAAGGAAACCGCGAGAACTTTTGCCGAAAAGCTGGAAACCTTTGCTCAGGCGTTCGCTCAGGAAAGGCGGTATCCAGAAATGAAGGGGAGAGGATACCAGTCCCGGGCTGTAAGAGGTTACAGGCAAATCGTAACTCAGTTTTTTCTGGGTAAAGTCGGCCATACGCTGTGCGGGAGCCGTCTGTCGCATGTTGCCTTGTTGCCAGCAGATTTGTTCCAGTTTTTCCTGGAAACGCATCATGGCCAGCGTATGTACGGTCCCTTCCGGCAGTTTCCCGTCGCGGAGTATCAATTCTTCGGTGAGTGATTCATTGGAGTGGGGAAGCGGGTCTGCCTGCAATTGCATTTCGGGTCGTAGCAAGTCTTCCGGATGGGTCTCGACCACCATGCCCGAGTTGCTCCATTTGGTGCCGCGGTTGCTTGGGCTCATCCCGTTCACCACTAACTGGTGGGGGCCACTGGCTGCCGGGACTACGAAACCTCCCGGGCACATGCAGAAGCTGTAGACTCCTCGTCCGTCTACCTGTTGTACGAAGCTGTATTCGGCAGCGGGCAGGTATTTCCCCCGTCCGTTCTTGTTATGATATTGTATCTGGTCAATCAGCATGGAGGGATGTTCCAGTCGCACGCCGATGGCGATACCTTTGGTCTCCAGTTGCACGCCGTGGGCATACAGCCAGCGGTACACATCCCTGGCAGAATGTCCCGTAGCCAAAATCACCGGTCCTAAGAAATTCTTTCCATCGTGAGTCTCAATGCCTTTCACTTTCTGCCCTTCAATCAGCAGCGCGTCCATGCGGGTCTGGAAGTGGACTTCTCCGCCACAGGCCAGGATGGTGTTTCGCATGTTTTCAATGACTCTGGGCAGTTTGTCGGTTCCGATGTGCGGATGTGCATCCGACAGGATGGTCGGACTGGCTCCGTGCTGGCAGAACACATTCAAGATTTTCTCTACACTGCCCCGTTTCTTGCTGCGGGTATACAGTTTTCCGTCGGAGTAGGCTCCTGCTCCTCCTTCTCCAAAACTGTAGTTGGATTCAGCGTCTACTTTGTGTTCCCGGCTGATGCGGGCCAGATCTTCCTTGCGTTCACGTACATTCTTGCCGCGTTCCACCACGATGGGGCGCAATCCTAATTCTATCAGTTTCAGGGCGGCGAACAAGCCTCCGGGGCCTGCGCCTACCACAATGACAGCCGGACGTCCTTCTACATTGGGATAGTTGGTACGTTCAAATTCTTCTTCCGAAGGCGTTTCGTTGACGAAAACACGGACGGTCAGATTGATGTAAATGGTACGCTGGCGGGCATCGATGCTGCGTTTCAGTGTACGGATGGCATTGATGGTACGGAGATCCAGCCCTTTTTCCCGGCTGATATATTGTTTGAGCGACTGCTCGCTGGCTGCCTGTTCGGGCAGAATACGGAGTTGATATTCGTGCGTCATATTACTTGTAACTTTTTTGCAAAGATAGGGCTTCTGTTTGGTTTCTCCAATCGCTTTAGAGGCCTGAATCTTATATAGATTTAAAGATTGTGATAAAAAGTGTTGTAAAAATTTCTATATTTGTAGTCGATTTCTCTCAACTTTTGTAAGTGATAAGGTGTTAATATGTACGATTGTTGAATTTTATTAAATAACATTATGATGAAATGTAAGGTAAACAGAATTTACCCATTATGGGGATTGTTGTTGTCATTCCCCTTATGGAATGTGTCGTGTGTAGATAACAAGTATGATCTCGACAAGGATATTGATATGACTATCAATGTGGGTGGAGAGCATCTTGCAGTTCCTGTAGGAAGTACTGATACGGCTTTCCTGAGTAAAATCATTGAAGTGGAAGAAGGGGATATCTTGCAGCCGGATGCGGCTACGCATATATACCATCTGACAAAACAGGATGATATTAATGTCAATCCTACTACCGTAAATAAGGTGATGATTACTGATGCTAAAACGGATTTGGAGCAGAAAATTGTAGAGAATGCTTCAGGTAGTACATCTTCTGTCTCTACTACCATAGAAATTTCTAATACATTGACGGCTGAAGCATCAGATATCGATGAAGCGTTGAAAGAATTAGGTTCACTGAGTACCAATACTCCGGCCATTTTGGATTTGACTTTTGGCTTGAAAGGAAACGGATTGACTTATAGTAAAGTAGACGCTAAAGACTTGGTTATTCAACTTCCTACCTTTTTGATCTTCAAAGAAGGAGAGGTTGAAGCCGGAAATAAGTTAACGCTGAATGGAGCTTTGACGCCTAAACAGTTGGATGTAGTCGGTTATACATTTGGTGAAAAGGCAGGTGAGGGACTCAAGCCGGATGAAAATAGAAGCTTGACTATTAAAGGTGATGTGTCTATGAAAGGTGATGTTGTCACTTCTGGAATTAGTGGTTCGGGAGATTTGTCGCTGACTTTGTATGTGACATTAAGTGAAATGGCTACCGATCGTGTCACGGGAGTTATCCAGCCCAAGATAGAAGCGGAAAAAACTCAGATAGAGTTCAACGATTTGCCTGATTTCTTGCAGGATGAGGAAACTCGTCTGGACATTACCAATCCGGTGATTGTGCTGAAAGCAACCAACCCATTGGAAACCCCGGTAGAAGTGGATGCAGTACTGACACCGAAGAAAAACAATGCCACGATTGAAGGTCATGAAGTACAAATCGGTGCCGGTTATGGTAAAACGGCGGTTACTTTGAATCCGGGTGAGAATGTCATTGCCCTTTCACGTATCGAAACAAGTTCAGTAGCAGGAATGACAAGTAATGTGGTTGTTTCCGACATGAATAATGTGCTGGAAATTATTCCGGATGACATCGATGTTTCTTTGAAGCCAACTGTGACAAATTCCAACTACTATGGCGTGGAACTGGGACAGGATTATCAGTTGACGGCCAGTTACGATGTAGACGTACCGTTGAGCTTTGAAAAGGGCCTGAACATTGTGTACAGCGATTCTATCAAGGACTTGAATAAAGACTTGAAAGACTTGGACAAGATTACGTTGAAGAAAGCCAATATCGTATTGACGGTAGACAATGCCATTCCATTGGGCTTGCAGTTGAAAGCTGAAAATGTACAGATTAAAGATATATATGGCCGTGAACTGACAGGCATAGAAAAGACAATTGAGGAAGGCAAGGAATATATTACGGAAAGTGGGGATGGAGAAACACCTGCTACCAGTGAAATTGTCTTGAGTTTGACCACAGCTAACGATCCCGGATTCTTGTCGAAGATTGACAAAATCTGTTTTAAGATTACTGCAGCGACGGGCGCAACCACTGGAATTCCTTTGAAAGATACGCAATGGGTGAAAGTAACAAGTGTGAAATTGTCAGTCCCGGGTGGTGTGAATGTGGATTTGAACTAATAATGAACGAGAAAAAATAAAACAGATGAAGAAAAATATTTTATATACGATATTGTCCGGATTTGCGGCTTTTGTATGTGTAAGTGAAGCAGTGGCACAGCCTCAGATTAATCGTTCCGCTTATTTCTTGGAGGGAGCTACTTATCGCCACGAACTGAATCCGGCATTTATGGGAGAAAGAGGATATGTAGGTTTTCCGGGATTGGGTAATCTGTCAGTCGGTGCCCAAGGTACGGCAGGAGTCGGTGATTTCCTGTTTGTCAAACCGAATGGTGACCTCATGACCTTTATGCATGGAGATGTAAGTCGCCAGGACTTCCTGAACGGACTGCCTAACCGCATTAAACTGGGCTTTAATCTGAACGAGAACATCTTGTCTACCGGCTTTTATGCATGGGGCGGTTTCAATACTTTCGGACTTTCCATTAAAAGTAATACCAATTTGTCTGCTCCTGACCAGTTGTTTAAGTTCATGAAGAACGGAGTGGATGCACCGGAAGGCACTCATTACAGTGTGAATGATTTGAGCATTGTATCTACCAATTATGCGGAAATTGCCTTTGGACATGCCCGTCAGATCAACGAGCAATGGACAGTGGGTGCGAAAATGAAATTTTTGGTCGGGTTGGCAAAGGCTACGGTGAAGATTGACCGTCTGGACATTGATGCTACTCCGGATGCCTGGAAAATCACTCCGTCGGGTGCACAGGCTTATCTTTCTGCCAAAGGATTGATTGCACCAACACGCGGTGAAACGGGTAATTACGATGAAAGTGATTATGTGCTCGATGACAATGGAAACCGTACGAACCAGTTGAAACCGGGTTCAGAGCAGTTGCTTTCGTATGATGACCTGGATTTTGATACCAAAAAGATTGGGCCTACCGGATTTGGTCTGGCTTTTGATTTTGGTGCTACCTATCGTTTGAATGATGACTGGACCTTCTCGGCTGCCGTATTGGATTTAGGATTTATCCGTTGGAAAAATACCTTGAAGGCTACTATGAACAATAGCTTTGAATTCGATGGTTTCAACGAAATTCCGGTGAAATCAGACTTGGGCGACAACGACCCGAATTCAATCGACAATCAGGCCGACCGTGTAGTAGATGATTTGGAACAGATGGCGAAGTTCACGAAGGAAGGGGAAGGCTTGAAACGTGCTACAGCCTTGGCAGCTACCTTGAACTTGGGTGCACAATATACCTTGCCGGCTTATGACCGCTTGAAGTTTGGTCTTTTGTCTTCTACTCGTTTCCAGGGACGTCACTCTTGGACAGAAGCACGTATTTCTGCCAATGTCTCTCCTTTGACCTGGTTTGAGGCATCCGTAAACTATGCGCTTTCTAACTTTGGATCTACAGGAGGTTTGATGCTGAATTTCCACCCGAGAGGTTTCAACTTCTTTGTGGCAGCCGATGTACCTCTGGGTAAATATACTCCGAAGTATTTCATCCCCATCAACCGTTTCTCTGCCAACGTGAATTTGGGTATCAATTTCACATTCGGTCCGAAACATAAGACCAAATACCATTGTGTAGAAGTACAGTCATTATAATTGAAAATTAAAAAGTAGATATGAGAAAATTAGTATATATGTGCTTGCTGGGTATGCTGCCTTTTAGTGCGATGGCAAGTGATATCAAGTACACCCGTCCGGCATTGACTTTGAAGAATGATACACTGACCATGGAATTTTCTATGGATGTAGCCGATGTACGTGTAAATAGTGAACAGACTTATGCCTTTACGCCGGTGCTTCGTGAAGGTAAAAATTATTATGCCATGCCTCCGGTCATTGTGACAGGAAAGAATGGAGATTACAAGATGCGTCGTTCGGAGCGTAAGATGGCCCGTCGCTTCGGATACGATAATCCGTATGTGGTGATTCACGGACGTCAGGATAACCGCGAAGATGTGGTGCGCTACAAGGCTGCTGTACCTTATCAGCCGTGGATGGACCATGCTTCCATGATTCTGTTGCAGGAAGGAAAGGAATGCTGTGAAGTAGATTTGCTCAATATCAAGGTGATTGAACCGGATGTAGCCGTAGAGACTCCTGCTCTGCCGACAGAATTTGAGGTTTGTGAACCTTGCAAGGAGATGGTTTCATTGCTGACTCCAAAAGAAGAACCGTTGAAGGTACGTTCAGAACAAAGCACTTTGTATATTGAATTCCCGGTAGGAAAGACAGTCTTCGATGCGGATTATAAGAACAACCGGAGTGAGTTGCAGAAACTGAAAGAGATTTTAGAGCCGCTGGAAGACGGTGACCTGGTGACTTTCAAGTCCATCAATGTGTGCGGTTATTCTTCACCGGATGGTTCAGTCCGTACCAACGACAGAGTGGCATCCCAGCGTGCGGAATCTTTCGCCTTGAACCTGAAAGGCGGATATAATTTCCCGCAGGAAGTGTTGCATGTGACTTCTGCCGGAGAAGATTGGGACAGCCTGGTGAAAATGCTGGAAGAAGACAAACCTGCGTATGCAGATAAAGCTTTGGCAGTCATTCAGAAATATGACAATCTGGATGTGCGTGAGGCTCGTCTGAAAACGACTTTGGGTACAGCTACTTACCGTACCATGATGAATCAGTATTATCCTCGCTTGCGTCGCTTGAGTGTATCGGTAGACTATGAGGTGAGAGAGGTGCTGAACTCTGAAGCAGCCCGTTTGATTTATACGAATCCTAAACTGCTGAGCTTGCAGGAAATGTATCGGGTGGCAGCGATGTACCAGCCGGGTACGAAGGAATATAAGGAAGTCTATGAAATTGCAGCCAATACGTATCCGGAAGATGTGATTGCCAATATCAATGCGGCTTCTGCCAACATCATCAGCGGAGATTTCAAGAAAGCTGCGTCTTACATGGACAAAGTGAAAGAAGATCCGCGTGCTTACAACAACTTGGGTGTGTTGGCTTGGTTGGCCGGCCATACCGAAGAAGCCAAGGGATGGTTCCAGAAAGCTGCAAGTGTAGAACCTGAAAAAGCCAATGCCAATCTGGAAAAGATGGTACCTTATGAAACTGCTCCGCAGAAGTAATTCGCTATCATTCGTTGGATATAAAAAAGACCCGTACTTTCATTGGTACGGGTCTTTTTATGCCCTGACGGGGGGATGTGAGCAAAATATAAATCGCTGCATCGGCTCCTCTGAACGATGGAATGCCAATGCAGCGATTCTGAATGATTTTCCGTTCTTTATTTCTGTACTTTCAAGGTAAATTTCTTGAAATAAACCTGTGTCTCCTGCCCGGATTTGTTTGTCAGGCGGATAAACTTCAAGGAAGTATCCGTCGGGATGGAGGCGGTGATTTCAGTCTTTTCGGCGGCCTGTGATAGAGAAACGGACTTCCACTCCTGACCTTCACTGCTTACCTCCAGCGTGAATTGCGAAGCGACTCTCGGAGTTCCTAAGTCCATAGTCAGCGCCTCGAAGCGTACCGGCTGGTCTACGGCAATCTGCAGCATGGCACCGGCCGGCCATTTGATGACCTCGTTAGACGGGGACACATTCACATACTGATGGCGGGCGCGTACCACCTGAGTCTTCAGCTGAGGCACGTCGCTGGTCAGCGTGTAAGGATTGTATTCGGCCTTGGTTTCCAGGTGAGTCTTGTGCTGTGCGTTATAGGTACTGGTTACCTGCGTGTATACCTGGTTCAGCGTCGGCAGCAGGATGAGGCTTCCTACCTTCACTCCCGGCTGATACGGGTTCTGGTTTTCGGTCATATCCAGTTCGTACATTAGGGTTTGCAAAGCACGTGCGCGGTCGTAGTAGGTCATGAAGGCAGCATCTTTTCCATTCAGGGCTTTGACCATTTGCAATACACACTGACCGTATTCGCCGAGCAGTTTGCCCTGTTTCAGCCAAGGACGCATTTCGTGGATGAGGGCCGGGTTCTCGTTGTCGGCCAAAAGTACATCGCAGGCCGTTTCCAGACGCATACATTCCCGAAGTACACTGTCGACGGCCTCAGAGGCATTCATATCCTGTGCCAGCACTTTCAGCATCGGCTGTAGGGGGACACTCTCGTCACGACGGAAGCCATGTCCGTTCGTTCCCAAGTCCGAACAGTGTGTGGCAAAGGTCTCCAGATAGGCAGCTTTCTGGGGCAGCAGGTCCTGTATGGCGTGTTTCCACGACTGAATGCTGTCGTAGGTATCCAGGTTCCAGGTATAATCGGCCACGCTATATAAGGATATCTTGGAAGATTCTGCGTGTTCCATCGGGTTGGATACGAAACCGGACATTTCGTCCTGGATTCCTTTGGCATTGCCATACACCGGTCCCAAGAGCAGATGGTCGCGCACATAGTCGTTCACCGGGAAATTCCACCAGATATAGGCTTTGCGCTGGATGAGCGGGTTGATCCAGTCCAGCGTCGGCTTGTCGATGCAGGCAATCACCCGGTCGCCGGTCCACATGATTTGGATACTGGGGTTGAGCATCTTGCCCAACGTAGTCAGGTATCCGCCTTTCACGTCCGACCAGCTCTTGTTGTATTCCGTAGGACACATCACCAGAGGGGTCACGTCGTGTTTTTGTTGGATAAAGTGGGTATCGATGTAATTCAGCAATTCGGCCTGACGCACCGGGTCTGTACCGTCGCCCGAAATATCGTCGAAGAACACGGCAAAGGAACGTACGCCCAACTGGTACATGGCTTCAAATTTCTGGATCAAGGCATCACGGTCGGCTTCCGTCCATTTGATGTCTTTTCCCGGATGGATGGCCCATACGAAATTCACCTCGTTTCGGGCAGCCTGCTCGATGAGTGCATGAATCTGAGCCGCTTCCTTTTCCGGATAAGGCTTGCGCCAGTTGGGAGAAGAGTGATACGGATCGTCTTTCGGGCCATAGATATAGGTATTCATCTTGTTTCGGCCGTAGAACGCCAGTTGGCGCATACGGGCTTCGTGGCTCCAAGGCGTTCCGTAAAAGCCTTCTACCACCCCACGGAAAGCAATGTCGGGATAGTCTTCAATGGTGCAGAGGCTCAAATCTCCCTGACGTACCATCTGTGCGAGGGTCTGCACGCCGTAGAAGGCACCTCGTGCATCCGCTCCGGCAATCACGATGCAGTGATCGTCCACCTCTATATAATAGCCTTCTTTGTGTGAAGGAATTTTTTTTGCATATTTCTTGACGGCTTTATCACCTTTCTTGCCGAGAATAATCTTGAATGCGGTCTTTTCCTGCTTGTTGGGCAGAAGCTGTTTCAGGGCTTCGGCGGCATGCGGACAGCTGCCTTCGGTCAGCACGAGCTGATAAGAGGACGGCACGGCCACAGTCTTTTCGTTTTGGCTCAGTTCAAACTCCTGCACCTTGGGTTGCAGCAGGCTGGCATCGGTCTGGGCCAGCATAGGTGTGGCTCCCCAGACCATGCAGAATAAGGGAAATAGATAATGTTTCATGGATATTATTTAGGTGTTTAGGTAATAATGCTATTGCAAACATACATAAATTAGAGTTTCCTTACAAAAGACCCTCTAAAAAATGTGTCGGTTGTGGTGATTCTTGATAGGGCGGAAGAAACTTATCCGAACAATTCGCGGAAAGCTTCCTCCACTTTTCTGACCGGTACAAGTTCTATTTTGATTTTCTTGCGGTCGATGCCCGAAAGGTTGTGCTTGGGAATCAGCATCCGCTGGAATCCTAATTTCTCGGCTTCGCTGATGCGTTGTTCGATGCGGTTGACCGGACGGATTTCGCCACTCAGTCCCACTTCGCCTGCCATACATACACCTGTTTCAATTTCCGCATCCATGTTGCTGGAAAGAATGGCGCTGATGACCGCTAAGTCGATGGCCGGGTCGTTGACCTTCAGTCCTCCGGCGATGTTCAGGAACACGTCTTTCTGTGCCAGTTTGAAACCGACCCGCTTTTCCAGTACTGCCAGCAGCATGTTCATGCGTCGGAGGTCGAAACCGGTGGCCGAACGTTGCGGCATACCGTAGGCGGCCGTACTGACCAGGGCCTGTACCTCAATCAGGAAAGGACGTACCCCTTCCACGGCTCCGGCAATGGCTACCCCGCTCATCCCCTCATGGTCTTGGGTGAGCAGGAGTTCCGAAGGGTTGCTCACTTGCCGTAGTCCGTCCTGCCGCATCTCGTAGATGCCCAGTTCGGCGGTACTTCCGAAACGGTTCTTGATGCTGCGCAGGATGCGGTACATGTAGTGCTGGTCGCCTTCAAATTGCAGCACCGTATCCACAATGTGTTCCAGTACCTTCGGTCCGGCGATGCTGCCTTCTTTGTTGATGTGACCGATGAGGATGACCGGAGTGCCGGTTTCTTTGGCAAATTTCAGCAGAGAAGCCGTACACTCCCTTACCTGTACGATGCTGCCGGGAGAAGAATCGATGTTTTCCGTCGAGATGGTCTGGATGGAGTCGATGATGACCAGGCCGGGGGCTGCATTCTTGATGTGGGTAAAAATCTGTTCCAGCGAGGTCTCACACGCAATCAGCAGGTTGTCGTTGTCGGGATGGGGGATACGGACCGCACGGAGCTTCAGCTGGCGGGCACTTTCCTCTCCCGATACATACAGGATTCTTTTATGGGCGAGGCGGAGCACGGTTTGCAGGACCAGGGTCGATTTTCCAATGCCGGGTTCGCCGCCAATCAAGGTCAGAGAGCCTTGCACCAGTCCTCCTCCCAAGACCCGGTTGAGTTCTTCGTCTCCCATATCGATGCGCTGTTCCTCGTCCGAGGCGATTTCCTTTAACGGCTGGGGTTTGGAACGGACCGATTCAATGCCATGCGCCACGTGCTTGGCCACTGGAGTTTCTTTCCGTACCACTTCTTCCACGAAGGTGTTCCACTGTCCGCAGGAGGGACATTTTCCGGCCCATTTGGGGGATTCTTGTCCGCAATTCGTGCAGACATAGACTGTTTTTTCTTTTGCCATATTTGTCACGATAATTCCAGACAAAGGTACGAAATCTTACGCTTATTTATGACCCTGCCAAAAAAATATCACTTAAATGTGCGTTTGTAGAAAAATGTTGTTATATTTGCCGACAGAAAAACAATAATCTATGACTGAACGCTGTCTTCATATCATCTTGTTGAACGGGCACGGGTACATGCCTTTCATCACTTCTGCCACAGGGATGACCCCTCGGGGGTAAAGGATAGTATGTTTGGTGTTTCTACGTGATACACGTCTGCGGATGCAGACATCTCAATTATTTTATTCATTCAATTTTAATTTAATGTATTTGTTTCCGTGTGGAATGAGTGCAAGGACTTCGTTTTCACGGGAATAAACCGGACAATCGGGACTCCGGTGATAAAAATGATATAAACCTATGAAAGTATTGAAATTCGGCGGCACATCCGTAGGTTCCGTCAATAGCATGTTAAGCGTAAAGCGCATTGTAGAAGCAGTAGATGACAAAGTGATTGTAGTGGTTTCTGCCTTGGGTGGAATTACCGACAAATTGATTTGTACCTCGAAAATGGCGGCTTCGGGCGATGATGCTTATGAAAAGGAAATGAAGGAGATTGTGAACCGTCATATTGAAATGGTGTACACGGTCATTCCTGCGGGGCGGGGTCGTGAACTGCTCCTGGACCTGGTCAATGAACTGCTGAGTGAATTGAAGGATATTTTTCAGGGCATTTATTTGATTCGGGACCTTTCTCCCAAAACGTCGGCTACGATTGTCAGCTATGGAGAACGGCTTTCTTCCATCATCGTGGCTACTTTGATCCAAGGAGCCATGTGGTTTGATTCCCGCACGTTTATCAAGACAGAAAAGAAACATAACAAGCATATCCTGGATTCAGAACTGACCAATCAGCTGGTGCGTGAGACGTTCAGTGAAATTCCGGACGTATCCGTGGTACCGGGCTTTATTTCGACCGACAAGAATACCGGTGAAGTCACCAACCTGGGCCGGGGTGGTTCGGATTACACAGCCTCTATCATTGCCGCCGCATTGGATGCGGACATTCTGGAGATATGGACCGATGTGGATGGCTTTATGACGGCCGATCCGAAGGTCATCAGTACGGCTTATCCGATTAAGGAACTGAGCTATGTGGAAGCCATGGAGTTGTGCAACTTCGGAGCGAAGGTGGTGTATCCGCCGACTATTTATCCGGTGTGTCACAAGAATATTCCGATTCTGATTAAGAATACGTTCAATCCGGAGGCACCGGGTACCATCGTCAAGCAGGATGCCGACCATTCTTCCAAGCCTATCAAGGGTATTTCGTCCATCAACGATACTTGCCTGATTACCATGACTGGTCTGGGTATGGTGGGCGTGATTGGAGTCAACCACCGTATTTTCAAGACTTTGGCAGAGAACGGCATCAGCGTGTTCCTCGTATCGCAGGCTTCTTCCGAGAACTCTACTTCCATCGGTGTGAGAAACGAAGACGCAGATTTGGCTTGTGAGGTGCTGAATGAGGAATTTGCCAAGGAAATTGAAATGGGCGAAATCTCTCCGATGAAGGCAGAAGGCAATCTGGCTACGGTAGCCATCGTGGGGGAGAACATGAAGCATACCCCGGGCATTGCCGGAAAACTGTTCGGTACGTTGGGACGGAACGGTATCAATGTCATTGCTTGTGCACAGGGTGCATCGGAAACCAATATCTCTTTCGTTGTAGATGGTGCTTCTCTGCGCAAGACGCTGAACGTGATTCACGATTCGTTCTTCCTGTCCGAATACCAGGTGCTGAACCTGTTTATCTGTGGCACGGGAACGGTCGGTTCCAGCCTGATTGAGCAGATACATGGACAGCAGGAAAAATTGAAACAGGAACGGGGCTTGAAGTTGCACGTGGTGGGAATTGCCAACGGACACAAGGCTTTGTTTACCCGTGCGGGAATCGATTTGGAGCATTTCCGGGACGAATTGAACGAAAAGGGAATCGCTTCTACTCCGCAGGTGCTTCGGGATGAGATTGTGGGCATGAACATCTTCAACTCCGTATTTGTGGATTGTACGGCCAGTCCGGACATTGCAGCACTCTACAAGGATTTGCTGAGCCATAACGTATCGGTAGTGGCTGCCAACAAGATTGCGGCTTCTTCAGATTACGACATCTATGCGGAACTGAAACGGATAGCCCGTCAGCGAGGTGTCAAGTTCCTGTTTGAAACCAACGTAGGAGCCGGACTGCCTGTCATCAATACGATTAACGATTTGATAAACAGTGGAGACAAGATACTGAAGATTGAAGCGGTGGTAAGCGGTACGTTGAACTATATCTTCAATCGCATCAGTGCCGACATGCCGTTGAGTGCCACCATCCGTCAGGCCAAGGAAGACGGCTATTCAGAGCCCGATCCGCGTATCGACCTGAGCGGAAAGGACGTGATTCGGAAACTGGTGATTCTGGCCCGTGAGGCAGGTTATCGCTTGAATCAGGAAGATGTGGAAACTCACTTGTTTATCCCGGACAAATATTTTGAAGGTACGCTGGATGATTTCTGGAAGAACATTCCGAAGCTCGATAAAGAATTTGAAGAACGTCGCCGCGAAGTGGAACGGGAAGGAAAACGCTGGCGTTTCGTGGCCACGCTGGAAAACGGACATGGAAAAGTGGCCTTGCAGGAAGTGGACAGCAACCATCCGTTCTATAATCTGGCCGGTACCAACAACATCATTCTGCTGACCACCGAACGCTACAATGAATACCCGATGTTGATTCAGGGATATGGCGCAGGTGCCAGTGTGACGGCCGCGGGTGTGTTTGCAGACATTATGAGTATTGCCAATATCTAAAATCAGACCATTATGAAACATCTCATTATATTAGGCGACGGCATGGCCGATTGGGCGGTGCCTTCGCTGGGGGGAAAGACTTTATTGCAGTATGCACAGACTCCTTACATGGATCAACTGGCACGCATGGGACGTACGGGTATGTTGAAGACCGTAGCCGACGGGTTTCACCCCGGAAGTGAGGTGGCCAATATGTCGGTAATGGGATATGACCTGCCGACTGTGTACGAAGGCCGTGGGGTGCTGGAAGCCGCCAGCATCGGGGTGGATCTTCAGGAAGGAGACATGGCCATGCGGTGTAACATCATCTGTGTGGAAGGAGATACGTTGAAGAACCATTCTGCCGGACATATCACCACCGAGGAAGCCGATGAACTGATTCGTTTTTTGGACGAGAAACTGGGGTCCGACCGCATCCATTTTTATACCGGAGTGCAGTACCGTCATCTGCTGGTGATAAAAGGAGGCGACAAACGGCTGGCCTGTGTGCCTCCGCATGACATTCCGTTGCAGCCTTTCCGCTCGAATATGGTGAAAGCGCTGTGTCCGGAAGCGCAGGAAACGGCCGACTTGTTGAACGACCTGATTTTGAAGTCACAACAGCTGCTGCCCACTCATCCGGTCAACCTGAAACGGGTGGCAGAAGGAAAGGACCCGGCCAACAGCATCTGGCCCTGGAGTCCGGGATACCGTCCGCAGATGGAACCCTTGGCCGAGAAATATCCGTCCATCCATAAAGGGGCGGTGATTACGGCCGTCGATTTGATTCGGGGTATCGGGCGTTATGCCGGTTTGCGCTGCATCGATGTGGAAGGGGCTACCGGACTGTACAATACCAATTACGAAGGAAAGGCCCAGGCAGCCATCGAAGCCTTGAAGACCGATGATTTTGTGTATCTGCATGTGGAGGCCAGCGATGAGGCCGGACATGAAGGCGATGTACCGTTGAAGTTGCAGACGATTGAAAACCTGGACCGTCGGATTGTAGGTCCGGTCTATGAGGCGGTGAAGCAATGGAAGGAACCTGTCGCCATAGCTGTGTTGCCCGACCATCCTACGCCTTGCGAGTTGCGTACCCACACCAATGAGCCTGTACCGTTTCTGATTTACTATCCGGGCATGGTGCCCGATGCCGTACAGACGTACGATGAAGTAAGCTGTAAGGAGGGCGGATACGGACTTCTGGAAAAAGACGAGTTTATGAATTTATTTATGGACATTCAGTAACCAAATTGACAATATGAAGTATTACAGTACAAACGGAAAAGCGCTGGACGCTACTTTGGAAGAAGCTGTGGTCAGAGGTCTTGCAGCCGACAAGGGCTTGTATATGCCTCGTGAGATTAAGGCATTGCCGCAGTCTTTCTTCGACGAGATTGATACGCTTTCTTTCCCTGAGATAGCTTATAGGGTGGCCGATGCCTTCTTTGGAGAAGATGTACCGGCCGATACTTTGAAAAAAATTGTGTACGATACGTTGAATTTCGATGTGCCGGCAGTGAAGGTGAAAGACAATATTTATTCTTTGGAACTGTTTCATGGACCGACACTGGCGTTCAAGGATGTAGGCGGCCGTTTTATGGCGCGTCTGTTAGGCTATTTCATCCGTAAGGAAGGGAAAAAACAGGTCAATGTGCTGGTGGCCACTTCGGGCGATACGGGAAGTGCTGTGGCCAATGGTTTCTTGGGGGTAGAAGGGATTCATGTCTATGTGCTCTATCCGAAAGGAAAAGTCAGCGAGATTCAGGAAAAGCAGTTTACCACACTGGGACATAACATTACGGCCATTGAGGTAGACGGTACCTTCGATGACTGCCAGGCTCTGGTGAAGAATGCCTTCATGGACAAGGACTTGAACGAACACATGCAGCTCACTTCGGCCAACTCCATCAATGTGGCCCGCTTCCTGCCTCAGGCATTCTACTATTTCTATGCCTATGCCCAGATGAAGAAAATCGGAAAGGCGGACAACTTGGTAGTCTGTGTACCGAGTGGTAATTTCGGTAATATCACCGCCGGTCTGTTCGGTAAGCGTATGGGATTGCCCGTGAAGCGTTTCATTGCCGCCAACAACCGGAACGACATATTCTATCAATACCTGAAGACGGGAAAATACAATCCGCGTCCTTCTGTGGCTACGATTGCCAATGCGATGGATGTGGGCGACCCGAGCAATTTTGCCCGTGTATTGGACCTGTATGACGGCAGTCATGACGCCATCGCTTCTGAAATCAGCGGAGAGACTTATACCGATGAACAGATTCGCGAAACGGTGCAGAAAGTATACGAGGAAACCGGTTATCTGCTCGACCCTCACGGAGCTTGCGGTTACCGTGCCTTGGCCGAAGAATTGAAAGAGGGCGAAGTGGGTGTGTTCCTGGAGACGGCTCATCCGGCCAAATTCTTGCAGACGGTGGAAAGTATCATCGGCGTGAAGGTTAAGATTCCGGAAAAGTTGCAGGCTTTCATGAAAGGAACCAAGCAGAGTGTGCCGATGTCGAAAGACTTTGCCGCTTTCAAGGCTTATCTGATGAAGCAGTAATTGTTCGAAAGCAGACGAAGATAAGGGAAGTACTGAGTGGATAAGCATATCACCAACTCAGCTTTTATAACTATTGGGATAGTAGCGGTTGGGCAGATGGAAAAAAGGAAGGGACTGTTCGTTTTTCAATGGAACAGTCCCTTCCTTTTTTGAGGATGTCTTATTCTGTTTAAAGATGAAGTTTCAGTTTAACAAAGTTCTTGATGAATTCCACGGTGCCGTCAATACCCAATACGGAGGAGTCGATGCACAAGTGGTAAGTGGCTGCGGCTCCCCATGTCTTGTAACTGTAATAGTTATAGTAAGCCGAGCGTTTCTTGTCTGCCTTTTCCATCAAGTCTTCGGCATCTTCGGCACTGATGTGATGCAGTTTCATCAAGCGTTCGATGCGGGCTTCGGGAGAGGCTGACACAAAGACGTTGGCGCAACGGGGATGGTCACGGAGAATGTAGTCGGCGCAGCGTCCGACAAACAGGCACGATTGCTTTTCAGCCAGCTGGCGGATGACGTCGCTCTGAATCTTGAACAGCGAATCGTTGCTCAGGTAGGAATTATAGGGATAGGCTCCTTCCGTTACAAAAGGAAAACGGGTGCCGAACAATCCCCCCAAAATGGTCTGTGAGGCTTTTTCATCGGCTTTTTCAAAGAATTCCCTGCAGAGTCCGCTCTCTTCAGAAGCTAAGTTGATCAGTTCTTTATCGTAAAAGGCAATGCCCAGATCATTTGCCAGTTTTTCGCCAATTTCTTTTCCGCCGCTTCCGAGCTGGCGTCCGAGATTAATCACATAATGTCCTTCCATAGTGTAATTCCTTTAGTTTGATATAAAGCAAATATAAATCATTCTATGGAAAAATGCGACTTTTTTATCTTTTATTTTCGTCAGCGGTTAGACTGTGCCGCATGTTGTTGTTTGAATTGCTTGAACTGGGCGTAGAGCATGGTGCCTGCAATGATACTGGCGGTAATATCCGAAATCGGCATGCTGTACCACACGCCTTTTACACCCCAGAAAAGAGGCAGAATCAGTAGACAAGGAATCAGAATTAGTACCTGCCGGCTCAGGGAAAGGATGATGGCTTTCTTAGCCATTCCGATGCTCTGGAAGAAGTTGGAGGTCACCATCTGAAAACCGATGATGGGGAAAAAGAGGACGACCACTTGCAATCCTTTGGCACTCAGCTGGATGAGCTGCGCATCCGTCGTAAAGGCCGATACAGCCAGTTCCGGCATCAGTTCTCCCACGAGGAAGCCGGTGGTGGTCACAATGGTGGCGGCAATAACGGTATACTTCATGACTTGGTTCACCCGATGGTAGTGCTGGGCACCGAAATTATAGCCGGCAATGGGTTGCATGCCTTGGTTCAGTCCCATCACAATCATGACAAACAGGAACACGATGCGGTTGACGATGCCGAAAGCTCCGATGGCCAAATCCCCGTCGTACAGCTTCAATCCTTTGTTGATGAGGATGACGATGAAGCAGGAAGCTAAGTTCATGAAGAAGGGAGCCAGTCCGATTCCGATAATGTTTTCTACCAGCGTCGTCTTGAGCCGATAAATCCCTCTTTTCAGATGCAGGAGTTCATTCTTGTTACAGAAAATCTTGATAAGCCAGCATAAGGAAATGACCTGTGCCAGTACCGTGGCGATGGCCGCACCGCGGATTCCCATGTGGAAGGTATAGATGAACAAGGGGTCCAGCAGCGTATTGATGACCACGGTCAGGATGGTGGCTGCCATGGCCTTCTGCGGATGTCCGGCCGAACGCAACACGGAGTTCAGTCCCAGGTACATGTGGGTGATGACGTTTCCTAAAAGGATGGTAATCATGTAGTCTCTGGCGTAAGGAAGGGTCGCATCGCTGGCTCCGAAGAAATACAGAATCGGGTCCAGAAACAGCAGGCTGACAAGGGTGAACAGCAGTCCGATGAGTAGGTTGAGTGAAACCACGTTTCCCAAAATATGCTGGGCGGTGGTATAATCCTTCTGTCCCAGTTTGACCGAAATAAGGGTGGAGGCACCGACTCCTACCAGTGAGCCGAAAGCGGCGGCCAGGTTCATCAGTGGAAAGGTGATGGCCAGTCCGGAGATGGCCAACGGTCCGACTCCGTGTCCGATGAAGATACTGTCTACCATGTTGTAGAGGGAGGAGGCAGTCATGGCAATGATGGCTGGGATGGCATATTGCATCAATAGTTTCCCGATTCTTTCTGTTCCCAACTCGGTGGCTGTTCCTTTTTGTGACGTCATACTCTCTTATTCTTTTCTTATTAATTGTTATTCAGTAATCTTTAGATTTTCTAAAAAATCGGGCAAAGGTAAGTTTTTTTCCGCAATCAGGGAAAACTTTGTGTATCTTTGCGCTCCAAAAATAAACGCTATGTGGATGAAATTGAACAGAGTAGGAATATTCCTTTGCCTATTGGCCTGCTTGGGGAGCGCTTCAGCAGAAACGATGTATAAATACCGGGTCCAGCTTACGGACAAAAAAAAGACTACTTATTCGTTGGCACATCCGGAGGACTTCTTGTCTGCACGGGCCTTGGCACGTCGGGCGCATCAGGGATTGGCGGTCGATTCTACGGACTTGCCGATATGCCAGGCGTACATCGACCGTTTGAAGGAGCAGGGGGGACAGTATGTGTTGTCCAGCAAGTGGAACAATACGGTACTGATGGAAGTGCCGGATGAGTCGGTGGCCCTCCGTTACCTGGATAATCCTTTTGTTCGTTCGGTGAAGAAAGTCTGGACCTCTCCCGATTCCATCCCTCCGAGAGTGGCTCACCGGAAAGACCTGGTGAAAAATCAATGGAAGAAACAAGACGATTATTATGGCATGGCTTCCAGCCAGATAAAAATACATAACGGAGACAGTTTGCATCTGGCCGGTTTCAAGGGACAGGGCATGCAGATTGCCGTCATCGATGCCGGTTTCTTCAATGTGGATGCCATGAAAATCTTCCGTAAAACGTCTATTTTAGGCACGCATGATTTTGTGAATCCGCATTCGGACATTTACGGCGAACACAATCACGGGATGAAGGTGTTTTCGTGCATGGCAGCCGATGTGCCGCACGTAATGGTCGGTACGGCCCCGGAAGCCAGTTACTGGCTGTTGCGGAGTGAGGACAATGACACGGAGCAGCCGGTGGAAGAAGATTATTGGGCGGCTGCGGTCGAGTTTGCCGACAGTGTGGGCGTGGATATCGTGAATACGTCGCTGGGATATTACTCTTTTGACGACCCGGTGGATAACTATACATACCGTGAACTGGACGGGCGTACTTCCCTGATGGCCTCTTCGGCCTCGTATGCGGCGAAGAAAGGATTGTTGGTAGTGTGCAGTGCCGGAAACTCAGGCATGGATACCTGGAAAAAGATTACGCCTCCGGCGGATGCAGACGGCATTTTGACCATCGGAGCGATAGACAATATGGGAGTCAACGCACCTTTCTCTTCCATCGGTGATACAGCTGACGGACGTATCAAACCGGATGTCATGGCGGTAGGCGTGCATTCAGCCGTGGTAGGCGTGAATGGCGGTACCTCTTTTGCCAATGGTACGTCGTTTGCTTCTCCCACGTTCTGCGGACTGGTGGCTTGTCTGTGGCAGGCTTGTCCGTGGTTGACGGTACCTCAGTTGATTGAGATTGTGCACAAGGCCAGCGACCGTAGTGCCTATCCGGACAATATTTACGGTTATGGCGTGACCGATATGTGGAAAGCCTATCAGATGGGGTTGAAATTGAAAACGGACGGTAATGGAAAATAAGCCTTTGTCTTTGCTGGAACTGAATTCACTGGTCAGGAGGAGCATCACTTCCTGCTTGCCGGATGAATATTGGGTGCAGGCGGAACTGAGCGACGTACGCGTGAACTATTCCGGCCATTGTTACCTGGAGTTCGTGCAGAAAGACGCGACGGGCAATGCCCTGCTGGCCAAGGCCCGGGGTATTATCTGGGCGAATGTATTCAGTCGGTTGCGGGCGTATTTTGAGCGGGAAACCGGTCAGGCTTTTGTGTCGGGACTGAAGGTGCTGGTCAAGGTGACGGTCGATTTTCATGAGCTGTACGGCTATTCGCTGACGGTGGTTAACATCGACCCGACGTACACGTTGGGCGATATGGTACGCCGCCGCA
The DNA here is from genome assembly GCF_016900355.1 of Bacteroides mediterraneensis. Classification (GTDB taxonomy): domain Bacteria; phylum Bacteroidota; class Bacteroidia; order Bacteroidales; family Bacteroidaceae; genus Phocaeicola. Next base: position 71,957 of record NZ_JACJKA010000003.1, on the reverse strand, counting down.
AGGAGATTCTGCGTCGGCTGGACGAAGAAGGCATCCTGACACTCAATAAAGAACTGGAACTGCCGGTGCTGACGCAACGCATTGCCGTGATTTCATCGGCTACGGCGGCCGGTTATGGCGATTTTTGCAACCAGTTGCAGCACAATGCCTTCGGCTTCGTGTTTTATTCTTGTCTTTTTCAGGCGGTCATGCAGGGAGAGCAGGTGGAGCAGTCCATCATTCAGGCCCTCGACCGTATCAATGCCACGCGCGACCTTTGGGATGTGGTGGTCATCATCCGAGGGGGAGGAGCCACATCCGACCTTTCCGGCTTTGACACTTACGAGCTGGCAGCAAACTGTGCCCAGTTCCCGCTTCCCATTATTACCGGAATCGGGCATGAACGCGACGATACCGTATTGGACCTGATTGCCCATACGCGGGTGAAGACCCCGACGGCCGCCGCCGAGTTCCTGATTAACCACTTGCGGCAGACGGCCCAGGAGCTGGAAGGATACGAAGAAATTATTTATGAGGAAGTTCCCCGCTTGTTGCAGCAGGAGAAACAACGGCTGGAAGCTTTTGTGACCCGTATTCCCGGACAAGTACAGATGCGGTTGCAGCGGGAAAACTTCCGGCAGGAACGTTTTCAGAACCGGATAAAGACGGCCTGGCAGTCGCGTTTGTTGCAGGAAAACTACCGTTTGCAGCTGATGCCCCGTGTACTTTCTGCCTTGCAGAACCGGGTGCAGCGTGAAACGCATCGGCTGGAACTGTTGGCGCAACGGGTGTCTTCCGCTTCGCCGGAAGTCTTGCTGAAGAAAGGCTACAGCCTTACCTTGCTGAACGGAAAAGCAGTAACAGACGCTGCTTTGTTGAAACCGGGGGATGAAGTGGAAACCCGTCTGGCAAAGGGGCGGTTCAGAAGTAAAGTAATCAAATGAAACAATGATATGGCAGCAAAGAAAGAAACCTACTCAGAGGCCATGAAGCGCCTGGAAGAAATCGTAGCCCGCATTGAGAGCAACGAATTGGATATTGACCAATTGGGTGAGTATCTGCAGGAGGCGCAGAAGCTGATCAAGTTCTGTAAGAACAAATTGTATAAAGCCGATGCGGAAATCAAGAAGATTCTCGAAGAAGAAAGTGACGCACAAGCTTAATACAAAAAAGCCAGACCGGAAAGTCTGGCTTTTTTATTGAATGAATCGAATTATCGGATAAGGGTCATTTCCTTGAGCAGATGGCCTGCACCCGCAAACTTGTCGATGATGAACAAGGTGTAGCGGATGTCCACGCAAGCGGCCCGTTGCAGTTGAGGATTGTAGGCGATGTCGCCTGTCAAGCCTTCGTAGTTGCGGTCGAATGCCGTACCGATGAGTTCTCCTTTCGCATTGAAGACCGGAGAACCTGAGTTACCGCCCGTGTTGTCGGTAGCAGTGGCAAAGCAGACCGGCATACGTCCGTCGGGCATGGCGTAAGGACCGAAGTCTTTCTTTTCATACAGTTCCTTCAGTTTGGCCGGTACCACAAATTCCGGATTGTTCGGGTCTTCTTTTTCCATCACCCCTTTCAGGGTCGTATAATACAGGTATTCTTTTCCATCGGCCGGTTCGTAAGAACCAATTTTTCCGTAGGTCAGACGCAGGGTCGAGTTGGCATCCGGATAGATAGGCTGTCCGTGTGCCTTTTTCAGTTGCAGCATACCTGCCACCCAAGTTTTGTGGGCTGCATTGTAGGCATTGGTCTCTTCCTGCATGGCATCGCTCGTAGCCTGGTAACCGTTGCGGACAGATGCGGCGTATTTCACCATCAGGTCGTTCTCCAGTTGAGTGGCATCCGGATGTGCCAGAAAGGCTTCCAGTGCTTCCGGGCTTCTGAAGATGGACCGGTCGAAGCAAGCGTCTACAAAGGCATCCGTATTTCCCTGGAAGTCCTTGTCGATGGTTTGGAAGATGTCAATCCGTTGGGCTGTCGGAATCAGTCGGGCATACAAGGCAATGAGCTGCTTGGATACCTTGCGGTCCACTTCCGGATTGTAGTCCTTGTTGAAGAACTTCTTTCCGGCTTCTCTCAGGTCGGCTACCGCTTCGTCAATGTCTTTTTGTTTCTGGCTTTCCAAAGCCGCTTTCAATGCTTCCGTATCCGGCACCTTAAAGAATTCCGTACCTAACATCAGGGCCTCGTAGATGGCTTGCTGGTGATAGATTGCCTCATGACGCTGTGCCACAATCTGTTTGATGGTCTCGTAAGCTTTCCGGTAGCTGTCGTTGCCGATGGAGTCGCCGAAGGCCAGCAGTTGCTGCTGTTCCCGTTTCTTACGGTCGAGCACCTTCAGACGTACCAGTCCTTCGTTCATGCCGATGGCGTTCTTCCAATAGTTGGCCGATGATGCATACTTGGCCGCATACTGGATGCGCGTGTGCGCGTCCTTGGCCATTTCTTCGCCCAACACCCGCAAGCGTACGCCGCGGATGGTGTCGCGCATGAAGTTGGTAGTCTGCATACGTTCTTCCACTTCGTCGCTGATCATGTAGCGCCAGTTGCGTCCGGGGAATCCCATGACGAACGTGAAATCACCTTCTTTCACCCCTTTCAGGTTGATAGCAATGTGTTTCTTCACTTTCAGCGGCACGTTGTCCGCACTGTATTCAGCCGGTTTGCCGTCTTTGCTGGCATAGATGCGGAAGATAGAGAAGTCTCCGCAGTGACGCGGCCACATCCAGTTGTCGGTGTCCGCTCCAAACTTTCCGATGGAAGAGGGAGGAGCTCCCACCATGCGTACATCCTTGTAGGAAGTCTTGACAAACAGGTAGTATTTGTTGGAACCGTAGAACGGTTTCAGTTCCAGGGTAGTGAATTCGTCGGTACGGATGTGTTCTTTCTTGGCAAACTTTTCGGCCACTCCCGCCAGGAAAGACGGAGAAAGATAATTTGTTCCGTCCGGGTCTTTCGACTTCTTCAGCTGTTTCTGCACGTATTCCGTCACGTCGAGTATCCGGTCGATGAAGGTCACCTTCAGTCCTTCGCAAGGAAGTTCCTGTTCCCGGGTCATGGCCCAGAAACCGTCGGTCAGGTAGTCATGTTCCACGGAACTGTGGTGTTGGATATACCCGTATCCGCAGTGGTGGTTGGTCAGTACCAGTCCCTCGGAAGAGATGACTTCTCCGGTGCATCCTCCGCCAAAGTGCACTACCGCATCTTTCAGGCTGACATTGTCGGGACAATACACCTTGTCAATGGCAATGTCCAGTCCCAAGTCCTGCATCACAGCCGCATTCTGCTGCTTCAGGTCGGTCAGCATCCACATACCCTCGTCCGCATGAGCGGCGAGGGTGAATGTGGCAAATAAAGTGAGTAAAAACTTATGCTTCATTATTCTACGATGGTCATTTCGTCAATCAGGTTCTTGCAACCACCTAACTTTTCTACGATGAACAGCACGTAGCGGATATCTACGGCGATGCAGCGCTGGAGGTTGTTGTCGAAGTTGATATCGCCGGAAAGAGATTCCCAGTTGCCGTCGAAGGCCGCTCCAATCAGCTCTCCGTTACCGTTCATCACCGGAGAACCAGAGTTACCGCCGGTAATGTCGTTGGTGGTCAGGAAGCAGGCCGGCATTTCGCCGTTCGGCAAAGCATAGCGTCCGTAGTTCTTGGTAGCATACAGCTCTTTCAGTTTGGCCGGTACCACGAATTCCGGGTTGTTCGGGTCTTCTTTTTCCATCACACCTTTCAGGGTAGTGTAGTATTTGTAGTGTACACCGTCTTTCGGGTCGTAAGATTTCACGTTACCATAAGTCAGACGGAGAGTGAAGTTAGCGTCCGGTGCTTTCGGAGTCGGTGCATACATTTCGCAAAGACCGCGTACGTAGGTTTTGTGCAGCAGGTTGATGTCGCCGTTAGCCTTGTCCAGCTGGTCAGACAGTTCCTTGTATTTCTTGGTGATAGCATTGGCATATTCAGCCGACAAATCTTTTTCGATGGCTTCTGCGGTCGGATTTTCGATGAACGCATTGAAATTCTTTTCGTTGGCAAAGATGCTGTTGTTGTAGAGGGCATCTACATATGCATTGTAGTCGCCATTGAAAGTCGTCTTGATGGTCTGATAGAAATCAGGCAGGGCTTCAGCCGGAACCTTTTCAGCATACAGCGGAATCAGGGCTTTTGCCACTTTCCGGTCTACTTCATGGTCGTAATCCTTGTTGTGGATGTCGGCGTAGGCTTCCTTCAGGGTTTCGACGGCTGTTTCGATGTCTTTTTTCTTGTTCTTTTTCAGTGCGGCAGCCAGATCCTGCAGGGCTTTCATCTTGGAGCTGCGTGCAAATTCGATACCGCCTCTGAAAGTTTCGGTGAAATACGTCAGCTGGGTGCGGAGCGGAGTCACGCGTTTTACGTACTCATCAATTTTACCGACTACAGCCTCATAGTCTGCATTCTGTTTTTCTTTGGCAAAAGCAGCGAATTTGGCTTCCTGGTCAGCCTTTGCTTCCAACACGTGGTTGTCTACGATGGCCTTGTTCATACCGATGGAGTTTTTCCAGTAGTTGCTGGAACCGGCAAACTTGCTGGCATACTGGATACGTACCTTGTCGCTGGCTGCCATTTCCTTACGGAGAATATCCTGACGGACTTCACGTACGGTGATACGCGGAATGTTGGTACCTTCCATGCGCAGACGTACCTCGCTTTCGGTCAGGTAACGGCTGGTGCTTCCAGGGAATCCCATGATCATGGCATAGTCGCCTTCCTGCAATCCCTTCAAAGAGATGGTCAGGTACTTCTTCACTTTCAAAGGCACATTGTCCTTGCTGTATTTAGCCGGGTTTCCGTCTTTGTCGGCGTAGATACGGAACATGGAGAAGTCGCAGGTGTGACGCGGCCACATCCAGTTGTCGGTTTCTCCACCGAACTTACCGATAGATGAAGGGGGAGCAGCTACCATACGGATGTCGCTGTAAGTCTTGATGAAGAACAGATAGAATTTGTTTCCTGCATAGAAAGGAAGTGCCATGGCAGAAATACCGGGTTTTCCTTTCAGATCACTCTTTTTCAATTCTTCGTCTGCCAGTTTCTTGAGGTACTTGCTTCCGAAGGATTCCGTTTCACTGATTTTGCCTTTCTGGATGTCTTGGTTTACTTTGTCGGTCACATCCACGATGCGGTCTACAAACTTGAAGGTCAATCTCGGGGTCGGCAGTTCTTCCTGATAGCTCTTGGCCCAGAAACCGTCGGTCAGGTAATCGTGTTCCACGGAACTATGTTGTTGGATGGCACCGTAGCCACAGTGATGGTTGGTCAGAATCAGTCCGTTGGGAGAAATGATTTCGCCCGTGCAACCACCTCCGAAGATTCCTACAGCATCCTTCAAGGTAATCTGGTTCGGATTGTAGATTGCCGTGATGTCCATTTTCAAGCCTTGCGCTTTCATTCGGTCGGCAAGGTTCTGCTCCTGCATGAGTTGGAGCAACCACATTCCTTCGTCGGCTTTCGCCGGAGAGAAGACGGCACAAATAAGTGCGAGTGCGAGTACTTTTAGCTTTTTCATATTGTGATGATGTTAATTCAAGAGCACAAAAATAGCAAAAAAACGTATATCGTTTTCATCTGCTTACATTAAAAGGTAATAAACCACTATCTTAGTATAAATTTTGATAATTTATTTCGGCTCATCCTTGAAAGATTATACCTTTGCCCACAAATTTAAACGGTTGCAGCATGTATAAACTTTATTTTTTTCTGTTGTGTGCACTGCTCTGCACTTCTTGCAGTAAGAAATATAAGATAGAAGGTACTTCATCGGTTTCAATGTTGGACGGCAAAATGCTTTTTATAAAAATCCCAGTGGGTGATAGATTGGTCAACATTGACTCGGCTGAAGTGATTCATGGCTTATTTGAGATGCAGGGGAAAGTGGATTCTACCGTACTGGCTTCTTTGTATATGGACGATGACTGTATTATGCCTTTAGTGATAGAACCAGGACATATTGCCATACAGATTGACAATGCGGGGATCACAATTAAGGGGACTCCATTGAATGATTGTTTCAATGATTTCGTGATGCAGAAAAATTCACTGGATGATCGTGCATACGAAGTGGAACACGAAGAAAGCCGGATGATTATGGACGGAAAAGACTTGCAGACCGTTCATGAAGAAATCCAGAAAAAACGAGACCAGCTGTCGGAAGAGATGAACCAGCTGACCAAGACTTTCATTCAGGACAATTACGAGAATGTACTGGGTCCGGGAGTCTTTCTGATGTTGGGCAACAGCCTGCCTTATCCGCTTCTAACCCCGCTCATGCAGGAGATTATAGAGGGGGCGCCCGACTCGTTCAAGAATAATTACATGATACAAGAGTATGTGTCGGTGGCGCGCGAGAATATGTCGCATGCCCCTTTTCATTAAAAAAATAATCGGGTAGAAAGAAACCGCTTTCTACCCGATTATTGTTTATGCTCTTTTCTTTTCCTTATTTTCTTCCTTTGTATTCTTCCGGCAGTCCCTTTTCGATGGCCTGGTAAGATTCTTCCATCAGCAGGGCAAGGTTTTCCTGTCCTTTGCCTTTCGGATAAATAGGTTCATGGATGGTCAGTTTCAGCGGATGCCAGGAAAGCAGTTTGCCGGTACGCGGCAGAATGTTGAATGAGCCGTTGATGGTCATGGGCACTACAGGCAGTTGCAGCTGGTCGGCCATGAGGAACGCGCCTTTCTTAAATTCATTCATGTGTCCCGTAAAAGTTCTTCTTCCTTCCGGGAATACCACGAGCGAAGTACCTCCCTGCAAAATCTTTTCCGCCCGTTTGATGGTTTCGTACACTTTTCGCGGACTGGATTTGTCGACGAAGATGAAACCGGCCGATTCACAAGCCTTTCCCACGAAAGGAATGTTGCGCAAGCTTTTCTTCATCATCCACTTGAAGTTCCGTCCCAAGAATCCGTAAATCAGGAAAATATCGAAAGCTCCCTGGTGGTTGGCCAGAAACACGTACGAGGTCTTGTGGTCGATATGCTGATGGCCTTCTACCTTGACGGGGATTAAAAACAGGAAACAGGTAAGCTGCGACCATATCTTGCCAGGATAATATCCCCAAAAATGGCCGTTCCCGAGCCAGCATCCCAACATGGTGATGAGTGCCGTCAGAATGGTTAATACGATAAAAATGGGTAGTCCGATACAGATTTGGTAAATGATGTATAAGAATCTCATAATTTGATAGAATTATTTTGAGGGTTAGTTGAATATGCTTTTTTCAAGGTGATGACCGTGATTTCCGGCCAGGCTCCCAACCGCATGGGGAAGAGCACATAGCCCAGTCCGATGTTGACATACAGTCCGCGAGGGCCTTCCAGATACAATCCCCGGTGTTCCGGATAGATGAACCGGGACACGGAGAACCCGAACAGGCTGATCTGCATATCGTGGGTGTGTCCCGACAAGGTCAGTTGTACGGAGGTGTCAGGCAATACTTTCCGCCGCCAGTGGGTCGGGTCGTGGCTCAGCAGCACCGTAAACATACCGTCGGTTCCTTTCAGGGCCTTGGGCAGGTCGCCCCGGTCAGGGAAGGGAGGTTTACCGCTGTTTTCCACTCCTGCCAAGGCGAGAGAGTCTTTCCCTTTGTAGATAATGTGCGAATCATTCAGCAGCATGTGCCAGCCCATACGGCCTTCACGGGCAATCAGGCTGTCCACATTGGCCAGACGGGCCTGTTCGTTTTCCCATCGGACATACGTTCCGTAATCGTGGTTCCCCAAGACGGAATACACGCCGTCGGGCGCTTTCAGCTGGGAGAATATCGGCATGAACTCCAACAGTTCATCGGCCCGGCTGTTCACCAGGTCGCCGGTAAATACGGCCAAGTCAGCTTTTTGTTGGTTACAGAGGTCGATGGCTTTCTGGAGTGCTTTGCCGTTCCCTTTCCAGCTTCCGGAATGGATGTCCGAGAGTTGCAGGATGCGGTAGCCGTCGAAAGCGTCCGGAAGGTCGGGCGAACAGAACGTCACCTCCTTCACCTGAAAATATTCCTTGCCTTTGATGGCACCGAACAAGATGTATCCTAAGATGAGTACCGCGGGCACCAAGGAGATGCTGCCGTGAGGCAGGTGGCAGCGGAACAGTTTCTGGAGTAGTCTCAGCAAAATGCTGACCAGCATGAAAATCGTTTTCGGGATGGTGACACACAAGGCCACAATCAGGTACGTGCCGAAGTAGTCATGCAGTGAGTTGTGCCCTATCAGGAATACAATCAGTACGGCAATCAGGACGAGGGTAGGCCACCAGAATTTTTTCTTCCATTTCCGGTACGGTCCATCCGACAGATAGGTCTTGCAGATGTACCAGTCGGGTAGGAGGAACAAGGCCAGAAACAGAAGGGAAACTCTTAGTAGAATCATATGGCTGGATTTGAATAGGTTAAGATTGTAAGTTGGCGGCCAGGTATTTCCGCAACACATCGGGACTCATTTCCCGTCGTGCGGCATAATCCATGAGCTGTTCCTCGTCGATTTTTCCCACGGCAAAATAGCGGGAAGCCGGATGCGCGAACATCAGTCCGCATACCGATGCATGCGGTTGCATCATCCCGTTCTCGGTGAGGCGGATGCCGATGCGTTTCATGTCGATGAGGCGGTCGAGCAGGAAGCTGACCGAAATATCCGGCAGGGAGGGATAGCCCACGGCAGGACGGATGCCCTGATAGTCTTCGTTCAGAAGCTGCTTCATGGTGAGGTGCTCGTCTTTGGCATAGCCCCAGACCTCCTTGCGCACGGTTTCGTGTATCTTTTCGGCAGCCGCTTCCGCCAGACGTTCTCCCAGCGTCTTGATGAGCAGAGCCTGGTAATCATCGTGCAGGAACTCTTCTTCCATGGCCGGGTCGATGGTGGTGGCAAATCCCCCCACCGTATCCTTGATGCCCGATGAAAGCGGGCGTACAAAGTCGCTCAGGCAAAGAAACGGGTCGTCGGGGCGTACACGGGTCTGCTGGCGGAGCAAGGGGAAAAAAGTTCCATCCAAGATCAGGTTGTCGCCGTCGGCATTGGCCTCCATGAGGCGGTAGATGGCATAGACGTGATATTTCCCATCGATGTGGTTGAGCATGCGCACAGCCTCCTTATGCAATTGCATGGCTTCGGCAGCCTTGGCACGGTCGGCTTCCGGAAACGAAGCCAGCCAGCCGGCCCGGCAGGCATCACAGCCATGAATGTCGGCAATGGTGGCAAAGCGAGGCTGGAATCCCCACGCGTGGAAAAAGTAAATCCAGTTGATGTACTCGGCCAGGTCGTGTATGTCGTATTGGACGGTAGTGATGTCTGTTTTCATACGGCTTTTCTTATCGTTCAAACTTCAGGGCTTGTCCGCGGTGAGCTTTGTCCACTTTTCCATTCTCATAAACCACGGCCCCGTTGACAAATGTTTTCTCTACTTTCCCGTGGAACGTGCGTCCTTCCATCGGGCTCCAGCCACATTTGCTTTCAATGCAGTCGGGCGTGACGGTCCATTCCTTGTGCGGATTCAGCAGTACCAGGTCGGCCTGATAGCCCGGACGGATGAACCCTCTCCGGCTGATTTGGAAAAGCTGGGCAGGGGCGTGGCACATTTTCTGTACCAGCTGCTCCATCGAAAGCAAGCCTTCGTGCACCAGTTCGTAGATGCTCACCAGCGAGAACTGCAGGGTAGGCATGCCGGATACCGCTTTCAGCGCACCGCCTTGTTTCTCCGACAGCAGGTGAGGTGCATGGTCGGTGGCAATCACGTCAATCAGGTTCGTGGTCAGTGCCTTTCGCAGGGCATCGCGGTCGGCTTTTGTCTTGATGCTCGGGTTGCATTTGATGCGGGCACCCAGGCGGGCATAGTCCTCGTCGCAGAACATCAGGTGCGATACGCAGGCTTCTGCCGTAATCTTCTTTTCAGTCAGCGGACGGTCTTCAAACAGACTAAGTTCACGTGCCGTACTGATGTGCAGAATGTGCAGGCGGGCTCCCGTTTCCTTGGCCAGTGCCACGGCCAGTGAGGAAGAACGATAGCAAGCCTCCTCATCGCGTATCAGCGGATGGAAAGAGATGTCGAGGTCCTCTCCGTATAATTGTTTATAGTGTTCGGTATTCTGACGGATGGTATTCTGGTCCTCGCAATGCGTGGCAATCAGCATACCCGCTTCCGAAAATATCTTTTTCAGTGCCTCCATGCGGTCTACCAGCATGTTGCCCGTGCTGGCCCCCATGAAGAGCTTCACGCCGCACACCCGGGTCTTGTCCAGTTCCTTGAGCAGGTGCGTGTTGTTGTTGGTCGCTCCGAAGTAGAACGAATAGTTCACGATACACTTGGTGGCGGCATCCTGAAACTTGTTGTTCAGTGCTTCCAGGGTAGTGGTCTGCGGATTGCAGTTCGGCATATCCATGAAGGCCGTCACTCCTCCGGCAGCGGCAGCGGCTGTTTCAGAAGCCATATCCGCCTTCTGCGTCAGTCCCGGGTCGCGGAAATGTACATGGTCGTCTATCACTCCCGGCAGCAGGAAGCATCCCTCTGCGTCAATCTGTTCGTCACAGTCGGCAGCAGGTTTTCCGTCTCCTTCAATGATTCCCTGAATCTTTTCTCCTTCCACCACTACGGACCCGGCAAAGCGCCGTCCCTCGTTTACAATGATTGCATGATGTATCCACGTACGTTTCATAAGCACTGTTTTCAATTAGAGTTCTTGGGGTATTTCTTGAACCAGCTGTCCCATTTCAGCTGGATGACACCGAACACGGCTTCTCCGAAAATGCTGCTGTTCATCTTGGAAGTACCCAGCTCGCGGTTGATGAAGATGACAGGTACTTCGGTAATGTGAAAACCGCATTTGTAGGCCGTGAACTTCATTTCAATCTGAAACGCATAGCCTTTGAAGCGGATGTGGTCCAGATGAATGGTTTCAAGCACTTTCCGGCGGTAGCAGACAAAGCCGGCAGTGGTGTCGTGAATGGGCAGACCGGTGATGAATTGCACATATTTGGAGGCAAAGTACGACATCAGTACTCGGCCCATCGGCCAGTTGACCACATTGACCCCGCTCACGTAGCGTGAACCGATGGACACATCGGCACCGTCGTCGTGACAGGCCTTGTAGAGCCGGGGCAGGTCGTTGGGGTTATGGCTGAAGTCGGCATCCATCTCGAACACATAGTCGTATCCGTGTTCGATGGCCCATTTGAATCCGGTGATATACGCGGTGCCCAGTCCGAGCTTGCCTTTCCGTTCAATCATGAACAGGCGTTCGGGGAACTCGTTTTGCAGCCGGCGGACGATGTCGGCCGTGCCGTCGGGTGAGTTGTCTTCGATGACCAGGATGTGGAAACATTTTTCCAGTCCGAATACCGCCCGGATGATATTTTCGATGTTTTCCTTCTCGTTGTAAGTAGGAATTATCACAATACTGTCACTTGTCTGCATGGTATTTTTATATATGTCGTGCAAATATACGCATAAAATATGGATTCCTTTTCTTGGCAGGTTTTTTTCTTCACAGGGGGCCTGTTTTTGGGGAGGGCCGGCTTGTCGGGGTTGACGGGGTTGCCACCCATTTTTTCAAACTTTATATATACAGGTGTGGAAACAAGTCATTTGAGTCTGTTTCCACACCCTACTATATAAAAGTTTACAAACTACCTGTCAACCCTGACAACCCCGACAAGCTTTTTTCTCTTCAGTTAGGAAAATGCTCTTGTAAGATTCTTTTTATCAGCAGTTTACGAGGAAATGGATTTTATGGTTTTCTCCATTCTGGGGTTGACAGGTTTGTCGGGGTTGACGGGTTGTCAGGCATTTTTATAACTTCTATATATACGGGTGTGGAAAAATACAACTTTTATATTTTTCCACACCCGTATATAGGAAGTTTAGAAAACCGGTGCCAACCCGTCAACCCGTCAAGGTTGGGATGGATTTGGGGGGTCTGGCTGTCTTGAAACGCAAGTGCGTTTTGCCTGAAACACAAGTGCGTTTTACCTGAAACATAAGTACGTTTGAGTTGGAAGACAAGTACGTTTTGCCTGAAACGCAAGTGCGTTTTTTCGGATTCTGTATGAGTGGTGAAAAAAGAATTTTCACATTCTTTAAAGGAGAAAGTCCATGAGAATTTAATCTAATTTTTTATTAAAAAAAGAAGACGACGTACCTGTTTTCACGAAAAAAGTTTGTAGACTTGCGCCCATATTGTGAAAATTAAGATTTGGAACTAAAGTTATGATTATAGGAATCGATGTAGGAGGAAGCACCACCAAGATTGTCGGTGTGAAAAACGGGTGCATCAGCCATCCGATGTTTGTGAAAGCGGCCGACCCGGTCACTTCCTTGTTCGGGGCTTTTGGCAAATACATATACGACCACTCCATTCCGCTCTCGGAGGTGGAGCAGGTGATGCTGACCGGAGTGGGAAGTTCGTACATCCAGCAGCCTTTATACGGATTGCCCACTGCCCGTACGGACGAGTTTATCGCCAACGGACTGAGTGCGCAGTATGCCACCGGACTGGACAAGCTGATGGTGGTGAGCATGGGCACAGGCACTTCCTTCGTGCGGGTGGAGAATGAGGAGATTCGCCACGTGGGCGGCATCGGCATCGGAGGTGGTACCTTGATGGGCTTGTCGCGTCTGTTGCTGCATACGCAGGACATTCTGTGGGTATCGGAACTGGCGGAGAAAGGCGATTTGCGGAACGTGGACTTGCAGATTCAGGACATTTGCCGGACATCCTTGCCCGGCCTTCCCTTGGATGCGACGGCTTCCTTACTGGGCAAACTGGACAACAATGCCTCGCCGGAAGACCTGGCCTTGGGCTTGATGCACATGGTGTTGCAGTCTATCGGGCAGGCAGCCGTGTTGTCGGCTATGGAGATGGGAATCCGCGATTTCGTGCTGATTGGCAACCTGACGCAGCTTCCCCAGTGCCGTCCGGTATTTGAAACCATCGGGCAGATGTACGACGTGCGTTTCATCATTCCGGAATATGCCGAATACCAGACAGCGATAGGTGCGGCGTTGGCTTATATCAAAAAAATAGAAACCAGTCTGGTAAGGGAATGAACCTTATCGGACTGGTTTCGGTCAAATGAATGTGAATGCTTACCGTAATCCCATTATAGCCGAGGCTATGAAGATTATGAAATATGTCAACATGTTTAATCGAGGTGTGAGCCGGGTACAGGAGTTTTTGGCGGAAAATGGTTCTCAGCCTGCTGTATTCAATATTGATAAGTTGACTGTGTTTGAGGTAATAGTAAAAGATGCGAATGCCACGGACTTGGAACGAAGTTGTTACGAACTCCGCACGAACTTGGAAACTCATGGTGATGAGTATGTAAATATGTTTAAGCGATTGATATTCAGTTTGAAAGATGTTGATTGTAGTGCTAATGAAATTCAACTCCGTGTGAACTCCGCACGAACTCCGCATGAACTCCGCATGAATTCCGCACGGGCTTTTATGAAAAATATTCTAAAACCGGCCATTGCCATGAAGTTGGTAGAACCTCTTTATCCGGATAAACCGCATCATCCTAAACAGAAGTACAGGCTGACAGATCTTGGAAAAACAATGATGACTATGTGGGACAAAGAAGAAAAGTCCTGTAATAAAAAAGACTGAAAAATTGGAGAAAACAAGGTTATAATAAATACATCTATCGGCGGGCAAACTAAGATTGATGTCAAGTTGGATGATGACATTTTGTGGCTTGCACAAGCGCAGTGTGTGTACTGTACCAGACCAGTAAATCGAATGTCAGTGAACATATTAAGCATATCTTTAAAGAGGGGCGTTAGACGAAGAGATAGTTGTTCGGAAATTCCGAACAACTGTTTCGGATGGGAAATCATAAAATACCATATTTTATAGTTGGAAATTATGCACCGGACTGGGCCATTGCCATGGAGGTAGATGGAATAAAGCATATTTTCTTTATTGCTGAGACTAAGGGCTCGATGGCCTCTATGGAGATAAGGGGGATAGAAAAAGCAAAGATAGAGTGTGCCGAGAAGTTGTATAACTCTATCTCTACAGCCAAGGTAAAGTATCATAAAGTGACTTCCTATAGTGACTTGTTGGATGAAATAGGCAAAGAGTGTTAATGCTGGCAAGAAAGAATGGCAGAAAAGAATTTTGTTTGCAAGGATTTCATCGAGTTTTCTAATTGAAAAGTGTAAACTAAAAAGGGACATTCAATAAATAGAATAAAATTAGCCAGCTAATTCATACACAAAGTGTTGCGGATTAGCTGGCTTTTTTATTCTTATCTCTAAATATGGTCCTTATCAGATTGGCAATAGCCACAGTAAAAGCATAAAACAAACAAGGTTTGATAATACTTTTTGTTGAAGTTTCTGTGAGCATATAGTACATTGACATCATTCCGAACAATGCAAAAAAGTCCCTAAAAAAGAGTGATGTATATTTATATATTTTTTGAATCATATTCATTGATAAATAGGGGGGATAAAATAAACAGTGTCACGTATTATTTTTCTATAGGAAACTCATCGGTCGGGGAACAGCCAGTGCCAAAGGGTAGACCCCCATCCCGATGGGCGTAAAATTACAATATTTATACCAGTCTCCAAATTGGGTACTATAAAATATGGGGTGAAAATGGGAAATAAGGGATTTAAGTTTGAATCGTAAGCATTTATCTGAATACTTACACAAAAAAACAGTATCTTTGCCGGACCGAACTTTTGAAAGAATTAAGAATATGAAGAAAATATCTTTGCTGAGCATATGCTTCCTCTGTCTGTTGAGTCTGTCGGCTTGGGCAGAAGTAATTCCGGTCGACACGATACCTTTTGAACTGGGTGCCGACAACCGTCTGTATGTGACAGTCTATATTAATGGGCAGGACGACCGCCCCCTGCGCTTTCTGCTGGACACGGGAGCGACGGATGTGGTGCTCAATTCCAATTCGCCGCGCACCGAAGGGCTGGCTGCCTTTACGGGAAGTGAGGAGAACAATAGCGCCAATTCGGTGGAAACCATCCCTTCCACAGAGCCCTCTCAGGTGGTGAGGATGGGCAGCCGGGCCATTTCCGGCTTGGAACTGGTAGCTATTCCTTATCCGCCCGATGCCTTGGACGGTGTGCTGGGGCTGTCTTATCTGAGGAACTTTGATGTCCGTATTGATTATCGGCGGAAATCCATCTTCCTGTATGAATTGGGCGACGGGCAGAAGGCGGCATCGGACAAGGCTGTCAGGCTGAAGATGGACTATCGTCTGGGAGTGCCGGTCGTTCCGGTCGGCGTGCGTGTTGGCGGAGTGGATTATCTGGTGTCGGTAGAGGTGGATACCGGTTCCGACCGTGTGTTCGATCTCAATACACCTTTCGTCCGTCGCAACGGCCTGCGGGGCACACAGAAACCATTTGCCATCTCGCGCATAGCCGGTACGGTGAAGGACGGCGATGAACTTCAGAATGTGTACTTCGATTCGGTAACACTGGGAGATGCACTGACTTTGCCTCGCATACCCGGTGCCTTTTCTACGGTGACAACGGGTGTACAGGCCAGTGACGCGATGGACGGCGTGTTGGGCAACAACTTCCTGCAACGTTTCAACCAACTCTATGACTTCAAGAACAATTATCTCTATCTGGAGGTGAACGACCGGCTCTACACTCCTTTCTATGACTTTCTGGTTCGTTGAACAGGAAGTTCACATCCTTGTGACAGGAAAACTACAAACTGAGTGCATCAGTTCTCTTTCAGTATCTTCATCGCCACGTCCATGTATCGTGTGATGTCGGTCGTAAGCTCGCGGTTGTACACGTCGCAACGTTTGCGGCACAGTTGTTTCATCATACGAGATATAGTTAATTCATGAATTATCCAACTTGAAGTATAGTTCATTGGAGCCCTATAAAAAAGAAAAGTAGCAAGAGAATACAGGGAATCTATTGCTACTCTCAAATGGATGAAGAAGTCTGGCACAAAGAAACCGCGCACGGATGGTTCCAACGGGTTCTTATGCACAGCATCTGCTTGGCCTATCTACAAGATACCATTTTTTGCTCTCGGGCATCAGTCTTATGCTTTTCGCAGAATATCCGCAATCAGGTAAATCTGACTTTCCGCCACCTTTTGTGATTCCAGGGCCGCTTTGTCGGCCAGGAACAAGGCAATGAAGTCCTCTTCCGATTCACATCCAGCCTGGGCCTTCCGATAATGGGTGAGCGCCTGGGGGATGTTTCCCATGGCCAGGTAGACGTGTCCGGAGTTCAGCCAGTCGTTCACCTGTGGAGTTTCCAGTGCAAGCAGTTTCTCGTAGATTCGGAGTGCCTCTTCGTATTTTCCGGACATGAAATAGCACCAGCCGATGGCCCGGCGTGCTTTCTCCGGATGGGTTTCCATGAATTCCACCTTGTAGAATACCTTAATGGCTTCCGGATAATTCTTCAGTGCCGCCAGACATTGTCCGGTCTGCATCAGAAGATGCAGGTTGTCAGGGTCGGTCTCCAGTACTTTCCGGTAGAAGGTGGCCGCCTGCGCATACTCTCCCGACAGCTTGTAGCATTGCGCCAGTTGTTTGAGGGTCCATGCATGGTTGGCTTTCAAGGCATCTGCCTGCAGGTAAGCCCGGATGGCCTTCTCGTAGCTCTTGTCTTTCTGATAAGCGAATCCTAATTTCTGCCAGGTCTCGGTGTGGGCCGGATCTTTTTCAGCCAAGGTTTCATACAGGTGGGCCGCTTCCGTCATATAACCTTTGGAGAACAGGTAGCCGGCAATCTGTCCGTGATACTCCCCTTTCAGCAGCAAGGGGCGCAACAGGTCGTTGTTCCAGAAATCCAGCTGGTCCTTGAAGATGTCGTGCATCTCCTGTTTGAATCTCCACAGCTTGTAGAACCGGTACAGGTTGTGGATGTATTGTCGCTGGAGGGCATTGAGCTTTTGTTCTTCCAGCATCTGGTTCAGCTCGTTCTGGGAGGGCATTATCTCGTCTCCGCTCAGCTTGGAACGCATGAGGGTCTGCTGGTCCTGAGGCAGTGACTGCAAGGCCAGGCAGAAAGAGAATTTGTCGGAGTCACAGAATGCCGGAGAGTTGACCATCAGACCTAACAGGGACTTTTCATTGAGGGGTGTCCCTTTGTAGATTTTGTACAAGTCGGGCACTTTCAGGCTGAACAGATAGAACCAATGTGCCGCTTCCTGGAAGAACGGGAAGGTCTTCAGCTGGGAGAAAGCCATCATGTAGGTATCGGCACCTTCCATCTGCAGTTCCCCGAGTTCGTGTATTTGCTGGTTCATCTGCTCCATGTCTTTTTTCCATTCCGGATTCAGGTCTTCCAAGTCTTCCATATCGATGACCTTCAGTTCCGGATCGCGAAGTTTCGGGTTACGCATGATGTGAGGAATGATTTCCTCTCTCATCTTCTTATCGATTTTCTCCGTTTCGCGGGAAAGAAGGAAAATAATCTGTATGTCGTGCAACTGTTTCAGGGCCGTGGCATCGTCTTCCATCAGTTTCAAGGCAGAAACCAGTTCCGGATATAGGCGCACACGGTCTGACTGGAAGTAAGTGGCCAGGGCGATACCCGTCAAAGCCCGTTGCGTGACGGTCGGTTCCGGGTCTTGCTGATAGGCAAAGAGCAGCAGCAGGAATTTCCGCTGGTCGAAAAGTTGCAGCAGGCTCAATGTGACGGCACTGACCATCACTGCCCGGTCGTTGGCGGCCATGGAGGAACTGGACAACAGGTTGCGGGCCTCCTGAAGTTCCTCTTCACTCCATTGGGTGGAAGCCCATATCTTGTTGAACAGTTCGTCGACGGTGTTTTGGTGCAGGGTATAGTTCTGCAGCACCTGGTTCTCTTCCTCCGGAGTCTGCGGAGTGAAGGAAGGCTGCTTGGCTGCTTCCAGCATGAAACCGATTTCCTTGAAGGAATGGGCCGGTGTCTGGGCAAATTTCCGGAATTTGTCGGCAAAGTAGCCGTAGGCCTTTTCCTGCTCTTTCAGAAAATAGGTTTTGTCGGCCAGCTCATATCCCTTGCATAGCAATTGCTGGTAGATGGCTTCACGCTGAGGGTCTTGCGTACCCATCTCCGTATATTGAAGCATATAGTGGTAAGTGGTCTGCTGAGCCTCAATCTGCGACTTCAGTTCCCAGTTGTTGAGTGTCTCGGCAGCCTCCTTGATTTGGGCAAAAGCTTCTTTTAATCTTTTCTCGTTTAAAAGTTGAATGATTTCCTTGTGCATAATTTCTTTTCTGTCTCTGTCCTTTTGAGACAAAAGTAATAATTATTTCTTGTTTTTCACTTTTTGAGGGGGGATAAAAGAAAAAACAACACTTTCTGGAAAATTTATTTATACCTGATATTGAGTGGGTTAGGATTGTGTTCGACACTTTTGCTCCGGAAAAAGGAATTTTTTTTCTTTTCCGGATAGGGGTTTTCTTTCCAGGCTGCGTTATGAAGATGAAATAACTTAGCTAAGTGGAACAACAGAAAAACTAAACGCAAGACTTTTCAAGGATAGGATTTGAATAAGAATTGCATATTATTTAATGATTAAAAACTGGAACTTATGAAAATTAAATTTATGTAATATTTTTGGAAGAATCACATAATCCGCTAAGAATAAAAAGTTTATGCGAATCATCAAAAAACGAGGTAACGAGTTGGCAACAACTATTCTTCCTAAATGCGAATCATTATCTATCAGTTAATTGTGAGATGCTATTTTAAAAATAGGTAATGGATTTGTAACGTGCTAACTTCTGTATTCTTCATCGCTTTGAAGTGGGGTGATTAGCATAATGCAAAGCTAATCATTTTTTTGTAATCTACAAAATCTTATAAAGTTAATCTGTTAATTTGTTGTTATACTGCATACTGCTTTCCTTTTTAGACAAACAAGGAATTTATATAGTTGTGGAATTCGCATAACAAATTATGTCGCCAAACATTATCCATGTGATGTCAGACCTTCTCTGTATTCAGAGGGCGTGACTCCCAACAGGTTCTGCACATATCTGCAAAAATAAGGCAAGGAAGAAAAGTTGAAATTATCCGAAATGGTTTTCAATGTTAAATCTTTCTCGGCAAGCAGACGGGTAATTCCAGTAATGGTGAATCGGCTTATCCAGAAGTTCGCACTGAATCCGCTGGTTTTCTTGCATATTTCAGACAGGTATTTTGGGGTGATGAAGAGCTGTGATGCGTAGTAGGACACTTCACGATGCCGTACATATTCACCGGATTTTAACATGTCGATAAATCGTGTCAGAATGGCTGCCCCCTGTTTGCTAATCTGTGGATTTTCGTAGATTCGGGCATGGAAATCATAAATATCCAGACAGAAAGCCATCGTGAGACAACCTACCAATTCATCGTGGAAATGATGGTCTGTTCCCGTGTATCTACGCTTTATCAGATTGACATCTTCCATGAATACCTCCCGTTCATGCTCAGTGAGCGGAAGCACGGGATTGCGGAGCAGGGTCAGTTTTCCTATCACATCATAATCATTCTTAGGCATGTTCTTTAAGGCATATTCGCCTAAAAGGTAAAGCACCGTCACGCGGAAATCATCAGAAACAGACATATCTGTAACCAATTCTCCATGAGTAATCACGATACAATCGCCCTTTCTCATCCTAAACGGTTGTCCTGCCAAGTGGAAGGAGGCTTCTCCCTCATGACAAAGCGCATGGGTGACATAACGGTCTATCTCTTTGGAGGCCATAAAGCTGAAATCATCCGCAAAAAGAATCTCTTGTGCTATCATACATTCTCATATTTTTGGGTACAAAAATAATGAATAATCAGAAGAGTGATTAAGGAGTATGTCCTAAAAAACAGAAAAAAGTATAATACAAGCCGACATCTGTTTATAAGAGTTTTAGGTAATGTCCAGTAACTTTGCATCGTAAATTAAAAATAGCGTAATATGATGAAGAAAAGAAAAATCGGAAGTTTGGAAGTGTCTGAAATAGGCATGGGGTGTATGGGATTCTCACACGGGTATGGGAAAGTGCCCGAAGAAGCGTATAGTATTGAAGCCATCCGCAAGGCGTATGATTTTGGCTGTACGTTCTTTGATACAGCGGAAGTATATGGTGATGTGGTGTTCTATCCAGGACATAATGAGCAACTGGTGGGCAAGGCGGTCAAAGATTTCCGCAAAGACATTGTATTGGCAACCAAATTCTTCCTTCATCCCGATGAACTGGCGGACGGCACAAGTATCTACGAAGCAACGCGTCGTCACTTGGAAGCATCCTTGAAAAACTTAGACACGGATTACGTGGATTTGTATTACCTCCATCGTGTCAATCAGGATGTACCTTTCGAGGAAGTGGCCGCAGTCATGGAGAAGCTCATTCAGGAAGGCTTGATACGTGAATGGGGAATGTCGCAAGTGGGAGCGGACACTTTAGCCAGGGCACACGCCATTACTCCTGTCGCCGCCGTGCAGAACCTTTATTCGATGGTAGAACGTGATTGCGAGAAAGACATTTTCCCCTATTGTCTGGAGCATGACATAGCGGTTGTCCCGTTCTCGCCGATAGCCAGCGGATTCCTTTCAGGCAAAATCAAGGCGGACACCGAGTTCGAGAAAGTGGACGATGTGCGCAAATTCGTACCGCAACTGAGCAAGGAAAACATCATAGCCAACCAACCCATACTGGACATCTTGGCTGAGTTCTCGGAAAAGAAACATGCCACCAATGCGCAAATCTCTTTAGCATGGATGCTCCACAAATATCCCAACGTGGTGCCCATCCCCGGGTCGAAGAACCAAGAACGTATCTTGGAAAACCTCGGAGCGGCCAATGTGGAACTGACCGATGACGAATTCCGTAAGTTGGAAACCGCCTTGAATGCCTGCACGGTATATGGACATCGTGGTCATGTGGAAACGGAACAGGTGGACTTCGGGAAAAATTGGGAAGACGAAAAGAAAGGACAGAATAAAGAAAACAAACAATGAAAAGACTTATCAGGCTGTCAATGGCAGCATCCGCATTGACTGTCATCCTTTTGTTGGTCAGTTCCATGCAGAGCCAATCATTGAAAGCCAGTTCAAATGAAAACATTAAAATTGAAAAAAGCATGAGACAAGAAAGGAAAAAGGCATCGGATGATGCCAATATGCAGAAAAGCGACAAAGACCTTGCCACACGGGTTATAGAAACAGGAACCAAAGTAACTCTCCATTTTGGAGAAACCGCCATCCCTGCCACGATAGGAAATACGAGTGCAGCAAAAGCATTGTTAAGCAAATTACCTCTGCACGTGAATGTAAGCCGATATGAGTTCGACCTCTGTGGCACCATGCATCCGGCACTTCCTTACAAAGAGGACGAAAAACGGTATGGCTGGCTGAACGGAGACATCAACTTTGTGCCGGACGGGAATTGGTTTACCATCCTCATCGGGCATGAAGAGGAGTCTGAGGCATACGGAGAACAAGTTAATTTAGGGAAAGTGGATTGTCGGCTGTCTGAAATTGAAAAACTGCATGGCAGCTTCAGCGTCCGGATAGAGCTTGCCAACCAATAAGACAGAATGTTGTTTTATGTTTGAATGTATCAAGGAAAACAGGAAATGCAATGAACGGACAGTGAAAAGCATTGCCCTGTTTCTTGTCTTATCCAGTTACTTTATCACAGCAATAGATGGCTCTATTGTCATCACCGGGTTGAAGAGAATTGCGGAGGACTTGCAGTTGTCAAGTGTATCCTTGTCATGGGTGCAAAACGCCTATGTGCTAGTATTTGGCGGATTCATGCTGCTGGGAGGACGGTTGGGTGATACGCTCGGACGGAAACGGATGTTCAATCTTTCATTGATGCTGTTTGGCTTCGGGTCACTGGGTGCAGGGGTGGCTCCTTCGGCAGGAATCATGATTGCCGCACGGTTTGTACAAGGTGTCGGGGCGGCAGTCATGGCACCTGCGGCATTGGCATTGATAATGGACTACTTTGAAGGGGAAAAACGGACGAAAGCCGTAGCTTGGTACGGTTCTATATCGGGAATAGGTCTGTGTTTCGGGCTTATTATTGGAGGTGCGGTTACAACGTATCTTACGTGGAGGGACGGATTCCTGATAAATGTGCCGATAGTCGGCGTCATGCTTTTCCTTTCCGTGAAATATCTGCTCAATGCCGACTTGACAAAGCATCGTTTCGACATAATCGGCACACTACTGTCGGTGGCTGGCGTGTTTTGCGTAATCTATGCCATAGACGGAGCATCAGCTGTAGCTTTATGGCTCGTGTCGGGCATTGTACTTCTTACCCTGTTGGTACATGCCGAACAAAAAGCCCCTATGCCCATCATGCCTTTGTCCTTGTTCCACAGCCGTACAAGAAGGAACGCATACGTGGCAAGGGCGTTGCTCATCGCCGCCTTGATGGGGTATAATTTCTTCATATCCGAATTCATGCAGGATGCATTCCACTTTACCCCCTTATTGACCGGACTGGCGTTCCTACCAATGACTATCACCACATTTTTAGGTGCGGTGGAAGTCCCCAAATTAGTGCATAAATATGGCAATAAGAAAATCTTGTATGTCGGTTTGTCTCTTGTTCTTTTAGGCTTCTTTTTGCTCTTGTCCTTGACTGTTGGAAAATCATATCTATACGGGATAGCTTTTCCTATACTGTTTATTGGTATCGGGCAAGGGTTGGCTATGAGTCCGCTGACCAATTTGGGGATAGAAGATGTTGACAAGCGTGATTCCGGTGCGGCATCCGGATTGGTCAATGCCTCTCATCAGATAGGAGGTGCATTGGGACTTTCGTTGATGACAGCGGCAAGCAATGGTGTCGTAGATGCAGGAATGCGTTGTCATATAGGCATGGCCGTGGCTCTCGTTTGTATCATACTGGCCTTGGGAATTTCGGCTTTCCCGTCTATGCGCTATCTGTATACACTAAAAGCAGGCGGCTCAAAACATCGCTAAAGGTAAATAACCGAAAAAAGGTATAAATAACCCGTCTTTTTGTATAACTGCATTGTCAATTGATTATCTTAATTTTGTATCGTCATTAAAAACAGGAAAAAGAATATTAAAATACGAATAGAAATGAAAGAAGTAAAATTGAACAACGGAGTGACGATGCCGGCCATCGGCTTCGGCGTATTCCAGATTCCGGTAAACGAGACTGAAAAAGTGGTTAGCGATGCGTTGGAAGTCGGCTACCGGATGATAGACACGGCTGCCTCTTATTTCAACGAGGAGCAAGTGGGCAATGCCATCCGCCGCAGTGGATTGAAACGCGAGGACTTGTTCATCACCACCAAACTGTGGGTGCAGGACTATGAGTACGATGACACCCTGCGTGCTTTCGACAAGTCGATGAAACTTTTGGGGCTGGATTACTTGGACCTCTACCTGCTGCACAAGCCTTACGGCAATTACTATGCGGCTTGGCGGGCTTGCGAAAGATTGTACAAGGAGGGGCGCATCCGTGCCATCGGCATCACCAGTTTTTGGAGCGAGCGGGTACAAGACCTCTTCCTGCACAACGAGGTGAAACCTGCCGTCAACCAATTAGAGACCCATCCGTTCTTTCAGCAGAAAGAAGCCAATGCTTTCCTGCGCCAGGAAGGTATCGTACACGAGGCATGGGCACCGTTTGCCGAAGGGAAAAACGACATCTTCCACAACCCCGTGCTGCAAACCATTGCGAAGCATCACGACAAGACAGTGGGCAATGTCATCCTGCGTTGGCTGAACCAGCGCGGCATCATCATCATCCCGAAAAGTGTTCGCAAGGAACGGATGATAGAAAACTTGAATATCTTTGATTTCACGCTTACGGATGAGGATATGAAAGCCATCTCCGGACTGGACACGGGCAAAAGCCCCATTTATGACGACATGGACTTACCTACCGTAAGAGGATTCGGAACTTATAAAATACATGACTGATATGAAAACGATTAAACTGAACAACGGCGTTGAGATGCCGATGTTGGGCTACGGTGTATTCCTCGTCAGCCCGGAAGAGTGCGAACGTTGTGTGTTGGATGCCATCAGCGTAGGTTATCGCCTGATAGACACGGCACAGGCTTATTACAACGAGGAAGGTGTGGGCGCAGCTATCAGCAAATGTGGCGTACCCCGGAACGAGCTGTTCCTTACAACCAAGGTATGGATTTCCAATGCAGGCGAAGCAAACGCAGCCCGAAGCATAGACGAATCGCTCCACAAATTGAAGACAGATTACGTTGACCTCTTGCTTATCCACCAACCTTTCGGAGACTATTACGGGACTTACCGTGCACTGGAAAAGGCCTACAAAGAGGGCAAAGCTCGTGCCATCGGTTTGAGTAATTTCTACGATGCCCGTTTTGTGGATTTGGTGGAAAACATGGAGGTGAAACCAGCCGTGCTGCAACTGGAAACTCACGTTTTCTCCCAACAGCGAAAAATGCGTGAACTCATTAAGGATTACGGTACGCAGTTAATGGCATGGGGACCGCTTGCACAAGGAACTGACGGCATTTTTACCAACGAGACCTTGAAAGCCATCGGAGACAAATATGGTAAGACCAATGCGCAAGTAGCCTTGAAGTTTTTGCTCAACGAAGGCATTGTAGCCATACCGAAATCTACTCATAAGGAACGTATGGCAAGCAATCTCGCCATTGATGATTTCAAGTTATCAGAAGAAGATATGGAAACCATACGCAAGATGGACACAGGCAAATTGAAAGTGGACTTCAATGACCCGGCAATGGCCAAATATCTTATTAACTACGATAAGAATTTTAACCCGAATAAATGATAAAAGGTGACGGTCTTTGTATATTTACGGCAAAGGGATACATTTAATATCCCTCTGTCGTAAATTGTAAATGCAAATAGAATTACAAATTATTCCCCTTGTTGCCTGATTTTATCTTGCATCAGGCTGTCGGATACAGCTTTCAAGTCCCTGTCATAGCCGTCAGCCTCTTGGCGCAGCCATTCAATGGTTTCCTCGTCACGCCGGATGTCGAACACATCGTTTAGCCAAAGGATGGTCTTTGCGTTGCATCCTCCCCATGAACGGATAACACGGAACTTCAAAGCATCGTCCGCATATTGGCGTTTGGACTTCCAGAGTTCGATGTTTCCCCAGACGGAGAGGCTGCACACGACGCCCATGCCGACCAAAAGAGAAAATACCTTGCTCGACCGGATGTCGAAGCAGTGGCGGTGGATATGTTCCTGCGGATCGTCCGTCCGTTTTTCCGAATTTCGAGCAAACATCTCTTTCAAATCGCGCAATAGGTGCAGAATCCGGTTCGATGCGTTAACCTCCGCCTACCCGAACTTGGTCAGCATAGCTTTCGTCTGCTGTTGATGCTCCTTTGCGGAACTGTCGAACAAGTCCTTTATGGGAGCCAAATCCATTGCAGGAGTTTGTTCTCTTGATTGACTGTTACTTACTTTTGGAGTGTTCTCCAATCTGTCATTGATACCCTTCAAGCCATTTTTGATGTCTTCGAAAAGTGCATAAACTTCGTTGTTATCCATTTTTAGAATCTTATTTTACGTTGTTTCTTTTTCTTGTCCTTGCGTTTTAGCTGTTCCTCAAAATAGTTCTCATCCACCTGAGCGTTTGCATTGGCAGACATGAACAGGCCGATGGAACCACTATACAAGTCGTTATCACCTCTTGGTTCAAACTGTGGTATTGAAGGTGTCGGATATTCTGCTGCTTGGTTGTTCATTACCCTTTGCCGTCCCTCGTGGCGGTTGGCGTTCAACACTACGTCTATCTTGGAGTAACTGAACCGCCTGTCAATCTTGGAACCGCTGAACGGATAACCGTTCTTAGAGAATACGACACCCTGCACCTCATCCGAACCACCTTTGTACTTGAACCGCACATCCACGCCTTGTTTCTTCAGATTAACAATGAGCATGTTCCAGTTCCCACACTTTGAAACTTCGGATTTAAGGATGGAATAAATCTCATACTTGGTCTTGTCCGGCTCTTTCAAGCGGTGGTGTTTCACCTGTTCCTTGCCATTAGCGAAGTACAGGCCGTACTTTTGCGTCAGCTCCTTGCAGATGCGTGTGCTGCGTATCCGCTCGTTCCGGTCGCTGATTGTCCTGCCGTCATTAGCAATGCGGTTGAAGGCGATATGCACATGAGGATGCTCCTTGTCGAAGTGGCGCACAATAAGGATTTGTGTGTTGGTTATCCCCATATTCTTCAGGTATTCCAATGCTATTTCTGCCATTGCACGGTCTGTCAAACGGTGTTCGTCCTTCTTGGAGAATGCCAATGCGATGTGTCCGACAGGTTTCGTCACCTTCGGATTCATCCTTGCCTGTGCCTCGAAACTGCCCGCGATTGTCTCCTTATTCTCGGCAAACAAGCCGTCACATACAAGGATTTTAGCGTCCTTTTCCTTGTCAAGAATGTAGCTTACAACACCCTTGAAGTTGCTTCCTTTGACGATGCGTCTGGGAGTCTATAATCTGGTGGGAAATCCTTCGGAAGAGGACATCCTGAACTTTTATTCCGTGCATTGGCGCAGCAATTTTCTGCCCTACGGAAGTGTCAGCTTTAAGTTCTGACGGGTGAATTCTTGCTCCATTCTTTGCCTTTTTTGTGTGCATATTCAGGCAAGATTTGCTATTTTTGCAACGTCTTATGGAGTGAAAGATGAGTATAAAAGAACTGCAAGATATTTATGCCAAACATCCGAACGTCACGGGTTTGGCTTCTTTGTGTAAGGATAAGAGTGTAAGAAATGTATTTTTAGAAGGCATGCACGGGTCGTGCGCTTCGTTGTTCGCTTCGGTATGCATCAAGTCGGTGCCGGGCATTCATGTGTTTATTCTGAACGACCTGGAAGAAGCCGGGTATTTTTACCATGACATGGTGCAGGCGAATGGCGATACCGATATTTTGTTTTTCCCCTCTTCTTACCGTCGGGCCATCAAATACGGGCAGAAAGATGCGGCCAACGAGATTCTCCGTACCGAGGTGCTGAGCCGGCTGGAACGGCAGGAGCCGGTGACGGTGGTCACTTATCCGGAGGCGCTGGCCGAGAAAGTGGTTTCCCGCAATCAGCTCTCCGAGTCCACCCTGACGCTGAAGGTGGGACAGCAGGAGGATACGGGAAAACTCATGGAGAAACTGTCTGGTTGCGGCTTTGAGCACGTGGACTATGTGTACGAACCGGGACAGTTTGCCTTGCGAGGCAGTATCCTGGACGTGTATTCCTTTGCTTCGGAATATCCTTACCGAATCGACTTTTTCGGCGATGAGATTGACAGTATCCGTACGTTTGAGGTAGAGACCCAGTTGTCGAAAGAGAAGAAAGATTCGGTCAGCATCGTACCGGAGTTGTCGGCCTCGGAGAGTTCGGAGATTTGTTTCCTGGATTTTGTGTCGAAAGAAGCCATTCTTTGGGTAAAGGATTTGCTGTGGGTGCGTGAGCGCATTCAGGCCGTGCACGATGAAACCGTGTCGCCACAGGCATTGAAAGCCTACGAAGGGGAGGAGCAGACCGAATTGCTGGAACTGCCCAAAAAACTGATTGACGGGGCAGAGTTCACGGTGCGGGCCCTCGAATTCTTCCGGATTGATTTCGGACACAAGGCAGTCGGTACTCCGGAGGCACGACTTACTTTTGAAACATCTGTCCAGCCTATCTTCCATAAGAACTTTGACCTGGTGTCCAGCTCTTTCACGGATTTCCTGCAAAGGGGCTACCGCTTGTATATCTGTTCCGACAGTGCCAAGCAGACGGAACGGTTGAAGGATATTTTCCAGGAAAGAGGCGACCAGATTACGTTTGAGCCGGTGGACCGTACGTTGCACGAGGGCTTTGTGGACCACACCCTTCGGATGTGCATCTTTACAGACCATCAGATATTCGACCGTTTCCATAAATACAACCTGCGCAGCGACAAGGCCCGCAGCGGAAAGGTGGCGTTGTCACTGAAAGAACTGAACACGTTTGAGCCGGGAGACTATGTGGTGCATATCGACCACGGTATCGGCCGTTTTGCGGGATTGGTACGTATCCCGAACGGGAATACCACGCAGGAGGTCATCAAACTGGTGTATCAGAATGACGACGTGGTGTTCGTGTCCATCCATTCGCTGCATAAGATTTCCAAATACAAGGGCAAGGAAGGTGAACAGCCGCGCATCAGCAAGCTGGGAACCGGTGCCTGGGAGAAAATCAAGGAACGGACCAAGACTAAAATCAAGGACATTGCCCGCGACCTGATCAAACTGTATTCACAGCGTAAGCAGGAAAAAGGATTTAAATACAGCCCCGACAGCTTCTTGCAGCACGAACTGGAGGCCAGCTTCCTGTACGAGGATACGCCCGACCAGCTGAAGGCGACGCAGGAAGTGAAGGCGGACATGGAGAGCGACAAGCCGATGGACCGTCTGGTGTGCGGCGATGTGGGCTTCGGAAAGACGGAGGTGGCCATCCGGGCGGCTTTCAAGGCGGTGGCCGACAACAAGCAGGTAGCGGTACTGGTACCGACTACGGTGTTGGCTTTCCAGCACTACCAGACCTTTAAGAAACGTCTGGAAGGGATGCCTTGCAAGGTGGAATACCTGAGTCGTGCGCGTACGGCCAAAGATACCAGCCGCATCTTGAAGGAGCTGGCCGAAGGAAGCATCAATATCCTGATTGGTACGCACAAGATTATCGGAAAGAGCGTGAAGTTCAAGGACCTGGGACTGCTGATTATCGATGAGGAGCAGAAGTTCGGGGTGAGCGTGAAAGAAAAACTCCGTCAGATAAAGGTGAACGTGGATACCTTGACCATGACGGCCACGCCGATTCCGCGTACCCTTCAGTTCTCCCTGATGGGAGCCCGTGACTTGTCGGTCATCCAGACTCCGCCGCCCAACCGTTATCCGATTCAGACAGAGGTGCACACGTTCAATGAGGAAATCATTACCGAGGCCATCAACTTCGAGATGAGTCGTAATGGACAGGTCTTTTTCGTGAACAACCGCATTCAGAATCTGGCCGAACTGAAGGCCATGATTCAACGCAACATTCCGGACTGTCGGGTGTGCATCGGACACGGACAGATGCAGCCGGAAGAACTGGAAAAGATTATCTTCGACTTTGTCAACTACGACTACGATGTGCTGCTGGCGACCACCATCATTGAGAGTGGTATCGATATTCCGAATGCCAATACCATTATCATCAACCAGGCACAGAACTTCGGATTGAGCGACTTGCATCAGATGCGGGGTCGTGTGGGACGAAGCAACAAGAAAGCTTTCTGCTACTTGCTGGCTCCTCCGTTGTCGTCTTTGACTCCGGAAGCCAAACGTCGTTTGCAGGCCATCGAGAATTTCAGCGATTTAGGAAGCGGCATTCATATTGCCATGCAGGATTTGGACATCCGTGGAGCCGGTAACATGCTGGGAGCCGAACAAAGTGGTTTCATTGCCGACTTGGGTTATGAAACTTATCAGAAGATTCTGAACGAGGCGGTGACCGAGCTGAAGAACGAAGAGTTTGCCGACTTGTATGCGGATGAAATCAAGGCCGGCGAAGAGAAAATCAGCGGCGAAGAGTTCGTAGATGAATGTACGGTGGAAAGTGACCTGGAATTACTGTTCCCGAATGAATACATTCCGAGCAGTAGCGAACGTATGCTGTTGTACCGGGAATTGGACAAGCTGGAACTGGATAAGGATGTGGAGGCGTTCAGGGCCCGACTGCTCGACCGCTTTGGCAAGATTCCTCCCGAAGGGGAAGAGTTGCTGCGCATTGTGCCGTTGAGGCGGCTGGCCAAGCGCTTAGGCGTGGAGAAAGTGGTGTTGAAGGCCCAGCGCATGACCCTCTTCTTTGTCAGCAACCTGGACAGCCCGTATTATCAGAGTATCGCTTTCGGAAAGATTATTGCCTACATGTCAAAGAATCCTCGTTACTGCAATCTGCGGGAACAGAACGGCCGTCGCAGCATGGTAGTTTCCAAGGTGACCAACGTGCAAGATGCCGTCGGCATTTTGCAGGAAATTGTCAGTATGGAGGGAGAAAAGGCCCAGTAAGCCGGTTGTCTCAATCGGGTGACAGTGGGATTGCATTTTTGTTTCAGTAAGCTTTGAACGATTCACTTTCGGGGTGGCAAGAAAGTAGCGGAAGGAATAAACCACTATTTTTATGCCTCAAATTAGAAACAGGCTTATGAAAAAAATAGGATGGATACTGCC
The DNA here is from genome assembly GCF_016900355.1 of Bacteroides mediterraneensis. Lineage (GTDB taxonomy): Bacteria > Bacteroidota > Bacteroidia > Bacteroidales > Bacteroidaceae > Phocaeicola. The sequence goes on along the minus strand of NZ_JACJKA010000003.1, from coordinate 41,796 downwards.
GTTCCTGGTTTTCCCTTTGTGCATGCAGGGGCAGACGGCGCGTGAAGAGATTGATGAGAATCCGGCACTGGCGGGAGGAAAATACTATGCCTATGAGGCACCCGATGTGCAGCTCACCCCTGCGCCCGCAGGTTATACACCTTTCTATATTTCTGTGTTTGCCCGTCATGGTTCGCGTTATCTGACGAAGGAAAAGAAATATACACAGCCTTTGTCGCTTCTCCTTGCAGCGGATGAGGCTGGGGTGTTGACTGCAGACGGAAAGCGGGCTTTGAAGGTGGTGGCTGCCTTAGCGCAGGAAGCGGAAAACCGTTATGGCGAGCTGACGCTGAAAGGGGCACGGCAACACCGGGAGCTGGTCGATCGCATGTATCAGCATTATCCGGAGGTGTTTGCCGACGGCGTGCATGTGGATGCACGTTCTACCTATAAAACGCGTGCCTTTCTTTCCATGGCAGCGGGTTGTGTGGAATTGAAAGGGTTGAATCCGAAGCTGCATATCACCACGCAGACCAGTGAGGCCGATGCGTATTATATAAAATACAAGAATCCTTTGTATGAAGCGCAGCATTTGGAGAACAGTGACTCGGTGTATCGTGTGGCAGATAGCGTGTATGTGCATCCGGCACGTTTGATGAAACAGCTGTTTTGCGATTCTTCTTATGTGGAGGCTCATATTCAGCCGGTGAAGTTGATGACCGATTTGTTTGAACTGCATGGCATCAGTCAGAGCAGCGACCGTCAGCCCGATTTGTCTTTCCTGTTCACTCCGCAGGAACGGTATGACTTGTGGCAGCGCAACAACTTTGAATGGTACTATGAGAAAGGAGCTTCCCCATTGAGTGACGACTGCATGTACAAGCTCGAAAAAAATCTGTTGAAGAATTTCATTGAAACGGCCGATACCGTGATTGCTTCGGGAAAGAATGCGGTGACTCTTCGCTACGGGCACGATACGAACTTAGCTCCTTTGGCGGTACTGATGGGAATCAATGACTTGCAGACTTCCACGGCTGACTGGCAGCGCATAGCGGATACGTATCGTACTTATCGCATCATCCCGATGTGTGGAAATGTGCAACTGATATTTTACCGGAAGAAGGGCGGTCAGGATATCTTAGTAAAGGTATTGCTAAACGAACGTGAGGTGAAATTGTCGCTTCGTAGTGAGAAGGCTCCCTATTATGCGTGGAAAGACGTACGGAGTTACTGGAAAAAAGTGGTGGAAAGTATTCAGCTTCCGGCGAAGGTGAAGTAACCTGGAGACATTATACATATTGTAAGGAGAGGTATTTCTTTTTGATAGGAATACCTCTTTTTTTATGCCATTATCTCTTGCTTAAATGTAACAAAAAAGAAATTTCCATGCAATACGGATGAAAATGGAACGAGATACTTTTGCGGCAAATAAGGAAAGCAAATGAAATCTAAGATTGTATTGGTATTGTTATCACTGGTATCGACAGGATTGCAAGCTGGTGTGGTGAAAGGTAAAATTAAGGATGCACAGACTGGAGAAGAAATTATTGGTGCATCGGTGATTGTGAAGGAAGACCCTGGAAAAGGAACAGTAACCGGATTGGACGGAAGTTTTAATCTGTCGGTGAACAGAGACAAATATACACTGGTCTGTTCTTATGTGGGCTATAAAAAATATGAAGTCAGCATAGCAGCAGATAAGAAAGAAATTGTAATTCCTTTGAAGAGTGACGACGTTGCTCTGGATGAAGTGGTGGTGGTAGCTTCTAATCCGGGAAGAACTGAAGCCGGTGCAAGAGGCATTGAACGTCAGGCAATGAACGTGGTGAATGTGATGAGTGCGAAAGCGATAGAACTTTCTCCGGATATTACGGTAGCCAACGTGATTCAGCGAATGTCAGGTGTGACAATTGAACGTAACAGTAGCGGTGAAGGGCAGTATGCCATTCTTCGCGGTATGGATAAGCGTTACAACTATACATTAGTAAATGGAGTGAAAATTCCGAGTCCGGATAACAAAAACCGTTTTGTGCCGCTGGATATTTTCCCGTCAGAAATGTTGGACCGTTTGGAAGTAACCAAATCTTTGACCGCCAACATGGAAGGTGATGGAATCGGAGGAGCGGTCAACCTGATTATGAAGGATGCGCCTACGGAACGGCAGTTTACCGTGAATTTGTCGACCGGTTACAATGCCATGTATTTTGGCCGTGACTTCCAGTCGTTCAATCACGGAGCCATCGTCAAACAGTCGCCTTATGAACAGATGGGAATGCCGGAAGACAACCGGGTGACCATGGATAATTTCACCACCGACAACTTACGGATGAACTGGAAAAAGCCTTTGCCGGACCTGACTGCCGGAATTTCTTATGGCGACCGTTTCTTCCAGAACAAACTGGGTGTGATGCTGGCCGGAAGTTTCCTGAATACCTATCGTGGTAAGGAAAGCCAGTTGTATTATCAGCCGGGCACCACTCACAACGGCATTGAGTATCGTAATTACTCTTCCCAGCAGACCCGTATCGGGGCGCATGCCAAACTGGATTATTTCATTAACGAACATCATAAGCTGACCTGGTACAACGGTTACATGGATATGCGTGAGGCGGAAGTGCGCGACGGTCATGACGACAAGGAAGGAGCCGTACGTATGAAGTGGAATCACCAGTATATCATCAATTCTACCTTGAAAGGCGAACATTCCTTTTTGGACGATGGGGCACTTCGCCTGAACTGGTCGGCTGTGATTTCGAAAGCCTATAGTGAGACGCCGGATAATGCGGAAATTTTCTTGCAGGGCACTCATGTGCAGACCTCTGGAGCGGCTACCCGGCGTTGGGAACACAATTCGGATAAAGATAAGGCAGGGTATGTAGACTTGATGTACAAGTTGAAACTGGACGGCGGTTCCGTCTTTGATTTCTCTGTCGGAGGTATGTACCGCGACAAGAAGCGTGACAGTTTTTTCAATGAATATACCTTCAACTCGGCAACAGGCGTGAAAGATCCGCAATATCAGGGGGAAGACTGGAATAATTACGATGAGATTCTGTTTACTCCCTTGAAATACGGTAACATCAGTGACCCGTTGAACTACGATGCTTCTGAAAAGATTGGCGCAGGCTACGGAATGGTGAAATATACCTATCGGAAATGGGAATTCATTGCGGGAGTACGTGTGGAACACACCAATCAAGGATATGTATTGAAGTTCCCGACTGAAAATGTGAATCCGGAAGGAAACCAGAAATATACGGATGTGCTGCCCAGTTTTCATGCAAAATATGGAGTACATAAGAATGCCAACCTGCGTTTATCGTATGCACGGTCTATTAACCGCCCCAGCTTCTTTGAAATTGTGCCTTACAGCATCATCAATGAAGATTACAAGGAGAAAGGTAATCCGGATTTGAAACATACCGTGGCCGACAACATCGACCTGCGCTATGAATATTTCCCGAAATCATCCGAACAGTTTATGGTGGGCATGTTCTACAAACGGTTGCAGAATCCGATTGAATATGGTTTGCTCAACGAGGGACAGGATACCTACTATAAGCCGATGAATTTTGGGGATGCAACCAACTTGGGTGTGGAAGTGGACATCATGAAATATTTCAACTGGTTCGGCATCAAGGCTAATTATACGTACACTCACTCTACGATTACGACCGAGAAGCGTATCATGGACGGCAATGATGTGAAGAGCGTTTCGCAAACCCGTCCGTTGTTCGGGCAGGCGGCCCATGTGGCGAATTTATCGTTGCTTTTTAAAAGCACCAAATATGGCTGGGAAGGACAGATTGCCGGAAGTTACACCGGAAAGCGTTTGAGTGACATTTCCAACTGGTATAACGATGATATTTGGGAAGACGGCTACATGCAGCTGGATGCGTCTGTGGAAAAGAGCTTCAAGAACGGCATCAGTATTTTTGCCAAAGCGTCCAATCTGCTGGACACTCCTTTGCTGCGATTCATTCAAAAGGGACCGCATACAGAAAATGTGGACTATGAACGTAAGAACGGCAACGTGATTGAACGGAAAGAATGGCATGGACAGTCGTTCATGCTGGGAATCAGATATAAACTATAATCAAATATAAAATTTAACTAGTAACTAAATTTATTACGTAATGAGACTGAAAAATTATTTGCTGGCAAGTACAGCATTGGTAGCGTTGTCTTTTATGACCGCTTGTACGGAAGAAGATCCTATTGCTAATGGTGACGGTACCGAGAATACGGATGGAAATGATGAAAACAATGGTGGAAACAATGAGGAAACCAATGACAATGTCATTGTTTGGCCTGCTGATACTATTGTAAAGCTTACAGATCATTATACAGTGCCGGAAGGAAAGAGTCTGGTGATTAAAGAAGGTGTACAGATTATTGTAAGCACTGATGGGGTGGGAGCCAATCATGTACCCGTAGAATTTACCGTAAATGGAAATTTGTATTGCGAAGGAACGGCTGAGAAACCTATCTTGTTCTCAATTGCAGAAGATGAACGTACGAAAGAGAACGCTTTGAAAGGAATGTGGGGAGGTATTGTGGCCACCTCAACTTGCGGGGAAATGCTGATAGACCATACAGTCATAGAATATACAGGAGGCCAGGTGGTGGAAGGTTCTCCAGCTGCTAGTTCAGGTATGTACACTGCAGGAGACGATGCTTATCCTCAGATAACAACTGACAATATTAACGGACATTATGTGATTACAAACTCCATTTTGCGTAACGGTTGGTCAGATGGCATTTACCTGATGGGAGGAAATGCCATTATCGCCAATAATATTTTTGCCGCCAATGGATACGACGGGGCAGAAGCGGTCAATGTAAAAGCCGGTTGCGTGGTCGATGTGGCCGACAATGTGATGTTCAGTCCGAATACCAACGGTTTGAAGCTGTCCAGCTCCGGTCAGAGCGAAGAACGTGGAATGGCCAAAATCCAGGCGTACAACAATACCATTATCAATGCCGGATGGCGTCGTGACGGTGAAAAAGGCGGTTGCGTATATGTAGAAAAGAATGCCTTGGCAAATGTCTTCAACAACCTGATGGTAAACTGCAAGTTCAGAGCCATGACTCCGAATTATAAGGATGCTAATAAAGTGGATGGAGGATACAATAGCAGTTCTGTCATCGATTACAATTATTATGCTTCTGGAACACAGAAAAGTGATGTAGTGTTTGAAGAAGAGTCAGGAGTCGCTTATTCTTGGGCTGGATATGCATATGCACATAAAAATTATAATGAAGGTGTAGTCGATGTACACAGCGTGATAACAAAGACTGCTGAAGAATGTACGGCTAATGACCCGAAATTTGTCAACTTCCCGATTAACGACGTGGCTTTGACAGATTACGTGTACGATGAGGCTTGGGACTTCCACGTACAGACTGGTTCTCCGGTACTGACGGGTGCATATGACGGAAGCGATGCAGCACTGGCTCCATATTTTGGAACAGAAGGTCTGAGTGTAAACGGTCAGACATATACATCTCCGAAAGTAGAAGCTCGTTTCGGTGCCTATGGTGCAAAATGATAGATTCCTTTTCTAAGTTTTGTTAAGGCAGTCAGAGTGACTGCGTTTTCCTCAATTGAATAAGTCCGGACAAAATGTTTCGGGCTTATTCTTTGAAAATCTCAATTTATTTAATTTGCTTGATTTATGATTTCATTGAAGAAACTTTTCTGGACCTGCTGTTTGTCCTTGTCTGTATTGGTGGCGTTTGCGCAGGATGCTTCTGCATGGAAGGCGTTGGAAAAGCCGGTAAACTTTCTGCTGGCCAATGACTTGGGCCGTAACGGTTATTACGATCAGAAGCCTATCGCCGAACTGATGGGGCAGCTGGCTGAGAATGTAGATATCGAGGCTGTAGTAGCTGCAGGCGATGTACACCATTTTGAAGGTGTCCGCAGCGTGAACGACCCGTTGTGGATGACCAACTACGAACTGATATACAGTCATCCGGAACTGATGATTCCCTGGTATCCTATTTTGGGAAACCATGAATACCGTGGCAATACCCAGGCCGTATTGGATTATGCCCAGGTGAGTGCCCGTTGGGAAATGCCGGCCCGTTATTATACGAAAGTGTTGGAGAATGACGATGTGACCGTGCGCTTGGTCATGATTGATACCGCTCCCTTGTTGGACAAATATCGGAAAGATGTGGAGAAATATCCGGATGCCTGTCGGCAGGACATGGACAAGCAGTTGGCATGGATAGACTCTGTGCTGACCGCCGCCAAGGAAGACTGGGTGCTGGTCGTGGGACATCATCCGATTTTTGCCGATACCGACAAGAGCGATGCCGAACGTCTGGACATGGAAAAAAGAGTAGACTCCATTTTGCGCAAGCATAAAAATGTAAATATGTACCTGTGTGGTCATATTCATAATTTCCAGTATATCCGTAAGCCGGGAAGTGCCATTGATTACGTGGTAAACTCTTCCGGTTCGTTAAGCCGTAAGGTGAAAGCCGTCGACGGAACCCAGTTCTGTAGCGGTGAATCCGGTTTCTCTTTGGTTTCGGCCGATGAGAAAGAGTTATGCCTGCACATGATCAATAAAGACGGAAAGGTGATTTATACGGTCCGTCAGACTCGATAAATCGGTGGGCTTAAATTGTTCCAGACCTGCAAAATGAGAATTTATAAAATATTTCAGGAATAAAAATGCATCTTGGGCATTCCGTTGTTTTGTAAACTCGACTTTGCGTTATTGTTTTTAGGAAGATAATTATCTCCTCATTTGTAGGTATTTTGTGGGGAAAAAGTAGCGATTTGGCAAAAAAAGAGGCATTCGTTGGAACGGTGTCTCTTTTTTTGCTATTTTTGCACAGTTTTTAGGTTATCTGTGCACGAATGATTTTTTCAGCGTGTGGATAATCAGCTAATTGGGTGGTGTGAGAACGACCCGGTATCATAGAAATCATAATTAAAACATAAAGCATGATACACAAAGTATTGATCGCTAACCGTGGTGAAATTGCTGTGCGCGTGATGCGTTCTTGCCGTGAAATGGGCATTCGTACCGTCGCAGTTTTTTCCGAAGCCGACAGAACGGCTCGCCACGTACTTTATGCGGATGAAGCTTGTCTGATAGGCCCTGCTGCGTCACGCGAAAGTTATCTGAACATAGATAAGATTATCATGGCGGCCAAACGTCATGGAGTGGATGCCATTCATCCGGGATATGGATTCCTGTCTGAAAATTCAGAATTTGCACGTCGTTGCCGTGAGGAAGGTATTATCTTTATCGGTCCGGATCCGGAAACGATGGATGCCATGGGAGACAAGATTTCAGCTCGTAAGCACATGATTGCAGCCGGTGTACCGGTTGTTCCGGGAACTGAACAACCGTTGCAGAGTGTGGAAGAGGCCAAGGAAATCTGTAATCAGATAGGCTATCCGGTCATGTTGAAGGCTTCCATGGGAGGTGGAGGTAAGGGTATGCGTCTTATCCACAGCGAAAGTGAAGTGGAAGAAGCTTACAATACAGCCCGTTCGGAATCTATGTCTTCTTTTGGTGACGATACCGTTTATTTGGAAAAGTTCGTAGAAGAACCTCATCATATCGAATTCCAGATTTTAGGTGATAATTTCGGTAATGCGGTACATCTGTTTGAACGTGAGTGTTCTATCCAGCGCCGTAACCAGAAAATCGTGGAAGAAACTCCTTCTCCTTTTGTCACTCCTGAATTGCGTCAGAGAATGGGGGAAGCTGCCGTGGCTGCGGCTAAGGCAGTGAACTACAAGGGAGCCGGTACCATCGAATTCCTGGTCGACAAGAACCGCAATTTCTATTTCTTGGAAATGAATACCCGTTTGCAGGTAGAGCATCCGATTACGGAAGAAGTGGTAGGCGTGGACCTGGTGAAGGAACAGCTTCGCATCGCGAACAACGAACCGCTGCACTTCAAGCAGGAAGACCTGCAGCAGCGTGGACATGCCATTGAATGCCGTATCTGTGCCGAGGATTCTGAAAACAACTTCATGCCTTCTCCGGGTGTCATCCGTCAGCTGATTGAACCGAACGGCATCGGTGTACGTATCGACAGCTATGTGTACGAAAGCTACGAAATTCCTATTTATTATGACCCGATGATTGGTAAGCTGATTGTGTGGGCTACTACCCGTGAGTTTGCCATCGAACGTATGCGTCGCGTGTTGTACGAATACAAGATTACCGGCCTGAAGACCAACATCAGTTACCTGCGTCACATCATGAATGTGCCCGACTTCGTAGAAGGTCACTACAATACCCTGTTCATCCCGAAACACCAGGATATGCTGCGTAAATGGGCCGGACAGAAGGAAGAAGAAACTGAAAACATCGCCATGATTGCCGCTTACATCGACTACCTGATGAATCTGGAAGAAAACAAGTCGGCTTCCAGCGATAACCGTCCGATCAGCCGTTGGCGTGAATTCGGCCTGAAGAAAGGTGTATTGCGAATCTAAACGTATTTATTAAAGTAGAAGATTATGGAAATACATATAGGAGACAGAGTTGCAGACGTGACCTTGGTCAGCAAGGAAGGCAATAAGGTACAGCTGACCATCGACGGAGTGCCTTACGATGTGGACATCGTGATGGCCGAAAACGGAAGTTGTTCCATTCTGCACGAAGGTAAGTCGTACAACGCCGAACTGATTCGTAAGGAAGGCGGAAAGAGCTACACCGTCAATGCGCATTACCAGTCATACAACATCGATATCATCGACTCTCAGGCCAAGTACCTGCGCATGCGCAAGGGTGCCGAAGAGAAGCAGCAGGACAAGATTGTTTCTCCGATGCCGGGCAAGGTAGTCAAGATTCCGGTAAAGGTAGGCGACCGCTTGCAGGCTGGTGACATCGTGGTAGTGATTGAAGCCATGAAGATGCAGAGCAACTACAAAGTGAACAGTGAATGCGTGGTGAAGGAAATCCTCGTGAACGAAGGAGACTCCGTCAACAGCAATCAGGTAATAATGACGTTGGATGTAATTAAAGAAGACGAACAATGACAACAGCAGAACAATATAAGAAATTTGAGGAGCTGGACAAGCTGGCTTCTCAGGGCGGTGGCGTAGAACGTGTGGAAAAACAGCACGCCAACGGTCACATGACAGCCCGCGAACGTATCGACATGTTGCTCGACAAGGGTACGTTCAATGAAATCGACAAGTTCGTAATCCACCATTGCACAGACTTTGGCATGGACAAGAAACATATTCCGGGCGACGGTATCGTATGTGGTTACGGTAAGATTGACGGCCGTCTGGTTTATGTATATGCATACGACTTCACCGTATTTGGCGGTACACTGAGCACAACCGGTGCCCAGAAAATCGTGAAGGTACAGGAACTGGCTCTGAAGAACGGTGCTCCGGTCATTGCCTTGAACGACTCGGGTGGTGCCCGTATTCAGGAAGGTGTAGGCAGTATCTCCGGTTACGCTTCCATCTTCTATCAGAACACCATCGCTTCGGGTGTGATTCCGCAGATTTCGGCCATCTTAGGTCCGTGTGCAGGAGGTGCCTGCTACTCTCCGGCCCTGACTGATTTCATCTTCATGGTGAAGGAAAAGAGCCACATGTTCATCACCGGTCCGGACGTAGTGAAAGCCGTGACCCACGAAGAAGTGGACAAGGAAGAACTGGGTGGTGCCTATACCCATAGCAGCAAGAGCGGTGTGACACACTTCCTCTGCGACACCGAAGAAGAAACCCTGATGAGCATCCGCGAACTGTTGAGCTTCCTTCCTTCCAACAACATGGAAGATGCCCCGATGATTCCTTGCAACGACGACATCCGTCGTGCCGATGAATCACTGATGAGCGTCATTCCGGACGACCCGAACATGCCGTATGATATCAAGAACATCATCGAGCCGGTGGTCGACAACCAGTACTTCTTTGAAGTGATGCCTCACTTTGCCAAGAACATCGTGGTCGGATTTGCCCGTCTGGGCGGACGTTCCGTAGGTATCGTGGCTAACCAGCCTGCTTATCTGGCCGGTGTACTCGACATCGATGCCTCTGACAAGGCTTCCCGCTTCATCCGTTTCTGCGACTGCTTCAACATTCCTATCGTGACATTCGAAGACGTGCCGGGCTTCCTGCCGGGATGTACACAGGAACACAACGGTATCATCCGTCACGGCGCGAAGATTGTGTATGCTTACGCAGAAGCTACTGTGCCTAAGATTACCGTCATTACCCGTAAGGCTTACGGAGGTGCTTACATCGTAATGAACAGCAAGCCGATTGGTGCCGATGTGAACTTCTCTTACCCGACAGCCGAAATCGCCGTAATGGGTGCCGACGGTGCCGTAAACATCCTGTACCGCAAGGCTACTCCGGAAGAGAAAGCCAAGGCAGTGGAAGAATACAAGGAGAAATTCTCCAATCCTTACCGCGCGGCCGAGCAGGGTTACATCGATGAAATCATTCTGCCGAAAGATACACGTTACAAACTGATTCAGGCATTGGAAATGACTCAGAACAAGAGCCAGAGCAATCCGCCGAAGAAACACGGTAACATGCCGCTGTAATCAGGTAGCGATTGTATTCATCCTAAAAAATTCAGAAGCGAAGAATTCCGCCGGTCATTCGGGAGGGTTCTTCGCTTTCTTGTATAGTTATCACATTCGATTTTTGCATATGAAGGAAGCATTTATAAAACTGCACCTTTCCATCTTGCTGGCCGGAGGAACGGGTGTGTTTGGAAAACTGATATCCCTGAACGAAGGGCTGTTAGTGTGGTACCGGATGATGTTTGCCTCCGTGATGTTCTTTCTGCTGCTCTCGTTCCTGAAGAAGCTGCGAAAAGTCAGCTGGGGCGATGTGGCAAAGATTGCCTCCGTGGGACTGTTGCTGGCCAGCCACTGGATTTTCTTCTACGGCAGCATCAAGGCCTCCAACGTGTCCATCGGCGTGGTCTGCCTGTCGGTGATGAGCCTCTTTACGGCCATCTTTGAGCCCCTCATCAACCGTCACCGCATCTCCTTGCGGGAGATACTGTTCAGCTTAGTGGCCGTGCTTGGCATCGTGCTGATTTTCCATTTCGACACCCGTTACCGGACCGGTATCTGTATGGGTATCATCTCGTCGGCCCTGGCTTCGCTGTTTACCATTGTCAACAAGAAGGTGGCCGTAAACTACACTTCCAGTACCATGCTGATGTACGAGATGCTGGGCGGTTTCCTGGGCCTGTCGTGTGTGTTGCCTTTCTACCTCCATTATTTCCCTGTAGCCTCCATTTTGCCCGGTACGAAAGACCTGGTTTACCTGCTCTGTCTGGCATCGGTCTGTACCGTCGGACTCTATATCCTCCAGATTCAGGTGCTCAAGGTCATTTCCGCCTTTACGGTCAATCTGAGCTACAACCTCGAACCGATATACAGCATCATCGGTGCCATGATTATTTTCCAGGAAGCCAAGGACTTGAATTTCAGTTTCTACTTGGGACTGGGACTGATTGTGCTATCGGTGGTGCTCCAGACCCTCAACGTGCTGTCGAAACAACATAAGTTTTTCCCCTCACTCTACGTCAAATGGAAGCATTGAGAAATCGCATTGAGAAACTGCTGGAAACCCTGAACGAGCGGGTGTACGGCAAGGAAGAAATCATGGCCCTGGCCCTGCTGTCGGCCGTGGCCGGAGAGAGCATCTTCCTGCTGGGCCCTCCGGGAGTAGCCAAGAGTATGGTGGCCCGTCGGCTGAAACTCATGTTCCGCGGAGGCACCGCGTTCGAATACCTCATGTCGCGTTTCAGTACCCCCGACGAAATATTCGGCCCCGTGTCCATCGCCAAGCTGAAAAACGAGGACACCTACGAGCGTATGACCGAAGGCTATCTGCCCACCGCCACTGTGGTCTTTTTAGATGAAATCTGGAAAGCCGGTCCCGCTATCCAGAATGCCCTGCTGACCGTCATCAACGAGAAAATCTACCGCAACGGACAGTTCACCGTACAGGTGCCCATGAAAGGGTTGATTGCCGCCTCGAACGAACTCCCCGCTTCAGGGCAGGGACTGGAAGCCTTGTACGACCGCTTCTTGGTGCGCAAGTTAGTGGGTGGCATTGAAGACCTGTCTGAATTCGACCAGATGATTCTGACCGCCGATGAAAGCGAGCCGGAAATGGACGAGCAGCTGGCCGTGAGCGACGAAGAATACCGTCGGTGGCAGGAACAGATGAAAGCCGTCGGTCTGCACTATTCCGTGCTGGAAGTGATTCATTCCCTCAAAGACAAGCTGGAAGACTACAACCGTCAGCTGGAAAATGCCGATGTACCCGCTTCGCCCGCCTTGTACGTGTCCGACCGCCGTTGGAAGAAAATCGTGCGTCTGCTGCGGGCCTCCGCCTTCTTGCAAGGAAATACCGAAGTCCGCCTGTCCGACTGCCTGCTGATGGTACACTGCCTGTGGAACGAGACCGGGCAGATAGACTGGGTGCGCGATGCCGTGCTGACCGCGGTAGGCGAGAGCGTGCGCGGCTATGTGCTGAACCTCTCCGGCATTGAAGCCGACCTGCAAGCCCTGAAGAAAGAACTCGACTCCGCAGGAGCCCTGCGCGAGCGGGCCGATGCCGGACTGCAACTGGTCGACTCCTATTATTACCAGGTGGAGCGCGTACGCCTGGCCGGACGGTTGCTCCTCTTCGCTTCCGACTACCAGCAGCTGGATGATACCGGCAAGCAGTTCTACCTGCATAAGGACAAGTACAAGACCGACTGTTACGTGCTGAAGAAATACGACCCCTCGATGCGCGGCAAGGTATCTCCCTCGAAAGTCTACACCCTCCGTCGGGGCCGCCGTTCGGTATTCATCAACGACTATGAATACCCCTTGCTGTGCACGCCCGACTGCACCGCCCTGCCCGCCATGGAGGTACAGTCGCACGAAGACCTTCCCGCCCGCTTCAGTCGGCTGGAACAGCAGCTCGGCCACGTGGAAGCCCATTGCGGCGACTGGGTGAAAGAAGAAGCCGACTATTGCGCGAACCATCTGTTTGTCGGACGAAAAGAAAAAGAAGCCATGAGCCGGATACTGGGCGAGCCGACGAAAGCCCTGTTCCGCTATCGGAACGAATTGGAGGAAATGAAACATGCATACCGGAAAGAGAACGAGGAATATCCGTCTGAAAGACCTGAAAACAGCCTATTTGGAGCAACTTCGTGAGCGGAGCCGGGCGCGGATGGAAGAATATCTTCAGGGGCGGACGGTATTAGAGAGCGAGCTGGAAGAATGTGTGTGGGACTATTACCGCAAGACGGTGCCCTCGCTTCAGGAATTCTATTCCCGCTATACCCCTGAATGGGAAGTCTTCTATGCCAACGAAACCCTTTCGTCGGCCGATTTCCTGACCTTCCTGCAACGGATGGAAACGGCCTTCCGCAAGCGCTATACCTTGGCCGAACTCGATGTGTCCTATTACATCAGTCGCCTCTCCCAGCTTCCCGAAAGAAGCGAAGAACGTGCGGCCTTGCAGGAACTCTTTCTGGACAAGTGGCACCACCTGCTTTCGGTGAAGGAATACGACTACCAGTACCAGCACCTCTTCCGCCTGTGCGGCGGGTTCGCCCTGCTGGACAAGTCGTTCGGTCTGAAAACGGAGGGCAACCTCCGGGGCTCGCGCGTGAAATGGCTGTTGCGGAACCATCCGGAACTCTATCAGAAAGTGGTGCCCTATGAGAAAGCCATGGAGCAGAACCGCCAGATACGCGAGCTGGTGCGCTGCCTGGGAAAGAACGTGGGTGGACGGAAAGAAAGTTTCGACTCCCTGTCGGGACTCCGGGCCGACAGCCTGATTCATCATGCCGCCCAAAGCGACGTGGAAGGAGTGACCTTGGGCGACGACCTCAACAGCCTGCTGCCCGTGGAGTATTGCTACCTCACGGACGAGGGGCTCTATCCTGTCTTCATGCAGCGTTATGTGGAAAAACGCCTGCAACAGTTCGACTCTTATTCCCGTGAGGACCGTTCCGACCGTTCGCCGGAGAAAAAGAAAGTCAGTGCCCAGGGCCCCTACATCATTTGTGTGGACACCTCCGGTTCCATGCGCGAAGGCCGTGAACGCCTGGCCAAGTCGGCCGTGCTGGCCATTGCCCGACTGACGGAAGCCACCTCGCGGAAATGTTACGTCATCAACTTTTCGGAAGACATCCAAACCCTCTTGGTACGCGATTTGAAGACCGATTTCCCTGTGCTGGTGGACTTCCTGCAACGTCGTTTCGACGGCGGTACCGATGTGCGTCCGGCTTTTGCCGAAGCGCTGATGATGCTGCGTACCCACGGCTGGCATCGGGCCGACGTGGTGCTGATTTCCGATTTCGAGATGCCCCCTCCCGATGATGCGTTGCTGGCCGACATCCATCGTGCCCGTTTGCGGGGTACTTCCTTCTATGCACTGGTGTTCGGTACCCATCCGGAAACAGACTACCTTCATGAGTGTGAAAAGTATTGGGAGATGTATTGAATGGAAAAATCACTTTGTCCTTATTTCTCGCTCTTTGCTGAATATAAGATTTGAAATGCGAAATTCTGCTTTCTTTCTGAAGAACGGAATTTCGCATTTTTTTGTGTATAATTTTGAGTTACCCCTCTCAGAAGGCTTGTAGAGGGGGTGCTTCCTGTCTAAAAACGGGTATTCGGATGAATCTGGAGAAGAAAATGCGGGAAAATCGGCCTGAAAAGCTGAATTTGACGCCAAAATACCGAAGGGTTTGGACGAAAACCCCGAAGCGTTTCAGGAAAAACTCTTTGACGTTTGAGAGGAAACGCAAGGGCGTTTGAGGGCAAATGTACTTGCGTTTTGGAAGGTGGTTTCTAGGGCTGCTGGAGGAGGTTGGAAAATGTGGATTTTGGGGGTGTTTTTTTGCGGAATGGGAGGCCTGGAGTGTGAAAATGGGAGTTGCTTTTTGTACGTGTTTGCTTGTGTTTTGTGGAGGATATGTGTGGTTTATTTCTTATTTGTGTGATAGCGGTTGTTATTTATTTGAATATTGTTTCTTTTTGAATTTGTATAAATGTTTTTCCTTGTTAAAAAAGGAAGCATGGGGATTGGAGCGGTTAAATTAGAAAATTTGAGTGGGGGATAGGAGAGATTGACATTTTGTTATGTTAGGGGTTTTGATTGAGTATTCAGAAGAAAGTTTTTATGGAGGCAGAATCTATAAATTATCTTTTATGTATAGTGGATGAAGATTGGCCATCAAACTTTTGATTTATAAAATATATTGGCTACTTTTGCAAAGCATTGGATTTTCCGGTGCGCTTTTTTATTTGACATATCGTAGCTCAATCGCCTCTGAATCACCACCTCGGAACTGAACGAGCTATAATAACACACATTGAGGAGTCCGTATATGGCGCAGACTTCTCACTTAGTGTGTTATGGCTTGTGGTGAGCCAAGAGGCGTAGGTGGTTGTCTGCGTCTTTCTTTTTGGTTAAACGTATGACAAACCTTTATTGGATTTATTGCAATAAATATATGTTTAACTAAAAGATTTGTAAAATGAAAAAACTGTTTCTATTAGGAATTCTTATTCCATTCTTGAACACTTCATGCTGTTCTATATTTACAAGTGCAAGACAGACTGTTACTTTTGTTGGGGAAGAAGGTACAAGAATCTATGACAATGGTATGAAAATAGCTACGATAGGAGTGAGTGGTGAAACAAGCGTCCGCATTCGAAAGAAAATATCTTCTAAAGAACTTATTGCAAAAAAGGAAGGTTATAGACCAACCCCCTTGAGATTGGAATCAACTTTCAATCCTGTTGCTTGCATAAATTTACTGAACGTACTGGCCTGGGGGATTGATTTAGGTACTCAAAAGGCTTTTAAATGGGAAAATACTTATTTTGAAATAGAAATGGAGAAAGAAAAATGAAAAAGTTATTTGGTGTAATGCTGCTATTCGCAGCTATGATTGTATCTTTTTCCTCTTGTTCTAAAGACGATGAAGAGGTATTTGTGACAGCAGAAAAGGTTGTTGGTACGTGGAATGTCATATGGGCTGAACAAGATGGGGAAAGTGTGGATGTTCCTGAAGGGTATATCTATATGACATTGAAAAGTGATGGGTCCTACAAAACGGTAATGTTCTCAGATTATTACATAGGAAAGTATAAGATTGAAGGGAATACTGTTATAGGAACCACATTAGATCCTATTACAGAGTATTATAAGTTTACCAGTTTGGATGGTGACATTGCTAATATAGATTATTCAAATAGTATTGGGGAGCAATACAAATTTAGAGCGGTTAAAAGATAGTTTGGAAATGTAAGGCACTATACAAAATTTTGTGTAAATGGAAACAGGATTCAGTTGTAAGTTTTTGAATCCTGTTTCCCCAAATAAATATAAACTACCTAGTCAGCATATTATAGCCTAGTTCTTTCAATATATTTTTTTAGGACAAATCATGCCTTCAACATAATCACATCATCCAGGTTGGTAGTGTACTGGTGAGAGATATATTCATTTTTCTTCTTCGGGAATTAAAATGTGATTCTTTTTAGGAGCAATAATTTTTCTCAAGAGAACAATCTTTTTTATACCTTTATGCACCGAACAATCAATAATAAGATGAGTACAAAAGACGAATTTATAGAGTTACTTCGTTCAACCAATCGTGAAGGAGTTGAAGATTTATTGGAAGGATTGGAGAAAATCGGATTCTTTACTGCACCTGCTTCTTCTACCCATCACCTCAATATTGAAGGAGGATTAGTACAGCATTCACTCAATACATGCAAAGCAGCACTTATGGTATGGGAAGGAATGATTGCACTAGGACCCGGATTGGAGAAGGAAGTAGAAAGAGACAGCGTAATTATTGCCAGTCTACTTCATGATGTTTGCAAAAGTGATATTTACTTCCGGAGCGTCAAGAAAAAGAAAACAGCAATAGGTACTTGGGAGGATAGTGAAGGATATAAAGTATCTTACAAAAACTTCCCGATGGGACATGGGGAAAAATCGGTTATCCTTATCCTTTGTAATGGTATATCATTAACTGATGATGAAATGTTAGCTATACGCTGGCATATGGGAGCCTGGGGACTTAACTTAAACAGCTATGAAGACCAGAGATGTTTCGATACCTCACTGAAACTCTATCCCTTGGTTACAATCATTCAAGTAGCGGATAAACTGGCTGCGAACATCATGGAAAGAAGTGGGGAAGAATTGGATGAACTTTAACTATACTGTAAGCTTTCAAATAATTAAAAACGATTTCGAAATTAATAAAGTAAGAAGTAAAATGGGAGTATGTTTAGAAATGACTTGTAACCATTGTGGTCATACTTGGAATAATTACTATGGTTTTGGTGCTGAGCATGGGACAGCCTTACACTGTGAGACATGTGGAAAAACTTTTTTTGTGACAGATTCTAATATTAAACATTGCACTTGCGGTGGGCGATTAGTTACTGAACCAGACGACTACGTTTGCCCCAATTGCCATCTTCATACCGGTTTGAAAACATTAGATGGAGATCTCGTTGGAATGTGGGAATAACTAATAGGGAAATTTGAGTAAATGAAAACAAGATTCAGCTGTAAGTTTCTTCTTATATTTGGATTCTGTTTTCAATGATAATAATAAATTGATTCATAATCAACTCCAGTTATGAGCTGTGTCCAATATGTTACTATTAGTTCTGACTTTGGACTATTATTCTGACTTATGATACATTGTTCATTAAGAACTTATAGTTTTGTTATATACAACTATCGACTGGAACTATACATCTATTTAAAACAAAATATTAAATACCAATAATTTATGAGTTATAATTATCAAATCTATTTAGATGACAACTTGGAACTTCTATCTGAGAAGCCTCAAAATTTAATGGCAGAAGTTACAGTAAAGGGTTCTGAAAATTTCGGGAATTATCATACTTCTTATTTTCCCATTAACAGAAATGGAGAAGAGCTTGTTTTTAATGAATGGCATTTAAAAGAATTTTACATCAATCGGCAGTGGAACCGAAGCTATTTATTGGGATTCATAGTCTCTAAAAAAGATATGCCTTACATCAACTTATACGACTTGATAAAAAAATATAGAGATACTATTTGGAGTAATAACGGAAAAAGTGAATTAGAACTTAACTCTAAAATGCTTCGTTATGCGATTGATTTTTTAAAGGAAATTCCAGAGGAAATCAGTACACATTTCGGAGTTGATATTTATTTAACTTATACTAAGGTTTTTACCAATCAGGATTTATACAATTTCTATATCATGCTTTCTGATTCATTTCGTAATCTAACAGCAACAGAATTTAGTTTTTTAAATAAACTATTCATTCGGAGATGGAAAGCAATAATTTAGTAAATCTTTGTGCCTATTTTAAATAACCCTCAAAGATATATGAATTCTGAATCGTAGAACGAATCTGGTCTAATTATTATCTATTTTGAAATACGTATTTTACCGGAGGCTTATTGTCATTTCATCAAAGGCTGCTATATGGTTCCCTTATTATCGTGAAATGTTATGTATGGAGAATTTCTGTCTTAAAGTCGGCTTCAACGAAAGACAAACTTCCACGCTCATAAGTGGCAAACTGATTTTTTACGAGGGAGAATTATAATCGGAAGAACATAAACGGAAATTAAGACTGAGAAGCTGTTTTGAATTTCTCCAAAAAGTTTTTCTTGGCTTGATGTCTCTGTTTTCGTGTGTGCTTTGGGCGATTTCTTGGTCCTTTTCGCTCCTGTTCTTCGTCAGATAGCCCGCTATCTTCCTCATCACAGAAGCGAAAATGCCTCAAAAACTCATCCCAAATCATCGCACGATAAATTCAAAACAGCTTCTAAAAAGTTTTTTGGGCTTGATGGTTAAAAAGCTTCCTCGAACGAACATAAGTGATCGGCCTGATTTACTTATGTGAAACGCCCGACTTACTTATGTGAAACGGTTCACTCACTTATGTTCATCAAAATGCATACTTGAATCCTTGTCATGGGTTCAGGTATGCATTTTTGTTTGTATTGGTTTTGTCTTTGTTCTCACATAGTAATGTCATTAAGGTGTAACTGATTTGAAATACCACAGGTTTACTTTTGCTTTCGTAAACAAAACTAGATTAAATTTATAAAATCAAAAGTAAAGATGGATGGTAAATCTTTAATTATTAGTGCTTTCTTTTGTGGTATGTGCCTGGCTTCAGGTGCTCAGGAAGCAATGTTGCGTTTCAATGGGAAGGTGACAGACCAAAGCGGTAAGGGAATACCTGGTGTGGTGGTAAATGACGGTGTGCATTTTACCAAGACAGACAAGCTGGGAGCATGGGCATTGAATTCGGATACGACAATCAGTAAATTTGTAGCAATATCTACTCCGGCTGCGTATGTTTTGCCACAGCAGGACGGGTTGGCTACAGGACATTATATTGCGGTACGTGACTTGGCTCAAGCAGGCGGAAAGTATGATTTCGTATTGGAGAAGCGGAAGCAAGCAGACGGACGTTTCCATTATATAGCCATATCGGATCCTCAGGTAAAAAATGAAAAACAACTGAAACGCTGGCGTCAGGAAACGGTACCCGATTTGAAAGAAGTTATCGATTCTTTAAAGCAGACGCGTGAAGTGGTTGCCATGACCTTGGGCGATTTGGTGTGGGACAACATGCCTTTGTTCGATGAATATCAAGAGTCGGTAAAAAATACCGGTGCTGTTTTCTTCCAATGCATCGGAAACCACGATTTCGATAAGCAATACCAAGACCTTCACAATATGGCGATGGGCACTCCGGTATACGGTGAAAGGATATACGGAAGCTATTTCGGACCTACCGATTATTCGTTTAATATCGGCAAGGCGCACATTGTAACGATGAAAGACATCAACTATGTGGGCGGGAAGAATTATGTAGAAAGCCTTACAGGGCAGCAGTTGGAATGGCTGAAGAAGGATTTAAGTTATGTGCCGAAAGGAAGTCTGGTTATTCTGAATATGCATGCGCCGGTATGGAATAAGGTGTCGCCGGGCGGAAATGTCCGTAATGCGGATGCTTTGAAGGAAGTATTGAAAGATTATAAGGTGCATGTATTCTCCGGGCATACGCATTTCTTCCAGAACAACGAAGTGACGCCTACGCTTTACGAGCACAATATCGGCGCAGCCTGTGGCGGCTGGTGGGCTGGCTGGGTAAACCAGTGTGGTGCGCCCAATGGCTATATGGTAGTAGATGTAGATGGCGATAATGTGAAATGGCATTACAAGGCAACGCGCCGCGATTTCGCTTATCAGTTCCGTATATATAATAAAGGAGAGTTTACGGCTCAAAGCAGTTTTGTGGTAGCCAATGTCTGGGACTGGGACAGTGCTTGCCGTGTGGTATGGTATCAGGATGGCAAGCCGATGGGGGATATGGAACAGTTTGTCGGTTCGGATGAAGAGCGTGCTTCGCAACTGAAAGACCGCAGCCAGGCTGAACCTACGGCTCACCTGTTCCGTGCCATGCCTTCCGATGGTGCCAGACAAATCAAAATAGAGTTTACCAACCGTTTCGGCGAAGTCTATACACAGACTATCAGCCTGTGACATCCTTGAAGGCTGTTATTTTTCGTGTAAATACACATTCTTAACCAATAAATAATGAGAACATTACAATCTGTAGTTTTGTTCCTGATATTGGTCTTGGCGGGAAGCAATGTGACGCTTTCTGCACAGAACCGGACCATATCGGGAAAAGTGTTGGATGCAAACGATGAACCTCTTATTGGGGTGACGGTTGCGGTTGAAAGTTCTACTATCGGAGCGATAACCGATGTGGATGGTACATTTTCGATTCAGGTGCCACAAGGAAAGGTCACTTTGAATGTATCGTATGTAGGTTTTGCCGCACAAAAAGTGACGGTGGCACCCAATCAGAAAAGTGTTACGGTGCATCTGAGTGAGGATGCGGTTTTGTTGAATGAGACCGTGGTTGTGGGATATGGCAAGCAGAAGAAAGTAAATCTTACGGGAGCTGTATCTACGGTGAACGGAGATGAACTGGAACACCGCGTGACGACTTCGCTCAGCAATATGCTGCAAGGTACGGTGGCTGGTTTGAACGTAACCACTTCTTCGGGCGTACCGGGAAGCTCGGCTACTATCAATGTGCGTGGTGTGACTTCTATCAACGATGCCGAACCGCTGGTATTGATAGACGGTGCGGTAGGCGAGATAGACCGTATCAATCCCAACGATGTAGAATCAATCTCCGTAATTAAAGACGCATCGGCTGCCGCTATTTACGGTGCACGTGCAGCCTTTGGTGTGATTTTGGTGACTACCAAGTCCGGAGCTGCTAAAGACGGGAAAGCTACGGTGCATTATAGCGGCCGTTTCGGCTGGCAGGCACCTACCACTTCTACCGACTACGAAACGACCGGTTATTGGTCGGTATATACTATCAACAAGTTCTGGCAAGCCAATTCGGGTACATTGTATGTCGATTATACAGACCAGGACATGCAGGAGTTGCTGAACCGTGTGAACGACAAGACCGAGAACCCCGACCGCCCGTGGGTGGTAGAAGACGTACGTAACGGACGCCGCCAGTGGGTATATTATGGAAACCACGACTGGTGGCACGAATTGTACCGCGATAATCGTCCGGTGCAGCAGCACAACCTTTCTGTCAGCGGCGGAAAAGACGATATCAAGTATTATTTGTCTGGCTCATTCGACAAGCAGACCGGTATCTTGCGCGAAAATCCGGATGTGTACCGGAAATACAACTTGCGTTCGAAGATTGACTTCCGGATTAATAAGTGGTTTACGATGTCGAACAATACGTCGTTCTACAGTTCGCAATACAGCTACTTGGGCGATGGCAGTGTAGAAAATACGTTGGCATACAGTGCCCGCCACGCTTTGGCTTGTTTCCCGCAGAAGAATCCCGATGGTTCGTGGTTGTATAGTACACCTTATCTGAATTATAAGGTGGCAAATGGCCGTCATATTCTGTTGGGCGAAGATTCACACCGCAATGTAGAGCGTGGTACAGACTTTTCGAATACAACCCGTTTGGTTTATTCTCCGATAAAAGAACTGAGCTTTACGGGCGACTTCACATACCGTTTGTATCAGACACGCAATACAAGCCGTTCCAATCCGATGTATTACCGTGAATATCCCGATGGCGAACTGCTTTCGTATGCTACCGGTGCCGGTGCCAACCGTTTGGATGAATCGGTGAATACGAGCAATTATTATTCGACGAACATCTTCGGTAATTATACCGATACGTTCAACGATGCGCATCATTTGACCGTAGTAGCCGGTATGAACTACGAAGCATGGAAGAGCAAAAACATTTCGGCATACGGTGAAAACCTGGTATCTGCCGACCTGGACGATTTGGACTTGGTAGGTCAGAATGCCGAGGGTGCTACCATTACCGGTGTAGGCGGCGGACAGAACGAGTATGCTTTGTTAGGTATCTTCGGCCGTATCAACTACGATTACAAGAGCCGTTACCTGTTCGAAGTGAGCGGGCGTTACGACGGTACTTCCCGTTTTGCGAAAGGCAACCGCTGGGGATTCTTTCCTTCGGCTTCTGTAGGATGGCGCATTTCGGAAGAGCCTTTCTTCCTGCCTGCACGCCGTTTGGTTGACAACTTGAAAATCAGGGCTTCTTTCGGTAGCCTGGGCAATCAGAATGTGTCTTCTTATTACACCTTCGCGCGTCTGGTATCTATCGCCAATCTGAATTATACGTTTGGTGAAGGAAGCGTATTGCCCAAATATTCTACGTTGGGTGCTCCGATTGCTTCGGACATGACATGGGAAACCGCCCAGCAATGGGACTTCGGTTTCGACTTGACGATGCTGGGCAACCGCTTGAACTTGACGGTAGACGGTTATATACGTGATACCCGCGATATGTTGACCGACGGTGTGGAACTGCCTTCTGTATATGGAGCGAGTATGCCGGAGATGAATGCTGCCGACTTGCGTACGAAAGGATACGAAATCACCTTGAACTGGCATGACCAGTTGACGCTGGGAGGCAAACCGTTTGAGTACAGCATCGGGGTTAACCTGAGCGACTACAAGAGCATTGTTACGAAATATGATAATCAGGACAAGACTTTTGCCCGAGACTTTTATGAAGGTATGGAAATCGGTGAAATCTGGGGATTCGTGACCGACGGGCTTTTCCAAACCGATGAAGAAGCACAGGCATACGCCGACCAAGTAGACTTGACTTATGTATTGAATGGACAAACCGGAGGCTGGCAGGCAGGCGACGTGAAGTTTGTCGATTTGAATGGTGACAATAAGGTAAATATCGGAAGCAATAATGTGAATGCTCCGGGCGACCGTAAGATACTCGGTAATTCGTTGCCTTCGCTTTCTTACGGTATTACGGCAAGCGTGCGTTGGAACGGCATTGATGTATCGGCGTTCTTCCAGGGGACAGGCAATCATTACTGGTATCCCGACGGAGAATCCATGCCTTTCTGGGGAGCTTACTCTTATCCGTACCTGTCTTTCTTGCAAAAGGATTTCTTACAAGATGTATGGTCAACAGATAATACAGATGCTTATTTCCCGCGTGCAATGGCTTATTCGGCATCAAGCGGTGTGCTGAGCAATGTAAACGACCGTTATTTGCAGAATATACGTTACATGCGTTTCAAGAATCTGACCGTAGGTTATACCTTGCCGCAACAGTGGACGCAGAAAGCCGGCATTGAGTCGGTACGCGTATATTTTACGGGTGAAAACCTCTGCTATTGGTCTCCGTTGAAGAAACATTCGAAGTATGTCGACCCTGAAGGTGCTATCGACCGGAGCGGAGCTTACAACAATGCATTCTATCCGTGGCAGAAGTCATTCCTGTTCGGTATCGATGTCACTTTCTAACATGAATTTTTAAACAGAAGAGAAAAAACGATTATGAAAAATAGAAATATCTTTATAGCGCTTGCATTGTTTGCCGGACTTTCATCGTGTGACGACTGGATAGATAAAAGCCCTTTGAGTGATATAACGGAAGAAAATTATTTCAGGACAGAGACCGACCTGCAGCTTTTCAGCAACGGTTTTTATAACAGTATCCTGAATAAATCACCGTATGACGAGCAGAGCGATGTGTATGTACAGCAAGAACTTTCAGACGAGATGTTGGGCGGAGAAAACCGCATCGTTCCTGCCAGCGGGGGAGGATGGAGCTGGACGGCGTTGCGTAGTGTCAATACCTTGCTGGGCAATGTAGACAAATGTGAAGATGCGGAAGCGGCTGTGAAATATACGGCGTTGGCACGTTTCTTCCGTGCCTACTTCTATTATGATAAGGTAAAGCGTTTCGGTGATGTGCCTTGGTATGACAAGGAATTGTTTTCGGATGACCCTGACCTGTATAAGGCACGTGATTCGCGTGAACTGGTGATGACCAATATGCTTGCCGACATCGACTATGCTATCGAGAACCTGCCCACCAAGGAAGAAGAGACCAGCAGTCCTTTCCGTGTAAACCGCTGGGCGGCACTGGCGTTGAAGTCCCGCTTCTGTCTGTACGAAGGTACATACCGGAAATATCATAACCTGACTTTGGAGGGGAATGATTATTCGTATTATCTGCAACAGGCAGCGGATGCGGCAGAAGAATTGATTAATAGCGGTGAATATCATTTGTATTCGACCGATAATCCGGAAGAAGACTATCTGATGCTTTTTGCCGAAGAAGATGCCAATCCCGATGAATACATCCTTGCCATCAAGTTCGATTACGGCATGAGCGTTTACCACAATGCGACGGCACATACGTTGGTGCCTACCCAAGGACGTCCGGGCCTGACCCGTAAGCTTGTCAATACGTATCTGATGAAAGACGGAACACGTTTTACCGACCGTGAAGGATGGGAAACCATGCCGTTTACCGAAGAAGTGAAAGACCGCGACCCGCGTCTGGCACAAAGCATCCGTACTCCGGGTTATCACCGTATCGGGCAGACAGACATCCTGGCTCCCGATTTGTCGGTTAGTGTAACAGGATACCAGCCGATAAAATATGTGCAAGACCCGACAGCTTCGGGCGGTCAGGTAGACCGTAACGACCGTTCTACCTGCGACCTTCCTGTATTCCGTCTGGCTGAAGTCATGCTGAATTTTGCTGAGGCTAAGGCAGAACTGGGAACATTGACGCAAGAAGACTTGGATAAGTCGGTGAATGAAATCCGTGACCGTGTAGGTATGCCGCATTTGGATATGGCTCAGGCTAATGCAAATCCTGATAGTTACCTGTCGTCTGCCGATTACGGCTATACCAATGTGACCGGAAGCAATCAAGGGGTTATCTTGGAAATCCGTCGCGAGCGTGCCATTGAGTTGACTCAGGAAGGTTTCCGTTTCGATGACTTGGTGCGCTGGAAAGCGGGTGCTTGCATCAACCAGTCTATTATGGGCATGTATTTCCCCGGTGCAGGCGAATACGACTTGAGCGGCGACGGTCAGATTGACGTGGTTTTGTATGATGAAGGCGATACCGAACCCGAAGTGCCCGATGCGCAGGTATATCAGATTGGGTCGGACATTATTCTGTCGGAAGGCGATCATGGGTATGTCGATTATCATCACGATATTGTACGTACGGCTTTCAATGAAGAGCGTGATTACCTGTATCCGATACCTATCAACGAACGGTCGCTGAATCCGAATCTGACTCAGAACCCGGGTTGGAACGACGGATTGTCTTTCTAATGAATAGTAATAAATAGTGAACGGTGAATAGCGGCGATGTCTTTTATCGTCGCTATTCACTGTTTAAGTAAGTATGCAAAATGAAATGATATTATCAGAAACACAGATTTTCGCAGATTAGCGCAGATTAAGAACAAATAATTAGAATAATAATCCGCGAAAATCTGCGTTAATCTGCGTTTCTGAGCTGACACATTATATAAACTAATTCTCAACATCTACTTATTATTCATGCTTTTTCAAATCCGCAATAGGTTTTTCCGAAGCTTTTCCTTACTTTTGCAGACGCTAAAATGATAAGTATATGCATACAAGAGAAGAAAAGATAGAAGCTTTCGGGCGGTTGCTCGATGTGCTCGACGAGTTGCGGGTAAAGTGCCCGTGGGACCGGAAGCAGACCAACGAGAGTTTGCGTCCCAACACGATAGAAGAAGTGTATGAGTTGTGCGACGCTCTGATGAAGGACGACAAGAAAAACATTTGCAAGGAATTGGGCGACGTGTTGCTTCACGTGGTGTTCTATGCCAAGATAGGAAGCGAGACGGGCGATTTCGACATCAAGGACGTGTGCGACCGCCTGTGCGACAAGCTGATATTCCGCCATCCACACGTATTCGGCGAAGTGAAGGCGGACACGGCAGAGCAGGTTTCCGAGAACTGGGAGCAAATCAAGCTGAAGGAAAAAGACGGGAACAAGTCTGTGTTGAGCGGAGTGCCCGAGGCATTGCCCTCACTGATAAAAGCATACCGCATTCAGGACAAGGCGCGTAACGTGGGATTTGATTGGGAAGACCGTACGCAGGTATGGGACAAGGTGAAGGAAGAAATCAGCGAGTTCGAATCGGAAGTAGCCACAATGGATAAGGAGAAGGCGGAAGCCGAGTTCGGCGACGTGATGTTCAGCCTTATCAATGCCGCACGTCTGTATAAAATCAATCCCGATAATGCTTTGGAGCGGACAAATCAGAAGTTTATCCGCCGGTTCAACTATCTGGAAGAACATACGCTGAAAGCCGGACGGAAACTGACGGATATGTCATTGGAAGAGATGGACGCTATCTGGGAAGAGGCGAAAAGGCAAGGGCTTTAGGTGATGTTTAAGAAGCTGTTTTGAATTTATCGCCCAAAGCACACACGAAAACGGATACATCAAGCCAAGAAAAACTTTTTGGAGAAATTGGTGTTTATAAATTGAAATAAATGTATTATTGAACATGCCCACCCCTACATCTGCATATTTAAATCCTGAATATTCTTCATAATAGGGCTTGTCAAATACTTATATATATTATGTTATATTATCTTTATGAATAATCAAATTCATTAGTATATAATATGCATCCAATACCAAGAGAATAAAATATTTCAGAAATTCGTCCTACTGTGGGCTTTACAGAATGGAGCTAATCTGTATTTATTCCTTTTATATATTTTTATTCCAGAGACAGTTAACTAAAAGTGGGGATACAGTTTCATAATGCAGTTTCATTGCACAAATTCTTTAAAGTTCCTTTCCCTCGTTTCCTTTTTCCATTCGCTGTTTATGGTGGGCAATATAGCTTTTAATGTATCCTTTCCATAGAATCTGATGGCTTCCTCAATTTCCTGCTGGTTACCATATTCAAATATGCGTTGAATGACCCATTCTTTGTTTTTTATCCAGTTGATTTTTTCTACTCTTGTATCCCAGAATAAAGCTGTGCTGAATTTTGATAAGTCTGGATGCTGGGACCGTTCTTTTTCTGTAATATAGGCATAAACTTGATAATTGGCTTGTATGATGTAAAAATAGCCTTCAATGCCTATTCCTAATGCTTTTTCTATGTTTAAAGACTGCTCGATAGTGAAATCCCGCTTTCCTTTAATTAATTCATTGATTCTTTGTGGATATATACCAGTCTCGGTGGATAGTTCCTTTTGAGTGATTTTTGCTTTCCTCAAAATATGCTCCAGCACTTTTCCTGCCGGTGTCATTTTGGATGTGATATATTCTTCATACATACTGGATTCCTTTATGTTTTGGTACAAAAATACATCAATAAAGGATAATAACCAAATTTGGTGATTATGTTTATGGATACTTTTCTTATTTATCAGTTATAGCATGGTAATGTTCAAAGGTGATATGTTATTTTCATTTTATATGATTCACTTTAGAGCGATATGGAAGATATATCTGAGTATCTTATGATATCTACCTTGAGGTAGTAAAAAGCCAACCTAAAAAATAGGGATAAAAATTTAGAGGTGAATTTTGTTTTTTTTTTTATCTAAATATCAGTATATTAGCGTAAAATCAAATTATAATATGAAAGAATCATTGTATATATCCAAGGAGAAGCCACCGGGTGATGAGAAGTCATGCAATAGCCGGAATGAATGCAATAGGAGGGAAAAACTTCTTATAAAATGTGATACAACTATTTATGCAGACGAGATTACAAATCTGCTTATTGAAAATAATATCGTTTCTCGCCAGCATGATGAGGGGCAAGATCAAAATCCAGGTGCTTATGGTGCTATTACTGGGATTGCGATATATGTTTTTGAAAAAGACTATGAAAAGGCTGCTGAGATAATAAATCCTATTGTGGATAGTAGAAATCAATCTCATGTCTGGTGCCCTAAATGTGGAAGTTACAATGTATCAGCTATAGCCGTAAGTAATAAATACGGAACTGCTATCGCATTATTGTGCATCTTTCTTATTCTTGTTCCCGGGGTTTATCTTCTTTGGGCAAATGATTTTGGTATCAGATCAACTGTTGCCGATTATATCGCATTGTCTATGTTTATTTCGTTTCTTGTAATTGTATTTTTCGGAAAGATTTCTAAGGCCAATTATATATGCAGGGATTGTGACAAAAGATTCCGTCATAAATGATAAAAGAGGTTGCTTCAACTGGGAAGACAACCTCTTTTCATTTCTTATTCCGCATTCTTTTTCAGCCATTCCTGTCGGCGGAGGTCAGGCAGGTGCTTTACCTTGAAATTCTCGAAGGTAGCATTGAAGCCGTTTCCGTCTGGGCTGGCCGCCATGAGACCTACCATGACAGGGACGCAGGCATTGCGCATCATGACATATTCCTTGTCGTCGAAGGAATAGAAGATTTCCACGGCATCCAACCGTCTGACAGCCTTGATCCATATGTAAGGTACCGGCTTGTCCAGTGTGATGACACTCCAGTCGGAAGTCTTGTGGGTGACGACCGTGCTCAGGTTGAACTTGCCGTCCACAAACTCAATGCCTGTCTTGATGTAGTTTTCATGGTCAATGCGCAGCATCAGTCCGGCCTGGTCGAAACGGGTCTTGTAGTCGCCGGTCACTTTTACCTTGACTTCAAACTCACCTCCGTAAGTGGTGTAATAGAAAGGAGCGTCGTCCACGGTAAAACCATAATGTGAAATCCGCCAGTAGTCACTCTGCGGGGTGACAAACATGGTCAGGGCTTGATTTTCAATTTTCCATTGTTCAGGTTCGTTGAACCATTGCATTTTTTCCAGTGTCTGGGCCATTCCGGCTTGAAGTGATGCGCCGAGTGCCAGGCCCAAGATGAGTTGTTTTTTCATATCAGATGAAATTAATTTAGGTTTCTAAATTGGTGAAAAGTTTTCCGAGTGATTCGTGAATAATCATTTTTCCTCGTTATCTTTGCAAATGTAGTGTGTTGGAAACGAATGCACAATGATGATTAATAACCATTTTCATGGACATAGTAGATAAATTGAACAGCCGTTTTTTGACGCAGAGTCTGGTTCCGCAGGGAGACGGGCTGCCGGTGGCGGAGCTGGAAAAATACAAGAAGATTGCTTCCGGTTATGCGGAAATGGAGAATGCGGTGGCAGTATTGAGCGACATGCATACCAATATCAGCTATGTGTATTATGGGCATTTTGCTCAGACCTTGGGATGGAAGCAGGTGCCTGGCACGGAAGATCGGATTGATTCAATCTGGGAAGAGGCTATCCTGAAGCAGATACATCCGGACGATTTGCGCGAGAAATATTTGCAGGAGCTCCGTTTCTTCCATTTCATGCGACGTCAGCCGAAGATGAAGCGGGCCGATTTCTACCTGGCCAGCAAGCTGCGCATGAAGGACGGGGCCGGGAACTATCAGTTTGTGCTGCACCGGTTGTTTTATGTGTCTTCTCCTGTAGAGAACGGATTGTGGCTGGCTTTGTGCGTGTATACGCCTTGGCTTCCGATGTTTTCCGGAAAGAGTGTGGTGGTCAATTCCGTGACGGGCGAGGTGATGGAGCTGGCTCGTCGGCATGACTCGCAGATACTGTCTTACCGGGAGACACAGATTCTCCGATTGATAGCTAAGGGGATGATGAGCAAGGACATTGCCATCCTGCTTTCCATCAGCATCAATACGGTGAGCCGGCATCGGCAGGAAATCCTGCGGAAACTTCAGGTGAAGAGTTCCATAGAGGCCTGTCGGGTGGCGAAGGAGCTGGGAATAATGTAAATGAATTCGATAGTGTATACTAACCTAAATATAATAAGAAATGAAAAAAATGCTGATTCTATCGGTGCTGCTTGCATGCGGCCCGGCCTGCTTTTCACAGCAGGTAGAGAAATTCCCTTTGGGAGATTATGAGGAACTGACAGACACGAAGCCTCACGACGGGGTGGAAGTATGGAACAAGATGAAAGCTCCGGTCCAGTTCTGCTGGGGTACGACGGATGTGCGTTACAAGAAACTGGATGTGCCGGATGCGAAGCAGACCGGTACGCTCCGCCTGAAGGCTTGGAAAGGAGAACGGGTGAACGCACAGGCGGTATTGTGGACACAGAAAGACCTGGAAGGGGCAGAAATGATGGTCAGTGAGTTGAAGAACGGGAGTTCGGTGATTCCGGCTTCGGCAGTACGGACTCATTTTGTGCGTTACGTGATGACTGATGAATTGAACAAGGACGGAAGCGGAGGATGCGGTGTCCGTGAGAATAAGGCGGAGTGGGATTCTTCGATGGTAGCCGATGTGCTCGATATCGTACGGGTGCGGGAAGTAAAAGCGCGCACCACGCAGCCGGTGTGGCTGAACGTATGGGTACCCGCGGAGGCAAGACCGGGAAAATATAAAGGTACGCTGACTGTTTCCGGAAAGAATTTTGAGGCAATGAAACTGCCGTTTGAGATTGAGGTGGTGAACCGCACGTTGCCGGCTCCCAAGGACTGGGTGTTCCATTTGGATTTGTGGCAGAATCCGTATGCCGTGGCGCGATATTATCAGGTGCCGTTGTGGAGCAAGGCACATTTTGATGCCATGCGTCCCATCATGAAGATGCTGGCTAATGCGGGGCAGCGTTCCATTACTGCCAGTATCATGGAGAAGCCTTGGGCCGGGCAGACGGAGGATCCCTATCATAGCATGATTTTCCGGATGAAGAAGCTGGACGGCACGTGGGTGTACGACTATACGGTGTTCGACAAGTGGGTGGAGTTCATGATGAACGAAGTGGGCATCAAGGACTTGATCAGCTGCTACACGATGATTCCGTGGGCGTTGAGTTTTGACTATTTTGACCAAGCTACCAATCAGGTACAGTTTATCAAGGCTGCACCGGGAGATAAAGCATACGCAGAATACTGGGGCACTTTCCTGAAAGATTTCGCTCGTCACCTGCGTGAAAAGGGTTGGTTTGAAAAGACGGCTATCTCTATGGACGAACGTCCGATGGAAGCCATGCAGGAGGCTATCAAGGTAATTAAGTCGGCCGATCCGGAATTCAAGATTACGCTGGCCGGAAACTATCACGAAGAGATTCAGGGCGATTTGTATTACCTCAGCATTCCTTACGGAAACCAGTTCCCGGCAGAGGTGAAAGCGGAACGCGAACGCAAGGGACAAATCTGTACGGTGTACACTTGCTGTACGGAGGCGTTCCCGAATACGTTTACTTTCTCAGCACCGGCGGAAGCCGCATGGACGGCGCTGCATGCTGTGGCAGGCGGATACGACGGTTATCTGCGTTGGGCGGTGAACAGCTGGCCGATGGACCCGTTGCGTGATTCCCGTTTCCGTACATGGGCAGCCGGGGATACTTACAGTATCTATCCGGGTCCGCGCAGCAGTATCCGTTTTGAACGGTTGGTAGAGGGTTTGCAGGATTGCGAGAAAATCTATGTGCTGCGGAAGGAACTGGAAGCCAAGGGGGCTACCGGAAAGTTGAAGAAACTGAACGCCAAGCTATCGGAGTTTACGCCGGAAGGTTGGATTAAGACGAACAAGAAATCGCCTGCCTTGATGGTGAAAGAAATGAATGCGTTGCTGAATGAGATGTAACCACAGGCGATAAGTCGCCATAAAAAAAGTCCGGTCTAAAAGGCCGGACTCTTCTTTTGTATGATAAAATGATAAGAAATTTATTTCTTGGTGCTCGGGTTGTAGCGTGCGTTCAAGCCGTCTACAATTTCTTGTGTGATATCCAGTGATTTGTCAGCATACAGCAGGTTGTCCAACTGGGTGTTGCTGATGATCAGGCTGTAGCCTTTCTTCTGGTTGTATACTTTCAGGAATGAATTGATAGAGTCGCGGAGCTGCAAGCTGTTCTTCTGGTTTTCTGCCTGAAGATCTGCATAAAGCTTTTCCTGCAATTGCTGCAAGTCGCGCTGTTTCTGCAACAGACGGGCATTTTCCTGTTCTGCACGTTCGCGGCTGGCAAATCCATTGTTTTCCAATTTACGCTGGAACTCTCTCATTTCCCCGTCCAGTTCCTTTGCTTTTTCGTTCAGAGTAGTACGGATGTTTTCTTCTTTCTGAATCATCAGTTCGTTCAGGTCATTCCAGAAGCGGTATTTTGTCAGCAGGGAATCTACCTCTACATAAGCGATTTTCATATTGGTACCTGCTACTGCCGGAGCAGCTGTCTCAGTGGAAGTTCCCTTTTTTTCTGTACATTGTGTAAACAGGAGTACTACGGCAAGCGCCAGAAGTCCCTTCAATACATTCGTTTTCTTCATAATGATAGTGATATCGTTTTTTTAGTTAATTATTAGCGTTTATTCTGCTTCGGTATGAACTGGCTGTCTTTCCGGAATGGCATGAGGATTGAGGTGCTGGGCCTCACGGTCTTGTGACTGTACACATCCGATTCCTCTTTTGCGCATAGCCTTGCTGCCGCTTACATGGGTATTTGGAAAGCGTCCGTTTTTCTTGAAAATTATTTTTACCGATAATAGCGCTATGCAGATAGCAACTATTAACAAAGTTATCAGAAGAGTCTTGAGCATTTCTATTAATTTTGTGCTGCAAAGATATAGTTTTTGTCCCGATTCCTTCGGGTTTTGTCTTTAAAAAAGCCTTTTACGTAGGTGAAAACGGCTTATTTAACTTTTGTTTGCATGAGTTTTAAACGTTTATAGAGATACTTTTATGGAAAAGAAAGATTTACAGCCGGCATCAGTTTTTCATTATTTTGAAGAAATCTGTCGTGTGCCGCGTCCTTCAAAGAAAGAAGAAAAGATTCGGAAGTTCCTGGTGGATTTTGCCCAGGCACAAGGGTTGGAATATAAGGTGGATGAAGCAGGCAATGTGCTGATCTGTAAACCGGCTACGGCGGGTATGGAACACCTGAAGAAGGTAGTGTTGCAGTCGCATATGGACATGGTATGTGAGAAAAACAACCAGACGGTACATAATTTTGAAACAGACCCGATTGAAACGTATATCGATGGGGAATGGCTGAGAGCGAAAGGTACCACGCTGGGTGCGGACAACGGCATCGGAATGGCTACGGAACTGGCGGTACTGGCATCAAAGGATATCCAGCACGGACCGCTGGAATGTTTGTTCACCGTGGACGAGGAAACCGGACTGACCGGGGCATTTGCCTTGAAGGAAGGTTTCATGAGCGGGGACATCCTGATTAACTTGGATTCAGAAGACGAAGGGGAACTGTTTATCGGATGTGCCGGAGGAGCCGGTACTACGGCTGAATTCCCGTGCCCGATGACGGCGGCTCCGGAAGGTTATTTCTTCTTCAAGGTGACCATCAAGGGATTGACTGGCGGTCATTCAGGGGATGACATCAACAAGAACCGGGCCAATGCCAACAAGTTGCTCGACCGTTTCCTGGTGATTCTGATGAAACAGTATGATTTGCGTCTGAGCCTGATTGACGGAGGTAATTTGCACAATGCCATTCCGCGTGAGGCACATGCTGTATGTGCGGTGCCGATGGCCGACAAGGAAAATGTTCGGGTAGCCCTGAATATGTTCCTGGCAGATGTAGAAAATGAGTTTTCGGTTACGGAACCGAACCTGGTCATGGAACTGGAATCGGAAACGCCTTGTGCGGAAGTGATGGAAAAAGAAGCGATGAAGCGCTTCCTGCTTTCATTGTATGCCGTACATCACGGAGTATATGCCATGAGTCAGGACATTGAGGGACTGGTGGAAACTTCTTCCAATTTAGCCTCTGTGAAGATGCGCGACGGCAAGATTGTGGTAGTAACCAGCCAGCGTAGCTCTATTCTTTCTTCTCGCGAGGATATGTCGCAGATGGTACGTGCGGCCTTCGAACTGGGTGGAGCCACTTGTGTCACTGGGGACGGTTATCCGGGCTGGAAACCGAATCCGTCGTCTGCTATTTTGAAAGTGGCAGTGGAAAGCTACAAACGTCTGTTTGGAGTGGAACCGAAGGTGAAGGCTATCCATGCGGGACTGGAATGTGGCTTGTTCCTGGAGAAATACCCGTCGTTGGATATGGTTTCTTTCGGACCGACTTTGCGTGGAGTACATTCCCCCGACGAGCGTATGCTGATTCCTACGGTAGAT
This sequence comes from Bacteroides mediterraneensis, assembly GCF_016900355.1. Classification (GTDB taxonomy): domain Bacteria; phylum Bacteroidota; class Bacteroidia; order Bacteroidales; family Bacteroidaceae; genus Phocaeicola. Next base: position 7,306 of record NZ_JACJKA010000003.1, on the reverse strand, counting down.
AAGTTCTGGCGTCACTTGCTGGATGTGTTGGCACATATTCCGGCTCGTGCATGAGAAAGATAATCTATGGTTTGCTATGGGCTGTGTGCGGCATGGATGTCGCACCGGCTCAGGCACAGCAGACATTCCGGGTGATGGAGTACAACGTGGAGAACCTGTTCGACTGCCGTCACGATTCGTTGAAGCAGGATACGGAGTTCTTGCCGGGCAGCGTGCGGAACTGGACTTTCAATCGTTTTCAGGACAAGCTGGAGAAGATTGGCAAGGTGATTCTGGCCGCAGGAAAGGAGCAGGTGCCCGATTTGGTTGGCTTGTGTGAAGTGGAAAATGAGTTTTGTGTGAAGAGTCTGACGCATCATTCTCCGCTTCGGGAAGCAGGCTATCGGTATGTCATGACGGATTCACCCGATGAACGGGGAATTGATGTGGCGCTGCTGTATCAGCCCACTTCGTTCCGTTTGCTGACTTCACAGAAAATCCGCATTCCTTCCGACTCGTTGGGTATGCGGCCTACACGCGATGTGCTGTATGTTTCGGGGCGTGTGGTCAGCGGGGACACCTTGGATGTATTTGTCTGTCATCTTCCCTCGCGGGTAGGAGGAGCCGAGAAAACAGACCCGTACCGTTTGTGGGTGGCTCGCAGGGTTCGCCAGGCGGCCGATTCAGTGATGGCTGAGCGTCAGGACCCCCGTCTGATTATTATGGGAGATTTCAATGATTATCCCGATGGAAAGTCGCTGCAGGAAGGACTGCGGGTATCTGTGCTGGGTGAAAAACCGGAACCGGGTGCCTTGTATAATCTGATGGAAAACCAGCCGGACGGGACTTACCGTTATAAAAGTGAATGGGGCGTACTGGATCAGATGGTGGTAAACGGTGGTTTGCTGCAACCGGATGCACGTACCCGGACCTCAAAGGAAAAGGCCGCCATCTTGCGTTTCCCTTTCTTGCTGGAAGAAGACAATGTGTATGGCGGAGATACGCCCTTCCGTACGTATAAAGGAATGAAATATCATGGAGGATACAGTGACCATCTTCCGGTACTGCTGGAACTGACGGTGGAGGAATAAAACGAAAAAGGGTGACCTGAAGTCACCCTTTTTTGTTATTTATATTGCAAGTGGAATTCCACTACTGCCTCTATTCCTTTTCTGAAAATATCGAGCGAGAAGTTTTCATTCGGGGAATGAATGGCATCGCTTTCCAGTCCGAATCCCATCAGAATGGTCTTGATGCCGAGTATCTGTTCAAAGTCGCTGATGATAGGGATACTTCCTCCACGACGAACGGCCAGCGGTTTCTTGCCGAAAGCTTTTTCAAATCCTTTTTCGGCTGCCTGATAGGCCGGATGGTGGATAGGGCAGACATAGCCTTCACCGCCATGCATCGGAGTGACTTTCACCTGTACATAGTCGGGGGCTTGCTGGGTAAGATAGTCTACAAACAGCTGGGATATTTTTTCATGCTGCTGGTGGGGTACTAGACGGCTGGATACTTTGGCGTAGGCTTTGGAAGGCAAAACCGTCTTGGAGCCTTCACCGGTGTATCCTCCCCAGATACCGCAGATATCGAATGACGGGCGGCAGCTGTTGCGTTCCAGCGTAGAATAGCCTTTTTCGCCTTTCAGGGCTTTCACGCCGATGGCTTCCATGTATTTCTTTTCATCGAACGGAATCTGGGCAATCATGGCGCGTTCGGCAGCCGGCACTTCTTCTACATCGTCATAGAAATGAGGGACGGTGATACGGCCGTCGGCATCAATGACTTTGGAAAGCAGGTCGCAGAGTACATTGATGGGGTTGGCTACGGCACCGCCGAAATGGCCGGAATGAAGGTCGCGGTTCGGACCCGTCACCTCGATTTCCCAGTAAGCCAGGCCTCTCAGTCCGGTGGTGAGGGAGGGAAGGTCTGCACCTAACATGCTGGTATCGGATACCAGAATGACATCGGCTTTCAGCAGTTCCTTGTGCGCTTTCAGGAAGGCATTCAGGCTGGGAGAACCGATTTCTTCTTCTCCTTCAAAGATGAATTTCACATTATGGTGAAGCAGGCCTTCGCGTACGAGGTATTCGAAGGCTTTGACTTGAATCATCGACTGCCCTTTGTCGTCGTCGGCTCCGCGGGCCCAGATATGTCCGTCGCGTACTTCCGGTTCGAAAGGCGGGGTTTTCCACAATTCCAATGGTTCGGCGGGCATCACGTCGTAGTGGGCATATACCAGTACGGTGGGGGCATCGGGACTGACACGTTTTTCGGCGTACACCAGCGGATGTCCTTCCGAGGGCATTACCATGGCTTCGTCGGCTCCTGCTTCGAGCAGCAGTTGGCGCCAGCGTTCGGCACAGGCCAGCATGTCTTCCTTGTGTGCGGGCAGGGCACTGATGCTGGGGATACGGATGAGGCTGAACAGTTCGTCGAGGAACCGGGCTTCGTTTGCTTGTATGTATTGTTTGATTTCCATGAGGCTTTTATTTATAAGTGGGTTGTCTTGTTAAGCAAGTAATAATCGAGGATGGTCATGGCTGCCATGGCTTCTACGATGGGGACTGCACGCGGCAGGACGCAAGGGTCGTGACGGCCGCGGGCTTTCAAGATGGTTTCATTGCCGTGAATGTCGACTGTGGGCTGTTCCATCAGTACGGTAGCAACTGGTTTGAAGGCCACCCGGAAGTAAATGTCCTGTCCGTTACTGATACCTCCCTGGATACCTCCGGAGCGGTTGGTACGGAAGCCGATTTTGTCGCCGTCGCGATAGAAAATATCGTTCTGTTGGCTGCCTTTCATTTCCATGTGTCCGAAGCCCTGTCCGTATTCAAAGCCTTTGACGGCATTGATGCTGAGCATGGCATTGCCCAAAGCGGCATGCAGCTTGCCGTAGACCGGCTGTCCCAGTCCGATGGGGCATCCCTGAATGACACAGCTGATGACGCCACCGATGGTATCGCCTTCGCCTTTGGTCTTGTAAATGTAGTCTGCCATTTGCTGTGCCAGTTCCTGGTCGGGGCAGCGCACGGGGTTGTTTTCGATGGTGCTCAGGTCATACGCCGTGTAATCTTTGTCGAGCTTGAAGGTGCCCACCTGTGAGGTGAAGGCAGTAATGCGGATGCCTAACTGTTTCAGGGCCAGTTTAGCCAGTGCTCCTCCCACTACGCGGGTGATGGTTTCACGGGCAGACGAACGTCCGCCTCCCCGATGGTCACGTATGCCGTATTTCTGCGTATAGGTGAAATCGGCATGCGAAGGACGGAATACGTCTTTCATGTTGTCGTAATCGTTGGAATGCTGGTTGGTGTTCCATACGACAAATCCGATGGGGCATCCTGTCGATACGCCTTCGTAAATGCCGGAAAGGAATTCCACCTCATCGGCCTCTTTGCGGGCCGTGGTGATGGACGATTGTCCCGGTCGGCGACGGACCAGTTCCCGTTGAATGAAATCCATATCGATGGCGATGCCTGCGGGAAATCCGTCGATGACGCCGCCTATAGCTTTTCCGTGTGATTCACCGAAGCTGGTGAGACGGAAGATATTTCCAAAAGTGTTATTGTACATGGTTGTATAGTATAATTGTGATTGTAATCAGAATTTGCTTCCGGCACCTCCGCCGCCAAAGCTTCCTCCTCCGAAACTTCCGCCACCGAAGCCGCCTCCAAAGAACGGTCCGCCTAGGAAAGGTCCTCCGTTGCCACCCCGATGGTGGAAATCGTCATCGTTCACTTTCCGCTGGACGTGGCGTACATGACCGCAATGGCTGCACAGGTAGGTCACTTCTTCAGTTCGTACACCTCCTACACGGGAAATGGTACGGACGGAGACTTGCTTCAGGGTATGTTTGTGGCAATTGGGGCATTTGTTCCGCTGGCGTACCGAATACCAAAGCAAGGCCGGCACCAAAATGAAACAGCATCCCAATACAAGGAAGAGCAGGAGGTTGTCGGATTCTCCTTCGGGAGGAGTGGGGGAACCGGAACTCTTGTCCAGTATCTGGCGTACAGCTTGCACGCCTGCCACCATCCCGGCATCCCAGTTACCTTTGCTCAGGTAAGGATTCATGTAGCGGGTTTGGATACGTTTGCAGATGGCATCGGGAAGGATACCTTCCAGACCGTATCCGGTGGCAAACTGGATGCACCGTTCCTCGGTGACCAGCAGGATGACCAGTCCGTTGTCTTTGCCTTTCTGGCCGACGCCGTTTTTTTCACCCAACTGGTAAGCGAAGTCAAAGCAGTCGCCTCCTTCTATCTGACGGACAGCCACGACCAAGGTCTGGATACCGGTCTTTTGCTCCAAGGCGAAAAGCGTGGTGTCCATGACGGCTACAGCTGCGTCGCTTAATATCCCATCGGGGTTGCTGACATACCGTGTCCGGTTCTGCAAATGTACAAGGGGAATATCTTCTACCTTGTAGCCTTCTGCTTGCAAGGGGCAGAGGGAGATAGTCAGCAGGAAGAATATTCCCAGTAAGAAATAACGTTTCATGTGTAAGCCCGGTTTAGAACTTAACTTCCGGAGCTTTCTCACTGCCTTCTTCGGCTTCGAAATAAGGACGTTTTTCAAATCCGAACAGGCCGGCTACGATGTTTTTCGGGAAACGGCGGATGCTCGTGTTATATTCGCGGGCCGTTTCATTGAATTTGCGACGTTCTACACTGATACGGTTTTCGGTTCCTTCCAGTTGGGCTTGCAGCTCCTTGAAGTTTTCATTGGCTTTCAACTCCGGATAGTTTTCTGTCACAGCAAGCAGACGGCTCAATGCACTGCCTACGGCACCTTGGGCTTTTTGATAAGCTTCAATCTTTTCCGGAGTCAGGTCGTCGATGTCGATGGTCATCTGGGTAGCTTTGGCTCTGGCGGAAACTACGGCATCGAAGGTTTCTTTTTCATGAGCAGCATATCCCTTGACAGTGTTGACCAAGTTCGGAATCAGGTCGGAACGGCGCTGGTATTGGTTTTCTACATTGCTCCATGCAGTGCCTACGGTTTCTTCCTGAGTCACTAAAGAGTTATACGAGGTAACGCAGTAAATAACGATGACAGCGACTACTGCGATAAGAATAATCCATGTTTTTTTCATATGGGTTAATGATGTTTTATGATTAGTTTCAATGGCAAACATACATAAAAATCTCTTTTTTTGCCTATCTTTGCACAATAATTTTGATAAGTTGTAATATTATATATGAAGAATATCCGAAACTTTTGCATTATTGCACACATTGACCACGGGAAGTCCACTTTGGCCGACCGCTTGCTGGAATATACGCAGACCATCAAGATTACGGAAGGACAGATGCTGGATGATATGGATTTGGAACGCGAGCGTGGTATTACTATCAAGAGCCACGCCATTCAGATGGAGTATACTTATAAAGGTGAAAAATACATTCTGAACCTGATTGATACTCCGGGGCATGTGGACTTCTCTTACGAAGTGTCTCGTTCCATTGCGGCGTGTGAAGGTGCCTTGCTGGTAGTGGATGCTTCGCAGGGTGTGCAGGCACAGACCATTTCAAACTTGTATATGGCGTTGGAACATGACTTGGAAATCATTCCGGTGATGAATAAATGTGATATGGCCAGTGCGATGCCGGAAGAAGTGGAGGATGAGATTGTCGACTTGCTGGGATGCAAGCGCGAAGAGATTATCCGTGCTTCCGGTAAGACGGGATTGGGAGTGGAAGAAATCTTGCAGGCCGTCATCGAGCGGATTCCGGCTCCTCAGGGAGATGAGAGTGCTCCGTTGCAAGCGTTGATTTTCGACTCTGTCTTCAATTCCTTCCGAGGTATTATCGCATATTTCAAGGTGGAGAACGGTATCATCCGGACCGGCGACAAGGTGAAATTCTTCAATACAGGAAAAGAATATGTGGCAGACGAAGTGGGTGTCTTGAAGATGGACATGGTGCCACGGAAAGAACTTCGTACCGGTGATGTAGGCTATATCATTTCGGGTATCAAGACCTCACGAGAAGTGAAGGTGGGTGATACCATTACGCATATCGACCGCCCGTGCGATAAGGCTATCGACGGATTTGAGGAAGTGAAACCGATGGTGTTTGCCGGGGTGTATCCGATAGAGGCGGAAGATTATGAGAATCTGCGTGCTTCATTGGAGAAACTTCAGTTGAACGATGCGTCTCTGACTTTCCAGCCGGAATCGTCTCTGGCATTGGGATTTGGTTTCCGATGCGGTTTCTTGGGATTGCTTCATATGGAGATTGTGCAGGAACGTCTGGACCGCGAGTTTGACATGAATGTCATTACTACGGTGCCGAACGTATCTTATATGGTATACGACAAGCAGGGTGGGGTGCAGGAAGTACATAATCCGGGCGGTATGCCGGATCCTACCTTGATTGATCACATTGAAGAACCTTATATTGACGCTTCCATCATTACTTCGACCGACTATATCGGTCCGATTATGACCCTTTGCTTGGGCAAACGTGGCGAGTTGGTAAAACAGGATTATATTTCCGGTAACCGTGTGGAACTGCATTACAAGATGCCGTTGGGAGAAATTGTGATTGATTTTTACGATAAACTGAAGAGTATCTCCAAGGGATATGCTTCGTTCGACTATCATCAGTCGGGTTTCCGTCCTTCCAAGCTGGTGAAACTGGATATTTTGCTGAATGGAGAATCAGTAGATGCGCTGTCTACCTTGACTCATTTTGACAATGCCTACGATTTGGGCCGTCGGATGTGTGAGAAATTGAAGGAACTGATACCTCGTCAGCAGTTCGAAATTGCCATTCAGGCAGCTATCGGTGCCAAGATTATTGCACGTGAAACCATCAAGGCAGTCCGCAAGGATGTAACGGCCAAATGTTACGGAGGTGACGTGAGCCGTAAGCGTAAGCTGTTGGAAAAACAGAAACGAGGGAAAAAACGTATGAAGCAGATTGGTACGGTAGAGGTGCCGCAGAAGGCGTTTTTAGCAGTGTTGAAGCTCGATTAATTGATTTTTGCATAGGAAAAGAGGGTGTGTCAAAATGCATACCCTCTTTTTTTATGACAACGCCCCGACTTTCCCAAGCCGAGGCGTTGTTATTACCTAAAGATTTTGTATCTTTAGGCATAAGCAAAGTAATATGGCAAAGATACATTTTCGTTCTTACAATCCCAATCAAATCGTCCTTTTCCCACAAAGAATAGATGAAAATATTCCATCGGACGATCCTGTACGTATTCTGAATGCTATGGTTGACAACCTTGACCTTAGTTCGTTCCATAAATTGTATAAGGAGTTCGGCCGTTCTCCCTATCACCCACGAATGATGCTCAAAGCTGTTTTGTATGCCTA
>NZ_JACJKA010000039.1 GCF_016900355.1 Bacteroides mediterraneensis | reverse complement strand
CTTTATAGCCAACTCTTTGTCGGCTATAGCAGCATATTGCTTTTTTGAAAAGAAGCCCGCCATTGATGTAAACTTTGTCAATGACGGACAACTGTCTATTTTCTAATTTTATATCGAACTCACGTTATTTTATATTGCATGGATGGCCTGTCTGTCCTTGTGTGTGCTTCCCGGTTGTAAAAAGGAACAGAAGCTGGAACAGCCACCGGCTGAAACCCCTTCGGAGGGTACGGGAGAAAAACCTTCTGAGGGAGGAGAATCTTCGGGAGAAACCGTGTATTTGGGGGGATATGCCCGTCCGGATGGAGTCTTGATTCTGAACCAGGGAGCACCTGCCGTTGAAAACAGTTCCATTACTTATTTGGCTCCCGACGGGACAATAGAAGAAGGAGTGTATCGGAAGGTGAACGCTACGGCGCTGGGTAACGGTGCACAGGACTTATGGATGGACAATGGCAAGCTTTACATTCTCAGTGATGGAATTTATACGCTGGGAGGAGAAGAAGGAGATGGCAGTCTGGTGATAGTGGATGCCGTGACCCTGAAACGTGAGAAAACCTACAAGCTGGACGAACTGAAGTTCAAACGTCCGGAAGGCAGTCTGGATAAGGATGAATGGATTAGTTTGTCTGTTCCCTTTGAAAATATTGCCGTGTTGGACGAAAAGAATATTTTCTTTGCGGAAGGACAGGGCTTTTTCCGCCTGGACGGCACGACGGGTGAGGTAAATGTGGTGGAAGGAGCCTGTCATTTCGGTAACAAAGGAAATACCGTGGAAGCTGTGGCAATTCCCCGAGGTATTCTCCGGGTGGGCGATTGCCTGTATTGCGGGGGAGGAGGCTTCTGGGAGTCTACTCGTTTGCTGGAATTCTCGAAAGGAATGAATAAGGTGAGCCGGGTGTTACCCGATTTGAAAGGAGAGTTTATCAGTGGCTTGTTCCAGACGGGCGAACGGGAAATCGTGCTGGCTACCTGCGGCAGAGGCGGAGAGAAGAAGAGTTATCTTCAGTTTGTCGATCTGGATGCGTGGAAAGTAACGAAGACAAAGCGGATTTCGGAAGATATATCTGCCGAGTTCTTCAATACTTCCGGAGTCACGCTGGCAGGTGATTATCTGTATTATGCGGCTGGAAGTACCACGGTGAAACGTCTGTCGTTGAAGACCTGGAAGAGTGAAGAGTTTATCGATGTGCTGAAAGATGCGCCCGACGGGAAGCATTTGAACTGCAACGTGATTGCCGATCCGACCAACCAGTATGTATATGTGGCAGTATCCAACGTGTATCGGGAGGATGTAAAGCCTGATAAGAACTACCTGCTGGTGTATGATTGCAGCGGAAGTGCGCCTTCGCTGGTGCAGAAGATTGAGAACAAGACAGACTATCCGATAGGGATTTATCCTATGCGGAAGTTCTATAAATAACACTTTTTCTTGGTAGGTGACTGCAGGCCTTTGGAGCAATCCGGGGCTTGCAGTTCTTTTTATCCGCTATTTCGGTTGAGAGGGACTGGGCGTATGCCGCAACTTGATGGCATGGGTGGCCAGTCGCTTTTCCAGCATGGCGGGAGGAATGAGAATTTTCAAGGTATCCAGTACGGCATTGACCATCCGCTCGCGGATAAAGTCGTCTTTTATCAGGATAGAAATGCAGCGTTGGGCCGGCGGATTGAAGGGCAGCGGCAGGATGTGGGCCCGCTGTTTCTCTGTGAGCGACTGGATATGCAGCTCAGGAATGATGGTGTATCCTCCGTTGCGGTCCACGATTTTAATCAGCGTCTCAATACTGCCGGCCTCGTAGATGTGGTTGCCGATGTCCTTGTTCTGGCAGAAGTTCAAGCCGTTTTGGGGCATGCAGTGTCCTTCTTTCAACACCCACATCTGTTCCGGTGGCAGGACACCGTGGCTGAGGCAGTTTTTGGTTTGGTCGCATTGCTCGGAAAGGTAGGCCACGAACTTTTCGGTATAGACCGGTATTTCCAGAATGCGGGCATCTGCTTCTTCCGGAGAGGTACTGAGGGCCATGTCCAGGTTTCCGTACTTGAGTTCCTGCAGCAGGGCTTTCTTTTCTCTTTCATCGATGAAGAGGCTGACGTGAGGATAGGCTTTCCGAAAATGATAGATGAAATCGGGTACCAGATAAGGGGCTACCGTGGGCAATACGCCGATGCGCAGGCTGCCGTTCATGCGGTCGGTTTCGTCGGCTACTACCTCCTTGATGCGCTGGGTTTCGTTCAAGGCCATCTGCGCCTGCCGGATAATCTTTTCTCCGATGCGGGTGGGGGAGATATTCTTCCGGTCACGGTTGAAAATCTTGACGTCGAGTTCTTCTTCCAGTTTTTGAATCATGGCACTGAGGGTGGGCTGTGTCACTCCACAGGCTTCGGCGGCAAGTACGAAGTGGCGGTATTTGTCGAGGGCCACGATGTATTCCATCTGTTGTAAAGTCATGGTTCAATAGATTTTATCAATACAAAGATAGGAAAAATCTGTTGTGGGGTTAATGGTTTCCTCGTACTTTTGTCTCAGAAACCAAGAAAAAAAGTGTTGACAATGAAAAGATTATTTCGCAATTGGGATGTGCTTCGGGTGATACGCCTTCTGGCCGGAGCGGTGTTTGCAGGGTATGGCATCTATGCCTCAGATTCCCTGATGATCATATTGGGCGGGTTGTTGATGCTGATGGCCGTGGTCAACTGGCCCTGCTGTGCGGCGGGAGGATGCGGCACTTCTACCGGAAACAAGGCTTTGTATAAGGATTTTGTGAAACCTTATCGGGCAGAGAATAAATAACAGAGATAAATATAAAAGTGTAAAATCTAAAAACAGAAGAATATGAGTGCAGTACATTTGAACAAAGCAGATTTTTTGACGAAAGTAGCTAACTATGAAACGAGTCCGAACGAATGGAAGTTCCTCGGCAGCCGTCCGGCACTGATTGATTTTTATGCCACTTGGTGTGGCCCTTGCAAGATGTTGGCTCCGGTGCTCGACGAACTGGCCGATGAATATGCCGGACAGGTGGATATCTATAAAGTAAATGTAGACGAAGAGGAAGAACTGGCGGCTCTGTTCGGTATCCGTAGCGTACCTTCATTGCTGTTTGTGCCAATGACGGGTACTCCACAGATGGCGCAGGGAGCATTGCCAAAGAAGAACCTGAAGGATGCCATTCAGAATGTGTTGTTGAAGAACGAGTGACACAATTTGTCAGGTGGTATATGAAAAAAGGGAGGGCTGTTACAGCTCTCCCTTTTTGATGGCTTCCATGATGTTGGCCGGTGCGCGTTCGGCCAGCAGTTCTTTTTTCATATAGTCCATGTAGGGGGCCACGTGCTGGAAGAACTGATGGTATCCCTTGCACAGGTAATTCAATCCCGGTTCGCCGTCGGCGGTGTGGGTGAATCGGTTTTTCGGGCACTCGCCGTTGCAGGCAAAAAGGAATTCACATTCCTTGCACTGGCGGGGAAGGGCATCCTGTTTCATCTGTCCGAACTGGAGCTGACGGTCGCTGTACATCATTTCGACCAGTGTCTTTTCGTTTATGTTGCCCAGCTTGTATTCTGGAAAGACAAAGTGGTCGCAGGAATATACATCGCCGTTGAATTCCATGACACCGGCATGTCCGCAGGTCTTGGCCATCGTGCAGATGCCCGGTTGCACGCCGACCCAGTTGGCCAGGGTAGAGTCAAACAATTGGATGAAGAATTTGCCCACGTCTTCACGTACCCATTCATCGAACAGGGTGCAGAGAAAGTTTCCCCATTGTTCCGGCGATACGGAGAAGTCGGCCAGTTTCTCTCCTTCTTGCAGCGGGCTGGCCAGGTGGCGTCCGTCGGCATGGGGACTGATACGTTCCACAATCGGAGTAAACTGGATGTAGCGGCAGTCAATCTCCTTGAAGAAATGATAGAAATCCAGCGGGTAGTCGGCATTGAAGTCGTTGACTACGGCCAGGGCATTCCATTCTACTCCGTGTTTCTTTAGCAGATGGATGCCTTGCATCACCTTGACGAACGACGGGCGTCCCTGCCGGTTCTTGCGGTACTCGTCGTGAAACTCCTGTGGACCGTCAATCGACACGCCTACCAACCAGTTGTTCTTGCGGAAGAATTCGCACCATTCGTCGGTCAGTAACGTACCATTAGTTTGGATGCAGTTGTCGATGGTGTGTCCGCCGGCATACTTCTGTTGCAGTTCCATCACTCGTTTATAGAAACTGAGCGGGCGCATCAGGGTTTCTCCTCCGTGCCAGGTGAAGAGTACCTGTGGCATGGTTTGGGAACTGATGTATTCACGGATGAACTTTTCCAGCAGTTCATCGTTCATCACGTGTTTGGAGATATCTTTATACAAGTTCGCCTTTTCCAGGTAGTAACAATAGTCGCATGCCAGGTTGCAGACCGCTCCGACGGGTTTGGTCATCACATACAGCGGGCGGGCAAAAGGCGCAATGGTTTGATTCATGGTATTTCTTATTTAGGTAAGTGATTCAAGTTATTTTTCAGCGGTTTCTTTGTGCTCGGGAGTCTCCGTTAAATGCTCCAGTAATCCTTGGCAGGCATCTTCCAAAATGTCGAGTACATTCTCGAAGCCTTGTGCCCCTCCATAATAAGGGTCGGGCACGTGGTCGATGACCTTGGTGCGGCAGAAGTCCGTCATGCGGTGGATTTTCTGTTCGCTCTCCAAATCAGGAGCTTTCTCGCGTAGGGCATCGATGTTGCGGTCGTCCATTCCTAAAATCCAGTCGAAGTGATAGAAATCCTCCGTACGGACCGGGCGTGAACGGTGCGTCAGTTCATAGCCTCTGCGGAGGGCATGTGCCCGCATGCGTGCATCCGGCAATTCTCCTTCGTGAAAGCCGATGATGCCTGCGGAATCAATTTCAAACTCTTTTTCTCTTCCCGCCCGACGTACCAGGGTACGCATGATTTCTTCGGCAGAAGAGGAACGGCAGATGTTGCCGAGGCAGACAAAAAGTATGCGTTGTTTTTTCATTTGTCGAGGTGTAAATACTGTTTAAAGCGGGCCACATCGGTGTTCAGGATGAGGCTTTCCGGAAATTCGGTTTCCTTGACCAGCTCCAGGGCATGGTCGTAGGTAGCGATATCGAACGAGATGTGGGCGTCGCTTCCCAGAATGACCGGTACTTCGTATTGTTTGCAGAGGCGGAGTATCTCCAGGTTGTTGGGGCGTGCTTCTACCTTCTTTCGGCAGGGCTTCAAGGAGCTGTTGTTGATTTCCAGCAACGTGTGATTCGCTTTGGCGGCCTGTACAATCGGTTCGAAAAGCAGTTTGGCTGTTCCATCGCCCGGGTGACTGATGATGTGCGTGTACGGATTTTCAATGGCCTTGATCATGCCATGGGTATTCTCTTCAGGAGTGCCCGGGGTGTAGCATAAAGAATGAATCCCCGCAATCCGCAAATCTAGCAGGTTCATGTGAAACTCGTCCAGGTCGAGGGTGCCTTCCGTGTCGAGGATGTTGATTTCCGCTCCGAGCAGGAGGTCGATGCCGTACATCTGCCGTGGCACCACGTGCAGGTTGCGGAAGTAAATCAGGTGGCAGCTTCCGGGGATGCCCGGTGTATGTTCCGTGATGCCGAGCAGCTTTAGTCCCTTGTCGGCGGCTGCCCGTGCCATTTCCTGCAGGCTGCTGAACGCATGTCCGCTGGCGATGGTGTGCGTATGTACATCTAATTCTATCTTCATTGTGATATGGTTTAAGTAGGGTCTACATCATAATATACCATGAGCGAACGGAAACGCTCGTCTTCTATCAGGCTCCGTTGCACTTGGGTCAGGTAACGGCGCACTTTGCTTAGCGAGGCTTCCTGTTCTATCTTGATGACAATCTTCCGGATGAAAAGCGATTGTATCCGGGCTACCGGCGGTTTGTCCGGTCCCAGTATCCGTTCGCCCATGCCTTGGCGCAGACGGGATGCCATAAGCTTTGCTGCCTGCGTCAGAATGTCTTCTTTGCGATGCTTCAGGTACACATAAATCAGGCGATAGAAAGGGGGATATTTGAACAGCCTCCGTTCTTCCATCTGCTCTTGGTACAACCGGGCATAGTCGTTGGCCATAATCTGATGGATGAGTGGGTTTTCCGGCGATTTGGTTTGGAGTACCACCAGTCCCTGTTTGTTCTTTCGTCCGGCCCGTCCGGCCACCTGCGCCATGAGTTGGAAGGCCCGTTCATACGAACGGAAGTCGGGATAGTTCATCATGGAGTCGGCATTCAGGATGCCCACCACGCTTACCCGGTCGAAGTCGAGTCCTTTGGAAATCATCTGCGTACCAATCAGAATATCCGTTTTCCCTTCCTCAAAGTCACTGATGATGCGTTCGTAGGCCGTACGGGTACGGGTGGTGTCCAAGTCCATCCGGGCCACCCGGGCCTCCGGAAAAATCTGTTTGATGTCGTCTTCAATCTTTTCCGTCCCGAAGCCCCGGTTCACCAGTTCCACTCCGCCACAAGCTGGACAGGCTGTGGGTACGGCGTAGGTATAGCCGCAATAGTGGCACGTCAGCTGGTGAAGCACCTTGTGGTAGGTCAGACTCACGTCACAGTTCTTGCAACGGGGCACCCATCCGCAAGTGCGACATTCAATCATCGGCGCGAAGCCCCGTCGATTCTGGAATAGGATGACTTGTTCCTTTTGCTCCAAGGCTTCCCGTATCTTCTGTAACAGCAGGGGAGAGAATTGTGCCGTCATCCGTTTCTTACGGGCCAGTTCCTTGATGTCCACCAGTTCGATGTGCGGTAACTGGATTTGCTGGTGACGCTCCGTCAGTTCCACGAGTCCGTATTTCCCGCTTCGGGCATGGAAGTAACTTTCCAGGCTGGGGGTAGCGGTGCCCAGCAAAGTCTTGGCTCCGTACATGGAAGCCAGCATGATGGCCGCGTTCCGGGCATGATACCGCGGGGCAGGGTCCTGCTGCTTGTAACTCGTCTCATGTTCCTCATCCACGATGACCAGTCCCAGCCTTCGGAACGGGAGGAACACGGACGAACGGACCCCCAGTATCACATCGTAATCTTGCTCGGTGAGTTGTTTCTGCCAGATTTCCACCCGTTCCGCATCGGGAAATTTGGAATGATACACTCCCAGCCGTGCCCCGAATACCCGTCGCAATCGTTCGGTGATTTGAGTAGTGAGGGCAATTTCTGGGAGGAGGTAGAGTACCTGCTTGCCGGCTTTCAGCACTTCCTCTATCAGGTGGATATAGATTTCAGTCTTACCACTGGCGGTCACTCCATGCAGCAGACAGACATTCTTTGTTTGAAAACAAGTCAGAATCTCATAAAAAGCCCGTTGTTGGGCGGGGCTGAGGGTATGTACGGGGAGCGTTTCGGCTTTTCCGTCAGTTAGTCTGCCGATTTCGTACAGATAAGTTTCCAGTATGTGTTTATCGACCAGTCCTTTGAAGGTGGATTGTGTTTGTCCAGATGCTTCCAGCAATTGCTTCTTGCTGACTTCCCGGATATCTTTCCCTTCGGCGTTCCATCCCGACAGTTCCAGGTATTTCATTAGGATGGCCTGCTGTTTAGGAGCTCGTGCCAACAAATCAAACTGGATGTGTAAGTGATGTTCGTTCTGCAGGGCCTCGGTAAGGCGGACCCGTGTTTCTGTACGTGGTTTGTAGTTTCGCTTGATTTCTTCCTTGATACAGATGGCTTCTTTCTCCAGCAGTGATTTGATAACCGGTAATAGATTTTTCATTCCACTGGCCTTCTCCAACTGTGTGACACATTGTTCTGGGTCGGCACTGAGCAAATCCAGAATACGCTGTTCTCGGGGAGGAAGTGGTTCTGAAGCTACAAAGTCCGGATTGTATTCCACCAGCGTTTCACTTTCCAGCTTCATGCCCGAAGGAAGGGCTGCCTTGTACACATCGCCCAGCGTACAGAGATAATAGTCGGCCAGCCATTTCCAGAATGAAAATTGCCGTCCCAATAAGACGGGACGTGAATCGAGAATTTCAGAGATGTCCTTGGTTTCGTATGCCTCGGGAGCCGTTTCGTGTACCTTTGTCACAATGGCAGTATAGAACTTCTTCGGTCCGAAGGGTACGATGACCCGACAGCCCGGCTGTATACCCTCTTCCAGACTTTCCGGAAGGGAGTAAGTATATTGGCTGGCAATGGGCAGCGGAACGATGACATCTACGAACTTTTTCATACTGCAAAGGTATAAAAAGCCCCTCACATAGCTGGTTCCCATCTGAAACTTTTATAGCTTTGTGTCCTGGTTTTAATATTTAATGAGAGATGAAAATTTACAATATCGGAATTATCGGATGTGGCGGGATTGCCAGTAAAATGGCGGCCACCCTTGGAGGAATGAAAGGAGTGAAACGGTATGCAGTGGCTTCGCGTACGTTAGAGAAGGCGCAGGCTTTTGCCGGCAAGTGGGAGTTTGCGAAGGCCTACGGAAGTTATGAAGAACTGGTATCTGACCCGGAAGTCGACTTGATTTACATCGCCACTCCTCATGCCATGCATTACGACAATGCTCGCATGTGCATCGAAAAAGGAAAGCCTGTGTTGTGCGAGAAGGCTTTTACCGCCAATGCCCGTCAGGCTGCCGAGCTATTGAAGTTGGCCGAGGAAAAGAAGGTATTCCTGACTGAAGCCATCTGGACCCGCTATATGCCGCTTTCACTGAAGATTCGGGAATTGCTGGAAGAAGGTGTCATTGGTACGCCTTATACGCTTTCGGCTAATTTGGGGTATGTGATTGACCGGAAAGAACGCATCCTGCGTCCGGAGCTGGCGGGAGGTGCATTATTGGATTTGGGAGTGTATCTACTTAACTTTGCTGCCATGTATTTCGGTAAGGAGGTGGCTTCTGTCCATTCTGTTTGTCAGAAGACCGATACAGGAGTCGATGCGCAGGAAAACATCACCCTGCTGTTCCAAGATGGAAAGATGGCGGCTTTACAGGCCAGTATTCATGCCGTGACCGACCGTATGGGAGTGATTTCGGGCGATAAAGGTCATCTGATTGTAGAGAACATCAACAACCCGCAGTCGGTTCGAATCTTGGATGCGAACTATCAGACGGTAGCGGTATACGAAGCCCCGCGGCAGATTACAGGTTACGAGTACCAGGTATATGCTTCTTTGGAAGCTATCGAGAAAGGCTGGCTGGAGTCACCCTATATGCCGCATGCCGAAACGCTTCGTATCATGCAGCAGATGGATACCCTCCGCAAGGAATGGGGAGTGATATATCCGTGTGACCACGAATAAGCGTATATTACTATAGAATAAAACCTCCTTTAAAGCGGTTCTGAACAGGCTTTAAAGGAGGTTTTAAAATTTATGCTTAACGACTTAGAACAGATAAGCTACTGAAACTTGCCAAGTGTTTTGTTTGAAACCAATCGTAGTAAGGTCTTCCAGATCTTCTATGTGTATCTTACCATTGTCTTTCAAGGCAAAGTTGTAGTTGGCACCTACCTGCAGGTGGCTGAACATCTTCAAACCTACTCCCACATTGAAACTGGTGGTGTTTTTCTTGAATTCGCAGATGTTGTTAAACCAGCGGTCGCCCACGTTAAATCCGAATTGCGGACCTACGGCTACGTATGCACCTACCAGACTGCTGAATCCGATGTTCCATTTCAGGTTAATCGGAATTTCAATACTTTTTTTAGTAGAGGTACCTTCTTCTGAATCCACGCCAAACTGGTTGTACAATAGAGAACCGTCGATGCCCAGTCCTAAGATTGGCAAGGTAAATTCGGCAGTCGGACCTACAAAGAATCCCGCTCTGTTGTCTTTGCTGACGATATCTTTAGAGAGATGCAGTTTGGAAACATTCAGACCTGCTTTTACTCCAAAATGTATTTGGGCTTGCGCCGGAATGGCAAGAGCCAGACAGGCTATCACCATCAGTGTAGATAATAATTTCTTCATAATTTTCTTCGTTTAGAGGTTTTTACAAAGTTAGACATAAATTGGAAATTACAAAGAAAGCAGGGCTGAAAAGTGCATCTTACTTTTGAATATTTATGGTATGACAAAAGTACTCAGCGTGTTATAGAGTGCGGTAAGTCAGTTACCGAACCGTGAAGTATCCACTTCTTTCACTTCTTTTTTCTTGTATCCGCCAAAGCGGTAACTGAACGACAGGGTGACGTTTTGCAGGTGGCTTTGGGTATTCATGTCGAGATACTGTGCTCCGTTCCGAACCCTGGTTTTGGGGTTCATGGTATTGAAGATGTCACTGCCTTTCAGTTGGAGCATGGCTCTGTCTTTGGCAAAAGTATAACGCAGGGCGGCATCCACGAAGCCTACCGGTTGGATGTCGTAACTTCCCTGTATGGATTGGGTCTGTCCGAAAGCGGTGACTTCCATTCTCAGGTTGGGACGACGGCACAGCTGGAAGGTATTTGTCCACTGGCTTACTCCCACCCATTGCTGTTGGTTGAAAGGCGCATCATAGTATGCGCTGGCCTTGTCGTGCTTTAAGCTTGCCTGCAGGGTGAGGCGGCTGTCCCACCAGTTGCCCACCTTGAAAGGAAGGATGGCTGTAAAATCGAGTTCTTGGCTGTAATCCCAGTTTTGCCAGTTGTAGATGGCTTTCAGACGGTCAGAATCCAGGTAGACGGTCTGCATGAAATAATCGGGTATATAGCTGTAGCTTACCTGAAAGATGTACTTGCTTTTCAGAATGTAGGTCAGGTCGGCATCATACTCGGTATAAGGACGAAGAAAAGGATTTCCGACACTCTCGTTGTAGCCGTTCAGGTAGCTGGTGGCCCCGCTCAGTGTCCAGTAGTCGGGGTAAGTCTTGTCGGAACTGAAAGACAGCTGGAGGATGTGGGAGGCCGACGGCATATAATTCAACTGGAGAGTGGGGTAGACAGCCCATTTCCGGTAATTCTGCATCTGATAGTATTCCAACGTAGCAGAAGCGCTCAGCGTCCATTGGGAGTTGAACGGCTTGTCGAATCCGGCATAGACGTTGTAGGTATATTCGCGGAGGCGGTTGTACAGGTTGTTATCCTGCATTTCCGGTTGGTCATAGTCCTGCATGTTCCGGTTGTACACGTAGGAAAAGGAAGTCCCGTAGTTCAGTGTCCAGTCGTGCGACAGTGAATGGCTCTGGTCGGCATAGATTTTCCAGCGGTCGATTTGCTGGTCAGAACGGCTTACGAAACGGGTTTCCACATCTTCTGGACTCCGGTCGAAGAAGTTTTGGGTATCGGTCGAGGTGAAATAGGTATAGTCGGCGCCGGCCCGGAAACCGAATCCGGAGGTGTAGTTCAAGGCCGCGTTGTGCATCTGATGGTGTGTGCGGGAATCATTGAACGATTCGGAGATGCTGCCGCTGGAATGGCTGTGGTGCTGGCTGTTAGGACTGAACTGGGTGGTGTACGACAATTCGAGGGAGTTGTCTGCATCGAACTTGTAGGTTCCTCCGGCCCGTAGGGTATGTGACAGGCTGCGTCCCGTGTGCTCGGTCACCTGGTTCACGTCGTACACTTGTCCTTTCACCGTATGATGCGCGAGGAAGTCGATGTAACCTCGGGTGTAGCTGCTTTGAAGGTTGTACATGAAATCCAGGTCGACCTTGGGAGATGTATAGGCCAGTGTGACGCCTCCGTTACCCCCGGCTTCCTTCTGCTGTTTGTATTCACCGCGGATTTCTCCTTGCAGCCCTCCTTCCCCGGGCTTGTATCCTTTCAGCACGAGGTTGATGGCCGCACCGCGCACGTGGTACTGTGGAGGAGCGCTGTACATCACTTCCGCTTTTTCCACACGCGAGGCCGGCATACCTTTTAAGAGTGTGATGAGTTGTTCGTAGGTCATGGACGAGGGACGACCGTTCAGCAGCAGACTGACGCTGCCTGCTCCGGCCAAGGTCAGTACGTCGTTCTGTTCAATCACGCCCGGAAGCTGTTTGAGAGCCTCGTAGGTGTTAGTGACCAGCCGTTGGGAAATCAGCTGCGGCATGTCGTAGCTCAGACGGCTGCCTTCCACAGTGACCAGCGGACGTTCGCCTTCTACCACGACCTCTTGAAGGGCATAGTCTTTCGGCTGCAATACAAATGTACCGGCTTCCTTTTCGCTTCCCTCTTTTTCCAGGGTTTCATACAGCAGGTGCTGGAAGAGCAGACGGTAGCGTGTCGGCTGGTGATTCAGCAGAAAAGTGCCGTCAGTATTCGTGATGGTGGCTTCTACAAATATAGAATCAATAGTTTGGAGTACGACCGTGGCTCCGTCAATGGGCTGATCAGACGGGTCGGTGACTTTCCCGGTGATGGTTTGTGCAGTGGCTGTGCCGAGCAGCGTACCGAGCAGTAACAAGATGCTCACTAAAAAATACTTTTTCATATCGTTCGTGTCTTTATCTTTCATTATCTTTGACACTGCAAAACTAAAAAGCCCGTTTCGCTTTTTGGGTTAAGGCAAGGTTAACGCTACGTTAACGGCTTTCGTTTACGTGAAGAATATACGGTTATGAAGATGAAACACATTCGCTGGATTGCGGTAGTGGGACTGATTGCGATTGTCGAACTGCAGTATGTCTGGCTGGTCAATACTTACAAGCTGACACGGGAGAATGTCATGCGGCAAAGTCATGAGCTCTTCAAGGATGCGGCGCTTCAGGAAACTTTCTGTCGGATGAGCCTCTGGAAACAACTGTATGGGAAGAAGGATTCCACGTATACTTATCAATTTAAACTGGAGGAGGAGGTGGAGGACAGCGATACGCTGCAGTCTTCCACGCCGGAAACGCGCGAGTTCATCGAATCGGCAGTCTTTATCGCTCTGCAGGAAGGGGTGTTGAATACGTTTAAGATGGATGTGTCTTTGCATCGTTTGGATTCTATTTATACCCACTTGCTGGATTCGGTCGGTATCTCGGCCAAGGTGTCGACTTGTATGACGGATTCGTTGGGGAATGTGTTACGGGCCTCTTCTCCGCAGGCAAAGCTGGAAGGACAGCAATACTTGAAGACGCAGCCGATAGCTCTCGACATGGCGCATACTCGCTATCTGCAAGGGGTGATTCTGAATCCTTATTGGGTGATTTTCCAGCGCATGACGCTACTGCTGATTGCCACGGTGCTGATTATGGCGTTGGTCATTATTTGCATTGTGTATCAGATACGGGTCATTATCCGTCAGGACAAGATTGCCAAGGTAAGAGAGGATTTCTCGTATGCTATGATTCACGACATGAAGACGCCGCTAAGCTCTATCCTGATGGGAACGGAGATTTTGGAAAGTGGGCGTTTGGACGGACAACCGGAAAAGAAGGAACGGTATTTCCGGATTGTGAAGGAGGAAGGAGAGCATTTGCTGGCACTGACCAATAAGGTGCTGACGCTTTCCAAGTTGGAGAATCATGCACTGAAATTAGAGCAGACGGATTGTTTGCTCCGGCCGATTCTGGAGGACTTGGCGGAGAAGTACAAGGCGAAGGCAACCAAGCCGGTGACGTTTGTCTGGCATTTGCAGGAGGAGACAGTCTGGGCGGATGAAGAATTTCTGAAAGAAGCGCTCAGTAACTTGATAGACAATGCCTTGAAGTATTCGGGTGAATCGGTGGAGATTAGCTTCCTTTCGGAACGGAAAGCGGATGGGACCGTCTGTGTGACAGTGGCCGACAATGGCTTCGGTATTCCTTTGAAAGACCAGCGGAAGATTTTTGAGAAATATGAACGGGCGGAAGCCAGTGTGCGCAGCCGTTCCGGAGGCGCTCCCGGCTTCGGACTGGGACTAAACTATGTGCTCCGGATTATGGAGGCACACGGCGGTCGGGTCACACTGGAAAGCATGGAGGGCGAATACAGTCGGTTTACGTTGGTTTTCCCTCCAGAGAGTGCCATGGAAGATAAAAAAGAGGAACAATAATATGGAAGGACAGATCATCAAACTGCTGTTGGTGGAAGACGATGCGAACCTGTGTTATATCATTCAGGGAGGCTTGGAGGATATGATTGGCGGGTATAAGGTGCTGACGGCAGCCAATGGCGAGGAGGGACTGGCGGTGTGGAAGGCAGAGCAGCCGGATGTCATCGTAGCCGACATCGAGATGCCGGTGATGGATGGGTATGAGATGGTGAAACGCATCCGGGAAGAGGATGAGCATATCCCCATCTTGTTTACTTCCGGACGGGTTTCGCCGAAAGATGTGGTGAAAGGTTATGAACTGGGTGTGAACAACTATGTCAAGAAACCGTTTCTGGCCGAAGAACTGCATGCGCATGTCACGGCTTTGTTGAAATTGACCCGGGGCCTGCAAGTGCAGAAGGAGGGGCAGGAGGTACCCATCGGACAATTGTTCTCGTTTGATATCACACGCGGAGTCTTGAAGCAGAAAGGTGGAGAAGAGCGCATGCTGACGGTGCGGGAGGCCGATTTGCTCCGTATGTTGTGCGAGCACAAAGGGCAAGTCGTGCGGCGGGAGGTTATCTTGTCTCGCCTGTGGAATACGGAAGAGGATTATTTTGCTTCGCGCAGCCTGGATGTTTTCGTGTCGCGTCTGCGGAAGTTGCTGGCAGCCGATGAGACGGTGGAGCTGAAGACCGTGAAGGGCGTCGGTTTGATATTGGAAGAAAGAAAAGTCTAATTTAAATACAAAACGAATATGCAATATTTTAAAAGTGATTACATGGAAGGAGCGCATCCGCTGATTCTGGAGCGCTTGAGTCAGACGAATATGGAAAAAACTTCGGGTTACGGCACGGATGAGTATTGTGCTTCGGCCCGTCGGAAGATCGCGGAGGCATGCGGTTGTCCGCAGGCGGAAGTGCATTTCATGGTGGGAGGTACGCAGACTAATGCCACGGTCATCACAGCTGTGCTGCGTCCGTATGAGGGGGTGATTGCGGCTGTAACCGGTCACATCAACCAGCATGAAGCCGGAGCGGTGGAAGCGGGAGGTCACAAGGTACTGGCTTTGCCTCACCACGAAGGGAAACTGAATGCAGCGGAGGTAGACCGTTATGTGACAGCCTTTTATCAAGACCCGAGCTGGGACCACATGGTAGCACCGGGGATGGTGTACATTTCACATCCTACGGAGTACGGTACGCTGTACACTTTGGAAGAACTGAAGGCTTTGTCTGCCGTATGTCGCAAGCATAAGATTCCGTTGTTCTTGGATGGAGCCCGTCTGGGTTACGGACTGGCAGCACGGGATACGGATGTGACCCTGAAGGACATCGCTGCCTTGTGTGATATTTTCTATATCGGCGGAACCAAGGTGGGAGCGTTGTTTGGAGAAGCCGTGGTGATGCCGCAGCCCGGAATGATTCGTCAGTTTGATACGATTATTAAGCAACGGGGTGTATTGTTGGCCAAAGGACGTCTGTTAGGATTGCAGTTCGATACCTTGTTTACCGACGGGTTGTATGTGAAGATTGCCCGTCATGCCATCGACATGGCAGAACGGATTGTAGAAGGACTGAAGGCATACGGTTATACGTTTTTCATTCGTCCGCAGAGTAACCAGCTGTTTGTTACGCTCGAAAACAGTTTGTTTGAAAAACTGGAACAGCGCGTCGGATTTGAAGTTTGGGAAAAACGTGCCGACGGAACGACGGTGGTACGTATCGCTACCAGTTGGGCTACCCGGGAAGAAGATGTGGCCGAATTGCTGGAAGAGTTGAAGAAGAAATAACCGTTGATAAATAGTGGAATTAGGAATCCGGCCTCGCAAAGCCATCGGTTTTTACCGGAATGCTTTGCGGGGCCGGTTGTTTTATTTCGCCTCTTCTTCCTTGAACCAAGAGGCATACATCAGGTAGCCGTTGGCAATTTTCTGGTTGAGTTCCTTGCTTTGTGCCGGATCGACTTTTTTGATGAACTTGGCCGGGACGCCTCCCCAAAGGGTGTGAGGCTCGATGACGGTGTTCGCCAATACCAGGGCACCGGCAGCCACGATGGCTCCTTCTCCCACTACGGCGTGGTCGAGTAGGGTAGATCCCATGCCAATCAAGGCGTTGTCGTGTACGCAGGCTCCGTGAAGTGTCACGTTGTGGCCGATGGATACGTCGTTGCCGATTTCTACCGTTGATTTTTCATACAAGGTGTGGAGTACGGTGCCGTCCTGGATGTTCACCCGATCACCGATACGGATGGAGTTCACATCGCCCCGAAGTACGGCATTGAACCATACGCTACAGTCTCGTCCCATTACTACGTCGCCAATAATCGTGGCGTTATCGGCCAGATAACAGTTCTCGCCGATTTGAGGAGTAAATCCTCTGACAGATTTTATAAGTGCCATAAGTTTGTTTCATTTGATAGAGTGGTCTAAGTTAGTAGATTTTTGGGAATTCTCTATGATTTTTGTAGGTCTTGTAGCAGCTTTTCTGTAGAGGTTGAATGCTGGCAGGGCTGATTCTTTCAGGGAAGGGACTATTTTTCAGAAATATTAGGGCGATAAATCTCTTTTTTCTTTATGTTTTCTATGTTTCCGTCAGGGGAGACGTATGTTTCCCTGCTGAGAAACGTACGTTTTCCACGGCGGAAACATACGTTTTTCGATAGGAAAACATAGAAAATGTCGGGATTCTTTAGCAAAAATGTGCCTGCGGTGCGAATTTCTCAGGTCATTATTTGTCATGCTGCCTGCGAAAACTACGGCTTTTATGGCGGACTGGTGATTCCGTTTCCTGCGTTTTCGGGCGTTTTTTCCGGTTTTTGGCTTTCGTGCAAAGAAATTTCGTGCAGGATTTTTCCGTGTTTCCGCTGTTTTTTTGTACCGGTTGGGCATGCATCTTTGCCTTTCCCTTTTACACCTGCGCCATATGCGCGCACGTACACGCCCGCGCGAAAAATAATGCAGGGTTATTCACTCCTGTTTCCGAAAGCATCAAAAAATATTCACCTATAACCTTCTTGTTCCCAGTAATTTACGAAATTTCTTCAAAAAATCTGCAAAAAAGTATTGCGTAAAAGTTGCAGGAAAGGAAAAAGTGCGTACCTTTGCAACCGCTTTCGAGAGGGAGAGCCGCTGAGAATGACAGACTGACAAAGAGAGGCAGACACTTGAAGGCGCTGCAC
>NZ_JACJKA010000038.1 GCF_016900355.1 Bacteroides mediterraneensis | reverse complement strand
ACTTCATTGCCAATTCTCTATCTGCCATAGCAGCATACTGTTTCTTTGAAAAGAAGCCCGCCATTGACCTGTGTTTTGTCAAAGACGGGCAACTTACTATGTTTTGAATTATATCGAACTCACGTTAATTAGGAGATTCCCCTAAACGACTACCTCTAATTTTCACAACCTCCCGACAAAAATACCTCAGCACGTTCGTGCGGAGACCTCGGCACGTACGTGATGAGAGGTCGACACAAACGTGACGAGGTGTCGACTCGTTCGTGTCGAGGTATCTATAGCGCTACATTTGAGAAAAAAAGAAGAACAACATAACAATAATCTTCTTATCTTTAGGGCACAAAAAACGAGAACGATGAACACAGATGACTTACTGGAACTAAAAACCCGCATGGAGAATGCGCTGGAGAATGATTTGCTGGAAGACGAAAGTTTCGATATCAACGAATTTGAAGAAGAAGTCTGCACGATAGAACAAGACCTGGAGGACTACCTGCCCGCAGCCCGCGATGCGGAACGCAAACTGATAAACAATATCCTCCGGCTGATTACCAAGGTAAAAGACGAATACGAATTTTTCGACGCGGAAGCGGAACGCAGGGCTATGTTTTCCAACGGAGAGGATGATTACTGACCCATATAATTCCACATCGAAGATTCCCCAAAAGCAAAATAAGGATATATAAAGGAAGGGAAGAACAGACAAATGAAAATCCCCATATGGATATTACGTTTTTTTTTATAAACAAGGCTTAACAATTGCATACAAAAAAACTTGATTTTACATTGAATATAAAATCAAGCTTTTATCGCGGTGCGGACGGGACTAACCTTCTCAAATTTAACATCTGATATTCAGTAAGTTATTAAGTATTACCTGAAAAAGGTCCCCGATTTTGCACCTATATAGCCTCTATATTCTTCTGTTAGGAATTTGCCTTATTCCGTTTGGCAAATATACGAAATTTTGTTGATATGGCAATGACAATCTAAAAAATTAGTTGCTTTCAATTTCATCTTTGTCCTTCATAATTTGTTGTTGTGTCCGTAACGCGACCGGATGGTTAAGCAATTTAATGGCCGTTTCATTATCAAACAGCAAATCGGGACAATAATTGCCCCTATAAAATTCATCTATGTACTTTTGTTCTGTTTCATCCAATGCCATCAGTGCAGAAAGATAGTTTATTACACAATGATTTATTTCATCCTTTGGGTATTTCCCCGCATTGATATGAAGCATCGGCAATAGTTGTGCCTTGACATCCTGAAACGGCATTTTCAAAATATGCCTTACATCCTGTTTTAAAAGATGAGGATTGTCCGGATTCCCCAAAGTACTGTAAAAAACGATGCATTTTCTGAGCAAGGCACGTTCTTCCGGAGTTGATAGGATATTCGATTGGGCAAGAGAATATATATCATAGATATCTCTTGGCTTGCAACGCTCATAAAACGCCTTAATTTTTCCACCGAATAGTTCCGGCAGGGCTAAATGTGTAACATTCAGCATACCATCTTTTACTGAAAAAGGAAAAGGTATTTGGGTTATCACATAGGGAAGTATATGGCACCTGTTATGATAATTTATATCCAGCTTTATCTTGTCTCTACTCCCTGTTACTGTTATGTAATATAAAGAATAAGAGTCCAATGAGAATGATTTCCGCAGTGTAACTTCATAATCGTTCTCTTGGCAATATTGGATCAATGCCTGATTGATTTTGTTCCTTTCCTCCATCATCTGCTCTTTCGACATGTTTTCCGCAAAATCCAGGTCGAGGTCAACCGAGAGTCTGGGCGGTTCGGCAAAAGCAAGCAAATTGATGGCGGTGCCTCCTTTCAGCAATAATTTCCCTCTAAATTCCGTATGCGTATTCAGGTCATTCAGAATAAAAGACAGCCGAATGACTTTTTCAACATTATTGACCGTGTAATTATGTTCTGCGGCAATCTTTTGTATTTCAGATTTCTGAAGATCAAATTTCATAATAGCAATCTTTTTGAATTTCTTTCATTGCATTTGCCGGGATACACAGTTTCCATTCCTTGGAAAATGAATCACAATAATATGGATTTATTAAGTAACTGATATTCTTTCCCATGCCTTCCTTGCATGCTTTGAAAAAATAGTCCGACAAGCGCAAATCATCTTTAAAGTGAGACAAAACAAATCCCGCACGTTGAAAGAGGCTCTTGCTTCCATACAGTTCCAGACAGTGTAGCATATCTTTCTCATTGACAAGCGTATGGTCAAGTTCTGATATGGCATACAATAGTTCTTCCAATCCTCCAGCCAGATTTATATTGTACAGACAGTCTATAAGAGTCTGGTTGATAGATGTTACCC
Organism: Bacteroides mediterraneensis; assembly: GCF_016900355.1. Lineage (GTDB taxonomy): Bacteria > Bacteroidota > Bacteroidia > Bacteroidales > Bacteroidaceae > Phocaeicola. The sequence continues at coordinate 14,867 of NZ_JACJKA010000038.1, read as the reverse complement.
GGATCGGATACGGATTGTCTTTATCCACGACAAGCGGTTTATACAAGAACTTTACCGGCTTATAAATATAGGACTCACCTTGATAAGTGAATGTACGGAAAATGGAGGAACTATATACATACAACCAGTTGAATTCCTGTGTCTGTAGTGAATAATATTCCAAGGCAGCATGATACACAAGGCAACCTTCCTCGACAGCGTTGCAGGCTATTCTGAACTTGTCCTGTAAATCTGAGGGCAAATAGATACCTTTGCGCACATGCGCCACCATTCCCTGTTTCTTCCAGCGAAACAAGGATGGCATTATGCTCTTTCCTTTAAGGGAATGATAACGCTCTAATTTTTGGGATGTCTGAGATATATCCATACTTAATGTTTTATGCAAAGATACGGTTTTTATTTGAATTGCGTATAATTCTAAGTATATAATCTACTGAAATAATTCTTCTTCAAATTGATAAAGAGTGATATTGTATTTGTCCACACCTTAATAGCACAATCCATATTTCTCTTTCTTACAGCAAATTTAGCCCCCTGCCTTTGGATTGAGCAAGGCCATGCCCCGTTGGGGTTGGCCGGGAAAAAATCATCCTCGCTTCGCTGCGGTATTTTTTCCCGCCAAGCCTTGCACAATCCCGGCAGGAAGCAACCCTGCACGTAAGAAACAGAAATACTGGCTCCAAGAGCCGGTCATGTCTAACCGTATAAAGATTGCAAACATGAGAACAGAAGTAAACCAAACGAGAATTAACGGCAAGTATCCTACAGACAGCGTATATTATTTCGGAATAGCGTATCCTGTGCGTGAAGTGGATGGATATAAGGTTTCCACGGAACGGTTGGAGGCCAGGCTGGAGTTTGACAGCCCTTTATTGATAGAAGCAGTTGAGATGCTGGAAGAATTTGCCTGTTTCCTAAGTGATGAGGACATTCATACGCTGTGTGATGAGGAAATACTTGAAATCATCCATTCATAAAAAGAAGAATCATGGAATACAAAATCGCCATTGAGGAAACGCTCCGCCGCGTGGTCGAGGTGGAAGCGGAAAGCCCTTCCCTTGCCGTGTGCAGGACGGAGGACGAATACAACAGGGAAGAGCACGTGCTTACGGCCAATGATTTCATTAGTGTCAATATCATGCTGGCTCCCGAAGACAAGGAGGCGCAGGAATATCTGAACAACAGCACTTTCCGCAGTTTTGTCGAGAGGCGTTTCAGCGACAGTTCTGCGGACATCCCTTTGGAGGACAAAGTCCGCCTTGCGTTCGGAAGCCTGAATAACGCCATTCACGACTTTTACAGGCAAGGGGACAACCTTCCGGCAGAAGAAAAGGAAATCTGGCTGCTCTACCGTTGCGATGCCTGGCTCAGCACGTCCAGCATGGAACTGGTCGCCCCCTTCTCCTCCAAGGAAGCAGTGACGGATTACCTGGCAGGCAACCGCAAGCGCTTCCGGCTGACGCAATGGGACCTGGACTTCTTCCGGGAAAACAATCAGACCCAACGGGGCAGCAGCAATTACATCGCTTTCAGTCATAGCCTTGATCCCGCTCCCGAACCCCAGCCGGCTGATACGGACGACGCTTTCTACAAAAAGCCTTTCCGCTGCGATTGCACCGTCCTGACCCGTTACGAACTTGAAAACCTTTCCTACCCGTTTCGTACGAAGAATACGGATGATGAGACCATGCGCAAGATAGTCCGCAGGATGCACCGGAAGATGAAAGAACGGATAAATGCCGGTGACGATGAGACATCGGATATGGAAGTAATCCGTTTGGAGGAGATGGACGAGGCGGCGGCGCATTTCAATGTCCCTTACTATGAAGATTTGCAGGAATGAGATGATGGCATTACAATTAAAAAAACAAACAAATATGAGTTATCAGATAATTACCAAAATGATTTATAACGCCCATACCCACCAAATAGAAACGTGGCAGCATTCCAACAATGTATGGCCGAGGATTGACCACTTCCTTGCGTTGGATGTAAGGACAGACGAACAGCTGTTCCGCTTCATTACCCTGGTGGCGGAAGGCTCGTGGCAGACACGCAAATGGCGCAAGGCGTTTGAAACGCTGTTCCGGGAATACCCCGAACTGCGCATGGATTCCTACCGGGATGAATTCATAGGCAAATCCTGGCCAGAATATTGCGCCATTCGCTGCAAGTATAAGGAACTTGCCTGGAGCAAATGCGGGGAAATAGCCGCACGTTTCAGGCAGCTTGTCAAAATAAGGATAGAAGAAAAATAACGGAAGGGCGACCGCAAGGCCGCCTTTTTTCATTTATGCACTTTCATACACATCATGTACGGGAAATCAAATCCTGCCGTACACAGGTAACTTCAATGAAGAAAAAACTGACAATGGAATTGGTGAAATCACTGATGGACGAATCCTATACGCTGGTATGGACGGATTGCCGGGACAATCTTGACGGCAACCGTGACCTGCTCCAGGAATGTCTGGACAAGAGAAGTCCGGAACCTCTTTGGGACAAGACGGAAGAATGGTACGGAGATTCCGAATGGGAGGCGGCCAAAGGGATTATGGAAAAGCTCAAGGAAAAATGCATCCTTTTCCATGATTTCGATGAGGAGGAAGTGGAATCTTTCTTTGAGGAACACGATGATGAAATAAGGAGCGAGATTTATGCCCGTGATGATTCAGACGTTTTGACGGAACTGATCAAACATACGGATGACATCCCGGTACGGGTGGAGATGCTTTCCGATTACGACTGCATCAATTCCAACTGGTTTGAATCACAAGGAGGGTATCGTTACGAGGAGTCCTATTTCGGTGACATGGTGGACGCCTTGAAGCTCAATCCCGCCAGGGTAAAGAAGATGCTTGTGGAGAAGGGCTACACGGCACATGGCCGTTTCCCGGACAGGAAAAGCCGATACGGTAAGGAACAAGTGTCCTACGAACATTTCTATCAGGAACTTATCAATTCCTGTTGCGGTGCAAACCTGCTGACCTATATCGGGAAAGTAAGTCTAAAAGACTTATATGACATCGGATTCTCATTCAAGGAAGTCATTATCCCCAAAGGTAACTATTGCGGCATATTCAGTTTCATATACGGCGGCGGCAGCCTGTTCGGAATGGAATTGCAACAGGATGTAAAGTTGGAACTAAAACCAAAAGGCCGTTACGGTTTCCTCTTCAGGCTTGACAACGAAAAGTCAGAGACCGAATGTTCCATTCAACATGTATATGGAGCATGTGACTCCTTCTTCGGTGAAACGTTAAAGATTGTCTCTTAACCAATTTGACAATCATTGTATAATTCTCAAAAGCAGATAAAATGGAAAATAAAACAGAGCCAAGACGAGCAGGAATGTCCGAAAGCAAACAGGGCTATTTTGAAGAAGAATTGTACTGTTCCGGCAACAGCCTTCTACAGAATACCCTTTGCGGTAAGAAATTTGAAGAAATAAAATCCGGTTATGGTGACAGTGAAGTATGTATGGGTGAAATGCTGGCATCCGTACCGGCGGACGGACTGACATTGGAAGAAGCGTTCTACCTGTACATACGGGCCATGCAATGGGCTGAGGGAGACCGCTTTTTCCGCTGGACATATGACGGCAAGGAAGAACGTTTCTGAAGTGAACTATATATAACCTCAAATAGAAGAATTATGAATTTTCAAGCAGAAAATGCAGTTTCCAGTTTCTTCTACTATATGTGGAATACCTGGAGCCAGGAAGAGTGCAGAATTGTGTACGGGAACATGTCCCGTCATTTTTGGGAAAAATGGTGCCTGTTGTCCGGCAATGGCGTATTCGGTGCGGCTGAACGTTTCTATGCGGAGTTGTCGGACACATATCGGCGACCTTTGGTGGAACGGGCAGTCAACCTGTATGACGGCAAGTCACTCCGGAATATACAGAAGCGTCAATAAGTTATGACCGGTATTGATGAAAATATGAATATTGAAACAGTCCAATAAGACTTATGTTTAACTAAAACAACAGAACAATGATGACAACAACGACACCGAAACCCCGTGAAGGACAAGTAGCGGGCTTTCCGAAAGAACAGGCTGTCATGCTCACGGAGAGCAACGCCTACCGTGCGAAAAGCATCAGAAGGACGGGGACGGACGAAGTTCCCGTCCTTTTTCATTTTCGAAAGCGCTGTACGGGCATGCATTCGTATGTGCACACCATAGAGGCGGCTGATGGAATAGAGAAGGTAATCCGTCCGGCGGATTTCAAGGAATGGGAAATTGTCGGATGCAGATATCCTGGCTATCTGGAAGACCTGTATGACAGTGCATGCAGTGCCTACCGGTGGAATTCGTTTGACCCGGAGGAACGTGCCCAGACAGACATCTGTCGCCATGAGGAGCAGTTGTGTGCCGACCTGACTTCCATTCCCGAAGAAAAACGGGAACAATATAAGGAAGGCTACCGGAAGCGCCTTTCCGACTTGTTCGGCAGCCTGTCACGGTGTGCGAGCCCGGCTGTGACCGGACCGACAGGCTTCGACCGCCGGAAACAGGAAAAGGCGGAGCAGGCCTGCCAGAACAGGCAGGAGGAGCTTGAATGCTGGCGGGAACGATTCCTTGCCGCCATGAAGCGGATGCAGGAGGAAGCGCGTCCGGGAGAGGAGAAACAGGAAGCCGCCTGGAAAAGTCTGAAAAGGGATATCGCAGACAGTGCACAAACCATTCACGAACTGGATACCGGAAAAATCCGGGGGTATAACCGGGCGCTTTTCGTCAGCAGCATCCTGAACAAGGTAATGACCTACGTCAACCGGGGTGAAGTGGAAACCGTACAAAAAGCCGTTGACTTTATCCGTACCTGTAATGCCGATGCAAAAAAGCCGATTATCACCCCGCGCAACCGTTTCTTCCAGTTTCCCGAAATGGCGGCCCGTGTAAGAGAGAAAATGCAGGCCTCCAGACAGGAGGAAAACAGTGAAATCCTTTTTGAAGGAGGCAGGCTGGTGTGGAACCGGCAGATTGACCGGCTTCAGATCCTTTTCGACGGCATTCCGGACGATGCCAGGCGTAAAGAGTTGAAGTCGAACGGTTTCCGCTGGTCCCCAAAGAACAAGGCGTGGCAACGGCAACTGACCATGAATGCGGTGCGGGCGGCAAAAAGATTGTTGAACCTTCAAAACGCATGACAATGGACCATGATAAAAGAAAATATGTGGCAGATTCCCGGTATTTTCGGGGAGATGTCCTGACCGTCATGTCTGACGGAGTACATTGTGACGATTCCGGACACACCCTCATAGAATTGCGTGAAAAGGAACATAACCCGTACCTGTATGCTTTTGGAGCGAAGGAGTTGCAAAAGAAAAACCGTATTTACATGGAATCCCTTTGTGCGCCGTTCAGGGAAGTTCACCGGTCATGGTATGAGGAACAGTGCGGTTTCCCTTCCATTCGCCGGAACCGGAACTGCTTCTTTAATGCGACACCTTATCACTGGGAGTTGCATGACTTTTATTTCAAAGTATCCGGCCGGTGCTTTACCGGTATCCGTCCTGTCAACCTGCCCCACGAGGAACTGCAGCGTCAGATAGGCGAACATTACCGGCGTATCACCTTGAAACCGGAAATCCGTAAGTGGAATATTGTTTCTTCCGGAACAGATGAAAACTGCTGGAGAATGGGAACCGCCTATTTCTTCATTACAGGCAAAGGCGGTCCACGCTTCATCTGCAACCTGACCGTATCCGGGGAGATGGAATCCGTTCAGGAGGCACGCAAGGATGTCGCCCGTATCCTCCAAAGCCTGCGCAGGCATCATTTCACTTACTACGCGGGAATGGGAGGCATCGATGACCTGGACCGATTCATGGATTATATGGAGAAGGACGGTTACACTTTGTTAGCGGCCGGGACATTCTTCCAATATCCGGCAGGCAGGGAGTCCGTCACCTTCACGGGAAAAATTAAGGAAACGGGCAAAAGGTTCCTGTACCGTATCTACGACCGTGAAATTTTCCTGCACCTCTTGAAACGCCTCCGGAGCGTCAAGAGAGAAACGGAACATACGGAACGCAGAATGACTTGAGTGTGATTAAAACGAAAGCCCTGTCCTGTCGGATGGGGCTTTCATAATTTTAATAATGATTGGAAACATAAGATGAGAAAGTTCAAGGAAAAACAGGCAGTGTACTGGAACGACCCTGCCGGAGAAACATCAGGCGTCTATGAGGTACTTGATACGAATGAAGAATATAATGCAGGAATAACGGAAGCTGAAATATTGGAATTTGACTCCCGGGTGCTGCTGATAGGGAACGGCGTAAGCGAAGCGGAAGTTTATGCGGAAGAGCTGGCCATTATTGACCCGCCGTCAGGTGAAGGCCAGGCTCTGGTTCAAAAGGAGATGGAGAACGGTTTCAAGATGTTCATCAGGAATAACGGCTGCCAACCGGATTATGCAGTCTGTGCCATTGTTTGGAACGATGGCAGCATCTATCCGGAAGTGAATATCAGGCTTTCCCAAACGGTGAATCCGGCTACAGACGATGACATTTTTTTCTATTGTGACGGGCTGAAAGAGCTCAAGTCGCTCGTTTTCCCCGGAGGGAAAGATTTTTGCATAGCAGACATTCTGTATTTTAAGGGCCTTTGCAGAAGAACGCCAAATAAAAAGCATGATACGAAATGTCATCCTCATTTCTTGCAGCAAAAATAACCGTTTGCCCGGCTGACCGGGCAAGGCGGCCCCCATGGGGCTGGTTGGCTGGGAAAAAATCATCCTCGCTTCGCTGCGGTATTTTTTCCCGCCAAGCCTTGCACGGTCCCGGGCCAAACGCCAACTTTTGCGACAAGAAATAAGAATGCCTGCAAGCAGGCAGATGTCTCATTAAAAGTTAGAATATATGATCACAATGAACTACAGACAAATGCTGGTTGTATCCTTATGGCAGTACAATCATCATGCGAGCGAAGGACTGACCCTTCCGCTTTTTCAGGAAACCTTCGGGAAAGCCTGCGGGCAGCACTATTACGAGAAATGGACGCTTTACTTCAACCGCAACTTGTGGGATATGCTGGCCTATTTCAGGAGCGAGGAGGGAAACGGACAGAAATTCTGCGACATGGTGGCAAGGCAGGTAGAACTTTACCTGCATAACCGGGAACTGACAATTAAAAATTGAAGGCTATGGCACAATACCCGATTCCCAAAGAGATACAGCCCCTGGCAAGGCTGATGACAGATTTTTCCCATGCCTGCGGTTATGATCCGCTGACCGTATTCAATGATTTCCTGACATTTGTCATCCACGGTTTCTCCCCCGGCGCACCCCCGCTCAAAAGCTGGAAATACAAGCGGCAGCAGAATGCCGCGTTCATGGGCATGGTGAACGAATGGGTGCGGCTCATGCAAAGCCGTCTGAAAGAAGATGACAGCTGGTATGACCCGTTCGGCGACATTTACATGGCGTTCTCTTCCGCCGGTTCCAAACAGGCACAAGGACAGTTCTTCACTCCGGTACCAATTTGCGAACTCATGACGGCCTGCGCCGATACGGGAGAACATCTGCCCGGACAGCGGATGGGGGATCCGACCTGTGGCAGCGGACGCCTGCTGCTTGCCTGGCACGTACGCAACCTCGGCGGCTATCTGGTCGGTGAGGACATCAACCGCACCTGCTGCCTGATGACCGTATGCAACATGCTCATACACGGTTGCGTAGGCGAGGTTATCTGGCACGACAGCTTGCAGCCTGAAAAGTTCAACGACGGCTGGCTGGTCAATCCGATACTTACTCGCACAGGCATCCCGACCATATCCAAGATGAGCGGGGAAGAATACTGGACAAGCCGGGAACTTCCTGTAAAAAGAACAATAAATTCTAAAAAATGACAGCTATGACAACATCCATTATTGCCCGGATTTGCAGTTCATGCGGCTGCACTCCGGAAGAAGCGAAAGAGTATCTGGACGGTGAGATACGCAACCTGCTGGACTACAGGGATACGGATGACCTCCGTGCGGAGGATTTCGCACAGGCATGTGACAGCCTCGGACTGGAGCATGACTTCATCCCGTATTTCATCGAACGGCTCAGTATGTGTTGAATTTTGAATTATCCATTATTCAATTGACAAAATCATGAAAGTAAATGCAAGCAATGAACTGAAATCCCGTCTGGCTCATGCAGCAGAAAACGGGAGCGTTATCGCAAGGGACATCTTTGCCGAGTTGAAGAAGAATGTGGATGTCACAGAGATTGTACGGGGATTCTACAACCATTTTTCCACCAAACGCAAACGGACATCCTGCGACGGGTTCCAGAAAATCCGCATCGTGTTCACCGCCTGTAACAAGGACCTGTCCAACGAGCATTTCCCGGACCGCAACAATCCGCAGGCTCCCCTGTTCCCGGAAAACCGGGTGGATATGGAACCGTCCACGTTCGTCAAGCTGTTCAAGAACCTGCCGGAGTATCCGGAAACGGACATGGCCTATTTCGCCAGCGCCATCTGCGTGGACAGCAAGGTGACCGTACGCCTGCTGGAAGGAATGCAGGACATTTACGAGGCATACGACGGGGATAATTATTCTCCGATAGCGGACGATACCACATCAACCCTGCACAATTCCTGCATGCGTTATCCGGAAAAGGCACGCAATGCGGCAGACTTCTATGCCAACTTCGCGGGGGCGAAAATCCTGGTGGCAAGGGACGAGAGCAACAATGTGCTCGGACGTGCCATCGTGTGGGAGAATGTACGCTGTCCGGGTAACAACTATGGGTTGGACACGGTTTCGCTGACAGACCGGATATACTCGTCCCATACGTTTGTCATAGGAATGATGCAGAATGAGGCACGCCGGATCGGGATTCTCCTGCGCAGAAAGTTCAACGATTACCACCATACCAAGGAATATGTGGCACTGAACAGCCTGCAAGAAACAGGCATTGTGGCAGGACAAGAACTCCAACTGGCACTCGTCGTGGAAGTACCGGTTTTCCGCTGGCATAAGAAAGGGGCACCTTATATGGACACATTTTGCAGCATCGCCATGAAATCCGGGAAAATGGAACTGAGAAATTATGAGGGGGAAGGACAGATTGCCAACTGCCGGACTACAAGCGGAAACGCCGTCCGCATGATGCAAGTGTGCCCGAACTGTAACAGGATACATAATGATTTCGAAAAAGTTTTCTGTCCCTCATGCAGGACATCCTTCTATACAAATACCGTTTTCGGAGAAGTGATAAAAGGCACAGCACGGGAATACAAAGGAAAAGTTTACCCTTCCGTGCTTTTCAAGAAAGGCCGGCCGATCCCGCCGTTCAGGACTTATTTGCAACTGGAGAAACTTTTTATATCATAAAGGCTGTCGCAGGCGTATATCCGCAAGGGTGTACGCCTGTACTTGATGTATTATATTCAAATATCAATTTTATGGAAAGACTGATGACACTCTATAACATAGCTTCCCCGTCGGGGAAGGAAAAGCCCATGCTCCGTTACCTCAAAGCGGAGTTGAAGCGTATGGGCATAGCTTGCAGACAGGATCGTCTGGGTAACCTTTATGCCGTAAAGGGCCAGGCAAAGACTTATCCGTGCGTCGTGGCGCATGTGGACGAGGTGCACCACCACAGGACAGGCACTTACGGGGCATACGTGGTGGCGGATGCCATGGTGATAGGCTATGATTATCGCCACAAGCGTATGACAGGCATCGGCGCCGATGACAAGAACGGCATCTGGATCTGCCTGAAATGTCTGGAGGATTTCAAGGTGATGAAATGCGCTTTCTTCGTCCAGGAAGAGAACGGATGCATAGGAAGCCGGGAGGCGGACATGGCTTTCTTTTCGGACTGCCGCTTCGTGCTCCAGTGCGACCGCCGGGGCGATTCGGACTTTGTCACCCGCATACATGGCACGGAACTCTGTACACGCGACTTCATCGGGTGTGCCGCCGCTCCCAAATACGGCTACAAACCGGCCGAGGGTGCCACAACGGATGTATATATGCTGAAAAGAAGGGGACTTCCGGTTTCTTGTGCCAATATCTCCTGTGGGTATTATGAGCCGCATACGGACCGTGAATATACCATACTGGAAGACTTGCACAAGTGTTACCGATTTGTGCGTCATATCGTCATTGCGCATAAGACGGTCAGCATTCACTCTCCGGAGGCGGAACAATATCCCTTTTCCGGATATTATGAACTGTTCGGCATTGGCGGGTATAGCGAGGAAGAATACCAACGGATGCTGGGGCGGTTCAAAAGCGGCTGCTCCCGAAAGCTGTTGAAAAAAGACTTTATCTGACAATATTAAAACAAGAATCATTTATGGAAGCAACATTGACAATGCCGGCAGCTGCGCCGGTACAGAAGCAGCAGGGATTGAATCAGGTAGTGATCAACAAGGTACGGCGGATGGTCGAAGGCAGGCAACAGGATGTGATGGGTACCATTACCCGGCTGCTCGCAGAAGGGAAAATCGCACAGGACTACATTGCACCCATCGGGGGCAGCCGCAGAAACGGAGAACAACATCCTGTCGTGTCGTTCAAGGCAGCGGGCCGGGTGCAGCTTTCGATGCCTGAAGGTGATTTCAGCCTGCACGCCAATGCCATCGGCCAGGTTTCCGAAAAGATGGGCATCCCGGCCAAATACCTCCGTGAACTTTCGGCGGGAGCCGCATGGCAGAAACAGTTGTGCGCCACCATCCTGAACGAGCATTCGGGCTGGACGGAACGGACGCGCGTGCTGGTCCGGGCGGTAGGAACCGAAGTGCGGGGCATATTGTCCGATTCCTATCGGAGGCTCAATTCGGTGGAGATCCTGACCGCATTCATCCGGGAGGCGGCAAACCAGGGGGCGGTCGTTTCAGATGCCTACATGAACGATACGAAGGTCTGGTGCGAGACTATCCTGCCCACTCCCATAGAGATCCCCACCCGCAAGAACGGTACGGTTGTCATCTTTGCCGGGGCACGTTTCTCCACGTCCGATTACGGAAACGGTTCGGTGGACATGCGTTCCTTCCTGCTCAACGGGGCATGCCTCAACGGGATGGTGCGTGAGTCCGTCATGCGGCAGGTACATCTGGGGGCGAAGCTGCCGGACTCAATGGCCCTTTCCCAAAAGACTTACGAACTGGACACGCAGACTACAGTCTCTGCGGTTTCCGACCTGACCAAAGGGCTGTACAGCCGGGACACCCTTATGCAAAAGGCCGTGGAGATTCAGGGAGCCGCTGAGGTGGATGTGGATTTCGATAAGGAACTGAGACAGTTGGTACAGCGGGGAGCCTTGCTGAAGAACGAGGGTCGCGAGGTGGAAAAGCTGCTGATGAACAATAACCCGGACGACGGGGTGACGGGCGGTGCCACACTTTGGAAGCTGACCCAGGGCATCACGGCATTCGCACGGGCACAGCAGCCGGAACGCTGCCGTGAACTTCATGAGATTTCCGGCCAGTTGTTGAACCGGGTGAAGGTGAACTGAAAAAACGGTTGTGGATATGAAAATCGGGGATTTTGCCACGCTGGTACGCCCTTATAAGGGGTACCGCAACATCGAGCTGATTAAGCGCCTGCCATATACATGGCTGGTGCGTATATGCGGAAGCGGATTGGAACTGGAAGTTTATGAGGACGAATTTGTCCTTGATTGAGTATAAACCTTATAAAGAAAACGAGTATGAAAATTTTATGTAGCCAGGAGCACTACGACAAGGTAGTGCAGTATGCCGAATCCATCGGCGACACTACGCTCCAAAAATGTCTGGAGCGGCTGAAGAGTTGGGAAAAGAATCCGAACTGCCCTTGTGAGATTGAGTTGTATTATGACTTTGCTCCTTATTCATTCGGTTTCAGAGAGCGTTATCCGGATGGCAGAATTGGCATTGAGGGCGGACTGCTCTATCATGGCAGGCCGGACGAGTCCCTTGCGGTTCTGTTAGAGCCTTTTCACGGGTGGAGCATACATACTTAATTGTGGATCGTAACATAGAAAAGAATATCAATTTTGAGCTGAAATATGGAGCTTACATAGCTCAGTTCAAAATTGATATTTAGATGATATTTTGTTTATATTAATCTTATCACTGGATATGCATCCACATAGGCATATAATCAAGACTTTATTAACGCAACTATTCATATTATATATAAATTTTTGTATTTATGGTGACGATAACTAAATATCTAATATGTATTGTATAGTTTTTTCTTTTCTTTGTAAAAAGAGTCTAAATTGGAAAAATATTCTTCATTCCAATTAATATATTGAAATTCTCCTTTTTCGAACCAATCCCAATTCACCCAGGTCGAGTAACTTTTCCTCCCTGTAAGATAAAAAAAGGTCCGCATCAAAACATCTTTTGTATGGTTATTAAAATCTTGGATATTATCCCAAGTGGAAAATGTTGGATGATATTCCTTGCCTTCTTTAAAATTTTTTGTCATGTATTTGGTCTCTCGATAAAATAACCGTTCTATTGTTTTATATTTTTTGAGAGTATCAAGAGGCAGTGTGTTAAAATCAAATTTTATTATGATTTCTTTAATCTTTTGCGTATCACAAGGGGCATTATGCACGACAAATACTTCATATTTTCCTAAGCTATCAGTTTGTGTGAGAATTGGATAAAACTTAACTGGTGTTCTTATTCTATACTGATGATAAATTATTATTGTGATTACAATAATAAATATTGGAGTAAGGTATATTTTTTTCATATTTAATCAAATATTAAATTTAAAGATTTCAACATTTTCCATTACCGTTACAAACGGTTTATATCCTCTAAGATGCTGCAAGATAAACCATGCGCAGAAACCATTAGCGACATCTTCGGCTATTCCTTGGCCTAGCCCAGATTTCTTTAGAGGTAATCCCTGCGAAGGATGAGATAGTGAAAATTCTTCAATTAGTATACCTAATACGCCCATTTTTTTCATAATTTTTTCTTTGCTACCATAATTAATAATGTCATCTAAATCTAAACCAAAATGGTCAAAAAACCTATAACGAACTTTAACCATACACTCTTTTTTATTAGGGTTAAAAGAGTACATTTCCATGCTAATTCTAAATCCCCATATGTCATGGATTGCAATAGTTAAACCTCTAAGTCTATCTTCGCTCACATTAAAATTAGGTCTTTTTATATGCTTTATAGTTTCTCTAAAATCTGCTTTATTCAAATCACCTGATTTGTTTTTTATTTCCAGAATAATTCCTTGTTTTATATAGTTTATAAATTCATTGGTAATCTCGCGAGAAAAAACATTTTTAGTTAGAATATCATTTTTGTATTCTAAATTAATGTGCTGTTCTAAATGATTAACTAATAATATATTCTGTTTTTCAAGCTCTCCCCTTGATGTTAATTTAATGAGCCTTTTAAAAATAGCAAACAATTCCTTATCACTCTTTTTATTAAGATTTTGTATGTTTTTTAGAACATTATTATCGGTTATCTGGTTTGTAGTAAAATTGTTTGTATGATTTTTTTGATCTCCCCAATGCATATCTATTGCTATTTTAGTAGATGCTTCTGTAAGCCCATTTCCGTAAGCATCTTCATACTCATAAATATTACGTTCTTGCTTATCACCAAATCCCTCTTTGGTTTTTGTTTGTACGATAACACGTGGAAGATACCATCGTTCTACTTTGGTATGTACAGAAACATTATAGGTACATTGTTTCAAATAAGGCATCACGGTAATCTCTTTACCCTGCCATTCTTCTTTGATTTGTAAATCCAGCGTTTCCCCTTGTTCTTTCAGATATTCTTTCTGACCGTCAACTTCTATCACCCATTTTACACGTTTCCTATCGCTATCTTTTACGTTAGGAACATTGTATTTTGTGACTACATATTGCACCGTTTGAGACACTATTGCCTTGCTTTCTCCTTTAACGGATGTTACTAAAACCACAGGTTCTTCTTGATGAGTAGTAGATTTCTTAGGCGGCTGTATTGATTGGTTTAATTTCACAACTTGCTTAAATACTGTATTACCTAATTTCATCCATCCAAATCCGTAAGTAGTAAGCAACCTTCTGTCCAATCTAACATTTCTATTGATATCCAGGCGCATGGTCGAAATAGAAAGCAGAATACTCATCGGATACCCGTCAGCCATCATACTTTCATGGTATCGGTAGATATACCCCTCCTCAAAGACAAGTTCCCGGAATACCTCCACATCATCCCTGATTAATTGGATTTTCCCGCAAATGGGAGCAGGTTCAAAGTCCGGCCATGAATGATAAGGCACCTGTCTTGACTTGTCGGAAAGCATGGTTTCCAGCAACGAATTGTCTGCATTGGATTCCAACACCACATGAATATCACCGCCTTCCAAACCTGTAACAGGTTTGCCCTTAACGTCCGTATAGCGGTAAAACTCATAACAGAACCTCAAAGCATGATAGGTGTGCCCGTTTATTTCCAGGAGAATTTCCGATGCCATATTTCCTATTGTTGATGATAGAATTGTGCAAATATACAGAAAGAGATGGGAATATAGTAACAAAATAAAAGAATCTCGGCTGATTGTGTTCAATAACATAATTAGTCGAGATCAGGCTTCTGATGTGTTATAGTATTCTTAATGCTGAAAATATGCCAAAATAACGTATGAACCTATCCATGTAAAAATACAATAAATAAAGAAAAAGAAACGGCCTATCATTAAACGAGTTTTTGATTTCTTTGAATACTCTTCAAGAAGAACCTGTAATTTATCTTGCTTAAAATACCTTTTGTAAACAAAAACAACAAATGGGACTAAAACAATTGCGGCATAAATCCAAGAAGTTAACTCCCATTTTGTTGTAATAGGTAGTCTTGGTAATTTGAAATTAGCATAATATTCTATCACATAAATT
>NZ_JACJKA010000037.1 GCF_016900355.1 Bacteroides mediterraneensis | reverse complement strand
ACTTTAGACTCTGGAAACATAGTGGTAATCGTTTAAATCTTATAATTCAGCACTATAAATTTAATACTTTTATCGCTATGTTTCTAATTATCACTGAAATATATTTATTACTATTTCGAACTCACGTGGTTATTAGGATGTCATAATCCTTTCCGCGCATTTTATCCGTCAATTCTTCTACCGTCAGGCAAGTATCACAACTTATGCCGTTCTGTACAAGCATATCCCGTATCATGCTGAGCGTCACAAGGTCATTGTCTATCACCATTACGCTGTAATTTGAAATAATGTCTTGCACCTGTTCTTTCTTCGCGTCAGATTCTGTTTCTTCGGTTTTCGGCAATGGAAGAACAACGGTGAACTTGCTGCCTTTATCCTTTACGCTTTCCACCGATATACGTCCGTTCATCAGTTCCACAAGCTGTTTCACGATGGGAAGTCCCAACCCGAAGCCGTCCTGCGTGGCGGCATTGCCCAGCCGCTCGAAAGGCTTGAATATCCGTTCCTTTTGTTCTTCGCTGATGCCCGTACCCGTATCCTCCACCGTCAGCGTAAAAACACCGCCCTTGTATCTGGTTGCCAGAGCAATAGTGCCGTTGTCCGTGAATTTGATGGCATTGGAAAGCAGGTTGCCGCCTATGCTCAAAATACGGTTCTTGTCGCCGTCCACTACTTCATTCGCATAGTTACAAACGGTCAAGGTCAAATGCTTTGACTTTGCTTGCATGGTAAACTCCGTTTCAAGAGTATCCGCTATCAGGTTTAGCCTGAATGGTTTGGATAGGATTGTCACTTTCCTGCTGTCCAACCTGAAATAGTCCAAGAGGCTGTTCAGCATGGATGCCATGCGTCCTGCCGAAGTCTTTATTGTTTCCGCATGGCGCACTCGGCTATCCTTGTTGTCATCGTTCAGCAAAAGTTCGGCGTTGCCGCTGATGGCGGTCAAAGGTGTACGCAGTTCATGGCTTACGTTCTGTATGAGGTTGCGCCGCAAGCGTAGAAGTTCCTCGTTCTTGGCGTTGCTCTCCTGCAATTTGCCGATAAGCTTTTCACGCTTTTTCTTTTCGTCCGCGTTGCGTTTCAGTTTCCTATGGATGGTGAGATAGGACAGGAACAGCAGAATGATGGCTGCCGATATGGTAGCGGTGAACAGCCTGACGGATAGGCTTTGCGCCTCCACCATCTTCCGCTCTTTCTGTATGAACGCCCCCAATGCCTGCCTGTCAAGGTCGCTGACAAGACGGTTCAGTTGGGTGTTCAATGTCCGGTTACGTGTGCGAAGGCTGTCGGTGTAGGCATCCATCTCCGTCGCCTGTTTCCGTTGCAGGGCAATCAAGCTGTCGCCAAACTCGTGCAACTCTTGGGCTGAGGGAAGTACTTGTACGGTCTTTTTGCCGCCGAAGAAACCTGCGATGCCCTTTTTCTTCTGCTGTACGGTGCGCAGACTGGTCGCACGTTTCGCCACTTCGGGCAGGTGGTTCACCAAAATACTGTCGGCTTCTTCCTGCCGTTCAAATACCGACATGATATGCCGCAGATGTTCCTCCTTGCTTGCCAGTAGAGAGCGAAGAGTGTCTATCTGCGCTGGATACACATATGCTGCACAATGGAACTTCAATGCTTGTAACAGACTATCTGTACACAGACGTTGGATACGGTAATGACTACAGTCTGTTCTGTTCCAATCAATGACACTCTCTCCCAACATGGTAAGCCGAGTGATATATCGATGGACATTGTGAATATCACGTATAGCTTGCTGTACTTCGCTGTTTTGTAAATCAATTTCTGATATTCGATGTCGTTCACGTACCAGAATTGATGCCATAAAGCCGATAAGTACAACTAAGATAAAATATCCTACTAACACTTTATTCCGTAAATTCATTTAAGAATCTATTATTTGAAAGGATGCCTGCTTTATAAAAACAGACATCCTATTGATTTCTATGCCGCTTTTTACAGTTTCCATCCTGAGATTTGTTCCTGAATGTTCCATAGTTGGGCATACAACCCTTTAGCCTGCATCAATGTTTCATGCGTACCTTTTTCCCTTATCCGTCCGTTATCCAACACGATAATTTGGTCTGCGCCCTTAATAGTTTTAAGTCTGTGGGCAATGGCGATGACAGTACGCCCTTTGATGAGTGTGTCTATGGCTTTCTGTACTTCCACTTCATTTTCGGGGTCAAGTGAGGCGGTCGCTTCGTCAAGCAGGATGATTTGTGCGTCTTTCAGCATGGCACGGGCTATGGATATGCGTTGCTTTTCTCCGCCCGAAAGGGTACACCCTCCTTCGCCTACCAAGGTGTCATATCCTTTGGGCAACCGCATGATGAAATCATGGCAACAGGCTTTTTTAGCTGCGGCTATAATTTCTTCTTCCGTCGCGTCAGTTTTACCAAAGCGGATATTATTGCGTATGGTGTCCTGAAACAGATAGACATCCTGAAATACCATAGAGATGTGGCTCATCAGACTTTCTGGATTTATCTCATTCATCGGAACACCATTGAAAAAGATACATCCTTTCTGTGGGTCGTAGAAACGGGCGCAAAGCTTCATCACCGTACTTTTCCCGCTTCCCGAAGGTCCGACAAGAGCCGTCAAGGAGTTTTTCGGGAGCGTAATGTTTATATCATGCAACACTTCCTTGTCCTGATAGGCAAACGATACGTGTTCAAACCGGATGTCGCCCGCTGCCGGGGATTGCCGTTCTCCTTTCATCTCCGGCTCGTTCATCAAGGAAAGGATGCGTCCACCGGCAATGGAAAAATAGCGGAACTCGGTAAAGTTTGTCAGTGCGGAAGTCAGCGGGTCAAACACACGAGAACCGACCACAAGGAACAGCACAAATACAAGGATTGAAAGTTTTCCTCCCAATAAAAGATAAGTTCCGCATAGCACCATCATTGTCAGCCCGGCACGTACCAGAGTAATGCTCAACAGAACAAACGGGCCTAACAAGGCTTCCTGACGGATGCAAGCACGGCGAAGTTCCGCAAAAGCATCGCGCAACCTAACAAAGCGGTCACCTATCAGATTGTACGCTTTCATTACACGAATACCCTGTAAGTATTCTTCCAACCGATTTCCAGCATTTATTTTTGCTTGAATTTGCCTGCCGCTTAACTTCCGCTGTGCCTTTGTGCTTGCCCACAGGACGAGCAAGGCAAGCGGCAAGGCGGCAAACATACTGACAGCCATCCTCCAATCTATCCATACAAGCGAAGCAAAAGCCAGTACGGGCATGACTATGGCACCCATAAGTTGGGGCAGGTGGTGCGAAATTCCAGTTTCTGCCATCATGAAGTCCGTAACAAGCATAGACGACAAATCACCCGGATCACGTTTCGACAAAAAGCCCAACGATAGTTTCCGCAAGTGCTCCGCCAGCGACAAACGCCCGGAAGCACTCATTTCGTATGCTCCTCTAAAATTGGCTCGGTAGGATGCCCGTTCTGCCAAAGCCATGACCAGCATATAAACAGCCATAATGCCGAATATCCACCACAGGCGGGTCGTGTCAAGCGGCTGTCCGCTCCCGTCAAATGCACTGAAAATGATACGTATCGCTTCTATAGAAAGACAAAACGGTACTATATTCACTAAGTTGGCAAGCATGGTGTAACCCACCGGCTTGTAAAGTCTTTCCGTGTGACCTATTGTAATATTCTTTATTGCATTCATATCTTATTTTATTTATATGCTATAATATGTATTTCTTCCTTTTTACGGATTGTTCTGATGGATGAAAATCCGGCTTCATGCAACCGTTCTTCCAATTCTGCCGGAGTATAGACAACCATACCGTCTATCCGTTCCCTCCACATTTTTCCAAGTTCGGGGTCGCTCGCTTCCAGACTAATAAGGAAACAACCTCCTTCTCGGAGAACACGCGCCACTTCAGACAACGCTATGTTTACAGGCGACCAGAAATAGACCGTTTCAAAAGCCGTGATAGCATTAAAGAATCCATCCTCATAAGGTAATGAACAAACATTCCCTTGTTGTATGAAACATCTTTTATTCAAGTCTTTTTCGTTGTACTTTTGGGCGAATGAAACACTTTCTTCTGACAGGTCTATGCCGTAGATATTTCCTTTCGGACATAAATTCAATAAACGTTTCAAATTCGCACCACCGCCACAGCCTATATCAAGTACATTCCAATTCGGCTGCCATTCCACTTGCTTCATGCCACGATTAGCTAAGGATGCATGAAAACAATTCATTCCTCGCAAAATCATCCGTCCCCAAAATCCTTGCGGACAACTTGTGTTTTGCAAGACCTTGTTTAAGAAATTCTTCTTTCTCATATTGCTTTTAGTTTTTGTTCAATGTCCAATGGTATGCGCTCGTATAGGCATCCCACATATTTTTATATACACCCTCCGTCACAGACAATTGTTCATGCCTTCCGCATTGCACAATGCTTCCTTCTTTCATGACGACAATCTGATGCGCAGAAATAATGGAAGAAAGGCGATGGGCAATCACAATGACCGTCTTGTCCTTTATCAGCGACTGCAAAGCCATCTGCATTTTATGCTCGTTTTCGGGGTCAGCGAAAGCAGTCGCTTCGTCCAACACCAGTATCGGAGCATTCTTCAATATGGCACGAGCCACACATATCCGTTGGGCTTCACCGCCGGACAGGAATACACCTTTATCGCCTATCCTTGTTTCGTAGCCTTGCGGCAAACGCTCTATGAAATCGTGGCATTGGGCAGCTTTCGCAGCGGCTATCACCTTTTCTTTTGTAGCATCTGGAGAACCTACGGCAATGTTCTCATATAATGTGTCGTAAAAAAGGAAAGTGTCTTGAAATACAAATGAAACCATGTCCATCAGTTTTGCCGTATCTATCTGACGAATGTCAATACCTCCTATACAAATTTCCCCTTGCTCCACATCCCAGAACCGGGGTATTAGGTTGGCAACCGTTGATTTTCCGCTTCCTGAAGGACCGACAAGGGCGGTTATCTTTCCTTGTGGAGCTTTGAAGCTGACATCACGCAAGGCTTCCGTTCGTGTTCCCTGTTCCGTGTTTTCGTAGAAGAATGATACATGACGGAACTCTACATCGTAAGCAGCAGGCACTTGCGGATGTCCCGGCTCCGGCACAGGTTTCTTTTCCAGTATGCGGTCAATGCGGTTTACTCCTTCGTTGATGTCGCGCGTATTCCCTCCTAAAAAAGTCAGTTTGTAAACGGGCGAAGCCATACCCGGTCCCATGATGATAAAAAACAGCCACACCACAGCCAATGAGAGTGAATGCGGACTGGCTTGCAACAGCAGAATACCCATAGGAAGAATAAACGTAACCATCGAATTAAGCAAGACGGTAAATGCTATCATACCGTTCTGATATGTGTCACAACATTTCAAGGCGAATGTCTTGTATGCCTGAATTTCGGTATTGAACTGGCGGAATGAGCGGACGCTCTGCCCGAAAATCTTGACTACGGGCATTCCCCGTACATACTGCACGGCGGACGCGCTCATCTTTTCCTGCGCATCGTAATAGATGGCCATGAACTCCCTTGCCCTTTTTCCCATGAAATTAGAAAATTGCAGGAATAAGCTAAGCACCACAACGGCCAGGCACACGATTGTCAGCCACACATCCAGCGAGAAAAAGATGACCAGCATTACCACTACCGTTGCCATTACATTGACCAAATCCGGAATGGTATGGGCGATGAAGCCCTCTATTTTCTCGATATTCTGGTCCATTGTTTTCTTGATGGCTCCCGTAGAGGTATTGTTCAAATATCCCAAAGGCAGTTTGCCGATATGTTCAGACAGACGGACACGCAACCCATACAAGATACGGAATGCAGCCACATGTGAGGACATCAGGGCGGCATAGAGCAATATCAATCCGCCAACAAGCCCTCCAAATGCAATCCATCCCCAACGCATCATGTCCGTTCCGTCCAAAGCGGAAAGATTGGAGCCATTCGACAGCAACTCTTTCAAAATTTCATAAACTGCCCAATAAGGCACAAGCATACACACCGCGCTGCCAGCCGACAGCAGACCTGCTAATATAAGCAGACCTTTCCTTTGTCCCGCTATCTCGAACAGACGGGACAAACCTTTTTTCTTTTTTGACTTTTCCATTGTTATTACGCTATTTTGATGTGATTTTATATCCGAGCAATGAACTGAATTTGTAGCAGAGCCAAGGGATGCGCCCCAATATCTGCCCGAAGAAGAATCCCCAGCGTGAACGGAAGAACTTCATATAGTTAGCCTGTTCAATGAGCTTTAAAGACGGTTCCCATTGTTCCACCACATACCCGTTGCTTATGCCGGAACGGATTTGAGCCTCGTGTTTGCGGAGCGAATCGGGCTTCACACCATGTCGGCTCATTATCGTGCCGCACACGTCAAACCACAATTCACCTCCCCCGAAACGGTTTGCCACGTGATGCAGGAAGGATTTTACTTGCTTCTCGTAGAAGTACATCAGTACCCCCTCCACGATGAAGATAAATTCTGCTTCGGGGTGCTTCCGGCGCAGGTCATCCATCCAGTCGGTCTCCAACAAAGACGCTTCAATATAGACATTGTCCGGCTGTTCGGGTATCAATTCCCGGCGTAGAGCAATGACCTCAGGCAAATCCAAATCATAAAAGACTGCTTTCTGACTTCCGATACGCTGGAAACGGGTATCCAGTCCACATCCCACATTGACCACGACCGGATGCGAATGTGCTTTAATAAATCGGCGCACAGCGCAGTCAAAATACCATCCACGCACCACGCATCCCACTTCGCTCAACTTTGCCCCGTCGAACTGGGAATAATCGTATTCCAAACTGTCCGCCAGCCATTCCGCAGCCTTGTCATATAGAATGGGATTATTCCGGCGACTTTCTTTGGCTCTCATGTATAGCGGAATAAGCAATGTTTCCGCTACAATACTCTTAAACTCGTATTTCTGTCTCATATTCTTGGAGTGTTTAATAGTGAACGATATTCAGAATTGTTCATAAAAAAAGGAGGAAACCTCCGTGAAGATTTCCTCCTTACCAACCGTTCTGATGCGGTTGAATGTTCGTATGTACGTTGTCTGTATCTCATATCTTGATAATAGCCCTCCAACCTTGGATTTCAAACAGAATATAATCGTGCAAAATAGCCTCCATCTCTTGCCGGGGTACGGAATGCATCAATAGCTCCTCGAACATCGTGAACATCCATACCGTATGCAAATGAATGATAAAATCGGACACAGCCGTATTGATTTCGGGATGTTTCCGCTGCATGGACGCGAACCACGCCTTAACCAATTCCGTGGAACGGTCGGTATAATTCTCACGGAAGCATTCCAATGAAGAACCTTGCGCACGGAACAATAGTATTTCCATTAGCGAACGGTGTTTGTCTATAAGCGAAACATATTCGTCAATGCAGGATTTCAGGTATTTTTCCGACCGCATCATCATAATATCTTCGCCCCGTATGCCGTGGTGTTCTTGCAGCATGGCTTCCAAAGCGCACAAAACAGGACGGACCACTTCACGGAATAATTCATCTTTGCTTGTGAAGTAGTTATAGATATTCCCAACACCAACACTCGACAATTCCGCTATTTCGCGCATGGAAGTCTTGGAATAGCCTTTCTTCTCGAATTGCTGTCTGGCAATCGTCAATATCCGACCCCTTATGTCCTCTTTCAGCACTTGCATTTATAACGAACAATGTCTGTTTTTAATTTTTTGCAAAGGTATAAGGCTTGAAATTGTCGTGCAATACCTATTTTTAGGGATTTTGCGTCTTCCAAAACATGGGGAGCGAACCGTTTCGGTATGCCCGAAACACAAACCTGCTCCCCATCAAAACTTCTCCTTGATGGGTTGGCTTTTATGTTTCTTCAAATCAATCCTATTCCATAAAATAAAGTCTTACTTCATTCTACATCAAGCTCAGGTTTATTAGCAGGCTTATTTGAACCTGATGAACGCCACAGGCTACCACACCGATGCCAAATGCTGCCACGCAGGTGCGAAGCGGTTGGATTGTGCCGGACTTCGCTTTCCTTTGCATCACGGACGCTTGGAACAGCCGTCACGGGGTCGGCGGATAACGCCACTCCCTGCCACAAGCTGCCACGATTGTGCCAACCCATCGTTTGATGCGTAATGCCCATTTACCTTGCGTCCAAAACCGAGTATCAACATTAAAAACAGTATCGACAATGGAAGTATTGATTTTTCAGAAAGAAGCATTCGAGGAAATGGCGGCGAAGTTCAGCCGTTTCTCAGACCGTGTGAACGAACTCCTTGCCAAGCAAGGCAGCAAGTCATTAAACCGTTGGATGGACAACCAAGAGGTCTGCCAACAGTTGAACATCAGTCCGCGCACCTTGCAGACCCTGCGTGACAACGGCACACTGGCTTATTCGCAGATAAACCACAAGGTGTTTTACCGACCGGAGGATGTGCTGCGCATCGTCAAGCCCGTTGAAGGTAAGCTGGCAGACAAAGCCGTTTGATTATTATGTACCACTAAATCCAACGTGACAATGAGTGAAATAATTACCAAGAACCATGCGCTTGTCGCCGAGTTCGGCGACAGCCTTGACCGTCTGCTGGACGGTATCGAGAACTTTATGGCAAACAGCCGTCCGACATTGGGTGGTGAACGCTTCCTGACGGACAGGGAGGTGTCGGCACGGCTGAAAGTGAGCCGGCGCACCTTGCAGGACTACCGCAACAACGGCATAATCGCCTATTACCAGTTGGGCGGCAAGATTCTGTACAAGGAATCGGACATAGAACGGATGCTTGCCGCCAATTACCGGGAAGCGTTCAGGTAGGCTGACGGGAATTCCCTGTAAAACGGTGTTACCCTCAAACGGCGTAAGAGATAGCCTTACACGTCGTTTGAGGGTATCTCTTACGCCGTCTGAGGTCTGCTCAATTTCCCGCTCTCTTTCCACGTGACGGGGAGAGCGAAAAGAAAAGGTTGACGGGCTGTCTGTTGTTCATGGTCAGCCTGCTCATGATGAACCGCCGGAAAGCCATGCTCTCCCGATCTCTTAACTTGAAGGAAACGGCTATCACCATTTCAAGGCTGTAAACATCGTAGTTTATCCCGTTGTCCTGTTTGATGTACCGCTTCGTTTCGCTTTCCAACAATTCGCCATTCTTGTATATGGCATGGACAGCCTTGCGGATGTGGCAGCCGAACACGTTGAACGCATCGGACATTTCCTGCTGCGTCATCCAAACGGGAGCGGTCGGCATGGCAACCGCCCCGTTTTCTGTGATTGTGATTATTCCCCGTTCCATTGTCATGCCTCATATTTATTTATTATCAATGCTTGTTCCTTTTGGCAGTTCTTGTCTTTTGTACCATTTGCCCGTTCCGTACATCATTCTGACCGCCATCAGAGTGTCCATGTCCTTTGAAATCTTCTTGTCAGTCACCTCCGCGTACCGCTGGGTGGTCTTTATGCCTGAGTGCCCCATCATCTTGGCGATGCTCTCAATGGGTATGCCCTCCGAAATCAAGAAAGTTCCAAACGAGTGTCTGCTTTGATGGTAGGACAAGTTTTCTTTCCGTCCTATCGCCACGCCCAGCTCGTGTATCTCGAACCACATCTCGTCACGGCTCGGAAGTGGAAACACGGGCTTCGTGTCGTCGGTCGTGTTGTAGAGGTCGAGTATCTGCTCCGCTATCGGATGCAGGGGGATGAACGCCTCCACGTTGGTCTTCTTGCGGTTGATGCGGATGTAACGCCTGCCGTCCGCCGTCGTGCCGATATGGTGCGGATGGAGCAGCATGATGTCCACATACGCCAAGCCAGTGAACGTTGAAAACAAAAATGCCCTGCGCCCAAGTTCCTGCAACGGGTCGAACATGGGCGTTTCAAGGATGGCTTTCAGTTCCGCACGGCTGATATGCCTGTGCTTCGGCGCGGGCTTCTTCTCGTATTCCATGTCCTCCAACGGGTTGGCACGGAGTATCTCGTAGTCCACGGCGAGGTACATCAGCTTGCTCAGCCAGCACAGGCACTTGTTGATTTGCTGTGCGCTGAAATTCTTGTTGCGCTTCATGAAAGCCTTGTAGGAACTGCCGAACTCCTCCGTAATGTCGCTGAACTCGATGTCCTCCTTGCCCAACGATGTGAGATAGTCTTTCAGGTATTTCTGGTAATATCCCGAATGGCGGTAGGTGGACGTGGAGTTTATTTCCTTTGAACGGGCAAGCAGCCGTTCACGCTCCCTTTCGCCCATCTGCAGCAGCTTGGTGGGTATGACGGCTTTCCTTGCCAGCGCATTTTTGAGCAGTTCGGCACTCACCACGTTCTGTTTCTTTAACGAATCCTCATAAGCAAGTTCAACGGACTTCTTGAACTCCTGCAAGCGGTTGCTCTCGCGGACGGTGCGAATGGTTCCCTTGCTGCTGTTCCAGTCCTCCGGTCTGCAATAGATGCCCGTCGCCATCGTGGAACTCTTGCCGTCTATTGTGATGCGGCAGAGGACGGCGGTCGTGCCGTCAGCCTTTACCTTGTTACGGTTGATGTACGGTAATATGGAAAATGTACTGCGCATGGTTGTAATGTTTTTATTAGTTAGAGAACAAGTTTCAAGTCTTTGGTCGCCTCGATGTATTTGTCCATGTCTTCAAACAGCTTTTTCGGGGTGACACGGGCATAGACTTGGGTCGTGGTTATATCGGAGTGACCAAGCATCCGGCTGATGGTTTCAATCGGCACTCCGGCTTCCAGCGTAATCAGCGAGGCGAAGGAGTGGCGTGCCTGATGGTAGCACAAGGTGCTGCTTACCCCTGCGAGGACGGCAAGGGATTTCATGTGCCGGCGGAGGTTTGGATGGTATACCATCGGGAACAGCGTCGGGCGGTTGTCATCATGGTATTTCTCAATTAGGGCGAGGGCTTCCGGCAGCAGCTTCACGCTCGCCCGAAGCTCGTTCTTCTGGCGGCGGTATTTAAGCCACAGGTTGCCCTCATCGTCCGTATAGAGGTTCTCACGGGTGACGCTCACCGCATCCGCATAGGCAGTGCCGGTATAGCAGGCAAACAGAAAAAGGTCACGTACAAGGATGTGCGTGGTACGCCATGCGGGTATCTCCACGTCACGGATTTTCTCGAAGTCCTCGCGGCTCAATGCCCTCGGTGTACGTTCTGTCTTTTGCGGTAAGGTGAAATTTGCAAAGAAGCATCTTTCCGCATACCCCTCCTTGTAGGCGATGCGGCATACCTTTTTCAAGATGGCGAGATAGTGGCGCACGGTGTCCACCGCCAAGCCTTTCACGTCCATCACGAAGTTCTGGTAGTCGTGTATGAACTGTTCGGAAAGTTGCCCAAAAGCGATGTCCTTCGTCTTGAACTGCCACTCGATGAATTCGCCCAATGTCCTTCTCATGTAGTAATAGCCGGGGTAGGTTCCTTTGGCACGGTCGATGCCGATACGTGCCTTCAAGTCCTCGCAGATGCGGTCGGTCATTCTCAGCAGGGTCATCTGCGTATCCATACTGCCTTGGAACAAGTCCTTGACTGCCGTAGCGTCAAAGTCCTGCCCACGCTCCACCAACGTATCAAACGCCGCATTGACCGCAAGCAGCAACTTGTCCAGTTTCGCGTTGGTTTCCACCGCCTCGCGGCTCTTGCCGTCCAGACGGCTTTCCCTTGCGTTCCACAACTCCGGCTTGCACGACAGCTTGCATCCGAACTGCGCCATCGTGCGGTTCACTGTGATACGACCCATTATCGGGGCTTTGCCCGAATTGTCCGTTCCGCTCTTTTTCAGGTAGAGCAGCACCTTGAATTTTTCAATTTTCATACGCTTACTGTTTTTGTTGCAAAATTAACTTATGAGTAAGCGTCCATTGATTTGCAGAACGGTGCGTATCAGCGCAATCGGCACGGGCGTACAACTATTTCATTTTCCGTATGTTACCTGTCCTTGCTTCGGTAACTGACAGCTAACGGCTTGGTAACTGAAATGGCTCAATATTCCGCACTCCGTTGCGTTTCCGGCATTTGGCAGAATAGTGAAAAACCGCTCATTTCAAACGGGTTACGTTTTATCTTTACTTGTTTGCTGACGGGTGCTCTGTGGGTTCTGTTCCATACCAGCCGCCACACATTCGCCAGCACCGTTACTTTAGCTAATAATATCTCACTGGAAGTCGTTTCTAAGATGCTTGGTCATACCAATACCAGAATGACTACTCATTATGCCAAACTGATAGATAAGTGCATAGGTGAGCAGATGGATAGGCTCATGGAAACATTTACTGGAGATTCAAACCTCTAACCCCTCCAATTAAGATTATCCCACTTGCAGTTATTGTGAGTGGGATAATAATTATTTCTGATAAATAAACATCAACACAGCACTTTATTATATATTCTTGGAAAATAAATACATAATCATAATAATGGTTTTAATTTGTCCTTTCATTTTTATAAATTTGAAACTATAAAAAATAAAGTTACATTATGGAAAGGAAAGAAGAATCCCAAAAATCCCCAAAAGAAGCAATAAAAGAAGCAATACTAAAAGCTATTAGAAACGAAACACCTGGTCAACGCAGAACAAGACATAAATTAGGCCCCAAAAATTATGAATCAAAACTAAAGAATATGCATATACCAAACACATTATGTTTCTCACCTGAAGAGTGCATTAAGATATACAAATCATATAATAATACAGATTCTTATCCGTATTTAACCTTGTATACTGAAGTATGTCAAAATGGAAGATTAGATAATATTATTTTTAAGATAATTGAAGAAAGAAAAAACGATATAATCAAAATACTTTCAAAACCTAAAATGGTAAAACGAGGTCGCCCTAAAGCAGATATTACCATTCCATTCACAACTGATAAACAAGAATATCAAGAGCTTTATATTAAAGAATTAAAGAAATTATGCCAATGGGGAAAAGGCAAAAAAGCAATGATAATAATGAAAGCAGCCAAAGACTGCGGAATCTTAAGCGAGATTCCTACCTTTAAATCTGCAAGTTACTATTTCGATATTACAGGCAATGAATCTGGTTATAATAATTACAAACGAAAAAATCTGGAAAACGAATCTCAATATATAGATGCAAAGAAAAAATTAGAAAAAATTAAATCCGATATAGAAAAATAACTTAGTCTTCATAAATGCAAAATATAAAGCTACATCCATTGAATATTCTCACAAAAATAAAAACCTGCCCCCGTTCATATAATCAGGGAATTGCTATTAATGCCCGTCATTAATAAATTCACGTTAAAGGCGTGTTTACTTTAAAGCTGTAACAGATTCAATGCCTAACTTATTCCATCTTGTATTCTTTAGTTGTAAACACCCAATAAAATACACATTGTAGATTCATAAAACCACAAACTTTACCTATAAGCAAATATAAAGTTGATAGGCAGAATTAGCTATTCTTCTATTTGACTTCAATTAGAGTATTGTTAGCCTTCTTCAATTTCCGACCGTTTCACATACAATACCATGCCGCCGTCTTCAGCATGGAGGAGCTTCATGGTGGTCCTGCTTCTGTTTATGAAGATGAAGACATCGCCCAGACGAACGTCATGTCCCATCCGGTCGTGAACCACTCCGCACAGAGAATTGATCCCCTTGTGCATGTCCGTCTTTCCGGGACACAGGAAATAGCGCATAAGATTATTCACACAGAACATGGCGCATAATTTATGTATCAATCCAAATGTCAGGTCAGGATTTCCATGGCTGTCAAAATGGATTCTAATTCCGGAAGGGAAATCCATCGTTACGTCGCTAGCCTCGCTTGACGGAAGATTTCCCTTGCAATGCAGGCCCAATGGAATCAATGTATCATCAGGAGGCTTGTCCAAATGACTGATTCAAGTACGGCTCAGAGCAAATTTCTTCTTCCAGTAATGGAAACAGGAGAATGAATCTTATTCATTCTCACAAAAATCTCTTACAGGCAGGCCACTATTCATTATCTTTCATAAACAGACTAAATACTTCTTTACTCATTATTCGTTCCATGTTTTTTGTTAGCCAAACAACGGAAGAGTGAATAGCCTTACAATGTGTACTTAATCGGATGCTTACCTTTAGTCTATATGAAGTATTTTTATCAAGGAGCGTTTATCTGGGTGGAGTCTTTCAGCTATACCACAAAAGAGAACCTTATGCTATCTCATCTATCGCAAATAATGCCCATCAACACATTATGCGACTAGTAATAAATAGAAATAAATAGCAATAATTATCAATAATTACAATTTAATCATCTGCTATTTTATACTACTAATTTCCTTTAGAAATAATCAAATAAAAAAATAGTTTTGCAGCTAAAATTAAATCAGTTATTAAGGTATGAATAAGAGCCTAAAGAAGATAATAGAAAGGAGTGCGGTACAATTAATCGTATATATAGGTAAAAAATTTGTTAAGCAGATAGAAAAATGGTGGTGTAAGAAAAATGTAGTACAAACAAATCATATCATTAAAAGGTCTGACAAATTAGCTCCTTCAGAAACACTCAATGATGCTATAAACAAAGATACAAGCACCCAAGAAATAAGCTTAATTCACAACATGCTTTATAAAGGGGATACTTGTCTAATTGTTGGAGCTCCTAATACTGGTAAATCCATATTAGCAATGCAAATAGGGTTAGATATAGCTGGAGGAAAAAAATCTAAGATAGCTCCCAATAATGACAATCAGGTAATAAAACCACAACAGGTTTATTATTATGATGGAGAAATGAGAAACTCTGATATACGCAAACGCTTTGGAGAGAATATGGGTAAATATCCCAATACATTTATACGGATACAAGGTGGAGAACT
The DNA here is from genome assembly GCF_016900355.1 of Bacteroides mediterraneensis. Lineage (GTDB taxonomy): Bacteria > Bacteroidota > Bacteroidia > Bacteroidales > Bacteroidaceae > Phocaeicola. Next base: position 2,468 of record NZ_JACJKA010000037.1, on the reverse strand, counting down.
AGATAGCTTGGGGAAATTATATAATGACGTACATCAACGTATAACCAGTGAACATCCACATGAAGATTGCACAGTAATTTTTGATAACATTGCGTGTTTTAATAGAAGTAAAAGCACGAAGGATGTAAATGGTTTCTTCCTATCTATAAACACATTAAAAGCTAAATACGAAAGGCAAGGATGCAATCTTACTGTCATAATTGTAATACACACTGCAAAAAATTATAAAAAGCACAAGCCTCTTGAACTTAATGACTTATCAGGCTCCGCTGAATTTAGCAGGTTTGCCAACTCTGCAATAGCATTAACAGAGTCAAGATTCGGAAACCGCAAACGAGTATTAAAAATTCTTAAATATAAATTCGGTAGTACTCCGAGTGAAGTATCTGTTTGCAATATAGCATCTCATCCTTATCTACATCTTGAGTATGAATGTTCTATACCTGAAGAAGCTGCTTTACCTACCCCAAAAACAGCAAAACCCAGAATAACTAAAGAATCCACCCTAGCCAATACCGAACATATAGCAGTAAAAGACAATCAACCTGTTGAAAATAATGCTCAACCTAATTCCGCAAAGCAAGATAAGCGTAGAAAGGTTACACAAGAAGTATTATCACAAATAAAGCAGCTATATAATGAAGGAAAAACTCAACAGCATATCGCCGACCTCTTACAGCTATGCCGAAAGACTGTGAATAAATACATAAAGTCAATCAAACAAGAAACAATTATATGTGAACCATTACCAGCCAATTAACAACACACAAAACACTCATAAATGTAACCTAATTATGGCATAATAAGAGTCTCATAAAATAAAAATAGAGGCAAACCGTTACGTAGCTTACCTCCATAATTTATCCCGAATTGAGTCACAATTCGGGATAAAGAATTATTGCATTATACCAACCTTAATCCACCCCGAATGACTACCCTAAAATTTCAATATACCAAAGACGATTACCTTGTCCATCAGTACGCTGCACTTTTTGGGAACAAAGATACTTCCCTAAATCTGTCGCTTTGGCTGTTTTCCCAAAAAATCCAGCATGGTCATATATTTGTTGCAGCATGTTTTTTACGTCTTTGAGAGAGTAAATTTTTCCAACTTCAAAAGCATTTATGCAAGCAGTCTTTATTAAATCTTGCACACAATACTCATTGTAGATATTTATTACCTTATCCTCTTTAAAATTCACTCTCTTTAAAGTTGAATAACCCAAGGTAGCATACCACTGATGAAAACGTAAATCTATAAATGGGTTCTGGAAAATCCACTCATCATATTGAGGGTATTTATTTCTAAAATCAGCATATCCAGCAAGTTTGTCTTTATCTGATGCGTTATTATACCATGACTCAAAATCCCTTACTTCTACAGGCTTCCGTCCTATTCCTAATGCAGACTGAATACCTGATATCAATTGATGTGAATTACTATAATAATAACGTCTTTGATACCACTGATTCCACTTGGCAGCCATAACCAGATAATTGAAACCAAGTGTGGACTGACCATTTTTCTGTATGACATCAACATAATCACTTACGAATTTCTCTTCAGGCGATATTTTGAGATGAAGATCAACTAACCATTTTTTTGATTTTTCTGGACTTGCATCATACATGTCAAGACGTTCTTTTGTAGTCTGCTCCATCTCACTCTGACTTTGCCTGAACTCAACTTCTGTTACAGGATTTGGAACAGTTTTATAGTATAATGTAGCATCATGACGAAATGGATTACAGTCAAGCCTTTGCCTTCCAAGAATCTGTGAAAGATCAATTGCAACATCGAGACTTAACCACTCTTTTCCTCCATCAATAAAAATATAAGTACTGGCATTTGTAGAATAAAAATCTACACCCTCGAAAGAAGCTTTTGTACAAAACGTAAAGGTCTTGTTTATCGGATTATTGCGATCGGTACATAAACCGCCTATTGTAAAACCCTTTGGCAGTTCTGAACTTTTACTTTCTGAACATAAAATTGTAACTTCTTCCGGAAGCAAATTATTCTTTTCGATAATCCTTATAATGGACTTTACTTCGTTAAGAAAGATACAAGCTTCACGAGAATACACCACATTTCCCTGTATAATTTTACGTTCAAAATACCCATTATTCCTATATTTCTGTATCAGCTCAGTACATAACTTCACTGCATTCTCACCTTTTTTCATTTGCCGTACTTTCAGTGTCGGTTCTTCAATGACAGCCGGATCCCATTGTAACTTATAATAAGGAAGATTGGCTAATTGAGGGATATAATCCAAGTATATTTCAGGAATAGGTGTAGCAGACAAGTAACATATACGTCTGGCTCTGTTATCTATATTAACGTGAGTTCGATATAAGGAATAAAATTATTCGTTTGATAATTAGGAACATAGCGATAAAAGCATTAAATTTATAGTGTCAAGTTATAACATTTAAGCGATTACCACTATGTTCTCAGAGGATAA
>NZ_JACJKA010000036.1 GCF_016900355.1 Bacteroides mediterraneensis | reverse complement strand
GCAGCCATTTGTATTAGACTGCAAAGTTGCAAAATCAAGTCCGTTTCATTTCAAAAGACCGTGTAATTGACTATATTTCAATAATTTCAAAGAACTATTTATCCACTTTTACGGGACAGTAGTGATTGAAGGAATAGATTTTAGTGGGTAAATAAAACATGAAAAACTATGAAAACAATTTTTAAGTCCTTATGCGGAGTCGTAGCTTTATTATTCATGTCAGCCTGCTCTTCCAATACTCCTTCGGCTGTAGTGGAAAAAGCTTTGGATTGTACACTGGCTGGAGACTACAAGGGGTATGTAGATTTGATGAAGCTGACAGATGATGAGGATTCTCAGGCAGAAGAAAAAGCCCGAAAAGACTTGGCTGAACTGATAGAAAAACAAGTTGCCAAGCAGAGTGATAAAGAAAAGTTAGAAAGTTATGAAATTTTGAAGGAAGAACTCAGTAAGACGGAGACTTACGCAAGAGTAACCTTCAAGGAGGTCTATAAGTCGGGGGAAGAGAATGAGACTTCTATCTATTTAGTGAAAAACAAAGAAGGACAATGGGAAATCATGTTCTGGGGAACGGACAGACTGATGGATGAATAATGGACTTTACAAGCATGATGGACGAAGAATCCGTATTACAATATCGGGGAGTTGTAATGCGGATTCTTTTTTATGTCAGTTTATGCCGGGAACCAGAAATGTATCACGGTTCCGTGCTGTTCTTTTGATGTGATTTCACAGCCTCCCTGCAATTGCACACAGCGTTCCTGAATGTTTTTGAGGCCCAGTCCGGAGGATTCCTTTACCGGATGTGCTGTAGAGAATCCTTTTCCATCGTCTTCGATGATGAGGTTGACCTTTCCGGATTCATAGCTGGCGGTGATATAAGCATTTTTTGCATCGGCATGTTTTATCAGGTTGGATGCGATTTCCTGAAGGATACGATATACCTGTTGGATATGTTCGGGAGGCAATGAAAGCTGTTTTATGCTTTCCTCTATATAACATTCTACGTGAATGTTTTTCAAGGATTTCAACTTTTCGGCGTAAAGTGTCAGCACTTGATACAGGCTGAAATTATTGAATACGGGTGTGGCCAGCTGGTGGGAGAGGTTTCGCAGTTCTTCTCTGACCTGATAGAGCTGGGTGCTCAAGGACAAGGTTCCCGTTTGCTGCATTTTTATTTCTATGGAAAGCAAATCATTGCATACGCCGTCGTGCAGCTCCTTGGAAATACGGTTGTTGCTGTCTTCTAGTCCGCAGATGTATTGCTCTGTCATTTTCTTGTGCATGTCGGTGAGCAGAAGTTGGCTTTGCATTTCCTTTTCCTTAATCTCCTTTTGAAGTTTCAACTGCTTCAGGTTGAAGGCTATTTTTCTTTTATGCATGCTGATGGTCAGGATGACAAGCAGCAGGACCATTACGATGAGGATACCTCCGATGGTATAGGTGCGTGCCAGATAGGCGGCTCTGTCTGCGGCCCGTTTTTCGTTGATGCCGGCAATCTGCAAGTCTTTCTCTTTGAGGTCCAGTTCTGCCTGGAATCCAGACAAACGGTTGTGGAAGTATTGGTCATTCAATTTTTCATTGGCTTTGTAAGCTTCGAGCACAAGCTGGTAGGACAGCTGGTTTTCGTGTCTTTTAGCTTCAATTTCAGCTAAGGCAAGCAATGCCTTGGGCAACAGACCGGAAGGATATTTTCGGGCAAATTCTACAGCTTTCATGATATGATGGCGTGCCTGGGCCAAGGAGTCTGTATCATGAAACAGCATGTAGCCATACAAGTACTCCAGGTTGGCGATATTAGCCTGGTTGGAGGTGGTTGCTTTGTAGCTCATGGCTTTTTGAAAATACTGGAGGGCTTGGGAAGGCTTGCCTAAATCTCTCAATACCCGGCCGTATTGCGTATAGGCCAGGAGTTTGAGTCCGTCGGGCATTTCTGGCTGAAGCTTCCTATTTGCCAGTTGGAGGGTGTCCAAAGCGTTGTTAAGCAAATGGTTGTTGGCCAGCAGGATGGCATGGTTGCACAATTTGTTGACTTGCTCGATACGGTAGTCCAAAGTTTGTGTATCGGTCTGCGGATAGGCAAACATTTTGCGTGAAACCTGTATAGATTCCTCATTTTTTCCTACTTCATTGTAGAGAATGGAGATATTGGACACAATGATGGATGCCAGGTTATAGTTTTTCATGCTTTCGGTAAGGACAAGCGCTTTTTCATACAATGAGATGGCATTGTCGAACATGAAAAGTCGGCGGTGTATGACTCCTGAAAGATTGTAGGCTTCAGCCAGGTTTACGGAATCTTTCAGCTGTTCCAGCAATTTGATGGCCTCGGCAGCCGTATTTCTGGCTTCCGGCAACTGGTTGTTTTGCCATTGTCCGTAGGCAATCTCGTACGTGGAGATTGCTTTAATTCCTTGTAGGTGAATATACAGTGAGTCTTTTTCCGACAAATTTTCTGTAGCTGAGGCTTTGTCCCGGGTTTGAGTGAGCAGACTGTATGCTTTTGCATAATCTCCCTTCTGATTGAGGAAGCGGGCATAATCCAAGTCGTTGTTCAGTGCATAAAGTTTATCTTCCCTGTAATGCTTTTCACGGGTGATAAGTTTGTATACGGAATCCATCTTTGCATATTCCCCATTGTCGCCAAATGAGTGCAGTAAGTCGGTCAGATGTTCGTGCTTGTCGTTGGCATTTAGTTGTACGCTCAAGCAAAGGAAAACTAAAAATAGAATATGTTTCATATCGCAATCCAACCTTTTAGAAAAGCAATTCGCATGAGATGGGATACATTGGTAGCTCCACTTTTCAACAAGATGTTTTTTCTCATCGTGTCGATGGTGTTCTTGCTGAGATTGAGCTGATGGGCTATATCATCGGAAGTAAGTCCGTTAGACAACATCTGTATGATTTCATGTTCACGCGGACTGGGAATGTAATTGACCAGCTTGGCAGCCGACTGGTCGCCAACGATGGAAAGCACGATGTGCAATGCGGTCGGTGAATAATATTTGCTGTTTTCCTCCAATATGCGCTCAATGGCTTTCTCTATTTCATCTATCTTATCGTTTTTGGTGACGATGCCTGCTACTTCCGCCTTGGTCAGCAGTTTGATGATCCAGAACTCGGTGTGCATGGTATAAATCAGCACAGGGATTTGGAGTGCTTTCTGCCGCAGGTAGGACAGAACTTCCAAGGCTGTGTGCTCTTGGATTTCATAGTCTATGATTAGCAAATCAGGGGTGGCATGATTCAAGTAGTTGTACAGTTCAGAATGATGCTGGCCGGTAGTTATCTGATAGTTGTGGTTGTTTGCCAGTAGTTGGCTGAGCCCTTCAGTGACAATCGGGTGGTCATCTAAAATGTATAGGTTCTTCATGGGGAGCGTAATTTTAGTTTTTCTGCTTTTCTACAAAGATGGAAATTTTTCTTACGTTATGCAAGTGTAAGTGGTGAAAAGAGGCGCTGGCTGCGCAGAATTTGTATGAACAGTCAGCGCAGGTAAATATTGGGGTTTTGAACTTTGGGGAGAGAATCATTGTATGTTAATCCGTTGATTTTTTTCTTGGCTATTGGGGGAGAATGTGTTATATTCGCACAATCTAAATGCTAATGAAAAAAATGAGAACGTATCATAAACAGACATGTTTGCCACGCTTGGGCAGTATCCAAAGTAATAAACGGTAGACTGGATGAACCGCATTATGTAAGTAACTGACAATTAAAATATAGCAGGATGAAAAGATTAGCATTATTTGGGACTGAAGGTAGAACAGGAAGAGTTCCGGAATAGCTTTTTTGTTCTTTATTGAGAAGTTGCATTGATTTATTAGAATGATATTACATTGTATTTTTAACCTAAATTTTTACGAAAAATGACTTCAAACAACAAAACTATGATTCCTTTGGCATTTATTGGAATAATGTTCTTTGCCATCGGTTTTGCATTGGGAATTAATTCTTTACTGGTGCCTGTACTTCAAAGTTCACTGCAGATATCCAATGCCGCTTCTTACCTGATTATTGCAGCTACCTTTATCCCTTTTCTGTTGTTCGGCTATCCTGCCGGACTTACCATCAAGGCGATAGGATATAAGAAAACCATGTCTGTGTCCTTTTTTATATTTGCAGTTGCGTTTTATCTTTTTATTCTGTCAGCGAATGGGGGCAGTTTCACCTTGTTTCTTTTAGCTTCATTCGTGAGTGGGGCAGGTAATGCTTATTTGCAGGCCTCAGTAAATCCATATATCACTATACTTGGTCCGTTGGAAAGTGCGGCCAAACGTATCAGCATTATGGGTATTTGTAACAAGCTTGCTTGGCCGATACCGTCCATCTTCATCGTATGGCTCATTGGAAAAGATGTAAACCAAATTGGTATTTCCGACCTTGAATATCCTTTTATTATCATCATCTTGGCATTTGTCATTCTGGGTATAATGGCATTCTTTGCTCCTCTGCCGGAGGTAAAGGCAGAAGGAGAAGATGCTCCGGCAGACAGTGCGGCTGACGAATCAAACAGCTCCGGAAAAACATCCGTATTCCAGTTTCCACATTTATTGTTGGGGTGTGTAGCATTGTTCCTTTATGTAGGTGTAGAAACTGTATCGTTGGGTACACTGGTTGATTATGCCAATTCGATTGGACTGGCAAATGCAGCCAACTATGCATGGATAGCCCCCATAGGAATTGTGATAGGTTATATATGTGGTATCATATTCATACCGCGCTATATCAGTCAGGCTACCGCATTGAAGATATGCTCTATCATCGCAATTATCGGTTCCGTACTTGTGGTTGTCACTCCTTCTGACATATCTATCTATTTCGTGTCTTTAATGGCTTTGGGTTGTTCACTGATGTGGCCTGCACTGTGGCCTTTGGCAATTGCTGATCTCGGTCGATTCACGAAAACAGGTTCATCGCTTCTTATTATGGCCATGTTCGGTGGGGCAGTTATACCGACGGTGTATGGTTGGTTGAAAGATGCATGTGGGCCACAACAGGCATACTGGTTGTGCTTACCCTGTTTCCTGTTTATTTTATATTATGGAATGTACGGTTGTAAGATACGTAAGTAAGAGTGAGAGGCCATCTAAAAAGATGGCCTCTTATCATATTTGGATGATCCAACATTCACGGTTATAGATTGTTAAAGATAAGAAACAGTAAGCTTTGGCATTTGGATTTTTACTTGAAGGATAATATATTTGTGATATCAAAATAATATCACTTAAATCTGATGGATATGGAAACGAAGGAAGTAAAATTCAGTGGCTTCAAGATGAACGGCTTTTTAGCCCTTTTCTTATTTTTATTTGTATGGGCAGGATTGACTGCATGGTGTTTTACCGTAGGAGAAACTCTTTTTTATGCATTGGGAGGAGTGATGGTGCTATTGTGGATCATTTTAAACTGCGGGTATATGCAGTTGGAGCCCAACGAAGCACGCGCCATGGTCTTTTTTGGAAAATATAAAGGCACATTTAAAGAAACAGGATTCTTTTGGGTGAATCCGTTCATGGACAAAAAGAAACTGTCACTTCGTGCCCGTAACCTGGATGTGGAACCTATAAAGGTGAATGACAAGATTGGTAATCCTATTTTAATTGGGCTGGTATTGGTGTGGCGGTTGAAAGACACCTATAAAGCCATGTTTGAGATTGATGCACAGACCATGGCCAGTACGGGAGACGGGAAGTCGGCCAATGTGGGAAATGCGGTGGCCAACCGCATGAATGCCTTTGAAAACTTTGTGAAGATACAGAGTGATGCGGCCTTGCGTCAGGTGGCTGGACAGTATGCGTATGATGATAATGAAACAGCAACCAATGAGTTGACCCTTCGCTCGGGAGGGGAGGAAATCAATGAGCAGTTGGAGCAGAAGCTGAATGAACGTCTGGCAATGGCTGGCATGGAAGTGCTGGAGGCCCGCATCAATTATCTGGCCTATGCACCGGAAATTGCAGCGGTCATGCTTCGGCGTCAGCAGGCTTCGGCCATCATCAGTGCTCGTGAGAAAATCGTAGAAGGCGCCGTCTCAATGGTGCACATGGCACTGGACAAATTGTCGAAAGAGGAGATTGTGGAGCTGGACGAAGAAAAGAAAGCCGCTATGGTAAGTAATCTGCTTGTGGTGCTCTGTGCGGATGAGGCTGCCCAGCCGGTGTTGAACACAGGTACACTGAATCATTAAAAATCTGGTCGTTTAATTTTACGTGAGGATAATAGTGCCCAAAAAAGAAAATACAACCAAGAGCTTTGTGCTGCGGGTAGACGCTGCCACGATGGATGCGATAGAAAAGTGGGCAGCTGATGAATTCCGCAGCACCAATGGACAATTGCAGTGGATTATCAATGAAGCCTTGCGTAAAAGCGGGAGATTGAAGAAAAGTAAGCGGAAGAAAGACGAAGGAGAAGAAACTGATGATTAATTTGGGATTTTATTCAGGGAGCGGTCGTGATGTCCGGTATCAGCGGACCATGTTCGACTATTTGCTGACGGGAATTGCTTTCCTGCCGGTGTTGGTGGGTTGGATATATATACTGTACCGAAGTGAACAGACCGGTGGATTGTTTTTTCAGGAAAACGGTGCGGCAGGCTTTGTGATGTTACTTTTATTTTTGGTGCTGGGCTGTAGTATGTTTGTACCCGTCCGATATTATAGATTTGCCTTTCGGGTAACAGAGGCAAATGTGGGGCGGCAATATGTGTTGGCTATCCGGTTGTGCCAATTTTGGAATGTGGCAATCGGCTGTATGAATTTAGGGAAGTTGCTTGCAGAAACTTGTGAACATGCAATTTATTTCTCTGTGTTCGGTGTGGTACTGATGGCCTTTACGTTTGTGGTTTATTCTGTATTGGCTTATAAAATGCGTTGAGGGGAAGGCAAGTGTATTCCTCTTCCATAAAATAGGTGGCGGTTTCTTGTGCTTGTTGGTTTACTTCTTGGTTTACTTTTTGGCTTAATTTGTTCGATTAAACCGCCACTTACAGCGATATGCCTAAAAATAAAAAAGCATCGACAATCATCAGATTATCAATGCTTTTTCCAGTCGGGGTGACTGGATTCGACGAAGGAACTTTATATAATCAAGAAAAAATCACCATTTCTATTATATATCTGATAATCAATATAAAATACGATAAATAGTTACTCTTTAATTTGGTGAAGTTGCGGGCTTTTTATAAGTTTGTTGCGTAAAAGGTGTTGAATTGGGTGTTGAAGAAACTTAGCAACTTTGTAAATATGGCATTGAAATTAATTAAACGGATGTATTATCAGGGTAAGATTGTAGCGTATTTAAAGAAGAATAATTCAATATTGCGTTATAAACTTGCAATGATAGAAGAAAAGTATTTAACGACAAAATATAGGGTAAAGCCTGGTTATCCATTTGAAGATTCTGAATTATTAAATCAGAAAATAGATGAGTTGGAGGAAAGGGTTGATAATAAAGCTTGTGAGATTTTGTACTCTAACCCTTTGGCTAAGATAACAAATATGGTTATGGCTGAGGCTTTAAAACAAGAAAAGGTGGAAGAATCGGAAATTGAAGAGGATAAAAATATTATAATTTATGATTTTGATAAATATATTGAAGATATGAAATTGCGTAAAGCAGAAGAAGATGCTGAAAAGGGAATATCACGCAAGCTACATCCTTCATGTAAAGATTTTATTAGCACTCGCAATGCTTTAGCAGATTATGAATATGATAACCGTATCCTTCTCCATCTTTCAGATATTACACCGATTTTTATTAGTGATTTTGTTGATTATTTAGCTGATGAACGGATTTCCAACGAGAATCACACTTATCTTACTAAAGGTAGTTTGGTTAATTCTACTATAAATAAAAGGCTGGATTGCTTAGCTGCATTAACGAGAAACTTCTACAAAGATTTGAAGGCTACTGAAATCATATTAGAGGGAAAACAAGATAGTGAACAAGCTGATGTTATACGCCTTTCCAAAGATGAATTAACTTCATTGGCTTTAATGGATTTGAATGTAGAATCAGAATGTAGGATTAGGGATTATTTTGTTTTTCTATGCTTGACGGGATTGCGGTATTCTGATTTTTGTTTAATTGATAAATCCAATTTTGTGCCTCATCCAAATGGTTATATACTTCGCTTGTATACGCATAAGACGATTAAACGGGCTGAGATTCCTTTGACAAATAAAGCAATAGAAATTGCACATAAATATGAATTTCGTTTTGATTATTATACAAATCAAGCTTTCAATCGACAACTAAAAGAATTGTTGGCACGATATGATTTATTTAATGATGAAATAATAAAATATCGACAAATCAAGAAAGGTGTAGAAAAGGTAAGTATGCTAAGAAGGGAAAAAATTAGCGCCCATACAGGCAGAAGAACATTCATTTCAATATTGGTTGAAAGCGGTGTAAATTTGCCTAAAATTATGGCAATGACGGGCCATACGAAAGAATCAACCTTAAAAATATACGTAGATAGGTTCTCGCCTAATCTAAAAGACGCTATTGTACCATTGGAATTTTAATCTTTAAAAATTTGATTATTTATGGACACAAATAAAAAAGAAGAAGTATCCCAACAAGCTCATCTAGATGAGTATCTAACTAAATGTTTCGTTAGTTATTTAATAGCCATAAAAGAAAATGGTGACGCATTGGGATATACGAGAGTTCAGACAGCATTATTTACTGCTCTTGGTGGTTTAGACAAGGATTATAATACACCTCAATTTGTGGAGCGTATGAGAGATGATTTTGAATTGATTGCAAGACATTTAGATTCAATATCTCATAATATGTATAAGGAAGAGAGAATAAAGGAAGTTTATAATGATAGAAATCCTCCGCAATTAGAAAAAACATATACAGTTGTTGATATTGCAAAGAAGCTCAATATAACGGAACAAGCGGTAAGAAAGAGTATCAAAGTAGGCAATTTGAAGGCACAGAAAGTAAAAAATAGTTATCATGTTACACATAATGACTTAGAAGATTTTATTAAAAACAGAAAGCGTAAGTAATAATGAGACCGAAATTCAAACTGTGTCAATCCTTAACAAGCCTAATTATCTCAAATCTTATTTTTGGATAAATATCTGAAAATCAGATATATTTGAATTATGTGGAGCTAAATGAATGACAAACTAAAGTGTTGACACAGTTTTATTTACGTAACCGTAATAGTAGGTAACTCCTTCCAACTATTAGTGAAGTAAGCTCTTATACTTCATCAAACGGTTTCCCACAAAAAATTCTGGAAAATTTTAGCCTCAGCAATGAGGCTTTTTTTATGTCATTCGATAGATATATTTGGGTAAAGCCCATTAGCTTTATATACATCTTCCATTATTGCAATTAATTTATGATAATCAAAATTGTTCTCTTCAACATCAAGAACGACAATCGCATCATGTATATTAATCACCTTCCATCCATGTTCATAGCAGCGTTCCAATATCTGATGGAATAGCCGACTCTCTTCTGCCATCATACGGTTTGGAAGTGTTTCTGAACCATCGGCAGCTTTTATTTCTTTTATAGCTTTCCATACATTTGGATAGAGTCTCTTAAACACTTTTGCAAACGGTTTTCCTTTAGTGGACTTAAAGCGATGAGAGTAAAAGACCTCACGGAACAAAGCCACCTTAATCTCCCCCCTATCTATCTGCACCCATGACATTTTATTTATTATATCCATGAATCCGTCCCAAAATATACCATTACAAGTTGTATATATGTAATTAAATATATCTATAGGAATAGATTTGACCTTCTTTTTTAATTCGTTGTTAATCAATAACTTGCATAGTTGTTTACCAACATAATGGATGTTATATATATCAGTATCTATATGTAATAATTTATCTAATATCTCTTTATCTATATTATATTTCTTAATGAGAAATAAAGAAAATAATAAAGGATGAGAATTATGTATATCGCATTGATATTTAATATTAAAGAATTTCTTTAGTGATTTAGGAAGATTGGTAAGATAATGATAAATTCTATTATTCTTATCTATTGAATGTATCTTTTTATCATCATTATCAAATGATATAATCTTTGATTCATAGTATTCTTTGCTTCTTGCATTATCGAATGTACAGCTATTAATATAATTCAAAGCTTCTTCTTTATTTAATAGATATAATCGAGATAATGATTCATTATAAGATGAAATAAATTCATCATTGTTATTATGCTCTTGAATTTCTTCTTTATTCTTTTCGTTTATTATCTCGTGTAGCTTTTCATAATATTCAATAACCTTAATGTTCTGAGTATACATGTATCCCATAGTGCCATTAATAAGTGTAATAGTTCTACCATGTTTACCTACAACATAATCGTTTCCTCGTACTATGATTTGCATGTCCATTAGTGTACGCATCATGTCATCGTAATGCTTACCTAAGACCTCTCTCATCGCAATAGTGAGCAAGGTCGTTGAATGCTGTCTATTGCTCATACACCTTTCCAAGATGAGACTAATAAGAAACACATACTTAGGATATAAGACGGCTTTTCTAGGTGCTGCTTTTGCCTCCTTAATAATTTTATACCGTGGTGTAAAGTCTGTCCCAACGGTAGGAATTTCATCCCAATTAAGCAATTCTTTGGTCGGTTCAGTGACAAGCTCTATATGTCTTTTTATAATATCTTCAATTTTAAATTCCTTTAAATATGCAATTCTTATCTTCTTACTGTTTTTTGTCTTCATATTAACACTTTTTTGTTTAATGGTATATTTATCATTAGAATGTTACTTTCAAGTAAGTTAAATATATATAAAATAATTAATAAAAACAAATTGTTAGATGAGTATTCTAGATATAAAAAAGAAAATAGGCTATGTTGATAGAACAATTCCTATAATAATTCCACAGCATGATGATGATGTGTGCTATGTGTATGGTTATCCCTTCCATCCTATAAGTTATAATTCTCTAAAAATGAAAGGAATTAAAGATAATAATATATGTAAATGCCAAACGAAGAAACAATATTTAAAAGATTGCAATATAACCAACTGTAATACAATATACTATGGAGACAACAAAACAGAGTGTTGAAAGAAGTGGAAACCTTAATCCGATGTTTGGAAAACGTCATTCAGAAGAGACAAAGAAGAAAATAAGCAATTCACAGAAGAAACGATATGCAGCAATCCAAAAGGCAATCAGAGAGCAGGACATATTACAATTTGCTCAAGCCGATGATGAGTCAAGAAAGGAACTGATACATCAACTTTTGGACAAGAATAACATATCCTTTGACAGTATTCAACAAGCGGTGAATTTTGTGGCTTTTCTGCTTGAAAAAGAGCGGGTTAAAGTTATTATAAGGGAGGAAATCAATAAACTTCTAGTCAAGGATTAACACGGGTAGTACGATGCAAAATTATAGATTTTGCATAACTGGTTGATTATCAGTATAAGAAAACAGTTTGTCGTTTATTCCGATTCTTGCTTTTTTCTTCCTCGTGTAGTAGGCTTAACGTACATCTTCCCCTTTCGGATGGTGCATATTTTATTTTCATATATCTGAGGTGCATCCTCAGAAAGTTTACTAAAGTAATTATTCAATGATGCTTTACTGATTCCAAGTTCTTCTGCTGTATGTTTGTCATACATTGAAGATGGCGAACCGAAATATTCGTGAATCCCGTTAATCTCTAAATGAATTATTGTTCTATAATTTTCTTCCATATCTATATATTTTTTACAAAGTTACTAGAAATGTTATCTATATTCAAATAGAATCATATTTTTAACTGGGTTTAACGGTAGGTATTATTCTAATTAAAATAGAATCACTATCTTTGTAATGTGATAATTGAAATGAGTATTAACAATAAAAACTTAAAGAGATATGAAGGCAATTCAATTCAACAGTAACAATGTAATAACAACAGCAATTAAATGTATGCAGCATGATATGGATGAGGCTACATCAGTTTCAAAAGGTATGATGGCAGAGACTTTAAAAAAACGTATGATGAGAGGCGAGGTCGTAAGATTTTGTTATGAAAAGCTAGACGGTACAATCCGTTATGCTGTTGGTACATTGCAAAGTGATGCGGTAAAAGCAAATGTAAATGGCAATGGTATTCCAAAGCGATTTTACGGTATGTTTGTATATTTGGACTTGCAAAAGATGGAATGGAGAGGATTTAAACAAGAACGGTTAATAGGAATTGTTGATTGATAGGTGGGGTAATCCCACCTATTTTGTTATTACATTATTCTATTTTAAATATAATCATATTTTTAACTGGGTTTAACGGTAAATATTATTCTAATTAAAATAGAATCACTATCTTTGTGCTGTAATCAAAAAGCAAAGAGATATGACAACTACAGAGATAATAAATAAAGCACTAGAGGTAATGAATGGTCAAGATTGGTATTGGTATCTTTCAGATTATCAAGTAGCTGAGATGAAGTGTAAGGCTTACAGTACGATGCGCCACTTCGTTGAACTGGTTGCTTCTATTCATGATGCAACAATAAGAAAAGCCATGAGAGAACTTTGGACTGTTACTTATAACTACATGGGATTAAGTTCTCCTATGAGTTCTCCAACTGATATACAGACTAAAGAATATAATGATAGAAAAGCAGAATTGATGGCTGTTATCCTTCCGTTATATAATATGGCAGCTTAACGATATTCACTTATTTAGAAAAGTGGTTATTGCTTGATAATCAGTAGCCTCTTTAAATAAGAGGCTGTAATATATTCACTTACATATTAATATACTTAAAACTGAAAATTATGAGCGTAAAGAATAGTACAACTGTAGCGGATTATATAGAATGGGACAAGGCTGTTAACTTGGTGCATAGATTATTCAATGATGGTGATTACCGTTTGTCCTTATTAGTTGGTTGCGGTATCTTTTTCGGATTGAGAATATCTGATATATTACAACTTACTTGGGATATGCTTCTATCTGACAAGTCTTTTGAGTTGATTGAGAAGAAAACAAAGAAGCATAGAGAGATTAGAATCAATTCTAACTTTCAAAAGCATGTACAAAAGTGCTATGATGCTCTCAGTATAACAGATAGCTCGGAAAAGTGCTTTATAAGCCGTAAGAATAGCGTTTATAGCATTCAGAGAATCAATGTATTATTAAAAGGAATCAAGGCTAAATACGGCTTAAAGTCAGTCAAGAACTTTAGTTCTCATTCCCTCAGAAAGACATTTGGACGCCATGTTTATGAGAAGGCTGATTCTAATGGAGAAATGGCTTTAGTTATGCTTTCAGAGCTATTCAATCATAGCAATATAGCCATTACTAAAAGATATTTAGGATTAAGGAAAGAAGAAATTTTACATTGTTACGACTTGCTGGATTTCTAGAAATTTATAATGTGAAAGGAAGTATCGGTATTACTTGGTATTGAGGAAGAATGATTTTTCATCTACTAGGATTAACTAGATAGAATTGCAAGTGTTGAAAATAGGTATATTTTAAAATCATTGATAATCAGATGTAAATAGCATAAAATGATTATATATTAAATGCTGGGTAAAAGATATTTCAAACATTAATTTCTGATTTTGAGTAACTTTGCAAAAAATACAGCTCACAAATGAACGTTTTTGCTAAATTCTTTCTATTTTTGTAGCGTTGCATAGGGCAACAAGACATAATTTAGGAAGCGTTTGGCAATTTCCTTACCGATGAATCTGGACAATTCAAGTGTAAGATAGGAATGAAAGACGTTCTCCTTTGGTGTGTTTATATGTTTCCAACATATAAAGCCAAAGGTGTGAGCTGTTTTTATTCACTTACACGGGCAGTCCAGAGCCTATCGGTTGAATGCTAACAGGCTCACACTTTCTTTTTTATGCTCCTTTTAGTTTTCATTAAAGTACCATTGAGCCAATGGTTCATTATTAAAGCCATGGAATACAAGTTTAAGTATGTGGGTTCTAGTGTCGAGGACGGGAACTCTATAACACTGGAAAGGCACATTCTAGAAGAGTTTAAACTGCTTCAAAATGAGAATGACTATATCTTACTAGAAAACGAAAAGACGTTTAGAAACGAACAAACATTACAGAAGGGAGGTGTTTTGTAAACATTTATTCGGGAAATAAAATTTTAGCAACCCTTTTTTATATTTTGTTGTAATATACTGCTATTCATTAATATACATCAGAGTTAAAATAAAAAACAACTTAAATCTGTAATATATGAAATCATTAAATATAACTATAATAAGTTTTATTGTAGGAGCAATAATTATTGCTTGTAATTCCTCCAAAAAGGAACAGAAAGATAGTACGATAACCTCAGAATTGAGTTCTTTTTCTAACAAAATAGACAATGATACTCTAAATAGCAAAGAAAGTGGGCAAGACAACCTTGTATATCAGTCAGAAGAAATCGATGAGAACATTAACGATGGAACAAGCGATTATATAGAAACGCAGGAAATATGTGATATTCGCAATTTAAAAGAAAGCAAATATCATGATGTCGAAAATGAATTACTCAACGGGAAAGTACGTTCTGTAGAATGGAGCAATGGAAAATCAAATTATGTTATTAATTTTAATACAAATGGCGATTATCAATCCATAGTCCACTATAGCGATAATCCACATGCACCTACACAGCAACATCCTGCTATCCCTAAATATTTCATAGAAGGCAAATTGTTTAACAGATATATTCATCCATTGTATAATTTGAGAAATATTTCGTTTGGAAATTTCGTATATCGTGGCTTTGCTTATATTGATTGCTTCAACCTTATCTCATTTTTCAATGTGAAAGAATCGCAATATTCTTATGACAACAAATCAAATATTAGTGTCATACAAACAGACAGAGGTAAAATAGAATATAAATATAGTGAAAATGGTCTGCTAGAAGGATTCTTAGTAAATGATTTGCCAATGCTACAAATAAGTATGGAGAACAACATGATGTCAGGAATTAGTATTTACAGGGGGGATGGAAGTGTATTCTACAAATATGCTATTTCATATAAAGACAATTCTGTAATTCTTCAAAATGGAAGACCATTTGAAAAAACTGTTTTCCATTTTAATAGTAACGGGAGTGTTACGGAAATTGATGAACAAATAAATAAAGAACAATATTTTGAATCACTTATCTTTTACGATGATAAAGGGCGAATTTCCAATATAACGTACCAGTTCAATGGAAATGATGATGGAGAAGAAACCATTAAATACGACCAATATAATAATGTTGTGGATATTTATGTTTTCTCACGAAACCAGAGTGAAAACGAAAGCATGTGGCACAAAAAGAGATACAGATTCAAATATGAATATGATGATTTGGGAAATTGGATACAAAAAGATGTTTATGAAGTTATTGTTGGCGATATAGAAATAGAGAAAAAAGTAAGTACAGAAACCCGTAAAATTAAGTATTATGAATAAATTGTTGATAATTGGTTTATTGCTTTTCAATACCATGTTAGCTTACGGACAAGTTATAAATGGCAATATGTGGAATTATTTACCTGTTACATCTGAACAGATTCAAATGTATAAAGGTGATGGGGAGTCTTTATATAATGATGTGGAATTTAAAAATGGTATATGGACATCACAATTATATAGTATAAAGAAGGAAAATGTCGAAAAAATGACTATTGTATTTTGTCCTATTACTAAAAAATTCGGGAAGCCTATCTTATCAACAGAAGCCCGTAAAGGATTTCAAGTAACTTACCACTCAGACGGAAGAATCTTGCACGGAGGTGGAAGTAATCTTGGTTTAGATAGCAGAATAATTCCTGGCGGATATACTGCAAATGGAGCGGATATTAAACTGAAAGACAACAGAATCTATGAAGTAATTTATTCATATAACGAAAAGGCTATATATGAATATAATCAGAATGGGTATGTAAAAACTATAAGATACCATTCGAATTATGGGTCTTCGTTTGATAAAATACTTATTTTTCAATATAATTATATTCCTAATAGCAATAAAATATCGAGTGTCGTTGCTTATAATGGTGAAACGGCAAAGGAGGTCGGGAAAGTAAATTATGTGTATGATGCTCAAAAAAGGCTTATTCATTTATATGGGAATCATATAGATGCTGGAAAGTTTGAAAAACAAATAAAATATGACATTCACGGAAATATTGCATTTCTGAGCTTTTCTGAACATTCTAAAATGGGTGACTATCGTAAACAAGAGTATATTTACAATAACCACTATGATGAAAAAGGACTGTTGTGTAAAACAGAATATCAATATAAAGATGAATCAAATTCCAATAACTTCTCAAACAGCTATTCTTTGAATTTTGTTAGCTGCTATAAGTATGATATTGAGGGAAATTGGGTTGAAGTTTTAACAACAGATGAACAAGGAGTTGGGGAATGTGTAAAAAGGCTTATAACATACAAATAAGAATGGTGATAGTTTTAGCAGAAAGTGTAATTAATTTATAAATCGTTAAAAAGAATATTCAGATGGAAAAAGCAAAAAGTATCAAAATGTTATCTTGTTTTGTTGCAGTAGCTATAGCTATATGTTTATTAATTGTATTTGTAAACACATCCAACAATCAAGGTGAAAAACAATCCGTTGAAGAAGTTAATATTAAAAATCGCATAAAGAATATCTATAGTGATTTAAATTTAAATGATACCAATGTAGATGAAAAATATCTTAGCGAAAACCTCAGAAAACTAATGGATAAAGCCTATTCTTTGGTTGATGGCCCAGAGTACATTGATTACAATATATGGACTAATAGTCAAGACCATGATACATTAACAGCTATAATAGTAGATTGCTATTTTATAAATAAAGCACAAGCAATAGCAAGACTTCAAGTTATAGATTCTCGTTTTGGCGAATTATCTTCTCCAACTTTATATTTGCAGCACGAAAATGGAGATTGGTTTGTGGATGATATAATAGAAGATAGAAATAGCTCTTTAAAAATCTATACTATTAAATTTATAGAGGAAAACAAATAGAATCTGATTATCAATATTGTTTATAATCAAATGCTTGAACTAAGCATTAACAATAAAGTTATTTGAGATAGAAAAAATGTTTGTTTTGTTCGGCAGTAATAAACGTTAACATATCTGCCTCAAACGGTGAAATGATGTAGGTCTAGAGCTTAGCTATGAAATAATTAGTACTTGATTCTCACAATTTGTACTAGGATTAGGTGTAACGTATAGATTTTAAATAAAAAACTATGAAAAGAAAGTATTTTTTGACAATGTTATGTGCTGTTTTAGGTGCATTATGTTTCATCTTTTCTTCATGTTCTACAGATGAAGAGGATGGAAATGGAATTAATGGTTCTTTGAAAATCAATGGTGAAAATTATCAGGTTGAGGATGCAACAATTTCTGATGGGGTTTCAAATGAAGATGTCTTTGTAGGACGTATGTTTGAGGCAAAATTAAAAGGGATAGATGGATTTTATCATTTTTCAATGGAGTATATTTATTATGAAGGTGGAAGCTATTCTTTTAATTTAATAGAAGGTGACATTACTGAATATATAAATGTTGAATCATTTAGATACATAACCAGTGTTAGTTTTTCAACATACGATTATGTAAGCGGAAAAGTCTTTTTGACTCACGATGAAAATATCGTAACTCTAGATTTTAAAGACTATACATTCAAAAATGACAAAGGCAGTACATTTGTTGTAAATGGTTCTGCTAAATATATAGATTAACGATTTTACAATCCTTATAAATAAAACCATATTAACAAAAAACAATAGAATATGTTAAAAGTAATAATTTCTCTCTTAGTTTTTGTATATATGATACTTGGTCTATTGCATTATAGTTTTTCGGAAATAGATGGGCAAAAAGTATTTGCTAAAGAATATGAAGTTCCAATGAGTGTATTACCCTACATAAGTACGGATATGCATCATTTTTTAATTCCACACAATACATATTATATCACAACCAACATGGGTGAAGATATAACATTAGCAACTTCATATTTTGGAATTGTTTTTTTTGATAATGACAATATTGATAAATATTTAGGTCTTAATTCAATTAAAGAAGAATTAAAATCAAGAGGTTATTATGAATGGGCAAAATAATATATTCACTAATATTCAAAAG